>NZ_AUKE01000001.1 GCF_000424585.1 Butyrivibrio sp. MC2013
TGGCAAGTATTATAAGGATGGTTACAACCTGTATAAACGAATGGAGAAATACATGCATAACCATCTGCTGTTCCTTCATGATAAAAGAGTTCCGCACAATAATAACTTAAGTGAGCGTCAGGCTCGTAAGGTAAAACGTAAAATCAAGCAGGTCATGACATACCGGTCATTCAGCAGTCTAGAGTATTACTGCGATGGATTGGGTGTGCTGGTTACGCTGCGCGAAAATGATCCCAGCAATATTTACACGAATGTGTCAGAGATATTTGATAGAAAATACCGGTGGTCCGACTGATAAAAGTCTAGATCACCGGTATTTTTATCTCAAGTTGGGGTCTGAACAGTAACCCAAAAGGAAAGGAGCCCCATCATAGTGAAGCTCCCATGCTTTAAATCATTGAATTATATATTTTCCCTTATATCAAACTGTTGCCTCATACAGAAGCTTGTCACCAAAATAAACCCTCTTAACTCCGATTTCTTTGCTCTTATTAAAATTGAAACTGAGCATATACCCCGTAGTCAGATTAAAGTAGTCAAGATACTCACTTATCTGCTTTTCTCCACTTTCGTTATATCGCTCGCCATGCCAGATTTTCAATTCAATGATGTATTGGTGTCCAAGATAATCAATTATGATATCTGTCCTTTTCTGGTCTCTCGTTTGAGCTTCAATATAATAGTTCCCAGTTCCATTGATAATGGGTTTTAGGTAAAGAAGAAACTGTTCTCTGCCATCCTTCTCTTTAAATTTATCCTCAAGCGGGCCATAGATCTGCTGATAGGTCTGTATAAAATGTTCCAGAATAAGACGTACATTTAGCTTGCCGTTTTCAACAAATATATTTTTGGCAAGGTCACCCTCTCTAAAAAACACACTGCTTTTCATCTCTTCTTCAGAAAGAAAAAGATTGTACAACCTTGTTTCAAATATCCTGTTATCTATCCTTACGCTATTATTGGCATTTCTGACAAAGCCATACATTTGCATGAGAACGATATCCCTCTGATCCGGATTCCATGTAAGTTTGGTTCCTTCCATGAGGATACTCCTGAGAGAGGCTTTTAATTCAGGAAGGTTATTAAGCTTTCCTGTCAACGATTGGAACAAAGTGTTGTCCTCAGATAGTATCATCTTAACAGCTTCATCTATACCATCCCTCGTCCATCTATCTTTTGCATTTACTATTTTTTTGCTCACCTCTGTATCTAGCAGTTCGCAGATACGGCTGACAAGAAAAGGATACCCATTAGTAAAATCCCTGATCATGCCTGCCATCTCCTCAGTATTCATTCCGGTATGATGGTCTGCCTCATACTCATCCAGCATTCCTTTTATACCATCTGCCGAAAGGCTCATATCAATAGTAAAGTCCGCAGCGATATTCCATGGACTGTTTTCTTTGGAATCCGCCTCGCCACGTATCTTAGACTTAAGGTGCTTGACATCCGTCACTCCTGCAAGGATAACAGATTGGAAGGTTTTATAATTGGGATTCTTTTCTTTTTTTAAATATCCAGATCTTAATTTTCCTAAAAAATCAAGAAAAACCTGATTGTTAGTAGCAGTATCAACTTCGTCCATTATCCATACAATGGGTCTGTCTGCTTCTTTACACAGCTCCTCAAATATCCTGAAAATATCATTGAGCTTAGCATCTTTCTCCTGCAATGAAAGATTTTTAAGCAAATCATAATACTTCACCGGAAGCGCAATGTCCATACTGTCTTTTGCATCACAGAGCACTCCCGCAAGCCCCTTTACAAACTGATTCTCATCAATATAATCAGCACCGGTAATATCCTGAAAATCTATACTTATAACATCATATCTATCCGAAAGATACTGCTCTAACGCGGTAAGTGTAGTTGTCTTTCCATACTGACGTGCTCTATTAATAGTAAAATACTTGCCAGTATCAACCAGCTGCTTAGTTATCTCTCCAACTCTTTCAGAAAGATCAACCATGTAATGTTTTGTTGGAACACACACCGCAGTTGTATTAAATGTTTTCACGCATATCCCCTTCGTTACTGTATCGCCATTTATCACGTCATCTATACATAATAATATCATCCCTGATATCTTCCTACAACGCTCGCCACAATTATACCATAGGCTTAGAGCCCAAAAAATGATAGAATGGTCAGTGATATGAATATACTAATAATAAATCCAATTCCATATACCTCAGAAACTGAGCATATAAAGAGAGCAGGCTCCATAAAGGATACCATGATATACGGCCTTGCCTCGGCTTTTGTCAGGGAAGGTCATAATGTCACACTCTTTATGGCTGAGTCCTATAAGATCACCGGGGAGGAAGATTATCCCTTTAAGGTGATATGGGCACCATGCAAGCTCGCCCGTATATTCAAGGTCCATAGGATCCCCTATATGCCAGAGCTGTCAAAATATATCAGACAGAACATTGATCAGATAGATATGATCATCAGCGGAGAGATCTTCGCCCTGCACACACTCGCAGCAGTCAGACTCGGTAAGGGCAAGACCATCATATGGCATGAGCTTGCCAAGCACAATAATCTCATGCATAAGATACCTTCCAAAATCTGGTATAACATCATTGCACGTATCTGCATGAGAAATACCCTGGTCATAGGCAGGTCAGAGGCAGCAAAAGAATTTGCTTCACGCTATTGCCATAATGTATCAGAGACTGTGATCGGACATGGCATAGACCTTGGTAAATTCGCTTTTTGCGGGGAAAAGGAAGATTATTTCGTCGTGGTATCCCAGCTGATAGCCAGGAAGAGAATAGATGGGATCATCAGGGCTTTTAGTGAATATGGCAACAAAAGCCTCAGCAAGCTGGTCATCATAGGAGACGGTGACAAAAGAAAAGAGCTGGAAGAGCTGGCCGGCAGTCTCTCTATCAGCGACCGTGTGGTCTTCACCGGGAAGCTTGGCCACGACAAGATGCTGCCCTATCTGCAGCATGCAAAGGCAATGCTGATCAATACTGAAAAAGACAACAGTATGATCTCCATAATAGAGTCCATTGCCTGCGGTACACCTGTGGTCTCCACTCCTGTGCCCCTTAATACACCTGAGATCATAGAAGGCAGCCTTGGCATCATAGCAGAGAAGATCAGCAGCAAGCAGCTGGCTGACATTGATAGAGATAACTCATCTTATGTAGAGAACTGCAGATTATATAGGGATAAGCTATCCAATGAAGCTAAGGTGAGGGAGTTTATAAAAGTGTTTACTAACAGATAAATACTATAAATGACAAATACATGCCCTATCCAAAAGCAATCGTTTTGTTCAATAGTCATTTAGCATCTGTCCATTGCAACAAACTAATACTCCAAATAGGGAAATTCTACTTTAGATGGTTTTCCACCCTCAACTATAGGCCGCTCTCTTTCACCAATCTTGATTGCTGGTGCCCCTGCAACAATAGCATAATCAGGAACATCCTTTACTACAACAGCATTTGCACCAACAACCGCTCCCTTTCCAACCCTTACATCACCTATAATTGTAGCTCCTGTATAAATTACTGCATAATCCTCTATCCAAGGATATTTACCTTGGTTACGATTCTGTCCAAGTGTAACATTTTGGAAAACAGTCACATAATCTCCTATATGAGAACTTCCTCCAATTACTATGTTATTGGGATGCGGAAAATACAGCCCTTTACCAACCTTAACTTCTCCGCCAAGCTTGATAAAATGTTTATTATAATAATATTTTGCTATTCTCCTGCATACAAAATGCCTAAGTCCAAAAGTTTGATTGTTTTTGGAATACCAAGAAATATTCATTGCATTTCTTACTTCAAACCTCCTGATATACCTAACTATATTCCTAAGTGTATTATTTTTCATATAATCCTCAATCGCCACTCCCAACACTTTTCAATCCAACAATTATCATAACCATCATAAAAAGATATAAGAATTCTAATAACATCATCGTTGTGCAGGGGCTTCTTTTTTCCACTCTATCATCAGGACATCATCTGATCTATACAGATCATAAAAGAGCCTCCTGGCAACGAGCTGTGAATTATCAGCATGATCATCCCACGATACCAGTTCATACCTACTAAGTCCAAAATATTCTATGAACCAAATCGTCCCCTCTGGTGCTTCTCCCGGAATATTGTAGACCATAAGCTCATGCAGCAAGCTGTTATCTCCTGCTACCCTTTGGACTATTGGAGATAATCCTAGCGTTCCATTAACTGCTATCTTATTTATCTCTCCATTCATTGTACATTCCACCTCATTTATATCTTGAAGTAGAAGCTGAAGCCGCATGTCTGTATATCTTTTTTGCTCAGCAAGACAATTGCCATAAGTCAATGAATAGATCAAAAAGCACCATGTCAGTGCCAGAGGAATCAGACAATAAATATATCGCGCTCTATCAAGCCAGATAATATGAAATCTATCTGATATCACAATGCAGGATACCAGTGATAAATATACGCCTATACCTATCATAGACCTGGGATAATAATTGTCCCTTTGCAAGACAACAAGCGCTCCAAATATCAGCAGCGCTGCAAGCAGTAATACCAAAAGCCATATAAACAACCTATACATTAGCTGCAAGCGAGAATAAAACACCTGTACCACCAAAGCCAAAACTATCAAAAGAATGATCAGAAGTAACCAGCTGTTCTTGTAATCAGATAAAACGCATGAAAACCATGTGGAATATCGTGTAAAAATCAAACCTGCGCCAAGATGTGAAAGCTCTGTGTTCTCATGGCGCATCAATACAACGGCAAAAAAGAGCAATGCTGCAATATATACAACTGCCGAACGAAGCAGGAATAAAAGGGAGTCTATGATCGACTTTCCTTTATGAGTATGCAGATGTGCCACATAAAAAAGCGCAACCATAGGATATACTCCGGATGCCGACTGATATGATGAACACATAGCTATTATGCATATAAAGGATATTATCTCATAACGCCAATGGGACTTTTTTCCATAGCTATCACTAAACATAAATGGGAGAATACTGATGCCAATGGCGAAGGCCATATAGGGCGAGTCGTATTTATAAGATATACACCCCAGGAAATACGGGCACAGTCCTAATTGAGCGACAGCACCCACTCGAAGGATCTTCTCCAGCAATGATGCCTTAGTGCTCACATCAAAGAACAGACAAATAAGCATAAGGCCACTCAGCGAAAGAATGATCACGGCAATCAATTGAGGTAAGGGCGAAATATCAGAAAGGTACCAATCCGCATGGAGGATACTTGAGACAAAAGTATTGATATATCTGGAAAAATCAAGCCAGCCATGGTAGCCAAAAGCCTTTCTCCTCACATCATCCGCATAAGTAAAATCAGCGCGAAACAAAGCGGTATAAGCCACAAGATACACTCCAAGCAACATAAAGAAGTATTGTTTTGTATCTTTTTGACTCATCTTTTGGATCATATTCTCCTGCCCCTTAATTAATTAAATTATTTTAGATATTATCACATTATCACCCGCATAAATACACGGTCAAGAGCACTTTTAAATAAATCGCCTGTATCCTATACTCACATTCGACTACGATTTAATTGCCATCAGCGGAATCCGTGCCACACTCAAAGGGATTTTTCTGATAAAATAGTCAAGACGATGTGTCAGTCACATTTTTACGATATATTCGATAAAGGGAATACGTTATGAAAAAAGTATTATTTTTTACCCATAATCTCAGCCACGGCGGTGCTGAGAAAATAGTAAGATTTGTACATGAATATATTAATAGCCATGACTGCGGATGGGAGTCATGGCTATGTATTGTATACAGTGATCCGGATATCGAGAGTGATGTGAAAAATCTCATCATCATGAAGCATCATTCAAGGAAGACAGACAATAAGTTTTCCAAGGGCATCAATGTATTAAAGCAGATCAAAGAGATGAGAGCTATCAAAAAATCTCTTGGAATAGATGTCTGCGTCAGCTTCCTCTCGGGTGCTGATATCATCAACGTCCTGTCAGGAACAGGCGAGAAGCAGATCGTCTCTGTCAGAAATGAAGAATCCAGGTTCGTCAATAATATACTGCAAAAAGAATACAGGCTTATTTCTTATAGGAATTGCGACAGGATATCTGCCGTATCTGCAAGAGCCAAAGTCGATCTCACCAGCTTCTTTGGTATAGATCCACATAAGATTATAGAGATCCCAAATCCTGTCAGCAGGCCCCAAATCAACCAGGTTGACGATAGAGCCTTTACGGACTTTGTCAAAGACAGATTCGTGATTATGAATGTTGCACGCCTGTTTGAAGCCAAGTCTCAATTACAGCTGATCAAGGCTTTTCAGAAGCTTCTTGATGAACTAAAGCAAGATAGTATCTATTCCAAAGCAGATGCCGGCTCCTCTTCTATCGCCAAGAGTCCCGTCCTGGTAATCGTGGGCGATGGCCCGCTCAGAAAAGACCTGGAAAACTATATAGCAATAAATAAACTGGAAGATAAAGTACTCCTGGCGGGAGAAAAAAGAAATGTCGCTTCATACCTAGCAGCAGCAGACCTCTTTGTCCTGTCATCCAGAGCCGAGGGCATGCCTAATGCTCTCTTAGAAGCCATGGCCTGCGGCCTGCCCTGTATATCTACAGATTGCGGAGCGAGGGAAATACTGGCTCCTGACACTGACCCGATGTATCTCACAGACAGTATAGAAAAAGGCAAATACGGCATTCTGATCCCTACCTGCAGCAATGACCCTAATGACAAGAACTATCTGATCATGAGCAAAGCCATAGAAATGATGTTAAACGATGAGGAAATGCGATCTCGTTATTCCAAACTAAGCAAAGAAGCTCTGGAAAGATATGACAAGGATCATATTGGAGAAGAGTGGATAAAGCTACTGAATGAGACGGGTGGTAATAGATAAAGCTCGCAGGCGCCTTGCCTTCATAGATATCCCATCATCTATCTGCCGTGCGGATCCGGGGCATGTGAAAGCTCCCGTTCAAAAGAGGAGCATATCTACCTACAAGCCAGCAAACAGGTATCAATACCACTGCCCCAAGATAAGCTATTATTGGATTAACGATAGCTCTGTTTGAAAGAATACCAAGCCCCGTCTTATCAGCCAGATACTCAAAGATCTTATTAACAACAGACATACCGTGACTGCCTATAACAAAGTATAGGAGGGAGTATTGCCCAAAGAAAGGCAAAAGCTTCAAGCCCGGAAACAAACGCGATGAGAAAAGGCCCGATATCAAGCATAGGAAAATAAGAGGCAGAGTAAGCGGCAGCATGCCCCAAAGATTTCTAGCCGCGCCCACTGTAACCAGAGAATAATCATACCGGCTACCTACAAACAATACTATAAGTATATAGGCAACACCGGTCAGTAAAGCTTTTACCTTTAGATGACTGTACCAGTGCGGCTTTTCATATTTCTTTAGCAAATGCCCCATCACAAAGAAAAGCTGGCATACAAGGGCAGTATCTGCGCTCCATATCCGCTTCTCCCCGCCAATAGCTATAGATAATCCAAATCCAACTATCGAAACAGCAACACTGCAGATCAGTAGCAGAAGGTCATTTGATCTGGACAAACTCTTTATCAGCAGAAAAATGATGTTAACAAGAATCAGGCAGGCAATGAACCAAAAGCACTTGCCATAGATCACGTTACGAACAGCTCCATATAGCTTGCTCATGATCAGTAAAGGACTTTGGATGATCCTCTTCACCTCAGACACGCTGAGAAACGGCTCCAATAGCCCATATAGAGCATATACCAGGAAGAGTTTGACTATCCTGTTATAGAAAAATGAAGGCGCGCCCTTCCCTTCATATTTGGTCAGATAACCTGATACAAGAAAAAATGCCGGAATCATATACATTGATAGCAGAGCATTCTCTACTATATTAGTATCAGGTGTGTGATTAAGCAGCACGAGCAGCACTGCCAACCCTCGCATATTATCAATCCATTGTTCACGTCGTTGTGACATGCTCCCCCCTAGGTCCTGATCATTCCCCTGTAATCATCATATAACTATAGTATATTCGCAGCGACCTTTATCCTCAACCGATTTATTCTGAAGACTTCAGTATTTCAAATAATCCAACAGCACCTCTCCTTTGTAGTCTTCCATGATAATGCTATTAAACATTTCCCTATCATATACATTCCCATCGAAATGTACTCCGTCCTGAGACTGGTCAGCAGAAAAATAATCTATCATATCAAAATAGTCAGGATTGATCTCATATAACTTAGATGAAGCAAATTGCTCTGACATTGCTTCTGCAGAATCTTTATTACTCTCGCATACAGGACAGGGATATAAATGAAATTTGACTCCTCTTTCATTGCAAAGCTCTGCGATTTTACCCACATACTGATCTGCCAGTTCAAAGGGGGATGAAAGCTTGTAACTATGAGAGTGATCAGCAAGATAATTAAGATATATTTTCCTGTTGACTGCTGATAAGTGCAAACCTTTTACTACCAACCCGTTCAAGAAGGGTCTTCCGTATGTATCTGCCATAATATCCAGAGTATTATCATCCAAATGATACAGTGTATCTGTCAAAGCAAAGGGCATAACAGCATATGTATATCCAAGATTCATGCTATAGGTCTGCTTTAAAGAGGCGGGCAGCACGATCAGAAACACATCTGTAGCTGAAGGATGATGATCAAGATACTCTTTAGCCAGTATATACTGTCCCGACATTGTTATCGCTGCATTGCTGCCTATGATAGCAATATCTTCATTTTGCTCCTGGAGATCATTAAAAAGCTGCCTGCACACGCTGTCACCTATTATAAGTTTAGTAGTTCCATCTTCACTCTGCGCACGGACAATCGCCGGCATTATTTCATCCGGACCACCGCCAAAGTATTCGCTGCTGTCCGTCAGATCAGCCAGTATCCTATCAAAGGGTTTATACATTGACATTATATCCAGGCACAACAAAACTATAAGCAGTAAAAAGGCAAGCAATGCAGCTTTTTTATAAAAACTCTTCATAATACACCTACAGAACTTTCGATAACGCTTTAGAATCTGGCATAAATAAACGACGAGGAATCTCCGCCATAATCATGTATGACACCGATCAGTATGATCACTATAAATGCAATATATACACTCCACCGTAAGGGTCTTGTCATTTTATTGAGGACTTCTGTAATACTTATTCCTTTTTCGTGGACAATATCCACCAAAGCAATGAATATTATTTCTACCAGCAATATAATAAAGCGTCGCTGCTCCATCCCAAACAGCCATGAGCCCGACGAAACAGTAAGCCCTAACTGCATATCTGTTAACATCAGTCGTAAAATTTCTAATCCCGAAGACAAAGAAGATGCTCTAAAGAATAACCACGCAAAATCCACCAAAGTAAAAGTGATCATTATCTGAAAAATCCTGCGAAGCCAATTATTACGCTGCACTTTATCAGTGCCACGAAAATGCAATCTGACAGGTTGTATAATACCTGCCAGAACCTGATAAATGCCATGCAATAGTCCCCATGCAAGATAATGTACACCTGCTCCATGCCAGAAACCACTGACAATAAACGTAATGATCAAATTGACAGACTTACGAAGCTTGCCCTTCCTATTACCGCCCAAAGGGATATATACATAATCTCTAAGCCAGGATGACAAGCTTATATGCCATCTACTCCAAAACTCTGATATGCTGCATGAAAGATATGGCTGTTTGAAATTCTCAATCAGTTCAAATCCAAGGATCCTGCCTATGCCAAGAGCAATCAATGAATATCCTGCAAAGTCAGCATATAACTGTATAGCATACATAATAAGAGCAAACAGCATAGCAGCGCCTGTCTGAGCTGTATGATCATCAAATGCCGCATTAACTATAAGCGCGCATCTGTTCGCTACCAACAGCTTCATGAAATATCCATACAGGATGGTAATAAAGCCTCTTTGAACCTTCTTCTCATCAAAAGATCCGGGCTCCCTGATCTGTCTGAGGAGGTTACCACTCCTCTCTATAGGTCCGGAAAGTATAGCAGGGAAGAAAGATATAAATAACGCATACTTGGCAATATTACGCTCAGGAACTGTATCTCCCCTATATACATCTATCAAATAACCTATAATAGTCAGCGCATAAAAAGACAGGCCAATGGGCATCAATAATGTAAATAGCGTTGTGGATGGATCAACCGCTGCACCAAATATGTGCAGCAATCCACTTTTAAAATAATCAAAGAATTTAAATACAGATATGATGCTTATCAAAAGCACCAACGATAATGACAAAGCAAGAGTCCTACGTTTCCCTTTACCATCCGCACCATCTAAATGATGTGAAATCCCAAAAGAAAAGATAGTCAAAAGAAGCAGTACTGCTAAATAGCGCAGATCCTGGCAAACATAAAAAAACAAGCTTGCAGCCAGGAGCCAAATGTATCTATACCTGGCCGCAATCAGCCAATTGACGCAAAATACTATTGAAATAAAGATAATAAACTCAAACGAGAAAAAAGTCATTTGCTCAAGAATGATGCATCTGAATGATGCATCACATTATCCCCCAAAATAATTGAAAATAAGCACGGCCGAATACAATCAGGATTGATGTCGTTTTTTCATTCATGTCTTTCCACCGAGAATAGGAACAAAGCAGTTAATACTATTCGCAATACAGCAACTTATCGCCGTAACCACCACCACAGACATAATCAGCTCGATTCCCCATGGAACTGATACTAATGAAAATACTTTAAACATGACCGTTATAAGTGGTTTATGTACTGCGAATATAGCCATAGTATTTATACCCAAAAAAGATAGTACAGATTTATTAATTGGTGAAAACTCCAGTATTTTAGCCATCCCAAGGACCATCAGGCAACCGGAAACAGCAACTATAATGAATACTATAGGGTTTCCAATAGACCTTTTGGCCATTAAAACATAACCATTATTGGTTGTATTATTGAGCCTATACAATTGGCTTCCTGCACATCCAAGGATGAATAAGACTATATATGTAGTAATACCTCTGTTGTGTTTTTCAATAAAAAAGCCATTAAATATATATCCAAATAAAATGAATGAACTTGCGAGAATACCAACATCAATACACCAGGGATAGCCGTGATCCATACCTGGTAATAGTATAGCTATTACATAAAATATAAATGATATTATCGCTTGCAGGTAGATATTAGGAACAACATTAATTACTATTTGGGAAATAATTACCGCTATAAGCATCGTCGGTAAAAACCAAAGAGAAGTGAGTGAGTTTGCAGAACCTAAAGTTTTATAGCTACCATAAAGAATGTAAAGAATATTCTTCCCGTTTAATTCTGAATATATCATAGCCCAAATAAAATAAGGGACTATAAGAACTTGGATTTTTCGTATGATAAACGAAAGATTTATCCTGGATTGTTTAAAAGCAAGTCCCGTAGCAAAGAAAAACAAAGGCATGTGAAATGAGTATATCCAGCTTTTTATCCCAAAATATGAGTTTGCAAAGTTGATATGGCCTATTATTACAAGTATAATTCCAATTGCTTTAATGTAATCAATATATTTTTTTCGTTCAGTTTTCACTTAGGGCCCTCCGCCTATATAGCAAAAATTCTTTCTTTCATAATAGGCCAGGATAAAAGTATAAACATCTTTTAGCAATTATGACATCCTAATCATTTATCAGATAAATATTTATTTACAATAGTTAAATATTCATCCCAATTTCCCATATCTACCCATGACTTTTCAGATACAGGAAATGCTCCAACTTTCTTATCATCATTTATAAGTTTATTTATCAGATCGGGAACATTAATAAACTCTTCGTTCTGCAAATAGTCAAATATCTCAGGCTCCATAACATAAAAACCAGAATTAATCTGATAAATATAATCCGGTTTTTCGCGCATATTTTTTATCACTCCATCCACGCCTGTTTCAAGTGTTCCATATGGAATATGAATAGTCTTGATAGCGCTAACTACAGTGACAATGTTATTATTTCGTTTATGATACTGAAGTAAATCATTCAAATCCAGATCCACCAAAGTATCACAATTAGTCAAGAAAAATGTTGTATCAATCTTGTTCTTCAGAAAAAATAAAGCCCCAGCTGTTCCAAGTGGTTTGGTTTCGTGTATAAAATCGACATTCCAACAGTCACGCTTAGAGAAAAAATCCTTAATTATTTCCATCATATAGTTAAGCGAAATATAAAAATGATCAGCTCCTGCTTTCTGAAAATTTGACATTATCTCTTCAATTATTGTTTTGTCTGAAACCGGAATAAGAGGCTTAGGGATAACATTTGTAAGCGGAAGCAACCTTGTTCCCTTTCCTCCTGCCATAATAACAACAGGGCAATTAACTTTAACTATCTCCTTTGAATCATCAAATAACTGATCCCATTCTATAACATCACACAATACACCATTATTATCAACAATAGGCATGCATTCTATCTTCTGCTCATGCATTTTCTTTTTGATTGTGTGGATATCATCCCCCAGCATAGCATAAGTTATCTTAGCTCTTATTGATGTGCTTACAGGCAGAGAGAGATCCTGTTTTTTTAATATCGCACGCTGTATATCACCTATGCTAATAACGCCTATAAATTTACCGCCATCACAGACTATTAACAGTTTACGATCAACTCTATCCATAATTGCTAACGAATCAATCATAGACGTATTTGGATCAATAATAATCTCAGAATTAATCATTTCTCATTTCCTCAAATAATCCCTTTATTTCTTCTGAAACATAAAAGATATCTTCCTCTGTAATCTGGGTAGATGAAGGAATATTCAGTATTCGTTCAGCATAGTAGCTTGCTTTAGTGATTTTGTATGTTATCTCATTACGATAAGGTCTTTGCTCATTTATAAGCCCCCATATAGCTCGAGTCTCAATCCCTTTTTCGCGTATTCTTTGTATAATCTCCTTCATAGGAGCTTTAATAACGTTGCGATTAATTTCAATAGAATAGAACCATTTATTAGATGATGTCCCCGGCCTAAACTCTTTAAGAGATGCATACTCGCAGTCTTGTAAATACTGCTTATACATATCATAATTATGTTGTTTTCTGAGAACAAACTCAGGCAACTCTTCCAACTGCGCAACTCCCAATGCTGCCTGCAAATTGGTCATACGATAATTATACCCAACTTCATCATGTACATAAAAGACAGGATCTGTCTTTGCTTGAGTTGATAAAAATCTGATATGATCAACCTTTTGAGGATCATTTGACGTTATGGCACCACCACCACCGGTTGTTATTATTTTGTTTCCATTAAAACTATAGCACCCAAAATCGCCAATTGTTCCTGCGAATTTTCCTTTGTACTCGCCTTCTGTATATTGTGTTCCTAAAGCTTCAGTAGCATCTTCTATAACTTTTAGGTTATATGTGTGCGCAATCTCCATAATCGCGTTCATGTCAGCCATATTACCAAAAACATGAACTACTATCATTGCCTTAACAGCCTTTCCCTGATACGACAACTGATTGCCATCCCAATGGCATTCTTCCTCACAAAAGCTTCTGAGCTTAATCGGGTCTATACAAAAGCTATCGTCACAATCAATAAAAACTGGTATGGCAGATTGATACTTAACAGGATTAACCGCTGCTATAAACGTTAATGGCGGTACAAGAACAACATCTCCCTGTCCAATTCCAGCTTCAATTAAAGCCAAATGCAAAGCCGATGTACCACTTTGACATACTGCCACATTGGGAACCAATAAGTATTGAGCAAGAGCTTTTTCAAATTTGTTAACATAGCTACCAACAGTAGATACAAATGTCGAATCCAATGCGTCATTAACGTATTTTTTCTCGTTTCCTTCAAAGTTCGGAATAGATAAGGGTATAAATTTAGACATCAATTCTCATCTCCATTCATTATTACATTTTGCCGTCAAGTGACTTACCTTTTTCTATGTGTTCGAAATTTGGCAAATACTCCTTGATTATATTTACTATAATTTGCTTTGAATCCTTCCTGTCAAATGCTTGTACTAATTTATCTATCAATATACTTATTTTATGTTTATTTGGAACCGGCTTATCTATAATAACTCCCAAAGAAGAAAAACTCTTCAAATCAATAACCTCAGTATCAGTATAAAATTCCTCGTAGGCCTTCTCGCCGGATGTATCCGATCCAGAAAAATGCACAGGATACTCAATACTACCGTGCCTTAATGCTTCAGCTTTATCAATTGCCTCTTCATCTGATTCACATTCCAATACGTCAAATCCGTGCGCTTTTAATAGTTCACGTGCAATATTATCAAAGGACATCATTTGTTTCGTTTCAAGTTTAGGAAAAAAAATACTTCTATTATCTCCAAGCATACAAGCCAGCATACAAATCTGTCCCGCTTCTTCTTGAGATACAAAAAACCGCTCCACATCATTTGGAGCTGACAAAGGTTGAAGCTTAGATATTCTCTTTAAAAAACCATCAGGAAGAGAACCATTGGAAAAAGCAACATTTGCAAATCTCGCAGTTTTTACCGGAAACCTATCCGAGTATGAAAAAATCAGATCCTCCATGATTCGTTTGGAGGCTCCCATTATATTCACAGGGTTAGCTGCTTTATCAGTAGACACGCAGAAATAGTCTTGGGGTGGATATTCTGCCAAGAGATCCAAAAGGAAGCTTGCGTGGATTACATTATTTCGTAGTAACGCTTCAACACTATAGATGTCCTTTTCAGATCTAACATGCTTGTGCGCAGAAAAGTTGCCAACTATATCAAAACCTTTTCTATCGCGGAACATCTTCTCAAAAACAGTAGAAGCAAAATCCATAGGATAAGTTATATAATCATCGGGCACAAACATGCCCTTTGTAGACCTTAAATCCCTTGTCAGTTCAGCCAAAGAATTCTCATTTACATCTACCACAACCAGACACCCCGGCTTAAAAGGGAGAATAGCCTTAATAAATGAAGAACCAATCGATCCAGCCCCTCCAATAACCAATACACTTCTACCGGAAATCTTTTCGATGAGAAGTTCTCTGTTTCGCTCAATATCTTCACGAAACATCGAAATATCCCTTTTAGTAACATATTCATTTACAAACAAATCAACATTAAACATTTACGTCACCTTACTTATTTATTCTCTTTAATAGCGCAGGCGCTATTTTGTGAATGATCCATCTTAATGATCCTCTGTATTCAAAAATCACCAATATGTAACATAGCATTGCCAATATTATACTAAAAATATCAAAATCAAGAAAAGTGTTATATCCTGCAAATACTATGGACACAAGAGTAACAAGAATTAGTTTTTTAATATTAAATCCAATATAAAAGCTCTTTTCCCCAAAATAAGTTCTTAATGCCAAAAACACAATATACGATATTCCGGTCGAAATTGCTGCTCCTTTTCCACCAATCAACGGAACCAGTATTGTATTACCAATAAAGTTAACAATGCATGCAATCAATGCAACGATTATATGTAACGAACTTCTTTGAGTAAAATTTATACCCCCAACAGTAGTTTCTGAGATTGTATACATAATAGGCTCGAAAATCAAAAAGGGCATTATATATGCTGCATCTCTATACTTCGCCCCCAAAACAAAAACAAACACATCCTTAAATAATACAAGCGTGATGCCGAGTATAAACATTACTAATGTCACTGCTTCAAAAGCTCTCTTATAGAATTCCTTATCTTCTGGATTTTGCGTATAATGCTCAATAGACTTTGGCGCCCATACAGTATTAAAGGATGACTGCACAACACTAAATAACGATATAAACATCATAGCAGAAGAATAAATACCAACTTCTCTATAACTACAGAAATGCTTAAGTGAAAGTTTATCCAAGCTCTGAAATAAAGTTGCAATTCCCGTGGATAAAATAAAAGGAAAACTGTACTTAACTAACAGTTTTATTTCATCAACATCAACAGGTGAAGTTTTACCATAAAAACACTTCCATTGAGACAATAAAGCCAAGACAAGGCATACTGCAAAGGAGACAACAAGCGAAATAACAAGCGAATGTATATCTGACATTATTCGTATTTTCAACAAAACAATAGCCAACAGTACATATGATAACTTCTGAGTCACATTAAGTATTGCATACAATGTATTATTATGATTCAATCTAACAGTCAGACTGCAAAAACGATAAATAACATTTATCATTATATGAATAGCCAATAACGTTGTTACAGTCAGATCAAATTCTATAGGAATAATTTCTGTCACCGCTCCCGAAAGATATATACATAATACAACAAGCGAAACAAGAGCTGGTAGTATAAGTACCTCTTTGATAAGCTTTCGTTTATAAGCTATATCCTCTGATCGATAATAAAATCTTACCAATCCCTGATCCAAGCCTAAACACATAAAAATCATTGCCAGATTTGTATATAGCGTAAATATCGAAAACTGTCCATATTCAGTCGGATCCACTAATCTCGTAATAATTGGAGTGGTCAGTAAGCCCACTAAAAGATTCAAAAATGTACCCACTCCAACAGTAAATAATCCTTTAAAAAATGACTCTCGTTTCATATAAGCACCATCAGTTTTTATAGATTTTTCTCCAATCATCAATATAATAATCCCATGAGAGAAACCTACTTATTCTATCACGATTTTGTTTTGTCTCATTAACATACTTACTCTTGCTCTTCAAAAAGAGATTATCCTTAAGAATACATGTCAATGAATCAAAGTCCTTATATTGCAAATAGAATATATCCTCTTCAAGTTCAGGATAAGATAACCATTCAGGATTAATAACAAGACTTCCACAATAAAGATGTTCGCACATGGTTGATGACAACACATCTGTTGGCTGAGCTTGAATAAATATATCTGTAATAGATGTAATATCTATCAATTCATCAACAGTCAAAAATTCACGGAAGCACATTACAGAACAGCCTGTAGATAAAGCCTCTTTATAAACAGTATTTATGTATTCATCTCCGCCAGTCCCATATGTCATTTTTAAGAGTATATGGATGTTTCTCCTGTGTTGTTCATCCAAGGCTTTTATACTATCAATAACCTTAAGGTGTTGTTGTAACGGGTTTGAATTTTGTCCAATCGAGATAATTACTTTTTCCAATCCTATATTCAATTTTTTTCTGATATCTTTTTCTGAAAATTCATACTCCTTAAAACGTTCAAAAGAAGGTGAACCAAACTTAACGATTGAGCTTTTATTTATATATTTACTTCCGGTCATCTTTACAAATTTATCATTAAGCCTATTACCATTCAGAGCAATCTTATCTGTCATTTTAAATGCCAGATGATAGGCCAGTCCAAATCGATTTTTCCTTAGTACATCACTTCCCCACGCCACCAAAACAGTTCTTTTACCAGCCATCTTCGCAATCGGCAATAAACATAAGTTCAAATCTGACAAAAACTGGAAAGTAATAAGCTCATAGTCATTAACTATCCTACTCATAAAAATAAAGACCGAAAGAATTTTTGCTAATTTTCTATTTTTTGTCTTAGGAGAAAAAACACTTATACCTTTTTCACTATAATATTCTTTAAACACCTTATTTCTAATTGAAACAATGGCAATTCTATCATTAAAAGGAATCATGGTGTGTTCAATAAGAGTCTTCACCCATATCGAATCAGCATTCCCAACAACCAGTATTCTCATTAAAGCTCCTCTTTAAATCCTTAGCGACATAAGATCTATAGCTGAAACGCCTTATCTAGATATTTTGATAATTGATTAACTGTTTTGTTTACCCCCAGTTTATCAAATAGCATAAGTCGAAAACCATCTATTATACTACATATGATATAAATAAAAACAATACAGAATAATCCGTGAACAACTTGATATAATGAATTAATATATTTGGTACTTCCCATGAATATCCAAAGTTTATCCCTGATCAAAACAAAACTATGAATAAAGAAAACTCCAAATGATGTTTTCCCCAAAAACGTAACCCATGGAGTAATAGTAGAAAAAGCAGTTCTTTTATTATTCACAACCATAACAAATATTGCATATGATGCAATAAATACAGGAATCGAATTATATGCATACATTGATTTTTCTACAGCTGGAAGCCAAAACTTACATATCGGTAAAATTCCAATTGATACCATCATAAATACTGAGTATCTACAAGACAAGCAGACACTATATTTTCGAATATAACCAGCCAATAAATACACAAAAGAAAACCAAAGAATGGAATACCCTTTTTTCACAATAAACGGATCCGAGCAATAGCCAATTGTTGGATATACACTAAAGAGAATAAATTGAATAATAAGAATTCGCTTAAAAACATCTTGTCTTATTGATCTGATAATTATATTTAATAAAGGGCTCACGAGCAGTATAGCAGCATAGCAGGTCACATACCAATTGCTTTTGCTCCCTATAATTGGAAAGACCTTAATAATATTTTCAAAATTAAGCTCAGAGATGTTTGTTAAAAAACAGAAAACAGATATACATGCAGAATAAAAAAAGATAGTTGTATAAAACGATATGAATCTTCTCCACGAATATTCTTTTACGCCAAGGTAATAACCGCTTATAAACATATATAGATTAACAGAAACATGACAGAAAGCCTCTATAATCCATATCAAATAAAATGACATACTAGTCTTATCAGTTAATTCAAGCACTTTTCCTTGATTAAGATAATGTAAAAAAAGTATCATCAACATAGAAATGATTCTTAGTAATTCTATGTTATAGTTTTTTTCATGTTTGATTTGCATTTTTGTCTTTTGACCGCCTTTAAATCAACCATTTTCCTTAATTATTCTACACGGGTTTCCATATGCTACAACATTATCAGGAATGTCCGATACTATAACACTTCCAACACCAACAAGTGTTGTATTTCCAATTGTCAATTGTTGCTTAACAACCGTACCAGCACCAATGTGACTTTTCTTGCCTACTTTAACTCCTCCACAAAGAATTGCACCGGGGCTAATATGAGCAAATTCCCCAATATAACAATCATGTTCAATTATCGCGCCGCTATTTATTATAGCGCATTCATTAATCACAGTTCCTGCATTAATGACAGCATTTTTCCCCACAAAAACACCATCATGTATTTGGGTATCCTTGGCCACAATTGCAGTAGGATCTATAATTGAAGGTATCCTAAAACCAATTTGAATTATATGTTCGTAAAGTCTTTCTCTGATATGTGTATCACCAATGCTTCCAACAGTAATAAATGCTTCACTCCAGCCTTCTGTATATAACCTGGGAAGATCTGCATCGCAATAAACTTTGATCGAGTTTACCTGTATGCTGCTATCATCTTTATCCACAATGGCAACTTCATCATAGGAGCCAGATGAAATCACTGAATCAATAACAGATTTACAGTGTCCACCATTTCCAATCAAAAGAATTTTACGTTTATTCATTATTATCCCCTATTCTTTTTGGCGGATTATATAGATTTCAATAACCCCAAAATAAGTATGTATATTTTATTTTCATTTTGTTTCTATTCTGCATTCTATATCCATAAAAATATAATGAAATAAAAACCAGAGATCAAAAGCATAAAAAACAAAACATCTAACATTGTTTCGCGTAAGCATGGTTAATACCTACTTTGTGTCAGTTAGAGTAAGAATTGCAACTGCCATGCCTCGTCTTGTTTATGAGAATCCAGAATAAACCAGTTAATTACAAACTATTTTTCGATAAAAATCCTATTCATGATAGTTCTTCTTAGGTGCTTTACTAATTCATGCACGTCTCTAAATATGTATTTTATATTCCAAGGGTCAACACCACCTCTTCGTAACATTGAATTAATCTTAATAGCCTCTGATAACCCGAATCCCAACTCAATTGATTTGAACAAATAATACTTACCATTAAAAGCCAGGTAAGAAAACTCCTTTGGGGATAATCTAGTCTTTAAAAAGTTATACCGATCTATAAATACACCTACCCTTACTTCTAACCATTCTTTACTTTTCTTTGTTGTTAATGTATCTTTAGTAGCTGTAATACAATAAATGATATCCTCAGCGACAGCAACTGTTTTTGCATAATAAGATGTTTTCATAGAAAACATTACATCATTGGCAACAATTGTCTCATCAAATCTAATATTATTATCCTTAACAATTCTGGTTTGAATCATTTTTGACCACGGCGAATCCCACTTATATCGGAGTTTTATTTCACTTGAGGAATCACCATTCTTTATATAATCCTTACAAAGTTTTTCATGATGCAAATGTCTTATTGCTTGGGTATTTGTTCCCTCGTATACCGATGTTGGAGGAAAAAAAATAATATCATTATCTGATTTGATATATTTTTTAATATAACCAGTAAAACCATCAATAAAAAAATCATCCGCATCAGCAAATAAAAGAAATTTACCTCTAGCATTTTCCAACGCAATATTGCGACATACGCCCGCTCCTTTGCAATTAGAAGAATTGCGTAATAAAATACCATTAATTTCTGCTAAGGCTCTCTCTATTTGATCATATTGCATCGAGGTGACATTATCTGATTTATCATCAACTACGATTACCTCTACAAAAGATTCTGTATCAGCTGGAATAGACTTAATAAGCCTCATCAATTTATCAAAACTGTTAAAATGAGGTACTATAATAGTAATCATTATTTGTGTCGATTCTATCTCACCCATTTCATTTCCTCGTAAAGCTTTTTCCCTATGCATCAAAACAATAGACATATATTTAGATTTGTGACTATCCGATTGAATAATATCTTGATGTCAACACATGGATATTCATCATCAGAAGAATGACTAATAAGATATACTATTCATTCCCATTTTCAACAAATCGCTAACACCAATACAAATGATATAGTTTATTTTCATCTAAAAAACGATCAATACTAAAACTCATTTTCGTATCCTATTCAAATATGTATTACGGATTCTGTTAAGTAATTCGCATGCCCAAAATTGTCTTTTCAAAATCAAGAAAGAAAGTAATCTCTCTTGAATAGGCAAATATCCAACCTTGAATCCATTCATATTGACAGGCAATAAATAATCATTGTAGAAATCATTGAATATAACTTTTCTAGACGTATAAGAATCAGTATTCCTAATATTGCAAAAATACAGAACAATGGCCGTTCTAAAAATTGTCACCACTCTACCAAAATACGCATTTTTCATTGATTCTGTATTATGTTTTTTCAGATATTTTTCAAACCAGTCAAGCATCACTCTCATCTTGTCCGGAAAGTCTGACTGATATCGTTTTGTGACGGAGTTTTCATTAAGACAATATACATATCCAATATGATTAATAAATATCGCCTTTTGAGCAACATCATATACCATAAGATTAAAAGTCAAATCCTGAAGTTTTGGAAAATCAGGAACAAAACGTAAATTGTTGCTGATTATCATATTACTTCTATAAAGCTTATTACACGCCGTAACAGAATCAAATATTTTATAATTATATTCATACCTCCCGAGACGATCCATTGTCGAAAGGCGCAATTGTTCAAAATCTTTATCGGTATTCAATTCAATAATAGTATCACTTTGCTTTTTGGATCCAATTATCCTTTTCCCATTTTCGATGCGTTCATAATTGAAAATAATAATCTCATAGTCCATATTCAAATATTGCACCAACGAGGAAAAAACATCTGCCGTTACATAATCATCTCCGTCAGCTATATATATCCATTCGCCTGACGATAAATCAATCCCCTTATTTCTTGCTCTATTTGCTCCTTGATTATTTTGATTGACTAGTTTTATCCGATTGTCCTCAAGAGCATATTTTTGGCAGATTTCTTCACTTCCATCTGTAGAGCCATCATTAATCAATATCAACTCTATATTTTTGTAATCCTGAAATAGAAAGCTTTTAATACATCGTTCAATATACGGCGCAACATTGTATATTGTAACAATGCAGCTTATCAAAGGTTCATTACTGTTCATGGCATAATCCCTACACTTTGCAAACATTGGCGGCAATATCACTTATAAGCTTGGCTAAAGCAGCAGCATCACCCATTTTCACAAAACGATGACGATTATCTTCCTGAAATAATTCATGATTGGCTTTACTATCACCTAAAACCATCGTTTTATTCATCGCTTCATATATATATGCCTTACCTGGAATAGTTCTATTTGCTTTTTGTATATTATCATTAAAATGACCAGCCAAACATAAATCTGCCATAGCAATATAATCTGCCAATTCTTCTTGGCTCAGCCAATCTATGTATGTGACATTGTGAGTATGGGGCTTTTTATATTTTGATCCTATCGGTCCAATCATAAGAAAATGTATATTATCTGCATCTCCTAATAAGTCAATAACATCTAATACTGTATCAACCCCCTGCAGAGGAATAATGGTACCAAAATACAAAACCAATAATTTGTTATTCCACTGTTGGTATTTTTCTATACTCTTTGGAAAATAAATATTCTTATCAGCTTCTAGGTATAAGACCTCTAACTCCTTATCGCATATGTCAAATTCTTCAGTAAACCACATAGCATCAGAATTAGTATCAGCAATTATCAGCTTTGCATCTTTCAAAGTTAATGAATCTAATGTATGGCATATCCTAGCTCCTATGCTATCTTTTTTGAATACTTGCCGATCATAAACCAATGAATCGTATAATGAGATAAAAAAATCAACAACAATTGTCTTTCGAGACAATTTCCAGGATAGTACTGGAATTATAAGTTGACTCATATACGAAACAAAAATAACATCGTACTCCCTGATGGATGATAATAATAAAGCTATAAAAATTTTAATCGAGCTCAATATATGATTATTATGCTTTCCATAAAGAAGTTTAATCGATTTAGCATGTTGTTCAATCAGTTTTATCTCTTGAGTATTCCTTATATAGTCAATTCTATGTGTAGTAATAAATAAAACATTTTTCCCTTTGATGTACTTTTCTAGTTTTCCTTCCATTATGTTAATTAGATTATCTCCTTAATATGACTCTCTGAATATTTTTGACGACTACTGATATCGACAATCAAGTTTCCAATAAATCCCATTGCTATAAACTGGACACCTACAACAAGCAGCAAAACTCCCAACAATAACAAAGGCCTTCCACCTATGCCTATTCCTCTAAACCATTGTGTTGTAAGATAAAAGCAAATAATGAATCCTAGCAAAGCTGAATAGACACCTATCCTGCCAAATAAATACATCGGACGATCACTATACTTCAAGAGGAAATTGGTTGTAAGTGAATCAAACGCCCCCCTCATATATCTTTCCACACCATATTTAGACGCCCCGTGTTGCCTCTTATGATGTTCTACAGTTATTTCTGTGATTCTAAAACCGTTCCTATAGGCAAGAACAGGAATATATCTATGAAGTTCTCCATACAAATCCAGGCTTTCAACAACCTCGCGCCTAAAGCATTTAAATCCACAATCATGATCATGAAGTTTTACTCCTGATAAAGAAGAAGTAACCTTGTTGAACAATTTGGATGGTAATCTTTTCTCAGCCGGGTCCAATCTATTGAACTTCCATCCGACTACCAGATCATATCCCTCGTCTATTTTCTGTATAAACCTAGTAAATTCCTTTGGATCATCCTGCAGATCAGCATCAAGTGTAAATACAAGGTCCCCTGTCACATGGTGAAAACCAGCATTTAAAGCCGGAGATTTACCAAAGTTTTTTCTAAAGGAAATAAGATGAACTTTTGAATCCTCTGCTATAAGCCCTTTTATCACACTTTCAGTATTATCTTTACTTCCATCATTAACAAACCAGATTTCATATTCTGAAGCCTGCTGCGCATCAAAGCACATTTGAAGCCCAGAACGGACTTGCTTATATAACTCTCCTAATGATTCTGCCTCATTATAGGCAGGAACTAATACAGATATTTTTCTTCCCATAACAACTTAATAACCAATTATACTATTGGTCATTCCCCTTTCCTGTAATTGATATCTAATTATCTTGATACGCTTTATTTCATGCTTTGTATTTTCTCATCTTCATAAGATATACAACATTGTGGAAATCATCAGCGATTCTTGAATTTCAATATTCCCCCAATATATTATTTCCCATTTTTGTACTGTAGCAATAGTTATAAATTCGCAAATTATTGCTGATATATATTCGTTGATTTATCATCTACAACAAATACCACAACTAGACATTTCTTTAACCAATATTCTAACTAATATTCTATTTTTTTTGAAAAACAGAACATATTTTATAGCCATCAACCCAAACAGTGTACTGTTCTTCATATCCCTGATATTCAATATCATTTCCTTTTATGTTTCGATAATCACATATTATATACTTTGGTGTCTCTTCGGGTATTATTCGTTTCTTATCATCATCTGTTAAAAGATCAATTGTCCTTGATCCCCCTTTTAGGGAGAACTGACCGTCTTCACGCTTAAGAATCCAGTTTATTGCTTCATAACTCGTTGTTCGCCACTCCTCGCGGTCAAACTGATCTCCCACAGGGCGCCCAATAATATTCAGATATGCTCCTTCATGAGGATGATTACTCATTATCCAAGCAGCTTGAATAAGTATATAAACAAAGCATATCCCCACAACAATATGCCTAGTATTCCTTTTTTCATAAAAATAATTGATTCCAAAACACGTCAAAGTACAGAAAAACACAAAAACATAGTACATGTGATGCCAGCCAATATATATCCTGGAATGCATTAAGATAACAGCAAGTACATTCCCCCAAAACAAGGCAATAAAACATACATGCCACTTATATTTAGTAATAAGTGCGCTCCATGAATGACCACTTTGAATCCAGTCCTTAATTGATAGAACATGGCCAAATACAAAAAAAACTATATATAAAATAGGGATGCTAATACCAAACCAAACAAATAAATAATACCATGGCATTTCATCGCAAGTTATGAGTCGTCCCATAAAAAGCATAGTTTTATCCCATATGTCGTAATTTGAAAATGTCTCATACGTCTTTGAAAACGTTCCGAACGGATTCTTCCATGCCTTTGGTGTTATTAAATACCAAAAAAACGTAAAAGACAAAGATAAAATAACATATTTATATACAAGATTAAACGAAAGGATACTCTGTGCATTACGCTTTTCTGAAATAAAGGCAGTAATATCAGTCAATAAATAATAACCTATCATCAATGCCAAAAATGAAATTGCCATAAATCGTGTATTAACCGCGAGAGCTATAGACGCTCCTAAAAGGATTTGATTAATCGCCTTAGGATGCTCTATCGAATTAATCATAAAAAAGACAACAATCATGTTAATCGCAGCGAATACTAAATTTTTAATATCAAAAAATTGCATCGCAAAAAATCTCGGATATAACATCAACATAGCCGTTCCTATGATTGGCACAATTCTATTATGTGTAAATAACTGTTTTAGAGAAAAATAATAAAAAACATACCCAATGTAACAAATCAGAAAAGTTGCCAAGTGTCTTATTAAATAGACAGTCCTAGTTGGCAATGAAAAATTATATAAATCTTCAATTAAGACCAACGGAAGTTGAAGTGCCACCCCATAATAAGAATTATACTCTTCAAGAGAAGGATATTCCGACAATTGATCTATTTTTCTGTCAAAAATCACCTCGTTTATGTATTTATAAGTTACCAGTGAATGTCTTCTCTGAACCGCTTCATCCGTAGAAATACCATAATCTTTGTAAGCCATAATACCAGCCAAAAAATATACCGCGAAAAATAATATCACTGATACAGCAAATAAGTTATTTTTATATTTTTGAAATAATGTATTGTTACATTTTATTTCTTTTTTCATACATAATCCTTTTTCTATGAATTATAGATTCCTAATTGCTTCATATACTCTTTGACAATTCCTATCATCTGGAGTAAGAAAAAAGCCGTCAATCTTAGCAGCATAATTGGTATCAACATGGCTGCCATCATTCATTCGATCCAAGCAATAATCCACTACATCTTCAGATCTATCATAAACCGGTCCAAAGCCATCTCTTTTATAAGAAAAATAACCTTCTTTATAATGCTTTTTCCTAAATTCAGTAGCATCAAACTGATAGTAAACAACCGGTTTATGCATATAAGCAAAATCAAAAAACACACTTGAATAATCAGTGATCAAAAAGCTTGATCTGATAAGTAAATCCTGAACATCGTACTCAGATCTTTTCGCAACAATTACAATGTCTTTGATATCAGCTTCCAGATTTTCTTCAAACAGATACGCATAAGGTTGAAATGAGAAATGCAAATAAAAAATAATCTTATATCCATTATCTCTGGCCCATTGCGTCATGCGCTTATCATTTAAAAGAGACATAAATGCACTATAATATTCGCTCTTTAAAAATGTTTGTTCTTCTTCAGCACTAGCCCTCTTCTTCATAGAATCAGACGTACGAAGCCAGCTGCGAAAAGTTGGCATTATCAGTATTATCTTCTCGGTGCATGATGTCTTCATGGTTCGATACAGCTTGTCATATCTGCACAAGCCTGTTAATGCTATCTTATCATCAGGAATAGAATATCTTGCCTTGTAGTGTTCATATTCAGGTCTTGCACCTGTTGTCATTAATGAATATCCGGATTTTCTGTAGTCATAATGATTATCCAGATCATCCTTCTTAATTCCATGACCTATAAATATTGTCTTTTGATCATGCCTTACAAATCTGTTTCTGAGTCTGTAATAGGATGCATAGGGTTTGTTGGCGTGCAGCTGTCCTCCCACACAATACTTTGCAGCCACATAGTAAAGTAGATGCTTGAAGGACATATAATATATTATTCTATCACCGGGAAGTCTTGATACATCCGGAGAACCCTTTACAATAATATAATAGGCACTAACATCCGGGTGTTCCCTCATCATATAATTCATAAAATGATAGCCATTATCGCGAGCTTCATTTTTCTTTTCGCCTATTAGCCAAATCTCCTGATCCAGAAGCTTTCTACAAACTGAGTGTACAACAATCCATGCTAGGCAGAGTCTTATATATGCAATTACAAATCCCGGTATTCTACTTATTTTATTGATCATGTTCATATATTATCCAGGTGCTACTATATAGTTTCATTAGCAGTGACCCTCTTCTTTGGGGCCTCAAATT
Source organism: Butyrivibrio sp. MC2013 (assembly GCF_000424585.1). GTDB lineage: Bacteria > Bacillota > Clostridia > Lachnospirales > Lachnospiraceae > Butyrivibrio. Next base: position 27,183 of record NZ_AUKE01000001.1, read on the forward strand.
CCATGATAAGACCGTCTGAAAATATCACTTTCCTGGGATAGTGACACCTTCTCTTCTCTTCCGGAGGTAACTCCATATACTTTGATCCATATGTTGTCTTCAAATGATAATCATAATCTGTCGGTATTATATAATTACGGTCTTCAAATGAATGTAGCACTCCCTCTCCAAACGTCTCTACAGGATAAGTCACTCTTTCCCCTGGATACTGGGAAGCAAAACGAGTATAATATCTACCTGTTTTAGATTTTCCAACAGATATCCAATCAAGCATTGCAAATAGCAATTTTCTGGGTATCAAACTGATTATGACGTTTTTAGGAAAGGGTAGTCTATCTGTAATATCCTTTTGTTCTATGATGCCTAATACTCTTCTGTATCTTTCCTTGGTCTGTGCAATCTCATCAATTGAGCCATCAGTGAGATCAATCGGGAAAATATCAACGAATATTCCCCATTTACTGACCGTCCGACCGTTGTCCTCTTGAAAAAGAGTGCCTTTTTTGCAGACTTTTGCAAAGCCGCGTGAATACTTTTTTTCTGTAGTTATCCAGGCAAGGCTAAATCTATCACCTAGTTTGTCAGAGCAAATATTGATAAACCTGTTAAAGTCCTCTCTGGGCATCATGATATCCAGATCATCATCCCATGGAATAAATCCATTATGACGTATCGCACCTAATAGCGAGCCTGCGCAGAGGTAATATCTTAACCCGTTATCTTTGCACAGATTATGGATTTCATCCATAATCTCCAATATCTCATTGTGCAGTTTTGGCAGATAGGCCTCTTTATTGATAGCTTCCATTTAGTTAATCCTCTTTTATAATTCGTTATAATATTTTTGATCTTTTATTTTTAAACATATTAGCCATTTTACTGATGAGCAGCCTGCTCTCGCTATTATATACGACTAGATCAACAGTAATTGTAATTGCAAAAGCTATTGCAGTTGTAGCTATCGCACCAAGTATCCATTCAAACGCAGTATCTATCTTACTAGTATAGTTCTGAGCAATCATATACACAGCACAACCAGTAGAAAGTGCGATCACAATATGAAGAATACATATACTCATACTTCTCTTGATAACATTGTGACTGAGATATATTGAATACTGAACTGTCCTGAAAATAGCTGATGCAAGGGTACCTATAGCAACACCTATAAGGCCAAATTTAATAACAAAACATATGGATAAAACTATGTTGATACCCGCCTCTATAAATGCACCATTTCTAGTCTGCTTATAATGTCCTATTGATGTAGTAATCGTCTGATATGGCAGTCTGAAGCAGCTAAATGCACCGGCTAGTGTTAGTATAACACCAAAGAGGGGCTGGCTATAGTTTACATCATTAACACCTTTAGTATATAAGAGAGCAAAAGGTGTAACCATCGCAGCAGTAACAGAGTATATTACTGAAGTCAGTGAAAAAACTATAAGCTCATATAAGCCCAGGTTGATCCTCATTTGATCATACTCTTTGCGAGCATACATATTACCAAATGCAGCACCAAATCCACTGACAAAGTTTAATAAAACCTTCCTTATATTCACTATTACATAATTATATACTGTATATACAGATATCAATCCAAGAGAGCTAAATACTGTCAGGATCATTATGTCTGTATTAGCATTAACAAAGTTTGCCACTTCATGGCCTACCGCATCCCAGCGCTGTTTGATCAGATCCTTTGAAGAGCTTGCACCTTTAATGATTGAATATCTTCTCTTGGTATACATGTTAAGGATGATCGGCCCCAAAACAAATACCAGCGAACTTCCCAGCTTCACAATATGTATTCCAAAGCCAAGTTTAATGATGATCACTGAAATAATAGTGCTGATAATAGTTTTGGCGATATCAAACAATGTAGTTATATACTGCCTTTGATCAGCAGTGAGTAGCATCTGAGCAGACAGACCAAAATAATACTGAGCGAATGTTGACATTGATATGATCAGTATCAGCGAGAAGGAAAATATAAAATCAAAGTCGTGATTCAATACAGTGGGATAAAAAGCTGCAAATGCCAAAACAAATCCCACAAAAATAAGAGCTATCCTGTGCATAAACTTTTCGGTCTGGCCAATAATTGCACTGATAGCATAAGTATCACATTCTGCTAATGGTTTATATAGAGAAGCTCTGGTAACCCCCCCAATTCCGGATTTCATTAATGCTATAACAGAAATGAACTGATTGATTGATGATGTCAGTCCATTATAGTTTGATCCAAATGTCGTCAATATAATCCTAGGCAGAATAAGGCCGCATATCAGAGTAACTCCTTCGCTGGCAAAACCTGCGATCATATTTATAAATGCTTTTTTACTTCTACTACTATCTTTCATTGATAACACTCACCATCTCAAAAAAATAACATCATCCTAGATTATCATTGACCTAACGAAAAAGCAAACTTCGAACATGTAATAGTATGTTATATAAGCTCAAAGATCTATATGCTATCTTAAGCGATGCTTTTTGGGGAATAGTTGCAGTTTTCTTCTCCGAAATGAATGCTCTTATAAGATTTCTGTTTTTTCTCCTATCAGACTTAGGCAGCATACAATAGCGGTTAATGATTGATAATACTAGTACATCGTGATAGTACAGGCATAGGTTTTTTTTACTCTTGTCTAATTTTTCCGATTCATCCAGTAGTCTGGAAGCGACATACGAATAACTGTCATAGGACTTTTTGTAATTCTCACTGGTAATAATAGAGTTTGACCTAAATCGTCTTTGATAATACTCATCAGGTATTGTCTGAACCCTACTAGCTCGTAGATATGCCAAAAAAGTAAAATCTTCATCTTCATGAATATGTATCTCATTGAAGACGAGATCTATCCCATTAAGAAAAACGCGGCTAAAAAGTCTGATACATACACTTGGCATATATTCTTTGTTTTTAAGCTCTATTTTAAGAGCCTCTTCCCCAGTCATCGTCTGGTAAAACGGGATTTTTTCTCTGGTATATTGATAGAGCACCTCACCCCCTTTATCAGCAAAACTGTGAGCACCAAAAGCTAATATATCAAGCTGCTGATCTACTGCCCTATTCATAAGCTTTGATAAACAGTCACGGCTTAAATAATCATCACTGTCAACAAAAAGTATATATTTGCCATTGCAGGCCTTCATTCCTGTATTCCTGGCACTGCCCAATCCTCCATTTTTCTTATGGACAACAGATACAATATCGTGATCTTTTGCATATCTGTCACATATCTCTCCGGATGAGTCAGTTGAGCCGTCATCTACAAGGACTATCTCATAGGAATCATAATCCTGATCCAGCAAACTCCGAACGCACTCATCCAGATATTTTTCCACATTATAAACCGGCACTATTATGCTTAACTCTGTATTTCTATGCTCATTGACCATTTAATTTTTATCTCATTTCAGAATATTATACGCTTAGTTATTCTTTGATTGATTTCCCCTCTACTACTCGCAATATAGTACTACTGACTCCTTCAGTATGTTTCAGGTAAACAACATCCACACCATATTTTTCAAGCTGTTTTTCTGTGGCCGTCCATCTCTCAGAACCTTTCCAGTCATCTCCAATAAAAACAGCATCAAATCCGATAGATTTATATAATTCTTCTTTATCGAGTGTATTTACAATAATTGTCTTATCTACACTTTTGATATTATCTACGATAGTACAGCGTTCCTGTTCATTTATTACCGGAGTTTTGTGCTTATAATCCTCAACCAACAGATCCGAGTTAACTCCCACCACCAGGTATTCACAGTACTCTTTTGCCTGATTAAGCAAATTCAAATGACCTATATGAAACATATCATATACGCCTTGCGTATAACCTATTTTATATTTTTTCATATCTCTCGCTCGCCTGTATTATAACAACGGATTCCAGCTCCATCCACTCACCTGTTTATCCTACCATAAATACGGCTATCATTCACTGTTTTCTTTCCTTTAAATACCTTCCGGCATCGATTACAAAGCTATACACCATCATCATCATGATAATGCCGATAGGAAAGGCAGATATAATGCTGATTGACTGAATATTATTCATAGAGCTTTCTGAGAATACCAATGCTATAGGCAGTATTATCAGTAGGATGCACCAAAGCAATATCACTGCCGTATGTGGTCTCTCATCCTCTTCTATCTTCTTATAGCTATAGCAAGCTGCAGTGTAAGCTATAGAATCAAAGCTGGTAGCATAAAAGGCAATCATGCAGAGCATGATCCATATCAGGAAGACATCGCCTGCAGGCATAGTACGAACGATACTCATGATCAGTTCATACAAATCTCCGCTTGCTTCATAACGGCTTATATAGTCTGCTGCTCCAATGCTCTGAAGGCCAAGGCTATGATTACCCAACACTATAAATGAACTGATAGTGGATCCTACGCCAAAGACATAGCCTCCCATAATGGTCTGCCTGACAGTACGTCCCCTGGATATATTACCGATGAAGAAGGGTGCTGCTATGCACCAAACCATCCAATATGCCCAGTAATAAATTGTCCAATCCTGCGGAAAGTTATTAGTCCTGGCCGGATCCATATATGTACTAAGGCCTATGAAATTCTGGATCATCTTACCCATTGATTCCACGCCGTTTTCTATAATGAAGCGTCCCTGACCACCTAGCAGTAAAAAAGCTATCTGTAATCCGAAGAAAAGGTATATACAAAGCTTTGCCAGAAAACTGATACCCTTAAATCCGTGAAGTACCGCATATGTATATACCAGACAGGTAATGATCAGAATTATTATAGTTACTGCTGTCCTTGATATGGATACCCCAAATAATGTAACAATAATCTCAGCCATAAGCGGAGTAGCAACCGAAAAAGTGGTTGCAGTACCCGCCAGTAGTGCAAAGAGTGCAAAAAGATCGATCACACGCCCCATGAAACCATGAGCATTATTCTCGCCGATAAATGGAAGACATGCTTCACTGTATCTTTGTTTATCCCTCTTCCTGCAATGGATCATAAAACCAAATGCAGCTGCCAGTACAAGGTAAAAGGACCAGGGTATAAAGCTCCAATGAAAAAGGGGAAATACACCTGCCCATTCCATGATATTGTCTCCCATCTCTGCAACATGTGGATTAGTTGCATACATTACCCACTCTGCAAAACTGTAAAAGAGAATATCCGCAGCCAGACCACAGGTAAACATCATGGATCCCCAGGTAAAGAAACTATACTTCGGTTTTTCTTCCGGATCTCCCAATACAATATCTCCAATTTTTGAAAAGGATAAAAATATAGAGATTGCCAAGAACCCCAGGCCAATCAGTATGTAATAGCTGCCAAGGCTATCCCCAAAAAAGAAACGTACCTTGGATATGGCCAGATTAGCCTCTTGCGGAAACACAAATAAATATACTGCCAAAGCCATTATAATAACAAATGGCACTAATGTTATCATCCAGTCTATTCTGTTACTATCAGCTATCTTATGCTTATTGTCCCCCATTTATACTTCCTCCCATTTCTCGTAGCTTTTATCCAGCTCTGCCAGTTCCTGCAGACTATCAACCTCTATCATATCGCCTTTCTGCATAGGATATATCCCCAGCTGATAATCCTCAAAATGACAAAACATAGCCAGGTCATCCCAGTATATATCTCTGTTACCGGCTTCAAATTCCATCTCCAGATGTTTCCTAAGGCGCATGCCATCTTCCATAGTCCACCGGGATACAGAGTAGAGCTGCCAGCCATTACTTCCTCCCGTCCTGGAACAGGATCTGACTATACCGTCCTTCACTTCCATCAGCCATTCATCGGTATGAGAATCAGTCCATATAGCATTGTAGCCTGACCTGACAAACTCAGGTTTTAATATTTGGGGATTATATATTATCTGATCGCCATCTAAAATAATACAATCGCCCAGATATTCACGGGCCACATAAAGCGAGCTTATATTATTGCAGCTGTCATAATATGGATTCTCAATTAACTGTATAAAAGGTTTATCCTTTGACCAGCTCTCAAACTGTTCTTTAAGATATCCTACTACTAAATATATCTCCCTTATCCCATTGGCTTGCAGTGCATCCACCACGGTATCTATCATTGCCGTACCATTCACTTTTACCAATGGTTTTGGAGTTTTAAGCGTCAAGGGCTGCATCCTCGAGCCCACCCCCGCGGCCATGATAATAGCCCTTTTCACAAGATGTTTCTCTTCCACTTCAGTCCTCCACTATTAGTCGCCTCTCATTATTTGAGTCCTGGTACCCGCTCATCTGCAAGGTAACGATAATAGTCCTTGGCATACCTGTACTGCCTGAGTGAATACTCTCCAAACTCCACACCAAAACCCGACTTATATTCGCACCAGTTGGACCATAACAGTCCACAGGCTGATATGTATGCATATATCTTGAGTCTGGTCATATGATCACATCCATCTTCAAAATACATATCTATAAGCCGGTCTACTTCCTCACGATCATACAGACTATAGATAGCAAACATCGCTATATCCACATGAGGATCCTGCATACCTGAGTATTCCCAGTCAGTTAACTGTACTTCTTCCTCAGCTTTTTCATCTGTTTTATAAAACAGAAAATTATCCGGTACCGCATCTATATGCGTCAGACAAAGCTCCTTATCCATACTGTCAATAAAACCTTTGAGCTTTAAGACATGTTCTTTGGTTTGTTTATAATCCTCATAAACAGAAGGTCGTCCCGCCCATAGATTTTCATAAAAATCTATTTGTCCAAAGATATCAAAGCGGTGATCAACCACAAGTTTCATATCATGAAATTTTTTTAACTTTTTCATGCATATCCTGACGTCAGAGAGATCCCCGGGATCACATACACGTACTCCGTCCAGGTATGCTGTGATCTTATAGCCGTTTGCAGGATTGATATATACAGGATCATCACAGAGTCCCCTGCCGCTAATGGTTTCAAACACCCTTGCTTCATGCCTTCGATCTATGAGCATATCAGTGCCCTCACCGGGTATACGCATAATATATTTTTTTGAGCCTACAGTAAACAGAAAAGATCTGTTAGTCATTCCTTTCTTCAAAACCGAAATATCGACTACCTGTCCGGGATCAGTATGGAAAACATTTGCGATAAGGTCCAGAGCATCTGATTGAAGCTGGTCTGAATTCTCATCTACCTCTCTAAGCTGCTCATACGTATTGATCTCGAGCACATCCCTGCCGGCTACCAACCTGGCAGGGATCATCATCCTGTCAGACTGATAGAGCGCTATCTCCCAAAAATCATTATCATGTAGTCCGCTGCTTGCAGCATCCATAATATTCTCACGTATAACTTTCGCATCATTCCGGGTCAGATAGGATATCCCTATCATGCTATTACCTTTTTCTGCTAAAGCCACTCTCACAAGTTCTCTTTTCCGGTTTACCCTGACTTCACTTTCAGGATCCTCTTTATCAGATACCATATACCAGGAATATAACTCATGCTTACTAAATGGGTTATATCGACACCATATATCAGAAGGGATGATATATGTATCAGATATGTCATCAACCGCCAGCAATAGTGAACAGAGATTATTTTTACGGCTATACTCAGGGTTAACTATAAGCTTGACATTATATTTGTCTATGAGATATTCAAAGCTCTCCTTCATAAAACCGACAACCACAGTAATGTCATCTATACCGCTTTCATGCAGCTGTCCTATCATTCTCTCGATCAGTCTTTCATTATTGACCTCCAGCATAGCTTTTGGTGTTGTCATATTGATAGGTACCATTCTCATACCAAATCCCGCCGCGAGAATAATAGCATTCCTGGGTCTGCTGTTTTTGAATGTTTCCCTTGCTTTAGAAGTGAGGCTGTAGTCCTTATCCAGATATCCGTCAGATACCAATGACTTTATGCTATGATTCACTGTCCCCAGGCTATACCCTGTGGACTCTGCCAGGATTCTCTGATTAACAAAGGGATGCTCATTTAATTGTTTGATAATATCTGCTTCATGTATGTTCATGAACATATTATAACTCCTTTTTGATGAACATGAGACCATAATTATTTCTGACACTAATTTATTAGCCGCTTATAGCTTCCAAAAACCAATCTTTGCCAACATTCTCTTAAAGGCTGCCTTGGCAAACACAGGCACTGCAGCTGTTACCGATCCCCCATCTGCCATATACTTGCTGTAATACTCCCTGATATCACTCCCGCTGCCTTTTTCTATGCATAAGGCAAGCTCTGTCTTTCTTCTCAATACAAGCAGCCTGGGATTCTGCTCAAATACATCTCTATATTTATTGATGATCAGCTCAAAACCATCTATTTGCCGTTTCAGGCTTCTGGTGATAGCCTCATCGGAATAATAATAGTTAGTAAGACATTCATTTATGGAGGTTACCTTGTGATCTTTACATATCCTGATCCACAAGTCCAGATCCTGGCAGGAAGGAAAAGCTTCATCAAACATCCCCACCTCATCCAGGATAGACCTTCTGATCACAGGAACAGAACATCCTCCGATGGCATTACCGCCTACAATCTCAGGAAAAATATCGTCGTCTTTAATATATGGGTAGAATCTTCTCACTCGATTGTTGGAATAATAATTCATCCCGCCATATACCATCGCCACCTGTGGATCATCAAAAAAAGGCAGGTGGCGTTCCAGCTTGTCAGGTTCCCAGCTATCATCATCATCAAGAAGGGCTATATATTCCCCCTTTGACATGCGGATACCTCTGTTTCTGGAATAACACGCTCCGCTATTAGATTCATTAACATAATAACAGATACGATCATCCCCCAGGGCTGACAAAGCACTGCTTATCTCTAAGCTTGATTCTTCATCGGGATGATCATTTATGATAATAAGTTCCAGATTATCATATGTCTGGTCCAGTACACTTCTGACTCCTCTCATGAGAACATCCACAGGTCTTTTATATGTTGTGATTATTACTGATACCAATTTTTGAGTTCTTTCCATTTATCCACCATTATCAATCTTCTCCGGGAAACTTGCATTCTACAATCCCATGACGATTTACTCTGTCCTCCAAGGGAGGCAGCTGCATATAATCACCATAAGCATCCGTAAGATATCTTACATAACCCTTGGGGCACTTAAACAGCTCTCCCTCAAATTCCAGTTCTGTAGTCTCTCTTATATCATCATAATGAAGTATCCAGCTTCCATAAGCTGAATCTGTAAATGCCAGCCTGTCCTGAGAACTACTGCCATTATATCTTTGAGCTACGCGGTCATAGAGTCTGATCAGCGAATCTCTGCTGTAAAACATTGCCATTATCTCTATTGGAATAAAAAGAGCGTGCTTGATATACCTCACAGGGCCTGTGTGTCTCATCCACTGCTTGTAACCACATTTCATAAGCATCATCTTCTTGGACAGCTCATAAGGGACCGATTGCAGTATCCGCTGATAGGCCTTAGAAGGAAATATATCATATGGAAAAATGTCTATAAAAAAGCCATTTTCGCATTCGCTATCCTTGGTAATCTCTTCTACATATACCGTATCTCTCATTCTGAGCTTGGCATAAGACTGTGCATAGTTGATATCACTCTCCCTGGTCTGCAAAAAGAATCGTTTATCAAGCAGAGCCGGAGCCTTACTGATAAAAATCTCGTAGTTCTCTCTAAGCATTCCCACGTCCGCATCATCATCCCAGGGAATGAATCCCTTATGCCTGACTGCACCCAGCAAGGTTCCGGAGTCCAGATGATAATCCAGTTCCAGAATATCGCACACTCTCTTAAATTCCTTCAATATATCCAGCATACATAGCTGAACTTTTCTCAATAATTCATCATCCATTATCAATACCCTGCTATTATTTTTTTGCCTTTTTTCTTCCACCGGTCAATAGTCCGTAAATCCCCGGAGTCCAGCGCTCCAGAGCCATGCTTAGGCCTATGCAATAGCATAAGATCATGATCGCTGTTGCGAAATAACCAAGCACCATAAATAATACAGTCTCAGGAAACAGCGTAATAAGTATCTTTTCCAATATGGTAGTGGGTATCTGATGGAATATGTATATTGGAAAACTATACCTGTAAACCAGCTCCAAGAGTTTTAATAGTCCACCCCTGAATGAGATGACCGTAGCAGAAGCCAAAGTCCAAAATACCAATCCCACCCAGATCACCAATAGCTTGATCACTTTATGGACAAACAGTCCCTTGCTGAGAAAAAATAATGGGATCAAAGACACATATACTGCAGCTACTGCAGGTTTATTCACTTTATTTATATCCCGGAAATGTATATCATACTTTACCAGATAATACCCTGCAGCAAAGTATACGATTGAAGTAACTGTATATGAGGAGCCTTTAATAAACCAGGAGGCCACGATCAGCACAAGTAAAGCTGCAGCAGTCAATACAGGGGCTTTATCTATAATCTTCTTAATAACCGGAGCAAAAATATTTAATACAAAGAGATTTCTTACAAACCACAGGGGGCCATATATAAGATGGACCGCGTTGCTCGTTCCAAATCCAAGATATGCGTCCAAATATTCCAAAAGTCCCCAATCAGCTACTATCTTGTCAGGATTAGAAAAAAACACCTTTAATGACGGACTGAGCTGAACACAAGCGTAAAATACTATCCAAAATGTGTTGATGATAAAATAAGGGACTAAAAGGCTTCTTATCTTTTTGAGGATATTATCTTTCCAATCAATTGGCTTCTTATACAAAAGAACTCCGGATATCACGAAAAATCCCGGTACAGCACAAGTCGGAAGCACGTCAGAAAGGATTTTCTTTAGTATTTCAAACCATTTTGGTAATTCAAATACACTGTTACCTGTAGCAAGATTTATACCATTATAGTGAGTATGGATCATCACTATCATAATGGTCAAAATAGCTTTTAATACACTGATAATCTTTGAATCCTGATCTGATATCAGGTAGTTTTTTTCATTGCTCATTTTTAATGACCTCTGCAACTGCTGCTACATTTCCTCTTTCTACCAGCCTACTCTCCTCCAGGCTTATAGTCTCTGCGCATCCCCCCACATCATATGTGATGACAGGAGTCCCGCATGCTTCTGCCTCCAGATTGACTGTAGGAAAGGTATCCTCATAGGTCATATTCACAAAATAGTCAGCGGCATTATATATCTCTACCAGTTCGCTGACATTGTTAGTTCTTGATAAGGGCAGGATATGACAATCCTTTTGGCTAAGATTCTCTATCTGTTCTTTATCAAGGCCTACCAGCACTATCTGATAGTGCTCAGGATCCAGCATGTTATCAAGCTTTATAAAGTCACCCAGCCCTTTTCTATCATTCCAGACATTGGCTACGCCAAGGATCATCTTCTTGTCAGCAAATCCGTTATTATCCTTGAAGCTGCTGCAAGCAGGCTTAAACGCCTCTCTGTCTACTGTATTGCAGACCACTTCAACAGGATACTCAGCCAGAAAGCTCTCCTTCACCATATTGCTCAGCCAGACTGACGGAGTTACTATAGTCAGATCCTCTACTCCTGTAAATGCCTTCTTTTTCCTCTGATAGTTATCATAGGAATTGTCTCTCATGGACTTTGGATACTGATCAAGCTGAGGACAATGCTCACACTGCGTCTTCCATTTATCACATCCTATGTATATGAAGTGAGCACAATGACCTGTAAATGTCCAGCAATCATGCAGCGTCCACTTCACCTTCATCTGCGGCCTGGACTTGATCCAGTCAAAGAGCATCTCATAGTTGATATAATAGCCATGAAGATTATGAAGCCATAGGAGGCCAGGGTTAAACTCTTCTGCCCATTTTATAAATCTCCGGGTAGCTGCCCTGGAAGCCAGACCATGCTTATCTGTCAGCCTGGTATAGATACCGTGCAGATATACATTTATCTTGCCGCTGATCAGATATGCGTATTTCTCAGCTTCCGGCGGGATCTCAGGCTTTCTGCCATAGGCCACCCTGACTTCATAGCCATCCTCATCATATTCCCTGGCTATGTCCAGAGCTATCCTTCCTGTAGAAGTATAGCCAAAATATTCATTTATTATCAGGAGTCTCCTCTTATCCATCTATGAAACTCCCATCTAGCAGCACGCATTCTATTCCGCCGCCTGCCGCCTTCCTGATCTCATACACATCCCCGCTCTGAGCATTATCTATACCGGGGAACAAGCTATCATAAGCAGAGATGAAATCATCTGACAATGTTTGTATGTAAACATAGGTATAATTCTTGCTATCAAGTATATCCTGCAGCTGCTGTGCCGTAATATAGCCGTTTTCAGCTACCGGGCTATCGCTATAGTAACGCAAGCGAATATAATCTATATCACGAGCAAGCGACGGGGCTATATAGTACTGGAAGCAATCATTCCAGGGTATTCCGTTTACATCATCTTCTTCATTTACAAACAGGACCTTATCATCTGTATCAAGCACTATTCCTGCATGTTCAAAGCCGTGGAATTCCTGAGCCACCGGCCTGGTATATACATACTCGAACATTCTCCCGCCAAAAAGGCATGCAACAAATGCCAGAACAAATATTGACCAGTCATACTTATCGGCATATTTTTCAAGGATAAGATATATCCCATATAAAAACAATACATAGTAGCAAGGAGCCATATATCTGTCAAAAGACGGTAGATATGGCCCTGCTTCACCGTTTGAAGGAGCTATCTCTGAAATATACAGATAGAGATAGCCGGCGATATATACAAGTATAGAGATCACCGCTCCCGATGCCACCAGTATTTTATCCAGATCAGCATCTGACTCAGCCCTCTTGAAATAATAGAATACCAGACCGGAAGCAAATATAAGTAGAGCAGGCAATACCCCTAGCCCCAGTAAATACTTCTTTTCAAATAGAAAGCGGAAATAATTAAGAGTCGTAAGTCTATTGTAATCAGTTGTCGTCAGATATATCCGCGATACAAACCACAGGCCTATCATTCCTGCTATCAGAACTGCTATGACGAGCCCCTCTTTATGCCTTATCTTACTGCTGTTATGAAGGATATAGCCAAGCAGTAATCCTGCCACGCTCCCGCCTATGATCATCGCTATATTCTTGGCATCTATTCCTGTCCATAGTATGCTGCTCGCCATGCAGCCTGCCGAGATCAGCAATACTGTGCGGATCTTGACAGTATTATGATAGATAGCCATTCCTGCTGTGATCATAAAGCAGGCAGCCATAAATATTCCTGCTCTCTTGGAGGATATAATGATATACAGCGCGCTCATAATCTGCAGTATACTTATAAGATCCCTGTTTCTCATATAATCTGCCAGGGAAATATATGACATAGCCAGGCAAAGAGCCATGATAACATCTGCATAAAGACTGCCATAATTAGCTGTGACCGCCAGAGGAGTCAGAATAATGAACACGCTAAGGCTCAGGCTTTTGACAATTTTAAGTCTTCCATTTGCATATCTGAGAAGGGGTAACAAAGCGATCAGATTGACCATGGCATGAAATGCAAGAGGAAAGCTCTCGGTATATCCCATCCATGTCTTTAATAGATAATAATCCCATACAAGCAGTCCCTGAGGGTGCATTACATGGATATTACTGGATTTGCCCATCAGCGTACCTGTATAATACAGATCCTTAAGATAGCTTCCCCAATGAGCAAAATCATCAGAATATTCAAATGCTCTGCCCATAGAATTGAACACAAAAAATACGAGCGCAAAGGCTATGATAAGGCTCCCTGCAGAAAAAACGATCTCAAAAGTTTCGGAAGCACGTCGGACAAATGAAAAGATAATATATATGGCGCAGCCCAGTGAAATAGCTATAGTGCAATACACTCCAAGCTGAAGCTGACCTATAAGTCCAAATAACAGCAGTAGTACACTCACCCCGGCCACTCCTGCAAGAGCCAGATCTTCTACTTTTCTATGAAATATAAGAGCCAGGCCTACAGCCAGCAGCCACACTGATACTATTCCCATTTGTTTTCCTCTCCCACTAATCAGATTCCTGCATCATAGCATTCTCTGCAGAGATGACCATTCCGGTAAAGAGCATCATAAACCAGCTCATCTGCAGTATCTCCATTGAATTCACCGTTACGCCGCTTCCCAGCATGAGAATAGCAGTCATTACTGTGACATAGAAGCTCTTCCTGTCCTCTCCTCGATAGGCTGCAATAAAGGTTCTCACTATCAAAAGGACTATAAGTACAAATCCCACTATACCAATTGAATAATATATCTTTAGATACAAGCTTTGAAGCGCCGGCCTGGTATGAAGATCCAGGCCTAACAGCTTCTCAAATATGCCTGTAGGGCGCCTTTTGGCAAATACCTCCTGCCAGTCTGCGTATCTGTAATCCATCTGCGCAGAAGACAGTATACGATTATCAAAGAGCTTCCATACACCATGAGTCTCAGGTATTACAACAGGCAGGTATATCACCGCTACGACTATGATCAGGATTGCAAATATTGCTGCCAGTCCCAGCATAGCAGTCTTTTTCTTGTACAGAGCCACTTCCAGGATATACATCAGCATCACTCCTGCCAGAGCAGCCAGCAGTATCATCTGTATACCTGCATCTGAGAAGAATACCATATAAGGTATTGCAAGAGCCATGGTTATGAGCTTTATCACTGACCTTCTGGCAAACATCCCTATAAATATAAATGCCAGGACCATAGCATATGCCATCTCGGTATCATTGGAGTAAAGGTCCCCATCTGCATATGTTACAGTAAGGAGTCTGCCTCCAAAGGCAAATATCCTGTGGATAAGATTAACATATACAATGATATATGCTGCCGAAGCCAGGACTCCCCAAGACTCCTGTATCCTCTCATAATAGAGCCTGCCCATGAAATACATGAGGATACCTGACATGACCTTGATATATATCAGCCACTCGCTTACATCCTTGATAAATGCAAAGGATAGGAGTGCTATAAGTGCTATGACCACGTAATCAGCTGTGGTGATCATGTTCCTGATATCAGGTCTTGTGAGTCTGTACTGGTACAGTAGCATTACCAGCACCATGAGGACCATGACAATATCAAGCCATTTCTGCATATACAGCAGATCCACTATTTGTTTGGCAAAAAGAAATAATGACATATTGTTATTATCTTTCTTATTATTAGTAAAGTCTGAGTAAATGTCGTTAATGCTTAGAGTGACAGGATCTCACTTGCATATTTGCCTATAGAAATATTCCTGGTCAGGTTCTTATCAAGGTATTGTCTGCCCCTCTCTCCCATAGCGGCAACTTTGGGATCTGACCTATGCTCTGTATAATATCCTATGAGCTGCCTGATAGCCTGATAATCTCCCGGCTCTACTACCTTGCCGCAGCCTGACTCTTCCACGATCAGCCTGGCTTCAGAGCCCTCTTCCAAAATACCCAGGACCGGCTTGCCTGCTGCCATGACGCCATATAGCTTACTGGGTACAGACACACCCTTGATGCCCTTGGCATTTACTACGAAATGTACATCTCCGGCATTGAGGCTGTATACCAGGTCTTCCTTATTCTGATAAGGGATATATACTATATTATGCTGATCCTCTTTCTTTGAATATGCCTGCATCTGTTCCAGGACGCTTCCCTGCCCCACAAAAGCAAAGACTACGTCATGAACATTGTCATACTCTCTGATGATCTTTTGTATCTCCAGCAGGTCATAGTATAGTCCTATATTGCCGGAATACATGATCACATACTTGCCATCAATCCCATACTTCTTCTTAAAGGCCATCACCTTCTCATGATCAGGCGCAAGAGGTACGATCTCGTTTTCATTTATCCAGTTGTTGATATGGACATAGGGCGGCGTATTTACAGGGAATCTCTTCTTAAGAGTATCTATCATATCCCTTCCCACTACTATGATCTTATCAGCCCTTTTGCAGCTGAATTTATCCATAGCCATCATTAGCTTAAGGACAGCAGGATTTTTGGAAAAGGATACTGCCATCACCTGCTCGGGATTAAAGTCCTGGATGTTATATATGAGCCTGGCCTTCTTCAGGTACTTGCCTATTACTCCCAGGAGTCCTCCAAGTATAGGAGGCTGCGATATGGTATAGATATAGTCCTGATGTCCTGTTCTCGTAGTAGCAGCAACAGCATATATAAAGTATGCCATGATATTGACCAGCCTGCTGGCTGAGTAGTTCTTTCTGAATTCAGGTACCCTTATCCTGAGTACATCGACGCCGTTTATATTCTCATAATAATACAGATGCTTCTTGTAGCGCTTGTCTATCTTGCCTGTATAGCTGGGCACGGTGCATATCACTGTGATATGCAGGGATTCATTAAGTCCTTCTGCCAGCTCAGTGAGGATCTGACCGGTGGATGCCACATCAGGATAATAATAGTGGGCATAGATCAGCATGTCCTTTTTATCCCCTGCTGCCCTATCGCGTCCCTTGGCAGAATCCTTAAGGCACGCAGCCAAAAAGCTCACCTTGCCCGATATGCTGCGGGGAGGACCTGTCACTATCCTCACCTTATCAGAGGCGCCTTTTATAGCATCCGCCTTCGCATATTCCACAAATTCTACTGTGCCTTCAAGGCCCTGTTCCTGAAGGTCGTGTGTAACCCTGCGTATCAATGTCTTCTCTCTTACAGATTCTGATATGGTAAATCCTCTCAGTCTCTGTATCCAGGCAATGGGTTCATCCACGGGCAAAAGCAGCGCAGCATCATTTAGAAAAGCTGCCACTTTGCTATCATGTAATGCAGACATCACAAGATCAGCCGTGATCAGTACCACAGTCTGTCCTTTTAGTTCCCGGACCTTATCTGTGATAAGGGTAACCGCTTCATCTATATTGGAAACTGATATATTTAGGCCTAATATTCTGCTGGTAAATGTATTTATCAATGCGTAATCTCCGCTTCAGTTAATCTCGCAAACGCTTCGCTTTTTGCTCGTTATAAAATCACTGCTGACGCAGTTCTACGGGTACGGGCTTATAACCCCGCACCCGTAATCAAGATATTCCCACCACCTAAAGGTGGTGGGTTATCTTGATTATTTTATATATTCCTATATCCGTCATCTTCCTCTTGGCTTTGATATGCACAGAGAACAGACCATAGTGATCACTATAGCGGCAGCCATGGATATCAGCACCATGGATGCAAGGATCCCTCTATAATACTCTATCCTTATTATCTGACCGTCAAACTCCTGCATGGGATCCTCTTCGTCCATATAATTAAGGACCCATACCTTATCATCCAGCCTCAGCTGTTCTATCTCTTCCTCATCAAAGAAGAGACTCTCGTGGTCTTCAGCACTGCACATCCACTGCCTTGCATATATCTTGTCAGGCATATTCGCAGTCCCGGCATATATTGCCCCGCCACATATCCCTGCGCATACAGCTGCTATCATCACAGCTTTGCCATAACTTATCAGGAAATTGCGACAACTGCCAAGATATCCACAGGGAGATATGTATGGCAGTCTGACTTCTATCTTCCTGCCCTTCCATAAGATATCAGAACTTCTCTCTCCCATCATCTGATACATAGCTTCTCCCACTAATAGGAGGGACATATTCTTAAATGAATTATTAAATAGAAAGGGTTCAGCCATGCCTGCAAATACAATGGCCAGAAAAGCTGCCAGCTTGACCCAGGCCCTCTCATCATCCCCTGACTGATACGCTTTCATCATATGATCAAAGGCCAGTAAATATATGATCACTACAATGGCAAAGGGGATGATCCCGCCTTTCATAAGGAGATTAACATACGAGCAGTCCAGGTTCAGACTGTGATACAAATATGAAAAATCCTGACCAAAGGGAGTCTGTCTGTAACCAGTAAGGAAATATCTGGAGAGAGTCATCCTGGTGGTAAGGAGTTTATCAAATAGCTCAAAAGCTCTTCCCTTTAACAGAAGGGGACCGGCCACGCTGACCACAACAGCTGAAGGAGTAAGGAGATACAAGATGATCTTTTCTACGAGTAAGAGCTCCCGCTCACCCCCGGATCTGTATCTAAAATAAAGGGCCAGTATCACAAATGCTATATGAAAAAGTATGCCGGTGATACTGACAGAATAGATAAATACAAAAAGTGCGCCAAAGCTGGCGATTAACAGATACTTTGGCAGAGCCTTGCGAGTGGGATTTACAGCCATGATGATACATATCACTATTATCATATACATGATCTGCAATACATTGGGGTGTGCATAGCCCAGTCCCCATCTGATAACATACCCAAGGCCCAGTTTGGCATGGATAACAAAGTCCCTGGGACGCAGCCAGAGTAGCTGCGTGACTATCTGGATGGCAAAGGTCAATGACCATGTTACTGCAGCTGCCCTAAAGACCTTCTTCATATCCATATTTTTCACAGCTACTATCATCATCATAGTCATGATAGTACCCTGATTGCCCGCCACTCTCCAACTGATAAGTCCTGCTATGAGGAGCACAGCTATGTATATCATCTCCATCAGGGAATGCTCTTCCAAAAGGAGCTTTGCTGCAATGAGGAGCCATCCGCCAAAGAATGCCAGCCTGTATATATTGCTGTTATCCAAAACGCCCAGTCCTTTTACTGCCATCAATGAACAGAAATAAAGATAAAAGAGCAGGCTGGTCAATGGTATGCTCACATTATGCAATTTGTCTTTCAGCCTGTTTTCCTTCACTATTAGCTGCTCCTTTTATCTAGTATAAGCTGGCAGTCTGATCCACAACCCTGTCCCAGTTATATTTCTCACATATAAAGTCTGCCGCCTCGTCCTTGTATTGCTGCACCAGGGACGGATCCTGAATAAGGCGTGATAGCACATCCTTTAGATCATCCACATCAGAATGAGCAAAGACAGGTGCCTTATCCTCAGTCACTTCAATATTCTCATCTATATCACTTACCAGGCAGCAATTGCCATAGCTCATAGCTTCCAGGAGGCTGATAGACATACCTTCCACATCACTGGGAAGAGCAAAGAGATATGCATTTGACAAGAGTTCTTCCAGAATCTCCCCTTCTATAAAGCCTGTCATGATAATCCTGTCATCTTCAGCAGCCATGCGTTCGATGGATTCAAGATATTTCATGGAATTACCGGAACCGCCGCATATCACCAGTTTTTTGTCTGTATCTGTCTGCTTAAAAGCCTCGATCAGATAATGGATTCCCTTCTCAGGTACGATACGGCTCAGAGTCATGATATAGTCATCACCCTTTAGTCCATACTTTTCACTGATAAGAGAAGGCTTCTTTTTCTGAGGCCGGCTGACAGCATTGGATATATAGAGAGTATCTCTGTTATAGGTTTTCTTAAAATAGTCCCTGACATTTCCGGACAGCACTATCACTTCATCAGCATACTTTGCTGCAAACTTCTCTCCGGTCTTTATCATACTGCTGGCAAAGCCGCCCCATTTGGCTCTCTGCCAGTCCAGACCGTGTATAGTAGCCACAGTGTGAATCCCAAGGAGCTTGGGCAGCCATATCATGAGACACGGCCCCTCCGCATGGAAATGAATGCAGTCATAATGTCCAAACACTGCTCGGATAGTAGCAAAAAAAGAATAGACAACTGCGTTGAACTTGCCATCCTTGACAGTAGGGATCATAAGTATCCTGATGCCTTCCTTATAATTGCCCTTCTTGCCCTTATAATGATCAAAATCCTCAGATGACAGATGGTATCCGCCTCTGTTATAGCAATCAACCTCATAGCCCCTGGCTTTGAGCCTGGTAGCCAATTCCCAGACTACTACCTCTACTCCGCCCTCCCTGGACGGGACATGCTTTTGGCCGATCATGGCTATATGCTTATGTTTTTTATTGTTCTGTGGAACAGCCATAGTTGGTCTCCATTAGATATTATATCCGTATTCCCTTTTCATCAGTTCCTTTAGTGAACTGTAATATGCTTCAAAATCATTATTGTCCCTGATATAGTCATAAGCTTTCTCAGCACAGTTCCTTACACGATCAGGATCAGCACAAAAGCTCCCTATAATAGCAGCCAGAGACTCATAATCGTCATAATCATAGCTGGCGCCTGCTCCTGCTTCCTCTACGCAGTATGCCAGGCCACAGGTCCTGGTGCATATAACGCCCAGACCATTTCCCATTGCCTCCAGAATCACCATTCCTGCTGATTCTGCCTTGCTTGGCAAGAGCAGCATGTCATATTTCTGATAGAGATCATTCATCTCAGAATAAGGGATATTGTCATACAGGCTTACCTTATCTTCAATGTCATACTCCCTGATCCTGCTAAGGAGCATCTTTTTATGTGCCTTCTCATCTTCGCTCTCACACTGACCGATTATCGTCAGATGGACAGGGCAGTCCCTATCAAGGGCAACCATAGCCTTGATCGCACCGATATGATGCTTATAATCTCTATACTTACCTATATCAAGCAGTCTTAATACTCCGCCCGGCATATAGTCCTTATGAACTGCTTCCTCGCGAGGCCCCGCTTCATATACAAGCGGCAGATGATAGCTATGCTCATCGTGATAAGTCCGCTCATCAGATGAAGGATCATATTTAACAGGAGTATATATTACACCTGGCAGGATCTTTTCCTTGATGCGCTCCCTGAGCCCCGGGTGTGACGGACTATGATAATAGGGCTCCTGCACATACAATACAGTATGCTCTATACCTGCCAGCCTGCAGCAGATGGATATCACTCTGGATACCCTGCTCCTCTCCCTGGTTATGACAAGGTCGGGCTTCATGGCTTTGAGGCTATTGTATACCCACACAGGAGAGGGGATGAACTTCTTGAGGTCCTCGGATTCCGCTGCTCCTCCAGAAAGTGTCTTATGTCGTATATATGAGCCAATAGAAGTGATCAGGCTTTTCTTCATAAGAGCGGGTTCCACGCCTCTGTGCTCTTCAATAAGTCCCACATACTGAGACCAGAAGGTCACCTTATGTCCGGCCTTTATCAGTCCTTCCACGATACATATTTGATTTGTATGGTATCTTGGTGCAACAAATAATATTTTCATCAGCTTTATTCACTGTATATATCAATCAGCCTACGGCAGTATTCTCCAAGGCTATAGACCTTTAGCCTGCCCTCTCCACGGCCTATGGCCAGGCAGTTATCACTATAGGTCTTCACCAGAGCTTCATTATTCCATAATCTATATATCTTATCTGTAAGTTCATCCGGGTCTGATGCTGTAAAGAGTTCTCCGGTCACGCCCTCGTCTATAAGCTCCGGAATGCCCCCAAGCCTGGACGCCAGAACCGGAGTCCCCGCAAGCTGGGACTCCATCACAGAGAATGGACAGTTCTCATATACCTCCGAAGGAAATACCGTAAACAGCGCTCCCTTTATCAGCTCTGTAAGGGAAACTGCTCCCTGGAAGCCCACATTAGTGATATTACTGCAGCTGTTAACCTCATCCTCCAGATCACCATTTCCAGCAAATACAAAGTCTATCTCAGGCAGAGACCTGCATACACTTACCAGAGTCCCTATGCCCTTTTCCCAGCTGTATCTGCCAAAGAACAGTACATATGGGCTTTTCCTTTGCAGTATGACCGATACTTTGTCATCCAGCATGTCAGTACCGGTATCAGCTCCGCTCTCATCTATAAAATTATGCAAGGTCACACATCTGCCCTTAAGATCAGGATTATGGGACAGGACATCATTCATAAATGCGCTGGGACATATGACCTTGTCCACCTGTCTGTAGGTCCCCTTTTTTCTGTACAGAATAGCCTCAAGTGAAGCCAGAAAGCTCTGCAGCCGCGAATCATGTATACAGCGGTATTTGGTGCAGTTCATGACCTTGCCGTCTATGCACCTCTGGCACAATTCACCTGTGGAAGGCACCTTCATCAGATGTCCCGGACATACCCACATACTATCATGAGCTGTAGATACTATCCTGACCCTGCGGCCGCTATCCTTCTCCCATGCTCTGATCTCATCTATGATAGAGGGAGTCAGCTGGAAATTGATATTGTTAAGATGCACCACATCAGGCTTCATGTCTTCAAGGAGCCTTAGAATCTTCCTTCGAGCGTCAAAG
The DNA here is from genome assembly GCF_000424585.1 of Butyrivibrio sp. MC2013. Classification (GTDB taxonomy): domain Bacteria; phylum Bacillota; class Clostridia; order Lachnospirales; family Lachnospiraceae; genus Butyrivibrio. Next base: position 49,248 of record NZ_AUKE01000001.1, read on the forward strand.
GAATATATGATCTTAAAAGGATATGTCAGTTTCTTTAGCTTAGAACCCCGTCCTGTAAATGACATATCTTCAGTGTAAATACCGGCATTGTTGCCTACTATATTACCTTCATGTGCCATGCCAAAATACTGGACTTCATGTCCCATAGCTGACAAGGCCTGACCTATCTTAAATATATATGTTTCCGATCCGCCATTTGGATAGAGAAACTTATTAACAATCAGTATTTTCAAATCCCATGCTCCGCATCTATATCATGAATTTTGACCCTGCGTCATATTATACACTAATTTCCATTCAAATACCGCTTTATTCTACCACGGCCATGATCTGAGCCAGATATGCATCATAACCCGCAGCTGCGTTGTCCTGCCTGCTGATCAGCTTGTGCTTGGCCAGGGGATGTTTCTGACTGCCGCCCTCCCTGAACCAGTCATATTCCGTATCCAGCTGTCCTATATCCAGAGCCCTAAAGCCGCTATCATACAATCTCTTTACCAGAGATTTGGCAGCCGGTCCCAGAGATACCAAAAAGATCTTGTCCTTGTCATGTTGCTCGCAAAGCTCTACGATCTCATCCATCCTGGCGTATGCATCAGAAGATGGACATATGATCCTCTCTACGCTCTCACATTCATCAAAGAGGTCATTGCCTACTCCGTTATGAGTCATTGCACCCTCTACCACCACTATCCTTTTGCCCTGCCATATTTTTCTTATCTCCCTGAAGTATTCACCGGATCTGCTCTTATCCTTCATAGACATATAGCATCTGGAGAAAAAGGCTGATCCATATCTGTAGTCAGAGCTGCAATACTGCAGATATTTCTTTCTGTAAAAGAACAAATGTTCCTTCCAAAACGCAGCAGTTGAAGGAACATACTTATCAAGTCCGTTAAATATATCCGGAAGAGCCACGATCAGTCCCTCATCCCTGGAGGTGATGATCCCGGCAAGTTCACCCGACAGCTTCTCATCATAGCTTTGAAAGCCTATCTTCCTCCCGGAGATCATGAGCATCTCTCCGTCTCCGAATCTGACCAGGCTCTTATCCGTATCCTGAAGGATGCGGATGGTCTCATCAATATCTGCTACATGTATCTGCCTGCTCATATCCCCCTCATGCAGGATATATGAGACATCTGAGAGCAGCTTTTTTATTCTGTTTTTGATAATTGATGGGATACTTACTGTCATATCTTATACTCACTTCCATGGATCACGACTTTGCCAATCCGAACTAAAGGCCATCTAAATACACCATTTATTTCTTGCCTATAAGGCACTTTAACCTGCCGCTCAAGACTATAGTTATCAAATGAATACTGATCAGGATGGCTGCAAATATGATCAGCTTCTTAATGTGACTGATCATATGAAGGCCTGATAATAGATACTGAAACAGTGTCAGCAGACTCAGGTTAAAGCACAGGTAGCATATGGAATTGCGGCCTATAAACCTCACCTCTTCATCTGCTGCGCCTACTACTCCCTTGAGCTCACGGCCATTCCAGGCCTTGCAGATATTCCATAGAACCACAATTGATGCAAAGGCATTGATCCAAAAGAGCGGTATGATGCCATATTCACCTGTTCTCATATTCACTTCACTGTTAACAAATATAAGCAGTGTAACGATAATGGCGGCTGGTATGATGTATATCATCCTGATATCCAGCAGGTCCCTGCCCCGGACTTTGTGATCTCTAAGGATAGCTCCGCCATGGATAAAACCTGCACCAACCATACCGGCATCCATAGCCCATGGAAGCCTGAAGGGCAATAGCAGAGGCAGCAGGTTGCCTGTCAGAGCTATGATAGCGATAATGACAGTCTGTACATATACATTATCTGTAGACGCGCAGACCATCGCATATATAAGGGAAGCTATAAACAGCGCTGTCAGAAACCATATCCCTGTTAGCGGAACCTTGGTAGTATTGACCAGGAATATGTGAAAGAGTGCTTCTGAAACAGAGATATCCGTTGCAGACCTCACGAATAGCCAGATAAAGAAATGAAAAAGAGTCCATACGAAATACGGAAGAAGAAGTGTTCGGATCCTTTTACTGATAAAAGATGATATCTCTTCTTTTTTCCAAAAGTAGCCTGTCACAAAGAAAAACATAGGCATATGAAAGGCATGAAAGAAATAGCTGAAGGTCCCCCAGAATCCAACATGCCCTATGATCATCAATATAATGCCTATTCCCCTGAATGTATCAACGTACCCCACTCTTTTCATAAGTATTACTTACAGCTCCTTAAATACTTCTTTGTGAGACCTCTCCACAGCCTTGCCATTTTCTATCTCATAGATCTTATCCGCATTGCGGATAGTGGTCAGCCTGTGAGCAATGATGATCATAGTCTTAAGCCCCTTCAGGGAGTCTATGGATTTCATTACCGCAGTCTCTGTCTCATTATCAAGGGCAGATGTCGCCTCATCCAGGATCAGCACTTCCGGGTTATGATAAAGTGCTCTGGCTATGCCTATACGCTGCCTCTGACCGCCGGATAGTCTTACACCTCTGTCTCCCACCATGGTATCAAGACCATCGGGAAGTGTATCCACAAATTCTCTAAGCTGGGCGTCATCTACTGCCTTATTAAGTGCATCCTCATCAATGGCTTCAGGTCTGATACCAAAGGCAATATTATTTCTGATACTATCATCAGATAGATATATGACCTGAGGGATATAGCCCATATTGTGCTGCCAGGTTTTCATATTGCTCTCTATATCCATATCATCTGCGTAGATATGACCTATCTGGGGTTTTAACAGTCCCAGGATGATATCAGCCATTGTGGTCTTACCTGATCCCGAGCCTCCGATAAAGGCTACAGTATGACCCTTGGGAATCACCAAAGATGCATCGTTTATCACATTCTCTTCAGAATCCGGATAATGATAGGATATATGTCTGATCTCTATCTGGTCCTTCAGTCTCCAGGACTCGTCGCATACAGCTTCTTCCTTACTTTCCTCATAATCTTCAATGGATTTCAGATCATTATATATGAGATCAAAGGAAGCTGATGAATACATGATATTAGTATAATGCTCATTGATCCTTCCCACTGAAGGCAGGAGTCTCAGCGCTGCAACTGCAAATACAGCAAGCTGTCCCACAAAGGCAGTAAGGTCCTTTTGACCAAAGTTGATCTTGACTATAACTCCGGCCAGCATTCCTGTCATACAAGCTGCTTCAACCAGATACTTTGGAGCAATGCCCGTCAGTCTCTGTTTTCTCAGTACATCAGTATATCCGCCAAACACTCCTTCATACTGTCCTATGAAGAATCTCTCCCTGCCCAATACCTTGACTTCCTTGATACCACTCAGAGCCTGGTTCATAGTCTGATAGAGGATGCCCTTGTATTTCTGTCCTTTCTTGCCATTGGTAATGCTGGCGCTGTGAGCGATCTTTCTGAATACCACCAGGAGTAATACCAGGATAATACCCAGAATGACAGTTATAGACTGGCTGACCTTAAAGAGATATATGATCATCACAAGGGATATAACAAGCTCAGCAATCAGCTGAAGAATATGGATGATACCCTTTATAAAGAGATCTGTATCCTCCTGAAGGCTTCTCTGAAGGACAGCGATATTGGTGTTGAGATGAAATGTATAGGGCTCATGGATATATGTTGTCAGGAGCCTTACAGAGATCCTCTTCTGCATCTTATAAGCATATCTGTATATAATGTCATTCTCTATAAGCATAAATGTGTTTTTGACAATATATACCACCATAATAGCTACAGCTATTGCTGTAAGGAAGGTTCTCTCTCCTGTAAAGCCTCCCCACCTATATATCAGATCCAGATATTGATTACTGTGGATCTTGGAGGTATCCAGCATCACATCTATAAAAGGCATAAAAAGAGTAACGCCCAATAGCTCCAATACGCTGGCCACTATGATCATAAAGGCGATCCAGACCAGCGCTCTTTTTTCTTTTCCAGTAATAATATAATTTAGTTTACCTATCATCTCTTTATCTCTATCTTTCTTATCTCATGCCTTGTTTACTCTTCCGTATTTACTGACGATCCTTCCCGGAGGCGTTGCTATCAGGCCATATACAGCCTTCTTGTACCTGTCTCTTATCATCTTGGATTTCTTGATCCCGGGAGACGTTGAGCGCCCGCCAAGATGTACTATTGCAGCAGTGTTTACCTCCATGGTAGATAGTCCGGCAGCTGCCAAAAACAGAGCTGTGCAATATTCTTCTCCATAAAGGAAGGTTTCCGGATACATCAGATCATAATGCTTAAAAAAGTCAGGGGTATACATATACGCACAGCCTATGATCTTAAAGTGATCCTCATGAACAAGATGTCCCGGCTTCCCTTCCTTCTTTCCCAGGTATAGATTATCCCTTATCTGATCAATGTCATACGAGCGTATCATGTCTTCATCGCTTAATATATCAGTGGGTGACAAGTTGGATCTGGCTCTATTCTTAAAATAGCCTTCTATAAAAGTCCTGATCATCCTGAGTCGCATAAGCTTCTTTTTAAAATATACAAAAAGGGCCGGACTATTATCAGGATTGATCACAACCGGATCGATAAGGCCTGCAGCTGCCCTGCAGCTGCTATATTCCCTGACCATGTCATACAGGATATCATCGCCGGAAAAGACAAGGTCCGAATTTGCCAGAAATACAAAATCGTAACCCAAAGACCTGAGCCTTGCGATACCAAGATTATTGCCCCTGGCAAATCCAAGATTCTCATTACTTTCTATTATCTCGACCCTTAGATTCTTGTCATATCTGTCTTTCAAGACTTTGACGGATTCATTACCCGAAGCGTTATCTACTATTACTACGTGTATCTCCACCCCTCGTTGAAGGAGCAGGCTGTCAACACACACTATTGTATCTTTAAAAGCCTTGTAATTAAGTACAACAACCCCAACTCTGTCCATGCATTCACCTTAGCTGCCTTCCCTGATCTATGATATATGCTCTTTAGTGTAGCTCTATAGAGCCTGCTCTCTGCACATAATCCATGATATATTACCATAATTTCGCTTATTCTTCCACCTGCGGGGCCGACAGCTTCCATGGTCCTGACCACAGGACTTTGGAAGCTAACGCGAGGAGGCCATACATCAGCCAGTTTGACCAGGTATTTCTTATCAATACGATAATTGCAGGATATCACCCAAGGCAGATGATTCGTAGTAATATTATGAGGTAGGTGTCAAAAGTTCCTTTTGACACCTTATGACTAACGGATTGTTCCGTTTCTTCGAAACTCTCACAATGCTAAACATATTTGTATGTATATCCCGGGAGGTGAACACTGTGAAATTGCTGTTTGTAGACATTGATACGCTGCGGCCTGACCATATGGGCTGCTTTGGATACCTTAGGAATACCACGCCCAATATGGACATGGTAGCAAGAGAAGGCGTGATCTTTGATAATTATTATTGTTCGGACGCTCCCTGTCTTCCATCAAGAGCCAGCCTTATCAGCGGTATGTTCGGCATCAAGAACGGTGCTGTAGGCCATGGCGGTACAGCGGGAGACAGGCGTCTGGAGGGCCCGGGCAGGAGTTTTTGCGATAGCTATGACATGGATAATTTCAATAATATTTTCAGACGGGCAGGCATGTATACTGCATCTGTCAGCACCTTCCCGGAGAGACATTCATCCTGGTGGTTTTCCGCAGGCTTTAACGAGACCTTTAATGAAGGACACAGAGGCGTAGAATCAGGCGAAGCTGTGCTCCCTTACGTACTTAAATGGCTGGATGACAATGGCACTCAGAGGGACGACTGGTACCTCCATGTGCACCTCTGGGATCCTCACACTCCTTACAGGGCTCCCATGGACTTTGGCAATCCCTTTGAGGGAGACGGCCTGGCGGGTACTTGGATAGATGACGAGACACTTGAGTCCCATATCCATGCGGTGGGACCTCACAGCGCCAGCGAACTGAACATGTTTGATGATAATGAAAATCCCGATCTCCCCCGCAATCCGGGTAAGATCTCATGCAGACAGGACCTGATCAGAGTATTTGACGGTTATGACTGCGGCGTAGCATATACCGACAAGATTGTGGGAGAGATATTAGACAAGCTGCGCACCCTGGGCATCTATGATGATATGGCCGTCATCATCACCTCTGACCATGGTGAGAATTTCGGCGAGCTGGCTATCTATGCAGAGCACGCAACTGCAGACCACGCCTGCTGCCATATACCCTTTATCATCAAATGGCCCGGCGCATTAAAGGGTCATACAGATCATGGACTTCATTACAGCCTGGACCTCCTCCCCACCATGAGTGATCTCCTGGGCGTAGATAAAGGATCAAGGTGGGACGGACAGAGCTTTGCAGATACTCTTATAAATGGCACAGATCAGGGTAGGGAGAGTCTTGTCATATCCCAGATGGCACATGTATGCCAGAGATCAGCCCGCTTTGGCGACTGGCTCTATATCAGGACCTATCATGACGGCTTCCATCTCTTTGACAAAGAGATGCTCTTTAATATCAAAGAGGACGTTCATGAACAGCACAACCTGGCAGATCAGTATCCTGAGATATGCGCAAGGGGTGCCAAGATCATCCTGGACTGGCACGATGATGCCATGCTATCCAGCCCTTATACCGTTGATCCCATGTGGACTGTAATGTCAGAAGGCGGCCCCTTCCATGTAAGAGGAGCCCTGGATCTATACTGCAAGCGTCTGGAAGAAACAGGCAGATCAGAAGGCGCACAGGAGCTGCGCAGAAGACATATGCATATATGATTACAAAAAAGGCAGAGCATAGATGATCAGCCATCTAGGCTCTGCCTCTTTTTATCTTATATTTATTTTGTTAATTTATTTCTCACTCTGCCTTGCTATATCCTCGGCCACTATCTCTTCGCCGGTCCTGTCCTTTAGCTGTTCTTTGGACAGCTCCGACAGTCCGTTGTTGACGCAGGCGCTCATATCGCAGGTGGAGCACTTGTCCAGGTCCTCCTTGCTGACCTTGCCGTCCCTTAAATCTCTTACGATCTGCAGCTCATACATGCTGTACTTCTGCTTCTTGTAGAATCTCAGGAACTTGTGGACGAATACCCACCAGGCGGGCTTCCATATGTACTTGTGCATAGCAGGGGATACGGAGCCTATCATCCAGCAGTCTCTGTCGCAGTGTCTTACTGTATTTCTCACTCTCTCAGCAGCATCGCTGTTCCAGAGCTCATCCCAGGTCTGCTCATTGAGATTGCCCATGACCTCTTTGTCCTTGGTGCCGTTGCAGGGCATCACATCTCCGTAGGGATCGATAAAGAAGGTATCAAAGCTCATGTCGCAGGGCAGCAGACGCTTCTGACCGTATATATAGTTGATCAGGCCGTGGTTAAAATATGCTCTGAACCACTTCTTGGGACTATTCGAATTAAGGAGCTCATTGATCAGCTTCTCAAAGTTCTCAGCCACCATAGGCCTGTCCTTGATGATATTCTTGGCCTCTACGAAATAGAAGCTGTTGTGAAGAGAAGCAGTGGCAAATTCCATATCAAGCTCATCAGAGAGCTTATAAAGAGGCAATAGGTCTGCAGCATTTCTGTCCTGGACAGTCATGCCAAAGCCCACATCCTTCATGCCCATTTCCTTTAGCTTCTTTAGCGTAGTATAGCCTCTGTTAAAGCCGTCCGGTAAGCCTCTGATCTCATTATTGGTCTGCTCCAGGCCTTCTATGGAGATCCTGATACCCACATTTGGGAACTCCTTGCACAGATTTATGATCCTGTCAGTAAAAAAGCCGTTGGTAGAGATCACTATCCTGTCACTGATCTTGTCCAGCTCCCTTACGATATCCTTGATATCCTCTCTAATAAAAGGCTCGCCACCTGTGATATTGGTAAAATACATGGGCGGGAGCTTCCTTATAGTCTCTATTGAGATCTCCTCATCGGGTCTTGAAGGTGCCTTGTACCTGTTGCACATATTGCATCTTGCATTACACCTGTATGTTACAATGACTGTTCCGTTTAACTTCTTCACTCTGCAACCTCTTTTCTTATACTTTCATAATCTTTCATAATTCAAGATATCTTTCATAATCTTTCATAATTCTTCATAAAGTCAATATTCTTTCATAAATCTTCATGATTCCTCATCTTCTCCCCGGCAGTCTCTTCTTCACTATTCCCAGCATGTATTTCATCTCATCGGTCCGCCCAAAGAAAGCCACAAAAATCACATTATAAATAACCGTGATCATCACAGCGGTGAGCAGGAAATAGATTATTGTCACTTCGGGAAGTGTATACTTTGCCAAAAAGATGCACACTCCCAAGCTGCCCAGCATCACTGCATGATATTTAACAGAGTCCGCAAAAAAGAGCTTTACATCCTTGTCAAAGCAGCCCTTGTAGATCACATAGGGCCTTGCAAAATTAGCAATAAGCCCTGAGACCACTGTGCCGATATAGACACCTGCCAGACCTATCTTAAAGGCCAGGACAATGGAGATCACAAGGTTCACTATACCCTGGACAGGGGCCAGGATCTTATCCTGTTCAAAACGTCCTGCTGCCGTCTTGAAATTATTGACCACAGTCCTCTCTCCCTTGAGATAATACTCAATGAGGATCAGTGTGATGATGGACTGAGGCAGTATATAGTTCTCACCAAACATCAGGCTGATAAGGGGCCCCAGGAGCACGTAAAAGCCCGCTGCCGAAAAGCCATAGAGCCACTGCGCGGTAAACCTGTATACCTTAAACATGGAGTACTGCTTGTCTCTGGATTCTGTGGCTATAAGGTTGCCAAAGCCGGGCAAAGCCGCATTAAAAATAGTATTTACAAAGCTTGATACCGTATTTATCACCATGTTAAAGTTGGATACCACGCCTGTCACCGCTACATCTATGATAGTGGTAATGATAGTAGCATCTGTCTGGGTACGGGCAGTATCACCGATCTTGAGCCACATCAGAGATACTGTCTTGTCCTTTACCTCTTTTTTCTGGGCAGCTGATAGCGGTCTGACATCACGCTCCTCCAGATAGGGATAGCGCTTATTCAGATATACGCTTACGAATATCTTCTGGATCAGCTGTACCGCAGCATCTGTAAGCAGATATGCGTAGAAATTGGAAGTGACAAGGAGCACCACTATCTGGCAGCTGACGCTTACAAACTTGGTAATGGTCAGTATGTTGGTCTGTATATAAGTCTTTTGCTCCGCATTGACCAGGGAGTATTTGTAGGATACCAGATATGAAGTGGATGTATTAAAGAGGAATATCAGGTAATAGAGCACCAGGTCCCTTGGAGCTACGTTATGGGCATTCTTGATGATAGCGCCCAGGAAGGGACTAAGGGAGAGGCCTATCACCATGACCACCAGCGCTATCCACCTGTAGGCCTTCTTGTAGAGATGCATATAGGACTTGATGGTCTCTGTATCACCCTCTGCCACAGGCTTATAGAGACTGAAATTCAGGGCAGTACCTATGCCCAGCTCAGTCAGGGACAGGGCTGATAATATCTCTGTATAGAAGCCGTTTACGCCCAGCAGTATTTTGTCCAGGCGCATGACAAAGACCTTCCTGGCCACAAAGCCAAGGAGAGCTGTGATCAGAGTTCCCGTATATCCAAAAAATATATTCTTGACCGTGTTACGTACGCGGCTGTTATCACTCATCGGTTACGACCGTCCTTATTCATATTGACTTAAGCAGCTCATTTTCACCCGTATAGGTCTGTAATGCTGCTAAAGAAGGCTATCTCAGATTACCATTTTCATCGATCAGTATCCAGCCCTTCCAGAGGTCATGGAGCTCTTCAGGGATCGCCTCCTGGTTATTGCGCATCTTAAAGGTCCTGATCATGACCTTGTCCGCTCTTCTATTAAGCCTTGCCCCCCAAAAGGAAAAGGTGGAATTCGCACAGATATTGTATTTGCACTTTGTCATCAGCTGCATATCAAGGAGGGAATCCTTGCCGCTGTTGCCGGTCACTATGGTATAGCGCGCTTTGTCGCTATAGACCTCCTTGCAGTAGTCAGGATCATTGGAAAAGATGTAGAAATGCACATCAGGGTCCTTTTCTGCCACGTAGTCCATAGCAGCCTTGTAATAGGCATCCGTTGAAATATTGCCAAAGAGGGCAAAGTTCTGGGGCTCAGTGAGATAATCCCCGCGCCTTAGGTGTACAGAGCAGGAGGGGCGAGACTCCATCTCCCTCATCAGCTCTTCATTGGCCCTTTGCCCCTCAGGATCAGAATGCTCAGGAAATACAAACTCATCTGCCAGCTCATCAAGTATATCCGCGTAATACTTGTTGGACAAAAAGAAGCCGTTTAAATACTTGTCTTTAAAATCAAAAACTTCAGGATGATATATGCTGCTCTCCTCCCAGATCCTTGAGCTGGCAGGGATCAGCTTGCCAATCACCTTGGAAGCCAGGGATCTGTTTAAGAATCTCGCCTTCTCTTCGTCTGTACACAGATCCATCTTCACGTTCTTAAAATAATATAATTCGCAGTCTCTGGGCGCCAGCATCTTCTCCTGCACTGACTTGTCAAACCAGCCAAGGTCCAGCTTTACCTCTTTGCCCAGCTTCTGCAGCTTCCTGTACATGGCGTATTCCTGCATCTGATTACCCAGGCCGCCTGCGATACGTATAATGATCAAAACCCTCTCCTCCAAATATGGCAATTCCAAAACATTCTTTAATTTGATAGCAGCTAAACAAGTTCTAACAATACCACTTCTTAAAACACTACTTCTTTGAGTAAAGAAGGTAAGTGTTGACTTCACCTTCCCACTCCAGATCTTCAGACGCAATGAGCTCATACTGCTCATAGATATGCTCAGGATCGCCATTTCTGGACAACACAAAGTCGGTCCTGCCATTCCTGATATAATCCCACTGCACCTCTTCCACATCTGTGAGGTTGATGGTCTGAGTCTGAAAGAATCTGCATGTAGGCACTATACCTGTTGTAGTATAGAGGCCCGCATCAAAGCATTGTACATTAAGCAGTGTGGGATCCTCTATCCCGGACTCTTCTATGATCCTGGCAAAATGATACATCCAGAGGTCATCCTTATGATATTTCATAAAAGATATATTCATGGACATGGATGTAGATATGATCGCTGATGCGATCATCGCAAAAAGAGGCAGGCAAAAGCGGCTGATGCTGCTAATCCCCATCGGTATACCTCTTGCGACTGTTCCGACTATTGCAGTATATGCTCTTCCCACTGCCAGCGCAGCAAGGACTGTAAATGTGCACACAGGAAGATAATAATAGGGGAGCTTCACTCCGCCTATATATATCACCAGTACCAAAAAGATGGCCTGCATGAGAACATTTACCTTCTCGATCACTCGCCCCTTAAAGAGGAGGAAGGCCGCTCCTCCTGCTATTGCAGTAAGGCCGCTCCCCGGATTATCCAGGCTGTGGAAATACAGTACCTTGAGCATATTGATAAGACGCTCAGCTATGGGGAGCTTCTCGCTATACACAAAGATGTTGAGATAAAAATATACATAGAGCCAGTCCATGACAGCGCCGTTTATGGCAAAATAGATGATCCATGGAATGGTAGCTATGAGCATGCCAAGGAGAAACAATAGTCCATGTCTGATACAGACAAGGAGCTTTGCGCCAAGGCTCTCTTTCCCCCTTACAAGATCTGCGATGAGTACCATCAGCATCCAGGCAAAATAAAAACCAAGTGAGCTAAACTTGATATTAAGGACGCAGCCTGCAAGGATTCCTCCCGTGACCAGGTCCCTCCTGCTCATAGCCATGGGATAGCGCTCTCTGAAATATCTCATGGATATGTATAAGCCCCATACCAAAAAGGGCAGCAGCATCTCTTCAGCAGAACCTCCCCACCAAAAGGCTCTGGAGGAATATACAAGAGCTGCCGTGACAGCTGCCAGTATCATGGATACCTCTCTTGTAAGATATAGCTCCAGTATCCTGATAATACCGCCGATCATAGCTGCAGCGGCTATGAGCTCTATGATAAATACACCTGTAAAACTATTGTATGATATCAGCGATGCTATTGCGTAGAGAAAATAGTGCATGGGCCCCTTTTGATCAAAGAGGTCCCTGTAGGGCACCAGTCCCTTAAATATAGACTTGCCTACAGTAAAATAGCTGTTGGTGTCGTCCCAGTTGTTAAAGGGATAAAGAGGTGATGACCTGGTGCAGATCAGCATGATCACCAGCGCTGCCACAAGGCAGTAAGCCAGGTCCCAAAGCCCCCCTGCTGCTTTTCTTTTATTTGTCTGTATATCATTTGTCATATTCATCAGCCGGTATCCTAATAGTTTACTCTGTTACTTTGCTCATGTTTTGCGGGTCATAATGTTGTCAATAAGCCCTTAAAATTATACAATGGGTGAGTATCAAGGTCAAAACAGACCTTAAAACTCAAATCAAATCAGCTTTCGGAGGGTATTTGGATTATGGCTGATAAGCCGAAGATTTCCCTGATAATTCCCGTATATAATACAGCAGCATATTTGCCCCGCTGCATGGACAGCGTACTGGCATCATCCATGGAGGATCTGGAGATAGTCCTCGTAGATGACGGCTCTACTGATGGCATCTCCCCCTCTGTCTGCGACGACTATGCAGGCAGGGACAATCGCATCAAGGTCATCCATAAGGAAAACGGAGGCCTGCAGTCTGCATGGATAAGAGGCGTGAGAGAATCCTCCGCCCCGTATATATGCTTTATAGACAGCGATGACTGGCTTGACAGCGAGATATTTACAGAGCTCTATAAGCTCACAAGCGGGATAGACTCTGAGATCATCAGCTCAGGCTATATTATTGAAAAGGCTTCAGAGAGAAAGTATGAATACAACGGCCTGCCCAAAGGCGAATATACAGGCAGCGCCCTGACAGAGCTTCGCAGCCGTCTCCTTGGAGAAAAAAAACGCCCCGTCATCATGTCCAGATGCATGAAGCTGATCTCCAGACCCCTTATAGAGAACAATCTCCATTACTGCAATGACAAGATCCGACTTGGGGAAGACGTGAATATCATGCTCCCTGCGCTCTGCGATGCCACCAGGCTGGTAATATCAAGAAAAGCCTATTACCACTACAGGACAGTAGAGGGCTCCATGGCCAGGGCCTACAGCGAGAAGGTCATAGATGAGATCAGGCTCTTATGCAGCGTATGCAACAATATCCTGACGGACAAAAATATAGATAATGCTGACTACCAGACAGGAAGAGAATATCTGCGTCTGATCTTCGTATATCTTAAGGGCGCACTTAGGGCTCCCGGAAATGAGCACATTCCTTCCGTGATCAGCTTTCTTACTTCATCCGAAGTGACAGACAAGCTTAGCAGCTATCCCCTGGATATAAAGGGCAAGGCTGATAAGCTTCTGTATTTCTGCCTGAAACATCCAAACAGGCCTGTCCTTGGATTTACCAGACTGATCCTAAGTCTCTATGATAGGAAGACCAACTAAATCTTCTGATAGATCTCCACCAGCTTATCCCGCATGGCTACAGCGCTATAACTCTTAACTGCTTTATTCCTTGCTGCAGTCCCGAGCTCTCCACACAACTTAGGATCTGCCAGGAGCTTAGTAATCGCATTTTTAAGGGCAGGCATATCCCTCGGCGGTATCAACAATCCGCACAGCTGCGACTCATCATCCACCGTCATCATATTCCTGATATCTCCCACATCAGATGCGATGCAGGCTCTCTTATAAGCCATGGCTTCCATAAGAGACAGAGGCATGCCTTCATAATATGACGGCAATACGAATATAGGGCAAGTGCGAAAGAGCTCTTCCCTCCCGGCCGGATCCACCCAGCCTTCAAAGATTATATGTTCCGGGTCTCTAAGGACCTTATCCCTTAGGCTGCTGTCCTCAAAGAAGCCTCCCATATGGAGGCGAATATCAGGATAGTCTGCTGCAAGCTCTTCCACCGCATCCACCAGTTCTTCGCAGCCCTTGTCCCTGCATATGCGGCCCAAAAAGAGAATATCATGACTCTTATGATCACTACCTGTCTTATCATCTTCAGGCACTGCCACAGCATTGGGCAGGACATATATCTTATCCTTATCTGTGATGATATCCGAGAAGAAATCCCTGAACTTATCAGCCAGCACTATAAAAGCGCTGCAGGAATTAAGGAGTCTTAGCATCTCCTGCCTTGCAGCTCCCTTTAATGTCCCCTTGTAAAAAGCTTCCACATCTCCGCCGTGCTGATGGATAACCAGCTTCTTGCCCTTTCTGATAGCCATCTTTATAAAGAGACTCTTGCGATAATAGCTGGCTCCGCAGGCCATATTGATGTGGACTATATCATAGCGCCCCATAGAAAGGCCCGCCCTGATATAGGCAATTCCTGCCACAAGGAGCTTTCTTAATTTGCTCCCATCTTTCATCGTAGGGATATATTTGATACTGACCGTATCTCCCAGTCCCGCATCATAGAGATTATTGACTACTCCTGATACCCCGCCCTTTACAGACCTTGCAGGCCCCAGCATCAGTACTTTTATCCTGTCATTCATACCTCGTGATCCTTTTTTTCCACAGTAATTGCATCTGCATTTATCAAGTCATCTTATCAAAAGACATATTCATGATCACCATATCCAGTCTCTTCATCCAGGCATACATTCCCTGCCGCATCCCGAAGTATCAGATGTGCAGCAGAGCCTTCCGGGATATGGATATTATATCTGATAGCTTCGCTCCCGTCTTCTGCATTTGTATATTCCCAGCGCACTTCGATCCTGCCCAGTATAGAATCATAACTCCCCTCTGCATAGCCCAGCTGCCTTCCCGGATAAGGGCAGATAGTGATCTGCCTGCTAGCGGCGTCTATATCCATACCCAGGATATATTGATAGACAAAGCGTCCAATACTGCCACCTGACTCATGATTTAAAGAGCCATTGATGCTATAGCTCCCATCCTCATAGGTCCTGATCGCGCCAAGGCGCTCAGGAAGTGCTGTCAGGTCATATTTATCTAAAAGGCCTCCCCAGCTGTTATCTGCAGTGGACAAAAGGACCCTATAGGCATCATCTACATATCCGCCCTCTGCCAGTGCAGGAAGGAGATATCCCGAAGCCGCATAGCCTGTAGTCTGGCTATAGGCCGCTGCCTCTGCGCAGGTATGAAGATATGAATAGCCCTTATCCTCAAGCTCTGCAGGATATATGTGGAGCCCCAGAGGCAGGCAATATGAGCTCTGTGTCCAGGAGGCTATGATACCGTTCTCATCTATGAATCTGTCCCTGAATGCCTCTATATAGCGTGCTTCACATTCTGCATAATGCTCTGCGTCATTATCTCTTCCTATAGCCCTGCCTATCTCTGCCAGGTAGTGCATGACCCTGATGCAGGATGCTGTATGTACCAGGTCTGCAGGCACATCATTAAGCGCGCTGAGATCCCCGTATTCTCCCATTTCCGCAGGATAAATATAATTCTCGGACCTGCCAAGGAGATATTCTCCGTAAGAAGCCATGGAATCATAATAGCGACTGCAGGTTATATCATCTCCATAATATTTATACAAGAGATAGGGGATAGTCACTCCTGCATCTCCCCAGCCGGGATTACCTATACCGCTCCCCGGGATAAATGCTATATCCTGATAAGCTCCATCAGCTCCCTGAGCAGATACCATTCCTTTCATGAAATGCCTCATGATCAGGCTCTGATCCTCCTGGTATACTCCTGTGGGGGCATAGAAATTATAATCTCCGGTCCATGCAAATCGCTCATCCCTTTGAGGACAGTCGCTGGGATGGTCTACGCTGTTGCACACTCCGGATACATGCATGGCTTCCACCAGCCTGTTCAATATATCGCTGCCGCTGTCAAAGCTGTATACCCTCTTATGAGCACTGCTAATAGACACAGCTACTGCCAGATCATCCCTATCCATATCATCAGCGCTGATACCGCTTATCTGTGCATATCTAAAGGATCTCCAGGTCAGAGTAGGCTCATAAGTACATTCCTTATCCTCGCCAAATATATAATAATCCGTATCTGCTGCCCTGAGGAGATTAGCCGTATATATGGTCCCGGGCTCATCATCTGCGCAGGATAGCATATTGCTATTTAATATCTCTCCATATCTGACAGTGATCAGATCACCCTGAGAGCCCCCTGCATTTATCTTAAGTCTCCCGCTTAGCTGACTGCCAAAGTCAAGGAGCAGAGTATCCTCATAGGGCTTAGTCACGCTTACAGGCTTCCTCTCTTCTATGACCCTGACAGGTGCACGGGGAGATGATGTAAGTTCAGATATACAGCCATTTAATAGAGCTGCTGCTTCCCAGGAGCTATCGTCAAATCCGCTCTCCTGCCAGCCCCTTATTCCCTTCTCATATCCCGCATCATATATCTCGCCCTGATAGAAATCATCAAATCTGACAGGACCCTCACTGCATTTCCAGGAGCTGTCGGTAACCAGGCGCTCTCTGCTGCCATCAGCATATCTGATCTCAAGGCCTCCTATAAAGGCTATCTGATCTCCCCACTTTGCACCTGACCTGTCATACCAGCCGTGGCCCAGCACGCAGGAGATGGCATTGTCTGCTCCCCTTTTGACCAGATCCGTCACATCATAGCTCATGTAATTCACATATTCATCATATGAGCACGCGCCGGGGTCAAATATATTCTCAGTTACAGGTTCTCCATTGATGCTGATATCCATAATGCCAAGAGCCGAAGCATAGAGCCTGACAGAGGCGATATCTTTATCAGCAGTCCCAAACTCCCGTCTGAATATGGGAGCCGGATCCAGGTTACCTCCTGCCAGAGTGATCCCTGCAGGTATGAGAGCTTTGCCATCTTTTATAGTCAGGTACTGAGGAGCAAAAGAATCCTCACCCTCTGCTGCAACATTCTTTTCATCAAAGCTGTAATACTTCTTGCAATCAGAGCCTGCTTCAAGCCTCAGGTCATCTATATAGGCCTTCTTATCCACCCTGTCCTTATAAAGACCTGCCTTTGTGATATCAAAGGGAAGTATAGTTCCCACAGCCTTATATTCGTCAGGTGATAGACTCTCCTTTTTCCCATTTACAGTAAATGAGAGACTATCTGCACCTGCATCCACTGACACCTCGTAGTCAGCCCCCTTGGCAATAGGGCAGGTCACCTTCACATCTGACTGCAATTCTCCATTTTCTGCGCTCTGAAAGATAATAGCAGCCTCTTCTCCCGTATCATCTATGAGGATCACAAAGCCCCTGTCATATAGATCATCCATATCTCCAAGTATGATCCCCGATATAACGCCTTCACCCTCCAGGCTAAAGGATGCTGTAAAGTCAGTAGGCCTTGTTCCGTCATGAGATTCAGAGCCCTGCTCCATATCGGCATAAACGTCTTTGCCATTCTTTAAGTCGTCTGTGTTATACGACTTATCAGCGGAATCTGACACATCTTTGTATATCCACTCTGCATCAGGCCAGTAACTGTTCCAGTCAAGGACCCCTGTTTCAAAATACGAGTCCCCGGATGATGACAATTCTCTCCCCTCATCATCTCTTATGGTCACGCTATATGCATACCTGGTGCAGGGCGAAAGTTCATCGCCGTCATATGCTATGCAGAGGCTGTCATCGCTCTCTACCCAGCCGCTATCCCATACAGCATCCTTGCTGCTCTCTTCTCTCACCTCTATACGGTAAGCCTCCTGCCTGCGTACCTTGCTCCCTTTAGCATATCTCCAGGAGAAAGTTGGCATCTCATCTATGCCTATGGGATCTGTCATGTAGCAGACTGTGAGATCAGTGATCGGTGCACCGCTCTCTGTATTAGTTTCTTCATTAGTACCGGAAGAATTGCCGAGAGGCCCAGCCTCTTCATCTCCTCTCCTGCAGCCTGACAGACTTGTACAGATGAGCACAACTCCCATGCCCAGGCATATCTTCCCAATGATCTCCTTTTTCATTCTATTCCCGACCTTATCCTCTTTTGATTTATGCCAACTTCCATTCAGAAAGAGTTCTCTTCTCCGAATCAAAGCTGACTCCGATTTTGTAAAGAATACGTTTATCTGCCGCATAGGGAAGATCATATTTCATTTTCTCAATCTGCTCTATTGCTTCATCTACACTTCCATCTCTCTTAAATTCAAATATATATACATATCCTCTTGTCTCCACTACGCAATCTACTCTTCCGCTATATGTATGAAGTTCGCAGATAACATATTTACCAAGCATAGTGAAGAGCATATACAATACAGCCTGGAAATAATGTTCAAAGACTGTATCTGCTGAGCTATAGGGAATGCTTGCAAAAAGAGCAGTAACTGCATTCATAAATGCTTCCACATCACCGTTTTCGATAGCATGATCAATGGACAGAATATCTTTGCCTGTTCCTGCACCAATCCCTTTGGCATATACATCCATCAGATTTTCCAGGAAACCATATCTGACCTCGTCATTAGGGAAACCGATCCTGTAACTCTCTCTTATATCATCATAGCCAAGTATTGTAAGATATCCTGTCTGATAGAGAAGTGGCACCGGATTGTCATCATCCGCACGATAGTCTGCTATGTTCTTTTCTGTAATAAATAAAGATCCATCATTAAAGCTTTTGACATCAAAGCTTAAGTCCTTAACTTTTTTCAGCAGAAAAGAAGGTGTGCCGGTCTCAAACCAATATGAACCAAACTGTTTTTTGCTAAATGATTTAAGAAGACTATAGGGATTATATATCCCCAGCATATCAGAGCTAAAGCAATATCCATCGTATGATCTCCTTAGTCTGTCCCTGCAGTCCGTAGTGCTGATATTTCTCGTTCTTGCTACTTCTTCAATTTCAGTAGCAAAATATCTTCCAAGCTCTTCTTCAGTTATTCCGCACAGTCCGGCATATGCATTATCAAAAGTAATATCATCCAACTGGTTAAGATCGCTAAAGATGCTAACCTTATTGAATTTAGTCACTCCTGTTATAAATACAAATTTCAGATAATCATCAAAGCCCTTAAGACAACTGAAAAAGCCTTTAAACACATCTCTATTGTGTTCTGACAGTTCTTTGTTTTCAAAGATATCCAAAATAGGTTTATCATATTCATCTACGAGTACTACACAAGGTTTTCCGGTTTGCTTTACAGCTCTTTTGATCAGGTTCTGAAACCTTATAGCCGGAGATCTGTCCGGATCATCACACCCATATATTGCCTCCCATTCCTTAAGGCAGGTATCCAAAACTTCCTCCAGTGCATTTTCTGACTGATACCCTTCCCTGCTAAAATCAAAGCAAAATACGGGATATGCCTCCCAGCTTCCTCCATCAATCTCCTCCAGTCTCTCTATTGCCAGACCATTAAAGAGCTCTTTTTTGCCCTCCCAATATGCCTTGAGAGTAGATACCAAAAGGCTTTTTCCAAACCTCCTGGGCCTGCTTAGAAAATAAGGGATTCCACTATGTACCAGTTTGTATATATACTCTGTCTTATCCACATAGATAAAGCCCCCTTTCCTGATTTTCTCAAAGCTTTGTATCCCTATGGGAAGCTTTCTTAAGCCTTCTATCGCTACATCGTTTTCCAACGTTGTACCATCATCCATCAGTAGGTCTTGGGCATTCCATCCGGTAGCGGAGAGAACCCTGTCTATATGTCTTTCAAAAAAATTTGGATTATTTACACTGCCTTCCATAAGCTTATCCAATGTAGGACGGGAAACACCTATCTTCTCTGCAAAAAAAGTTTTGCTATATCCCTCGTCTATTACCAGTTTACGTATATTCTGGCCAACTTGTTTTCTCGCTTCAAATAATTCTCTATATTTCATCAAAGCATCCTCCTCGCGTATTGATGATATAATTTAATTATATCTGCTTTGTAAAAAATATCATCAATTTGCAAAGATTTCTTTTT
Source organism: Butyrivibrio sp. MC2013 (assembly GCF_000424585.1). GTDB lineage: Bacteria > Bacillota > Clostridia > Lachnospirales > Lachnospiraceae > Butyrivibrio. The sequence goes on from NZ_AUKE01000001.1 coordinate 69,171, forward strand.
GCAAATTGATGATATTTTTAACAGCAATCTATAATCTTTTTACATTTTAGATTGTAATGTAAAAGTTTTTCCTTTGTGTGAAAAAAAGTGATCACAGCAATTGTGATCACTTCGTTCATTTTTGTTCATAAATTATTATGCGTACTTGAGTCTGAACTTCTGAAGTGAACTGTCATCTGCAACCTTCTCTATCTGAGCACCAAGGTTGCGAAGCTTCTCGTCAAAGTTCTCATAGCCTCTCTCAATATATTCGATATTATCCACAGTGGTAAAGCCCTCAGCCATAAGCCCTGCTATAACAAGAGCTGCACCCGCCCTAAGGTCAGGAGCGGAGATGTCTGCACCAGTATATCTCTCTACGCCGTTTACGATCGCAGAACTGCTCTCCACCTTGATATTGGCTCCCATCTTGGTCAGAGCTTCCACATAACGGAAACGATTCTCAAATATAGACTCTGTCACTATGCTGACTCCACTGGCCACACCAAGCAAAGTAGTGATCTGAGGCTGCATATCTGTAGGGAATCCCGGATAGGGAAGTGTCTTGACATGAGTACCTACCAGTCTCTTGCTGGCAACCACCCTTACAGCATCATCAGATTCGTGGATCTGGCATCCCATCTCTATCAGCTTGGCACTGATAGACTCAAGGTGCTTGGGGATCACGTTCTTGATGGTCACATCACCCATAGTGGCAGCTGCTGCCATCATAAATGTACCAGCCTCTATCTGATCAGGGATAATAGTATAATCACTGCCGTGAAGCCTGTTTACGCCCTTGATCCTGATGATATCGGTACCTGCGCCCTTGACATTGGCTCCCATACTGTTGAGGAAGCTGGCCAGGTCAACCACATGAGGCTCCTTGGCTGCATTCTCTATGATAGTCTGTCCATCAGCCATGCAGGCAGCCATCATGATATTGATAGTAGCGCCTACAGAAGCCATATCCAGATATATATGGCTGCCTACCAGATGCTCTGCCTCAGCCTTGATCAGACCGTGCTCTATACATACTCTGGCACCAAGTGCATTGAAGCCCTTGATATGCTGATCTATGGGACGAAGTCCTATCTCACAGCCTCCGGGAATAGCCACCTCAGCTTTGTGATATTTGCCAAGAAGAGCGCCTATCAGATAATAGGATGCACGTATCTTCTTGATCTGATCGTTTTCAATAGGCTCGTTCCTGATCTGAGAAGCGTTGATAGTGACACTGTGTCTGCCATTTCTCTTAATGATGACACCAATATCCTCCATAGTCTTAAGAAGGGCATTGGTATCCCTCTCATCAGGCATATTATCTATATGAACTGTTTCATCAGTCATGGTGGCGGCTGCAAGGATGGCCAGCGCTGCATTCTTTGCGCCGCCTATCTCTACTTCGCCCACCAAAGGGTTTTTACCCTTTATAACATATTTTTCTTCCATCATAATCCTTCATTCAAGTATATAAGGTTGCAGGTTAACCTAGCACCTTGCATATCCTTTTCACACAAGGATTTATTATAACAACAGTGACGGTCTTTGTAAACAAGTCACTTACTTTACAGTTATATCAATGCTTTAGCTTTTAATTGCCGATATAGCTCAGCGGGTTGACCTGAGTACCGCCTATGAGTATCTCGAAGTGCAGATGCGCGCCGGTGCTGACACCGGTATTACCGCTAAGTGCGATCTTCTGGCCCTGGGTAACCGTATCTCCGGGTGACACCAATATTCTTGACAGGTGTCCATATCTGGTCTGCCTGCCATCAGGATGATTGATATAGACAACATAACCATATCCGCTGCCCCATCCGGCTCTGGCAACAGTACCGCCGGAGGATGCCACAACGGCGGTTCCAACAGGTGTAGCCCAGTCCACACCCTTGTGATAGGTGGATGCTCCCTTGGTAGGTCTGCTCCTTCGGCCAAAGCCAGAGCTGAGTCTTCCTCCGGAAATAGGCTTTATATATGAGGGAGGAACGATAGTTCCTCTTTCAACAATCTTGGGCACAGCCTCGTAGGTCACCTCTTCCTTGACCGTCTCAGTGCTGACCTTATTGTCATTTGCATAGCTGTTTAATACTACGACCTTGTGATGGCCATCGGAAGGCTCCTGCAGCACCACGCTCTTAGTGGTGTACCAGCTGTCATTGTCCACATACTGGACTTCCGCCTCATAGTCTTCCTCATAATACTCCAGATCGGAATGGAGCACTGTCAGCTCAGGCTGGGGAACTGTTACTATGAGTTCATCCTGAGGCCTGATAATGGATGACGCATCATCCAGAGTAGGATTCATTGCTATGAGATCGTCCAGGGGCAGTCCATATTTCTCTGCGATCACACCCAGAGTATCTCCTGACTGGACTTCATATATCTGATTCTTTTCCTGATCCTTGGTCACTTCCTCTATAGCTGCATCCAGAGGAGTGAAACTGTCCTCAGGAAGGTATGACTCCACTATCTCAACCTTATCTCCGAAGTCCAGGCTCTGTACGCCCAGGTCAAACTCTTCAAAGGCTGTATCCTCATCCTGTGTTGGAGCAGTTGCCAGAAGTGCCTTGGTGAGATATGAACTGATGCCTGCTTCCTGAAGAGGATTCTCGTTTATCTCCTCCTCCTCCTTGGCCTGGCGGTTAGTTACTACCTCGGTAGTGAGCACATTGACTTCCCTGTTGCTGTCCAGGACAAGTCTTGCTTCATATTCATCATCACTGTCATACTTATCAAGAGCGGCATTTAATATAGTCAGCACATCATCAATACTGGCCACGCTTACGCTAAAGCCGTTTATCTTCACGGTATAGCCGCGGTGCAGTGTAGTGATGTAATTACGCCTAAGTACCTCTTCCATTCTGTCTGTGACGGTCTTTTCATCATCCACCTCTGTCCAGATGGATCTGGAACCGTAGACGGCGAGTTTGGCATGAGTGAGCACCAGTTCGCTCTCTTCCAGCTGGAGGCGGCGTCTGGCATTTCTCAGGCACTTGTCCGCCAGTTCCTCATCGGATACCATGCCCACGTCTACTCCGTTTAATTTGATGGTGAATACATTATCTCCCGTAAAGTCCGTGTCTATAATGCTGGGCTCCAGGAATATCCAGATCACAGCACATAATAGTGCGGCACGGATGAACCAATATCTTATTTTTCTGTAATGTCTTGTAACGAATCTCATTATCTAAATATATTTAATCCTAGTATCTGTATTATTTCCAAAGCAAAAGCACCGGCGGCAAAAAGGCACGCCAGCACCATGATCCATGTTCTCTTCGAGAGGGCATCGACCCTGGTCTGAAGATCCTTGATCATATTCTCGCAGTCCTCCATGGACCAAGTCTTGCTATCAAGTGCTTTGGCCACGGCTGATGCAGCTTTATCAGAAACAGCAGCCGCGATCCTGTCGTTATCTCCTGCTATCCTGGTCATGAGCACATCATTATTCTTTTCCAGATCAGTCCTGACACTGGCCTGGACATTTCTGTATACCTGAACACCTATATCGTGGGTCTTGTTCTCGATATCCCCAAGTCTCTTTTCAAAATCTGCGGCTTTGGCAGTTATTTCTTTCATTTCCTTTTCATACTGAGCAGCCCTTGCTCTTACTCTCTCTGCTTCAGCTGCCTGAGCTGCTTCATTGGCCCTTATCATCTCCTGGGCACTGATCTTCTCTGCCAGTTTCTCCATCAGATTATCTGTGATCCTTTCTCCAAATGCCTGTCTCTTTCTGACCATGTCTTATCCTCCCCGATAAGAATGCTGTGTAAAAGACCCGCCATATGCTGTTACCTGCTCTGCTCCTGTCTCTCCCTCTCCATAAGAGCTGCTATCTCCTGGATTTCATTATTAAGAGACAGCATACGGGCATCAAGCTCAGAAACCATATGAGCACATTCCGTCAGCTCCGTATTGATATGTGCAGGAGCATTCCCCTCAAATTTGTACTGGATCTTGTGCTCAAGAGAAGCCCAGAAATCCATGGCGACAGTCCTGATCTGGATCTCAACCTTGGTATCTATGATCCTGTCAGACAGACACACAGGGATAGTCACTACCATGTGATAGCTCCTATAACCGCTGGATTTGGGATTCTGAATATAATCCTTGATAGCAAGGATACTAAGGTCGCTCTGATTGCTGATGATATCAGCTATCCTGTATATATCAGAGGTAAAAGAGCATATGACCCTGATGCCGGCTATATCATTGATATACTTTACCATATTTTCTATGGTAGGCTCATAGCCATGTCTCTTGAGTTTCTTTACTATACTCTCAGAGCTCTTGATCCTGGACTTGATATGTTCAATTGGGTTGTACCTGTGTACTTCCTGGAATTCATCATTGATGATCTCTATCTTGGTATTGATCTGCTTGAGAGCAGAATGATAGACCAGCTGTACTTCTTCCCAGGTACGGATATCCTGTTCATTACCTACTTTGAGTTCCAACTCAGATTCCTTTCTTTTGCTGCGGGATCATCTCCCGTATCAGCAGCCTGATATGCTTCTGACAGCGACATGGTAATAGGCATTTTCCCGTTTAATTGTACTGTAAAGCGAGCTTTAATTCCAGTAGTCTTTGTTCAGGCTCATATGCCTGACAAGTGGTCTGGGAATAGCCTTATAAGCGCGTCCCAGCTTAAAGCCCAGATACCTGCTGCCTACCAGCATCAGATAATAAGGTATGCGCAGAGGCCTGTGAATATCCTGGAGGTATCTGATAGTACCACTGACCATGCGCAAGCCCTCTGACTCATTGGACAAGCCCTTAAAGACCTCCGGATGCTCCACCTGTGATACACCTATATCAAAATTCCTGTGAAACTGCTGCCTGCAATTGTAATTGTGGGAGTGGATCACACCTGCCGTAGGCACATACCTTACGGCGTAGCCCTTCTGAATAGCTCCTCCCGCGTAGATCATATCTTCATTAAATATAGTCTTTCTGATAAAGCCTCCCAGCTCATCATAGATCGACCGTCTGTACATAGCAGCTACATTGGAACAAAAATATGTCTTGATCCCCAGCTTTGTCAGGTCCTTCTGAGTCTTCCTGACGGAATTCACAGGGTAATTAAACTTTCTGGCATAGAGCTCCTCGGGGCTGCAATCACTTCTTGGTACCTGCCTGGCATATGCTGCAGCAAGCTTATCATCATCCTTAAAAGCAGCCAGAAGATTCTCTATAAAATCCCTGTCTACAGGAACAGCGTCCTGGGTCATACAGATGAAGAATTCAGCAGCAGATCTTAATACACCTTCGTGCCTTGTCTTGCCATGGTCAAAATCCTTTTTGGCAATATTACAAAGCTCAACAAGGGGATATCTTGTAACAAGCTCATCCGTACTGATAAGCTTTTCAAGCTCGTCCTTCTCGGTATTCATGATCACGATCTTGCCGGGGAGGCGGGTCTGCTCACAAAGGCGGTCCAGAAGGGTAAATAACTCTTTGCCCGGCTTATAAGTCGGGATGATAACATCAACTGTGCTCATCTGGATATCGCTCCTGTCATCAATGTGCCAGCCCTGAAGTCTTGGAAGAGATGACTCCGCTGTAATCCTTGACTGACTGGGATACCTCATAGCCCTCATCACCAAAGAGGAAACCATGGAGCCATTCAACATTGGACTCAAGGGAAATAGGAGCTATCACGCTCTTGCCGCCGACCTTACCTGTGGCTCTCATAGATTCCTGAGGGAAGCCGTCCTCCGCTACAATATTGTAATGTCCAACATTTCCAAGAAGGTCTACGATATCTGTCAATCTAAGGGATGTAGCCATCTTCTTGTCAAAAATGTTATTGGCTGCATCAACAAGAGTATTTTTATCCAGGGTAACAGCCTTATCAAGGATAGCCTGGATCACTTCTCTCTGGCGGGCAGCTCTTGCAAAATCATCTCCTGCAGTATAACGGATACGGCAGTAAGCTGTAGCCTGAAGTCCATCCAGAGTCTGCACACCTGCAGACTTTACTTCTGTATACTTGATGCCCATGCTCTGAGCCATGGTGGACTGATAGTTATTAAGGTGCTCGATCTCATTTTCTTCAACAGATATCTCTACTCCGCCTATGTCATTGATCAGCTCAGTGAGACCGCCAAAGCCTATGGTCACAAAGTCCTTGATATCCATGTCCAGGTTCTTGTTGAGCATGTTGAGCGCCTGCTCTGGACCGCCATAAGCATACGCCTCGTTACACTTACTGTATTTATCACCGCTTTCGCTGCAGAGATTAAGATAAGTATCACGATAAACAGAGCAGAGCTTAACATTGCCGGTCTCTCTGTCTATGGAAGCAATGATGATAGTATCTGTACGGGTACCTGAATCAAGAAGATCATCCCTGGCATCTACGCCAAAGAGGGCGATATTCCAGTATCCCTTCATCTGTGCATTCTCTTTGACAGAGTCTGCGATATTCTCTTCTACTGCATCGCTGTTCATATTGACCTCTGTGATCTTGGTCACATCAGTCCTGAAGAAGAGCCAGTATGCTCCAAATCCGCATATTGCGATGATGATCAGCTCCAGGATAATGATAGCGATGGTGCCGCCCTTCTTCTTGCCGCCTTTCTTTCTTCCGGAAGGAGTGCGGGGGCGGCTATCTCCTCTTACGGGCTGCCTGTTCCTCTGAGGAGCTCCGTTTCTGCCCTGAGGCCTTGAGCCTCCTCTGTTATAGCCCTGTCCATTGTATCCCTGAGGTCCATTGTAGCCCTGTCCATTGTATCCCTGAGGCCCATTGTAGCCCTGTCCATTGTATCTCTGAGGTCCATTGTAGCCCTGACCTCCTGCATTTCTGTTATTATTTACAGGTCCTCGCGAGTTCTGACGCGGTCCTGCCCCATTGCGGCCCTGATTTCTGCCGCCGTTATAATCGTCTCTGGCCATTTTTCATATCCTCCAGTATTTGACATTTTGTGCCTAAAGCATAGTCATACACCATTTTGTATTGTGCCACAAACCACACAAATATACAAGTTGAGCACAAATATAAGCGCGGTGTGCTATGATATTATAAGACGAGGGAGTCAGGATCTTATCTTTACGCCCATCCCGTTATGCGTAAACATAGGTTATCTGCTGATCAAGGATACGGAAATAACTATTAAATTAATGAAAGAGATATACATTAAATGATAAACTCCATTGCCAAGACCATAAACTATGCCAGAAGAAATGGTATAGCAAATACATATTATGCTGTAAGGGAGCGCCTTGAAAACCAAAAAGAGCCCTACAGCTTTATTCCTGCAAGCGAGGAAGAGCTTGCTCGTCAGCGCCTCTTTGAAGAAGAGAGCCGCTACTCCTACGCCCTTCCATCCTTTAGCCTGCTGGTGCCCCTCTATAAAACAGCCCCTGTATATCTCAGGGCCATGATAGACTCCTGCCTGGCACAGACCTATAGCCGCTTTAATCTGATACTTGCAGATGCCACGCCGGATAACAGCCTTTTGGAAATCATCAAGGCCGAATACGCAGGCGATGACCGGATCATCTATAAGCATTTGGATACCAATGGCGGCATATCCGTCAATACTCTTGAAGCGTTAAAGCTTGCAGGCGGGGACTACTGCTGTCTCCTGGATCATGATGATCTTCTGACGCCCAATGCTCTCTATGAGATGGCAGCAGTGATCGCAGAGGCTACGGCCAGAGAAGGCAAGACAAGACCCTCAGATTGCAGCCTTCGCCTGATCTATTCTGACGAGGACAAGTGCGACGGCACAGGAACAGTCTTTTACGAGCCCAATATCAAGCCGGACTTTAACCTGGACTATCTCCTGTCCAATAATTATATATGTCACTTTACAGCCATCAGGAGAGACCTGCTCCTGGGCAATCCGCCCAGAATGGAATATGACGGTGCCCAGGATTATGATATGATCCTGAGGATATGCCTGCCTGCTGCGCTTCATGGCAAGGCCCACGAGATCGTACATATCCCCAAGGTCCTCTACCACTGGAGGTGCCACGACGCATCAACTGCTGCAAATCCATCCAGCAAAAGCTATGCCTATGATGCAGGCCTAAGATCCCTTACAGATAATCTAAAGGATGCAGGTATTGAAGCCCTGGTCACAAACCTTCCTCACCTGGGCTTTTACAAGGTCAGCTACCCCGAGGGTATCTTCAGGGCAAGGGCAGATGTGGGAATAGTGGGAGGAAGACTCATAGATAGCAAAGGACGGATATGCGGAGGCTATTATAATAAGGATAAAAGCACTCAGTTTCTTGGCCTGAACGCTCACTACAGCGGCGGCTTCCAGCACAGAGCAGCCTGTAGACAGGATGCATATGCTGTTGATCTCAGATGTATGAGAGTAAGAAGAGAGCTGCGTCCCCTTCTTAAAGAGATAACGGGGCTGGATTATCACGCTCCCAAGAAGTCAGGGAGCGAACGCATCATCATCCCCGACCAATGGGATGATGCCAAGATAAAAGATGAGAGCATACGCTTCTGCAAGGAAGCCGGAGTCCTTGGCTGGCGCATAGTATGGACACCGGATATGACTGTCAGGATCTGACACAGGGAGGATATATGACATCTAATACAACTGTAGTAATACCCAATTATAATGGAATCTCATATCTAAAGGCCTGTCTTGAATCAATCGAGAAGCAGACCCTCCTCCCTGAGCTTATCATTGTAGACAACGGCTCTTCCGACAAGAGTCTGACCTTTCTGGAGGACAACTATCCCCCTGTAAAAAAACTGCCTGATGGCAGGTCGCTTCATACAAAGATCATATCCTTTGACGAGAACAAGGGCTTTTGCGAAGCCGTAAATGCAGGCATCAAAGCCGCTTCAACAAAATACGTCTTTCTCTTAAATAATGATACTGTCTGCAAGCCTGATGTGGTAGAAAAGCTGGAAGAAACCATGCACCATAATAAAAAAGCTTTCTCTGTTCAGGCAATGATGGTACGCATGGACAATGAATATATCATCGATGACAGCGGAGATTATTACAATGCTCTGGGGTACGCTTTTTGCCCAGGCAAAGACAAGCTCCTGGCCGGAATAAGCGGCAAGAGCCGTATCACCAGCGCCTGCGCCGGAGCTGCCCTCTACAGAAGGGAAGCTTTTGATCATATAGGCTACTTTGACCCTGCACATTTCTGCTATCTTGAGGATGTGGACATAGGCATCAGGGCAGGGCTTTTTGGTTACATCAATATCGCAAGCCCCGAGGCAGTAGTCCTCCATGCAGGAAGTGCCAGCAGCGGCTCACGTTACAATGAATTCAAGCAAAGGCTCTCCGCAGGCAATAACATCTACCTGATATACAAGAATATGCCCTTACTGCAGCTTGTCATCAACTTTCCCCTCATACTCACAGGAATAGCGGTCAAGCTATACTACTTTAGCCGCAAGGGTCTGGGAAAGGCTTATGCAAAAGGCCTGATGGATGGGCTTGGCAAGATCGCAAAAGGAAGGGACAAGCATATCCCCTTTAAGAAAGAGCGTCTCCCCTACTACCTGAGATTCCAGCTGGATCTATGGAAGAACCTTTTTATCATGAGATAAAATACCGCCAGCTGCAGCAGCAAGCAGCAATATCGTCAATACTCTGACATTATTTTGATACTAATCGCCTCTACTCATGCTATAATAGCAGGAGTAAGGGCGGAGGAAGTATGATCAAGAACAATCAAAAACACCTCAACAGACTTCAGGTCTTCATAGACGGTGTTATCGTAGCACTATCCTATGTGCTTTCATATTACATAAGATTCTATTCACCACTTTTTAACCCCAATGATGTAAAGGTCGCACTTTCCATTGCGGTTTATTTTAGTGCCCTCTATTTCATAGTTCCGGGCTATATCATCCTCTATAATATTACCAATCTCTATACACCACGAAGAGCCAGGAAGGTCGGAGGTGAGATCTTCACCATCATAGAAGCCAATATTCTGGGATTCTTTGGCTTTACAGTAGTGCTCTACATGATCAAACAGAACCACTACTCCCGCTGGATGATCTTCGTGTTTGTAGTCGTTAATACTCTGATCATGTCACTGTCAAGGATCATCCTAAGGCAGATTCTTAAATTTTTCAGAAAAAAAGGTTACAACATCAAGCACGTACTCCTGGTAGGCTATTCAAGATCTGCAGAAGCCTATATCAGCAGAGTCAGCGAGAATCCCCAGTGGGGCTATTCCATAGCCGGAGTCCTGGATAACAGGATCCCCCTGGGTACCAAATACCGCGGAGTATCTGTTATTGGCAGGATTGACAACCTGCAGGAACTCATGGCGGCTAACAGCTATGATGAAGTAGCTATAACCCTGCCTCTTAACTATTATGACATGTTGGAAGAGCTGGTCTCCTGCTGTGAGAAGTCAGGCGTCCATACCAAATTTATCCCTGACTATACCTCTCTCTTTCCCAGCAATCCTTACACAGAAGACATCGACGGCCTGCCTATGATCAATATCAGATATGTGCCCCTTACAGATACAGGCAACCGTGCTGTGAAGAGGGCCATGGACATAGTAGGCTCAATACTTGCCATCATCATCTTCTCACCTGCCATGCTCTTTTCTACCATAGCAGTAAGGCTCAGCTCCAAGGGTCCTATCATCTTCAAACAGGAACGCATTGGCCTGGGCGGCAAGCCCTTTATGATGTACAAATTCAGGACCATGGAGGTCCAGGAAGAGAAGGCGGAAGCCAAGGGCTGGACCACCAAAAACGATCCCAGAGTCACAAAGGTAGGACGCTTCCTTAGAAAGACCAGTTTGGATGAGATGCCGCAGTTCTTTAACGTGCTCTTTGGCTCCATGTCCCTGGTAGGCCCAAGACCGGAAAGGCCTCAGTTTGTAGAGAAATTCAAAGAAGAAGTGCCCAGATACATGGTAAAGCACCAGGTACGTCCCGGCATCACCGGATGGGCTCAGATCAACGGTTTCAGAGGTGATACCTCTATCAGAAAGAGAATAGATCTGGACATATACTATATCGAGAACTGGAGTATCTGGTTTGACATAAGGATACTCTTTGGAACCGTGTTCCACGGCTTCGTCAACAAAAACGCTTATTGAGAGGGCGGGGGTCCATGGCTATATTTTCCATTTCGGGGACGCTCTCGCTCCACACGTCCTCGCAGCGGTACTATGCGGCCGTTTCACGCCCGCAAGTGCCGGCGGGCCGTGAGGCCCCTCAATCGGAAAATATAGCCATGGACCCCTCGCCCTTTGTCGCCGTGAGCGCTGAGAAGCCACGGATATATAGCCAAAAATATAAATATGCTAAAGCTCAAGGGATGTCAGTTATCTATTGATATAAAAAAGCAAAATGGAGCTGCCGGCTCAGATGATAGCTATCATCCGCCAGTAGCTCCATATTAAGGAAATGATGTCTCTATTTATTTATCAGATCATTCATCACCAAAGTCCATGAGGCCTTCTGTCTCATCCGTTACTACTTCCTCATCTTCAAGCTCTGCAGAAGAAGGCGTAGGAACAAATTCTGTCATATAGTCCTCGGGGCCCTTACCTGCAAGCATTGCAGGAAGGTTTATTACCACGCCGTCCATGTTGTAGGGAATGGGAAGTGATACCTTCACCTTGCTGGACTTGCCGTTCTTTTCCTTTGTGATCACCAGCTGCATATCAAAGGACTGTCCCATGGTCTCTACCATTCCGCGTTCGCCTTCCTTGAGCCTTGCGACCTTTTCTCCGCCTACCAGTACCTCTACCTTGTAGGGAGCTTCAATCTTATCGCCTGCGCTTTCAAAGGGCTTGTTGTCAAAATAAATGGTATGGCCTCTTCCTATGATGAACATCAAAACCGCTATAGCGATCACAATAAGGAGTGTCACGCCTCTGACTATCCATGTAGCCTTATCTCTCTTCTTAATCTTCATCGCTTACCTCCTGCTGCTGTGCCAGCATCTGTCCTTCCCTGCTCTTGGCCCTTCTCTTACCTGTCTCATACATGATAAGGGCAACGGTGATAACTGCATAGGATACAAACACACGGAAGTACTCTCCTATCATGGAGTCGCCTGTGATAACGGTTCCTGCCTTGGGAGCCACGATGAACATGGTATGGAAGAGTATGATACCAAGGAACACATTGCCTATGGAAGCCTTGTCTACAGAAGCTCCGCCTACCAGAAGGGCTGCGATACAGAACATACCAATCTGTGAATGTGAACTGTAGGTAGCAATGTTACCCATATTCTGCAGGTAGATGATCATACCGATACCTGCAAATACTGTTGAGAGGATCATAGAGATGATCCTGGTTCGCTCTACGTCGATACCTGCATCCCTTGCTACTTCCATATCCTGGCCTACTGCTCTCATATCCTGACCAAGCTTGGTCTTTCTGAATCTCACAATAACGATGCAGAGGATAAATACCACGATAAAGGTAGCCACAGGAATCTTGATGCCTGCAATATTAAGAGGGATCAGGTTATCCAGCTTCTGACGCATGGACAGAAGGGATACTGTATTTCTGATACCATAACCCCTGGGAAGCTTAATGGAACCGTGCTTGATAGGGATGATGGGTCCCATCATATAGAGCACTACCAGCTGGTAGATACCGTTGATAAAGAAGCTGATGATATAACTGGTGATCATCTCCCTGCCCTTGGCCATATTCAGCACCTTGCCGCAGAACAGACCCAGCAGAGCTGAGATCGGTACAGAGATTATCATAGCCAGGATCATACCGGGGATACCCACTATCTGCCAGTCGCAGACCAGTATCAGACCAATCTCACCTGCCATGGCACCCAGAGTCATGGAGAAGTTCAGACCCATACCTGCCATGATAGGAATGAGAAGGCTCAGGATCAGGAATGCATTTCTGCCCATCCTGGTCACGATCTCATTGATAAGATATGTGGGGGAAAGACCTGAAATAGGTGCACACACAGCACATATCAGCACAAACATAAGGGGAACTGAGAATCTCGTAACGAGATCTCTGATAGATGTTTTCTTCATTTTGTTCCCTCCGTTTTTCTTGTAAGTGCATAGAGGATCATACCATTGGATACCACTATCCTGATAACCTCACTCATATCCAGGTGGATCATGTTGTTCATTACCGTAGGAGTCATGGTCACGATACCCTGAAAGAGTATGGTTCCCACTATTACATTGGTGATAGTAGCCTTATTAACTGTAGCTCCGCCGATGAGGATCGCGGAAACTGCAGGCAGCGCCATATAGAAGGGCGCCATATAGAGCTGTACGAATCCAAAGCCCTGCTCATAAACCAGGATGCCGATGGCTGCCAGCCATGTAGACATCACTACAGAGATCAGGCGGATCCTGTCTACGTTGATACCGGCAGATCTTGCAAAGTCCGGATTGGAGCCTACCGCTGTCATTGCTGTACCTGTCTTGGTATGAAGAAATGCCCACATAGCAAAAGCCAGGATAGCAAAAAAGAGGATAGCACCTGTTGGGATAGACAGATTGCCGATGTTGATCTGAAGGATATTGGCAAGAGCCTGTGTATAATATCCCTCCAGTGAAATGGTGGTACGAAGTCCCTTACCTGCCATACCCCATACCATATTGGGGCTGTGATAAGGAAGAAGGAGCCACATCATACACATAAGGGATACAGATGAGAAGCCTACATAGGTAGCGATCATCATCTCTCCGCCCTTGATCTTGTTGAGGAGCCATCCGTATACACTTCCAAATACCAGCGCAAAAGGTGTAGCAAGCAGCGCTGCCATTACAAAAGAGAAAGGACCTGTAAAGCCCAGCTCTATGGAAAGTGTAGCTCCCAAAAGTCCTGAGATGATACCAAGAGGCAGACCAAAATTCAGTCCGCATCCGGAATGTACCATGGGCACCATTGCCAGGACCAGAATGCCGTTCCAGCTGAAACGGTTAATAATATTAGAAATCTGCGTCGGAAGGTCAGCTCCGACAAAAGGAGCGATGATCAGAAGGAGGATCAAAAAGCCTGTAATGATAAGCCTGGGAAGCCCAAAATCCTCTATAAAGTTCTGAACACGCTCTTTAATTGTTATTGACTGAGTCTGTTCACTCATAGATTCTTACTCCTTTAAACCTGCCGCCGCCTGTCAGACATAAGATATTTCCTATGCCTCATAGCAGCATCAGCAGTTCTTCAACATCAGTTCACCAAACTTCTCGCTGCTCTCAGCTGCGGGAAGGATACCTGCCACTTTACCGCCGGATACAATAGCGATCCTGTCGCAGGTCTGTCTCAGCTCTTCCAGCTCGGAAGATACCATAACTATGGTGACTTTCTTTTCACGATTGAACTTCTTAAGGGCTTCCAATACCAGTGCCTTGGCTCCCACATCGATACCTCTGGTGGGCTCGCTTACAAAGAGGAGCTTGGGCTCTAAGGCAAATGCCTTGGCCAGGCATACCTTCTGCTGGTTACCACCGGAGAGTTCCTTGGCCTTTTGCTTGGAATCTCTGCATTTGATCTTAAGCTCATCGATATATCTGTCTGTCACTTCCTTGATGGTTGCATCATCACGCCATTTGATCAGGCCTCCAAGGTAAGTCTTCAGATATTTATTCTGAATCTGCATTGCAGGGAAGGAAACATTCCATTCCAGTGACTCATCAAGGAGCAGGCCCACGCCTCTTCTGTCCTCAGATACAAAAGCAAAGCCCTCGTCCAGACACTTCCTGGGATTATTAAGTGCTATGCTCTCGCCGCCAAATTCCACTTCTCCGCCGGCCTGATAAAGACCCATGATGCCATTGGGAATACCAAGCTTACCCTGGCCTGCCAGACCGCCGATACCCAGTATCTCGCCTTCCTTGACATCAAGGTCTACATTTCTGACTGTTTCACCGGGCATGTCTACCCAGAGCTTCCTGACAGACAGGATGGTCTTGTCGCTGCGCACCCTATCATCCTGCTCCTTTGGAGCAGCTGCTGCAGATACGCTTCTGCCCACCATCCACTGGGTGATCTCTTTGACAGAGGTATCCTTTGCCGGACTTTCATTCACCACGTATCCGTCTCTCATGGTGACTACCTTGTCGCATACAGCCAGGATCTCATTTAATCTGTGAGTGATAAAAATAACTGCTATGCCGCGCTTTGACATACCTCTTATAGACTCGAGAAGGGCTTCTGCTTCCTTCTCAGTCAGTACTGCGGTAGGCTCATCCAGGATCAGGAGCTTTAGCTGCTCTTTGGACAGCTCTCTGGCGATCTCTGTAAACTGCCTGTGTCCTACGGGCATATTATTGATCTTCATGTTACGGTCTATATTGACGCCCATCTTCTGAATAGCTTCCTGGGCGTTATCGTCCATTTTATTGCGGTCCAGAATATCCATTCTGTCACTGACTATCTTGGACAAGACGCTTGTCCTCTTATCCTCTCTGTTCAGAAGGATGTTCTCAGTTGCCGAAAAACCGGGAATAAGCGAGAACTCCTGATGGACCATTCCTATTCCCGCTGCTATTGCATCAAAAGGGGACTGAAAATCAACTTTCTTTGAGTTGATCAGAATATCTCCCCCGTAACCACCTGTTTCCCTGATCACATCTGCCCCAAACAGAATCTTCATCAGTGTGGACTTGCCTGCGCCGTTTTCTCCAACAAGTCCGACCACTTCGCCCTCATGGAGAGTCAAATTGATATCACTAAGGACCTGATTGCCAAAAAAGTCCTTTTTAATGTTCTTCATCTCAAGAAGTGGTGCTTTTTCCATTTTTTTGTAAAACCTTTCTCAAAAATGTGGGGAGAGCTACGTCTCCCCACGGCTGTAGTAAAAATCAGATTACTTGGTTGTGAAATACTTTTCAGGAACTTCTACCTGTGTTGAACCCATGTACTTGCCGGGATCTCCCATGATGTATGTATCCTGATAGATCAGGAAGGTATTGTCAGCCTTAACGCCTGTATCTGCATTGGTGTAGTTGGAACCATTCCACTCTGCACCGGGAGAGAATACTTCGTATGCAGCAGAGATGTCATCGATATCTGTCAGATCGCTCTTGCCATCGATAACGTTCATAGCGTGCTGTGCAAGTCCTGCGGATACTGTGTAGCCATAAGAGTATGCCCATGTACCGAATCTGCCTGCGCCGCCTTTCTCTACGATAGCACTCTCAACCTTGGCAAGGATCTTGGCAAAGTCGCCTGCTTCCTCAGTCAGGTCAAGGCCCAGAGCTCCGGGATATCCCATAAGAGGTGAAGGAAGGTCAGCTTCGATGAAGTAACCACCGTTCTCTAACAGTCCTCTCAGAAGGGGCTCTGTGTGAGCATCATTGGTACAAAAGTATGCAGAATTCTGGCCATATTTCTCAACCCATTCCGGAACATGCTCTGCGATATAAGCCTGAGCACCGGGAACACCTACGTCTGTGGTAGGATCGGGAGCGGATTCCATAACGAATTCCATACCAAACTCCTCACAAGCTGCCTTCATGATAGCAACACGGCGGCTCATGGTCTCGTATGAAAGATGACGAGGGAATGAAATGTGTACGAATGTGTCGCAGCCAAGCTCGTGAGCAGTACGGATGATCAGATATCCTCTTGCTACGAAGTCGTTGTTACATACAAGATCAGCTGCGCTTCCGATCTCGGGAAGGTCTTCGTGAGACTCACCTGCGATACAGATGATGTCAGGTCTTCTCTCCTTGATCTGACGGAAAGCTTCTGTTGTTCCGGGGATAGCCTGGTTTACAACAATAGCCTTCATATCCGGATCATCAGACAGGTTAACGATTGTCTGAATAGTGGTTTCAAGCTCTTCTGTGAAGTTATCAGGATATGTAGCAAGGATAACCCTGTCCTCACCATACTGTGCCTGGAATGCCTCAGCACCACGTCTGTCATCCTCAGACTGAGATACTGAACCGGTTACGATACCAATGTGGTAATCGCCTGCTGCCTCTACTGTCTCCTCAGCAGCCTCTTCCTGCGCTTCATCAGCTTCTTCTGTCTCTTCTGCAACATCTTCTGCGGTCTCTTCCACAGTCTCGATGGTTGCAGCTGACTTGTCTGCGCATCCTGCGATCATGGATGATACCATTACTGCAGCTGCCAGAACACTAACCAGCTCCTTTTTCATGTTCTTCCTCCTTTTAAACCTTTTAAGTGTTAAAGTGTTACCCTTTAAAAGTATATAGGACAGATTAATTTTAGACAAGAAGATTAATTTTACTACATGCATAAATATGCTGACCTCTTTTTATTCAATTTTTATGACATATACGTCACAAGCCAAATGGCGATTAACGATTCATGCTCCTATGATTTTTTACCATTTGGTCAAAATGAATAAATTCTTATGATTAACTGAATAGGCGCCAAGTACATGCCCTGTCGTAGTTAGAGTTTTCTTGGCGATGCAGCATAAGTTTTTTCTCGTTCATGGCACTACAAATGGTATTTGCTCACAGTGGAAATAACAATTGATGTAGTACTATTATGTAATATCGATGTTGATCTTTGTACTATTTAAGCCAAATACATGCCCCTCAGATCAATTATTTATCTGGGGGGCATGTATTTAAATTAACCGTTATCTGATATACTTCCTGTATCTGTACATGTTATTTTGAAAGTACCAGCTTTATAGCTAGCCCAATTTTTTGTTTTATAAAAATGATATGATACTTTCGCATAAGCACTTCCTATACTAACATAATCAGTTGTTTTATCTGTTATCCACTTATTCTGTGATGAAGAGATACCAGATTCAAGTTTATAGGATGCTGACATAGATTTACATTTTACATATGAAAACATTCCTTCTGTTTTCCATTGAAAGGATGCTTTTAATGTGACAGTTGCATAACCTTGAATTATTCTTTTTCGAGTTACAGAATCAGAACCATTTTTACTCATAGAGCCAACAGGGATATCTGAGATATCTGTAATGTAACTACCTGAGGCATCCCGATATATCTTTTTTATTGTTATACGCCCATTCTCAAATGATTTATATTGAGTTATGAATTTATAGTCGGGTGACAAAGGATCAATTTGTAATAGTTCAAAATTAGTCGAGTCAGCATTGGCTCCTATATTTGGGGTTGAAGCGATTGAAACTATGGATATATTAACAAAGAGAGCTATTACTACCGTTAAGGTCAATACGGAAATAACTGCTTTTTTCATGGTTTATCCCCCTTTTTAGTTTAGTTATTTATATAATTTCCAACGATCTTAGTATTTCAAATGTTTCTTTTATTGAAACCATTTGTAATCTGAGTTTCTCAATACCATCTTTCGTAAGTGTATAATATTTACGAGTTGGACCATCAGACTCATCTCCATAATATATTTGAGCCAGCCCATCGTTTTTAAGTCGTCTAAGAACAGCGTATATAGTGCTTTCCAACGTGTCAGGTAGTATTTGACTTATTTTCTTGACTATCTCGTATCCATATAGATCATGTGTTTCAAGTTCTTTTAATATTATGATTTCCAAAATTCCTTTTTTTATCTGGGCATCCATGATTATTACCTATACGAATAATTGTTATAATTGTTGCAAATTGTATTATATAGAGAGCTAGCTGAATAGAAACAAATAGAAATATCCATTCCTGAACACTTTTAGTTGAAGATATTCCATGAAGATTTGCTGTAGATAATGCTTTTTGATAAATAATAATAAACAGATTATCGAATAGCATCTCATTATAGGAATCTTTGAAATATACTATGAATAGCAGACCTATAACAGGAATCAATCCAAAATCTATTCTTAGTAGTTCATCATATAGAGTCCATAAATCTATTTCTCGAACAAACAAAGCAAAGCAAACAACCGTTATATCATGTAGCATGGACAATGCAATAAGAAAACAAGCTACATGATGCAACTTGATATAATCAGAAACAAAAGAATCTACTGATAATCTGTTTTGTCTGCAAATGTGTACTAAGTATAAGCTATTCAGAACAGAAAACAAAATTGCGAACAAACCATAATGAGTATTCAAATCCGTGAGATATTGAAAGAAGACAACAGAACAGAACGTTAAAACCAGAAATACTGATTCGCTACCTGATACAATCTTACCCAAAATTATACTGGCTTTATTTCTGCCGTCTTCGGATGCCGTCTGCCAAACAAAGTCCTTTGGTTTTTCGTAGACTATACTATGCTCGTATAGTGATTCCTTATAATCTGACGATATTTCCAACCTTTCTGATCTAGTGTAAAAAAAAGAAAGCCAGATATGTAGTTGCCTTAATTTATGACATAGAAGTGCATCGTGTAAATCATGATTTTTCATATGCATTTCTCCCTATCGAGATATTGCCACATATAGAATCTATTACAAGTAGAAAGAATACTACTGTATTATGCACAGTAGTATAATAACACATTTATAAAAGTTAAGCAATCATTGTAATTCCATTTTAACCAAAATATATGCGCCCCGGATCAATTTGATCCGGGGCGTTTGTATTAGATTTTATTACTGTCCAATCAGTTCCTTAACAGCTACTGTGAGCTCATCTTCAAGCTCCTTGGCATCTTCCAGGCTCTTGCCCTTTACGCCCATGTAGAACTTGATCTTGGGCTCTGTTCCTGAAGGTCTTGCGCAGCACCAGGAATCATCATCCAGTGCAAAATAGAGAACATTGGAGGAAGGAAGTCCTGTAGATGTCTTGGTGTCATTAACATAATTCACCAGCTCATCCTTCTTGTAATCTCTAAACTCCTCTACAGTCCACTTGCCAATCTTCCTGGGGGGATTGCTGCGAAGTCTGTCCATAAGTGCAGCTATCTCCTTGGCGCCTTCCATACCCTTCATGGTGATGGAATACTGGCCTTCCTTGTAATAGCCATATTTCTCATAGATATCGATCATGGCATCCCATGCGGTCTTGCCCTGAGCCTTGTAGAATGCTGCCAGCTCGCAGAGCATCATAACTGCAACGATAGCATCCTTGTCTCTTGCATGAGTTCCTGCCAGACAGCCATAGCTCTCTTCCAGACCAAATACATAATTGTATTCATCATTATGCTCTTCAAAGAGCTTGATCTGCTCGCCGATATACTTGAAGCCTGTGAGTACTTCGATATAGTGAAGGCCATAGCTCTCTGCAATGCGCCTTGCCATATTGGTAGTAACGATAGTAGTAACAAAGGCAGGACGCTCAGGCATCAGGCCCAGAGCCTGTCTCTCTCTCAGGATGTATTCACCGATCAGCATACCTGACATGTTACCTGTGAACTGCTTGTACTCACCTGTAGCTGTATCCTTGGCATATATACCCAGACGGTCAGCATCAGGATCTGTAGCAAGGACGATATCAGCATCCTTTTCCTTTGCCAGCTCCAGAGCCAGTTTAAATGCCTTGGGATCCTCAGGATTTGGATAATCCAGTGTGGTAAAATCAGGATCAGGAAGCTCCTGCTCCGGTACTACATATACATTGTTAAAGCCCAGCTCCTTAAGGATACGCTGTACAGGCTTATTACCTGTTCCGTGGAAAGGCGTATATACGATAGTGAGCTTATCTGCCATCTCCTTTATAGCTTCAGGATGGAGGATCTGCTTCTTCAGCTCTACCATGTAGTCATCATCTATCTCGCTGCCGATGGTGATATAGAGGCCTGCTGCCCTAGCTTCATCTTCAGACATGGTCTTTACTTCATGATAATCTGTGATAGCCTTGACCTCTCCTATGATACCTGTATCATGAGGAGGAGTCACCTGAGCGCCATCCTCCCAATAAGCCTTATATCCGTTATATTCCGGAGGATTGTGGCTGGCTGTGACCATTACACCTGCGATACATCCCAGCTTCCTTACTGCAAAAGACAGCTCGGGTGTGGGTCTGAGCTCATCAAATACATAAGCCTTGATGCCATTGGCTGCAAGACATCTTGCTGTCTCATCTGCAAACTCAGGCGAGAAACGACGGCAGTCATAAGAGATGGCAACACCCTTCTTTTTGCCCTCTTCTCCTGCAGTCTTAAGGATATAATTTGCAAGACCCTGAGTAGCCTTACGAACTGTGTATTTATTCATTCTGTTAGTACCTGCGCCGATAACTCCTCTAAGTCCGCCTGTACCAAACTCCAGTTCCTGATAAAAACGATCCTGAACTTCGTCCTTATCATTTCTGATAGCAAGAAGTTCTTCCTTGGTTTTGTCATCGAAATATGAGTCATTCAACCAATATTCCAGCTCTTTTTCAGCATTTCCCATAGTATTCCTCCTGGTTAAATAAGCTATGAATTATAAATGTATTTCAGAAAACCACATTTAACTGTGGATTTCGTGATGCCATTATATTATACACGTATAGCTATAATATGAATACTTTAAAAATATAAAGCTATATATTCTTAATTATTAATTATACCTGAGATAATGCTACTAGAAAGCATTTATTCTGTTCAGCAGCTCATTTTTGATATAGCTGTTATAATCCTGCTTTTCAAGAAGATCAATAGCAGCTTCTTTAATCAACTCAAGCTTGGAATTGTTATTATCAGAGTAAAGCTTTGCCATCAAAAACATCATATCCAACAAGTCTTTTCCCACTATTATTTTTGAGAGCTCTAAGTAGAGTTGCTCTGCCTTATCACTAACATTTAAAAACACTAAAGCACGAAGATACTGAATACATATCTTGTAAAATGTATCATCTCTGCAACTGGCTTCCTTTATAACTTTTTTTTCCTCAACGATCTTAATTATCTGTTCATATTCTTCAAGAATAGTCAATACTTCAAGATAAACATACAAAGATGAGTTATTCGAACTATCCTTATAATCCTTCTTTACTTCATCCCTAACTGCTTTATATTCGCCATTCATTAGTCTCAGTAAATATAATTGCATGGTAAAAGAAGCACTTGCCTCTGCTCCTTCGATAGCCAGTGCTTTATTTGCAGCTTCTATTGATTTCGAAATACAATCTCGGGATTTTTGAAGAAGCAGATGGCTTTTGAGAGCATAATACTCAGCTTTATCAGCTTCGCTGATACTGTCATCAGATATAACACTCTCTATCATTGAAGACGCCATGTCATAGGAATACTCGTCGCGTAAAACAGAATACTTCAAAATGATATCGCGAATACGCTGATCATCGGCAATATCAAAAAGATAGTCCAACGAGACGTCAAAGAACAGAGCAATTTTGGGCAACAAAGCTATATCAGGAATACCGTTCCCGGCTTCCCACTTAGACACTGTCTGAGGTGTGACGAATAAATACTGTGCCAATTGGCTTTGTGTTATGTTTTTTTGTTTCCTTAAGATGCCAATCTTTTTCCCTATACCATTATTCATGGTCAAACGCCCTCAAGAAACAATTTGCCATCTCTCATGGTATATATAATATCATATTTTTGCTTATGCTGTTCACTTTGATCATGGCTGATACATATTATCATCTTATCTTCCAGTTCCAAAATACTGGATTCTATAAAAATCTTTGTTTCGTTATCGAGTCCATTTTCAAACTCATCCAGGATAATAATATCTTTATCAAAAAGGAATAACCTTGCCAAGCATATTCGTTGCTTTTCACCTCCTGAAAGATTTGAGCCCAGTTCCGTCACCATTGTATCCAGCCCATTGGGAAGTGAATCGACAAGCTTTCGCAATCCGGATCTGATCAATGAAACATTGATTTGGTCTATGGGAATTGATTCATCATACATTGATATATTATTTCTAATCGTATCCTCAAACACAAACGGATCCTGGCTAAGATATCCTATTTTATGAAATATACTTTTCGTTGTTAATTCTTTCAGGTTCCTATTACCAACCTTTATACTACCAAGATAGTAGTCATAATATTTAAGCAAAAGTTTCATGATTGTCGTTTTTCCTGCTCCACTATCTCCGGTTATAAGGATTTTTTTGTTACCCTTTATTTCGAAAGAACAACTATTCAATACAGCTACATCATTTTTTTCATAAGTAAATGATACATCCTTGAATGATATATCAGTATCAAGCTCATCCAAATCATTAGTCGTTTTAACTACAGATGATAAGGTTTCTTCCAGTTCTCTGACAATTGGAACTGAAGCCTTCAAACCTGCCTTAATATCTACAGCAGATGAGATTGGAGAAGATATTTTCCCCATTAGTTGAGAAAAAGCAAGAATAGATCCAACAGAAATCAATCCATTCAAAGCAAAAAAAGCCGCGATGCCTGTAACTAATACGGTCGACAGTAATCCCACTAATTCTCCCGAATAACTCATATGCATCATAGCCTTGGAGCTATCTATTCTTGCCTTTTCCAAGCTACTGTTTATATTCTCAAACTCCTTATTGAATTGCCTTTCTGCATTAAATGATTTTACTATTATAAAACCATCAAGATAATCCTTTATCCTTTGGGTATAACCGGAAGTTAACCCCAGAAGTTTTTCTGACTTATCCTCTATCCTTTTCCCAAAAATATTTGTAAAGTGCACAGTCAATAATCCCAACACCAACATAATCACCAACATAACCCAGTTAAGTATTATGCAAGCAATAATTGCTGAAGTAAATGAGCACACCAAATAAGGAAGACTAAGAATGTTTTTAATGTATTGTTCTGACAACATATCAGTCTTAGTAGTCATTTGGCTTAGATAGAAAGCACGTCCTTTTCTTTCAAAATCAGCTATATCCTTTCCTATAACAGCCTCAAACAAGTCATTTTTGACATTGATACGAACACCCATAAGTAAATAATATTTAGTATAAGTATATATATATTCACACAATACAGTAAAAACAACATATGAAATCGCAAAGAATACAAACATAATCAATTTACTGCTTGTTCCTTCACCTGCCAAATCTATCAAATGGCTCATTATAAAGGAGAAGCCAGTTCCAAGTATAGCTGATATAATAGCCATTATTATAAACAATGTGAATTTACTATTCTTCAATATATATTTATACATTATCATTCTCCAGCAATAATCACTGCAAATTGCAAAAACCGGCGCATTTCATATCTCTAACGGAACGATTCTCCAGCATCAACGACTGTTCATACTTCAATATTTCATTTGAATAATCCTTAATTCTATGTTTTTTTATATCTCTGATATACTCATTCACAGAATATGTAACAAAAGCATCACGTGGAATCATATGACAAGGTCTTACAAAGGCATTTGGATCTATCACAACATTTGTTTTCCCGGCAGAGCATTTAAAGATCAACCTTTCATCAATAGCATTTAATTCATTCCCTTTAAATGCCAATCCCGTATATGGCAAAAAATCTATCTTGCCTTTGTACTCATAATCAAGCCCTTTTATCTCCTGAACAACCATTTCTTTTTCATTTTGTGATAATTCCAGGTGTTTATCAGATTCTTTTGCTCTCCCTAATGGTATACTTAATCCAAATGCTACTCTTCTGACATTTAACGATACAAGACACTCTATAATACGTCTGATGTTTTTGAAGTTTTCTTTAGTTACAATAATAACAACAACATGATCTATTTTTAGACGATTCACCATATGAATACACTTTTCTATTTTCTGAAAGCAATCCCTTGCTCCTGTAAACAAATAATAGCTTTTCTCATCATATCCATACATTGAAATCTGTATATAATTGACTTTTTTTAACTCCTCCTCCGGAATTCTTGATATCATTAGACCATTACTCAATAAGAACACATTGAAAGAATCATTTGCCACTTGAAGTATTTGAGATATTCTGCTATGAGTAGTAAGCTCACCACCTGACATAATTAGATTAGGAGTCTTGTTCTTAAAGACAGCAACAATTTGAGTAAAATCATCCCACGACATTTCTTTAAACTCTTCATATTTAGCATCTCTATAGCAATGCTTGCATTTTAAATTACACTTATCTGTCACTTCCATAAGAATAGAAAATGGATACCGAAATCCTTTTTCACCACTAAGAGTTATTGCAGAGTAAACTTCAGATAAAATAACATATTGCTTTCTCTCAAGATTATTCATTACTTTATCAAATGCTTTTCTTATATCGGAATCTTGACTATCTACGCCAAAGGACTTACAAACCTCCAGGTAAAGGACATCGATAGTTAGTTTTTTATTAGAGACCAATTCCAATATACAAGCATACAATCCTGATACTTCTACGTATTTGTATAATGATTCATAAATTAAAATACTCTCGTCCCAATAATGAAACGAATACACAGAATTACATACACAATACATGTCTTTCTCTCCAAGAAAAAAGGACGCTGCTATCTTAAAGATTGCTGCATCCTCCTTTCAAACTAACAATAGACCCAATAAACTATTCATTAAAGCAATGCAACGTTGATGATACTTAAACAATCCGTTGATAATGTCTGCATGGATAAGGAACTGCTTGAATAAGGAAAGAAGGTTAGATGATTATGACATTTTTTGATAATTAAAGAAACTCGCCAATACCGAATGCACTTTCTTTTAATATGCAAACGTGTACTGGCGAAGTGGATGAAGATATTATTCTAGTATTGTATCTGTGATTATGTCCTGCTTTATCTGGTGGATATCTCTATCCAAAAATAACCGTTTATCAGTGATCACCCAGAACAGCCGATCCATGACCTTCTATGTTAATGGAGAAGTCGCTGCGGTCCAGAGAAAAGTTGGGATTGTAATAGGGATCACCCTTTTCAAGGACTTTCTTCCACTTAGTCCTGAACTTCTCAGATTCACGATCATACCTTGCAGCATTCTCCCCCTGAAGGTCCAGACCCCTGGATGCTGACTCATAATGGGTCAGCTCTGCAAAAGGGGTAAAGACGTTGAGAAGACCTTTTTCCCTGAGCTTTAAGCAAAAGTCCACATCGTTGAGTGATACTTCAAAGCTCTCGTCAAGTCCGCCTACGCTGTCATAGTCCTGTCTGGATACCATAAGGCAGGCACCGGTCACTGCACTGACATTCTGGGCATAGCAGAGACGTCCCATATAGCCCAGATTCATTCCTTCCTGGCCATAATGGGAATGGCCTGCAGTCCTGTGAGCACCCAGCCCCAGCACTACACCAGCATGCTGTATCTTCCTGTCAGGGAAGTAAAGCTTGGCTCCCACAGCGCCCACATCAGATCTCTGTGCGTACATGAGCAGCTCTTCCATCCAGTTGACACTGATCACTTCCACATCATTATTTAAGAGGATGATATATTCTCCGCTTGCATGGCTTACACCATAGTTCACGATCCTGGAATAATTAAAGGCGCCGCCTTCCTTGTAATCTACAACCTTTACAAAATCGCTCCAGGGAGCCGTTTTAAGTTCATCATAGTAGTCAAGTATTTCCTTGCCCTTTGAGCCATTCTCCACTACGATGATCTCATAATTGTCCCAGGTGGACTTCTCATATATAGACCTGATGCAGCGCTTCAAGTCATCTGCATGCTCCCTGTTGGGGATGACTATGCTGATCTTTGGAGTACCTTCTATCTCATAGCTGATCTTGAATATGGTCTCAAAGGCTCTGGTAGAAGTGATCTTAAAGTTCTTGTAGCCATGCCTCCTTAGATGATCCGCCACTGCTCCTCTGGCGGCTTCGATGGCATAGGTCTTGGCTTCGATGCCTGACGCCACTGACCCTGCATGGCTTCTCCAGTAGTAGAGTATCCTTGGTACGTGGACTATCTTTCCTGCAGCATCTGTCAGACGCAGGATCATATCATGGTCCTGGCTTCCGTCAAACTCTTTTCTAAAGAGCTCTGTACCTTCAAGGAGAGTTCTCTTGAATACAGAGAAATGGCAGATATAATTATTGGCCCTTAATGTATCTACGCCGTAATCAGGCTTGAAATGCATGGTGGCCATCTTGTCGATATTGCCGCCCACAAAGGTTGTCTCATCGCAGTAGATATAATCCGCACCCTCTTCATTTATAGCCTTTACATAGGTGTATAAGGCTTCGGGATGAAGGATATCATCATGATCCAGGAGGCCTATATATTCTCCTGTTGCCAGCTTCAGGCATTCGTTGGTATTGCCTGAGATGCCGTCATTAACTGTCAGCTTCTGATAAGTGATCCTGGATCTGCCGTTTCTAAGCGCGGCATCCTTATCTGCATACTCCCTGCACACTTCTCCCACATAGGAATGCTCATCATCAGAGCCGTC
Organism: Butyrivibrio sp. MC2013; assembly: GCF_000424585.1. Taxonomy (GTDB): domain Bacteria; phylum Bacillota; class Clostridia; order Lachnospirales; family Lachnospiraceae; genus Butyrivibrio. Next base: position 96,238 of record NZ_AUKE01000001.1, read on the forward strand.
TGCCAGGCAGAGCTGCCAGTTCTCATAGGTCTGGTTCATGACTGACTCTATCATATCCCTCAGGAATTTCTCAGGAGTGTTATAAAGGGGTGTAAGGATACTGATCTTCACCGGCTTATCAAATACAGTCTCTCTCTGGGCCTTAATAGTCTCCTCACTGGGGAATGAAGAAGTCCCGTAATAGCTGTATGCCTTTCTCTCCCTCATCTTGTAACGGACCTTGGCCAGGACTCCTCTTAATGAACCCTGATTTCTGATCCTGTCTCTTTGCCTGATCACCCAATGCATGGATTTTCTTGCAGGAGTAGAGAGCTTCCACAGGGGATGCTCTTTGATATGGTCTACCTTGGCCTGCAGCTCTCTGTTCTTATCCTCAAGCTCGGCCACCTTTTCTGCCAGATCGGCGTTTCTTAGCCTCTCATGCTCATATGCGCTCTTATAATCTCTTTCCATAATCTCTTTATTCCTCCGGCTCTACAGTGATGCACCTGATCCACCAGTTGCAGATCCTGCTTCGGCTGGTCTTGTCCATAAACAGCATGCCTATCCTGTATGTACCCTTTTCAAGGGCCCTGTCTCCTATCCTCATCCTAAAGCCTGTCAGCTCCATACCCTTTTGACCTTCAAGATTCTTAAATACGTCTCGCCTTGCCTGGTCATAGATATCAAGCATCAATACCTTATCATCCAGAGGCTTCATACTGCTATCATCCTCAACCCTGCGAAGGAGAAGTTTCCTGTCATATATGGCATTGTCAGAGCCCAGCACAAAGCCGTAGCCCTTGATAAAATATCCGTCACCGGGCCCGTCCTTCAAGCCAAAGAGCCTGTTCCATCTGCATAGTCTGCCTGCAAAGTCCACTCTCACCCAGGCGCATTCATCCACTCTGGCTCTCTCCATGACCCTGGCAGCATCCCGGGGCACAGAAGGAATTATCTCAGCTATGGTCTCCTGCAGGGGATCCTGGAATTCATATTCCGGTACTACATTGGATGAGTCAAGGTGCCTGTTATAGAAGGGGTCTCTCTCATAGATCCCGGGGTGCTTGTCACATAAGATATCATTTTCCGACATCAGACGCTCTGTCTTGACAGCATCTGCATTATCATCTCCCCTGCTCAGGGATTCATGATGGATGAGATGATATGAGTTGCAGCAGACATTATAATAGCCTGCTTCCAATATCCTGTAGCATAGGTCCACATCATTAAAGGCTACTGCCAGATCCTCAGAAAAGCCTCCTACTTCCTCAAAGACAGACTTCTCCACCATGAGGGCAGCGCCTGTCACACCAGCCATGTCATGGATGCCTCTGTTGGCACCAAAGTATATCTCAGAAGAATCACTCATCCTCTGCATCTTGTGCATAGGGCCTGCATGTATACCTGTGATACCCGCATGCTGGATGATATCCCCTCCAGGATATAGGAGCTTGATGCCCACCGCTCCGCAGCGTTTTCTAAGGGTGATAGCCGTCATAAGGGGCAGGAAATCGCCGCCCACAAGCTCAATATCATCATTGAGGAAAAAGAGGATATCCCCCCTGCTATTGTCTGCACCTATATTACACATTTGGGAAAAGTTAAAGTCCATGGGCCTGTAGAAATATCCGGCCGGGCAAAAGGCCTTCATCTCATCAATTAGCTTCTCATAAGCAGCCTTATGATCCGGAGAACTGCCATTATCAACGACTATGATCTCTAATGAGATATCAGCTGATGATCTGTTCTCAGATACACTGCTCTGTGATGGATCATCAGTAAGTGAGCTATTCCGGGCCCCTGCCCCAAGGTATTTCCTTATGGAATCAAACAATACCTTTAACACCTCAGGATGGTCCTTGGATGGGATCACCAGGGATATGAGGCTTCGGAATGAAGCCACATCAGATGAGCTATTATCTTTTATCCTCACAGAATTGTCATCTGTGGAGCCATTGCCCCCTATCTGCAGGGCGCTGCCAAAGCTTCTTCCTTTAAAGAGGTCAGCTCCTTCATTTCTATGAAATAGTACGTCTTCAATATGACCTACAGGAAAGCTCATGCCTTCTCTCTTGTCAAAGCCTCCTGATAAATAGGCAAGCTCTCCAAAAAGGCGGTCCATAACTGACGAAGTATTTATAGTAAAAGGCGCTGCCGCCTTGTCCCTAAGGCGCCTGAGGAGCCCGGCCCTTACTGCGTATACACTTCCGATATAGAAGGCATCCAGATATGAATCAGGGGACCAGTCCGGCTTAAAATATGGATTTCTATAGCTGCCATCTGCTGTCATGGTATCTTCATCAGCATATATGAGATCTATATCCTGATCTGCTTCAAAGGCAGCGGAGAATACGTCAGAAGCGCAGTCTGGGAGCCTGCCTTCCACGGCTGCTATGATTACAGGACTCTTATCATCCAGCTTGCTGATCATAGCATATACCCTGTCGCCTGCTCCATCGCCCCTTATCAGGGCATCAGCATCGATAAGGTCTTCTGTGATAACAGGCAATTTACCCTCGCGCAGCTGTGTATATCCGTTATTTTTCTCATATTCAGCTATATAATCCTCATAATCAAAAAGCAGGCGCCGGACCCTTAATTCATGTATCCGGCGCTGCCTGGTGATTAAGAGACTTCTGATCTTCTCTTTGATCATTCCATTCTCCACACTCATATTGTGTTGATCAGTTTTTACGATTTCTGCTCTTTAGGAGCTGCTTTAATTTACCAAAACCGTCGCCTCTGTCTTCTTCAGGCTCTGCATACTGATAGGATACCAGGTCTCTTCCCAGCTTCTGGGGGATGGGAGTCATCAGTATCCTGATATGCATCCTGTTCATAGCTCTCTTCTTTAGAGCTTCCCCGCTCAGGTCAAACTCTATCTGGGGGTCGTCGGAATCAAATACTATGCTTTCATCTGAGAGCCATGCACCATTGGGATGTATCTGCATCAGGCTGTCATTCTCCATCATGCTCACATCATTCCAGAGCACCCTCTTCACGGCCACAATGCAGGGATGCATGGTAGGATCCAGGCGGATCTTCCTCACGTCACTCTCCAGCTCCAGCTCAATATCAGCTATGCCCTGTTCATTGTAGATAGCATCCAGATATTCAGACTCTTCTTCAGAATAGCCCTCACCCAGATCATAATAGAGCTGGATCTTGTCAGGCTCCTGCTTGTGTTCCTCGCCTCTCCTTTGAAGCTCCTGAGGTACGGATACTTTCCTGCCGATAGCAGTCCATATCTCTACCAGAGACTTTCTGCCGCCTGTCACATATTTCTGAAAGCCTGCCTCTTCCTGCAATAGTCCTTCCACGTCTGCATCGGTGAGACCCAGCAGGTTGTAATAGCGGCGGGGATCCAGCTTCTTTCTCTTCTCATCCTCTTCTATATAGCAGTAGAGGGCTCTGAAAGCTATCTCCCTTGGCGGGATCTTCTTGCCATAGGTCCATTCATAATCTATAACAGTCCATACTGTGCCATTTACCAGTATGTTGGGGAATATCAGGTCATAGTCTGATACTGAGGCTTCTTCATTGTAGGAGATACGCTTTAAGTATTCCTTAAAGAGCTTGTCAAAGCCGTCCATATCATCTCTTTCCAGACATCTGTCCATAAGAGCTGACAGGGGCTCTCCGTTTACAAAGGAAAATACAGCATTACCTGTCGCAGGATCTATCTTGCAGTCATTGATCTCAAGACCGCCTCCCTGATATCTGTCCTTGAGAGCCAGGTATGCATCCTGTATGCTGCCTATATGCTCAGCTGCTTCAGGGCAAAGAGCATGCTTTTCTATGAGCTTCTTGCCCATCCTGTCCAGGGATATAGATGTACGTATCTTAAATTCATCCGCCCTGTCATTGGAATACTTGCAAAAGACAGTGGGGAATTCAGGTCCTAATATCACTTCAAAGGAATTGGCAAAATCGGGATACATTCCGTCCTTAACAAGAGAATCAAAGGCATATTTCTCATTAAAGAGCTTCATCCTGTTGTTATCAAAATTGTGAACATTATCAAAGAGCTCACCCAGATCCGGCAGATAGTAGTCGGAATGGAGCATGGTCATAAGCTTGTAGTCGGGATAAGGATAATAGAAATGATAATCCCTGATACCGCAGCTCTTAAATATATTTATCAGTCCGTTTCTGGTAAAGGTCCTGGCAACAGAGTCTGCGCCGTAGCCTTCTATACCGGAGAAATAAGTCCCAAGATGGTCCTCTCTGCAGCCTGCAAAATACTTAAGTCCTGTCCTGTTCTCAATGGCAATGACGATCCTGCCGCCTCTCTTTAAGTGCTTCCTCAGCAGCTGCAGAAAAGTCTCGTAGGGATGATCTCCCCCGATATAGCCCTGACCGTATTCAAATACTCCTATCAGGAATATATAATCAAAGTCTGCAGGAAGATCAGGTTCTATATCCCTGAAATTACCTACATGGATAGTGATATTGTCGCAGTCCTTGTTTCTAGTGGCATTTATCGTGCTGCGCTTCTTGGAGAGGTCTATACAGGTCACGGAAGCTGACTTTTCAGAGAGCTTGCCTGTAATGGCACCGCAGCCAGCACCCACTTCCAGGACCTTCTCATTACCCTTCATGGGTATCCACTCTATGATATTGCTCCTCATCTCACTGAGATGATAGAGCACAGGCCAGCTGCCCTTCTCTTCTATAATGGCAGGATAATCCTTCCTGTCATTATTCTTCACTATATTTAATATCTCGTCTTCTATTTCACCGTCGCTGTAGAGGTCCATACCGCTGTAGCGGCTATAATCCAGAAGGACCTTACCTATTCTCTCAGTCTTTGCCATAGCTTACCTTCATCTGATGTTCATTATCAGTAATATATCTGCCGCATATACGACATCCTGGTTCCTTGCTTTATCAGGCTTATGATCTGCATAAGCTCATGCATCTGCAACGCTGACAGCAGAATTCATATCATAATAGCCTACTGTATTCTTGTCTGAGATCACTGTGATATTAAGAGCATCATATAGCCTGTGATAAGCCTTGAATACTTCAGCCTCAAAGCCTGTAACACCAAAGGATATGAGATACTCGCCCCCCTGAAGATCCATTTTTTGTCTGAAGCTGATCTTCTTTTTGTCACCGGCCTTTACAGGTTCCAAAAATGCTTTTTCAAACATGGTATTGGTTCCGGTGATCTCTATTCCCAGTATATTTTTGATAGTAAAAGCAAATATAGGTGCAGAGATGTCTTTGTCAAATTCCACGGTCATGTTGATGATGAATTCAGAGCCCTTGATAATGGAAGTGGTCCTAAGGCCGTTTTCGTCAGTCACATAATACTCTGTGATCCTGGCTCCACCTTCGCCGTATTCAAGAAGGTCATCTTCAGCAGGCTTTTTGACCTTGGCATCCGAAGCCTCAACATCTGCTCCTGCCTTTGCTCTGATCTCTTCATCCTCCAGCAGGTTGTCCCCTTCCTTATCCAGAGGCTTGTACTGGCCTACCAGCACCTGCTTGTAGATATCGATCATCTCCTTGGGCGAGCCTTCGCCTATCTTCACACCCTGGTTGATGAGCACTGCTCTGTCACAGTATTTGCTGATACTGGACAGGTCATGGGATACGAAGAGAATGGTCTTACCCTTTTTCTTGAACTCCTCAAACTTGTGATAGCACTTGGCCTGGAAGAATACGTCTCCCACTGAGAGCGCTTCATCTACAATGAGTATCTCAGGATCTATATTAATAGCCAGTGCAAAGGCAAGCCTTACAAACATACCTGAAGAATAGGTCTTAACAGGCTGGTAAACATACTCACCTATATCAGCAAAATCCAGAATTGCATCCATGCGGTTTGTGATCTCTTCTTCGGTAAAGCCTATCATCATACCGTTGAGATAGATATTGTCGATACCGTTGTACTCCATGTTAAAGCCTGCGCCCAGCTCAAGAAGAGCAGAGATATGTCCTTTTACTTCCACGCTGCCGCCGGAGGGAGTGAGCACTCCTGTTATGATCTTTAAAAGGGTAGACTTACCGGAACCATTGGTACCGATGATACCTACGGTTTCCCCTTTGTGAACAGTCAGATCTATCCCGTTTAAGGCCACCTTTTCATGATATTTCTTTTGCCTGCTAAGTCCCAGGGCTTCCTTTAGCCTATCGCCGTTACTATCGTAAAGCTTGTATATCTTGGATACAGACTGTACGTCAATCACGGTCTCGTTGTTATCTATCGCCATATAGTTTCCTTTATCGCATACTGATCACAGTACATCTGCAAAATGCACCTTGGATCTCTTGAAGATCAGCGATCCCAGTCCGAACAGAGCCACTACCACGATCCAGAAATATGTTGAAGAGTAGAAGTGCTCCCAAAACCAGGTCTCACCGTAAATAGCCTGCCTGTAACCTATAACAATATAGGTCATGGGATTGAGCTTGACGATCCACTGCAGCTGCCAGTCCAATACCCCGTCCAGATTCCACAATATAGGAGTAGCCCACTGGCCTACCTGCAGAACAATACTGATGATCTGGATCATATCCCTGAAGAATACCTGTATTGCAGAGGTGGCATAGCTAAGGGCCAGCATCAGCATAAATAGGCAGAAAACATAATAGAACAATTGCAGATCATATATGCTGGGCGGAAAGCCTGCTGCCCAGGCCACTATAATGACCAGCCCCACAAAGAAAAAGTGGATAAAAGAAGCTCCGATTATCTTGATAAGAGGCAGGATACTGATCTTGAAGACAACCTTCTTAACAAGATAAGAATACTCAAGAAGAGAAGTGGTACCGTTGGACAGTCCCTCCTGGAAATAAAACCAGGGCACCAGACCTGCCATGAGAAAGAGGATATAAGGTACCTCCAGTCCTCTTCCTGCGATCTGGGATTTCTGGCCCATGATCCTCTCAAATACAAACCAGTACATGACCACTGTGACCACAGGCTGGACAAAGGCCCAAAGGGCGCCAAGATATGATCCGGCGTACCTCTTCCTGAAATCATTAAGGGCCATCCTCCAGATCAGCCTGCGGTTATCCCACAGCTCCACAGGAAGTACCATGATCCTGTCATAAAAGACCGCAAAGACAATACAGGATAATAGTATGAGAACACAGGCGCATATTTTCTTTATAAGCTCGACTCCGGGATCTGCGCCGGGATTGTAGTGAAGCACTATCACCAGTCCCAGGGCCAGGGCCATAGCCCAAAAAATCAGAGTTCCTTCCCATCTGGGAAGAGCTCCGATTCCCGGAAGGCGACGTTCTCCCGCCGCCTTTTCTTTCTTTTTGATCATAGTCAACGCAATATTCCCCGTTCCTCTTTATACTGCCTGATACCGCCCCACTTAGGATCCTTTTCGGAGAAGATCAGTTCTACGCCTTCCTGAAGAGGCCACTCTACGCCTATCTCAGGATCGTTCCAAAGAAGTCCGCCTTCATCATCGGGATGATAAAAATCTGTAACCTTGTATGCAAACTCGGCATAATCGGACAGAACCAGGAAACCGTGAGCAAAGTTCTTGGGAATGAAGAACTGCTTCTTGTTCTCCTCTGACAGGATCACTCCGTACCACTTACCAAAGGTAGGTGAATCCTCTCTAAGATCCACAGCTACATCATATACTTCTCCCCTGAGTACTCTCACCAGCTTGTCCTGAGGAAAGTTCTTCTGAAAGTGGAGTCCTCTGATAACACCACGCTTACTTGCAGACTGATTATCCTGCACAAACTCCATATCTATACCTGCTGCAGCATAATCTCTCTTGCTGTAGCTCTCATAAAAATATCCTCTGGAATCGCCAAAAACCTTGGGTGTAATTACCTTGAGTCCTTCTATCTCGCATGTTTCAACACTAATCTGTCCCATTTCCTCTTATATCATCCTTTCAAAAAGCACATATTATCCAGCTAATACCGGATCTGTCAAACTATAATCATTATTAATCTTTGTGATTAGAATAATCTCTAAAATCATCAGTTAAGAGGCCCCGGTGTCATAGCCTCTGCAGAAGCATCCACACCGTTATCATTGCCCAGTCTTACCCCGGCTTCTGATGAAAGCGCTTCTGCCGCATTGGAGGGCAGTATATCCGTTCCCTGTATCTGACCGGGATTACCGATGATATTGCCATCAACAGGATAGTCTATACCCGGAAGGGCAAAATCCACAGGAGTATATTCACTGGCATCAGTGCCTGCATTATCAGTCCCCAGTGTTCCCGCCTGATCAGCATTAAGTGGATCAACAGTCTGAGCTGTATCTCCTGCAGAAGCTGCAGAAGCCTTAGATACAGTGACTGTCCTTCCTGACAGCGGCACATGATAGCCTTCTCTGGGCTGGAGAGTCACTACATACTCCCCCTCAGGCAGATCCTCGATCAGGATCCTGCCGTCCCTGTCATCGTCCTTGTAGACTGTCCCGTCTCCCTCTCTGTCGCCTGCTTCCTTGAGAAGCACAGCAAAAATGGTGCCTGTCTCCAGGCCACCTCTGTCGTTCTTGACCGCTATTTCAATAGTACCCTCTCCGCCCTTGGGATAGAGAGAGACACCTGTGACATCCTCGGCATAAACCTCCGAGACATCTTCAGGCTCATCAAAAAAATCCTTATCCGCAATGAATCCGTTCAGGTCGGACCCAATCTGCTCTCCCAGGCTGATGCCTTCGGAAGGAAGCTCTGTGCTCATGCCGGCAGTTTCCTCTGCATCAGAGGAAGATCCGTCCCCGGAAGAACGGATCCTGTCAGCATTCTCAGCATACACTATCACTCCTATCAGGATGAGAAGAGCTGCGAATACAGCTGCAGCAAGTCTTACGACTTTATAGTCCATTTGCTACCTCGATGAGATATTTGCCATAGTCTGTCTTCATAAGAGGCTCAGCCAGTGCAAGGAGCTGATCCTTGTCTATAAAGCCTCTCTTATATGCTATTTCTTCTATACAGGAGATATACAGGCCCTGTCTCTTCTGGAAAGCACATACAAAGTCAGCTGCATCCAAAAGTGCATCATGATTGCCTGTATCCAGCCATGCAAAGCCCCGGCCCATTGTCTCAACATAGAGATTGCCTCTTCTGAGGTACTCGTTGTTGATAGAGGTGATCTCGATCTCGCCTCTTGCGCTGGGCTTAACATTCCTGGCTATCTCTACCACATCATTGTCATAGAAATAGAGTCCGGGCACTGCATAATTGGACTTAGGATTCTCAGGCTTCTCTTCAATGGATACTGCCCTTCCCTCACTGTCAAACTCTACAACGCCATATTCTCTGGGATCTCTTACATAATAGCCAAAGATGGTGGCGCCGCTTCCCGGAGTATCATGCCTCTCGCAGACAGACTTAAGGAGCTTTGAAAAGCTCTGGCCGTAGAAGATATTGTCTCCCAGCACCAGCGCAGCACTGTCGCCGCCTATAAAGTCCGCACCTATGATAAATGCGTCTGCCAGTCCTCTGGGACTCTCCTGGACTGCGTATTCCATCCTCAGTCCCAGCTGGCTGCCGTCTCCAAAGAGCTCTTTAAATACAGGGAGATCTCTGGGAGTAGAGATGATCAGGATCTCTCTGATACCTGCCAGCATAAGTGTTGATAATGGATAGTAGATCATGGGCTTGTCATATACAGGCATGATCTGCTTGGATACTGCCTTGGTCAGGGGATACAGACGTGTACCCGAACCACCGGCCAATATAATACCTTTCATATCTGTCCTTTCTCCGGATCACGAGCCTGATCAGTCTTCAAGCCTCTTACCGTACATACTGTCATAATACTTTTCATAATCACCGGATGTGATGTGCTCCATCCATTCCTGGTGCTGGAAATACCATCTGATAGTCTTGCGGATGCCTTCCTTGAACATAGTCTCAGGCTCCCAACCGATCTCAGCCTTGATCTTGTCAGGTGCGATGGCATATCTTCTGTCATGACCCTTACGATCTTCTACGTATGTGATAAGGTCATAGGTCAGATGTCCGCGTCTGGGATCATCCTCTGCCAGCTCTTCTCTGAGTAGGTCGATGATAGTCTTTACGATCTCGATATTCTGCTTCTCATTGTGACCGCCGATATTGTAGGTCTCAAAGAGTCTGCCCTCTTCCTGTACCATGTCGATAGCCTTGGCATGATCCTCTACATAGAGCCAGTCACGAACGTTCTTGCCATCACCGTATACGGGAAGCTTCTTGCCTGCAAGAGCATTGTTGATGATCAGAGGGATCAGCTTCTCAGGGAACTGATAAGGTCCATAGTTATTGGAGCAGTTGGTGATGTTGGCAGGGAACTTATAAGTATCCATATATGCCTTTACCAGCATGTCAGAGCTTGCCTTGGATGCTGAGTAGGGGCTGTGGGGATCATAGGGAGTAGTCTCATAGAAATAACCGCCCTCTTCAGGAAGTGATCCGTATACCTCATCTGTGGATACATGAAGGAACTTCTTGCCTTCCTTAAAGCTGCCGTCAGCATTCTCCCATGCCTTCTTGGCTGCATTGAGCATTGTAGCTGTACCAAGAACATTGGTCTCTACGAAGATCTCGGGATTAACGATAGACCTGTCAACATGACTCTCAGCTGCAAAATGTACAACCCTGTCTATATCATATTCTTCAAAGAGCTTATTGATAGCATCACGGTCGCAGATATTGGCCTTGACGAAGATGTAATTGTCTCTTCCCTCAAGGTCCCTGAGGTTCTCCAGATTACCTGCGTAAGTCAGGGCATCAACATTGATGATACGAATGTCGTTGTCATACTTGCGGAACATGTAATGGATATAATTTGATCCAATGAATCCGGCTCCGCCTGTTACTAAATAGGTTCTCATATATATTTCCTCTTTCCTGCGCATGATCAGCGCATATTATCCATTCTTGGCATAGTCGCAGATATTATATCACAACTAATCAAAGCTTGCATTCTTTATCATTTCAGAGAAGGTAAAATATCAGTATACCGCTAATGATAAGCCCCATTCCCAGAAGCTTTTTAAGGCTTATCTTCTCTTTAAAAAAGAACCTCGACATAAACATGACCAGGATATATCCCACGGGCTCTAATATCACCACCTTCATATAATCCATTCTGCTGTAGCATACAACAGCTATGATCATGGATATCCCAAGGAGGCCATAGCCCATTATCACCCACACATTGAGATATTGCCTTATAAAATTGCTATAGTGTATCCCTGCGCTCTTCTTAAGGAGTATCTGAGAAGAAGAAGCAAGGAGCTGCCCCAAAAGGGCCAAAAGAACAAATATGACCATAATATCCGACCTTTATATCAATCCTTTGCCTCAGCGCTTTTAGTATCCGTATTTTCCTCTAAATCTCCATTAAGTATCACAGTGCCTGCAATGACAAGGAGTACGCCTACAGCCTTGCCCCTTGTCACGCTCTCTCCAAAGAGCAGATAACTCCACAAAAGAGACCACAGGAGCATCACCGCCTTATTGGCATAAGCCACAGACAGCTGAAACCTTGGAAGGAGCTGCTGCCAGAATATGGCATATGCCCCAAGCGCAAGGACTTCCAGGGCCAGGAGCCCTATGGTCCTGATGCTGAAAAGGCCATGTGAAGAGAGGCTGATCCCCACATATTTGCCTATTACAGTATTTATGCTGTAGATGGCTATGACCAGCTGCAGCAGGCTGATATTTACAAGCTTTTTCATCGTCTCATTCCAATCATATCGCAAGGATAGCGGCACAAAACCGGCCATTTCTTAATCAGACTTTACCCCAGGGCTGTCAGGATATATGAGCTTGGTAAAGTGATAAGCTACGTACTGCCTGGCCTTAGGCAAAAGTCCTGTATCATCTGACATGTATTCATCCTTGTTATCCTGACTGATAAAGCCGTCAAGATTATCTATAAAGCTGACGTTCTGGGATTCACAGGCCAATATCACTCTGCCGTAGTAATCATTTAATACGCCATTGCCCATATTGTAGACATCCGCATCCATGGGATTACCCTCGCCGTCTCTGGCCTGTACCCAGGTAAAAGAGTTCATGACTATCCTGATATGGGGATAGGCTGCATGGATCCTTCTGATACCGTATATAAAGGCACCCATATAGGTATATCTGTCAAAGTCATGATCAGGATCACGTACAATCCCTGTCTCATCCTCCATAACATCAGAAGGATTGTAGAGGAGCTTGCCTGAGAGATAGTCCCTGGCATCATACATAATGGATATGGTGTCCACAGCATTCATATCTACACCCTTAAGAGCAGCTGCAGCTTCTATGGCATCCTCGCCAAGGCTGTCAGCCGTCTCAGTGACCAGCCCATAATCGCCTGTAGCTATGGCATCAGCCACCGCTGTAAAACTGACACCGTCAGGAGTCTGAGGAAGGTCAAGTCCGGGGAAATTAAGCGCTACGCAGGATCCGGGAAAAGCTGCACTGATCACCTCTGCGCCTGTCATATCACCGATCATCTGCACCAGTCCGTCTCCGCTATCTTTGTCATCACAGTAAACATCATTGCCCAGGCACAATATGACCTCACGTCCGTCATCCTCTCTCCCCTCTATATCCGAAGCAAGAGGCAGCAGCACTATGTCCGAAGCACTAAGGCTGATATCCGGCTCATAGTTTGGATCATAGCTAAGATGTACGCCTCCGAACTGAAACTTGTATATCACCATGGCAAAAGCTGCCGCAAACAGTAATATGATGATCAAAAGAAATACGGGCAGGGACATCTTAAAGCCGTTTCGCCCTCTGTCTCTGCCGCCTCTGCTGTTAAGTTCTCTTAAATTGTCTTTGCTCATGATCTTTACCTATTCAACCTCAGAATCTAAATATATAGAATATCCGTCTGTCTGAGCCTTGAGTACAAGGCCATAAGAAGCAGGATCGGAATCAGCCGGTATGCTCATGTTGAGTATCAGATATTTGCATCTGCTCTCTCTGGTAGCAGCAAGCAAAGGCTCCATCTTGTAGCCTGTATCAGGAGTAACATTCATCTGTTCACATACAGGATTCCAGTAGTCCCACTGAGCTTCCACATAATCCCTGCCATAGGGCATCATGATATCAGTGTCATACTGCCTGATGAAATATACCAGTTCCGGAGGAAAAGCCGCCCTGACCCTGTCCGCCCCCTCTTCAGGAGAAATGATATTGCATATATTGATAGCAGCATCAGGGATATGGAAGCGGTTCTGAGCTTTAGTAATATACTGACTCCTGTATACAAGAGAGCCTCCGCTGACTACTATCACCGCCAATATGCTGACTATAAGACCTATGATCCTGTGCTTGTCAAAGAGCCTTGCAGCGCCGTAAGCCGTAACCACTCCCATGGGGAAGAGCCAGAGGATCCTGTAGTAGGTATTCTCTTCACTGGCCAACTTCTCGAATATCACCCTGCTAAATGGGAAAAAGAATATAAAAGTCAGTAAGAGGGGCATGACTCCCATGATCATCCTGATCCATTTCTTTTTTTCCGTGACAGTGATATATATGGAAGATATGAGTGCCAAAAGGGGCAAAAGACCCGCACCCATATAGCTCTTTATGGTTACTATATTTGAAACAAAATAATCAGTCATCCTTTTAACCTTTTCCCATCATAATGTCATATTAATAGTACCTAACAAGATAGAGATAAAGCGCTGCATATAAGACATTGGGTATGCAGGCGATGAAAGCTCTAAGGAGTATACTCAGCTTCTTATAAGATATGCTCAGTATCAGCGCGCCCAGGCCTGTAAGTGCTGCAGTCAGCATGACGCCCATTGATGAGAACACACCTGAAGATATATTTACAAGTATCAGCGCTATATATGGTCCCCATGGATTGTAGTCCCTGCTTTTGACCACTCCTGTACCATGGTCCTCTCCTATCCAGAGCAGGATAAATACCACAAGGGGAATGGCAATATTGGCCAGCATGGACTTGCCCTGCCATGTCCTTGTAAGTAGAAATGTCTCCGAGGTAGAGATAGAGGTGTGGCCAAACATCACAAAGAAGGCCATGATCACCATAAACATAGGCCTCCTGTCAGGCTTCCTGGCAAAAAGGATCCTGGAGATGGCGCTGTATATCAGATAAGTAAAGGGTATCAGAAAAAACGGCAGTACAGTATGGGCCAGGATAGTAGTATGAAGACCTGTGACCCTGCCAATAAATGCGATCCACATGGTGATCACTGCCAGGCAATGTCTAAAATCCAGACTGGTAGTGCCTCCGGTATAGGGCAGGATAGTATTCATAGTGTCTGTCTCATAAGACAGGAGCGATTCTACTACATAATAGGCATCATCTCCGTCAAAAGAGGCTCTGGTCACTGCCATATATACCTGAAAAAGCATTATAAAGGCAAATACGACCCATAATATCTTGCCTTCCCTGCTGTATCTTTGCTTCCTGCCATAGAGGTCCCCTCTGGGATCAATATATTCCTCCGCCTCAGCATGAAGCTCTCCGGGAAGAAGCGCTTCCACTATACTATGGAGACTCCTCTTATTAACACCGGACTGAAGGTCAAGGGAAATAGTGCTAAGACGCCTCTTCTTTCTGACCATGAATATACTATGGATCACAGCTATAACAAACAAGGCAAGCTCAGAAGCTCCAAAGATCCTCACACAATATTTAAAAGCTCCATATGTCACCAGGAGCATACAGGGTACGGATATCACAAAGAATAATGACAAAGACAAGAGCTGTCCTAATATAAAAGTGATCGGCAGTGTACGTCTCCTGTCAGTAAGTAGAGAAGCAGGAATAATACCTATCCCCAGAGGGATGAGCATTACCCATACAAATAGCCCCAATATAGAAAGTATAGTTCCCATTAAAACTTTTCCAACCATCCCTTATCTTCATATTACTTTTTTTCAAAGCCACTTCATTTTATCATACAATACACCCAAACAAAAGAAATGCAATAAAAGGCGCTCCCGTATCCGGGAGCGCTGCTTGCTGGTACAAATACATATGTCAATTCTAACTTTGTTAAACTCGCAATCGCTTCGCTTTTTGCTCGTTATAAAATCACTGCTGACGCAGTTCTACGGGTACGGGGCTTATAACCCCGCACCCGTAATCAAGATATTCCCACCACCTAAAGGTGGTGGGAATATCTTGATTATTTTATATATTATGCCTGGTACTTCTCAAGGCTGGAGAAATCACTCATCATCTCCATGATCTTCCTGCGTCCGGGCTTATTGAGCTTGATATACTGCTGCATAACCTTGCTCTCAATGATCCTGTTGCTCATAGCTGAACCCTTATCAAGGGGAGTAAAGTCAACGGGGTTGAGATTAAGTGCTTCACACATACGGATAACTGTTCCGTATGCCATACCTTCTATTCCACGTTCAAGAGCAGTAACCAGGGTACTGTAAGGAATACCCAGATCGATAGCAAAACGTCTTACGCTCTTGTACTGATTAAGGATCTCTTTTTTTAGTATTTCTGCCTTTGTCATGATGTAAACCTCCTAAAAATGCGCAAAAAATTACAAGTGTGGGAGCCTGTACGGCAAAAACAAGCCCCAAACCAACACTAGTTTCAAAGTATAATGCATATACTTTTTTTCGACAACCCCTTTTTTCAAAAAATATCCATGATAATTTGTAGAATATATGAACGCTTTTTTGGTAATAATTTAAAAATGCCCAATTTGTGCACCATTAGCTATTATAAGCCTCATAGTCTATATTCAAGGCCTTTAAGCTTTTATGGCGATCAAACAGGGCATCAAAAGATTAAATTTTTGTGAATAATACACAATTCAATTAGTACACTAAATAGCGTACACATGCATATAATGAACTATCGAATTATAGCATACCGGAACTTTTTTGCAAGAGCCAAAGACTCAATATGGTCAAGAAGCACACTACGTGCCAGTATTGAGCGGGACAAAATAAGGAGACCTCCCTCTCTGATCTTCTCAGAGAGCTTATCAGCCATAAGATAGGGATCTTCCGCTCTCATAAATATATCGCAGGCACAGATCAGGTCAAAGAATGACTCGCTGCCGGGTATATTATCAGGTTCTATCCTGCCACTGGTGATCCTGGCCATATAACGTCCAAGACCTGCTACAATAGCATTTTCTTCCATGCCGTAGAGGTCACTGTTCTTCCAGGTATGGGCAATGGATGAGAGATTGGCACCAAATCCACAATCAATCTCCAAAAGAGTAAAATACGCATCCTTATTATCCAAAAGGCGCCTGCCTTCAAACTCATGCTCGCCCACAGCTGCTATTAGCTCATCGTATATACCCTCGTAGTTCCAAATATCAAAGCCCCATTTGTCTTTGAAACGGAGCCTGCTGTCTTCCAGCACTATTCCGCCGCTACCAAAGCTCTTGCCGTTTCTGGCTCCGCCCTTGTGATATACAAAGCTGTTGTAACACAAAAGACATCTGTAGCCTGCCTGGCATAGCCTCACTCCCAGATCATCATCCTCAAAATACGCAGGACTGAAGCGATTATCAAGAAGCACCCTCTTGCCTTTTAGTTTTCCGGCAGCTTCAGGAAGACCATAAAGGCCAAAGCCGGAATCTATCAGTATATTATCTGCTGCCTCTCTCCTTATGAGCACGCAAAAGCCGGTGAGCCTTGCTCTGTTCTCATATGGATGAGCTGACGGAATATTATTGTTATCGCCAAAGAGCATATATGCAGACAGATCAGGAGCTGCATCAGAGCCCTGAAAGAGCAAAGGCCTCTCGCCGCCCTGGGGACCCTCCGGATACTCATCCTCATCAATAGCCAGATCCACGGTCTGTTCCAGCGCATTATTGGATACAGGTCCAGTGGCTCCCACGCTTCTATCCTCATACAGGCCCATCCTCAGATAAAAGAGGGAATCCCTGGTAAGAACAGCATCATTATTTAATAGAAGGATGTCTCTGCCCGGACTGCATTCCAAAAAACCGATGTTGCAACCTGGCGCAAAACCCACATTGTCACCTGATTCAATAAGGCGTATCCCATCCTGATCCCTGAGAAAGTCCACTACTCCATCTGTTGAAGCATTATCCACCACAATTATCTCATCTTCAGGAGAAATCTCTTTTTTTACAGCTTCCAGACACTGCTTCATCAGATCCTTCTGATTATAGGAAAGGATGATGACAGATATGGGATTAATAGCGCCGCCCCTATCAGCAGCCTCTTTGACAGACTTTTCTATCTCCTGCCTGTCAGCAGGATCAGTGCAGCTCTTAAGAGCTCTCTCAAAACAGAGCATCGCTTGGGAGGGATTAACAGGAAGATACCACAGTCCCAGCATATAGCTCAGCTCAGAATCATACCTGGCAGATCTGCAGCCAATACCTCCGGACAAAGCCAGAAAGCTCTCCTTCCTGCTGCCCAGAGCAGTAAGGGCAGAAGCTGCATAAAGTGCAAGCTCAGCGCACATATCTGCATCTTCTCCTGCTACCACGATAGGTTCCTTGCCGGGATCGCTGTCCTCCCCTGCAAGCCTCTTTAGTTCTCTCCGGCAGGCTTCGAGGCCTTTATTATATTCTTCCTTGTTGATCAGATCCGCGATGTACTCAAACATATGCTTCCTCCGCCAAAAGGGCATAATAATGCACGATATTACATATATTATTTTATCATATTATGATAAGAGGAGTAGCATAGTCGGATAAAAATCCAAAAAACTTAGACTAAAGAAAAAAGTCTGAAAAATCATCATAAATTCACAAATAACTATTGATTTCCTTGCCTTTTTATGATAATATTGAGATGAGTAAATCTGGATACAAAGCCGGAACCTCGCCCAGCAGGAAAACCAATGGATTGGTATGAGAAAGGATGATACCTGCTTATCAAGGAAGAAAGGAGGGCTCGGGTATGGCTAATGTCAATATGAGTGGCGTTTATAACCACTTCCTAACATCGTATGCGCCGAAGGATATCACTAAAGCAGATTCCCATAAAAAGGATGAGCTTAAGGATATCTATAAGTCTATTGTGCGCATAAATAAGGACTCCCCCCTCTATCTTCAAAGTCAGGATGAGGCATTGGAAGAAAGTGCCATCACCCTCAAAGAGGCTGCCCGCAGATTCCAGGCCCAGCTAACTGAGCTTAAGGGTGCAGGCGAGAATGACTTTGGTTCCAAGATTGCATATACCAGTGATGAAGAAGCAGTAAAGGTCACCTACATAGGTCCTCACGATCAGGATGCTCCTTCTTTTACCATGGAAATCGATAATATAGCTGTCCCTCAGGTAAATACCGGTTCTTACATGACAGATTCCAAGACCAGCCTTGAAGCCGGCAGCTACTATTTTGATGCCAGGATAGGCAATCAGAATTATGAATTCCAGTTCACCATAGGCGCGGGAGACAGCAACAGATCCATCCAGAACAGGATAGCAGGACTGATCAACAAAGCCGGAGTTTCTCTGAGCGCAGAAATCATAGAAGGCGACAATGATACAGCAGCCATCAAGATCAGCTCTGATCTTGTTGGTAGTCCGGATAATAATAACAAGATCTTTGAACTAAAGGATGCTCTTACAAGTCCCAGGCACGGTATAGTGCCTTACTTTGGACTGGATCTCACAAGCCAGTATCCACTTGATGCCTCCTTCTCCGTCAACGGTGAGCAGCATCATTCCTCTTCCAATCATTTCACGGTTGGTTCTGTATACGACATAGAGATACAGGCCGCTTCGGATGCGCCCATATTCATAGGCACCAAGTCCGATGGCGACACAATCATAGATAATGTAGCCCGTTTGGCCCGCAGTTACAATCACTTCCTGGATGAAGTGTCAACAATAGGCGGCGGAAGCTTTAGCCACGAGAAGGTTGGCAACGCCATCAAGTCCTTCTCCGGTCCTATCCGCAGTTCACTGGAAGATATTGGCATCAGCAAGAGCGAAGACGGCAGGATTGTATTCGACGATTCCAAGCTTCGCGCCATGGGCTCCGAGGAAGAACGTGAGGAAAAGATCCAGCCTATCAAGGATCTAACCGACAGCTTCTACGAAATGACAAAGGACATCATGCTGGATCCTATGAAATTCACAGACAGGCCCATCGTCAATTACAAGAATCCGGGCCACGGCTACAACAATCCCTACATCACCAGCGAATACTCGGGTATGATGTTCAATAACTACTGCTAAATATTTTAGCCGCGTGAATCGTCGAGGGCGGTCCTTACTACCTGGTCCATGTTGTAATATTTGTAGCGGCCAAGGCGTCCCCCGAAGGTGAAGCGAGGGTACTCATCTGCAAGCTCCAGGTAGCGCTCCATCAGCAAGTTATTACGATCATCATTCATAGGATAGTAGGGCTCATCACCTTCCTTCCAGCTGGCAGGATATTCTCTGGTAATGACAGTACCGTTTCCCTTTCCAAATTCAAAATGCTTGTGCTCTATGATCCTGGTATAGGGCACTTCTTCTGCTGTGTAATTAACTACGGCGCAGCCCTGATAATTGTCAATATCAGGAAGGACCTCCGTCTCAAACCTAAGGGATCTGTATTCCAGATAGCCCAGCCTATGATCAAAGAATTCGTCTATCATGCCGGTGTATACGCAGTGTTCAAAGCTATCCCCGCTTCGGGAAATAATAGGCGCATCCCCGGTTATAGTCTTTTTATCAACAAGGTCATCAAAGAAAGTACCTGTCATGACAGTGATATTGTCATCACATCGTCCCCCATCTATGCCCAGGAGCTTTTCACATATCAATGTATAACCGCCCACAGGGATACCCTGATAGGGATCGTTGAAGTAGTTGTTATCATATATAAAACGGAAGGGGAGCCTCTTTATGATAAAAGAAGGAAGCTCGCTGCAGGGACGCCCCCACTGCTTTCTGGTATAACCGGCGATGAGCTTCTCATATATGTCCCTTCCTGCCAGCATCAGTCCCTGTTCTTCAAGACTCGCAGCTTCAAAAGAGGCAATATCTTCTTCCGTGACATTATCACAGCCCCTCTTATGCAGGATCTCTATTACCGCTTCCCTGCTCTGCCTGTCTATGATCTGCCTGGCTTCATCAGGAGTCTTTATCCCCCACATCTTGGAAAAAGTGTTCATGTTAAAGGGCAGATTATAGAGTTCATCATGATATACGGCAACAGGGCTGTTAACATAATTATTAAAACGAGCAAACCTGTTCATATAATTCCAGACTTCCTCATCCGAAGTATGGAAAATATGAGCTCCGTACTCATGGACAGTGATACCGTTCACATCACAGGTCCTGATATTGCCGCCTATAGCATCTCTCTTGTCTATTACCAGGCATTTCATGCCCTTGTCAGCAATCTGCCTTGCATAAACGCAGCCATACAGGCCGGCTCCCACTATAAGATAATCATATTTCATAGCTTCCACTCCTCATAAAATAAAAGACCGCCTGATCTTACAGACGGTCCCAAAAATATTCACTGATAATAGATCACAGCAGCTTATTGAGCTCATCAATATTAGCAACGTCTGTAGCTCTCTTATTCTCTGCCTGGATCTGAAGATATACTTCTTCTCGGTAGATCGGGATCTCCTTAGGTGCTGCGATACCCAGTTTAACCTGATCCCCCCTGATCTCAAGTACAGTTACCTGAATATTGTTGTTGATAATGATAGCTTCATTTTTCTTTCTTGACAGTGCAAGCATCTCTTGTCCCTCCATGACTGCGACTTTTTCCACATCCGCTTTATCTTAGCACGCATCCGGCCTTTTCGCAATATGAAAAATATCGCATGGGTATATATTCTTGGACAAAGATCACAAAAATACATAATTAATACTTAGATTTTGCCTTCATTGGCCTCTTTCATCTTTTTGAGGATCTCATAAACAGGCTGTTTTACCTCATATCTGTCATCATCTACGATAACCTGAACCGCATTTCTGTTATCGGTATTGATGATGAAGGGGCCCCTGAGATTGGCAGTCATCTTGGTCAGATCATGAGGAACAGTGATGGTTACCAGTATCAGAAGATTATCACTTCCAATGGGCTTAACATCCTCAAGTACATCATCATCGATGAGAGGATCATAATGCTCATCCACATGAAGAGGATCTATCACAGGCATGGCAAATGAAGGCTCATCAATGGATTGGAGCCACTGAATGTTGTGGGAACCTTTGTCTTTATCATACATAAGGGCAAAGCGCTTGAGATCAGGAAAACCTATGATTCCCTTAGGGAAGGTCAGAATCTTGTCATCACTGATATGTGCTTCTCCAAAAATTCTTGTATTAAGTTCCATGTTTGTCCTCCATTGCAGCCACTTAAAGCGACTATATTCATATAATATGAAAATATTGTATTGCTTTTCAAAACCATATTTCGGACAAATATACCAATAACATTATAGGTATATAAAAGAATTCGGAAATCGATATTTTGCTTCGCAAAATATCTTTTTTCCTCATCCTTTGGTATATACTCTACATAATATGATGATATACGATCTGCTACGCTGCTTTGCAGCTCTCGCAGATCTACAAATTCAATTAATCTACATAATATGATGATATACGATCTGCTACGCTGCTTTGCAGCTCTCGCAGATCTACAAGAATTCGGAAATCGATATTTTGCTTCGCAAAATATCTTTTTTCCTCATCCTTGTTACGGTCATGAAAGCAAGAATCGCTTCATGCGAGCATGAGCGATTCTTGCTTTATGACTCGTATATCATCATATGTATTTCATCAGGCTCTCGCTCATGATCTTGCTGGTGGCCATGAGGGATGACTGGTAGGTGAGCTCTGCGGTGGACAGGTTGGTAGCTACTTCTGCCAAATCTATATCCTCATTATCGGACTGCAGCGTCTTAAAGGTAGTCAGCTGATTCTGGAGCCTTGACTGGATCATGGACAGGCGCCTTGACCTGGTACCGTTTTCGGTAACGGCCACATTGGCCTTGTTCAGTGCTTCCTGGAAGCCTGTGATCTTATTGCCAAAGCCTTCCTTGAGCTCATTCTTCAGATTGTCATATACCTTCTGAACTGCATCTATTTCTTTTTGTATATTATCCTTTTTAGTAGGATCGGTCTCAGCAGACTTGGTCTCCTTCATGGTATTCAACATGGAATAATACTCGGTCATCTGGTCCACGATTCTCTGGAGATCCTCTACATTTCTCTTGACTGCCGTTGTGAATACCTCGTCAGCAGTAGTATTTACAGGTATCTCCTGACCATAACCCACATCATATTTCATGATATGATCGGCATTTCCTCCGTTATACTGGATATTGATGCCATTATCCACATTCCTGCATTTCATCAGGTTCTCAGGCCTGATGTCACCTGTTTCCCATGCAGACTTATCATAGACTACATCTATGGTATTGGCATTGACCAGTCTTCCCAGTCCTCCCAGCTTCTGCCTAAGGGCCTCAGACAAAAGCACCTCGCCGGAAGTGGAATTTACTACATAAGCATACTCGCCTTCTCCCTTCATGTTCGCCAGCTTTTCATATACTTCATCTATAACTTTAGCTTCTGTTGTAGCCTGGTCAATCACCTGTACTATAGTCCCATCATCCAGCTCTATACCGGGCTTTAATACAGTTTCTATATAAGAGCTGTGGATACTGCCGTTGGATGCCAGATTGACCACATTGGGAGTAGTTGTAAGAGTAGCACCCTTGGCGCTCTTCTCATCAGTTATCTGATAAGTACCGTCAGTATTTACCGTTGCTATATAATTGGTTCCCGTGATCACCATCTTATACGGGCTCTCAGAAGCTCCGGGCAGAGGCACAGTGAGTACTGACTCACCTGTTGTTCCCGGGGTAAAAGATACTTCGGACAGCTCCAGTGTAGAGATACTGGTAGTGACCGCCTTGATCTTGCCCACACCCATCTCATAGGCGCCACTCTTGTCGCCGCCTACCAGTACGCCGTTTTTATCCAGCTGAACGGTGCCCAGCATCCTGACTTCTCCGCTTTTACTCACATTCTCTATAGAGATGGTATAGCCCTTGGCCTTGCCTTCAAAGTCATCTATCCTGGTAGCAACATAGGAAGTGGTAGTTCCATCAGGCTCATCTACAATGATCTTATTCTCAGTAGTGGGGATACATGCCTTATGTGTGACGCCCTCAGCATCCTGATAAATGATATTCAGCGCATCCTGAGTACCCTTCTTGTGAGTTGTAGCTTCATCCAGTGTATAGAGCTTGGTGGTAGCAGATACATTCATGGATTCCCTGAAGCGAAGTGCTATATCTGCGATATAGTCTTTGTCAGGACCCACGGAAGTCTCAAGATTGTCATAGGAGAGCCTGAGCCTTCCAACCTCTACGCTGCTGATATCAGACTGAGCTACGAATTTATTGTCGCCTGCCGCAAGCTTGTATGCGCCAAGGAGTCTGGTAGATTTGTCCAGATCTCCTGCATTAAATTCATCATTGATATCTTCGTAGTAGGAGGTATCTACACCAGGGAAGGTAAGAGCTGTGTCAGTCCTGTAGCCGGTAAAGATATATCTTCCTGCGTAATTCTCATTACCTGTGGAATAATATTCATCAGACAATGCAGCCATCTCGGTCAGTATGGTCTGTACATCCTCCAGCTTCTCATACTGATTGACGCCCTTATTGGCCTGCTGTATAAGAGCCGTGAGCACGTCTGTGACTGTAGAGAGGGAATCCTGGGTAACATCCAGCCAGCTCTCAGCATCCTTGGCATTCTTTTCATAATACTGACTCAGCTCAGTAACATTGCTTCGAAGGCGCAGTGCTCTGATAGCTATAACAGGATCATCCGAAGGCCTGGTCAGCTTCTTGCCTGTGGCGATCTGAGTATTCAGATTGTCCTCGATGTTCTTGTTATTGTTGATGTTAAACATGGAATTGTTCTGCATTATCCTGTTAGTAATTCGCATTTATATCCTCCAACGGCTCGCAACCTTCGAGCCACTGCTCGAAGTTGCCCTGTAAACTCTTTGCGTTTACAGATTCATACACCGGTTTCAAGAATCAGTCTGTCGTATATCTCTGAGAAGGTCTGCACAACCTTGGCACTGAGCTGATATGCATTCTGGAACTTGACCAGATTGGCAGCCTCTTCATCTTCATCAACGCCCATAATGGACAAGCGCTGATTATCAATGGTATTGGCCAGGGAGGTATAGGTATCCTCCATGGTTTTGGCATTACTCTTATTAAGTGACGCATCAGCCAGTATCTTGTCCAGGAACTCTCCTGATGCGGCGCCTCTGAATATCTGCTTGTTGTTAAACATCTCCTTGAGATCTTTCAGCACCCCAAATTCATCTGCACCCTCTGTAATATCTGCCTTGGTGGATAGGAGGCCGGAATCCTTGACCAGAGAGGAATATACTGCAAAATTCTCAGCTGTGAGGAAATAGTAGCCATAGCTGGTGGATGTCAATTCGCTATAGGTATACTGAGCAGCAATATCTCTGGAGCCTACAGACCTATCACCTGTGAGCATATAGGAGCCCTGACCGGAATCCGATGTAAAGCCATTAGCCATAATACTGTTCACGGATCCTGCAAAATTTCTGACCCACTGGTTCATTTGGGACATATAGTAAGGAATACCCTGGTAATTGATGGAGCAGCCGATGGCTACATTTTCGCCGCCGCCCTGCTTGATCCTGGTGGTATCCACCAAGGTACCGTCATCATTTCTTTCACTTAAGGTAAATCTGTACGTAGAATCACCGTCATACTCCCAGGAATCATATTCATAGGTCCTGGTGCCGACTTCTATGACGCCCATTCCGGGAATGGTACATCTGGCCATATCCTTTAGATATCCATCTGATACACTGACTGTCAGTACTCTGGTATCTGCATTCCAGAAGCTGGACTGACCATTAAAGAACTCCTGGTTATTACCATCTCTCATCTCGATGAGACCCTTTAACTTACCGCCAATATTGGCATTATAAAGGTCAAAATCACCGATAAAGATGTTGCTGCCTTCCTCATAATCGCTGCGGACCCACTTGATATCATAGAGGCCGTCCACATCATTCTGGTTTCTGCTCTCATCTTCTCCTCTGGCTATGCAGTGGAGCTTATTATAGCTGTAGGTATCAACCAGGCACTGTCCGCCGGCTATCCACACTTCATATCTGGTAGCTCCTGTCCAGGAGTCTTCATCATAGGTAACTTCATTTTCACCTTCGGAATTGACCACTACCTTCTGGGGATAGATCTTGGACTCCTTGACCTCAACAGACACGTACTCAGAGAGCTTGTCCACCAGGGCGTCTCTTTTGTCTCTCAGGTCGTTTGCCGTAGTCCTTGTCATCTCAACTACGTTGATCTGCTCGTTGAGAGTAGCTATCTCACCTGCTATGGAGTTGATATCATCACAGGTAGTCCTTATCTCAGAGTTGATATCTGACTGAAGGTTTTTGAGATTGGTACTGAGAGTATTAAAATACTCTGTCACTGAAGACATGGATGATACAAAGGTCGCCTTGTTGGTCTCAGTGCCTGCTGATGTCATTACCGATTCCAGACTGGCTTTCATCCGGGTAAAAAGAGATGAGAATCCGGTGGTACCGTCATCTTCAAGATACTGTTCAATAATACCGCTGTAGTAGTTCTTTTCCTGATACTGCCCCAGCAAAGTCTCGTTGTCCCTATATCTCCTATCGTAAAATTCATCTCTGACTCTCTCGATAGCAATAGTATCTACACCTGCGCCTGCACATCCGTAAGTTGTAAAAACACGGAGAGCTGCGCTGGCTTCCTGAGTCACCTGCTGCCTGGAATAACCCTCGGTATTAACATTGGAGACATTGTTGGCTGTGGTGTTAAGTGCTGCATTGGCAGCCCTCAGTCCGGATGCCGCGATATTAAGTCCAAAAAATTGTGATGCCATATCTTCTCACCTCTTATGCTGCAAGCTATCAGCGACCCAAAGTTGTCACTATATGCTCAAGCATCTCGCTTACTACATTTATGAAACGACTGGATGCGTTATATGCATTCTGAAACTCTATCATGTACTCCAACTCTTCATCACTGGATACTCCTACTATCTGCTCTCTTGCGGCAGAAATTGTAGCTACGGTCATCTCCTGATTCTCTGCCAGAGTCTTGTTGACATTACCTGTATTTGCCACCTGGGAGATCATGGCGTTGTAGTAATCCAGCATATCAACCTTGGTGGTAACACTGGGATTAAGAGTGTATATCTCATCGGTAAAAACGCTCTTTAAGGCCGCAGCCGCAGCCGCATCCTCTTCTCCATCAAGAGTGATAAAGGTATTAAGGGTAGGTGTCTGGAGAAGGAGCTCATTTACCTTGGTATTGGTAACGGAAAAACCTGTCTTCACAGTTCCGGCAGGCATCATCTCAAATCCGCTGGTTTCAGAGCCTATATCATATTTCAGACAGTCTGTATCATCCATCTGGACAAAGATGTCATAGTTGGAAGGAGAATCCTTGCTTGCAGGATTCTTTAACCTGGCCAGGGTAGCCGGATTGGAAGCAGCTTCTTCAATAGCTCTGTTGACCGCCGTGACGATATTGTTGTACATCTGATCAAACTCTGCTTCCAGGTTCATGATGACTGACTGGCTGATATTCTGGTTGTAATATTCTCCTGTGGAATCCTCAGTGATATCATGCCAGGTAGCATGATGATCGCCCCTTGCCAAAAGAGTGGACCTTAGTTCTCCCACATCTGTATTCGCAACAGTGGATACCGTCTGGGTCAGATCATAGACCCTGGCTCCGCTGATATCTACTTTCTTATTGCCGTCCTCATCTCTGTACTGCTTGCCTGCATATTCCCAATATACCGTGATAAAGCCTTCGCTGCTCTCATCAGTATCACAAGCCAGATGATGAACGTTATCTGTCAGTACCAGCTGAGTTCCCTCAAAGCTGACATTGACAGTTCCAAACTTATCCTCTTCGTATTCAATATTTCCCAGCTCTCCCAATCTATCCAGGAGCTTATTTCTGGTATCTCTAAGGTCATTGGCATGCTCTACGCCGCCTGTCTCTATAGCTGTGATCTTGAGGTTCAGCTCATGGATGGCATCTGCTGTATCATTGATCTCATCCACAAGCTTTTTTACTTTGCTGTCCAGATTGTTCTGGTAATCTGTAAAGCCTTTATACACGGCCTTGGCACTCTCGGTAAACTCTGCACATCTGTTGATAAATGCTGACTGATTAACTGCGCTTGTAGGATCCTTGGACAACTCCTGTACTGCAACCCAGAGGTTATTGAGATTCTCCTTGAACTCTGCGCCGTTCATTTCCTGAAGCTGGTCTTCCACATGCTCCAGAGCCTTGGCAGATACATTGTAGAATTCGCTCCTTCCGCTCTCTTTTCTGTAAGAGGCATCCAGAAAAACGCTTCTGACCTGTTTACAATTCACATATGCACTTCCCAGGCCTATCTGCTTGTGAGCAACCGCCGGATCCATGGAGATCGTGTCATAATGTCTGTCTCCCTGGGATACCTGCTGCCTGGTGTAGCCTTCAGTACCAATATTAGCCAGGTTGTGGGCCGTGGTGTTTAAGGCATTTTGTGAAGTTTGAAGGCCGGTAACACCGACGTAGAGATTGGACATTAACATACGCACTTCTCCTTAAATTCCAAATTCCCCGCATGCCAGCATGCAGTGTTTGAATGATTTATCTAAGAATGATATACGAATTGCTCTTGACTTTAGTCATTTTCTCGCAATTCTTTAAATGTCGATTGATCCACTTAAGAATGATATACGAATTGCTCCATGACTTCGTCATTCTCGCAATTCTACAAATATTCGGAAATCGCTATTTGCTTCGCAAATTGCTTTTTTCCTCATATTTGTTAGGATCATCAATTCAAAATGTCTTGCATGCAAGCATGCAGTCATTTTGAATTGTGATACCTATATCATTTAAAAAAGCAGACACATTAGCTGTCTGCTTTGGGAACTACCGAGCGAAACGCCTTGTTACTGCCTGGCATCAAATCTGCCGCTACCGGTTCCAATCAGATCACCTGATGTGCCTGCTGCTTTGTTATAGTTTGCCGTTTCGGGAGCATTGCCTGCCTGCTGAATGATGTTCATCTCAAACTGAACCATCTCAAGTGCGCTGTTTAACAGCTCCTGATTCTGACTGTTAACTCTGCGCACCTGACCGGCGGTGGTAAATAACCTGTCCCGCACTTCTGCCAGCCTTTTCTGCTCCGATGGCCGCTTATCCAGCACGCGAACCAGATCGGTCAGTTTCAATGTCTCAACATCCTTGTTCAGTACTGCTGCAATATCAGACATGGCGGAAAGTCTTTTCTTCTCCAGTTTCTGGATCTTTCCTACGCTTGCCTGCTCCTCATCCGTGATTTGCGAAAGTTTCTCAAGATCTTCGGCCGCTATGACCAAAGTCTTTTTACTCGATAATCCCAAAAGCTCCTGATATGCTTCACACTCCTGATCCAGAATCTCTATAAGATCTTCCATCAGACTAGCCATGGGGTTATCTCCTTTTTTACAAAAGTGATAATTAACTAAAATGATCAGTCAAAGTATGCGATCATCTTGTCTGCGAAATCTTCTGCTTTTACTTCGTAGGTTCCGCTGTCAACCCGATCCTTAAGAGGAGCGATGAGCTCTTCTCTCACATCAGGTGCGTTCTTGATAGCCTGCTTGGCAACCTGGAAGTCACGACCAAAGGATGAGATCTGTACATTGTCTGTACGTACAGCCTTATCCTGTTTTTGGACCGGCGACACTTTAGCCGGGTTGTAAACCTGCTGAACCTGATTATATGCCTCGATACGCATTGCTTTCTCCTTTCCGGGGAGTTCTTTCTTGGACCTCTGGTACTGATGTGGCCGCCCGGAGAGCGAACCCTGCACTTGCCGACCTCCTTGTCTCCAAAAGCGAGTGCTTACTTCTGTTCTTACTTCATTTATCGGTAGAAGTCCTATGAACTTTAGCCCCGACAGCAATTTATTCGCACATAGTAGCATGTTTATAGCTTGTACCATAAGCCTCTGCTGGATTGTGACCATAGTACAATCTTTTTAACAAGCTCTGTTCACTTAAGGCATCCTTCCTTGTGCGAAATAAACAGCTGCATCATCTCTTCGGCTCTTCTTCTGGCCGAAATCACCAATAGCTGCACATTTGTTCATCCTGTCATCCTACATACAATACGTTTGGCATAGAAGCATATGTCAGGTCGATACATTTGATGTCATCCCCGTTCATACATTCCCCGTTTATGCCTTTTTCCTCCTTCCTGATTTAAGCTACAGCTCCTCACACTCTCCTCCACGTGCCCGTGACTTTAGTCCGGTCACACTTTTTTGCCCTTTGGTAGCGGCTGGTATCAAGCGCTGCGTTCACGTTCCTTTTTAAGTCTCTTATTTACATACAAAACACTATCCGCACGGCGTATCAGGGATCTGACGGAGCGGTTGCCCTGCTCGTTTCTCACCCAGCCAATGGATATGCTCAGTTCATAGGGACTCCTGCTGCTATGGTTCTCAACTGCAAGAGTCATATTGATGCAGTCACAAAGCCGGTCCACTTCCTCATCGGAATCGGTCTCCATGACTATGATGAACTCGTCACCTCCAAAGCGTGCTATGAAGGGACGGCCCATAACTCCTCCGCAGGCTTTCCTCAGGCAGGAGGCCACTCGTATAAGTGCCTGGTCTCCTTCATCATGGCCAAAGGTATCATTGATAGCCTTGAAGCTGTTCATGTCCATCATCAGAAGGCATACCCTGCCTCTAAGAGGAGTGGACAATCTGTGCCAGAGGTAACTGTAGAATTCATTACGGTTGTTAAGCCTGGTAAGAGGATCCAGGGATATCAGCTCGTTTTGACAATCCAGATACATGCCAAACAAATAAAACATTATAACTGCAAGCGGCAATATCTGTGTAGAGTCCAAAACGGCAAAAACTATCACCGCTATAGCGGACAGAACCCTGGCAGCTCCATCCATTATCCTACCCATCAGACCACCGCAGAAGGGCAGGGAATAACGCAGGAACTTGAAAGTATAGAGTACAAAAAATACCATCGTCAGCGCCAATATTATGAAATAGAGCACAGTCAAAAAGCCCGAAAGTACATTTAATACCTTCAGTTTGGACGAAGCGCTGATAAATCTAAGGAAATTGAGGAATATAAGAATAGTACCTCCCATGAGAATGACTCTATAAGTCCTGGGCTTATTCTTATTAGAATGGTAACGGCCAATGTTATATACGATCATTCCGCATACAAGCGCTCCAAAGCCATGGAACACAGCGGTTACAAAAAGCAGCTCCATACCTTTTCCTCCTCCATTTTTTCATACTCCCGGGTATCCTTATCGAAGCAAAATCCTGAGCAATGCTCATTTTTCCCCTTTGCCTCGGATTCCCACTTACCACACTCCGGGGAGTTTATCGGATGCTCTCTCCCAAAACTTTATAGCTGTTTTAAAATTTTTTTGAAAAATTTTTTGACGGCTCTTTATAGCCTTATATATTAAATTATGAGGTAGGTGTCAAAACAAAAAATGCCCTCTTTACCATTTTACCGGTAAAGGGGGCAGATCATATTTTTGACAAGTATATCAGCAAATATTATTTATCATTGGGATCAAGGGGCTTACCCTGAGCGATCTCAAGGTCTACACCTGTCTCGTTGGGGAGGTTGTCCTCAAACTTGTAATCCTTGCCCGGCAGTACTGCATTGAGGAATATACCTACCAATGAGCCTGTAGCCAGACCGGAGAAGGATACATCTCCGAAAGGAAGAGGAAGAGCACCTGCTGCGGAATAGCTGATACCAATGGTCAGTACCATGATCATAGCTGCAATCAGTACGTTACGGCTCTTGGTGAAGTCCACGTGAGTCTCAACCAGGTTCCTGACACCTACTGCAGAGATCATACCATAGAGAACCAGTGAGATACCGCCAATGGTACCGCCGGGCATTGTCTCAATGATAGCTGCAAACTTTGGGCAGAAGGACATCAGGCAGGCAAAGCATGCTGCAAGACGGATAACTGCAGGATCATATACCTTGGTCAGTGTGAGCACACCTGTATTCTCACCATAAGTAGTATTGGCAGGTGCGCCAAAAAGTGAAGCAAGTGCAGTTGCAAGACCGTCACCTGTCAGAGTCCTGTGAAGACCGGGATCCTTGATGTAATTGCGGTCAACTGTTGATGAGATAGCTGAAATATCTCCGATGTGCTCCATCATGGTAGCAAAAGCGATAGGCACGATAGTGATAATGGAAGTGATGAGATATCCAGTATTGCAGTTGCCAATAAGAGAGAATACTGTACTCTCCATGCGGATAGGAAGTCCGATCCAGGGAGCTGCAGCTACAGCATCAAAAGCGATCATCTCGATGCCTGCCATATCCATGACAAGAGCTACAAGATAAGAACCAAGAACGCCCAGCAGGATAGGTACGATCCTCACCATGCCTCTGCCCCAGATATTGCAGCAGATCACGATAACGATAGCTGTCAGAGCAGGGATCCAGTTCCAGTTATCAGAACAATTATTGATAGCTGAAGGTGCAAGATTAAGGCCTATTGATATGATAATGGGACCTGTTACAACAGGCGGGAAGAACTTCATGACTCTGCCTGCGCCAAAGGTCTTGAAACAGAAAGCAAGTACCAGATACAAAAGACCTGATACAGCAACACCTGCGCATGCATAAGGCAAAAGCTCGGTATTGGATGATCCATCTGCCATAAGAGGTGCTACAGCAGCATAGCCTCCCAGAAATGCAAAAGATGAACCAAGGAATGCAGGGACCTTACCCTTAGTGACCAGATGAAAGAGCAGTGTACCCAGACCTGCAAAAAGCAGTGTGGTAGACACGCTCAGACCTGTGATGATAGGAACCAGTACAGTTGCGCCGAACATGGCGAACATGTGCTGAAGTCCCAGTACCAGCATCTTGGGCGTACCCAGTTTTCTGGCATCGTAAATAGCTTCTTCACCGACTTTGACGTTAGACATGAAATCCTCCTCCCAATATTTTCACTTTGAACGGTTACTCAAATCCTTGTATATTATAATGCATGCCAAGAGGATTTCAAGCATTATTTTATGGCTGGCGGAAGTGCAGCTGCAGAAGTTATTTTATACGCTCGCTGCACTTCAAATGGCGTTTTTACTAAATTCTTCCGCAGCCTTCTTTTCAATACGCCGCACTCGAAAGAACTCGCATGGCTTCGCCCTGCTCAGACAACTTTCTCGTGGGCGCTTTGAAGGCTGCGTATGAAGAATTAGTAAAAAACTATATTCTTGGATAAAAAATCCAAGAATATAGGCCATTTGAAGTGAATGCTCGCTTAGTAAAATAATCTTCTGACGCTGCATGCTACTGACATCACGTGCGAGCAGAACTAAAAAAGGAAACTGCATCCATGTATAATGCAGCTTCCTTCATATATTCGTACATTCTTTATTATGAGATAGGTATCAAAAGTTCCTTTTAGCCCTTACTTCAGATTATTTTACTTCAAATGTCTTTTCCAACTTTTCATCACTAAAGCTGATAAGCTCGGACATTTCAAACTCAACCGGCGAATCGCTTGTTAGCGTATATGCTTCCTGACAATCTTCAATCGTTACTCCCGGCTTTATCTCCTTTTGAGATATCCCTGCATCATACATGTCGTCATCCAAAGCGATGGCAGTATCCAACTCAATTCCATCCTGATAAGCTTTAGAACTTAGCGACCATAATGCAGACTGAGCCTCATCCGAATTGTTTGTAAAATCATAATGAATGACAATCATTGGATTGCCTTCATAATCCTCGCCAAACGTTGCATCATTTATTTTTACGTGATAATCGCCCAGATCTCCCTCATCGCTAGTCGTGGCACTTTCTTCCTCTTCTGGTGCCTCGTCCTCTACAGATTCAGCTTCCTCTTCTGCTTCTGATGCTTCTTCTATTTCCTCAGCATCCTCAGGTTCTGATGTTGGCTCAACCTCTTCTTTTTCCGGTTCCGCAGTTTCTTCTTTTTGAACCTCTGTACTTGTTGCCGTTTCCGATACAGCCGTATCACCGGATGAGCTTCCGCATGCAACGAGCATGCCGCACATAGTAAATGCCATTACCGCCATGATAAACTTATTCTTCATTCATGCCTCCTTATGTTTTTTATCTAAAACAATTGCTAATACTGCCATTACCAAGCATATTGCGCCCCATCCTGCCCATATCTTAAGGTCTCCATAGCTTCCTGCACCTGCAAAACCAATCACCACAGCTATTGCATATAATACAATCAGTGCTATATTTCCCCCTTTCTTCTCACTTTTTCTGGTAGCAATAGATACGATTCCACCGGCCAGCAACATCACCGCCACAACCAAACCGGCAGTTCCGCTAACTTCACCATTTTCCGATAGTGCATTTGATAATCCTGCCGCGCAAGACTGAAGTGAAATTATCAGAAACAGTATGATATTCAGTATTCCAGACACAAGTTTCCATATTTTCATAAACCGTACCTCCTTATTTAGTTTACTTATCGGAATTTATACTCAATATATTAAGTATAGTCAACGAATTAACTATGCTACTGTTTCATAAGAGGTGAAAATCAAATGATTTCATATCAGCCTTTTTATGAAACACTCCAAAAAAGAAATATTACTGAATATGAGCTTATTTTTAAGCATGGTATATCTGCCAACACGCTTCATCGCATGAAGCATGGCAAGCCTATTACCACCTCTACTTTGGATACACTCTGCTTTATTCTGAATTGCTCTGTCGAGGAAATCCTTTATCACGATAAAAGCCAGTAAATGTACTGTACAGGCATTGTATTTTATCAATCTAACCAATTAACAATATTCTCGATCATCATATTATTCTCATGTGTATATTGATCTGAAATAGTTCTCTGTTGTCTGCCGGCAAAGATGCCAAACTAAATCATTTCTTTTTATTCCCAAAGTATTAAACTAATAGTATATAAAATATCATTTAAAAAGATTCGAAATCACAAGCATGTAATTCTTAATTTTATAATCTCGGGGGGGGGAGAGGAACACAATGAATAGACAACTATATCTACATATGATTAGTAAGACTTGGCAAACTCTCACCGCTATACTACTGTTTTCTTTTCTCATAGGCGTTTTCCCCTGCACAGACAGCAATATAATAGCCTTGGCAGCTTCCGAAGAGGCGAACATAGCTGCCGCGACCACTACAATCTCTCAGCTTGAAGAAGCCCAGCGCGCTGCCGCCATGGAAAGCGCAGAGGCAAACAGAGCTGCTGCTATAGAGACAGAGACCAAACGTCTCAAATATGAATCTGTTTACAGAAAGCTTGCCGACGGCATGGATATCAATCTTCTGATAGTAGGGGACAGCATAGGTGCGGGCTCCGGAGCATCAGATGATGAGCACAAATGGGCCAATATCCTGAAAGCAGGTCTTGAAGAAGAATATGGAGTTGCAGTCAATATGACCAATGTCTCCATGGGAGGCAATGCTTCTTATGCTGGATATGTCAGGACAATGGAGCTGGCAGCAAGCGCTGATAAAACAGGGAAAGATAGTGTCAGCAGGGAATTGGCAGATGGAGTTCCTGCAAGCGGGGAATTTACAGCCCGCGAAGACTTTGACCTTGCCATCCTTTGTTATGGGCACAATGACAGCAAGAAGAACTTTAGCCTCTTTTACGAATCTATCATCCATGCTCTGAAGATAAGCTATCCTCGCATCTCCATTATCTGCATCCAGGAATCCAGTCAAAAAGAATACACAGAAAAAATGCAGGCCATCAGCATGATCGCAGAGCATTACGGCCTGCCCGTGGTTGATACCATTGCACCCTTTCAGGACGATTATCAGAACCTGGTGAGTGACCATATCCATCCCAATGATGCAGGGCAAGAGATCTACTATGAGTGTGTGAAGTGTCTTATTGATTCACGAGTGAGTCAAAGACAAGGTCATGACCCATCCGGCATAGCTGTCATAGATGAGAGAATGGATATTTTTGATTCCTTTAGATATTATCCCCCTGAGCTCTTTGAGAGAGAAGGAAATACCCTCACTCTCTATACGCAGGATGCGGGGACAATACTTGGAATGGACTTTAAGATGACTCCCGGACTTAATTCATGCCGGGTGATCATAGACGGCGAGGAATATAGCACTGCTCAGTTTAACTTCAAGCAGGATTACAAGCAGCGCCACATCAAGGTCATCAATGGCTGGCCTGAGGGAAGCTCTTTTGAGATCAAAAAAGCCATCAGCATCGAATTCACAGACGATGCCGATGGCAAATACAGAGCCGATAACTTTGCGGGACTGATGATAAGCGGGTAAGTCAGATCATACGCTCTTTGACGATATTATGCACAAACACGTCGAACCTTGGCAGTGTGAAGCAGATAATTCCATGTGTAGAGACATCTATCAGGCCCTTGTCACGAAGCCTTGCCCTGTATTGAGCAAACTCGTTTTGCTTTTTGGAAGTGATCTCCAGCAGTTCAGATACCGGCATACTTTCTTTTTGTACTATATGTGTCATGTACCATTTATCCGTTTCTGAAAGCTCTGACCATATCTTCTTATATACATAGTGGCTAAGCGCTTCATCCAGGCGCAGCAGTACCCTATCAGTAACTGTGTGCTTATCCTCTTCCCAGACATACTTCCCCAGTGCCTGATAAGCAAAGGGATAGCCTCTTGTGATCAAGGCCATCTCCATAGCAGCTTCATAAGATATCTTCAGCACGCTTGAATATCTCTCAGCTATAAGAGTCAGATTTAAAGGCTCCATTTCATACTGGGTAGCTCTATATAAAAAAGTGAGATTCTTTTCATTTTTGAGATCATGGATATTCTTATATAGGCCGGCCATCAGTAAATATACAGGCAGGTCTTCTCTGATCAATATCTGAAAGCTGCTGGCAAATTCTCTCATATGTGAAGTATTGGATACCTCATCTACAGTAACCAACAGCCTTTTATGCTGTCTGCCAATTTCCTTTAGTATGATCTCAAGCGCCGATTCTATATCTGCAACAGGCGCCTTGCTGCTGATGTTCAGACCGATTCCAAATTTTGACAGATTAACCGAAGCATCGATAAAAGCACTAATGAATTCTCTGCTGTCATAGAGCTTTCCCACCAGACTCTCCAACATATTTCTCTCAGAGTTAAGTCTGACAATGATCCAGTCGTTCATTTCTGCAATTATCTTTTCAATAGAGGTCATGGTAACCGTTTTGCCGCTTCCTCTGGTTCCTGTCAGCATGAAGCAGTTATTCTGCGCCGCATCATCAGTCAGTTCCTGGACTATTTCATCGATCAACAGTTCTCTGCTTATGTATTGAGTTGGGACTTTCCCAAAATTGATAACAAAAGGATTACGTTCCATAGTACCTCTCTTTTATATATTTCTATATACTTTTAAAATTCTATATATTTTTATATACTTCTATATATTCTTATATACTTTTGTATTAATTATATATTTCTATATACTTTTGTCAACCTATCCTCTTTTGCAATGAATTCGTCATCAACTCAAAAAGCCCTCCAATACCAATAGCTTCTTAAACAAGAAAACCAAAGGTATTGGAAGGCTTTTATAAATCGATTATTTGATCAGTTTCCAAGGACCCCAATATCCGCTATCTGAAGGCCTGTCTCCCTGAGTCCACCAACGGGCCTGATATGTCTTGCCCTTGTAGGTGACCAGTTCGCCGCCATAATATACGGTTTTTCGGTTCCATGCCGGAACAGAGGGCTCGGGAGCTGTCTGATCATCAGCTGCTGCTCCAGTGGAAAATTCCACGTTCTTTACCTCTAGCCTAAGCTTAGAAGATGAGGAATTGTATTCTCCGTCTATTCCGCCGCCGAAAGCATAGTAAAGAGATAATGATCCCCTGTAATCTGCGGGGATGGTCACGGTCCTTTCATAGCTGTACTGCTGCCCAGCCTTTAAGCTCACTGTATCAGCCGCCAGCTCTGCGTGATCATCACCTTCAACTTTTATGAATACCTTCTTATCAACATTTGATGTAAGAGTAGAACGGAAAGTATAGGTCTTTCCTGCTTCGTACTTTAGATCTGCAAGAGATGCCTGAGCGCCCCACATGTCGCTTCCAATGGCGCTAAGATCTGCCACAAATCCGTCTTTGGCACTATTCTTTACATCAATCTTTCCCTTGCTGCCTGCCCAGCTGCCCACTTCTCCGGTGAACGTCCCTCCGTTGTCAGCCACAAGGTCCACCTTCTTGCCATCTGAGGGCTGAGAAGGCTGAGTACCCGGATCGGATGGCTGCTGGGGATCAGAAGGAGCGGTGCTTGTCACGCGTTTATATGCGCGGACATAATCTACTTCCATGGTCGCAGGGATCTGGCTGTCATCGATGTCAAAGCCCGGCCAGTCTCCGCCTATAGCCAGATTCAGTATCACATACTGGTCAATGGAAAGAGGCGCCTTTAGAGCATTGTCCTTAAGGTCCATGGTTGAATACTTGTAGTCATCCACATACCAGGTGATCTGGTTCTCATCTCTTTCTATTCCATATGTGTGCCATTTGGTGATATCTATATAGTGCCCGTAGGTACCACCTGATGTGCTGTCATTTTCTTTTCCGGGTGTTGCTGAGGGCCAATGAGCTGAACCATAGACTATGCCCTCATCATTGATGGTTTCCAAAACATCGATCTCGCCGCATTTGGGCCACTGCTGACCATTACTGCCCATCAGCCAAAATGCAGGCCATGCGCCCATAAAACTGGGCAGCTTTATCCTGGCTTCAATTTTGCCAAGCCCCAAAGATACTTTACCTTCAGTATTTAGTCTTGCAGAGGTATATGCCATACCCTGATAGTTTTCCTTGCGTGCAGTGATCTTCAAAGTTCCACCGCTCACTGCAATGTTGTTTGGACTATCAACGTAATACTGCAGCTCATTATTCCAGCCGCCGTAACCGTTAACCTCTACATTCCAATTGTTCCTGTTGAGTGAATTTCCATCGAACTCTTCACTCCATACCAGTTCATACTGATCCGCAGCTTTTGCGCTAATTGCAGTTGCAGCTGATAACAGACCGGCTGCTGCAATGGAAAAGGTTGACAGCGCAAGCATCAACTTCATAGTTGTTTTGTTTTTCATCGCTTTAATGCTCCTATTTTTTATTGCCAATTGATGAAATGCGCGAATCACTTAACCCTATTCTTTTCTAACACTACGACTGCAGTTTTCGTGTGAACACGGGCGAAACCCCCATTCCGCCCGTGTTCACGATTTTAACATATGCTAAGGGGCAAAACAATTAGTGGTTTAGCGCAACACCTTCCCCACAAAATTGATTATTTTTAACATGTGAGTCACCCAATGACTCTTAATAGCCGTATACCGACATCTCGTAGATGGAGTAGCCGTACTGGGTAGTCCTCTGCCTGCCGTATACTCTTACGTATCTGGCGCTTACGCTGTCAAAATCTGCGATGATGCTAGCGCCATCTTTGCCATTCTCTTCTCTGTATACCTCTGACCAGTCATCGCCATTTGCAGATACTTCGATGCTGTAATCCTTGCCAGCTGCGGTTTCCCAGTCAATTGATACTGAAGAAACGTTCTTTACTTCTCCCAGGTCTGCCATGATCCACTGGTCATCAAGGCCATGGGTGCTCTCCCACCTGCTGCCTGCATTGTCATCAAAGGCATTGGCTGCGCTCTGCATCTGAGTAGATGCATCATAGCCTGTTACGTTGAGCTCTACAACTTCCTGGTCTCCGGATCCATTTCCGCCTGAACCGGAACCATTATCTCCTGAACCTGAGCCGCCACCCTGGGAACTTCCATCCTGGCCATAGATCCTGAATTCAAATATGGAATAACCGTACTGGGTAGTCCTCTGCCTGCCGTATACTCTTACGTATCTGGCGCTTACACTATCAAAGTCTGCAGTGATACTATCACCATTCTTGCCATTATCAACTCTGTATACTTCTGTCCAGTTATCACCATTTGCAGATACTTCGATGCTGTAGTCCTTGCCTGCTGCAGTTTCCCAATCTATCTCTACTGAGGATACAGTCTTTACTTCTCCCAGGTCTGCCATGATCCACTGGTCATCAAGGCCATGGGTGCTCTCCCACCTGCTGCCTGCGTTGTCATCAAAGGCATTGGCTGCGCTCTGCATCTGGGTAGATGCATCATAGCCTGTTACGTTAAGCTCTACTGCATCCTGATCACCGGAGCCGCCCAAGCCGCTTCCGCCGGAGCCTGAACCACCTGAGCCGTTGCCAGCTATGGGAGCAGGCATGGTATAGATCCTGCCATCCTCTACAGGATTGCCATTGTCTCTATATGCCTCACCTGCAGGTGTAAGAGCACCTGTTGCATATCTCCAGAGGCCGTAATTAGCATCATCAAAGTCAAAGCCTGCATAACGTACTACATAATCTCTTTCATCCAGCATAGGCATTACTGCTTCCCAGAACTCCTTGGTGCCGTTGTCGCCTGTAGCTGTTACCCACTGACCATGAGTAGAGAACTCAGTGATCCAGATAGGCTTATGATAGGTTTCCCATGTGTAATCGACTACATTGTCGATAAACCAGTCTGCCATAGCCTTGCCGCCAAAGTCCTCAGGATAGCAGTGGATAGCGATGAAGTCATAATCCATGGCAGGATCTGCGGCTACCTTGGCAGCGAAAGGCTGGAACCAGTCTGTGGAAGCCTTGGGCCAGATAGCTGATACAGGAGAACTGATGAGGATCCTGTCATCCTGACAGCCCTTGAATGCTTCGTATACTTCATCCACAGTCATGTTGCACTGATCTGTGAAATCAGGCTCATTAAAGGTCAGTACATAGTCATAACCCTGATCAACCAGTTTATTGATCCTATTCTGTGCTGCAGAAGCGCTGGTCTCTTTCCATATCATAGGTACGAATTCGGTATTGGCATACTGGCTTCCTGAGCTCTTTGTCTCAGACCAGTTGTAATACCAGCCAAGTCCCAGGGCATCAAGATCCAGGTTTTCGCCCATATCTGTTGCAAGGCCCAGGCCCTTCTTGGTCACACCAAATCTGATGGTATCTGAATCCAGAGAACTTCCATCATCAAGGATAGCTCTTATTGTAAGTGAATAGTACTGTACTCCTGTTGTGTAATACTCTGCATTTCTATCTGTTGTCTGAGCTACTTCTTTGCCATTTACATATACCAGGTAATTCTTTACATTCTTGCCGGCAGGAGCATCCCAGCTGATGTTTACAAGGCCTGCGCCCACTGTCTCGTAGTGCTCAGGGCTTGTTATGTCAAAAGCGCCTTCAACCTTATCTACTCTTTCTCCCGGCTGGGGCTGGGGATCAGGATCGGGCTGATATGTTCCTTCTGTTCCATAGAGCTCAAACTCATAAATGGAATAGCCGTACTGGGTAGTTCTCTTTGTGCCGTACATCCTTACGTAGCGGGCTTCTTTACCACCAATTTCAGCTTCAAGAGTCTCGCCGCTCTTACCGTTTGTTACTGTGACAACATCTGTCCAGTTCTTGTTATCCTTGGATATCTGGATCTTATATTCTTTGCCTGCAGCTGTCTCCCATGTGATCTTAGCGCTATCTACAAGCTTTACTTCGCCAAGATCAAGAGTGATCCACTGATTGTCCTGTCCGTGAGCACTCTCCCATCGGCTGCCCATGTTATCATCAATAGCATTAGCTGCCTTCTGAAGCTCAGTGGAAGCGCTGGCAGCCACTACTGTAAGCTTGTCTCCGTAGATAGGACCGGGTACAGGTATGGAATCATCCTTTTCATATACATAATGTATTCCTGTCTTATCTGTAAAATCTTCATCAGTAGGCTGAGTGCTCCTAACTGTATGATAGGTATCTCCGTTGTTCTGATTAGGTCTTATGGTAGTCACGCCGTTTACTGCGCTTACGATACCGGGAGTGGTCATGACGCCGGGCTTTTCTCCGGTGCCTGTGCCGTTGACAATAGACTGTATACCACCGGTAACGCTTGTATTACTAAAGGTATTGATCATAGCATTCTCTACTATGACGCCGGGCTTATTAGGTATCTCCACAGCTGTATCCAGTCTGCAGTCCGCACCGTTTGTATTGATGAATACCTCATAGAGATCCAGGCCTACAGCATAGTGAGTATCTACATTATTGCCTACCTTATAGCCTGCATAGCCGTTCTTTGTACCATTGTGGCTCTTCCAGAGGTTCTGATCAGTGCAGTCATAAGGGGTCTCATACTGGTAAAAATAGCATTTGCCGCCGTTACCCAGCCACAGTGTAGAGTATTCTTCGAAATGCTCATCAAAAAGTCCGTATACTGTCACATCATCGCCGTTTACTACAATACCGTTTTTGGCCACATTTTCATTCCAGGATACGCCGTCGCCGTGATCTGCTCTCCAGATCCAGAAATGGTCACCAATAACGTCATCACTGTTGATGACAAGGCACATATCTGCTGAAGCAACGCCTGCGTATACACCGCCCACTCTAAAGAAGAGGTCAGAAAGAGTGATAGGATCAGCAGAATGGTCCCCGGCTGCATCCTCGTTACCAACCTGAAGCAGCACCTTGGAATAGGATGAAGCATCAAAGATAAGTCCGGAAATGCTGATACCGTCTGCATCCTCTACCCACATGGCAGCCTGGTCATTTTCAGGGATAATGGTAGCCATACCATAGCCCAGGACTACTGTGCCGGGATTGGTCACCCTGATAGGCTCTTCCGCATAGTAGATACCGGGAGTAAAGAGGATATTCTTGCCGGCATCAAGCTGCTTATTAATATCTGCTGCTTTGTCGCCCTCTTTTGCAACATAGAAGCTGTCAAGGCTAAGACTCTCACCCTGGCCCATATTGGTCATTGTCCAGCTGGTGCCTCTTGCATTTCTCCTGAGAGCGGGCACAAATACCTTGTATTCATCATTATCAAGGTAGAGGAAAGGCTTCTCTTTAACAGCGGGAGAATTACTAAGCTGAGTGGTCTTGCCGCCGGATGCCCAGTCTGATGTTCCATTTCCACCAAGGAGAGCATCGCCTGCAGAGAGATTACCACCTTCTACGCCCTGGAGTACAAAGTTCCAGTTAACACCGTATGCATTGCCGCCGATGCTGGAGTTTCTCATATAATACTGCTGCTGGGAATAGGAGCCTGCATCCTTCACGAATTTGCAGTCAGCAGCATAGCCGCCTGATGCCCAGCCGTACCACCAGTCAAATACGGCATTTCTCTCTACATAGAGTCTTCTGGCCGGAGCAGCCTGTGATACTGCCCACTGGAAAGCAAAATATACATCTGCATTATTATCAAGATCTATGATTGAAACGTTCTCAATTGAACGCCAGAAATTACAGGTAGCATTGTTATCTGCCAGAAATGCAGGTGTGCTGGCATTAGCAAGCTTAACCTCTGTAGGGAGCTTGCCAAGGCCTGCGATCTGTGTAT
The DNA here is from genome assembly GCF_000424585.1 of Butyrivibrio sp. MC2013. Taxonomy (GTDB): domain Bacteria; phylum Bacillota; class Clostridia; order Lachnospirales; family Lachnospiraceae; genus Butyrivibrio. The sequence goes on from NZ_AUKE01000001.1 coordinate 138,626, forward strand.
AGAAGCCCACGTTCATATCCTGAGTATCTGTGTAATCTCCGGGCTTGAACATCAGCGCATATCTGCCCTTGCCAAACTGAGCCTTCTCCTGAATGTCATAGATCTCGCTGACCTTGGAATCAATGGCAGAAGCAGGATCATCATCAGAGAAAAAGATCATATTGTCGCCAAAGATCTGGCTCTCAAGAGAGATGATCTCTTCTGATACAGTAGCTGATCCGTTCTTTGCTGTTATTTTGTAGTAGTTGGAATACTTTGATCTGTTAGGAGAAGTATCTGTATAAGATGTCCCTGATACATCAGCAAGATAGCTGTAATTACCAAATCTTGAAGATGCTCTTTCAATGCGATAGGAACTAGCCCCGTTTACCTTCTGCCAGCTAAGCTTCATGCCTGCAGAGGAATAGCTGATCGACGCCTGTGATGCGCCTGCCGCCTCTGCCTGAAGACTCACAGGCAGCTTACTGCCAGCCGGCATTCCGGTCAGCAGCAGTGATGCAGCTATGATGGCTGCACCGATCTTACCCAAAAACCGTTTCATAATAGTACCTTCCTTTCTTACTCCTTCTTTGGTTACCTTTTTTATTGGCACCACCCCTAACGAATAATCCCCGTCGTGTTTCCATATCAACTGGTATAGAAACTTTTTCATCATTGTAGGAGCTTGTAAAGGTTGAAACAAGGTTTTTGGGTGTAATCTTGCATTTGTCATACTAAATATGAAAATAATACACCATGCACCTGCGGCTTATTTTCAAATTCCATTAGCGATTCTTGATCACTACTTTCTTTCCGGAAAAAGCCATGCCAAATCTGATTATTTTATCAACGCCTTCTTTAGCCATCTCCATATCATAATTATTCTGATCAATTTGATCCAAGGCATCATCAGCAAGCTTATCCAACGCTTTTTCCGTAAGCGATCTTTCCCATTTCACTTCGATTATCACTCCGGCATTTCTTCTATTTCTGGGAAACATACAAATATCATATCTTCCATCACCGGATTCACGATTAGATCTTATTTTGTAATCGTTATCCATCAATGCTATGAGACCCAGGAGCAATCCGTGATAAAAGCCTTCTGCACCGGTATCAAAAAAGCTCACCGTTTTAAGCATATATTCTCTTATATAATCCTGTAATTTCAAAATATCATTAGCATAAATGCTTTCCGCTATTCTATTAGCTGTCGTTTGAGTAATAGTGCCCATTTGTGAAAAATATGAAAGTATCTCACTTTTAAATACAGCGTTGATTTCCTTATTTGGTATAGTGATCTCACATAGATAGCTCCCATCATCCCAAAGTTCCTTTTTTTCAGCTTTGAGATATCCTGCCACCATCAGAAGACTGTAAATATTCTCAGGATTGTCTGTAAGCGATCTGTAAGCTGTCGTCTGATTCAATTTGGCAATAACTTTTTCGCCCTGCATAAGCAGGTAGAGCTTTTGCGAAATATCATCAGAAGCCACTTTCATCACATCCTCAAGTATCTCATTTTTACCTGTATTAGCCCAATATGCCCCAGGCTGGCATCCTTTAGAGATATAGTTTATGACCGACCAAGGATTGTATATTCCTTTCTCTCCAAAAAGATAACCATCATACCATTCCTTAAGCTCAGTTTCCTTGTTTGATATTCCATAATATGACATCATGTCATGTACTTCATCATCAGTAAATCCAAAATAGCTGTCATATTCTTTATCAAATATCGTATTTACTGAGAGATTATTCATTCCACTAAAAATACTTTCCTGTGAAATCCTCAGAATACCCGTCAAAAAACCATAGGTCAGATATTTATTATCTTTGAACGCACCGGAAAAGAAATTACGCATAAACCCAATGATCTCATCATAATAATCCGACGCATAGCCTTCCTGTATGGGAGTGTCATATTCATCTATTATTATTATGGGACTTATTCCATGATGAACAAAAAGCATTCTCGAAAGATTTTCCAGTGCTGATGAAAGTTCAACTTCACCAGCTTCTCCATTAACAACTTTTAAATAAAAAGCTTTTTCGAATGGCTGAAGCTTTGAACTTGTAGATAGTTCATAATGTCTTCCAAACTCAACCTGCAATAAGGAAGCAATCTTAGATAACGTATCTTGAAAAGAATCAAATTTCACATCCTTAAAAGTCAAAAATACAACAGGATATTTACCTTGATGTCTCCTATAATCATCGCCGCATCTCCATATCGCCTTGTCCCTAAAGTAAACGCTTGTGTCATTTTCGGAGATTTCAAAAAATACGCGCAGCATATCCATATTTAAGGTTTTGCCAAATCTCCTTGGTCTTGTAAATAACGAAACAAGAGGTTTAGAGTCAAGAAAATCTTTTATCATAAGTGTCTTATCAACATAATAATAATCCGCTTGTGCTCTTATATAGTCAGATATTCCGATAGGTAAAGGTTTTCTTGCTGCTCGCATATAGTTCTTGGCATACTTTCCGCTGGAGATTCTTCCATCTGCAGGGCGCAAAGAGTCATCGGGAATAATCCACATTCTGCCTTTTTTATACGCACCTGATATTTTCCCTTTATTACATAAATTAACAACTGTTCTTTCACTTATACCCCATTCTTTAGCCTTTTCCTTAACTGTTTTCATAGAAAACCTCCAAGATTTTTCCTGTTAAGTAAATTATATGCGTTATTCGGCAATATATCAAATAAATAATGACATCTTGCCGAATAACGCATGTATATTTTGCAATATAGCTATATCTTTGTCAGGCATCGAACACTAGTCATTCTGCCCCGCAAGCTTATCTATGCTGATGCAGTAATCTGAAAAGCCACTTTCCTGGGACACATACATGGTATAGGTCTCGCCTCCCCTGGCATCATCAAAAGTCAGATTTTCACCGTTGTTACAATAATCATAGGCAACACGTTCTCCCAGATGATCATATATACTGATACCAACATTGGCATCACTCATCATCCCGGATAATTCAAAGCTGTATATCCCATCTGCAGAAGGAGTAAAGCTGTAGATATTACACTGATCCCTATATTCTATACTGTCAGTCAAAAGTGTGACAGCTGATATATCACGACATTCCTTTTGCTTTCCAATGTTAATGGTATAGCTGCCATAATCCGAATACTGCCTGATCTCAAGGCTGTAGCTGTCATTTGGCGTCATGTCGTATACAGTCACGCCTTCACCGTTGTTGCTAATGCCGTCATAAGCAAGCCTCTCTCCAAGAGAGTTATATATATACATACCGAAGCCTGTCCCGGCATATACTTCTGAGAGTTCAAACCTGTAGGTCCCTGCATATGGAACAGTGAAAAAGTATCTGTTGACCTGGTCGCTATATTCTATGCTATCTGTCAGACTAGTGCATGATGTTATGTCCATTGGCACCTTAGGATATCCAATAGCCAAAGAATATGAGCCAAAGTCGTCTCTCTGAGATACCCTGACCTCATAGCTCTCTCCTGCCTGCACATCATACAGGGTCAGGCCCCCTCTGGCGAAAATATTATAATCATAAGAGACCTTATAGCCCAGAGAATCATATACCTCAAGATCCAGGGACAATTCTGCCCTGATATCGTCTATGTCTATCCTGTATTCGCCGTTTGCCGGAGCAGATATCTGATAGATATCCACCTGACCCTCGTATGTGATATCACCCTGATAGCGATCGATCCTGGTCCCTTCAGCAGCAAGATCAGAGCGCAGAATGGGATCTATACTAAGGAAATGTTCTTCCTGTGCATCTGCCACTATTGCAGAATCCACTGTTGCCTCCACATCTATGACGCCTATATCAGACTGATCATCCCCAGAAGTGGTCGTAGCCACAGGCTCCTCAGCTATAGCTTCATCTGCGCCGGCTTCATTTACTTCAACTGCGGATTTTTCTTCATCCGCAGGTGAGTCTTCTATATCGCTGGCTTTTGCCGAATGTGGCAGCGGATCATCTGGTATATCACGATCGCGTGAGGGAATGATCTGTTCAATACGGTTAGCGGCGGCACTTGCAACCACTTCAAATCTCTGCCATAAATAGTCAAAAGACCAGCTATTAAGCATAGAACAGATCAAAATGCCCATAAGAATAAGTCCTATGATCAGTACGTTCTTACGGGAAAGGAATCTGTCAATGTGCTTTAGGATGCTGCTATCCGGAAAAACCTTGGACAGCTTACCAACCAGATAATTTACCACAATTGCGCTAATGATAAACAAAAAAGTGCAGAAAAAAATAGACATGCAGAGACACCTCCCCTCAAGAAGTCAAAATGCGCCTTGTATATTGTATCAGAATTATAATCATACAAGTAGTATAAAAAGCACATAATGCAGAACATGGACCACATCTGAAGATTGGTATTGTAAAAGATTTTTTTATATAAAATTTATGCTCCGCTCTCATAAGAGACCGGAGCATGTTTTACAGTCAAATACCTGCATGTCTGACGTTTAGTTCGCAAAATGCAAACATCAACGAATAAGATTACCACCTGAATAATAATCTCAGGATTTTAGACACCAATTTCACCACAGTTTTGATCACTCTTCTTACAATAACCTGCATGGGAGGAACTACAGGCTTTGCAGGTTCCTGAGGCTTGTCCTCTTCTGCGTCATCTCCTGTGTTTTCATCAGAGGGCGTATCTTCATTATGATCATCTTCATTTTCTGAAGGATTTCCTGAATCTTCACCGCTGCCTGTACCGGTTCCCGGATCTGTTTCACTACCGGTCTCTGTATCACTGCCTGTTTCTGATCCTCCTTCACCCGGAGTGGGATCATCTGTATTATCACCATCTACAGGCTCTGTGACCTCTCCCTGATCATCACCGCCGTTATCACCTGTACCGCTTTCATCCTCGTCAGTTATATCTATGAGGGTGATGTCATCGATATAGATATCATGCTTATCTGTGATCCTCTTGCCATCTACAGATCCCATGGTGATGCCAAATCGGCAATAATCATCTGAAGGGTAATCCATAGTGAATTCAGAACTGATAGTCTGCCAATCAGGTCCTATCTCTACAGAGCCGGTATTACTGTAATTCTGCCAGCTTCCTTCATATTCCTGAACACAATAGGAAACAGCCCTTTCTATGCTGGACTTTGCCTTGAAGGACAGTCTGTATTTTCTGCCATTTTCCAGGCGCACACCATCCTGGATCAGCTGGATATACCAGGGATTGGAGCCGTCATCCATAGTATCCTCGATAGAGATAATGAATGTATTATCAGTCTCATCAGTGTCTGCTATTACATAAGAAGCATTAATGGGAGCCTGTACATATGCATAGTAGCCGGTCATGCCAAGGTCAAAAGAGCCATTCCTTATCAGCGCGCCATCGCTTAGCCTGATGTCATCAAGATAGTATGTCCCCGGCTTATTAAATATGATCTCCAAATAGGACTCTTCCCTTGAATTATCATTATTAAATGTCAGTTTTGAAGAATATTTCTTGCTTTCACCAGTGACTTCAGGCCTGTATTCTTTGCCGGATACCCTTAGGAGGATACCATCAGAGGGCGCCTCTCCTTCAGTCCTTGCAGTAAATGAGAGTTCGTAAGTGCCTTTTACAAGAGGGGAAAGAGCGCTCTGAGATAGCTTAATCTCCCCTGCGCCATCAGGAACCACAACCTTTAGTTCTCTCTTATTATCACTATTGGTCACTGATATCTGTTCCTTATCAGCGTCACTGTATTCCCAATATCCCAGTCTCTTGTCACCCTGGTCAAAAGAGCCATTGTAGATATAGTTGCCGTCTGCCCTGACTTCTTTTACCAGCTGCTCTATGACCTCTTCTCCGGACTTATGGATGATCCTGACATTAGAAATAGTCACAGGCGCTGTAGAGGGCTGTTTTCCCAGGTTGAATTCCACGCAGCCGTTGGCATCAGTCTTGTCATTCATTACAAAATCAATTGTATAGGTCTTCTTATCTGTTCCTATCCTGACAGTCTCATCCTGCAAATATCTGATCCACTGCCTGTCGGGACCGTCCACATCAACTACGATATCACGCTCCATAGTGGAATAAGCGTCAAAGCTAAGCTCATATTCCCAGCCCTTATACATGGGGATATGCTCCTGCTTTAGCTGGATCGAGTACAATTGAGATCCCGCCGATGAAGGAGTGATGGTGATACCTTCGGAGCCTGTTACATAGCTTGCTCCGTAAGCATCGCTTTCTACGTGGAATTTCCAATTATCCTTGTCTGCCGAAGCAGATCCGTCTATGCCTATATCATTTGTAAAATTGCTATTGATAACATAATTACCGGACTCATCAGCTTTTCTAAATCTGTCAGGATCCCTCTGGGGGCTGACCGCTTCATTTTCCAGTCTCTCATACTCTTCCTGAGACTTCTGATATACCCTGACATAGTCAATATCAAATGCAGCATCGTTCATAGCCTCTTTGACTTCATCCGTAGGATAGCCTACCCAGCTTCCTCCCACTGCCAGATTCAGGATCAGATAAAAATCCTGATCAAAGGGCGCAGGATATGTCAGCTGATCATCATCACCGCTTCCGGTATACCAGTCATTTGTTGTATATACCTCCTGTCCATCAACATACCAGGTCATTTTCCCGGGATCCCAGTCCAGAGTAAAAATATGGAAATCATCTGAATAATCCAAAGAAGCGCTATCAAGTGTGTATGTTCCCTGATTCTGCTTGTGACCTGAGCCCTGATCATAGCCATAATGAACTGTATGATATGACCTGGATGTATCCTGCCCCATGACTTCCATGATGTCTACTTCACCGCATTTGGGCCACTGACCATAGAAGCTCTCATTTGTAGCCATCAGCCAAAAAGCCGGAAGATAGCCTTGTCCTTTGGGTACCCTGGCCCTGGTCTCAAAACGTCCGTACTTAAAATCATGCTTGCCCTGAGTGGATATGCGGCCTGAAGTGATCTCTCCATCAAGGCTGACCTCTCCACCATCAGCATCTTCTTCAAGATTCCCCCCTGCTATGTGAGGCCTGATCCTGAGCATACCATCATGGACCTCGATATTACCTTCGTCAAGGGATGTGTATCTTTGCAGCTCTGCATTTACCCATCCTGCTTCATGGGTCTCCACATTCCAGTCCCCAAGATCAAGACCATCCCCGTCAAAGTCATCTTCCCAGACCAGCGTATAAGCATCCGGACTTTGCAGTTCATTATCCGACACCGTTTCTCCCTCTTCAGCAGCAAGAGCAGCAAAAGGGAGCATAGCCATAGCGGCGCTAGCTGTTGTCATAGACAAAGCTGCCACCAACGCTCTTCTAACATAACCCTTTACCATAGTTTCCCTCCAATATGAAATACATAAGCATCGTGCAACATAATAGTCTTTTAAAAACTGTCACTATATAAAAAGAGGGGATAAAATAGCATATTCATGACCTGAAATGATATAATCAGTACACGAATGTGTTAGAAAGTATTATAAAAAAGAAATAAAAATCCAAGATACCAGCTTGAAATACGGGATGGATTTATACAGAAACACCAAGAAAGCGACAGATATTTATGATCAATAATGAATGGGTAAAAGCAGACTTTTTGGATTCAGAGGAAGAATTCATCCACAGGGATCCTTCTGATGAAATGTACTTCTACAGGAATGTAGCTGCAGGAGATATAGATGCTGTCAGTATCAATCTGAGGCAGCGCAAGTTCATGGATGTAGAGGGTGTGGGCACACTCTCCAGAGATCCCATACTCAACAGGAAATACCACTTTGTGGTAACAGCAGGACTCATATCCAGGATATGTATAGAAAACGGCATGGAGACAGAGCTGTCATTTCGTCTCAGCGACTACTATATAGGCAAACTGGATGACCTGTTTGATGAGGAAGAGATAGAAATATTGCATGACGAAATGGCCATGGATTACGCCCGAAGAATGCAGCTTCTAAGGCAAAGCTCCACCTACTCCAGGCCCGTTTCGGAATGCATGAATTATATCTACGGACATATTAATGACAGGATAACCATCGAGGATCTGGCCAGGGCCACAGGCTGCTCTGACAGCTATATCTCCAGACTCTTCAAGCGAGAGGTAGGCATAGCCGCAAGCGAATACATCAGAAAAGTCAAAATAGACAAAGCCAAAAACCTGCTTCGCTTCAGTGATTTCTCCATGGTAGATATAGCCTCATATCTGGCCTTCTCATCCCAGAGCCACTTCATAAAGCTCTTCTATAAAGAGACCAATATGACACCCAAAAAGTACCGAAGCAAATACTTCGGTACACATTGGAAGGGGAGTATGTGAGGTATTTACAAAGCGCCAGTGGGAAATGGCTTTCTCTCGCATTTCCCATTTCCCACTTCATCAAGATAATCTGTAGGAATAAGCCAGCTGTTTCCCGTTTTTATTATGAGTCAAAATGAAACGTCACCGTGGTTTACGTTCAAATTGCATACTTGATCTTGTCCTGTACACTTATAGCTTCTCCGAGCTGCACTTCAATAAGCTTGAGCTCAGTATCTGCAATGACAGTATGCTTGGTGCCTTTAGGCATCACTACCACATCGCCCGGTGCAACCGCCCTTTCCTGGCCATCTACAATAGTCCTGCCATGACCACTAATTACAGTCCAAACCTCATCTCTATGTTCGTGACTGTGATAATTCATGGAATGTCCCGGATTAAGTGTCACCTTAATAGTCATACTGGAATTTTCCACATCTATTACCTTGAAGTCTCCCCAGGATTTCTCAGCAAATCGCACCTGCTGTACAAATCCATCTACAAAAGGCTTGATGTATGAGCTCTGCTCCTTGTCAGATACCAGAATGCCCTCAGGGGAAGCTGATATCACTACATCAGTCAGTCCCATGGCCAGTACAGGCACATCCATTTCGTTTACAATATGTACGCCCTGGCACTTATCATTCAGGTATCCCTTACCTATTATTCGTTCCTTAGTAGCCTCTGTAAGGGTATTCCAGGTACCCAGATCCTTCCACTCGCCATTAAAGTACATTACCAGAATCTATTCTTCTTTCTCATACAATAAAAGCCTAAGAAACAAGAGCACTAATGAGTGGAGTAAAAAGTCTGTATTGCTGCAAAAGCAAGAGATCCCACATTGACAATCAAGGTTATAAAAGCAATTGTAATATCTGCTCTCAAAACCGGAAACTTATCTTTATATATTTGTTCTAATACAACGGGAGAGGTAACACCTTTATTCTGTAGCTCAATCATTTCATTAAATTTCCAGTCTCTTAACAACCGATTCAGGAAGGCTTTTGATAAAGTAAACACTAACAGCATCGAAATGATACACGGAAAAATAGCGCACGCAACAAGCAACCAAAGGAAAACGCTTTGATCACTGTCAACTGGTCCCCCTAGCGTCATACAGACTAATAATTCTAAAATATAAAGCATCGCTATACTGAAAAAACCAATTGATGTTCTAGAAGCAATATGAACTAACTTGTGAAAACCATACGTATATGAAGGCTTCTCATGATTATATGCTAATTTGTCACTTATTTTTGATACATTTCTAAGAAAATATGAAAAAGTAATGCTAACGTAATAGCTATTAAAATTCAATATTGTTCCGCCAACAAATAAACATAACCCCAAAAGCGAAAAAACTCGAGTGACTGTTCCGCCTTTTGATTCAATTAATTCAATCTCAAGAAATTGAAAATAGTCCAATCTATCCATGGTAAAGACTACAAGAAATATTATACCTATCCATACCAAAATATAAACTATTTTTATAATTTTCTCTAGCATCCCCCTCTTTTTAAAACATAATGGCATCATGCTTTCTTGGACATCCTTCCAAACTTGTTTATACTCATTTGCCGAAAAATAATTATCTATTTCAGAATAATACGCACCATGTTTTAAACACAAATATAACCACACCTGAACAATAATAATACTTACAATATATAAAGAATAATACATGATGGAGTGCTGCCAATCATCCGTCCCAAATACATAATTCTTCAAAATAATTCCTCTAAGAAGGAATACGGTCAACAAAACATATAATACAATACATACGCCATCTACCATCTTTTTTCTTTTGGTTCCCACGCCGAAAAAAGCATAAACCCTTTTCATCATTTCCATAAGCTTCTCCTCTCTTTTTTATTAGTTTTCGCGTTTATATTATGTCTGTTGCATCTGATGAGAACTTTGAAGGCAAGCTGTTTGTACAATTTGTAGCGCTTCAAACCTAAAGTCCCTCAATTTCACATGTTTCAACTGTAATCTTTCCCATTTTAATAAATCACACTATATAATCTTCTCTTTATCCTTTTTTCAGGAAAAAAACTCACTAAGCTTATTTCTTTCTTTAAACAACATGCCAACAAAGTATACAATCATTATTCCCCATCGTATAAAAACTTTATCCATAAATGCATAAAACATAATACATGTAATAGCAAAATGAATACATGGTATGAGGAATGTTTTTATTGGATAAAGAGAATTTTCAAGTTTTTTTGCATATCTTGCATGCATAATCAAGGCAACAACATATGATGCAAGTGTTGTATAAGAAGCCGCTATATAACCATATTGAGGAATAAAAATAAAATTTAAAACTATATTAGTTACAGCTGCGACAGTCGTGTTTAATGTAACAAAAACTGTCTTTTTATAATAATGCTCAATATTTACATATAATGTATAAGCAAATATCACATAATTAGCTAATACTATCGGAGGGATGATACTAATACCCTCCCAATAGTCTTGACTGGCTAATAGTTTCACCACTTCTGGCGCAACTAAAATCAAACACACCATCGCATATGTCATTACATTAACATAATCAATAGCAAGTTTATTAATCTCCTCCGGTTTGTTTTCCTTCATTTTGTGAGTGAACCAAGGAAGCCACACCCCTTCCAAAGAGGTGGTAATAACCGTAGCAATCATGGAAAAGTTGTATATCAAGCTATATATACCTGTTTGAGATGCATCAGCCATTGAAGTAATCATTATTCTATCTGATTGTGACAAGATGTTTAGTGCAATTCCATGTACGATCAATGGGGCCGAAATTGCCAAACCATATTTTAGATATTCAAAACAAAAAATATGGCTTTTTCGCAACACAAGATATACTACAATTAAACCAAACAACAAGTTGATTGCAGTTGTTGGTATAATTCGACCAAGGTACGGTTCGCTCTTGAAAAAGAATAAGATTGCGCCTATTGATACAATTACTGATATCAAATTGGGTAAAACCATTAATGCTGTTCTAAATTTATAGCGATATTGCATCATTAGGTATTGAATATAATCAGTTACTATTGCAACCCCAAAAGAATGAAGCAAACACATGCAAATTAACAGAATATTTGCATTAATATTAAATACTTTGACAATCCCAATAACTACACTAATACTGGCTACAGAGACGCCTAATGTAAACAACGTAATTGTTGCCATAAAATCGTCTATCTTTTTTTCATAATCCACGAATGCAAGACGAACGCCTATGTTCAATGCGAACCCTATAATCATAGCTATAATTCCCACCCATGAGTTATAGGTGTTTATGACTCCATAGTCATAAGAAGATAGAATCCTTGTAAAAATAGGAACCGTTAAAAAAGCTACTCCTTTATTGAAAATATTCCCAATAAAGTAATATGTTCCTGCTTTCTTATAATTTACGCCATTCATACTATTATTATCCTTGCTTGTACTCATTATTGTCAGTTATCGCCCCATAATCCAAGACTTCGTCCACCATCAACAATAATATTTTGTCCTGTTACATAGTTAGCATCTTCTGAGACAAGCCAAGCCACAGTTCCTGCAATATCGTCAGTTCTCCCGTTGTGTCCCATACAATTGATATTTGCGTACAAGGTTTTACGTCCCCGATCAAATACAGTCTGGTTAACGTATCCAGGTGATATTGCATTTACTGTTATATTGAACTTCCCTAGCTCAATCGCCAAACTTCTTGTAAAACCGATGATTCCAGCTTTGGATGCTGCATAATCAGTCATACCAGATTTCCCCTGTAGACCAACAATAGAAGACATGTTTATAATTCTTCCAAACCCATCTTGTTTCATATAAGGAAGTACCACATGTGTACATTGCATTGTCCCTATCAGGTTAATACTCAAAATTTTCTTTATAACTTCAAAGTCTTGTGATGAAAAATCAGTTGAATCCCCTCGTGCACTTCCTCCAGCGTTATTTACAAGGATATGTATACCTCCAAATTCTTTGTAAAAGTCATCTATCGCTTTTTGGAATGTGTTTCTATCAGTAACATCAGAAACGATAGGAACAGCTTTACCTCCGTTCTTTTGAATGTTATCAATAACCATGTTTATCTTTTCAATGCTTCTACCACAGACTCCTACAATTGCTCCCTCCATTGCAAGGCGAAAACAGATTGCACTACCAATTGCACCGGATCCTCCAGTAACAATTACAGTTTTATTCTTTAATCTACCTTGATCCAAAACATTTAGATCATATACTGTGCTCCCGCTTAATTCACTTTTAATCTTTTCCTTGACAGTTTTGGGAAGTAGTTTTTTTATCAGATGAATATAACTCATCACCATCTCCTAGTTCATTACTTTTTTATTATTCCTTTAATCGTTCTTTTTAAAGGCTCTGGTAAAGACGCCGCAAGTTTATGTATTTGAGCAGCTGATTCAGTTTTTACGCTATTTGTAGCCACTCCCATTTGTTTTATGTCGATGTCTTTATCAGTGAATACTTCAAAGACAATTGGCTTTTTAGAATTCTTCGCTATAAATTTTTTCAGGTTCTCCTCAAATTCTTTCGCATTTCTAGCGGACAAATATTCAAATCCCCTGGATTTAACCCAACCTTCAGCGGATGCCTCATGACTAGCAGCAATATGGACATCTATTGTTTTAAAATCCTGCACCTGCTTGTAAAACGAAGAATGGAACAGCGCTCCACCTGAATTATTACAAAGCATAATCCTCGTATTACCAGTACAATAGCGATTCCATAGAGCATCCATATCATAGAAAAAGCTTAAATCGCCAATCATTAAGAATGAAAGATTCTTAGAGACATATGATTGGGCGATATACGTTGACATAGAGCCATCAATTCCGCACGTTCCACGATTGCAATACACATCAACACTCTCATGAATAGGAAACATATTCGCAATACGAACATTGTTACTATTTGAAATATGAAGTAGACTCTCATGAGGTATTTCCTCTAACAGTCTTTTAACCGCATAAACAGAAGAATATGCTATGTTTGCGTTTGAAACTGAATTCACAATCTTCTTGTCGTATAAGTTTTTCCATTCATTAAAGTAGCTATTGCTAGGTTTTTCACACAAACTAACTAATCGCTTAAAAAAGTACGGCGGAGTACATTCGACAATTGTATTCATACACATAAAAGGATCCGAAACAACACCATCAGCAGATACATGCCAATGCTGTATCCCTTCCTTACGTTTACGAATGCTCGCTGTGATATTTAGAACTTGACTTCCATTCATTGTAATAACAATATCCGGCTTTATCGAATCCCAATCTGTAGCCGTAAGATTGGAGAAAAAAACAATGTCTTCAATTTTACTCTTAATATGCAAATTTGCTAAATGGTCGCATATCAAGGTAACATTATAGTATTCACAGAATTTCTGGATTATTTCTGTTTCATCATTGCTGATCGGCAAATTTTGCCCATAGAGGATCATTACTTTATTATTCTGTAGCTCTCTTCCGATTTTTCTCCATGCTTCATCATCATCTTCTGCCATATAACGATTGATTTTTGTTACTTCTGGCAAATTTTTTTCTTCAAATTTAAAAGTTCCAAGCTTCACAGGATAATTATCATCAATCTGAAAGTTAATATGAACAGGTCCTTTTTCTCTATGATTCAACTCTAATAAAGCTTCATTGCACAAACGTGAGCAATACCAAGCATCTCGTTCATCTCTAACAATAGGCAGGTTTACCTTTGCACGGCAGACACCCTTATATAATTCCATCTGCGGAATGCACTGATCCTCCTGCTGATTCAAGAAGTAATTATTTCTATCGCTCGTCAATACTACAAGAGGAAGATGCTGATAATATGCCTCTGTAACAGCAGAGACGTAATTGCACGCAGCAGTACCAGATGTACACGCTATAGCTACTGGTTCATTTGTAGTTTGAATGAGTCCAAGGGCAAAAAAACCTGCGCTTCTCTCATCTACGATGGAATAGCATTTGAAATAATCATCATCCTCTGCTGAAAAAACCAAAGGTATGTGACGTGTCCCAGCAGAAAGGACAAGATGTCTGATACCAAACTTCTTTAAAAGTGCCATCATAATCTGAACATTTTTGTGTACCGTATACATTTTTCATTCTCCAAAATCAATTAATATATTTTTAGGCTTACAACCCTTCGACAAATTCTACAATATATTTGCCATAGCCTGTCTCTTATGAAATATGCAGAAAAGTCATAAGCGTCCAAAAGAGAATCATGGTTAACCTATATCAAGCCAAATAAAACCGCTTCCTATAGTTTCTACAGAAAACTCGCCTCTTTTGAAGTCCTCATTATTTATGCTTGTTATTTCAATCAAGTTATATTATTATCGCTTTAACTCTTTCCAATAATAGCTTTCAACCTTTTCAATATCATCTCTAATTGTAAAATTAGGTCTATCTTCCGAAAGTCGCTTATGCGCCAAATCAGTTGTCGAGCCAATAATCTTCGCCGGGTTTCCTCCGACAATAGCCCCCTTGGGGACATCCTTTGTTACTAGAGTTCCACCAGCTACAATAGATCCTTCTCCAATAACAACGCCTGGCATAATCTTAGAAAAGCCTCCAATGATTACATTATCTTCTATAGTAATAGTATCAAAGTGAGGATAAAACTTCCCAAGATCACCATACGAAACATTTAGAATATTATAGAAAACATCGTGTGTAACAAAGACAACAGAAGCGGAAATTAGAACATTATCACCAATGGATACAAGAAATGGATCAGAGGGTAAATCCCCCCAAAAATGAACGTTTTCTCCCATATGATGAAAAATGTTCTTTTTTCGAAGATATTCACCTCGCCACTTCCCCAACTTCTTTCTATAAATAGTTTTAAACAGGAAATTAATTTTATTGTATTCTTTCCTTTTACTAGCAATTGTCATTTTAAATTCGCCTTTCATTTCAATGTATCTCATTCTATTTGAATATTCGCTTATCTGAACCTAATTAAATATGCAATTTTACTTCCCAACATCCTTTCTTTTGCCACGCTTAATCATAAACAAAATGCCCATAATAACATTCAATAATAAAAATCCTACGAATATCATTGTAAGGTCATTACGTATCTGAAGTTTATCGGACTTTGCAGCATCTTCATCCTCTATTACATTAGAACCATTTTCATTTGCTATATACTCATCATAACTAGAAAAATATAATACGTCCGAATCATCATCATAATATGACGTATCTACTGTAAATATAGGGACTATTGAAGCAAATACATTGTTACTAAATTGAGCAATTCCTCCCGAAATATCTTGAGTAATAAACAAAGCTGCATCTTCGCTATCCGCAAATACATTGTTAGTAATATAATAACGGTCATTGCTGTTTACACCTACAAAACGTAATGCGTTAGCTCCTCCCTTTTCCCCTATAACTCCTGACTTATCCCATCTATAACCATTTGTTATATCCATTATATCTGTTACGTTATTTCCATCTACAAAACACTCCGCAGAAAAAGATTGTTGGTAATTATAAAACTCCATCCCCCAATAGCATTTTGATATGACATTATTACTAATTACGATATTGGTACTATTTCCGCTTGCCCCACTTGCCTTAGAATTTTGAGCTGTTATTCCTGTATCATAAATATTATTAACAGTATTATTAGAAATAGTTATATCATGACAATTATCGCTCCATACTTGAATCGCATTACCATATTTTGTATTTGTTAATAATTCAGAACCACCAATATCATGCACAAAACAGCCATTTATAATTATATTGCTACAATTACTTCCAATATTCACTCCATGCCTACCAAAGCTACATATTTCTATATTTTGTATTGAGACATTACTAGCACCTACAAGTTTTATTCCATTTTGTCCAACTGAATATTGAACAGTAGTTCCTTCAATATTGTCATTACTTTTTCTATATAGAGTTTGAGACTCCTTATCAAAATAGTAATCTCCACTATTTAATAAATAATCCTGCTTAGAAACGCGAGACCAATTATGCCTTCCGTTTTCGACTATTGCACCTATCTCAGCATCATCTAAAACAATTGAATATACATCGTCATAAGCATGAACAAAAGTATTGTTTAAGGTTCTTAATCCACTAATAACAGCTTTTTCCGAACCACCATATGTTGAAATCATCAGATTGCTACTTGTAATATTAATCTCATTGAGAAGAAATATATCTCCACTTTTTAATAAAAGTGACGCTCCAGGTATATTAAAATATGGCGTCGGATCCTTCAATGGGCTATCTGGAGATAATCCAGTATTAGTATCAGCTCCATCATTTGAAAAGAAATATTCTATGCTTGGTTCAAATGCTGTTGCCAATGATGTCTTTGGCATAAAATATGTTGCTAAAAAAATACTTATTATAATAAATAAAGCCTCTATTTTAGCAATTTTAATAATGGTGTTTTTACTCCAAACAGTATGCTTTACTCTTGTCCATTTTTTCATATCCGATTCTCTCCACTAAATTGGTGAATGAAATATCTTTATGGATAAATGTAATTCTTTATTGCTTTATCAGATAATCTTTAATATCGCTCTCAACTCTCTTTAATTTTTCACCAACTTTACCCATAGATACTTCTCTTGCCTTTACAAGACTAGCAAATTGGCAAATATAATCTTTAGTTATATCGACTGCCGTTTTAGTATTTTCATTAATAGCTGAAACAACATATGGATAATCAAGGTTTCCAAAAAGTCCTTCAAACTTTTTACTGTAAGAAAGCGGAATGCATGGCACACCAGAAGATAAGGCGCCGATAGTTGCATGCATACGAGCACCTAAAAATAAATCCATATTTGAAATATAGCTTTTTGCTTCTATTGGCGTATTAAAAGATGGAGCCATTACAGTTTTAGGAATCATGCTATGCAATTCCATGCAAGCTTTAACATCATTTTCGCCTGCATCAAAGTTTTCATTATCGATAACATGCGGAATAATGTGAACATCATAGTTCTTCTCGTTTATACAGTAATTGATTACCTGGCTACAATACTCTTTATAATCTATACCCAAATGAATTGTATCTGAGTGGCCTCCAAACCATAATAACGAAGACACATTAAAACCTACTCGGAATTTACCATCTTCAAAAGTATAACTACTCTTATTAAAAGGCAGTAAAAATGCCAAATCTGTTGCTTCTACAACCTTATCTCCTATAACAGAATTCACTTCCTTAGCTGATAATGTATCCCTTGAATACGCTTTATCAGACTTTTTTATTAAATTGTACGCCCATCTTTTTAAATAAAATTGATAATATGGCCCATATGTTTGAGGCAGAAGAACAAAAGGAGTTTTAGAATTAATTGCAATCTGCTTTGCCAGATCAGTAATTGCATTCCATTTCTTTCCATAAATATCAGAAAATCCATCTCCAAATGTCACATCAAAAATGCAATCCATCTGATCAAATTCTTTTTTCATTTTTATGCAATATGAAATTTTCTTAAGGTGAAGCCTATGATATGTAAACTTTATTTCTGGATATAATTCCTGAACTTTTCCTAAGCCTTCATATCCATAAATATGAACTTCAAGATTTTCACAATCGCATATATTTTTTAGCATTTCAATAAATGAATATGTCAATGCGACACACCCCATATTAGAGCTTCCTGCACCAAATCCAAGTAACGCAACTTTTACCATTTAATATCTCCTTAAACTAATACTTTGCGCAGATTTTTTTATATGAAATAATTAGTGAAACAAATAACACAAAAAGTCTGGTAATATCTGTTTCTTGAGCTCCAAATAGAGCTATCATATATAGAACAAACATCGTGCCGATAATTCTAAAAAACGATTTCTTCTCACAAGGTAATTTGGTTTTTTTATTCTTTAATAGGAGCCTAATATTACCAATCATCATGCTACAGTAAAAAACAACTCCTACTATGCCTGTTCTATAAAAAATATCTAAATACCCATTCTCAATTGAAGTTTTTGTCTGCCAATCGTTAACTCTATACGAAAAAGATGCAGCAATACCCTTTCCCAAAAACCAATGACCATTCATACTGACTAATACCCAATACAATAGTTCAAATCTTTGACCAACTCCAGCAGAAGAGGTATCCGACCTATTCCCTTCTTCTATTAATCGAATTGAGTTAACTATATCATCAATAAACTGAACTGGTATACTGAAAGTTTCTTTAACTAATATCATTGTAAATAACACTATTAGTATCGTCAAAAAGCGTTTGGCTTTCCGTTTTTTTGTAGTCTGAAACAGTTCAATGTTCACTAATAAAATCAACATAATAATAGGCGTTCTTGATACAGTTAATAAAACGTTTATCACACTTAGAAAGCCAAACACTTTTAAAATGGTTTTATTTTTTTTACTGATATTTGATCCTAACCTATAAATAATTAGCGCAATGACAAAAACCTGATATATTCCATATCCAATAGGTTGACCAAAGGTTGTCATGATCCTTAAAAGGCCATATCTGTAGTTATAAGTAAAAAAAGTATAGCCCGCAGGAGCATATTTCTGAAATATATTGAAATTAAATATTTCTTCTACAATGCCAAAAATATCCAGAATTGATCCACCTAAGATCAAAGCATCAATAACACTATAAAAACGCTTCTCTGAATCAATAGTACATACTACCAGATAAGGGATAATAACAAAGGAAAAAAGCCATGAAATTGCTTTGACAATTCCATCATCAACATAATAATAAAGAGCACAAAATAGCTCATATGTCCAAAAAAACGGTAACGCTTTATATACTTTCTTTGCTGGAAACTTACCTAATATTGTAAATAAGCCTATTACAGAAATTACGGTAAAATTCACTGTATTGATAGGCCCAATCAGATAAATGAATTGCGGCAATATCGGAAAAAGAAAGACAGCAAGAAGCAGTAGCCTATATCTTTTTGTCTTTATTCTGTTTTGGCTTTTTATCATCAAGCTCATATATCTTCTTATCCTTAATAAGTCGGCAACTCATCATTTTCTTCGAGTGCTTTGTGAATTGCTTCCAGATAACCATACTTATATTTCTCGTCTGGCTCTAAATATCCACATTCAGCCCATTCATTCCATGCTGTCACAAATATCATATCGGAGTTGTACACTTCTTTGGCTCTTTTAACAAGTTTTGAAAAATATTTACCAAATTTCTCAGGTGTAGCTCCGTCATATATTTTTGCTTCGCTTCCTCTTCGAGGTGTATTGTCATAACCAACAAATGCACCGGGAACATTCTTTTTACTCTCAGGTTTTCTCTTTAAGATTGCTTCCCAAGCCTTGTCATAACTTATAGGCTTATTTTTATTAAAGAAGTTCTCTCCATAGTGTAAGAGGTCTATTCCAAAATGTTTTCCTGCGAAGTTTGAAACGGATCTGCGAATAGCTTTAAGATATTTGTGCTGATTTGCAAACATATCTCTGTATGCATAAAGCGGCTCAAACTCTATATTCATGTCAAATCGGCTATCATCTTTATCTTTTGCCAGGTCAAAATCGATGTTCTGATATGCAAAGCACAATCCTTCGGAAAATCCATGTTCTTTTGCCAGTTTATTCCAATAATCCAACATAGGATTTAAGCAGTTAACTATTTCCGGTCTATACAGAACAAATAAAGGTTTATTTCCAACTTTGATGTATCTTTCATCCTTGAAGAAAGGTAATAAGTAGTCGAAATGTTCCTTCCATTCTTTTTCTTCTCCATAGCTCTGAGGAATAAGAACTTTCTTTGCATCTCCTACCCAAGCTTTTGTCCATGGTTCATTTGCCCAGCAAACACAGAATGGAAGATCAACATTTTTATTAGCAAGCATCTGCTCCATTGGCTTTTGAAGAAGCATATGTCCGTTAAACCAGTAGTGATAATAGCAAAAACCATATACGCCATATTTTTTTGCTAAATCTGCCTGCCATATTTTTACGTCATCATCAAGAAGATTATAATAATTATTATTTAATGGTACTCTTGGCTGATAGTGTCCTTCGTATAATGGCTTTGATTTCTTTACATTAACCCATTCTGTGAAACCATCTCCCCACCACTCGTCATTTTCCGGGATGTTATGAAACTGTGGGAGATAAAATGCTATTACTTTCATTCTTAACCTTACCTCGTTTTTCTAATGCTTTTTTATATGCATCTTCTAATTTTTTATAGTGATTTTCAGCAGTGTACTCTTGTTCAAATAACTGTAAAGATGCCGCTTTCATAGAATCGTATTCATCAGGTGATGCAGCTTCCATTTTCAGAACACATGCTGCCAGTTCCTCAGCATCTCCCTTTTTAAACAGATATCCATTGTCCTTTACAAGCTCGGGAATCCCTCCTATTGCAGTACCTATAATAGGCCTTCCAAGCTGCAATGCTTCAATAGCGGAATATGGACCATTTTCATACCACTCAGATGTAAGAATAACCGTCTTGCTATTACCTACTAAATCCTGTAGATCTGAACCAGACTTAAATCCAAGAACCTTAACATTTTTCATATTATGCATCTTAATATATTGAACTATCTGAGATTCCATATCTCCAGTTCCCGCAATATAAAGATTTTGGCCGCACTGTCTAAAGGCTTCCAATAATGTCAATAAGCCTTTTTCTCCTGACAGTCTTCCAAAATATAAATAATATTGTTCTGAATCAGAAGTTTTATTAATCTCAGGTTTTTGGGAATCGAGGAAATTAGATATATGAATAACTCTATCTGATGATACTCCAAATTCTTCGAATTTCTTTTTATAAAAATTACTTGGCGTTATTATTACATCAACTGAATCATAACTCTTATGGCTCTTATGATAGTAGCCTTCCAGCATTGTAATAATACTCATTGCCAAAGATCCTTTTAAGCATTTATTTAATGCGCAATGATAGTATTTACCGCCTTTGCATTGCTCACAAATCTGCCCATTCTGAAACATTCTATAATTAGGGCATATCATCTTTAATTCATGTGCTGTATATACAGTAGGGATATTATATTTTTTTATTACACTGAGTATTGATGGGGATATCTGATGCTGAAACAGATGCAAATGTATCAGGTCAGGCTTTGTATCAATTACTAACTGCTCAAATTTATTTTTTGCTTCCTTTGAATAGATGATATTTAATCCTGCTTTAGCTTTTTTAACTAATCCCCCCATGTTTTTATAATCTACATTTTCAACAAAGTATTTTTCATATGGTGAAGAATAGTTAGAATCATCCTTCATGGAAAAATCAATAACCTCATGCCCCTTGGCTTCAAGTAACTTCTTTAATGCAAAATAATATGTCTCACTCCCCCCTACTACATGAAAAAATTTATTTACCATTAATATTTTCATAATTAAACCTGTTTCATAAAAGATTTTTACGCCATACTGATCAAGCAGTCCTTACACTACTAACTATCTCTTCGGTTTTCTGAGCGGAATTCAGAAAGAGATTCTCATATCTGTCACTGATGAATTTCCAGCTATAATAATCCTGTATTCTTTTACGAGCTTTATGTGACAGTTCATAGATATCTTTTTCTGAAAGATTATCTGCTTTATTTATGAGGGCTGAAAGGTTACCATCTTCTTTGGTCCAATAAAAAGCTCCATCTTCAGCGCATTCTCTATTAAATCCAACATCAAACAGAAGATTGAGATCTGTTGATCCAAGAGCCTCCAAAAGGCTTGGATTAGTTCCTCCGACAGAGTGACCGTGGAAATAACAATATGCATTTTCTCTAATTTTTTTTAGCAATTCACAATTATATACTGTCCCTACAAACTTGATTCGCGAGTCTTTGGAAAAATGATATTTGTCCTCCAATTCTGATAAGAACTTATTATTAACATTAGTAATAATGGCAAGATTCTTGTCACTACTGCTTTTCATAAACTCGCGAATCATTACGCCATAATTATTCTCAGGGACAAATCTTCCAACTACCAGATAGTATTCTCCAGTCTTAAGTCCTTTATCATCTAGCCAGTTCACAAATACCGGATCATCATCTTTCATCACTGAAGCCTTAGTATCTGATCCATATGCTATATATGTTGTATTAGGCTTATATTGCTTATATTCCGTCTGAATGTAGTTTTCTATATTAATAGAATCGCAGATCAGAAGATCAGCATGTTTTACCATTAGTTTCTCTGAAAGCTTCCAATAACGCTTTACAGGAGCCGACCACTTAGCTCTCTTCCATTCATGACCATCCGGATTAACATACAGCACTCCACCAAGTAATTCAATTTGCTTTTTATAATATCCCACAAATACCCCAATCCTACAAGCCAGGACATAAAAAATTGGATGTAGGATTTGATGCTCTTCGCAGTAATGGATACTATAACTAAGTGCCGCAAGATCATAATAAATCGCAGATGCAGGACCTACATCAGGGCAATGTATCTTGAATACATGTGCATTATGATAAGAAAATTCCTTTACTTCTTCATTCTTATCAGTAACAACATTGCTTATTCCTGATAATTTACTCTCATCCATGCACCCATAGCCATTGGCTTTGCAAGCTATATGATATTTAATACCAGATACATCTTTATGATACTCTGTAAGCTTATCTACAAAAGTCTCATAGCCACCATACTGTCCGATAGACTTCGCACCTATTATAAAAACATGCTGAACGGCTTCACCAGTACTCACGCCAATCCTCCAATCCCTAAAAAAGACAACAAAAAACCAAACCTGTCCGAGAACAGGCTCTATATATTAATATGGGTATGAAAATATTGATCTACTTTTGCCAGACTGGATTCTTTTAGAAATATCTCTTAGAAGATTTAATCCTCATACACCATCACTTGCAAATAAGGTACCCCTACCCTTTTGATCACAGATCATTGGTTCTCGCCATAACCGTAGCTGTAACCATAGCCATATTTTTTACCATATTTATAATAGCCATAGTTCTTGCTCGATCTGTCTACCTTATTTAATACTACCCCCAGTATCCTGGAGTCTGATAACTTGATCTTGTCTCTTACCTTCTGTACTATCTGATAATTGACTCCGGCGGCTTGTATTACTATTATGCTTCCATCCGCACATGCGCTGATAATAGACGCATCTATTACGCTATTAAGAGGAGGTGTATCTATTATGATCATGTCATACTCATTTCTGAGCTTTGCTATCATATCCCTGAACTTATCAGATGCCAGAAGCTCAGATGGACTACTACTCATTGGTCCTGCAGGGATCACATAATATTCTGTCTCACCCTTATCTGATCTGTTCTTGTATACAATATCTTCTAATTTGCACTGACCTGTCAGATAATGGGTCAGGCCTTTCTTGACAACGCCGTCTGTGATCTTTCGTATGATCTCAGATTTTCTAAGGTCGCAGTCTATGAACAGTGTCTTCTTACCAAGCTCAGCAAAGGACCTGACCGTCTCCAATGATATAGTGCTCTTACCTTCACTTGGAACACTACTGGTAAATGCTACCACCTTGATATTGTCACCACTGAAGGTGATAGCAGTCCTTAGATTTTTGATCTCTTCCGCCATTGCAAAGGGCAGTTCCTTCTTTTCTAATTTAAATTCCAACATCCTTATTTCCTCTAACAGCTTATTTTTTTTGCTTTAAACCAGACTTATACTGCCAGATTACAATATGCCTTGCCTATATACCTGCACGAAATCTTTTATACATTTTCAAACCTATTTTATTTCTACTTACTTACTCTTTTTCCTGCCATAGATCAGTCCATATCCTACAAATCCTGCTGCACATGCAAGGAGGATAACAGCGATATATGTCCTCACATCACCTGTCCTGGGCGATACTGCTCTGTCCGCACCAAGGACTGCAGCACTCATTGTATTATTCTCAACTACTATAGCAACAGGCGATAAGCTCTCAAACTTACCAATGATCAGACCATCCCTGACAACTGTAGGTACTACGTGCCAATCATTATTTTCAAAGTGGAGCACATATGCCTTGGTAGATGCAGTCACTCCGGGAAAGCTAAATGAAATAAAGAGAGGATTCTCCTTAGAGACAACTGTTCCTTCATCCGGAGTAATTTCCATACTATCCAGCACTGATACATCTTTGCTTGTCAGTTTTGAATCAGAAAAGTTATTGATTATGTTTGTTACAGCTTCAATATTTCTGATAATATCAAGCGCAGCTTTTACAACTATCTCACCTACTGTAACATTATCCCCAGAGACTGTTCCTCTCTGTGCACCCAGTACCTGAGGGCCTTCCAGGTTATCTATGCTCCTGCCTATGCCTGCTACTTCTGTAGTGGTAGTTACACTGGTAGCATTTACAGGAACTGCCAGGCTCATTACAAGTGCTGCTACTGCTGTCATTACTGATAAGCATTTCTTCATCTTCATGGTTTTTCCTCCCCATGATCACCCTGTTGATTGTTGATACACTGTCCCTTATCACTTATTGTTGCTCGCTTACCTTTATATAGAAGAGCTCTAATATCAGCTCTTTGAGCGCATCTTCATCTACGTAATATTCGTCGTGGAGATCCTCATGTACGTTTTCACCGGGGAGCATCAAGACTTCTTCTGAGTACTCATAGTCTGTGAAATGATCCAGACTGTCAGCATCCACATCCTCATAGAGATTGTCCCCTGCTGTCTCTTCCATAGTCTCTATTACAGCGCTTCCCTGGCCCTTTATAGTCTGGAACATGGCCAGCATAAACTCTGTTTGTCTGGACATTCGGTCAAGATTGGAGCCGCGCACTGTCACATCTCTCCTATGTATGAAGTCCAGTGCTTTCTCGCCGTTCATATGTATCACAGCACCCTCAGTATAGGCAGGATCTATATCTGTGGCATCACTCTCTAGCTTCATGGTCACGCCGCCTATGGAATCCACTATAGGTACTACGCCTTCCATGGTCAGACTCATGACAGAATCTATCCTGGTCCTGCCCAGGAGGTCTGATACCTTCTCTCTGGTCAGATTGGATGCCCTCCTGGCATCCTGTCCGTAGGCATACTGCATAGCTATCTGCCTCTCACCCCTGGTCAGGTAGTTGCCATCATTGTCATAGACATCCACATCCACCATGGTATCTCTGTTGATCTCCAGAGCAGTGATAGTCTTCTTCTCATTATCTATGGCGAAGAGGATGATCACATCACTTCGTCCGCCTTCATCGATGCCCACTCCATCTCTGTCCTGATCACTGCTGTCTATTCCCAGGAAGAGCACCTTATCTATACGGGTATTGACTTCGTATCTGTCACCTTTATAACTGATACTACCGTCGAAGCTATCTACTATCATATCTGACGTGGGAGCCAGCTCATCTTCTATCACATATACTTCTGGGCTCTCAGGGCCTTGTGCCAGATCAGCGTCTGTCCTTCGTACTATATTGGCAGACTTATTCCCACCTAATAGAAAACCGCACAATCCTGCTACAGCGAAGATGCATATTGCTGTTACTATTAGTAGAAATGATCTGGGCTTATCCATTACTCCTTACGTCCTGTCCATCTATCCTTGTTAATACTGCAATTACCAAATATCTGTTATTTCTAAGCTTCTTATCACAGGTACTAAGCGTCACAATGCAGTCATCCTCTGTCACCTCTATATCATCAGATATTATGCTGTGATCGCTTACGCTATCTGTCTTAAGAGATTCCAGAAAAGCGGTCCTGTCAGACTCTATAGTATCGTCATAATAATAGGGTATACGCTTGTCATCGTACATTACTGCCGCAAAGACTCTGTATTCCAGGCAGTGCTCAGCTGTATAAATATTTATAAGCCTGTGCTCGTTATAAAAATCGTTATTTTTATAACAATGTAGGCCTGCAAAAACGGACCCGTCATTCATATTGTGTCCGTAGATAACAGTATTAAATTCTAAAAAGGAGCTTGAATCGCAAATTTCTATATATGGACATCCACTGACAGAAGCCGTTCCGTCAGGGCCGTGTTTCAAATAATAGCCATCATCACTAGGATGCTGAGCTATGGGATAATCTATAGACGTGCCGGGTATACTGACCCAGGCAAATATATCGGGATTGGTCTCTCTAAGAGCCTCTATATCTACAGGAGCTTCGTAGGCATTAGAAATATCTGTCTGGCCGTTTCCATCTGATACTCCATTATCGCCTGCAGGATCTTCTAAGCCGGGAGCACTGCTGCTATTGTCATAAGCTTCATCACTATCTCCTGATAAAGCCATGTCACCATCAGCTATCTCTACCCCCTCATCGCGGGCCAGCTCTCTCATGGCTTCCAGCTCATGCCTGTATCTCAGGCTGTCAGCTGCCATGTAGGACAGCGCGCCTATCACCAGAGCCAGTAATGATACTATCAGGATATATGACCATTTCTTATGCGCTTGCATTCCTCTTTGCTCTACTCTTTCTCACCTTAACAGTATCGTACTTCTCTTCCACGCTCTTCTCATACGGAATAGAAGCCAGAGTACTCAGTCCCAGATACTTTCTGACATCATCTTCATTTCTGATAGACATGTCACTAAAGTAGCTGATCAGGATGATAGCCATAGCTGCCATGGCTCCCAGGATGCCGCCCATCATAGTATTCTTACTCTTACTGGGGCTAAATGGCTTAAGCGCCGGTACTGCATCCTCAACAGAGGAAGGCTTGGTAGTATCTATTACCTCAGCAACTCTGGCCGCCAGATTATTTGCCAGGCTGTTGGCAATGTCACATGCCAGCTGAGGATCAGTGTTGGTAACTGTGATCTTGATAATACGAGAATCCTTGGGATTGGTCACTTCTACAGCTGATAGCAGAGTCTCATAATCGGTATCCAGAGCCAGCTCCTCGATTACCCTTTCAAGGACAGGTCTGCTGGTACCCAGTATCTCAAAATCCACTGTAAGCTGTGATCCCAATTGAAGATCTATAGCAGAAGTTACGGTTGTAGTCTTAGAGAAAATATAGATCATTGAAGACGACTTATAAACCGGCTGCATTAGAAAAACTGTAAAAGCCAGTGCAGCACTCGCGCCTACAACGCACGCCAAAATGATTGCAACGATGTGCTTTCTTAAGACGAAGAAGAGCTCACGAAGGTCTATTTCGTCCTCTTCCTCCAGGATTGCATTAAGTTCTCCCGTTTCCATCACCCTTAACTCCCTCAAACACCCCAAAAATTTTATCTATACATATAATATACGAAAACTATTTTTATGCAAGAGGTTTCTGTAAAATTATTTTATTAATTTTATTAAGTCAATTTTTTGCAATTCGATAATATATGTTACCGAAAGTATATCTTCAATATAATAGGCAAAAAACTAAAAGCATGTTGAATCTAAAATATTGTAATATTTTGCTGTGTATAATATGTATATTTATAAAATATATACTACTCGTTTTCGTATATTGCGTTTTCTATCATTCTTATTTCCAATAAAAAACTTGTTTGTACAAGTTGTACAAACAAGTTTTTTTCATGGGCTTATATCATATTTTTCCTGTATCAATTGCGCTAATGGTCATGCCCTTTGTTCCACTGCCAGATCCACATGCTGTATGGTGCCTACTCCTATTCCGCTCTCTCTCAGGAAGATACCTGACGACCTGATAGCGCCGCCTATGGTATCTGCCATGCCATTATCATCATAGAGATCAAAGCTAGTCTTTGCTTCGCCCAGATATATGGCTCCCACATCAGCATCCTTTAGTGACAGCAGCTTGTCATCGCCATTTTCACCCTTTATCCAGACCTTTAAGAGCTGCCAGCTGTTCTCATCATTCTCATCTATCCAGCCGTTGCCATCTTCGTCAAGTTTCTCAAGTTCCCCAAAGCCGTCTCCTGTAGTAGCGCCAAAGAGCTCGCTCCCATCACCTATCATGCCGTCGCCGTTGATATCTGCTGCCAGAAAGCCTGAGCCCGCTCCCGGAATACGTACCTGTTCTTTTACCCCGTCTGCATCCAGATCAAAGAGGAAGGACTGATCGGATATGCTGGTCAGTTCATTTCCCACATTGATGATAAGAGGATCCATGAGCATGGCAGGAAGTGCTCCCGTATTAACCTTGCTATAACTGATAAACTCTCTGCTCATCCCAAAGCTGATATTAAAATCCATGACTCTGCCATCCTCTGTGACCGCCCTTCCAAAGCCCTGAAACTGTGTGGACATTGCTTCATAATTCTGCATTGTAATAGCAGAACTACCATGCGACATTCCAAAGCCGGAGAGCCCTTTCACAGATCCTGCACTCACTAGTCCTGTCTGTCCTGCAGCTTTAAAGTCTCCTCCTGTCAGGGACCTCATCCTATCTGCTGCTCTTTCTGCAAATACCCCATTTCCATCACCAAACCTGGCCATCATCTCCAGTATCATCTGCAGGAGCCTCATTTGTATGCTCTCTATGGGACTAAGCTCCTCCTCCCTGACTACTGCCGCTGTCTGACTTACGTATGCCTCTGACTTTTCCGAGGTATACATGGATGAATAGAGGCCGCTCATGTCCATGGATAAGAGCTCGCCTGCGCCATTCCCCTTCACATACCTGTCCCGCCTTTCGCTGACACTTTTTTCCTCCGCTTCCATTTTGCTGCCCATCAAGAATCCAAAACTGCCAAAGCTATTTTTACCAGAGCTCTTATAGCTGTTTTCCGATCTTAAGGTTACGTCACTTGCTGCAAT
Source organism: Butyrivibrio sp. MC2013 (assembly GCF_000424585.1). Classification (GTDB taxonomy): domain Bacteria; phylum Bacillota; class Clostridia; order Lachnospirales; family Lachnospiraceae; genus Butyrivibrio. Next base: position 167,572 of record NZ_AUKE01000001.1, read on the forward strand.
TCTCATAGCTGATACCTCCTTGAAGACATTGCATATACTTCTTTCCCCGCAAAAAGCGCACAAAAATAACGCCTCCCACGGTTGCACTCTCGTGCATTAACTGTAACTCTTCCGTGAAACGCGCCGTCCATAGCAAATGATAAATCCTTTTTCCTTTGCTAAATCATATATCGGAGATATCACATTTTAACTTTACATTTATCTTTTCTAGCTTTTGTATGATAATAGCTATAAAAACTTCCTAATAAGTGATTCTTATCATCATCAATGATATACTGTTATGGCAGGTTCTTGTAAATAAGCCTATCTGGTGTTGCCAGCATATAGACAAGTGCCATCATCCGGCTTGTTTGCAAAAGTGGTAGCTGTAACTATATTTCACTCACACAGGACATATGATCATGGCCAATATACTAATACTCGCAAATGATTCCTCAGGATTCTACCTATTCAGAAAAGAGCTCCTGATAGAGCTCATCCGCTTGGGCCACAGTGTCCGGATCAGTATTCCTGACGACAGATATGCCGGGGAGCTCTCAGACCTTGGCACTGATATTATCAAAACCGACATTGACAGGCGCGGTATTAATCCAGTCAAAGATATAAAGCTTATCAGTTCATACCTAAAGCTCTTAAAAAGCCTCCGTCCGGATCTGGTCCTGACCTATACCATCAAACCCAATGTCTACGGAGCCATAGCTTCCTCCATCAGAGGCATTCCTTACATGTCTACCATAACCGGCCTTGGTACAGCCTTTGAACGCCGGGGCATAGTCCGGAACGTTGCTGTCAGCCTTTACAAAATAGCCTGCAGAAAGGCTTCCTGCGTATTTTTTCAAAACAGCAGCAACATGGAGATCTTTAACCAAGCCGGCATCAAGGCTCCAAAGACCGTCCTTGTAAGCGGCTCCGGAGTAAATACTGATTTCTTTAGCCCGGATGCAGACTATGCAAATGATACAGATCATTCTAAGCTCAATAATATCGCTGACAAGTATGATTCCGGCTCAGGCCATGAAGAAAACGCTGACAGCACCTGCTCTGCGACCTCTTTTGTATATGTTGGAAGGCTGATGCGCGAAAAGGGTATGGATGAGTTCCTGGAAGCTGCAGGAAGGATGAAGGACAAATATGGCGACAAGGTATCCTTCCTGGCTGTAGGTTATGATGATGATAATTATGCAGAGAAGATCACTTCTAAGCCCGGCCTCATAGAGCACCTGCCTTTTACCAAGAACGTGCGTGCCATCTATGCTGCTGCCGATGCCCTTGTCCAGCCTTCATATCATGAAGGCATGTCCAACACCATCATGGAAGCCGCCTCAATGGCCACTCCTGTCCTCTGCTCAGATATCCCGGGCTGCAGAGAGCTGGTAGATGACAGCGTGACAGGCTTTTACTTTAAGCCAGCCGACAGCGCTTCACTCACAGCTGCCATGGAGCGCTTTATGGAAATGGATGCTGATGCACGCGCCAAGATGGGAACTGCCGCAAGAGCTAAGATGCTCGCCGAATTTGACAGACGAAACGTTGTAAAGAGCTATATTGATGAGATCATGAGCCTACTGTAAACATTTACAGTAGGCTCTATTTACTGTTATTTTGATAATGATCAGCAAGCAACAAATACACATTATTTACTTATCAGCAAACTTATGGTATTGTATCTTTCGTAAACTCTTCATGCTCAGAGATCACGGCATTTCGCCAACTGATTCCAACCGGCATTTTGCATTAGAGATACACGTTATTGGATTATTTTATTGCTGCTTTCCAAACAGGTTTTATGGCCTTTTCATGGTCATAGTAATCGTTTTCTGCAGTATATGCTTTTTCTGTACCCTGTGCACGAAGTGTTTTACTAATATTTACTCACGGAGGAGAAATGAAAGAACAAGGACTAAATATCGACGATCATATCTATTCCGATACAGCATATGATGATGCTTTTCGGACTATGGAAGGGAGGTGTGATGATCTTCTGATTCCCTTTGTCAGTCATATGTTCAAGGAGAACTACGGCAGAGATGCCAAAGTCAAGAGACTGCGAAATGAGCAGTTTATAGAACATGAGGACGGGTCAGAGGAGAAAAGGATTACAGATTCCAGTTTTGAGATCATCTGGAAGAACGTGACAAAACGCTATCATTTGGAATGTGAAAGCAAGAAATATGACGGCACTTTGCTGATCAGGTTATTCGAATATGACTCTCAGATAGCCAAGAACACCGCGGAAGGATCCATGTATAAACTCAAGGTCAGCATACCCAATTCCGGGCTTCTGCTGCTAAGAGGCACCGATAATACACCAAAATCAGCCGAGATAGAGATAGCCATGCCAAATGAGAGATCAGCTTCCTACAAAGTGCCCATAATGAAGATGGCTGACTATACTATCGATGATATATTCAACGAACATCTTTACATGCTGATCCCTTTTTATATTTTCAATTATGAGAAGATGCTTCCCGACATAGATTCGGACGAAAACCAGATAGATAAGCTGCTAAGTGAATACAGCGAGATCTTTGACAGGCTCCGATCAGAGCAGGAACGGGGCGTATTGTCAGCCCATTCCTACAGTGCTATCATTAAATTATCACATAGAGTAGCTTATAAACTCACGATGAAACAGGATAAGATTCAGAAGAAAGTGGGTGATTTTATGGGCGGAAAAGTACTGGACCTCCCTGAATTCAGAATATACGACGAAGGCAAAGCCGAGGGATTGGCCGAGGGATTGGCTGAAGGCGAAAAGATGCGAAAGGAAATGGCTAGTACCATCGAAGCACTAACAGCTCGCATCAAAGAGCTTGAACAACAGCAGAAAGATCAAAATCTATCAAATTGAGCTCATATAAAACAATTCAATAATTATCTCTAATGCTTCATGGCCGGGTGAATGATCACCCGGTCATGTTAATTATCTTATCTCATCCCATAATATAGCCCATCCATATTAGCGAAATGAACTGCTCCCATTCCCAGTTCACCCGGCGCCACAAAGTCCTTGCTGAGATTATCACCAATGTATACCAGATCCGGATAATCAATAGCCAGCCTCTCTTTCATGAGGATAAAGGCTTTAGAACAAGGTTTTCTGTATTCTATGCCTCCCAACTCATCCGTCACTATGATCTCGTCAAAATATTCTTCCAGACCAAGCGCCTTGATCTTTGCCCTTTGAGCTATGGGCCTGCCGTCAGTAATGAGGCCCAGTCTGCAGCCGCCCGCCTTGAGCTTTAGGAGCATATCAGCAACTCCGGGATAAAAATCTATGTCAGGCTCCTGATTTCTGTATATTCCCAGACATTTATCCTTAAGCTCATCAGTATAGATACCCTCTGAATGAAGGACGCTGTCTATGGCACTCTCCTTATTCTCAAATGCCCTCCATAGCTTACCATCTGCATCAGACACCTGCGGCAGTGCCGCAGCAATCTTCCTGTAGCCGCTTCTGACATAGGCCTTTTCTCCATAAAGAGTATCATCCAGATCAAAGATCACGCCCTTGTATTTCCTGACTAGCTCGTAGGCATCTGTAATCTTTGATATTGTGATCATTCTCCCTGACTCTCCTGCGCCAGTGATCCTATCATCCATCTTGTCCTTAATCTCTTTCTCCATCCACTACCTCTTAACGTAAGCGCTAGATGCTCCTAACCAAAAGACAGCATAGTCAGAGCTCTCATCATGCTTTATCCTTGAGGATTAATACAAATGCTCTGATCAAAACGGCTGTATATCTCTCCGTCTCTTGCAGCCCCTCTCATAAAGGTCAGTTTTTCGCCCCTGAGCATCCTGATCACAGCTTCAGCGCTATCCGCTCCTGCCTTGATGCTAAGAGGCGCGCCGCCGCCAAACCTGGGATTGATCTCGATATAATAGTTGTCACCGCTGTTATTATCCTTGATCAACTGGACCGTGATCTGTCCTGAAGGAGCAAAATCCGCTGCAAGCGTCAGCATCTCATCTATCATCAGATCATTTTGCTCTATCCTGGTCTGAAGCACTTCTCCCGCCCTTACGGCAAGCCTTTCCCTGGGTGTGATATAGACAGGCTTCCCCTCATAATCACAAAATATATCAATTGTATATTCTCTTCCTTCAATGTAGGGCTGGATAATATAATCCCCAATCTTATCAGCGTATACCCTCAGATCCTCCAGACTGTCAACCTTGTAAGCATTGATGCTGGAAGACCCGTCACAGGGCTTTATAAATACAGGAAAAGAAATCTCACCTGCAGCTAGCATCGCTTCCACTGCAGACACGCTGTTGACAGGCTTTGGCGATTTCAGACCCAGAGAAATAAAATAGTCCGCTGTATAATTCTTGTCCCTGCAGATCTTTACTTTATCGGGAGCAGCTATCAGTACCTTGCAGGCTATATCTTCAAACCTCTCCTTGTTCTGAGACAGTATAAGGAGATCTGTATCAATGGTAGGTATCAGACAGTCCACCTTCTCCCCGCGACAATAATCCAAAAGATGATCTATGTATCCAGGATCCCTTATGGGAAGCGCCTTCAAAGTACGGTCGCAAAAATAAAGAGCCGGCGCATTGGTATTCATGTCAGCTCCTATTATGGTCAAGTCTTCACCCAGCTTGTCTGCAGCATTCCTGAACGCCTGCATCAGCTCCACTCTTCTTCCTACGGAAGTAAATAATATTTTCATAGATTCTCCAGTCTGTCCCGATCAATTGTTCCCATTAAAGGGCTCCATGGTGGCATTGCCCTCCTGAGATATGCCCTCTCTCTTCACCACTGTCCTGACTGTATCCAGGACAATCCTAAGGTCAGTGATAAAGCTTATATGGTCCACATACCATACGTCCAGCTGAAACTTCTCTTTCCAGCTGATGGAATTACGCCCATGCACCTGCGCATAACCTGTAAGTCCCGGTCTGACATCATGACGACGAGCCTGCTCGGCTGAGTATAGAGGCAGATAGGACACCAAGAGCGGCCTGGGGCCAATAAAGCTCATATCCCCCTTTAGTATGTTGATAAACTCCGGAAGCTCATCCATGCTGGTAGATCTGAGCCACTTGCCAAAAGTGCCTAGCCTCTCTTCATCAGGAAGGAGCTCCCCATTCTCATCTCTCTTATCAGACATAGTACGAAATTTGTACATCTTAAATACGCGCCCCTTGTAGCCTGGCCTGTCCTGCTTAAAAAGGACGGGACTACCAAGCTTTACCCTGACCATGATCGCCAGGATCAGATAGAGCCAGCAAAAGAGCACAAGGATCATGAGAGATATTATAATGTCAATAAACCTCTTAACGATTCTTCTATACACAATCAATACCTGTAAAAAACATACCAACCACAACTTCTTTGCCGTCACTGTTCACTCGTTATCAACTCATAGACGGCAACTACATACATCATTATATCGCTTTACTCATTTGTATAGCATAAGCATATCTGAAACATTCAGGAATAATCTGCATAATCTTATTTATAATACGCAAACGACCTTCCGGGCACAACCGGAGCATGTAGCCCCGCTCATTTGTATAATAAAAAGACCTGCCGGGCACGTCTGTTTTATGTAGACTTGCTCATTTGCTTAATCCAAACGACTGCAGGGCCCTTGCGAGCGGCCGGCAGTTAGCGGCCGTCCTTTGGCCGCTTACTACCGCTGCCAGCGAGCAGGAGCGAAAGCGTGCCCAAAGTGTTTGGACTAAGCAAATGAGCGGCAGCACACATACTGTGTGCCCAATGTGTTTATCTCACACGAAGCAGCGGCAGATCATTTCGATGATAGCGTCCTGCTGCTCATGCGTCATCTTGTTGTCTGAGGGCAGACACAGTCCCCTGCGGAAAATGTCAGCGCCTACGTCAAGTGCCCTGCCTTCATCAATGTAGGCATTGGACCTGGCGCGGCCATTGCCTTCAGCTGTGATGAATGGGTGATTTCTGTAGATGGGCTGCATGTGCATGGGCTTCCAAATGGGACGACCCTCGGCATTGAAGTGCGCCAGCACATCCAGTATCTCTGAAGGACAGCTCTTGCCGCTTTCACTAACGTAGAGATAGTCATTTTCTCCCCTTACGGTCTTGCACATGGCATCTTCGTCTATGATCGCGCAGCTCAGCCAGAAGTTTGGCTCGGAATTTGCCTTGTCAAAGGGATTCATGGATAGGGGCATGTCCTTTAAGCCCTCTTTGTATCTGTAGTAGATGTCCTTTTTGGCCTGTATGTGATCTTCCAGGTGGCCTAGCTGGCCTCTGATCATACCTGCGATGATGTTACTCATGCGGTAGTTGTAGCCCAGTTCCTCATGCTGGTACCAGGGAGCATCCTCTCTGCTCTGAGTGGACCACTTGCGCACCTTGTCCGCATCCTCTCTGCTGTCTGTGAGGAACATACCCCCTGAGGAGCCTGTGATGATCTTGTTGCCGTTGAAGGAGATCACGCCATAGTCTCCCAGACTTCCTGTCTGCCTGCCCTTGTAGCTAGCACCAAAGGACTCTGCTGCATCCTCGATGATCAGAGCGTCGTGAGCATTGCAGACCTTCCTGATCTTGTCCATCTTGGCAGGAGTGCCATAGAGATGGGCTATGACCACCAGCCTGACATCAGGATATATCTCAAAGGCTCGTTCCAAAGCCTTAGGGTCCATATTCCAGGTATCTCTCTCGCTATCGATAAAGACTGCTTCTCCGCCTTCATAAGCTACGGGGTTCACAGTAGCATCAAAGGTCATATCTGAGCAAAATACCTTGTGCCCCATAAGGGCGCCTACTCCCGCAGGAGCAGGTCCATAGAGGCGCTCAGCTGCCAGCCTGACGCTAAGATGTAGGGCAGCTGTGCCTGCACTTAGGGCTACTGCATACTCACAGCCGATCTTGGCTGCAGTGATCTTCTCACATTCGTTGATATTGGCACCCACTGTGGAGAGCCAGTTGGTCTCAAAAGCCTCTCTAACATACTTCATCTCATCATCACCATGTACTGTAGGTGATGAGAGCCATATCTTCTGCTCAAAAGGCTTTAGATCTCTAAATGACTTATTGCTATGCATTATTTTTCCTCCGAGATTGCTTGCATCCGGTGACAAATACACCTTCCTATTCTCCGTTGATCTCTTCTGCAACCTTTTGCAGCTCCATCAAATGCTCTGTAGTCTTCTGACAGGCATCATTGATATTGGGATGGTACGTTGTCACTATACTCCTGACTATATCCCTTATGTCAGGGGATTCATTTCTGGCAGCCTCATTAAGTCTCTGCAGATCCACAAAGAATCTGCTCTCATCCACATCAATGGGCTTACCTATATGGATCAGGCTGTTAGCAGTATCCTGCAAGCCCTCCTCGTCCATGAGAATCTCCTCATAGAGCTTCTCACCGGGACGAAGCCCTGTAAATTCTATCCTGATATCCTCGCCCACCTTGTAGCCCGAGAGCTTGATCAGGTTCTCCGCCAGGTCCAGGATCCTCACAGGCTCTCCCATATCCAGAACGAAGATCTCTCCGCCCCTGGCATAGGCACCTGCCTGCAGTACCAGAGATACTGCCTCAGGAATAGTCATAAAGTAGCGAATGATATTAGGGTCTGTAACTGTCACAGGTCCGCCCTGGGCGATCTGCTTTTTAAAGAGAGGTATGACAGAACCGTTAGAGCCCAGTACATTACCGAATCTCACAGCTACAAATTCCGTATCATAGTGTCTGTTAAAAGTCTGAACTATCATCTCACATATACGCTTGCTGGCTCCCATGATATTGGTGGGATTAACGGCCTTGTCGGTAGATATGAGGACAAACTTCTCGGCGCCGTTCATGGCTGCAGCCATAGAAGTCTTAAAGGTACCAAATACATTGTTCTTGATAGCTTCCCCGGGGCTGTCCTCCATAAGAGGCACATGCTTGTGAGCAGCTGCATGATATACGATCTGAGGCCTGTAATGCTCAAATATCCAGTTGATACGTGCAGTATTTCTGACTGATGCTATGAGCACTTCCAGGTCAAGGTCAGGGTACTTGCGTACCAGCTCCTGCTGGATATCATAGGCATTGTTCTCATATATATCTATTATGAGGAGTTTACGCGGGTGATGTGCAGCTATCTGCCTGCAGAGCTCGCTTCCTATGGATCCGCCGCCTCCCGTTACACATACCACCTTGTCTTGTACATATCCAAGGATAGAGTCAATATCTACCACCACGGGATCTCTGCCCAGCAGGTCTTCAATCTCTACATTGTGGAGTCTTGATACATTCACCTCTCCGTTTACCAGCTGATATACACCGGGGAGAGTCTTGAGTTCGCAGTTGGTCTCCTTACATATCTCCAGGATCTTACCTATCTCACGCCTTGGAGCAGAAGGTATAGCCAGGATGATCTGGTCTATCTCATAGAGGTCGGCGCTTTCCTTGATCTTGTCCCTGCCGCCCACTACTCTGATGCCCTGGATGTAGCGTCCCCATTTGGCGGGATTATCATCTATGATGCATCTGATCTTCATGGTGAGATAGAGGCTGCTCTGGATCTCTTTGATGATCACATTTGCAGCTTCACCTGCACCTATGACCATGACATTGGAGGCATTACCACTCTTCTCCTGCCTGTGCTTCTGAGTCCTGAGAAACCTGTAGGAGAACCTGCTGATAAATATCAGAGTTATGAGAAAGAAAGTATACAAAAAGTAATAACTCTGAGGAACCGGCTGGTCTATTACCTTGTAAAACTGCAGTCCAAGGGCATTGCATATACCTGAGATAACACAGGCCACCACAAGATTCTGCAGCTCCGTCTCTCCTGCAAAAGCCCAAAGGGAGCTGTATAGGTGGAAGATTGCAAATATAGTCAGCGTGATAGCGATATTGTATGGAAGGAAGCTGTTTATAGGAGCCATGAATTCCTCCATGACTTCCTCAACATTAAACTCATACCTCATCAGGATAGCCAGGTAGCTGGCTGCTATGACACTGATGATATCGTATATTATGAGAGCTATACGCCTGTAAAAAATGGCGTAGTTAAATCCGCTCTTTTTTCCCTTATCCTTATCTTTACTCATCTCATTCCCCGTGCCAAAAAGGCAGCACTCCTCTTTATTATTTCGGGCCTTGTCCGAACATATATCCTTTTATGACCTGACTATCATACCTTTCTATCTGTGAATATCAATACAGGCATGACCAGTATCAGTGCTACGGTCATGGGATTACAGAGCTGGAAGTTCCACTCAGTAAGTCCCGCCACTGCAAAGCCGCATACTATGCCAAGAGCCACAAGTCCTGTCAGGCTCTTGTTGTTCCTGAAACAGTATACTATAGATCTCAGTCCCAGGCAGAATATCATAATAGCAAATAATAGCCCTGCAATGATACCATGGTCATTGGCAAACTGCAGATATACATTATGAGCATGTATCACCGGCTCGCCATCCTCCAGTGTAATGCCCGTTTCTGCTGATCCTGTCATGGACAGCCTGTCTATATAGGCTCTCCAGATGGTAGTCCTGCCATTGGTATAATCGCCGTCACCATCACTTTCTTCACCGCCATCCTCGTCAAGATCCTCAGCATAGGCCCTGATAGTCCATAGGTCCGTAAGGCTCCTGATATCCAATAGGCTCAGCGGAAAGCCATCCTCATCATATAGCTTATTGCCCTCATCGTCATAGTTCATGGGATCCTCGGGATAATCATAATCCGCTCCGTCCCTGCCCAGGATCTTCTCTGTAAAGAGGGTACCAAAACGCTCTATTGATATGTATTCGGTATCATCCCAGTCACCGCTTCCCCTGGTCTGGGGGGTGGCATCATCTATCTCATAGAATACAGGTCTGCCCACCATGACAGGGATCATTCTCTGCAGGGTAAAGGCTGCGGGAAAAGCAAGAGCTGCTGCAATTACCATAGAGATAGCAGCTATGAGCACGTTTCTCCTATATGCAAAGGCTGCAACAAGGAGCATCACTATAATGGTCATACCCACAGCCAAAAAGCCGGTTCTGGACACTGTAAATATCATATAAGCGCTGATAAATCCAAAGAGTCCCAGCTCCTTCCAGGAAGCTGAAAGTGCAGAGCCTAGCCCCTTCTTTTTGCTGCATGCGGCAAATCTGGCTATAAGAAGTGCTGCAGAAACTGCCTGCATCACAGTCAGGTATTCTGCAGTGACAGTCACCGTATGGAAGAGCATGCCAAAGCGTCCTGATACAAAGCCCACATAGTATCTGCGAAGCAGAGTCCATATGATAGCCATGAGCATCTGAAGGACCATAGCACCTGTCACTATCCTGATATAGTCGTCCCTGCGACCGGTATTATCATCATTCCCGGCATATCCAAGGGCATAGGATATAGCAAAAAGGGCCGCCAGTACTGTAAGAGTAATGCCCCAGCTCCTGCCGTTCCTGAATACTATCATAAGTGCAAAGGTCAGGATCATGGCGATACCTGTGATAGTAAAGGAAGGCAGCTTTTTATATTTCTTTTTGATGATCAGTTCGGCCAGACTCCTGATAAGACCTATAGCCAGGATAAGGCCTACTACTGCTATGGCTATTATAAGCTTCAGGGCCAGGTTATTAAGGTCATATTCCTTTTCCTCAATGCCCATAGCTCCCTTTTGATAATATCTGTAGCCTGCAAAACCTGCTGCCAGAACTATCAAAGGATTGTAGATATTTACAAGCGCCTTCTTCTCAAGTCCCAGGACCAGTGCTATAAGGAGGCATAGTACCATCTGCCTCTCTGAGATGGTATGAAAGATGTTATAAAGCCCGTTCATATATTCGCAGGCATAACTCATCGCAAAAGCTATGGCGATCATCCTGCCGTAAGCAGTCAGATTATCATAGATACTGCTGCCAAAGGATAGCTCTAAAGATCCGCTCTCCCCCTCCCTCTTATGAAGAAGTCCATAGAGGATATAGAGATAGGTGATAACAAGTCCCAGCTCATAGAAGACTATATCACTGATCCTGCTGTCAAAGAGCTTCATGGGAAATACCATGACTGCAAGTAGCAGATATATCACGGTGCTCACAGGAAGGAGTCCTGTAATAAGGCTCTTTTGCACACTGATATAGCCCAGCTTATCGCCGGCTGCCTTCAAAAGAAGGATAGCTCCTATTGCAAGGGCCGCTACCACTGCCATGATGACAAGGCTAAGGCTCTTTGATATAGGCAGCTCATAATTAACCGTGCACATGAGCTTTGAGCTCTCTACAGTTGTATCCTGATAATAAAAGGTCCCGAAAGAAGGATTAGCCGCATCTCCCGGTATATCCACTGTCCCCAGAGTATAGCCTGCATTCCACACTGTCATGAGGAGACGGTAATTGCCGCCTACCTCCAGATCCAGTCCCAGAGGGAGCTTCACGTATCCGGGAAGCCCTTCTTCGCCCAGATCGATGACATCATCATACATGACCTTCCAGTTGTCCACATCCCAGAAGGTGTAATACATATATCTGCCACGCTCCAGGCTGTTTACATATACATCTATGGACTCTATCCTGTCATACCTTGCTACTATGTCCTGTATAGCATCATGAGTAGAATCTACCACTTCAGTGATACCGTTTGGACTGCCTCCCGACAGGTCCTCTGCGCCGCGGGTCCATACTCTAAGGGGCCATATAGAGAGAATGATCCCTATAGCTATTATCATAATGGCTATGGATATAGCCTTTGCTTTACTTATCTGCCTGTTCATCAGCGCTCCCCGCATCAATTGTTTCTCTTATCACATACTGGGGATCCTTATTTAATGAGATATAGGATCTTCCAATATATTCTCCTGCCAGACCTACCATCAGCATCAGCATTCCTCCCATGAAGACCATGACCGACATGATAGCGGAAAAGCCAAGGGGCAGTATATCCAGCCTGTTGCCGAATATCAGCTTCTTGATAATGGTATATATTCCATAGAGGAATCCTGCAAAAGCAAATATCCCTCCGGACAGGGTAGCTACTCTCAGGGGCAGTATGCTAAAAGCGGTAAAGCCGTTGAGCCACAGCATCAGGAGCTTTTTAAAGGTATAGCCGCTGCTGCCCACTGTCCTTGCCCTGTGATCTATATCCACGTTGACTATATTGCTGGTGGTTCTAAGTACCAGGCCTACCACATAAGGATAGGAGCCGGTATATTTGACCATCTCGTCTACTACAAATCTCTTTACTGCAAAATAACTGGAAACATAAAGGTCCGCAGGCTTGCCTATCATTACCTTGGCCATCCATTCGTTCATGGCTGTACCCATATTACGGAAAAGAGAATGCCTCTTGTGCTCATATCTGGCATAAGCTGCATCTGCACCTTGCTCCACAGCATCTATCAGCCTAAAGGCCTGCATGGCAGGTGTCTGCCCGTCATCATCAAGGCATACCACAATATCTCCGGATGCCTTTGACAGACCCGCCATCAAAGCTCCGTGCTGGCCAAAATTCCTGGCAAGGTTAATGCCGGAGGCGCAGCTGACCTTCGAGCATATCTCCATGATCTTCTCCCAGGTGCCATCAGGAGAGCAGTCATTGACCAGAATCAGCTCATGATCATGATCCGTGTGCTCTTTCATCAGTTCTTCTATTTCATCTATTACAGTTCCAATAGTCTGCTCAGATCTGTAACAGGGTATCACAAAGCTGATCAGCTTCCCTGAATTCATATTATGGGACATAATATCCTTTCTGCTGCCTATGCGGTCCTAAGACGCATATAGCACCTTTGCGGCCAACGGGCCGTTAATCCTGTATTATTTATTGAGTAGCAGATATCTCGTTAAACTCGCAAACGCTTCGCTTTTTGCTCGTTATAAAATCACTGCTGACGCAGTTCTATTTTATATATTACAAAAGAATCTCCTACAAGCGCCTCCTTATGGGCCTGCACCTCTACCCCCTTGCTATTATAATACGAGAGTAGCCAATCAGTCGAACCGTCCTTCTTCATTACAAGAAGGGCTGTCCCATCTGTCAGACTCTCCATAGGAGACTTGACAGAGAGGTTTTCCAGCTTCTGTCTTTGAACAGGGCTTCCAAAGGCCCAGCCTCCGGGCAGGTCATGGCGACTAATCCCATTATCCCTATATCCAAATATTTTCTCCGAATAAGGTATCCCCTGCCAGGCAACAGATGTATATACATCCAGCCAGTAGAAATGGTCCGTATCTGAATCTATATAATCCCAAAGCTCATCATATGCTGCACTCATATCCTTCCTATCACTGATATCTCTGTCAATCAGGCCTGCCTCACCTCTAATGGCAATGACTGATATAAGCGTGGCGAGGGCAGTCACAAGGCTAAAAGCCCTGATACTGATTACCATAAGCTCTGAATGCGCATTGGAGACTTCGCGGATGATAACCGCCATAAGTATGCACAGCTCCATAAAGAAGAGACCGTGTACCACTCTCACAGGAGCTCTCTCTCCGTAGAGTATATATAACCAGAGTGCGCTCCTCACCCCAAAGAGGCATAGACTTATCAACAGTCCTCTTATATGCGGGGATGATATCACTATCAGCCCCAGATAGAGGACCATCACCAGTATATTCCACGGAGCATCTGTCTGAGGATACTCATGACTCTGCCTGGGGGATACGCTGTAGAGACGGTAGATATACTCTTTTACCGCAGCAGCAAGTCTCTCTTTAAAGGGCCTTTTGGCCTTAAGGAGCTGAGCATGATCAGCCACAGCCCGCATCACATCTGCATCTATCTCATCGTCCAGGCCATAATCATAATTATGAAAGAGCTCTACCTCACTTGCGTCCAGCCCTATGCTCTCATAGAAATCTTCATTACCTTCATAGCTAGGGATAAATTCATAATCATACAGCTTGGTCCTGGCATCAAACAGCTCTCTGAACTCCGACCACTCCGCACCTGAATAGGCCAGCTTGTCAGCGCCGTATATGAGCCCCATTCCGGCAAAGAGTACAATAGCCCATATGATATAGGCCCGCAGTCTCCCTTTATCCAAAAGGAGCCTGATAAAAAAGGCTACTCCCATAAGGGGCATCATAAGCAGCAGCATCTCTGATCTGATACCAAAGGCTATCCATATGATCAGGCAGATGATCCAGGCGCCTATCTTCATCCCGCTCCCAATATTATCAGCCAGGATAAGGAGAACAGCTGCAGCCCCCGCCATCATAGATACGGTAAAGGTATACTGGATAAAGACAAGGTGAGAAGCCAGAACACCAAAAGCAAAAAACATGACAAATAATGTAAACTGTGCTCTTAAGGTCTTATTGTCTATGCGCCTGCTGCCCTCCCTCAGGATCAGCCACAAAGCGCCAAACTGCATAAGACACAAAAAGATGCCGTATACGCCGGAGCCACCAAAGAACCTGCATAAAAGGCTAAGGAGTAAGCTTACCGGATACAGCATCTGTATATTATGTGCGGCAGGAACGCCTGTATATATACCGCTCAGGATGTCCTTTATCAGCACATCATCATTCAGGTCATAGTAGAAATCCCATCGGAAAGCCAAAAGGACTATCATACCCGCGACAAATGCCGCGGGCACAGCGTCCCGTAATATCTTCCCCAAGGCCTTTCTTTCCATAGCGATCCTCATTCTGAGCTGTTCTTATAGATTAACTGAATTTGTAGAAGTCTTTTACCTTCTGGATAACATCATCAATATCAATGTTGCGAAGCCTGTAATACATAGGCAGACGAAGGAGTCTGTCAGCTTCTTTGGTGGTATATACATCCTCGCCGTTAAAGCGTGTATATTTCAGTCCTGCCTTGGAAGAATGAAGAGGTACATAATGAGATGCAGGCAGGATGCAATTGCTCTTCATAAAGCTTATGAGCTGTGATCTCTCTTCCAGATCCTTGCACTTGATATAGAACATATGAGCATTGTGCTCACAGCCTTCGGGGATCACTGGCAGCTCAATAAGCCCCTTCTCGGCCATATCCCTAAGGCCCTCATAATATCTGTTCCAGTGGTCAAGCCTCGTATTATTGATCTCATCTGCCACCTGAAGCTGGGCATAAAGGTATGCAGCATTCATATCACTGGGCAGGAAGGATGAACCGGGTAATATCCAGGAATACTTATCCACCTTACCCAGCTTGTAAAGTGTCCTGTTAGTACCCTTCTCGCGGATGATGATAGCTTCATCCACATAGGTCTCATCTCTCAGGAGCAGTGCTCCGCCTTCTCCCATGCTGTAGTTCTTGGTCTCATGGAAGGAATAGTTACCAAAGTCTCCGATAGAGCCCAGGGCCTTGCCCTTATAGGAAGCCATAACACCCTGTGCTGCATCCTCAATGACAAGGAGATTATGGCGCTTTGCTATATCCATGATGGTGTCCATCTCGCAGGCCACACCTGCGTAGTGCACAGGTACGATAGCCCTGGTCTTTGGTGTGATAGCAGCCTCGATCTTGGTCTCATCTATATTCATGGTATCAGGCCTGATGTCAACAAATACTACAGTAGCGCCTCGCAGCACAAAGGCATTTGCAGTAGATACAAATGTGTAGGAAGGCATGATGACCTCATCGCCTTCTTTGATCCCTGCAAGCAGCGCTGCCATCTCTGTGGCATGGGTGCAGGAGGTGGTAAGAAGTGCCTTAGTAACGCCTGTCTTCTTCTCTATCCACTCATTATCCCTGGCTGTAAAGTCTCCGTCTCCGCAGATCTTCTGATTCTCTACGCACTGGCGGATATAGTCCATTTCTTTGCCTGTATAAGGCGGTATATTAAAAGGGATAAAATTATCATTCATTGTCTGCCTCCTTCTTTTCCAGCGTCAGCTTCCTGGAAATAAAGTTATAAACCATAACGATGCCTGTAGCAGCCAGCTTAAAGAATACTTCCGCAAAACTCCTGCTCATGAAGCGCTTTAAGAGCGCCCAGTTCTCATATATCACATCAACGCCCAGGTAGAGCACCAGCTCATTGATACCCATACCTATGACGCTAAGTACAAAAAAGGTGATAAACTCGCGTCTCCTGCTGATATCATCCCTTCTGACAAAGACATACTTCATGCTCAAAAGGTAATTGCATACCATGGATACGCCAAAGCCTATGACACCGGACACCAGATACATCTGCTCCGGCAGTCCCAAAGCCCTGAATATGATATTAAAAAGATTATATAATCCAAAATCTATAAAAAAGCAGACAACGCCCACTATGCCAAACTTGGCTATCTGATCCAGCAACTTCTTCAATTCCCGCTCCTTACATAAACATCCAAATTATCAGTTCCAAAGACTATATTATATCCCTTATCGTCGATATAGTCCAACATGGAGCCGATCTTGCGTCCCAGCGCATCTTCTCCGGGCACCACTTCTCCCAGATCACGCCTGGTGATGATCACTATATCCCCCTCTGCCTCCAATAGTTGCCTATCAAAGAATTCCACGGAATTGGAGCTAAGGGTGGGCCATGTAGTCTCTATGGCAGGCTCCATCCCAAAGAGAAAGGACAGGCCGGGGGCATCTCCAAACTGCAAAAGCTTATGATCAAGAAGGTCCTCGCTCTCCAAAAAGCTGTAGAGGCTATCAAGCTCGTCTATCCTGGCCCTGCTTGATACCATGCCTTTAGCTGCAGGTATGATACTGCTGGTCGCATTTCGCACAGCACCGTCGTCTCCATCACCAAAAGCAAAGCCCAGTTTAAATAGTCCTGCCTGGACATAGAGTACCAAAAGCAATGACAAGAGCACAGCCTTCCAGGGGTAATGCAGGGGTTCTCTGCTGCTGTCTGCGGATACTCTCCTGAGCAGCCTCCTGATCTGGGTCAGGGTCACCGGCATCACTATAAAGAGATTGTTTATAAGAGGAAAAGTATAGTTATCGCTTCCAAGGGGAGTAATAATTATCACCAGGAGAGACGTAAGTGCCATTATCCTCTCTATATCTGTTCCGGGAAGGAGTACCCTGCCTCTGCCCATGATATCAGCTGCCGCCGATATCAGATCAATGATATCCAGGAATATGCTAAAGATGATGATCATCATAGCTGCCTGGAAGAAGGAGTCATAATAGTGATAATTAAAAGTAAACACACCCCTTGAGAAGTAATATCTGATAAGGACTACTATGCCTGCTCCGTAAGCTACCTTGGCATAAAGCACTGCTCTGTGGTCCCTGCCTCCCCTAAAGAGCATTATCATCAGGATACCCGCAATGATGCAGGGAATGAGGATCAGCATATGCGTGGCCGTGGTCAGATATGCTTCGAGAGTGGACATAAGCGAAGAAGCTATGCCATGGCTGGAACCGGGTTCCCTGGATATCTCAGACAGCCAGGAGAACATATCGACATAAGCAGAGGGTCCATATATTAACAGACCATATATAAGAGGTAAGAGGATGCCCAGGAGATATCCTCCAATACACAAAAAGGTCTCTCTGATCAGACTGCGAAATTCCCTGCCCTGAAGCAGCGCTGCAAACCAGAGTATCAGTATAAAGGCGCTATGGGTAAGATTAGGAAGTCTTACAGCTACCCCAAGGCCAAACACCAGCCCTGCTGCCAACAGCCTGATATTCCTGCCCCTGCCTTCAAGGCTCATGATGGCATGAATGAGAAGGATCAGCCCCAGAGTCATGGCCAGGTAGGTCAGGTAATTATAGAGGATCACACAAGGGCACCAGCAAAGGCACTCAGCCAGCCATGCTCCTGCAAATATCATCCACCCGGGCATGATATTTCTAAGGCCAAAATATACTATAAGAGCTATGATACTGATGATAAAGCAGGTATATATCTTCATCCCCAGTACTGTAGCTCCTCCGGGCAAAAGACTCAGCAAATGTCCCAGTCGACTGGGCAAAAAGATAGAAAGGCCCCATCTCTTGTCCATCATATCAATAAAGAGATAATTGCCAAGGTTATAAGTACTGTCCTTGATATCCAGCCCCTGCCTGATCATGGCAACAGGCCATACAAGAAGCAGCAATTCAAAGACATAATCCTCTATGGGTGTTTGAAATTTTTTAAGATCTGCCAGGATCTTATCCAGCTTATTCTTCAAGTTCAGTCTTCACTCCCATCCCAAAGGTCGCCTTCAAGTCTCTTCACGAATCTAAAGGGCCTGCTATTGCCGTAACGACTGCTTACAAACTTAAATATCACTGCTCTTACAAAATCCACAAAGCAGCAGCTAAAGAAAAGTACGATAACACAAAGGATAAGATGCAGGAGCATGCCCGGTGCAGAATCAGGCACTCTGCCAAATATCCCCTCCATCCAGGAAAGCCATCTGCCTCGTATCTCCAGATGCTCATGGAGCAGATATATGCCAAAGCTAAAGGGAGCAAAAGCCCTTGCAAATTTTGCCAATAGACCTTCCCTTAGAGTGATATATCTAAAGAGGGAGAACAGGCCCAGCGCTCCTGTAAAACAGAAAATGAAATTGTAATGATAAGGAACCCTTGCATAATAGTTAAACCTGCCGGTCATAAGGTTGATTCTGTGAAAACCAAAGGATATAAGAAAATTCATAAGACCTGAGCCTGCAAAGAGGGCAAGACACTTTCCGGCAGTTCCCAGGAGCTTTACATCATATTTTCTGATATATGCAGCAGTAAGGTAGAGGACTATATACCAGTCAAGGTCATAGCCCATCCTGTCCGTCGCAAAGTTAACAGGGATCACGCTCTTGATAAAGCACATCCATAAAAGGAGGCCCAGTATCACTGCCCTTAGCTGCTTTCTCCTCAGATATTCCACGCCCCTGTTAAGTACCGGAGCTATGACATAGAGCATGAGATATGCGGTTGCAAAGGAATAATGCTCAGAGCTTATGGGAAAGAAGAACTGGGTAGTCTTGTAGATATAATCAGGTCTTGAAGTAGAGACAGAATTGACCATATTCATAACAAGAGTGATACCCAGTGTATAGAAATAGACCTCGGCCAGGAGCTGCAATATCCTGCTGAGCTTAAAGCCTGACCTGGAGAGGAAATAACCGCTGATCAATATCCATACGTCAACGGCTACTATGCAAAAGGACTCTATAAACTGACCAAGGACCTGCTTGGATACAGGCTCCTGTCCTGATACCAAAAGGCTCCCTGAATGATTCAGATAGTGGAGAACCAGTACCATCACTATAGCAATTATCCTTAGCAGTTCATAAGAGGCTTCTCTTTTGCGCATTGCTGCTCCTTCTTACCTTTCACGGAGGGCCTTGCCCTCTTCTATGCGGTATACCATGTCACATTTCTCGATTGTCTGCAGGCGGTGGGCGATGATGATCAGTGTCTTTCTGCCATGGAGCCTGTTGATGGAATCCATGATAGCCTTCTCTGTCTCGCCATCAAGGGCTGAGGTCGCTTCATCCAGCACCAGGACTTCAGGATCCTGATAGAGGGCCCTTGCTATACCTATCCTCTGGCGCTGACCACCGGAGAGTCTGATACCCCTTTCACCTATGCCTGTATCCAGGCCTTCGGGAAGGGACCTTACAAAGTCATCCAGCTGGGCTTCCTTAAGAGCCTGCCACACCTTCTCTTCGTCTATGTCTTCATCCTTGATGCCAAAAGCTACATTCTTTCTGATGCTGCTGTCCACCATGAATATAGTCTGAGGAATATAGCCTATGTTACGCAGCCAGCCATTATAATTATCTCTGACATCAGTTCCGTCTGCCAGTATCCTTCCGGATTCTATATCAAGAAGTCCCAGGAGCACATCCACTATAGTGGTCTTGCCTGCACCGGAGCTTCCTACGATGCCCACAGACTTGCCTACAGGTATCTCCATATCCGCATGATCAAGAACATACCTGTCAGCATCGGGATATTTGTAGCAAATATCCTCCATCTGTATCTTCTCAGTCACAGGCATCTTGGGAGCTTCAAGAGCGCTCTTGTAAGCCTGGGGATCATATTTTACAGCTGTATCCAGTACCTCTTCCCTAAGATTGTTCATGACATTATCCAGGAAGGGTTCAAAATAAGCTATGGAAGTCTGGTAATTATTGATCCTGTTGGCACTGGGAAGCAGCCTTGCCGCAGACAGGGCCAGGACAGAGAGCTGAGGCACCAGTTTCTCCAGGTCTATCCCGCCAATCATCAGCAGCAAAAAGTAACCCATCATGCTACAGATAGCCACCGTCTCAATAAGGAGCCTGGGAGTCGCGGTAAAAAGATTGTATCTCTGTACAGCCTTAACATAACCATTGCCACAGGCCGAATACTCATCTATAAAATAGCCTTCCCTTGCACCTATCTTGATCTCCTTGATACCTGTTACAGACTGACTGATCCACTTAAAAAGACCTGAATAATAGTTCTGATTCTCTTCTCCTGCCTTTGTCATAACAGGCTTAATGAACAATCTGATGATCAGGAGAGTTGCAAATAATATAATTCCAATAAAAATGGTCATCGCAGGGCTCTCAAACAGCATCATGGCTATAAGACAGGCAAATACTATACCCTCACTGATCAGCTGCAGCATGTTGAGGATCAGACCATACATATTGATAACATCAGATGTGATCATACGCTGTACTACAGCAGTATCTGCCCCCAGATAATATTCATAGGGCCTGTTAATAAAATTGATCATCATCCTTTGAGAGGTCTCAAACTGATTGGTAAATACAAATCTCAGCTGGACCTTGTTTACAAAAAAGAGAAAAACATTCTTGATGATAAAGGTGATAATAATAGCGATTATCATGACGCTTGCAAGCTGCTGCGTGCTCTGAAGTCCCAGAATGTCATATATGATCTTCAAATAACGGGATTTCTCTACGGCTTTTGGATCCATTACTGTCTTCATGACAGGCACTATCATTGCTATACCTACTGATTCCAGGATACCTCCTATAAGCATCAGTATTACTATCACTACCATCTGGCCCTTCTGTTTTCTGTTCAAAAGCACCATTAGTTCTTTCCAGATTTTTTTCATATACCAAGCTTCTTTCTGATCCCTCTGTAGAAATAGAGGGCTCTGTAATAACTGTAAAAGAGCAGATTACTCTTCATCTGCATCCTTATAAGCTTTTGCTCTTCGGGATGGATCCTCTCCCTGTAATAGGGATTGTCCTGAAAATCAGGAAGGATCTGCCTCATCTCATCAAGGAGCCTGCCTGCAAAGCCATATGCTCCCTTAAGCTCTTTTCCTGCCTGCATGGCGGAAAAAAGGGTGTTCACATAAAAGAGAAGGATAAATTTATAATCGATCTCGTTTTTGTATTTCTCATAATAGCCCTTATCCCTGGCCTCCCGGAGCATGATACGGCCTGCCTCCATCCTGTCTTCCAAGTTGCGGCGGCTAAGGGTATGCACTGTGGATGCATCATGCTGATAATAATAATACAGAGGCTCCCTTATATACTCAAATCGCCTGGCTCTCAGCATCCAGGTGCAGGCTACAGCATTGTCTTCATAGAATATATGCTCAGGGAAAATGTCAGATCCTTCTCCCCCCTCACCAAATATTATATGCCTTTTGTAAATCTTGACCACCAGGCTCCCTGCATCCAGGACCAGACTCCTGTATTTGGCTTCATCAAGGAGGCCCGCCTGATCTTCTCTGTTGCCGCTGACATGCCTTCCCTTCTCCCAGGAGTGCTTGTCCGTCAGCTGATAATCACAGCCTGCCATGTCGGCCCCGGTCTCCTCTGCCCTTGTCAGCAGCCTCTCATAATAGTCAGGCACTATCCAGTCGTCGGCATCCACAAAGCCTATCCAGTCCCCCTTTGCCATTTTCAGGCCTAGATTCTTGGCTCCGCCCTGATGTCTGTTCTCAGGGCTCCTTATCAGGTGAAAATGATCATAGAGCCTGTCATACTCCTCCATGATCTTCACAGAATCATCAGTTGATGCATCATCCACTGCTATTATCTCATATTCTTTTGGATCCAGGGTCTGACCCACCAGCGAGTCCAAACACCATTTAAGCCTGTCGTCCAAAGCCATGTTGTAGACAGGCACTATCACACTTAATCGCATGTTGTTTCTCCCGACACAGGATGTGTCGCTTGCATGTTTAGAAGTGCAGGGATGCACTTCTATGCAATTCCGACACAGGATGTGTCGCTTGCATGTTTAGAAGTGCAGGGATGCACTTCTATGCAATTCCGACACAGGATGTGTCGCTTGCATGTTTAGAAGCCGCTGTATATATAGGTGCTCACTTCTCCAAATCTGATAACGCACCATACAAAGAGAATCCCAAAGATAACTCCTTTGGCTCCATTTATTTTCATTGTCCTTGCATAATCATATGCATTTCTCCGGCAAAAGGCAAGAAAGAGCCCCGCTATGAGGAATAAATAGAGGCAGATGTAGCTGCCTACAGCCATATGTGCCAGGGGTGTCACCTTGATCACAAACCATAGCTCATCTATCATAAAGGCTTCCAAAAAATCCCTGCTAAGTGCAAAGGATGGATTCCTTATAATGGCGCCTATCAGGTCAAATGCATTTCCAGGGTCTGCCGCCCTAAAGAACACCCAGGCCAGGCTCACGTAGAGGAAGGTAAGAATGACCGCTGGAACACGGGGCATTACAGGCCTTGTGCCTCTCATCTCCCTGATAGCTCTCACGATCACATATAAGAAGCCGTGGAGCATACCCCATATGATAAAGTTTATCCCTCTTCCATGCCAGAGGCCCGAAACAAAGAATACAATGAGAAAATTGATATAGGTCCTGATCCTGCCCTTCCTGTTACCGCCAAGAGGAATATATACGTTATCCGTAAGAAAAGATGTAAGTGATATATGCCATCTCTTCCAGAAATCGTCTATATTACGGGCTTTATAAGGCTTGTTAAAATTAATCGGAAGCTCTACTCCCATCATCATAGCCAGTGCAAGTCCCATGTCGCAGTATGCGCTAAAGTCAAAATATATCTGCAGCGAATACAAGATAGCCCCAAGGAAGGCATTATAAGCAGACAGCCCCGGCACATTGTCATATACATAGCTCACTCCCCCAGCATATATATCCGCCAGGAGCACCTTCTTGGATAAGCCCATGACAAAGAGAAATACTGCCCTAAGGAAGCTTTCTCCCGATACCGGCTTTCCCCTAAATACTCCGGAGCTCTCAAGCCTGTCTCTCATATCAGAGAACCTGACTATGGGTCCCTGGAGGAGCTTGGGAAAATAGGTCATGGAGAGCAAATAATCGGAAATCGTAAAAGCGCTTACCCTGCCGCTGTATATTTCCTTTAGAAACCATATCTGACTAAAGGAATAAAAGCTCACCGCCAGGGCAAAAAAACTGCTCTGCCTAAAGAAATATACAGCCAGGATATTAAGGACTACGCCAAAAATAAAAAGCACTTTGCTTCTATGATATGCAAGGAGCCTGCCTATCAGCAGATTCACAAGGAGCGATATAAGAAATACTATAAAACTCCTAAGCCCCGCAAAGGCAAAGAAAGCTAAGGATGTTGCCATCAAGTAGAAGGAAAGATCACTCCTCCTCTTGTCCTCGTCCTTGGTGCTTTTCATAAGGATATATAATCCTGCCATGAACAGGGGCAAATATGCAAATATAAATATATATGAATTAAAAACCATTCTCTCCCCCTTTATCATGAGGATATAATGTTGCAATTCTACTAGACGATCATCGCCGTGCTTCTGCGCTATGATAAGCTATATTCCCAGGTGATATGCTTCAACCAGGTAATTCAGCGGCATGATCCAGCAACATATCTGGCAATATTTCTTACCATAGCACCCGGCATAGGGACAATTTCACGCATCTGTTCACTCGCATTTAGCACCTGCCGAGCGCCGCTGCAGTAATTATTTTACAAAGTGAGCATTTACTGCAAATGGCTGTTTTTACTTAATTCTTCATACGCAGCCTTCAAAGCGCCCACGAGAAAGCTGTTTGAACCTTTCAAAAGGGAACTATAGTTCCTTTTTGAAAGGGAGTTTCTTTCGAGTGTGGCGCATTGAAAAGAAGGCTGCGGAAGAATTTAGTAAAACGCCATTTGGAGTACAGCGAACGTGGAAAATAATTACTGCAGCGGCACACAATAGTACTAGTACAGCGAGTGAACATATGCCTTCATTCACAATCCGCATTATCAAGGATTGCGTTCAAAGAGTGCCTGGTAGTCATAGCCGGAGATGATCTGGCGCATGTCATTGCAGACGCGCTCCATATCTCCCTTCTCAAGGCGCCTCTCCCCGCTGGCAAAGCAGCTGACCATGTAGCTGTTGTATTCGGGTCTGAAGTGGATGATATCTGCATAGTTATTGATATTGGTAACTGTCTCTTCATCGGTCATGAAGTCATAGAGCTCCACATTGTCATATTCCATGAGCATCTCACCAATATAGGCCACCTGGGCAAGGGTGGCATCCAGGTGCCGCTCCTTACTCACATCGTACCAGTGCAGCACACTGTATGCAGGCAGGAATATGTAGAATCTGGTATCCGGATTGTCCCTGATAAAGGGCAGGATATTGGTCTCCATATTAGCAAGAGTACGCTCTATATAGGCGTCCTCCGGGGTCTCTTCATCTGCCTCCTTTGCGGGCTGATAATTGTGCATGACCCAGGACTCGTCATAATACTCAGGAGTCCACCAGCTGTAATAGATGGTGGCAAGGTCGCTTCCCTGCTTTTGTACAAAGGGCTTTAATATATACCTGAAGAGTACATCTTTATTAAATAGGTATTTGATATCATTTATATAATTATCATCGTAGAGATATTCAGGCAGGGGATACTTGGTAGCATCTGTGTCCGCAGTCATGACTATGGGATCCATAGCCATAAACACAGCCTTTATGCCATTTCTGCCATATGACAGACTGTCCTTGTCAAAGACGATGGCCAGTATATTCTTGTCATCTCTTGGGAGGGCCCCGCTGTAGCTGAGCTTGATGGTATCAAGCCCCAGCTCCTCTCTAAAATCATTAGTATTAAAGTTTACCGTCATGGATGAGCCTATGATACAGCTGTCATAGTTCATCCTGGCTGCCATTCCGGGGTTCTGAGAGAGCTGATTGTCTATAAAGTAAGGAAAGCCGGCAAGAGGCTCATGGTAATGGAAAAAGGGATCCACATATACCACAAGCAGAGCGATAATAAGAAGCAGTGCCAGCACAGTCATGGCAAAGGACCACGCAGCCGCCTTGATCTTGTTCATTGATTAACCTTTCTTAGTCCAGAGGGTCATCCTCTTCAATATTGTTCTGGATATGAGCTGATGCATCCTCGTAGCGGTCCATAAAGCTGTTGCCCAGGCGCACCTTCTTATCAGCATAATTTATGCCATCCAGATTGGTATATACACTGACTACTCTGTCAAAATGCACTCCCTCAAAGAAGGACAGCATCTCCATGGGCATCATGGGATCAAATACTATATCAAAGGGGTAAAGTTTTGTATAATCCAGCTCATCCCTGGGATGAGGCTTGATAAATACTGTTCCCTTTGCCTTATAATGACTTACTATATCATCAAAAAGTCTCTTTCTGGTCTCAAGGTCGCAAAGAGGCTCTGTCAGGATCAATGTTTTATCGGATCCTATAGCTGAGGCCTCTCCCGTGTTCAACACTTGATCATCCTGCTTTGTATTATCCAAAGGCGTCGACGTAGCAAGAGCCTTTCTGATCTCTTTTTCCTCTCTGACAAAGGCCTTTAATATCATCTCTTTCTCAGAGACAGACAGTGCATCTATGAGACTGCTCCTTTTTAATTCCACATAATAAGGGCAGCTTCTTTTAAGAACTGATATATCATTGACCTCCATATCCAGACAGTACTTTCCATAGCCGTTTTGTATATGGATGAGACCCAGCTTCTTGGAAAAGAAGCTCTTAAGTCCAAAATGTCCCCTGTTGTCATAATATGCAGCATCAAAGGTCACCAGACAATTAAGCCCATCCTCCACTGCATGATAAGGGATATGGGCATAGTCCAGATAATAACCTATTGGATCTGAATCGCAAAAGACATATATGCTGCGATATAACCTTAGATCCACAGGTAGTCTCTCTCCTGTCAGCTGTCCCAGCTTCCTGCAATATCTGATCCTGGAGATCATGTTGCTGGCGATATTACCCTTGTCAGTGCTCAGCTTATCAAGCTCAGGATAAAAGCCCGGCTTCTTCTCATCAAATTCTATTACTCTGTCCCATATGCCGCTCTCTACTGCACGATCCTTAAAATCACCAAAATCATTACTCATAAGCGAGATCATAAGGTCTGCAGAGTCGCCGGCATTCCCGTTACGCCTGAAAGCCAGCTCCTTTAGATATGCTACATATGCGTGATAAAAAGTATGGCAGATATAGATTCTGTCCTTTTGAGCAGCCATTAGTGCACGCTCCTCCCTATAAGGTAATTACTGTTTCCTGCCGGCGGCAACTGTGCTATATGCAGCTGCCATCAGCAAGGCGGATATTTATTCCAGGTGCCTGAGCCTGGCATGTATGCGCCTGATAGCTCTTGGGCTAGTGGCAAAGAGCATCAGATATAGCCTTTGCCTGCCGGTAAGATAGGGATTGGTCAGACTGTCGCAAACATGTCCTCTTACATATCTGCACACATTTCTGTAGAAATCATTATCAGCCTTCATCCTGGAGATGGGGATATGGAGCAGATAATCCAGGCGCTGTACCAGGCAAAACCTCACTGATACCTTGTCCAGATCCGGCCAGATACCGCAGGCATATGCCCTGACATCATCAGAATTGACCACTATGTCCGTAAAGACTCTGGGAAAATAATCCTTGTCCTTAACGTCTTTTCTGGAATTGGAGCCTGTCCTGTAATAGACGTGGTAGTCTCTGCAAGGCAGAGATACTATCTCCCCTGCCTTTGGAAGCATATGATAGAGAAGATAAAAGTCTTCATTTAGTATACCGGTAGGAAAAAGCATCTCATCGAAAAGGTCTCTTCTCACCAGCTTGGTGCAAAAGGAGGAATCCCCCCTGTGCATCAAAAGCTCAAATAGGAAATCCCTGGCTCCAACCACAGTCTCAGCAGCCGGTATCTCCACAATATCAGGCATATCGCTGCCATCCTCAGCCACCTCAGTCCTTCCTGTCTGGACAATGGGAGCTCCGGTCCTGGCAGCAGCCTCTGCCAGATGCAGGTACATATCGGGGCTGACATAGTCATCACTGTCCACAAAACCAAGATAATCTCCACCAGCCAGCTCTATGCCTCTGTTTCTGGCATCAGAAGAGCCGCCGTTCTCCTTGTGGAGCACCTTGATACGGGAGTCTGATGCTGCGATCTCATCCAATATAGCAGGACTGTTATCTGTAGAACCATCATCCACCAGAATAATCTCTGTCAGCTCCCCGGGATATGTCTGGGCTCTGACAGAGTCTACGCATCGTCTTATATATTTCTCCGTATTATATACGGGGATTATGATACTGATCTTGATATTATCCATTAGAGATTCTCACTTAAATGAACTGGCAGCCTATCCGCTGATAGCATGATATATTTCCATCAGCCTGGAATAGTTAAGGTCGGGATCATGTGTTCTGGCAGCATGCTCTCTGGCATTATCGCTGTAGATATTGCTGATCACCTTTTCCTCCCAGATCTGGCTCACGGCTGTTTCCAGGCCCTTTATGTCCGTGGGATCATAGAGTATGCCGTCCCTGCCATCATCTACCATGCTGGGAATACCGCAGGCGTTGGATGCCACAAGGGGTGTGCCCAGCAGCATAGCTTCGCCCACACTGTTAGGGGAATTCTCTACAAAAGAGGGGCAGACAAAGACCGAAGCCTTGAGGTATTGCTCCTTCATCTGCTCTGCAGAGAGCTTGCCAAGGGCTGTTACATGTCCTTCAAGGCTGCCCTCTCTGATCAGCTTCCTCAGATACTTGCCATAAGCAGGTATACGGAGCCAGAGAGGATAGATACTCCTTCCCTCGCCGGAGTCAGAGCCTGTGACCCTTGATCTGTCAGGGTTGCCTATAATGCTGTTACCTGCTACATACAGGTGGGCATCAGGATATTTACGCAGTATCCCCGGCATAGCCTCCAATATGAAATGCAGTCCCTTGATAGGATAATCTCCCTGGGATACAAAGATACTGTGAGGATCAGCCTTATCTTCACTCCAGCTTCCTGTGTAAAATTCATCCCGGAGAGTCTCATTGAGATTGTGATAGCCTGCGGCAGGATTAATGGCTGCTACAGCAGTCCTGTCAAACTCAGTCCTTCCTGCGATATGTCCGCTGGCCTTGATAGCTGCTATCTCATTTTCACCGCGCTTTATGAATTTCTCCTGCTGCTGCAGGAGAGAATCATGCTTTAGGATATCTCTGATAGTCCTGTCCTTCACCACCTGAGGAGGAAGGTCTGCCATATACCTGCTGCCTATGATATGGCAGAGTCCCTGAAGTCCCAAAAGGGTCCTCTCAGGCCTGTCATATGCCCTGATCATAGCAAGGCTGTGAGGAAACTCAGTACCAAAGACATGGATCATATCCGGCTGAAAATCATCAATGATCTGTCTGAACACATCTTCCAGCTCCGGCTTGTATTCCTCAGGACTATCCAGGTCCTCTTCAAAAGGATAGAAGCTCACAGAGTCTATATCCTTGCGGATATAGGGCTGGCCTCCAATTAATTCTTTTGATAAAGGAAAACAGACACCCAGGATCAGATCGCAGGTGCCTTCTTTTCTCTCTTTCTCTATGCGCCCATAACAACCTGAGAGCCAGCCCTCGCGGTTGGAATAGGGGATATTCTCGTGTCTGGCGTATACCGGCAGACATATATTACAAAGCCATAATACTTTCATTGTCTGTGTTTATATATAAAGCTTTTGATCTGGTTGTAAGCACCGCTGCTAATGGGATTTCTGGCAAGTCTGGAACGTAGCGGTGCCAGTGTCAGCATCCTGATAAGGTCATATTTTCTGACCTTGGAAGCAGGCATATATCTTCCCACTATCTCTTTTCTCTCCCTTTCGGATACAGCGGCTGCATCTCCCTTTTCGGAGAAGCCGCCTCCCTGATAGGAAGCGATCACAAGAGGCATGAAGTGAGTATCTGCCTTGTCCATATATATGCATCTGAGAAACTGCTCATAATCCGCCCTGATGCTAAAGGAGCTGTCAAAATGCTCAGTCAGCATAAGTGCCAGGTCATAAAAGCAGGCCTGATGACAGGGGACATTCCTGTAGAGAGTAAAATCATTTATCACAGGGCTTGAAGCTACTCTCTGCCCTGTAGCTCTCTCAAATATATCTCCGTAGAAGATGCTCCTGCCTGTCTTGTCACAGGCCGTAATGCTCTCATGCACCTTGCTGAGCACCTCATTGTCATAGAGATAATCACCGCAATTCAGGAAATATACAAAAGGCCCGTGAGACTCCTGATCCCCCTTGCCCTGTCTCCGGCTCAGTATGTTCAGAGCTTCATTCATGGCATCGTAGATGCCGCTGTCCTTGTCGGACACGATCTGCACTCTCTCATCCTCGCCATACAGCTGCCTTATTGTATCAAGACTGCCGTCTGTGCTGCCGCCGTCCTTGATCAGGACATGCCAGTCTTCGAAGGTCTGATCTGCGACTGACTTCATACTGGCGGCAAGCTCCTCGCCGGCATTATAGCTTACGATTATGATCTGAAAAAAAGCTTCTCTTTTTGTCATCTTATAAACTCTTCAAGGGGAGTAACATCAAGTGTCTCCTCTCTGGACAGCACCTGAAGGAGCTGCTTTGCCATAAGAAGGGAGCCACCATCAAAGCTGCTCTCGATGTTAAGAGGCATGATGGGCTCATGGAGTGACTTTCTAAGAAGGAGCCAGCCGCCGCCATGAGATACATTGGTATTGAACCTTACACCCTCATAGTTTTCCTCTTCCAGGAACCAGCCTTCGATCTCATCTGCTGCTTCCTTAAAGAAATCCAGCACCCTGTCTCCATTCTCCTGCAGGCTCTTGCCTTCAAGGAGTTCAGTCTTAACAGGGAACCTGATCTCAACGCTCTCTGCAGGAGTATCCAGATCTGAGATCATCTTGTCCAGATCTTCGCCCTTGCCCATCTCGATGAGGATCTTGACCATAAGGTAAGCTCCGTCATCCAGGAAGAAATTCTCCTTAAGAGCACCGTGTCCGCTGGTTTCAATAGCCAGCTGTGAATCTATGCCTGCATTGTTGAGACGGATAGATTCGTCAATAACATTTCTGTAACCTCTCTTGAAGCGGATATGCTGTCCGCCTCTTGAAGTAATAAACTCATGAAGTCCATCAGAGGTGATGGAATCTGTCACTATGGTAGTACCGGGATGCTCCCTGAGTACTATGGATGATATGATGGCGATCAGCTCATTTCTTACCAGCTTCTTGCCACTGGGAAGAATAGCTCCTGCCCTGTCTACGTCTGTATCAAAGATGATACCCAGATCCGCACCACTGTCGAATGTAGCCTTCTGAGCTGATTCAGCGGCTTCCTTGTCTTCAGGATTGGGTACGTGGTTGGGGAAATGTCCGTCAGGCTCTAGGAACTGAGATCCTTCAGTATTTGCTCCCAAAGGCTCCAGGACTCTGGTCACATAGAATCCGCCTGCGCCGTTTCCTGCATCCACTATGATGTGACGGCCCTCAAGAGGTCTGTCACCATTTCCTGCTCCGTCGATTATCTTCTTGCGCAGGAATGCTGCATAGGTCTCCATAAAGTCAACCTTGACAGCGCTGTCATCTATGCCCTCCGGCATAGTCTCATTAGCAGCGATCTGATCAGCTGCTTCTACCAGTTCCTTGATATCTTCCTTTTCCAGTCCTCCATCCCTGTCAAAGAACTTCATTCCGTTACGGAACCAGGGAAGATGGCTGGCTGTTATCATGATGCTTCCCGTATAATTCTCAAGCACCGTTGCCATGAACATGGCAGGAGTGGAGGCCAGCTCAAAGTCTATGGCCTCTGCCCCTTCTGCCTTAATTCCGCGTACAGCAGCTTTAAGGAGGGCTTCTCCGCTCAGTCTTGAATCTCTGCCGACAGCTACTTTCGGGCTTTCCTCACCCGTTATGGCCTTAAGCCTTCTGACAAAGGCCCTGGCCAGATCCTCTGAGGCTTTCTCTGTCATATTGACAGCATAGCCCTTATCATTCTCCATTGCGATTCCCCTGATGTCACTGCCGTTCTGAAGTGCACTGTAGCTCATTGATAGTCCTCCTCTTTCCCCGCTGCTGGTTATTGCCCTATTAGTATCCTATTGAAAAAATGCTTGTCATGATACCGGAAAGAATATCATTAAATTCTTCCTCGGAAGCGTTGCCTATATCGATAGTCTTGTCATCAGCCTTGATAGCTTCGATCTTGGCACCCTTTGTTAAAGTATAGCTGATCTTGCTGCCTTCAAGCTCAAACTCATCAGCAGAGATCTTGTCGATAGTCATCTCAAGTGAATTCTTGTCAGACTGTAATGTGCCGGACATTACCATATCAAGTGAAGGCATCTCGATATCAAATGCACCGTCCTTCTTGTTAAGAGTCATGACAGATGTTACACCGCTGTCGCCCTTTACTGTCTGCTTGATCTCGTCGCCATTTACCTCTATTACTGTCTCGTAGAGCAGCTTGTCGTCGTACTTGATGATCACATCATCGCCGGGATTCTTTTTGCCTTCAAAGAGGATCTCGATCTTCTCGTTCTGCTCGGGAGCTTCCAGAACAATGGCTGCAGCCTTATTCTTTGATACATATACTGTGACAAACATTGAATCAACATCTGTCAGTTCATCCAGATCCTCTTCAAGTTCATCAAGTGAGCTTCCCAGCAGGTTCTCAGCCAGAGTCACGATCTCAGGGTGCTTGTTTAAAGCATCCTTGTATACCTTGATGATATTTTTGAGCTCATCCTTGCCAAGCTCTGCCTTATAAGCAGTGCACCTCGTCTTGGCGCCCATAAGCTCGTATTCGCCTGTTCCGTCCTTCTCGAACTTCAGGACATTATATGCATCCTTGGTGGCCTTCTCAAATTCCTTTACAAGGCTGTCATAATCATTGGCAGTCTTTAAGATGACATCAAGGTCTTCAAGTGCAAAGCCGCTTTCTCTGGTCAGGATCTGTGACAGGTAGCCTGTCTTCTCATCCACATAGTTGTAAGAGAGAGTCTTGTCAAAAAGGATAGGCACATTCAGGAATAATTCCTTGTCATTCATGTAGAATGCCATGTTGGTGTTGATGCCTGAGAAATCCACATTACCTGTGATGGAAGACTCCTTCTTCTTGTGAGCGATAGTAAGATCTCCGCCCACCTTGGTGCCTTCAACATCCATATCAAAATCATATGCAAGGGTAAAGCCTTCGTCCTCTGTGAAAGTAGGAACATCGAAGACCTTTTCCTTGGGCATGCTGTTCATAACAGCCTTAAGGACCTTGTCATTTGCAGAGCCGCCAAGGAACATGGCAGCTGCAGCTGCGCCGCATCCAAGTATCAAAAGAAGCGCTGCTACAAGTCCTATAATAAGGCCTGTCTTTTTCTTCTTGGGACCTGTAGGACCTGCAGGTGCTGCTCCGGGGATCTGTCCGGGATAAGTGTACTGGCCCTGGTTATAGTACTGACCCTGCTGGGGCTGGCCGTACTGCTGGCCCTGGTTATAATACTGGCCCTGCTGGGGCTGGCCGTACTGCTGGCCCTGATTGTAGTACTGACCCTGCTGAGGCTGAGAGTACTGCTGGCCCTGGTTATAATACTGGCCCTGCTGGGGCTGAGAGTACTGCTGGCCCTGGTTGTAGTACTGACCCTGCTGAGGCTGAGAGTACTGCTGGCCCTGGTTGTAGTACTGGCCCTGCTGGGGCTGAGAGTACTGCTGGCCCTGGTTGTAATACTGGCCATAAGCAGGATTCTGAGCCTGCATGTCCTGACCCTGAGGCGCCTGGTCATTATTCTGAGCCTGAGTTGCCTGCTCTGCAGGAGCTGCCATGTCTGCGGCCTGAGTATCAGTGCTTTCTGCAGATGCAGCTGAGGGCTCTGTAGTCTGAGCAGATGTCTCTGCCTGGTCGTTTGTCTTTAGCGTAGCATCACCAGAACCTGCATTTATAGGTTCTCCGGTATAAGGATCAAAATTCACGTATTTTCCTCCATTGTTCAAAATTTTTCCCAAAATGTATGTATCATCACAATACACCATAATCATTCTATTACAATGTGGGTCTGCGGTCAAAGCATTTATCGTTAATAATCTAACAAAACGGATTTATTGCATTATCTGCGCCTATGACTGATAATAATATCATTACAGAGTTTCAGGAAAGGACAGCCATGGAAAATAAAAAAGCAGTAGTATCATTGGGCCACGACGCCCTGGGTTATACCACAGAAAAGCAAAAGGCGGCAGCGACAAACTCTGCACGCGCCCTTGCTGATCTCATACAGGCCGGCTATCAGCTGACCATCACTCATTCCAACGGACCTCAGGTCAGCATGATCCACAAGGCTATGACCGAGCTCCATCGTATCTACATAGACTACACTCCCGCTCCTATGAGCGTATGCAGCGCCATGAGCCAGGGCTATGTAGGCTACGATATCCAGAATTGTCTGATCAGTGAACTGGAGAAGAGAGGCATTTCAAGGACTGTGTCCACCATCCTCACCCAGGTTACTGTAGATCCTTATGACGAGGCATTTTATTCACCCACCAAGGCCATTGGCAGATACATGTCCAAAGAGGATGCAGATACAGAGATCAAGAAGGGCAACTTCGTCAAGGAAGTACCCGGCAAGGGATATCTCAGGATCGTAGCAGCGCCCGCACCCTTAAGAATCGTAGAGCTGGATGCCATAAAGTGCCTGGCTGATGCAGGTCAGGAGGTCATTGCCTGCGGAGGCGGCGGTATTCCCGTTCTGGAACAGGAGCATATCTATAAGGGAGCTTCTGCTGTTATCGAAAAGGACGCCATTGCCGGCAAGCTGGCAGCAGATCTTAATGCTGACTGCCTGATCATACTCACAGGTGTACCCTGTGTATACAGAAACTTTGAGAAAGAGGACCAGACTCCTATAGAAAAGATGACTCTGGCAGAGGCCAGAGACCTCATAGCCAATGATGAATTCGGAAAGGACAACATGCTGCCCAAGATAGAAGCAGCCATCACCTTCCTGGAATCCAACAAAGAAGGCTCTGTACTGATCACCTCCATCGGAAGTGTAGGCGATGCCATAAAGGGCAAGGCCGGAACTCTGATCATAGCATGATCAAATCCTGATCAAACCCTGATCAAACCCTGATCAGGGAGATCAGGGAGATCAGGGAATCTTCCTGTAAATCTTCAGCAGCTTCCTGTCGTAGGTCATGATGCCGTTTACTTCATCTTCAACGTCACTGACCTGAGTGTAGACAAAACCGCACAGGCCCTTTTGTCTCAGCGGCAGGAGCTGCTTTTTAATTAAGTCTTCGTATTCTCTGTTCAGCTCTTTTCTGCTCCTGATCACCTTATAACCATATGGATAACGACTGGCACTATGCCCCTTGGCATACCAGGTAAGGCCGCCGCATTCCGAAATAAAAGTGGCTCTTCCGAATCTGTCCACAGGTGCAGAGGGCTTTCTGAAATAATTATGGATACTAAGGAAATCTCCCGAATGCTGATCAAACCAGCCGCTGGCCGCATCAATGGGCCTGGTATTATCCACCTGCTGCAGCACCTTGGGGAGGCTTGCCGCATCAAACTGTCCCCAACCTTCATTAAAGATAGTCCAGCTTCCTATAGAGGGATAGCTCTTCAGGTAGCTGACAGTATTCTTCATCTCTGCTACAAAAGCCTCTCTCCCCGCCGCATCAGCTCTTGATAACAGGGGATAAAAGAGAGCAGAATCGTCCATGGTCCGCATGATATGGGGGAAGAGATTGGGAAGATAGGTGACAAGGGGCTTGTCATACCTGCTGCCTCCGGATACCATATCCTGGAATACTATCATCCCAAGTCTGTCGCAATGATAATACCACCTGGCTTCCTCTATCTTTACATGCTTGCGCATCATGTTAAAGCCCAGCTCCTTGACCACTTTGATATCCCGAAGCAGAGCCTTGTCAGAAGGCGCTGTCATAAGGCCGTCAGGCCAATAGCCCTGGTCCAGTATACCCTTTAGGAAATATGGCTTGTGATTAAGGCAGAACCTGGGTCTGCCTTTGGGGTCAGCCTGTACTGAGTAGTATCTCACAGCCATGTATGAACGTACTCTGTCACCTGAGTCCAGTCTGACTTCAAAGTCATAGAGATAAGGATCCTCGGGGCTCCATAGTCTTGCATCATCTATCTTCACCACTGCCTCAGCCTTATATGCATAGTCCATATCAAGGGGCATGGTATCTGATGAGGGCATATGCCTGGAAGACTGGAGCTTTAAGGGATCGCAGGGCTTAAAAGCACTCTTTTCAAGCCTTTTCTCAAAGAGCTTAACATGACCCTCACCGGGGATGTGAGCTATACTAAGGGCTGAGGGCTCATTGCAAAAGACTCTTATCTTAACATGACACAGATCCTCCATAGGCTCTGTTTCCAGCTTGACGAGAAAAGCCGAGTGCACCCACTCCAGCCATACGCTCTGCCATATACCGCTTTGAGGGCTGTAGTACATGCCGCCCCTCTTAAAGGTCTGCTTGCCCCTGGACATCCAGGAGCTGTCTGTAACATCTATGACTCTGACCAGGATCTCAGCCTTTTCCTCTGCCAGATCTCCTGTAATATCCTCTATACAGTCACTGATATCCACAGTAAAGGGCAGATAACCGCCTTCATGATGGGCTTTTTTGCGCCCGTTTACCCAGAGGTCGCATATCTGGTCCACTGCTCCAAAGTGAAGGAGAAGTCTTGACCTGCCTGCAGGCCTTCTAGGAATAGTAAACTCTTTTCTGTACCAGAGGAATTCATCACCGGTAAGGGTATGGGGCAGTACATTTCTGGGCTCCATGGCAGTATCAGACACCATAGCCAGCCTGCACTCAGGCGAAAAGGGCACTCTGATATGAGAGCGAAAAGCCTTGGGAATAGTGGCTTTGGCAGAAATAGAAAAACCCCATATTCCGTTAAGAGAGTGATAATCCTCTCTTACGAACAAGGGTCTTGGATATTCCTTTTTGGGCTCATCACAGATAGCCTCCCTTGTCCAGGGAGTCTCAAGCGCTGTCAAAGCCTCGTATTCACGTGTACGGATCATACTTCTGCTGACACCGGTCAGGTCCATAGCTACTCCTTAGTATTTGCAGTCACAATAAGTTCCCTGTAAAAAGACGCTCTGGATGCTTCAATGTAGCACTCTACCCACAAGAGAGGTATGAACAAGGTAATACAGCCCAGGATAAACACAGGCAAAAAGCTAAGATATAAGAGGAAATACTTAAGCGCATGTCCCTTCATCATGGCTGCGCTCAGCTTAAGAAGCTCCACGGCCGACTTATCCGGAAAATCCTGAAGAAGAAAGAGGCTCTGTCCAAAATAGATGCTGCATAGAATAAAAAGGATCGCAGATACAGTGCAGATCATAAGCACAAGAGGAAGGGATCTGATAACCCCATACAGATAAAGGGAATAGGGAATCTGTGCCATAAAACTGGTGATCGCAAAAGGTATCCGGATGATGATGGCTTTGTCAGCATTTTCCTTAAAGCCATGAAAAAGATCCGAAACAGAAATGCTCTGATCATATATCAGATTCATATATTGGTATGCCCTTCCGGCATTAACCACTCCTCCAAGGAGATCAATAAGAACCACAGCTATGCAGTAGATCAGATAGCTCTGAAAAAGATCAGCAGCGCCAAAAGTAAGCGCAAATATGATCACAGCCTGTATGATAAGTGTAAATATAAGAGTCCCATAGTTACCAGCCATTTTCTGTCTGGCCTTGCCTTTAACAAACACACTGGATAAGCTCTTAGTATTCATTTCGTCATTTACGTACCCTATCAGACAGCCATGTCCACATTGGCCCCCTTCATGAGTCCGATATAGGCCTTCTTTGCAGCCTTTTGGTACGGATTCTCCTCTTTTGTATATTTGATCTGGGAATTGGTAACTCCCCCTGAAACATAAGTCCGTCCGCATTCGGGACATACCGCTGTATGGATCTGGACAGAAGCTCTTATGACCTCTCCGCCATTTTCCTTTGCCTTATCATAGGCGTTGCTCACATGCTCCTGCTCGTGAGCCCTTACTCTTACAGCAGCCACAGACGGCGACATCTTCTGGGCAGTCTTAAAAGAGACATTCTCATCAGAACCATCCTGGTACTTGCGATTGCTGCATGTCTCACATTCTGCAGGCGAAGATCTCCTGCCTGCCTTTTTTACATCGGATTCTCCGGCATTAACATTAAGGCCTGCGCCGGAATCTCTGCCGGCAGCTACAGGTGAATAGGTAGCCGGTCCGTATCCAAAATATGCTCCGGAAATAGATATACCACTCATACGCGTTCCCTCGCATGCAGCTGATATCCTGCTGCTTCCTGCTTAATAGCTTTGCAGGGCCTCCAATAGTTCCTGCAGGTTCTGAGCACTTCCATCCAGCAGATAATTTCTGAAAAGACCACTGATCTCAGGATTCCTAAGCAACATCATAAAGGACATGATCACCATAAGATATGCTGCTGCAATAGCTATTGAGCCCAGGATGATACCGGTCCTGGCAGGGGCAAACATAGGTCCCTTAACAGGCCTTGATAAAACACCCATCATGACGGCTATTCCGCCAAACATAAGGCCCAGAATACCGGTGGTGGAAAAGAGGATAGCAACAACTCCTATCCATACCGATGAAGCTGCCATATTAAATCGCCTGTCCTGTTCCATCTTTTCTCCCCTTAAGGTCGTGGTCTTACCAAAATCGATTATATATCTTTGAATAAAGATCCCAAAAACATGTGCAAATAGACCATTTGTAATTATCGCAATTCTATAACAAATGTATCATATTTCGCATTATTATTCAATATTCGAAGCAGTTTTCTGATTATTCTCGCTAATGTAATGCATAGGGCCAGTCTGGCTCCTCATCTCTATCCTGGGGCCACCTACTCCTTCAATATACTCCCTGGTCAGGACTACCCTTCCGATATTGTCATCCTTTGGTATCTCATACATGATATCCAGCATGATATCTTCTATGATGGACCTAAGAGCCCTGGCTCCTGTATCTCTCTCAAGAGCCTTGTCAGCAATGGCTTCCAGGGCTCCATCGTCAAATTCAAGGTCGACCTCATCCAGCGCCAGTAGCTTCTGATACTGCTTTAATATAGCATTCTTGGGCTCCTTTAATATCTGGATCAAAGCCTCTTTGTCCAGCCCCTTAAGGGAGCAGATAATAGGAAGCCTTCCCAGAAATTCGGGGATCATGCCAAATTTCTTCAGATCTTCAGTGGTGACCTTGGCGAGGATATCCGTATCCTTGTCATACTTGTCCTTGAGCTCAGCATTAAAGCCTATGGATGAAGACTTTGTCAGCCTGTTCTTGATGATATCTTCCAGATCCGGGAATGCACCGCCGCAGATAAAGAGTATGTTTCTGGTATTCACTGTTGCAAGGGGGACCATGGCATTCTTGGAATTGGCACCTACAGGCACCTCAACCTCTGCACCTTCCAGGAGCTTGAGCATGCCCTGCTGCACGGATTCACCGCTGACATCCCTGGCAGTAGTACTCTTCTTCTTGGCTATCTTGTCAATCTCATCTATAAAGACTATTCCCTGCTCAGCCCTTGATACATCATTGCCTGCTGCAGCAAGGAGCTTGGAGATAACACTCTCTATGTCATCGCCAATGTATCCGGCCTCTGTAAGAGATGTGGCATCTGCTATAGCAAGAGGCACATTAAGGAGCCTTGCAAGAGTTTTGACAAGATAGGTCTTACCGCTTCCTGTAGGTCCTATCATGAGTATATTGGACTTCTCGATCTCGATATCGTCCATAGAATCTGTAGCCACCCTCTTGTAGTGATTGTATACAGCTACAGAGATGACCTTCTTGGCCTTCTCCTGGCCTATCACATACTCATCAAGGGACGCCTTGATCTTATGAGGTGCAGGTATATCCTTCAGGTCGATCCTGTTCTCCTTGGCATTTGGATCAGACTTTTTGACCCTTTGAGAGTTGGGAATGCCTGAGGCAAAATCCCCTCTTCCTCCAAAAAGATTGTTCATGTTGAGTTCATTCATCAGCGTGGGATTTCCCAGGAGATTGTTGTAATCAAACTGGCTCACTGCATCCATGGTGCGATGCATGCAATCCTCACATATGCAGATATTATTGGGGAGCCTGTACATACGTCCTGCCTTGGACTCAGGCCTCCTGCACACAAAGCAGATATCCTCGAAGGTATTTTCCTTCTTCTGATCTGTGCCCTGATACTCTTTATCGTTATCGCTCATATATAACCTTTCCGCATTTCTTGTATTTAGAAGCCAAAACCAAAGTCAAAATCAAATCCGAAAGGATCATAATAATCGCCTCTGCGATCATCCCTTCCATCATCCCCGGGTTCTTCTTCTATCTGTCCCTGCTGTGAATCTTCGGATTCAAGAGCCTTGTTAGCAGCCTTTTCATCCTGCAGGGTAACCTTCAGCTTCTTTGAATTATAACCTGTTTTTTCTTTTCTGAGAACTGTCACCTCAATTGTAGTACCCGCCTCATAATAATCCAAAAGGTCTATGAGATCCTCTCTTGATGTGATCTCCTTGCCGTCTATAGCAGTGATGATGTCGCCTGCTTCCATACCGCCTTCCATAGCCGCAGAGCCGTCACCTACCATGGCCACATATGCGCCCTCAATACCTGTAGGAGTGTAGACTGTGATGCCCATATAACCTCTCTTGTCACTGGACGCCTTGATCCTGGTCTCTTCAAGCTTAAGATCGTCTATGATAGGTATAGCTACGGAAATGGGAATAGCAAAGCCCATACCCTCTACTTCGGAAGAAGCAAACTTATTGGAATTGATGCCGATGACTTCTCCCTTGGCATTAAGGAGTGCTCCGCCGGAGTTGCCGGGATTGATGGCTGCATCTGTCTGGATAAAGGTACCCTCAGAGCCATCCTCAGTCTCTATCACACGATTGATGGCACTGATACAGCCTGTGGTAACAGACTGGCCATAGCCCAGGGCATTACCTATTGCTATTGCAGGCTCGCCAAGCTTTAGTGTATCTGAATTGCCAAGAGTAGCTATAGCTATCTTGTCTATGGATGAAGTCTTCATCTTCTTGAGCTGTACTGCAATTATAGCCAGGTCCATATCAGGATCTGTTCCCTTGATATCTGCTTCTACGCTGGTTCCATCTATAAAGTTGACCTTGAGCTCATCTGCCCCGTATATTACATGATTATTGGTCACTATAAGGAGCTCTGTGTCATTATTTCCAATGATGATGCCTGATCCTGATGCAGTCACCTCCTGCTCGCCCATGGAATAGCCAAAATAATTGATGCTCTCTGTATAATTGTTATCAATGGAGACGATCGCAGGCATAACATTGACTACAACCTCTGTCACATCCATGACTACAGCCTGCGCACCGCTTGTCTGTGTTTCCTTGGGGGCAGCGGTATTGCCTGTGTCTGCACCATTTTCCTGACTCTTGTCAGCGCCGCCCGCAGCTTCCTCCTCTGATCCAGAGTCTCCTTGAGGAGCATTATCCTGATCACCATCTTCTGAAGAAACAGTCTCTCCGTTTCCATCTACAGTCTCGGCTTCCTTTATCCTGTCTGCCAGATCCTCCTCTGCCTCTGTAGTCCTTGTAGTTTCCTGATGATTGATAGCCCAAAGTCCACTGGCCACTGCTGTTGCCACAAGGCTCAGTACCAGTATGAGAGCCAGAGCCTTCAGAACAGGATGCCTCTTTGCAGGCTTTTCCTCTTCTCGTACATCCGGAATATTAGCAGCAGATGAGGAGTAGGAATATGTGCCGTAGGTATTTTGGATATAGGGGTCATTAGCCCTGCCATAGGAATTATAGGGCTGCTCAGAGCCTGCAGGAGCAGTAGTTTTTGATGACTGAGAGCTATATGTTTCTGAGTTATTGGAAGCAGCTCCTGAACTATTGTTGATTGCAGAACCATTTATTTCTGTTTCCGAAGTATTGTAAATTCCGGAGCTATTTGCTTCCGATTGCGGATCATTATATGTCCCTGAAAATCTTCCATAGCCATAAGTGTAAGTATCGTTACTTACAGGTGTATTCTCTGTTTCATTGTTTTCTCTATCCATGGGATTTACATTTATGTTGTTGTTTTCTTCCATTTTTCTGCTTCCTTTCGAGTGGGTGGAATCTGACCATCTTATATCCCATAGAATAATATATAATTGTGTCCATTATGTGTCGCAGCAGCAAACTACTATCTCCACGACATGGATTCATCCGTTTCGACAATTTCCGAAAAAGCATTTTTAAATGCCGTTTCAAAACCAGCATTTTGTTCCGTACACTGCTCGTAATAAACATCGGACAAGTTTGAGACTTCATCCCCTCTAATTATAAGTTCCATAGCTTTTTGTTTTGTGTTATCATCCCAAAGCACGTCGTAGTGAAATTCT
Organism: Butyrivibrio sp. MC2013; assembly: GCF_000424585.1. Lineage (GTDB taxonomy): Bacteria > Bacillota > Clostridia > Lachnospirales > Lachnospiraceae > Butyrivibrio. The sequence goes on from NZ_AUKE01000001.1 coordinate 209,040, forward strand.
TCTATTTCCTGAAAAAATGAGTTTACCTGCATGGCATGAAATACAACAGTTTGGTAAATCTCTTCTTTGACAGGGAAAGAGCCTACTTCCGGCACAAACTCAACAAAAAGACACATTCCTTCTTCTGTTATATTAATCCTCACATTCTCAAGAAAACGAAAGTATGCTGCAGAATAATGCTCGACACTGTCCAAAATAAGCTTTTCTTTTTGAGATATGTCAAGCTCTTCCTCATCAGTCACCGTGTCCGCCTTGTCCCCTTGAAATTCATTTGGCTGACTACAAGCAGTCAGCAATAATGCTAATACCAAAGCTACAACTTTTTTACTTTGGTTCCTCATCGTCCTCTCACCTCCCATATTCATCAATACACTTCCGTTCATATTTAATTTTGGAGCAACAACTCTCATATATTTATAGACTATTGCATATTTCCTATTGACTCAGAAAAATGATGAGTCCTAGATGCCCACCTAAAATATTCAAAGGCCTTGAGTCAATTACAGACATTAGGATATATAGAAGAGCAACTTTTAGCGTAATCTAAAACACATTTTTGATTTTTCCTCCAGATGTATAAGGTGATCATTAATTAATATGTTGCCACTTGTAAGAAGTTTTTCTATTCCTCCCTCACGTATGGGAATGTACAGGATCCTGACTTATCTTGAGACCTGCGCAAGAAATGGTGTTAATGAATTCACTGCCCTCTTAAGACTGACTTCTAGAGAACCATATACTGTAGCAGAACTATTAGGCGGAGCATAACTCCGCCTAGAAATAGTGCTTTCTTTTCAACAAACATGAAGTTGTTACAACCCGATTTCTTTGTAGACTCTTTCTATAAAAGGAGTCTTATGTTCAATATACTTATCAATATCGTAAGGATAATTCCTTGCCCCTTCTTCTTTGATATGGCTGTACTCTCGCACAGCATCAGGATGGGTCCGTAGATAATCTCTGAATGCAATGTGTCTTTTCAGCTCAGGCGAATTCTCTGGACATACATACAAATGATGCTTTCTCAAATGATCTTTTCCATCGTATTTGAACGCCTCTCGCCCTGCGATGCCAAGGTCTCCTTCATGTCGATAACCTATTGCTCCCAAAGCTGATATAACTTCTTCCAATACAGTATAGTCCTTAATAACTACATCTATGTCTATAATAGGTTTTGCAGACAGTCCCTCAACAGAAGTGCTACCGACATGCTCAATCCTCATTGCCAGTTGTCCAAGAGCAGATACAAGTTCATTTTTTATCATAAGAAAATCTTGTTTCCATTGTTCATCGTATGGCAACACAACGACATGCTTGGTAATCACTCTAACTTACCTCCTTGAATTTCATTTTATTTCCTAGAGAAATGGCTATGCCCACATCCAAAAACAGGAAGTTGTCTATGCCTTATGCCTGCTTACGGCAAATATAGAGAAGATGATTTGTGTTGCCTAATAGCTCTCTCTTTTCGGAAAAAGCCAGATACCATTCAGCAAGGGCTTTAAATTCCTCATCGGTCATAGAAAAGTCAGGACGCTTTTCGATCGGCTCCATCAGTCCGTCCACACCTGCTGTTGTTATCCATTTGACAGGCTTCTCACGAAAAAGTCCCTCGAATTCTGTAACATCATATCCTGTAAACAGCTGTTCTTTGAAATGCCTTACCTGATAATCCTTTGTAAAGTTTTCTGCTTGTCCTTCAGCCCAGTTACCATAGAAATAATTCGCATACATTATCGCAAACACGGATATGAAGGCAAACAGAATTACTCCATTTGGCTTTGTGACCCGAATCGCCTCATCAATCGCGCAATTCACTTCATCCTTCTCATACAAGTGATACATGGGGCCAAGGAACAGCGTTACATCAAAAGTGTTATCTGAGAATTGGCTCAGATCTGTAGCATCTCCTTGGAAAGATTGGATATTTGCCATTCCTTTGCTGTTTTCTCTGAGAACGGCGAGATTACTCTCGACCAGTTCAACCGCTGTCACATTCATGCCTTCGCTTGCAAGGGCAATGGAGTATCTTCCCGTTCCAGCGCCAACTTCAAGAATTGCTGAATCCTCACTTGCATAGCGGTGGATATAATTCATCGTTGTGCAGAATTCCAGCTGGCCGTGCCGCGATCTTGTAGTCCGTCCTTCTTCGTCATATCGGCCATAAAAGCTGCTTACTATTTCTTTTCTGGTGCTCATATACGTTTCCTCACAAATCCCGATTTGCTTAATACAAAGATTCTAACCGTTTCAACAATAAAAATAAAGCCCACTGATGTGAGCTTCATTCTTCACTTCCATTTATCTGTGAATGGTAACAAGACTTTAGCCATCAGAAAAACCAATCATCCTCTTCCAGCACTGAGATTTCCAGATAGTCAAAGCCTATCTCCTCAATAAAGGAATCCTTTGTAAATCGGCATTTTCCGTGTTTTTTGAAATCTCTGACATTGACATCCAGCCAAATAGGCCTTGCCAGGTCCAGCTCCTCACATGCCTTGTCCAGTGCTCTCATGATCTTATGAGTGCGTGTGTCATCGGAATCATCACTTATGATGACATCCTGCTCTTCGTGATTGTCTTTAAAGCGCCGTACCCACAGCTTAAACATAGTTTACTTATCCTTTATTATAACATTTTTTTGATATAAGCCCCGGTGAAGGACTCTTTGACCTTGGCCACCTGCTCCGGAGTGCCCTTGGCCACGATTGTGCCGCCGCCGTCTCCGCCGCTGGGGCCCAGATCTATGATATAATCTGCAGTCTTGATCACATCTAGGTTGTGCTCTATGACAACAACAGAATTCCCCTGGTCAACCAATGTCTGCAATATATCCACCAGCTTGGCCACATCATCAAAGTGCAGTCCGGTGGTAGGCTCATCCAGGATATATATGGTCTTGCCTGTACTGGTCCTTGAGAGCTCTGTCGCCAGCTTGATCCTCTGAGCCTCACCTCCTGAGAGCTCTGTTGATGGCTGGCCCAGCTTTACATATCCCAGGCCTACATCATAGAGAGTCTGGATCTTCTTTCTGATCTTGGGCACATTCTGGAAGAAGTCAAGAGCTTCCTCCACAGTCATATCCAGCACATCATATATATTTTTGCCCTTATAATGTACGTCCAGAGTCTCCCTGTTGTAGCGCTTTCCTCCGCACACTTCGCAAGGCACATATACATCAGGCAAAAAGTGCATCTCTATCTTGACTATACCATCGCCTGAGCAGGCTTCGCATCGTCCGCCCTTCACATTAAAAGAGAAGCGTCCCTTGCTGTAGCCTCTGGCCTTGGCATCAGGGGTAGACGCAAAAAGGTCTCTGATCAGATCAAATACTCCTGTATATGTAGCAGGGTTGGACCTGGGGGTCCTGCCTATAGGACTCTGATCGATATCAATTACCTTATCCAGCTGCTCCATGCCTTCGATGGACTTGTGATCTCCGGGGATACACCTGGCCCTGTTCAGATCCCTGGCCAGATGCTTGTAGAGTATCTCATTAACCAGAGAGGACTTACCTGAGCCCGATACACCTGTTACCAGAGTCAGCACTCCAAGAGGTATCTTCACATCTATACCTTTGAGATTATGCTCTCTGGCCCCCTTTACAGTAAGCCAGCCTGTAGGTTTTCTGCGGCACTTTGGCACCATGATCTTCTTCTTGCCCGACAAATACATACCTGTCAGGGAAGCAGGATTATCCATGATCTCCTCTGCTGTTCCACAGGCTACTATCTCACCGCCATGGGAACCTGCACCGGGTCCCACATCCACTATATAATCCGCAGCTCTCATGGTGTCTTCATCGTGTTCTACCACAATGAGGGTATTGCCCAGATCTCTCAGGTTCTGAAGGGTGGCCAGGAGCTTGTCATTGTCCCTCTGATGGAGTCCTATACTGGGCTCATCCAGGATATAGCATACGCCGCAGAGGCCGGAGCCTATCTGGGTAGCCAGCCTGATCCTCTGAGCCTCGCCGCCTGAGAGGGTACCTGTTGCCCTGGACAGAGACAGATAGTCCAGTCCCACGTCTACCAGGAAGCCTACCCTGGCCCTGATCTCCTTTAGGAGCTGTGCACCTATGAGGAGCTGATGCTCTGACAGATCCAGCTTTGAAAGGTATGAATGCAGCTCCTTGATAGACATAGAGGTGATCTCAAATATATTTCTTGAATCTACAGTCACCGCCAGGGATTCTGCGCGTAGCCTCTGACCCTTGCAGGCTGTACAGGGAGTAATGGTCATATACTCTTCATATTCAGCCTTGGCAGACTCAGAGTATGTCTCCCTGTACCTGCGCTCCACATTTTTGATGATACCGTCAAAGAGGATGGGATAATCTCCCTCTCCCCTCTGCCCCTTGTAATGCACATTGACAGTCTTGTCCGCGCCATTTATGAGTATATTCCTGATCTTAGCCGGATAATCCTGAAAAGGGGTATCCAGGCTGAATTTATAAGCTTTGGAGAGAGCCTGCAATGTTGCATTGGTAAAGCTGCCCTCCTTGTCCGAGCTCTGCCAGCCCATGACCTGGATAGCACCTTCACTTATAGACAGTGAAGGATCCGGGATGATCAGCTTCTCATCAAATTCCATCTTGTAGCCAAGGCCTGAGCACTCAGGGCAGGCTCCGTAAGGATTGTTAAAAGAAAAGCTCCTGGGCTCTATCTCAGGTATACTGATACCGCAATCAGGGCAGGAGAAATTCTGTGAGAAATTCATCTCCTTACCGCCGATGACATCCACCAGGAGAAGACCTTCTGCCAGTCCCAGAGCATTCTCTACGGAATCTGTAAGCCTGCCTCTAATGGACTCAGGATCATCCTTGATCACCAGTCTGTCTACTATGATCTCTATGGAATGCTTGATGTTCTTATCAAGGCTAATCTCTTCGGAGAGGTCGTACTGATTGCCATCTACGCGCACACGCACATATCCGGCCTTGGTAGCCCTTTCAAAGACCTTCTCATGCATACCCTTCCTGCCTCTGACAACAGGAGCCATGATCTGGATCTTTGTGCCCGGCTCCAGAGCCAGTATCTGGTCAGCCATCTCATCTACGCTCTGTCTTCTGATCTCCCTGCCGCAGCTAGGGCAGTGGGGGATTCCTATCCTGGCATAGAGGAGACGGAAATAGTCATATATCTCTGTAACAGTACCCACTGTGGACCTGGGGTTTCTGTTGGTGGATTTCTGATCTATGGATATGGTGGGAGATAGACCCTCTATCTTTTCCACATCCGGCTTGTCCATCTGTCCCAGGAACATCCTGGCATAGGAGGACAAGGATTCCATATATCTCCTCTGTCCTTCTGCAAAAATTGTATCAAAAGCAAGGGATGACTTGCCTGAACCTGACAATCCGGTAAAGACAGTAAGACAGCCCCTTGGGATATCCACATTTATTCCCTTTAGATTGTGCTCTGCAGCTCCTCTGACCCTGATATAGTCATGGGGATCTATGGGAAGGGGATGCCTTGTATGACTGATAGTCCCTGTATATACGCTCTTTTCAGGCTCTGTAACTGCTTCCTTTTTCTTGCCTGCCATCTGCTGACTCCTTTTTAAAAAATCCTTTGAAATACTATGCTCTATAGCCTTTTACTGTGTGCTATGAATAAGCTTTGCTGCTTCTCGTAGGGCTTACGACCTGCCTATACTTTCCAGGTTCTTGTTAAGCTCTATCATCTGATCACGCAGCATGGCTGCTGATTCGAAATCCAGCTCTGCTGCAGCTTTTTGCATCTTCTTTCTGATCTTGCCGATAAGCTTTTCCAGTTCGCTCCTGCTCATGGACTCCGGATCCTTCTCGAATCTCTGCTCCTGTCTTGCAGCCTCCTTGGTGATCGCTATAAGGTCCCTGACAGCCTTGCGTATGGTAGTAGGGGTAATGCCGTGCTCCTCATTATAGGCCATCTGGATCTGCCGGCGCCTCTTAGTCTCATCTATAGCCTTCTGCATGGAGTCTGTCATATTATCCGCATACATGATAACGCGTCCTTCAGAATTACGGGCTGCACGTCCTATGGTCTGTATCAGTGAAGTCTCGGACCTGAGGAAGCCTTCCTTGTCAGCATCCAGTATTGCTACCAGACTGATCTCAGGGATGTCCAGACCTTCCCTTAGTAGGTTGATACCTACCAGTACATCAAATACGTCCAGTCGCATATCCCTTATGATCTCGCTTCGCTGAAGCGTATCTATGTCTGAATGGAGATACCTGACTTTGACGCCGTTCTCTGCCAGGTACTCTGTGAGATCCTCTGCCATGCGCTTGGTCAGGGTAGTCACCAGGACCTTGCGGCCTGCCCCTGTCTCCTTCCTGATCTCTCCTAACAGGTCGTCTATCTGCCCCTCTGTAGGTCTCACATCCACCTCGGGATCCAATAGTCCCGTAGGCCTTATGACCTGCTGAGCTCTAAGGAGCTCATGCTCGCTCTCATAGGGACCGGGAGTAGCTGAGCAAAAGAGCATCTGATCAATACGACTCTCAAACTCATTAAAATTAAGGGGTCTGTTATCCAATGCCGAAGGAAGCCTGAAGCCGTAATCAACCAGTGTCTGCTTTCTGGACCTGTCGCCATGATACATGGCACCTATCTGAGGAATGGACATATGAGACTCATCCACTATTATCAGGTAATCCCTGGGGAAGAAGTCCATAAGTGTAAGAGGCGGCTCTCCTGCCTTCATGAAGTTCAGGTGCCTGGAATAGTTCTCAATGCCTGAGCAAAAGCCTGTCTCCCTCATCATCTCTATATCAAAATTGGTCCTCTCGGAGATACGCTGCGCTTCTATAAGCTTGTCTTCCGACTTAAAAAAACGGATCTGCTCCTCCAGCTCCTTTTCAATATTGTCGCAGGCTCTGTTGATCTTCTCCTGAGGTACCACATAGTGAGAAGCTGGATAGATCATCACGTGAGAGAGCTCATTTAAGACCTTGCCGCTTAAGGGATCTGCTTCACATATCCTGTCTATCTCATCACCAAAGAATTCTATCCTGAGTATCCTGTCAGTGGCATTGGCAGGAGCCACTTCCAGCACATCCCCGTGGACTCTGAAATTACACCTGGCCAGATCCATGTCATTGCGCTGATACTGTATGGCTATCAGGTCCCTTATCACATCGTCCCTGTCCTTATTCATACCGGGCCTTAGGGATATGGACATCCCCTTAAATTCCTCAGGGCTGCCCAGACCGTATATGCAGGATACAGATGCCACTACTATGACATCTCTTCTCTCTGACAAGGAAGCTGTAGCTGATAGCCTTAGCTTGTCTATCTCATCATTGATGGCCGAGTCCTTGGCAATATACGTATCAGTCTGAGGTACGTAGGCTTCAGGCTGGTAATAATCATAGTAAGATACAAAGTATTCCACCGCGTTTTCAGGGAAGAACTCCTTCATCTCGCCGTAGAGCTGGCCTGCCAAAGTCTTATTATGAGATATTATAAGTGTGGGCTTGTTAAGGGCCGCAATGATATTGGCCATGGTAAAGGTCTTACCGGAACCTGTAACGCCAAGCAGGGTCTCAAACTGGTTACCCTGTATGAAGCCCTCGACAAGTTCCTTTATAGCCTGCGGCTGGTCGCCCGTAGGTTTGAAATCCGAATGTAATTTGAAGTTCATTCTCTATTATTCCTCAGCACTCAATATCAACCTTGTACATTTCCTGTTGCTATATATGCTAAAAATCCACCATAAGTCTCTATGCCGGATTATACTATATTTCGCATTAGCATTTCAAGTTCTCTTTTGTATGCTTTTTCAGCACATTCAATACTATAAGTAACTGTTCACCCCTATGCAAAGACAAAAATAGCGCTGCTGCAGAAGTACATTTTCTGCAGCAGCGCCATATGATCACCTACAGTGTTTGAACAGCTACCAGCACATCAATTAAGCATGGCTGCCACTTCCTGAAGGGCTCTGTTGAGCTGATTATCACTGCCGTTTTCTTTGTAGGCATCTATATCATAGTCCAGCTCAATATCAGGCTCGATACCTGTACCATGGATATTTACGCCCGAGGGAGTGTAATACTTACTCACTGTGAGCTTCACTGCCGTGCCGTCACTAAAGGGAATGACCTTTTGCACGATACCCTTACCGTAGGTGGTGGTGCCGATCAAAGTTCCCTTATTGTAATCCTTGATAGCTCCTGCCAGGATCTCGGAGGCACTGGCTGAATAGCCGTTTACCAGTACTGTCATGGGCACATCAAGTTCATTCTTGCCATTGCACTCATAGTCTATCCTCTTGCCATCCTTATCGACGGTATATACTATGACGCCCTTGGGCAGTATCATCTTGGCTATGTCACATACTGCAGCAAGGCTTCCGCCGGGATTACTCCTCAGATCCAGTACCAGCCCTCTCATGCCCTGATCCTGCAGATCTTCCAGCGCATCTGCAAACTGCTGGGTAGTCACAGTATCAAACTCTGAGATCTTGATATAGCCTATATCCCCTTCTTTCATCTCATGGGATACTGTAGGAGTCTCTACCTTGCGGCGCTCTACTTCCTGTTCAATAAAGTCACTCTCTCCCTGTCTGTAGAGAGTCAGGGTCACTATAGTATGCTCCTCGCCCTTGACCTTGCTGACGAACTCTTCAAGAGTCATGCCATCTGTCTCTATACCATCTACCTTGTAGCAGATATCACCTGCCATCAGTCCTGCCTCCTGAGCAGGTGTACCCTCCATGATACCGGAGATCACAGGAAGCCCTGTATCCTGATCAAGAGATATATAAGCACCAATGCCATAATAGATACCTTCTGTATCACTCATGAGCTCGGTCAACTGTTCTTCGGTGTAATATACCGAATAGGGATCTCCCAGGCTGTCCAGCATGCCTGTGTAGATGCCGTTTTCCAGTTCAGAGGCAGATATCTCCGAAGCATCCAGATAATTATCTTCAATGGTATCCTCAAGAAGCTGCAATTTGGCATTTACTTCATCATTGACAATGGAGATATACTCTTCTTCGTCGTCTTCATAAGCCTTGTTCTCATCATCAGAAGCCTTCGCTTCGTCCTTATCAGCCGCAGATGACGCCGACGCTTCCCCACCATGAGAGAGAAGTGACTCTTTGGCTTCATTGTAATCCACTCTGTGGACTTCAGGCCCACGCCTCATCACCACAAGTATTACAAAAGCTGCAGACATAGCCATCCCCAGGATCACGCCTATGAGGATCCCCAGAAATACAGCCAGGCCCTTGCCTTTCTTCTTCTGAACAGGTGGATAATTGTTGTTGTAATAATAGTTGTCCATTTCTATACTTCCTAATATCTGTTACTTAAGATAATTCCAGGGGCTTACATAGCCTCCGTTTAATCGCACACCAAAGTGAAGGTGAGGACCTGTGGATCGTCCAGTGGAACCTACTGCTGCAATATTCTGCCCGGCTGTGACGTTCTGACCTGCAGATACATAGAGGGCAGATGCGTGCATGTACACTGTATACAGGCCATCGCCATGATCGATCATCACATAATTGCCCATGGATGAAGAGTATGCTGCCGCAATCACGGTGCCATTATAGGCCGCCAGTATGGACGAGCCTGTGGGCGCTGCCAGGTCCACTCCATTGTGCATCTTCTGTATGCCCAGAGTAGGATGCATTCTCATACCATAGTCATCAGATATCCTGGTATAGCCTGGACATGGCCAGGTGAACATGCCTCCGTCATAACTCCTCTTGGGAGTATTAAGTGCTGCCTTTTCCTGGGCAACTGCCTTTTCCAGAGCGGCGATGGTGGCATTTTCTTCTGCTATCTGAGCCTCATAGGCAGCAATAGCAGAATCCTTGTCCTTGATATCTCCATTGACCGCAGCCAGCTCGCCTCTTTTGATCTCCAGGGCAGCTTCCATATCCTTTCTGTCCTGCTCAGCCACGGCTTTGGCCTCTTCCAGAGTAGCCTGCTCTTCTTCCAGAGTCTCCTTGGTGGCCTTGACCAGCTCTGTGGTCTCTATATACTCAGCCAGTTTATTCTGGTCATATTCGGAGAGTTCCTTGATATACTCGGCTTTATTGAGCATATCCGAGTAATTATCTGCTTCCAGGACCATCTCCAGCATATATACATCTCCCCGCTCATACATAAAGCGGATCCTCTTTTTCATGGACTCATACTGCGCTTCCTGCCTGGCCTGGGATTCTTCCAGCTCTTTCTTTGTCTTTGCTATCTCTTCTTCTTTTTCGCTGATCTTCTTCTCCAGCTCGTCCAGGGTCTCCTGCATTTTGGTCAGTTCCGCGTCGATATCCTTAATCTTTGAGTTTATATCCGCTTTACTTGATTCCAGTTTCTGCTTGAGGTCTTTAAGTCCTTTCAAAGAGTTCTTGAGATTATCTCTTTCCTTCTTTTCCTGGCTGATCTTATTCTCTTTTTCCCTGATACTGTCAGTGGTGGCAGCATATATTGGAGTGACCGGTGCCTCTCTAACAACTCCGGCGCATAGCGCCAGTACAATGCCTACCCTGATCAGTCTCCCCCGCAGCTGTAAGCTCTTCAAACAAAGTCTCCCGATTATACTTTAAGATGATGATGTACGGTTACAAAGCTTCCGATGAAGCCGATGCCCACGCCTATACCTACAGACAAAGGTACCAGATTGTCAAAGACATTCTGGACAGGAAGGAACACCAGAATATTCTCCAGAAGAGAATAATGTACTCCCACATATGCCACCACCTTGGTATAGAGGTAGAATACAAGGGCAAGAGGTATCATGGAGCCTACAAGTCCTATGATGACACCTTCTATCACGAAGGGAGCTCTGACAAAATAGTCTGTAGCTCCGATGTACTTGGCTATCTCAATCTCATCCTTACGAACAGCTATACCGATAGTGACAGTATTGCTGATCAGGAATATAGATACTGCCAAAAGGACTGCAATGATACATACGGACACCAGGGCAATAAACCTGTTCATACCGCTAAGGGTAGATGCTGTCACTTCAGACCTTCTCACTTCCCTGACTATATTGATGCTCTCAATATAGGTTACCAGCTGTGGCTGCATGGACACATCCTTCATGTAAATCTGAAGGTTGGAGGAATCTTCCAGAGGGTTCTCTGTAAAGCCGTCTGCATATTCTCCCAGATACTCATCTTTAAAGCTGTTCCAGGCATCCTCTGCGGATACATAATCAACCTTGGATACTTCAGTCCTCTTCTCCAGCTGACTTGCAAGAGCCGTCATCTCATCCTCTGAAGTGCCCTCGTTAAAAAATACTGTTATGGACACGCCTTCTTCCGCCGTCTTTACAATATTCTGGAAATTGGCAACTATGGAATAGAACATTCCAAGCAGGAAGAGACAGGCCGTCATAGTAGCGATGGAGGCCAGTGTATACCACCTGTTTCGGGTCAGATTCCTGAAGCCCTGGCCAATAGTATAAAAGAAAGTACTAATACTCTTCATCTATGTATACACCCTTCTCTGCATCATCTATGATGACGCCTTTCTTCATGGTAATAACACGCTTCTGCATTTCATTGACGATCTCTCTGTTATGAGTGACCATGACCACAGTGGTACCTGCTGCATTGATCTTATCAAGCAGCTTCATGATCTCCCAGGAAGTATTGGGATCCAGGTTACCTGTAGGCTCATCTGCCAGCAAAATAGCAGGCTTATTAACAAGAGCTCTTGCAAGTGCCACCCTCTGCTGCTCACCGCCGGAGAGCTGTGTCACCTTACTCCTGTACTTACCTGCCAGGCCAACAGTTGCAAGGATCCTCTGGACGTTACGTCTGATGATCCTGCCGGGTACCTGTATTATGTGCTGTGCAAAGGCAACGTTGTCATATACGTTGCGATCGGGCAGCAATCTGAAATCCTGGAAAACAATGCCGATATTACGGCGGAATTTGGGTATCTTACCGTGAGTGATCTTCCCAAGATTATATCCCATTACTGTGATATCACCGCTTGTGGGCTTAAGCTCTCTCATAAGTAGCTTAATCAGAGTGGACTTGCCGCTTCCGCTATCGCCCACTATAAATACAAACTCACCCTTTTTGATATGGAGATTTACTCCGTTAAGTGCGTTTACGTTATTAGTGCTGTCGGGATATATTTTTGTGACGTTTTCAAGAGTAATGATCTCGTCACCGGGAATCCTCTTCTTTTTTCTCTTAGTCCCCTTATCCATTAACTCCTCCCCAATATTTTACCTGTACTCGAATTTCTCCATATATTTCATATACTTGACAACCATAAGAGCGATCTTGAAGGTAATGGCATCTTCAAACACCCTAAGGTCCAGACCGGTACTCTTCTGAAGCTTGTCCAGCCTGTATACAAGAGTGTTACGATGTATGAACAGCTGACGGGATGTCTCTGATACGTTGAGATTATTTTCAAAGAACTTGTCGATGGTCACAAGTGTCTCTTCATCAAAATCATCAGGATTCCTGCCGCCGAATATCTCATTGATGAACATCCTGCAAAGAGGGATGGGCAGCTGATAGATCAGCCTTCCAATGCCCAGCTCAGCATAGCTGATGACCTTTCTGCCATCAAAGAAGATTTTGCCTACATCAAGAGCCATCTTGGCCTCCTTGTATGAACGGCTGACTTCCTTAAGCTCGCCCACAATGGTACCAAGGGATATCTTGACCTTCTTGAGTCCTGCCTTCTCCAGTTCCTTGGACAGTTCTCTGGCATAGAGACTCAGATCACTGACGCTGTCATAGTTAGTCGCATCCTTGACTATGATAACGTTGTCCTCATCAACCTCGGTCACAAAGTCATCACCACTGCCAATGGCAGTCTTGGTGATCTCAAGAGCTCCTGCCTCTCTTCCGTTGGAAGACTCCATGATCATGGTGATACGGGGAGTTTCTGACTGAATGTGAAGCTTCTTTGCCCTGGAATAGATATCCACAAGGAGCAGATTATCCAGAAGGAGATTCTTGATAAAGTTGTCCTTATCAAAACGCTCTTTATAGGCAACAAGCAGCCCCTGAAGCTGGAATGCGATCATCTTGCCCAGCATGTATGTATTCTCACCGCTGCCACTGGCGATCAGTATATACTCAAGCTGCTGCTCGTCAAAAATCTTAAAAAACTGCTGGCCCTGAATCTCCTGGGACTGGGCAGGTGATGATACAAAGTCTCTTGCGGCCACGGAAACATCGGCAGCTTCAGACATAGTAGATGCTACCTCCTTGCCGTCCACATCAAGCACACACAGCTCCACATGAGCTATGTTCCTAAGTCCGTCAATTGTACTTTGCAGGATCTGATTCGAGATCATAATGTATGCCCCCTTCGAACATTCAATATAAGAGTTACCCCTACTGTATTGTAAAGCAGTTTACTGCAAAAATCTACAATAATCGCCTTGTTTTTTGTGAAATATTTACAGACGACTATTTTTTTGCATAATATTATCCTTTTTTCGTCTGCATATTAACTAAATCTTGCACAAAAGCAGCTAGTAATTTTTGATCTGCGAATAGCCGATATATATTTAAGCAAAAAGCACAAGGAGGTGGTTCCAATGGATATTGCAGGATTATCAACCGCTCTGTCAATGAACAGGACAATGAACGATGTGGGTATCGCAGTTCTTTCCAAGCAGCTGGATGCCAACAAGGATGCGGGACAGGCTATGATCGCCAGCATGAATGCCATGCCGGGGCCTTCAGAAAGCTCTGTAAACCCATCAGTGGGAAGCCACATTGACATTTCGGTATGACCGAAAGATGCTTATTGCCTACACATCAAAGAAGCTGCCGCAGCTGCGGCAGCTTCTGATCATATATGGAATTTTAAGAAATGCTCTGTCAAAAACATGGCCCAATTATTTACCTTACAGCCTTAGGACTTTCTCCTGATACCTCTTTCAGTGATCTCTATCTTTCCCTCTTTGAGAAGGCGGCCCACGGCACGTTTGAATTCATTTTTGCTCATGGAGATCTTCTCTTTGATGATGTCGGGGCTGGCCTTGTCTGTAAAGGGAAGTAGTCCATTATAAGCATCTATCTCTTCCAGTATCCTGACTCCGTCTATATCCATCTGCTCAGAGGTCTTTTCCCTGATGCTCAGAGTAAGCTTGCCATCCTCTCTTACCTTGATGACTCTGGCCTCTATCTCATCGCTTATGCGGATATCCTTGTAGAGCTCTTTTTTGGGGATCAGAGCTGAGAAGATATCATCCACAGCTACAAATGCTCCGAAATTATCACTCATCTCGTATACAACGCCCCTGACCTTATCCCCTTCCTTATAGGGGCTGTCTGTCCTAAGATACTCGTAGACATTCATGGTTACGCACAGGCGGCTGGATTTGTCTATGTACATGGCGCAGAGGACATCTTCGTCCTTTTTTACACGCCTGGTCTGCTCATGGTAGGGAAGGAGCACATCCTTTTCCAGTCCCCAATCGCAGAAGGCTCCAATCTTGCCCACATCCTTGACATGTAGCCTTGTCACACCTCCCAGCATGATAAGTGGCTTTGCCATAGTTGATATGAGTCTGTCCTTGGAATCCTTATATAAAAATACCGTGAGCTCATCACCGATCTTGGTACCTTCCGGCACCTGTTTGCCGGGGAGCAGTACTCTCTCCGAGCCATCTGTTCCGGGCTCTGCAAGATAAATACCAAACTCTACTTTCTTGATAACTTTAAGTGTCTGTTCCTGACCTAAATTCAACATTGTTAGGCCTCCTTGTATATTCGTCCTATATTAGTGTCAATTCTATGACAGAATATGCGCGCTGCGCATCATCATCCAGTGAACAATAAAGGGTCCTGCCCTCTGAATTACACGTAGCACAGATCCTGGGATATATAACATCTCCCAGCCTTGCCTGCTTTCTGTACTCGGCCCTGATCCTGCCTATGGCACTCTCATCTACACCTAGGCAGTCCATAGCCATTTTGATATATTTGCCATTGTTCACATGCATGTTGGTATCCAGATGGAAGGGTGCTACTGTGACAGGGTCACAGGAGCTCACATCTGCGTTTTCGGGAAAAATTATCTTCCTTCCCATATATTCCATCGGCAATTTATCTTCAAGAGGATAGCCCTTTATGATATCTTCTGTTATCCTCTCAGGAGTCCCCCTGTCTGTATTCACAAGAGCCCATACCGAGTTGGCTACCGCAAGGCGCCTGCCTCCCATGTCATCCATAAAGAAATTTCTGTAGCCCACAAAGCCCTTAAGCTCATAGGGCACAGTGCCTGTAACTACATTTTCCCCAAGCTTTGGCCTTCTGAATATGTCTACCTGCCAGGAATTAACAACCCATACAAGCTTCCTGTCAGCCAAAAAGCTGATACCAACTCCTGAGTCCTCGGACTGAAATGTGGAGCAGTCCTGAAAATAATTCATAAGGGCCTCGGCTGTGAGCTCACCTGAAGGTCCCACTTCACTATAACGGATACGCGAATCAAACTTATACATATATTGTACTCCTTAACGACGGGAATCTCATCTATAAACAAGTATAGAAGATATATCTCCGCAGCCGATCACTGCCGCTGCTGCATCCTTATATGCCTGGGCATTGTCAGTATCAAGATTGGCATAATAGGCAAAGGCCGGTTTCTCTGAGCCGTCCTGCCTCCTTAGACCATTGGCCAGGCCCTGTGCTATCTCTCCGGGATCGTCCTTTTCTCTGCTGAGGATAAAGCCGTCTATGTGGCTGTTAGCCATAGCCTGTTCATAGCCAAAGGTCACGGACGCCGCCTGAAGGCCCTCTCCCTGGCTGGAGGTATAGCCCACCTCCGAGCAGAGGATGCTGCGTACTGAGCCGTCTCTCTTCAGGTAAGATGCACTACACATGTAATCTGTCAGCACTTCAATATTCTGCATTGTGATAAACCAGGTATCCCCGGAATGACTCACATATTTGGATGGGTTACTCCAGCTGGTGGGATTATAGAGGAATACGTTGTAGGGATGATGAGCCAGATCCCAGCCTATATTTCCTTCTCTGGCTATATAACTGTTAAAGGAGTCCAGAAAAGCCCTTCCGCCATAATACTTACCGGGCTCAGAGGTTTTACTCCACTGCTGGTCTATAGGCAGATATACCCCCGCATTGGCATTCTCAGACTTGATGGCTGTATAGAATATCCTGAAGGAATCTGCTATAGCCCTGGCATATGTATCTACATCAACAGCTGACATATAATTCCAGTCCTGCCTGGCATTGACCTCATTGCCTATTATAAAATTATCCACCTGGCCATGAGCGCCGCTGTAGTGACTGGCCAGAAAGGATCCCACAGCTGCCAGTCTCTGAGCGCCCTCCGCATCAGAAGCATTAAATGCATAATAATGTCCAGCTCCCGGCACCCTTGATGAAGGATGGATAGTGGTCTGATCTGCCTGCCAGTCATTTAATATGATAAGGCTCACCCTGACACCGCACTGGGCAAAAACCTGCATCATGGAATCGTAAGCCGTGATCAGCCCCGCGCTAAAGTTGTAGGTCCTGCCGTTATACTCGTAGGGAATAGTACCACCCGAAGAGCTAAGGAGCTGGGAGAGCAAAATATTGTAGGTCGCCTGATCCGCCCCAACCGATGTAAGAGCAGCAGCTGATATGGGCGCTGCAGGAAGTATTCCTTTCTTACCGGCAGGTACTCTGGCCACCGTATGATCAGCTATTGCCTCAGGATTGACTATGTAAGCCGCATTGCTCACCATAGTCATGACACCGTCAATGACTGCTCCTACCATAAACTTCTTGTAGAGCCTGGAATCAGCTGTATCCGCCTTGAGGGACAGATGAAATACCGCTGTCCTGCCTGCCGAAGCAAAGGCAATAGAACGGCCATGAAGGGAATCAGAGCTCTCATATACATCTGCAGCATAGAGGTGGAGCATGCCATCATCAGTTCTAAACTCAGAAGGAGATGTAGCTGTCACGGTCACCGCACCGGAAACTATCCTTGCTGACAAACTGTAATGCCTGCCCGAGGCTGCATGGGCCCTTGTAGCAGCAAATCCGTCTCCTATAGCTGGAAATGCTATATCACCAGGCCAGGAAACTATCAAAAGAATTGCTGTTAAAAATATGGAAAGGAACTTTATAAAATATCTCATTTGTCCGATGTCATTTGTAGCGGCTTTATTATTCACAGATAAAGTCCTCCCTGCGACAAAAAAAAATCCCGTATGGCAATTACCATACGGGAGACGATAACTGGGCTAGCAGGATTCGAACCTGCGAAGTGACGGAGTCAGAGTCCGTTGCCTTACCGCTTGGCGATAGCCCACCGACAAGAATGTACTATACATGATATAGGGATGATTGTCAACAGGTATCCAATAATTTTTTGTGTTTTTTTATCATATCAGAATAAGGAGGTCAAAAATGGCCCAATCTTCCTCAGCATCCACAAAGAAAAATCGCAAGCTTGTCCTTAGTATTATCAAGGTGGCATTCCTGGCAGTTATTATCGAGGCAGTAGTCCTGCTGATAGTAGCTGCTACGAATATCAAAAAAGCTTACGTTACAGCCTTTGACAAGGAGCTCAGTGCAAGCTGTGTTCAATTGGACGAAATGCTTGGTAACATCCAGAGCGGCGACTGGGCTTATGACGGAAGCACCCTTACAAGAGATGGAGAGCCTGTATATGATGCATATAAGGAAAGTCTGACGAACCTTCGTAATAATACAGGCATTGAATATACCATTTTCTACGGCGACACCAGGATCATATCCACCATGGCAGGTGTAGAAGGTACCAAGGCATCTGATACTGTCATCTCACATGTACTAAAAGGCGGCAATCGCTATCTGGCCAAGAACATCCTCATAGGCGACACCAGATATTATGCCTATTACATTCCTATCAAGAACTCTGATGGCAAGATCGTAGGCATGCTCTATTCCGGAGAAAATGCAACTTCAGTTAATAAAAGCCTCACCGATGCACGTATCATGATGATCATAATAGCAGTGATCATAATAATCATAGTAATGGGTATAGGCCTCTTCCAGTTAAAGACATCCTCCGCAGCCATCAAGGATATCACAGGGAGCCTGGCCATGATAAGAGAAGGTGACCTTACATTTAAATTTACAGATGCTACAAATGCCAGGAAGGACGAGCTGGGCATTATAGCAGAAGAGCTGACCAATCTCAGAGATAAGCTCTCATCTGTAATATCAACTACTCTGGAGCTGTCAGGCAAGGTCGAAGACTCCGGCAATTCCCTGTCAGATTCTGCAAGAGGAGCCAATGAAGCTTCAGATCAGGTCACCTCTGCTATCAGCGATATCTCCAGAAGCGCCCAGTCACAGGCAGATTCAGTCACAAACAGCGCCAGCAACACAGAGGAGATCGGCAACAACGTAGAGGCCATCTCCAGCAGTATAGATACTCTCAACAATGCAGCCAGCGAAATGATGACCGCTTCCAACCGTACAGTCAGCACTCTGGACAGACTCCTTCAGCGCAACAAGGAAGTCATGCAGTCAATGGAAGAGATCGATGCCCAGATCAGAGCCACCAACGATGCCGTCCAGGAGATCGCCAACGCTTCAGTGATCATCAATTCCATATCCGGCCAGACTAACCTACTTGCCCTGAATGCTTCTATTGAAGCTGCCAGAGCAGGAGATGCGGGTAAAGGCTTTGCAGTAGTAGCAAATGAGATCGGATCCCTGGCTGACCAGTCCGGCGAAGCTGCCGTATCCATCAGGCAGATCGTAGAAAACCTGGTAGCCGAATCCCAGAAATCCGTAGATACCATTGAAGGTCTCAAAGAAGGCTTCTCCAGTCAGAATGAGCAGCTGGGCGAGACCAAAAATGATATGGACGTAGTAATGGAAAACGTAGACAACGTAGACAGCGAGGCAAAAGAGATCGCTAGCAAGGTAAAGCTCCTAAGCTCCTCCAAGGACCGCCTCAACGAGATCATTTCCTCCCTCTCTGCCATCTCCAAGGACAACGTCTCCCTCACCAGCGAGACCAACAGCTCCATGGAGAACCTCAACTCCGCCTTCGAATACATAAACGGCACAGCAGGCGACCTCAAGAAATACGCCGACGACCTCCACACCGAGGTCAGCTTCTTCAAGGTAGGCACCTAAGCCGCCCCATACTCAACCAACACAGCCGCTCCCCTGCATAAGTGCCTTTTTCTGCTCACGCGAAGCTCGGGCGTTCATGGCCCTCCGCTCATCACTCTTTTTGATATGGCTCTGAACTCACGCCCCTTTTGGCCGATTCCTTGGTTTGTATCCGCAGTGAACGTTCATGAAAATGCTTGCTTTTACTTAGGCTCGATACGCAGCCTTTAACGCGCCCGTGAGAAATTTGTTTGAGCAGGGCGATTTGAAGCCATTTCAACAATGGTCATTGGGTGCTCTGCACCCATAAAGAACCCGAAAGTCCATCATACTAAACTTGTTTAGCGATTGGACTTTCGGGTTCTTTTATTACGCTCGCAAAGCGAGCTAATGACCATTGTTTAGTTAATTCCATCACTCGCCCTGCGAGTTTATTTCGAACGTGGCGCATTCTAAAAAGGCTGCGCGAGCCTTAGAAAAAGCAGCATTTGAAATGTTGTGAACGAGGATACAAACCAAGGAATCGGCCGGGGCGCTCAAACAACGAGCCATAGCAATCAAAAAGAGTTCTTTGCGGAGGGCTCATGAACGTATCCTTCTCTTCGCCAATCGCCAAAAGGCACTTATGCAGGGGAGCGGCTCCTGCCAGGTAGTGGCCGGGGGGCGGCGGAAGGGCAGCCCGGGGGGATCCTTAGCGGAGCTTGCCGTTTTGGGGAGCGTTGATGCGCAGGACGTCGCCTTCCTCGGGGAGGCAGCTGAGGGTGACCCTAAGCTGCTGCTTTGGATGGGGAGCGGAGTCCATGGGGGTGCCGTCAGCGTCAGTAATAGAGAGGACGCTGGCCAGAATATCCCTGCCGTCACGCTTCATGATCTCAATCTCTTCACCTACCGAGAACTTGTTGCGTTGCTCCAGCTCAAAGCCGGAATCAGCGTGGACAGCGCCTACTGTGCCCAGGTAGGTGTACTCATTGACATAGGTGTTGCTGTCGTAGATCTGGGCATCCTCTGCGGGCTTGCCATAGTAAAAGCCTGTCGTAAACTGACGATAAGTGCAGGAGCGGATTTCCCTCCTGTACCAGTCCATATTGGCCTCGTACTTCTCAGCTGATTCAAAATAGTCATCCAGGGCCTTTCTATAGGTCCTGGCCACGGTAGCTACGTAGAGAGCTGTCTTCATCCTGCCTTCGATCTTGCAGGAGTCCACGCCTGCATTTACCAGATCCGGGATGTGGTCTATCATGCACAGATCCTTGGAATTAAAGATAAAGGTGCCTCTTTCATTCTCGTATACAGGCAGGTATTCTCCGGGCCTTGATTCCTCCATGACAGCATATTTCCATCTGCAGGGATGGGTGCAGGCACCCTTATTGGCATCTCTGCCTGTAAAGTAGTTGGACAAGAGGCATCTTCCCGAATATGAGATACACATAGCGCCGTGTATAAAAGCTTCTATCTCAAGGTCCTCAGGGATATTTTCCCTGATGGTCCTGATCTCATTAAGAGAGAGTTCTCTGGCTGCCACTACCCTCTTGGCACCCAGCTTGTACCAGAATTTATAAGTCTCGTAATTGGTATTATTGGCCTGGGTAGATACATGGATATCTATCTCAGGACAGATCTCCCTGGCCATCATGAACATGCCGGGATCTGCTATGATCAGAGCATCAGGGCCCAGTTCCTTTAATTCGTGAAAATACTCTCTTGCTCCGTCCAGGTCATAATTGTGAGCCAGGATATTGGCTGTCACATGGACTTTGACAGAGTGAGCATGGGCATATTCTATGGCTTTGGCCATATCCTCTTTGCCAAAGTTTTTGGCACCGGCCCTGAGGCCAAAGGCTTCTCCGCCTATATACACGGCATCTGCGCCGTAATCAACAGCAGTCTTAAATACTTCAAGACTTCCTGCAGGTATGAGGAGTTCAGGTTTTCTCATAAGCTTCCTTTCTTACTTTTACTTTTTTACAGACAGCGCCACACCGTCTCCTACAGTGAGGATACTGCTGACCAGTCTCTCATCATGAGTCAGGGTATGGAGATATTCTCTCATCCTTGCATGGATGGTACGATTTCGCCTGGTCACAGCAAAGCGCGACTCCACTACATCTCCGTCCTGGAGGACATTATCTGAGACCAATAGTCCCCCCGGAGCAAGTAGTCTTACTGCATCTTCAAAAAATGCAGGGTATTGACCCTTGGCTGCATCCATAAAAATAAAATCATACTCCCCTTCAAGACTCCCAAGTATCTCCAGAGCGTCCCCCTCAAGAAGTGTGATCTTATTATCAGTGTCATATGCAGCAAAATGCTCTTTGGCAATGGGTATCCTTACCTCATACTTCTCAATCGTAGTAATAGTGGTATCCTTGCCGGTATAATGTGCCATGAGAAGGGCTGAAAAGCCTGTAGCGGTCCCCACCTCCAGGATCCTTGCGGGGCGACTCAGCTGCAGCAGAGTCTTTAACAAGCTCTGCGTATCCCTTCTGATAATGGGTACGTCTTCCCTTATGGCTTCCTCTTCCAGCTTGTCCAGCCAGTCCGGGCCGCCGCTATCCATGGCACATATAAATGTGCGAAGCCTCTCCTGGTCAAGACCTGTGAGGTTCTTCTCATCAAAATCAGTCATTTCAATTCCTTTACTGCTCTTTGGCGGCGGAGGTTGCTGCCATCGCAGCCAGTATCTCATCAGGAGTCATGGATGTATTGAGTACATACACACCCGCCTGCTCCTTGCCATGATACTCGCTGAGGAGCTCCTGAAGGCGAAACAGAGTCTTGTCGCCAATCAGACGCTTGGCATAGAGATCATCAGCGATCTGTGAAACAGACTCTCCCAGGCTGACAGTCACTGTTACATCAACCCCTGCTCCTTCCGGAGCCATAGCCGTCTGGTTAAAAATACCTCTTCCGTAGCTGTAAGCCATCCTGGCCCCCTGCAATATGAAGAGGGCAGCGATCACAAGGCATACCATCCTTACGATCGCTGAGATAGTAGATATCCCCACCTCTTTTACGTTCACTTAAGAAACCTCCCTAATTCTCGTCCATAATGATGGGCAGGATCATAGGCCTTCTCTTGGTCTTCTTCCAGATAAAATCTCCCAGTGTATCCTTGACCAGATTCTTGATACGAGGCCAGTCACATCTGCCGCCGGCAAGAGCTTTAGTCACTTCATCCAGGACCAGATCTGTGGCATCTTCTATAAGCTCATCAGATTCCTTGACATATACAAATCCTCTGGACACTATGGTAGGACCTGATACCAGCTCACCTGTGGCTCTGCTGATACCCATTACGCAGATCACTATACCGTCTGCAGCCAGGCGTTGCCTGTCCCTAAGGACTACATTGCCCACATCGCCGACTCCTATACCATCTACCAGAACAGCGCCAACAGGCACTCTTCCGGCCTTTCTGGCTCCGTTATCATTGAGCTCTAAGATCTCACCGCTCTTAAGTACAAAGATATTTTCCTTGGGAATACCAAGGCTCCTGGCGATATCCCTCTGAGCATAGAGATGACGGATCTCACCATGTACAGGTACTGAATATTTGGGCTTAACAAGGTTATAGATCAACTTGATATCTTCCTGGCAGGCATGGCCTGATACATGCACATCCTGGAATATAACCTCTGCTCCCTGCATCATCAGTTCATTGATGACATTGGTAACAGGCTTCTCATTGCCGGGGATAGGATTGGATGAGAATATAACAGTATCTCCGGGCTTAATAGATATCTTCTTGTGCTGACCGCTGGCCATACGTGACAGCGCTGCCATGGATTCACCCTGGGAGCCTGTTGTGATGATGACCTGCTTGTTATCGGGATAATTCTTTAATTCATCAATATCAATGAGAGTATTATCCGGAACCTGGATGCACTCCAGCTTCTGGGCTATCTCTATGACATTGACCATACTGCGGCCTTCTACTACCACTTTTCTGCCGTATTGATACGCAGCATTGATGATCTGCTGCACACGGTCTACATTGCTGGCAAAGGTGGCCACTATGATACGGGACTTCTTGTGCTCTCTGAAAATAGTATCAAGAGCTGCACCTACAGTCTTCTCGGATGCTGTAAATCCGGGACGTTCCGCATTGGTAGAGTCGCACAAAAGGGCCAGTACGCCCTTTTTGCCTATCTCGCCAAATCTCTGCAAATCGATGGGATCTCCATAGACAGGAGTGTAATCAACCTTAAAGTCTCCTGTATGCACCACGGTTCCCGCAGGTGAATAGATAGCCAGCGCAGCAGCATCCACTATGGAATGGTTGGTCTTGATAAATTCTACTCTGAAATCACCCAGATTGATGGACTGGCCAAACTTTACAACCTTGCGGCGGGTATGATTCATCAGACCGTGTTCTTCAAGCTTGTGCTCAATAAGGCCCATGGTCAGACGAGTGGCATAAACAGGCACATTAACTTCCTTTAGAACGTAAGGAAGTGATCCGATATGGTCCTCATGGCCGTGAGTGATCACGAAGCCCTTGACCTTATCAATATTGTCCTGCAGATATGTTACGTCAGGTATGACCAGGTCTATTCCCAGCATATCATCATCAGGGAATGACAGACCGCAGTCCACCACAATAATACTGTCTTCGTAACGGAAGGCAGTAATGTTCATTCCAATCTGCTCCAGACCGCCCAGGGGGATGATCTGCAGCTTACCGGTATTGTCTGTATTCTTTTGTTGTCTCTTCAATTATTCCTCCATCTCAATGTCGATGCCTTCTTCAGACAAAAGCTTGGCAAAAATCTGTCCAACAGCGCCCAGTTCCCTGTCATCATCGACTATAGTATATAGAGCATCCGTATCCTCGGCGGAAGAATCATCTCTAAGTATCAGTGCATCAGCGTCTCCGTCCATGCTCTCCGATACAAGCAGATAGGTCTTGCCTCCGATTACAGTCTGCTCAAGTGCATAAAAGTCCACGGCCTTACCGCCGTCGGGACTTAATGTGATCTTCTCCATTTATCAGTTACCTTTCGCGGATCCGCCGCGTACGTTATCCATCCAGTCCTGAAGTATAAGCTCAGCGGCGATCATATCAACATGTTCTTTTCTCTCCTTACCCCTGATGCCCATCTCATCCATTAACTCATCGGCTTCTACAGTGGTAAGTCTCTCATCCAGCATATGAACAGGAAGACCGGTACGTCTCTCCAGCTTGTCCTTAAAGTCCAGTGCGATCTCTGCCCTGACTCCTACACTGCTGTCCATATTGACGGGTAATCCCAGAACGATTTCCGTAATTTCATACTCTACTATAAGTTCCTCTATTCTGGCAAGTGTCCTTCTGAGTTTATTCTCGTCTTTTCTTCTGATTATCTCCTTGGGCTGCGCAGTCAGGTTGATAGGGTCGCTGATAGCAACCCCTACTGTGCGCGAACCATAGTCAAGGCCCATATATCTCATCTTTGCAGCCTCAGTTCTTCTTTTCGTTCCAATGCCTGCTGCGGATATACTCGGTGAGCATCTCCTCTACAAGCTCATCTCTCTCAACCTTCATGATCAGGCTTCTGGCACCGTTATGACTGGTGATATATGTAGGATCACCGGACATGATATATCCCACGATCTGATTAACGGGATTGTAGCCCTTCTCCACCATAGCCTCATATACAACCTCCAGAATTTTCCTGACAGCTGTATCCTGGGGAGCTTCAACTCTAAAGTATTGTGT
Organism: Butyrivibrio sp. MC2013; assembly: GCF_000424585.1. GTDB lineage: Bacteria > Bacillota > Clostridia > Lachnospirales > Lachnospiraceae > Butyrivibrio. The sequence goes on from NZ_AUKE01000001.1 coordinate 233,797, forward strand.
ATTTCCCAAATCCTGTGCCATAAATGTCCTTTCTGCAGGCTGATGCCGCCAAAAAATACCGATACCTCATTACATTGTACAATACTGCAGCTTCAATAGCAAATCCCTGCCAGTGTCAAATACATCAGTTTCTCACAAGAAGAAAAAATAATACAGCCCCAAAAGTTATTATTCAAACAAAAAGCCGCAGAAGCTCACCATGATAAAGAAGCCTCTGCAGCTGCAAAAGTCGCATATAGCAATCAGAATGCGCACGGGGCGCCGTTTATTCGCATACAACGCAAAAGAAACAATAGCAAGTATCATAGTGACAGATAGTTAAAAGTTTGTTAAAATATTCGTTAGCCAAATGGGCAAAAGGAGGATAAAAAAATGAATATAGGAACATCTATCGGAATCGGTGCAGTTCTTGCGCTGATTGCAGCAATCGTTGTCATGGTGCTGATAACACCCAATTCCAAGGAAGGACAGTTACACGGTTTTGCCAAGTTTTTAAGGGATTATTTCCTTATGAAATATCTTGTTATTGAATCCATCCTGAGATTCATCTTCATTTTATCAACTTGTGCATGCATCTTCTGTGGTTTCTTCCTCTTATTCGGTAAGACACCTTCATTCTACGGATACGGCGGATCATCAACAGCAGGTGCAGGTCTGCTCGTCATGGTATTGGGTCCCATCATCACAAGGATCAGCTATGAGTTTATGATGATCACCATCATGCTGCTGAAGAACACAATGGAGATCAATGCCAAGATGAAAGGCGAAGTAGACAGCAATACCTTCAATGCATTCAAGGCTCCTGATACCGGCAAGATCGTATCATCCATTGCAAATGCAGCACAGCAGGCTACTGCAAAGGCTGCTCAGGAAACTCCTGTTAACAACGCTGCAAACAGCGCACCTGTTGCTCCCGTTAACAACATGACAAGCCCTGCTCCCGCAGCTCCTGCCGGTAACGCAGCACAGGAAAATGTTAAGATCTGCCCCAAGTGCGGTGCAAATGTAGTTGAAGGCTCTCTCTTCTGCGTAAACTGCGGAACAAAGATCGACTGATATCAATCACATAATTAAGACGCTGATATGATGTACATATTAAAAGCGCCTAAAAGAAAAATCCCGAGTGAAGTCAGTTCACCCGGGATTTTTCCGTTCTATCATCATTATCACTTTCAAAATACGTCTAAATGATATTTCTTTTAACCATCACATCTTACTGTCATTTCACTGCTTCAACCATCATAAGTTCATCATTTAAGAAAGCACTGCCCTTGCATCTTAGGATCTCTCCTGACAGACTCTCTCCCTCAGCCTTACTATCTACCTTTAATGCACACTTCACATAGCGGTCAGTATAACCGCAGATATAGAGCTGACCGTCATACTCTTCACATTCCTCAAAGAGTACATCTATCTCCCTGCCTATAAAGTATTCCCTATAGGCCTTTGACTGCTTACAAGTCATATCTATGAGCAGGTCACTTCTTGCAGACTTTTTGGCATCTGTCAGCTTATCACCCAGCTTTTCCGCAGCAGTACCCTTTCTCACAGAATACTTAAAGACATGCATCTCGTAGAAGTCCACGTTCCTGCAAAAATCCATGCTCTCCTGAAATTCCTCTTCACTCTCTCCGGGAAAGCCCACGATCACATCAGTAGTGATAGCAGGAGCTTCATAAACCTCTCGCAGCGCATTTACTCCCTCCATGTATTCCTCAGGACTGTAATGCCGGTTCATCCTCTTTAAGGTCTCTGCACAGCCTGACTGCAGACTCAGATGAAAATGAGGGCAGAGCTTAGGCATGGATGCAAAAGCAGCTGCATTCTCCCTTGTCACTATCCTGGGCTCAAGGGATCCCAGTCTTATCCTCTCTATCCCCTTCACAGCATGGACCTTCTTTAAGAGGGATATCAGTTCGGATCCCCCTCTGTCCAGGCCATAGGAGGATATGTGGATACCTGTGAGCACTACTTCCTTTACTCCATTTGCAGCAAGCCCTATTATCTCTTCCATGATATCAGCCTGCTGCCTGGATCTGATCCTGCCCCTTGCATAGGGTATGAGGCAATAGGAGCAGAACTGATTGCAGCCATCCTGTATCTTGATAAAAGCCCTGGTATGCTCAGGTGCAGCCTTTAGCTTCATCTCTTCATAGCTTGTTTTTTCCCTGCTGTCCACCTTAATGCTGTCATCATAGAAAGTAAGGGGGTGGGATGAGTGGTCACGAAAATAGTTATCAAGAATAGCTACCAGTTCTTTTTTTCTATTATTGCCTATGGCAATATCTATAGACGCATCTGTGCTCACCTTATCCGCAGAGGTTTCCACATAGCAGCCAAGAGCCACAACAACTGCAGAAGGATTGAGCTTTCTGGCCCTGTGGATCATCTGACGACTCTTCCTGTCAGCTATATTAGTAACAGTACAAGTATTGATAACGTATACATCCGCCACGGTATCAAAAGGCACCAGAGTATACCCTGATGCTGTCAATTCCTGCTCTATTACATCCAGCTCATAGCTGTTGACCTTACATCCCAGATTGTGGACTGCCACTGTTTTCATCATATCTCTCCTGTTAAAAAGCCCTTAAAACAGGCATATTTTCGGCGTTTTGACGTTGACTTTAAAGATGCCGCCTATTATCATAAAGAAAAAAGAAGGAGGTAGTTGCGTTATGAAGACTGTAAAAATTTCTCTTAACTCTATCGATAAAGTAAAATCATTCGTAAATGAGATCACAAAGTTCGATTATGACTTTGATCTGGTTTCCGGAAGATACGTTATCGACGCTAAGTCTATCATGGGAATCTTCTCTCTCGACCTGAGCAAGCCCATCGACCTCAATATCCACGCTGAGGATGGAGTAGACGAAATCCTTAACATCTTAAAGCCTTATCTTGTTTAAGATTGTGATTAGCCGCCGCATTTGATATGCGGCGGCTATTTTTTATGCTTCAATTTCTAATATTTCATCAGTATCCAGCGCTGTCTGTACCAGCTCATCTATCTTCTCTGCCAGATATTTCTCATGATCTTCCATAATGTGTACCTTGGGTTTGGTAACCGGATGCTTTGCCACAAATATGGTACAGCAATCCTCATAAGGAAGGATAGAAGTCTCATAGGCATCGATCTTTATAGAGATATCCACTATATCCTGCTTATCAAAGGCGATAAGTGGTCTGTAGACAGGCATAGTCTTCACTGCTGCATCAGTGCAGGCAAGGCTCTGCATAGTCTGACTGGCAACCTGTCCTATGGACTCGCCTGTGACCAGGCCCATGCAATCAGCGCGTGTTGCCAGCTCTTCAGCAATACGCATCATATAACGTCTCATGATGATAGTCAGCTCATCGTGAGGGCATTTCTCATATATGTACATCTGAATATCGGTGAAGTTAATGATATGGAGCTTTATCTTACCGGCATATACAGACACAGTCTTTGCAAGGTCTATTACCTTCTGCTTTGCCCTCTCTGATGTATACGGAGGGGCATTAAAATATACTGCTTCCAGATTAACGCCTCTCTTGGCGATCATGTATCCGGCAACAGGACTGTCAATACCACCTGAGAGCAGGAGCATAGCCTTACCTGCAGTGCCAAGAGGCATTCCTCCGGGACCGGGGATCACTCTGGAATAAAGATTGATTTTCTCTCTAAGCTCTACATGCAAGAGAACATCCGGGTCATGTACGTCAACAGTCATATCAGGATGTGCCGCAAGTATATCTGCGCCAAGCATAGCTCCCAGCTCCATAGAATCCAGGGGATAGGACTTGTCCACTCGTCTGACCTGCACCTTGAAGGACTGCTTGCCATCCGGATATTCAGCGCCCATAAACTCGCATACCTTCTGAGAGAGCTTATCAAAATCAGGGAGCTTGCCATCTCCGTCTCTCTCTATGGAAACCGCAGGACAGATGCCTATTATGCCAAATACCTTCTGAAGAGCAGCGATAGTCTCGTCAAAGTCGTATTTACGCGCTTCAACATAGATACGTCCGGCTGTCCTTGTCACTTCAAATTCGCCCTCTATCCTAGCCAGAGCGAACTTTATTCTCTTCATAAGGGCATCTTCAAAAACATATCTGTTCTTGCCCTTTACGCCAATCTCTGCATATTTGATTATAAAAGCATGATACTGCATTTCTTTCCCCTTTTATCTTCTGGAATATTTTCTAAGCATCGGTACTATATCTGTAAGAGCTGCGACAGCTTCTCTGATCTCTTCCTCTGTAGTATAGACGGACAAGCTGATACGTATGGTAGAATCCAAAAGCTCTTTATCAAGTCCTATAGCCTCCAGAGTGTTGCTCACATGAGGCCTGTTGGAAGAGCAGGCAGAGCCTGCGGATACATACACATGTCTGTCCTCCAGCGCATGTAGGAGCACTTCAGCTCTTACTCCCCGCACCGAGAGAGATATGATATGTGGGGCAGATATAACATCTGTCCTTCCGTTTATATATACATCCTCAAGCGTATCCGTGATCTCATTTATAAAGAGAGCCTTAAGCTCACGAAGTCTCTCCACCTTTTCATCAAGTCCCTTGTATGCATTTTCTGCAGCAAGGCCCAGTGCTGCGATCCCGGGCACATTGAGAGTGCCGCTCCTCATGCCCTTTTGCTGGCCTCCGCCATAGCTTACAGGTACTATCCTGACTCCGTTTCTCACATAGAGAAAGCCTGTTCCCTTGGGTGCGTGGATCTTGTGACCACTGACTGACAATAGGTCTATGCCCAGAGCCTTTGGATTAATATCAAACTTGCCATAGGCCTGAATAGCATCTACATGGAAGTAGATCTTGCCCCCGGCCTGCCTTATAACGCGGCCGGCTTCTTCTATAGGCATCAGAGAACCGATCTCATTATTTACATACATGATGGACACCAGGCAGGTATCAGGTCTGATCATGCTCCTTAGCTCCTCGGGATCTATCCTTCCGTCCCTGTCCACAGACAGATAGCTGATCTCCCAGCCCTGCTTCTCCAGATATCTCATGGTCTCAGATACAGCAGGATGCTCCACCCTGCTGCAGATCATATGTCTGCCCACTTCTTTACCAAGAGCCGCTGCCGTGCCCAGGATAGCCATATTATCGGATTCTGTTCCACCTGATGTAAAGACGATCTCCTTATCGCTGCAGTGCAGGGTCTTTGCGATCTGCCCTGCCGCCTTCTTCACCAGGTCCTCCGACAGCTTGCCCATATGGTGCATGCTGGAGGGGTTGCCGTATTCCTCTGTCATTATCTTAAGCGCAAGCTCTGCCACATCCTCAGATACTCTGGTAGTTGCGCTGTTATCCAAATAGCATTCCACTACTGTATTCTCCTTTGTAAGCTCATGTCATTCGAGAGTATACCCCAGCCAGGCCAGCATTGTAAAGCCTGCCGTTTCTGTCCTGAGTATCCTCTTTCCCAGAGTAAGACACTTAAAGCCATCTTCCACAGCCATTTCCACTTCTTTGTCATCAAAGCCGCCCTCAGGACCTATCAGTATGGCTATGGACTGTCCGGGCTTTATGGCTGATACGATCTCTCTGCTGCCCTCCATGCCCTTTGCGTTCTCATAGGGAAGTAGTCTCACATCCAGATCTTTCGCCATCTGCAGCGCTTCTTTATAGCTTATGGGCTTATATACTTCAGGTATGATATTTCTCTTACTCTGCTTGGCAGCTGCCTCGGATATGGCCTGCCATCTGGCAGTCTTGGATGCGGCCTTCTTTTCATCCAGCTTGACAATGCTGCGCTTCATGGCTACAGGCACGATGGCAAATACCCCCAGCTCCACCGCCTTTTGTATGATCAGCTCCATCTTATCGGCCTTGGGAAGGCCCTGGAAGAGGTATATCTTGGAGGGAAGCTCTGTAGCCGTGCCCTGATCAGTGATCACATTGCAGCGGACTATATCCCTCTCTATGCTGTCTATAGAGCACAGGAAGGTCCTGCCATCATTTTCCTGTCCCCTGATGCTGACCAGGATCTCATCTCCTGCCTTTAATCTCAGGACATTGGCGATGTGATTGTGGTCTGCGCCTTCTATGTACAGCAAAGAGGGCATGCCGGGTGATGACAGATCACGGGAAGCTGGCGCTTTGCAGTTTTCCTGATCACTGTTATCGTCATACAAGAGCTGGTCTTCTTCTACAAAAAAATGATACATGATCAATCCTCAGGCTTTCTGGAAATGACACTCACCCAATCTCCCTGATGATCCATATGGATATCAGTAAATCCAGCTGCCCTATGAGCCGCAGCTACTTCTTCACCCTTTTCATTCATGATGCCTGATGTTACAAATACAGCTCCGGGCTTCATAAACTGTCCTATAACAGGAGCCAGGGGCACCAGTACTACAGGAAGGATATTAGCCAGTACCAGGTCATATTTCTCATAGCCCACTTCATCCTGAACTGCCTTGTCATCTATGATATTGCCGATGATTAGCTTCAGATCATCCTCGCTAAAGCCGTTATTCTTGAGATTCTCTGCTATAGCAGGGATAGCACCCTTATCAAGGTCTGTACCTACGCAGTGACCTGCTCCATACATCAGAGCCAGTATGGACAGCACTCCTGAGCCTGTACCTACATCCAGCACCTCGCATCCGGGTGTCACATATTTGGACAGCTGGTGGATGCAGAGCTGGGTGCTCTCATGAAGGCCTGTACCAAAGGCAGTACCCGGATCTATGTGGAATATCTTGTCTGCCTTCTCCAGATCTTCAGCAGAAGGCTCCTCCCATGAGGGTATGATCAGAACGTCATCTACGATGAACTTATGGAAATACTGCTTCCAATTGTTCATCCAGTCAATGTCCTCAGTTATATCTACAGAGAGAGTGCCATCTCCTATATCACAGTAATTCCTGATCTCAGACAGGACACGGAATATGTCTTCTTTAAGCTCTTCAGGAGTCTTGACCACTTCTCTTCCGCCCTCGTTTTCCAGCTGGTAGGACACATCTCCTCTGCCATCCGCGCTGTACTCTTCATCATCCAAAGGAAGGCTCACCTTAAGGGTACCGTCATCAGATAGCTGAGCAAAGAAGTTAAGATAAGCAATACCATCATCCTCTTCCTGAGGCACTACATCCACAAACATCTGCTCTTTCTCAGCTGCAGTAAGGGGCACCTTGTCTTCGATCTGTGCTCCTGCAAGTCCTATATCCATCATAGAGCTGATGATCACATCCTCAGCTTCTTCATTGGTCCTGATCCTGAATCTCATCCAGCGCATACGCCTGATTCTCCTTTCGATATAAGCTGTCATAAGCCTTCATAGGCAAAGCGGCCGCCTTATCCCGCAGCCATAGAAATAAAACCTTCTATCAAAAAAGCCTGAATACTAAGGACTTATACTCCCCATGTACCCAGGCCTTTCGGCTTATTATGATATCATGTATTTTCTAACAGGGCAATTATTTATTCCAAAAGCCCTTTTTCTTTTTCTTATCCTTGGAAGCATCATCATCGCCGCCGGCAATGCGCTCTGCTTCTCCAAGACTGTCTCCGGTCTCCAGGTCAAACTGTTTGATCAGCTCCTTGGCCTCCTTGGACAGATGCTCGGGAGTCTTGATCACCAGAGTCACATAATGATCGCCTCTGATACTCTTGTCTCTGAGTGAAGGCACGCCCTTGCCGCGGAGTCTGACTCTGCAGCCTGTCTGAGTGCCGGGCTTAACATCATATACAACCTTGCCGTCAACGGTATCTATGATCACGCTGCCGCCCAGTGCTGCCACTGCATAGGACATATTGACCACAGAGAAGATATCGTATTCTTCGCGCTCAAAGATAGGATGACTGGATACGATGACTTCCACCAGAAGATCTCCTCTGGGACCGCCATTGATACCGGGTTCGCCCTTTTCTCTGATACGAACGCTCTGTCCGTTATCAATGCCTGCAGGGATGGTCACCTTGATAGTCTTGCGGCTGGCGATATATCCGCTGCCTCCGCAATCACTACACTTATCCTTGATGATCTTGCCTGTGCCTGAACAATCGGGACAGGTCTGTACATTCCTGACTGTGCCAAAGAGGGACTGCTGGGTAAATACTACCTGACCCTTACCGCCGCACTTGGGGCACATCTGAGGATTGGTGCCGGGCTTGGCTCCTGTTCCCTTACATGTAGGGCAGGGATCCTTAAGAGTCAGTGTCAGCTCCTTCTCAGTACCTGTAATGGATTCCATAAATGTGATCCTGACACTGGCACGAACATTGGCGCCCTTGGCAGGTCCACTTCTGGCTCCGCTCCTTCTGCCTCCAAAGAAGTCTCCAAAGATATCTCCGAAGATATCGCTGAAATCAGCACCTGAGAAATCAAAACCGCCGTTAAATCCGCCGGCTCCGCCTTCAAAAGCCGCATGGCCAAACTGGTCATACTGTCTCCTCTTCTCGGGATCGCTCAGTACTGCATAGGCTTCAGATGCTTCCTTGAATTTCTCTGCAGCCGAAGCATCACCCGGATTCATATCCGGGTGATACTTCTTGGCAAGTACACGATATGCTTTTTTTATTTCTTCATCACTGGCACCCTTGGCAACGCCCAGTACCTCGTAATAATCTCGCTTTGATTCTGCCATAATCTCTTTGTTCCTTTAGATGCAAATATAATGCAGATTTTATACCTCGCGGTAATCTCCGTCAACTACATCATCATTTGCACCTGCATCAGATGAAGGACCTGCCTGGGAAGCGCCCATGTCAGGACCTGCCTGGCCTGCGCCTGCCTGCTGCATGCTCTCATACATCTTGGAGAAGAGAGCCTGTGCATCTGTCATAAGCTTCTCTTTCTGAGTCTTGATCTTGTCAATCTCTTCATCTGTAAGCTCCTTGTCCTTGGTAGCTTCCAGTGTAGCCTTCAGATCTGCAAGGTCAGCTTCAACAGCGCTCTTCTGGGACTCATCGATCTTGTCGCCTGCATCCTTGAGAGCCTGCTCTGTCTGGAATACAAAGGAATCAGCCTCGTTGCGGGCATCAATGCCTTCCTTACGCTTCTTATCCTGAGCCTCATACTCCTGAGCCTCTTTAACAGCCTTATCGATATCGTCGTCGGACATATGTGTGCCGGATGTGATAGTGATATGCTGCTCCTTGCCTGTGCCCAGATCCTTGGCGGATACGTTTACGATACCGTTGGCATCGATATCAAATGTAACTTCGATCTGAGGCATTCCTCTTCTTGCCGGAGGTATACCATCCAGACGGAACTGGCCAAGGGACTTGTTATCAGCTGCAAACTGTCTCTCACCCTGGAGTACGTTGATATCAACGGCTGTCTGATTATCAGCTGCAGTGGAGAAGATCTGGCTCTTCTTGGTAGGGATTGTAGTATTTCTCTCAATCAGTCTGGTAGCGATACCGCCCATTGTCTCGATAGAGAGTGAAAGAGGAGTTACATCTAGCAGAAGGATGTCGCCTGTTCCCTCTTCACCGGAAAGCTTACCACCCTGGATACCTGCACCTACAGCAACGCACTCATCAGGGTTAAGGTTCTTGGAAGGCTCCTGGCCTGTGAGCTGCTTAACCTTCTCTACTACGCAGGGAACTCGTGTAGAACCACCAACAAGAAGCACCTTGCCCAAATCTGCATTGGTAAGACCTGCATCCTTCATAGCGTTCTGTACAGGGATAGCTGTCTTTTCAACCAGGTCATGGATCAGCTCTTCAAACTTAGCTCTTGTGAGATCCATGTCAAAGTGCTTGGGACCTTCTGCAGTAGCTGTGATGAAAGGAAGATTGATATTGGTAGTTGTAGAGGAAGACAGTTCCTTCTTTGCCTTCTCTGCAGCTTCCTTCAGTCTCTGCATAGCCATCTTATCGCCGGAGAGGTCGATGCCCTCTTTCTTCTTGAACTCATCAACCATCCAGTCTATAACTCTGTTATCAAAATCGTCACCGCCCAGGTGTGTATCACCGTTTGTAGACAGAACCTCGATGACACCGTCACCGATCTCGATGATGGATACGTCGAAGGTACCACCGCCCAGGTCGTATACCATGATCTTCTGCTCTTTTTCATTATCAAGACCGTATGCAAGAGCTGCAGCTGTAGGCTCGTTGATGATACGCTCTACTTCAAGACCTGCGATCTTACCTGCATTCTTGGTAGCCTGACGCTGAGCATCATTGAAGTATGCAGGAACGGTGATAACTGCCTGAGATACTGTCTCGCCCAGATAGCTCTCAGCATCCTTCTTGAGCTTCTGAAGGATCATAGCAGAGATCTGCTCGGGAGAATACTTCTTGCCGTCGATAATACGACCATGGTCTGTACCCATATCTCTCTTGATGGAAGAGATTGTATTATCTGCATTGGTAACAGCCTGACGCTTAGCAGGCTCACCTACCAGTCTCTCACCATTCTTGGTAAAAGCTACAACTGAAGGAGTAGTCCTTGCGCCTTCAGCGTTTGCGATAACTGTAGGCTGTCCGCCTTCCATAACTGCTACGCAGCTGTTTGTAGTACCTAAGTCAATACCTATGATCTTGCCCATTATATTTACCTCCGTAAATCCTTTATATTCTTAAAATATTTATTGTACTGTAGTCATATGCCCCTATCCGGGGCTGTGCTCTATTTGGCAACCGCAACCATTGAATGGCGGATCACGCTGTCATGATAGGTGTAGCCCTTCTGCATCTCCTGAGCTACGATACCTTCTTCGTATTCCTCACTTTCCACCTGCATCACTGCGTTATGGAAATTAGGATCAAACTCCTTGCCCAGTGCTTCGATAGGCTTAACATCCATGTCTTCCAGGGTCTTCATGAGCTGCTTGTAGATCATGTCAAAGCCCTGTACCAGAGGAGTCTCCCTCTCTTCTTCGGGAACAGATGCCAGTCCCCTTTCAAAGTTATCAACCACAGGAAGGATCTTGGTGATCACATTGCCTGCTCCGGAATCAAACATCTGAGCTTTTTCTTTCTCTGTTCTCTTCCTGAAATTATCAAACTCAGCCAGCTGACGAACATACTTATCTGTCAGTTCATCAAGCTTATCCTGGAGAGGATTCTTCTTTTTGGAAAAAAGACCTTTCTTCTCCTTGGGCTTATCTGCATCTGTGCTATCAGCTCCATCAGCCTCTTCTGCAGTATCTGATGCAGCTTCTGTCTCAGCCTCTGCGGTATCAGTCTCTGCTGCTTCAACTTCAACTTCGCTTCCAGCGTTCTCTTCACCGGATGGATTCTTTAATTCTTCATCCTGAACATTTTCTTCCAAAATCAAATCTTCTCTCCTTTGTTTCTGATATCATTTGTGATCTATATAGCATCAGACAGTGCCAAAGGCTAGTCTGCATTTTTATAAAGGTCATCCAGCGCATGGCGCATCTGACTGAGGATGGATACGACCTTGTCATAATCCATTCGCTTGGGACCTATGATACCTACAGTCCCTCTCATGCCTTCTGCCAGCTCGTAAGTAGCAGTTACTACGCTGCAGTCCTTCATAGCCGGAAGTGACATCTCATTACCTATATAAACCTGTATGTCCCTGTCCTGACTGCTAAGCGCACTCTCTGCCAGAGATGTAAGTTCAGACTTTTCTTCAAAGGTATTGATCAGCTCACTGGCTCTTTGCTTGTCAGACAGCTCAGGATATTTGAGGATATTGTTGGCTCCGCTGGTATAGATCTCCAGGCTCTCATCAGCCATTATGGATTCTGCTGCGGCATCAATAACATGTCCCACAACTTCGGAATGTTCTCCCGCCTGTCCCTTGAGCGCTGCCACCATTCCCAGATTGATATTCTCAACCGCCACTCCGTTCAGATTGGTATTAAGAAGTATGTTGAGCTTGAGTATAGTAGCATCATCCATCTCTTCCTCAACGGGGATCATCTTGTTTTTGATCAGATTCCCTTCAAGTACTATGGTAGCCAAGAGGTGCAGTGAATCAACCCTGCTGATCTGGAGGAACTTGAGCCTGTTCTTGTTCATAGTGGGGGAAGATACCATAGTTGCATAATTGGTATTATCCGCCAGCTGCTTTGCCACCTGTTTCAGAAGGTTCTCCAGCTTCTGTTCCTTATCCAGGAGCATGGCCTTCATGGAGTCCACTTCCTTTTCCTTTTCAGACAGCATCGCATCCACATATATCCTGTATCCCTGATCGGAAGGGATCCTTCCTGCCGAAGTATGGGGCTGCACTATCAGGCCCATCTCTTCCAGATCTGACATCTCATTTCTGATAGTGGCCGATGACAGATTCAGATCGGTATACTTGGATATTGTACGGCTTCCAACCGGTTCCCCGGTCTCCAGATAGTTGCGGACAATCGCATTCAGAATGACTTTCTTACGCTCGGTAAGTTCCAAAAGCGATCACCTCCATCTGTATAAAAAGCTCTCCGTCCCAGTATTGGTCCGGTTTGTACTAGCTTTTCAAAAGGTGTTAGCACTCACCTTGGTCGAGTGCTAACTATCTTTCATAGGTTAAGTTATCACTTTGCCTATGGCATGTCAACATGAATGAAAATAAAAAAGTATTAAGAAATCATAAAGCACAAAAAAAGGATACCCTCCTAACATACAGAGGATATCCTAAGCAAAGAACATCTACACTTTGATATTGATTAAGGAATACGCCTTTTATGCGTATCTCTTGGAAATATCTTTCCTTGCGTAATTATTTCCTGGAAAAAGCCTTTTTGATAGTGGAGAAGGCGCCCAGTACTGAGAATCCGTATACCATAAGCAGATCTACCAGGAACTGGCTTCCAACTTCCAGCTCACCAAGAAGTCCGTGGAAGGAAGTAAAAACAGCCATAAAGCTCACATCTTCAAAGTATTCTGAAAGCTCGCGCACCAGAGAGATGGTCCATGAGATGCGCTCACCCAGGTAGATCATTGCTATCATTATAACAATGGAGATCACAACACCTTTAACAGATGTCTTCTTGCCCAGGAGCTTGTAGCCATAAAGCGCACCTGCTGCCATTACAAAGCCTGCTATTGATGCCACATATCCGATCTGGCCCAGGATGATCATGAGAGCGATGCCGGGGATAGTGCCCACTATAGCTCCGATGATGCCGCCAAAGACATTTTCAGGGATCTCATCTTCTGCAATAGCTTTCTGAGCCATAGATGAGTAGCCGTTCTGAGCCGCATAGGGATCAAATGCGCCATTGTCGGCTGCTGCAAATTCTCCCTCAGCACCTGCTGCCATATTCATGGATGCAGCATCTGCGCTTACCTGATCCATGTTAGTTACATCCATTTCATTCTGATTCATTTCGTCCATTTTCTTCCTCCATCATTTTTATGCCTACTGCATATTTCCGATCGAAATCTTATAAAACTTTCGATCTTCTTTTCCTGGCATATCACTTTAATCTACGCCAAGATAAATGCCCATGGCCATTTCAGCCATGGGCAACCCCACAATTATACATTTTATCGGCTCTGCGAGATGTTCGTCAAGCAATTTCCGCAAGAACATCCCGTTTCAGACGTATATTTGCTTTCTTTTTAAGAAATCCATCACCTGAAGCCCGGACAGGAACATTCTGCTCAGGCATGGGAGCAGGCACCGGCGAAGCAGATGATACCTCCGTACCAAAATATGCATCGATACCATTAGCTATACCCCAGGCCATCAGCTGCCTGTATGCAGGATCTGACATCCTGATATCCTCATCCTTATTAGACATATATCCCATTTCCACTATGGTCACAGGAACCTGCGCCCAGTTGATACCGCTCATAGTGTCTGTCTGCCATACACCTTGCTTTGCAGCGCCTGTTGCCGCTGCCGCATGTTCCAGGATCATTGATGACAGGCTGTAGCTCCTGTCAAAGAGTGCTCCGTTATAAGGATTGGAGGCTGTCTGACATATGGTCATGATACCGTTTACACCGGGGTCTTCAGAACCGTTTGCATGTATCCTGACAAATGCATCTGCAGCAGCATTGTTGGCTATCATGGCTCTCTCGCTGTTACTGATATTCACGTCATTACTGGTCCTGCACATGATCACATTATAGCCGCGGCTTTGAAGCTCCGCCTGGAGTAAAAGAGACACATCCAGATTAAGCTGATACTCCGGGACACCTGTATAGACTCCTGTGGTGCCGCCTGTGACCCTGGCCTTGGTCTCACTGCTGCCGGGAGCTACGCTTTCTTTGCTGCTGTCACCCCTTAGCTGGTGCCCCGGATCAATGACCACCGTCCTGGCCTCAGCCGCCAGAGCTTTTAAAATAAATCTGCCCGCCATCCCGGTCAACACATTATCACTATCACGGCAACCGGCGCTTATATTTCCTGATGATGATCCGGATGTTACTACAGCTATATTTCCTGATAAAAAAATAGCCGCGAGTATTATTGTAGCCGCCAGCACGCTCCAAGCGATAAATATTCTGCAGATCCTTAATCTTCTACGCATATAAATCACCCATTTATGAAATAATCCCGGCTCTGCCTGAGCCGGGATCATAATAAATCAGTTTGATTATCAGAATTCAAAGGAGCCTGTATCGCTGCCGTCTACATAATATACCCTGCCCTCTTCAGGCTTGATGTAGAGCTTGAGATCAGATGCAGCTCTGCCAAAATCATTCTTCACAGCATTTAATGCTGCCTCTGTAAGTGCCTTATCGTCTATTTCCTTGTCGCCATACTGAAGGACGATCCTGCTCTGGAGCGTAGCTTCCTTAGCTGCAGGAGCCTTCTTCGCTACTGTAGTTGTTTCTTTCTTGCTTTCAGTAGCCTTTACAGATGCTTGTTTCTTTGACTCGGTCTTCTTAGCTTCAGTCTTCTTTGCTGCTGCTTTCTTTGCAGGAGCTTTCTTCTCTGCTACCTTAGTAGTTTCTGTCTTTGTCTCTGTTTTCTTTTCAGCAGCCTTTGTCTCTTCCTTCTTTGCTGCGGCCTTCTTTGCTGCAGCCTTCTTCGCAGCCTTTGCTTCTACTGCCTTGGCAGCTTTCCTTACTGCCTCTGCCTTCTTTACTTCTTCAATAGCTTTGATTGCCTCTTTGGCCTTGGCGGCTTTCTCACTCTGTTCTATTACTGCTTGTCTTACGTTGGATTTTATTGTTGCGACCGGTTTTCCGCTTGTAACTTCTGACATGATGCATCCTCCCCTTAGGTATAGGTCATGAATCTAAAAGATATAAAACACGAAAACACTGCTAACACTGAACTTATGATCACTCAGACGAGCCAAAGTCAAAAAAGCTCAACATTTTGAGTGATTTATATTTATACAAATCCGATTCTACCGCAGGGATGGGGCATTGTCAATCTTTTGGCATATTTTATACGCCTTTTCGTATATATTATTTTTGCCGATTATGCCTGCGGACCCTGTTGATATGCCTCTCAAAATCACCGCTTTCAATAAGCTGAGCCAAAACAAGCTGGTCCGTTGTGGGGACAGGACATTCATGAAAGCCCGCCCTTTCTTCAAATAGCTCCACCAAGCTGTCAGGAAGGACCATATAGGCGCACCTGACAAAGCTCCCGATGGTCCTGGTGAAGGTATTGACATAGATTACCCGACCATCATTGTCTAATGAAAAGAGAGTCTCTTCTGCCTTTCTGCTGAGAGTAAACTCAGATTCAAAATCGTCCTCCACAATATAGGCGTCCCGCTCCCGACTCCACTTCAGATATTCTCTCTTTTTGGACGCTGAAGCCGAGACACCGCTTGGGAAGCTCCTGTAAGGCGTGATATGCAATATTTTCATAGTCCCAGCCCAAAGCTGTCTGCTGTCGATTCCATCCTGCATCAGATCAAGCATCTCAAGCCTGGCGCCTCCTGATTCATATACCTTGGCAATATTCTGGTAGGAAGGGCTCTCTATTCCGTAAGTCACCTCTCGGCCAAAGGTCTGAACGATGAGTCCGTAAAGATATTCCGCTCCGGCACCAATTATGATCTGATCCGGTGTTACCTGAATGTGGCGGCTCCTTCCAAGGTATTCACAGATTGCCACTCGAAGCTCCATAATCCCCTTAAAGGGTGATCGTTCCATCACGTAGGCTCCGTATTCCCCAAGGACCTTCCTGACAGTCCTGGCATAGATGGAAAAAGGAAAATCAAGCCTGTCTATACCGGCTCTTGTCGTGTATGAGGGGTCTTTGGGCAAAAGAGCCTCCCGGGAATCCAAAGCCGCCGCAAAGAACTCCCTGTCATCAAAGATCACAAAGTATCCACTCTTCTCCCTGGGCAGTATATAGCCTTCCTCCGACAACAGCTCATAAGCATGCTCTACGGTAATGACGCTGACACCGCACTGCTCTGCCATGTCCCGTTTAGAGGGAAGTTTACTTCCTCTTTTATATCTTCCATCTATAATGTCCTTCCGGACCTGCTCATACACTTCAAGGTATCTCTTGTTCTTTTTCATATCTGGTCATATAAAATAATTCAAAACCGACATTTTGGCACTACCAGTTTGATGATATAGTATTGTCAATTTATATGTCAAGATAAACCAAAGAAGAAAAATCTGCTTGTAACATAAAAAGCATGTTGATTGGGATAGAACAACCCAATAACATGCTTTTTGGAATACTATGAGGTAGGTGTCACAAACGCAAAATATGCAAGGACCAAAAGTCCCAGTACGATCCTGTACCAGCCAAAGGCCTTAAAGTCATGCTTTCTGATATAAGACATGAGGAAGCGGATGACTATGACAGATACTACAAATGCTACCAGCATACCGGTAAAGAGGATACCGGCTTCCATAGCTGTAAAGGAAAGGCCAAACTTCAATATCTTGAGAAGGCTGGCGCCAAACATTACAGGTATTGCCAGGAAGAATGTGAACTCTGCAGCAACAGTCCTGGATACACCGATGAGCAAGGCTCCCACTATAGTAGCGCCGCTTCTGGAAGTGCCGGGAAAAATAGCTGCGATGAGCTGGAACACACCGATCAAAAGGCAGGTCCTGATATCCAGCTCTTCCAGAGTGCTGATCACAGGCGTTTTGCCCTTGTTCCTGTTCTCTGCAATGATGAAGATGATACCAAAGAGGATCAGCATCACAGCAACTACAAAGCCGTTGTATAGATGCTCATCAAGCCAGTCGTCAAAAAGGACGCCAACAATGGCTGCAGGTATGCAGGCGATGAGTATCTTGCCCCACAAACGCCATACATCCGGCCTGTTGACCCTGTGCTCTGCCCTGGCTTCTTTGGACAGGTCCCAGGGGAATATCTTGTTAAAATACAAAAGAACAACTGCCAGAATAGCTCCCAGCTGGATCACAACCAGGAACATACTCCAAAATTCTTCGCTGACCTGCATCTTGACGAATTCGTCTAAGAGGATCATGTGTCCGGTGGAGCTGATAGGCAGCCACTCGGTAATACCCTCGACTATTCCATATAATATTGCTTTTAATATATTAAGCACAACGTTTCCTCCTTAAGCCAGTCCGTTTTTTCAGCCAAGTCCATATTCCTTCTTGGCAAACTCGCGAAGTCTGGGCATAGCTCTCTCAACCTTCTCAGTATCTATGCAATATGCCATACGGAAGAAACCGGGAGCTCCAAAGTTATCTGCAGGTACCAGGATCAGGTCATATTCCTTGGCCTTGTTACAGAAGGCAACAGAATCCTCTTCCAGTGCCTTGGGCAGGATGTAGAAGGTTCCGCCGGGTTTTACAACTGTAAATCCTATGTCCACAAGGGTGTCATAGATGATATTCATATTGGTCTCGTATACTGACAGATCGGAGGTCAGGTCGCATACCTTGCCCACAGCCTGCTGGATGATGGACGGAGGGCAGTTGTGACCGATGCCTCTGGATATCTGACCGCACATAGGCACTATGTATTCTGCTCCCTCAGCTGCAGGATTAACCGCCACGTAGCCTATCCTTTCACCGGGCAGTGACAGGGACTTGGAGAAAGAGTAACAGGACAGAGTATTGTCATAGAAGGTGGATACATAAGGCGCATCCGCTCCGGCAAATACTATCTCTCTGTAAGGCTCATCGGATATGAGATATATGCTGTGTCCATACTTCTCCTGTGCACTTCTCAAGGTATCAGCCAGATATGTGAGTGTATCTGTGGAATAAGCGATACCCGAAGGGTTGTTGGGCGTATTGACAAGGACAGCCATCACATCTTCAGAGAGCATCTCTTCAAAGGCCTCTTTATTGATCTGGAAGGTCTCTGTATTGGCCGGTACCACCTTAAGTACAGCACCGGAGCCCTCTACATAAGGAGTATACTCAGGGAAAAAGGGTGCAAAGGTAAGGACAGTATCTCCCGGTTTTGTCACCGCTCTGACAGCATGAGCCACCGCACCTGCAGCACCTGTAGTAGGGAAGATGTGCTCAGGACCATAAGCTATGCCAAAACGCTTGGTCAAAGATGCAGCTATATCAGCCTTAAAAGCGGGATCTCCCAGAGTAGGACTGTAGCCATGGAGCTTCATAGGGCTCTCATCCTGCAGCATGGAGATCATGGTATCTGTAAACTGTGAAGGAGCCGGAACAGAAGGGTTGCCAAGAGAAAAATCAAATACATTCTCATATCCGATCTCTTTTCCTCTGGCGCTGGCATATTCCGCCAAGTTACGTATTACGTTCTTTGCCCCCAGCATTGCTTTGTAGGTCTCGTTGATCATATCTTCCTCCCATTTACATATTATTATCAATATTTATAAGTAAGTCTTTAAAGGCTGCAGAGAGCTTGTCGAAAGCCATAGCATGAGAAGCCTTAAAATATACTGCAAGAGGGCAAACATCCCCTGACCCTGCAGCGCCTATGTATTCACGGGCAGCTTCTGATATAGCCTTAAGAGCGCTGTCATTGTCATCAAAATGAACCGCCTTAATAGGACCTCTTTTTAATGCTTCATCACAGATATATGTAGCCGCAGGACCAACCGTCACCAAAAGGTCAATTCCAGCCTCTGCCGCAGCTGCTCCAACCTCTCTGTGAAGCGCTTCCTCCATATCACCCAGTTCAAGCATATCTCCCAGGACTGCGATCCTGGCTGCTGCCTTGGTATTAGAGAGGGTCTTTAGTCCTGCCTTCATGGACTGGGGATTGGCATTGTAGGTATCATTATAGACTGTGATACCGCCATCTAATTGCCAGGTCTCCATCCTCTTGGCAGAGGGGGTAAAATGCTCGATCCCGCGGATTATCAGATCGAGGCTCATACCGCTCCTAAGACCTATGGCACAGGCTGCAAGAGCCGGATATATCATATGCCTTCCGGGAGCAGGTACTCTGACTCTCCTTATCACAAGATCATCCATTCCGGGAACAGTTCCCCTAAAATACTGTGACGGTATCAGCATATCAAAGGTTAGGCCTTCCGAAGAACTGTCATCTATATTAACGGCCCTGAGGTCCGCACTCTCATCTTCGCCTATCCAGACAAAATCATAGCGCCCCTGCTTGTCAGCATCCTCCTTGAGAAGAGGCAGATATTCATCATCTGCATTCATCACCGCAAAGCCCCCTTCTGCCAGACCATTGAAGATCTCGCACTTGGCCTTGAAGATATTTTCCCTGCTGCCCAGATTACCTATATGAGCATCTCCCACATTGGTGATGACAGCCATGGTAGGCGCAGCTATCCTTGTCAGGTAATCGATCTCGCCCATATGGTTCATGCCCATCTCCAGGACCGCCGCCTGACTGTCACTATCTATCCTCAGCACTGTCCTTGGAAGACCTATATTATTGTTAAAATTACCCTCTGTAGCAGTCACATTAAAAGCTTCTGACAATACGGAATATATCATATCCTTCATGGTCGTCTTGCCAACGCTGCCTGTCACGCCCACCACAGGTATATCAAAGCGCCTTCTGTACCAGGCAGCCAGATCACCCGCTGCCTTAAGAGTATCCTCTACCCTGATGATATAGCGGCCTGAATAGGAAGCCGGCAGATGGGGAATAGAGCTGTCAGAGATCACAGCCGCTGTAGCGCCGGCTTCCAGCGCAGCCTTTACGTATTTATGTCCATCTGTATTCTCACCTTTGAAGGCAAAAAAGACTGAGCCTTCGCGGGCTATCCTGTTGTCCGAACACGCCTCACTTATAACAGTATCCTTAGAGGCATCTCCCTGCAAAAGTTCTCCTTTAACTGCAGAGACAAGCTCAGAAATATGTATATTATCCATTTTATAACCACCTCTTCCTCATATCTCACAGACAGAATACAAATCTCACTCATACACCTCAGGGAACAGCATCATCAGCCCAGTACGCCTACAGGCCCCAAGCAGGCATCCTGCACAATGATATCACAGAGCTCTTCATAGGAGATACCTACCGCCTCTGCTTCCTGAGGCACCAGGCTGGTGGGTGTCATGCCGGGCAGAGTGTTGACTTCCAGGAAATAGATCAGTCCGTCATCGGAAAGGATAAAGTCTGATCTGGAATAGGTCTTAAGTCCCAGAGTGTTGTGGACAATCAGAGCCATCTTGCCCATTTCCAGTACCTGCTCTTCATTCAACCTGCCGGGACAGATCTCCTTTGCAGCGCCTGCGCTGTATTTGTTCTTGTAATCATATCCTCCTTCTACAGGAATGATCTCAACAGAAGGAAGGGCTCTGCCCATGAGGACAGCATTGGTAAATTCTCTGCCCCCTATGAACTGCTCCACCAGGATATCTGATGAATACTTAAGAGCACGCTTGATCGCAGGAGCAAAGTCCTTCTCGTCCCTGACAATATACACGCCCACAGAAGAGCCTCCTGTAGGAGTCTTGACTACGCAGGGGATCTTGTTCTCTTTTACTATGCCGGCTATATCTGTCTCTTTGACATTGTCATAGAAATTAAAATCCGGAGTCCTGACGCCCTTGTAGCGCACGATCTGCTTGGTGATGATCTTGTCCATACCCATGGCAGAGCCCAGGTGACCGGAGCCTGTGTAGCGGATGCCCATTAGATCAAAGGTAGCCTGGATACGGCCATCCTCGCCATTCATGCCGTGAAGAGCCATGAATACCACATCAGCCCTTCTGCAGAGCTTTAACACTCCTTTGCCAAAAACAGAGGGGCTCTTGTATTTCCTGGATGCGACTATGGCCCCAAGGTCAGGCTCCTCTCCGTCAAAGCTGACAGCCTTAAGCTCCGGAAGCTTGTCAAAGAGCTTCTCGGGAGACTCTATGATGTCCGAGGGGTAATCTTCAAGTCCCATAAAAAGGTCTACCAGCACGGCCTTGTGTCCCTTGGCTCTAAGAGCCTTGCAGACCTTTGTGCCGGATATTATTGATATATTTCTCTCAGTGGACAGACCACCACATAATACTACAATCTTCATTATATTCCTCCATCCTATAGGCGTCCGGCCTTAAATATGCATTCTCCATACTATCAGGCATCTGACCTGGCATATGCATTCTTCATGATATTGCTGGCTTCGTAGAGCACCTTATCCAGCACTGCTGCTGTCTCCCTGCGGGCCATGTCAGCAATCTCCTGATTAGCCTTTTCGCAAAGCTGCCTTACTACCTGCTCAGAGGGAGCCCCTGCTATCTTCTCATCATATATATTTATCAGGCGCCTGCCCTCTGACTGGACCTTCAGGCGATAGCGCTCAATGTGATTCAGGCTCTTGCCATAGGCAGCATTAGTCAGAGCTGCTATCAGGCGGTTATTCCAGTAGAGACTGTCTGTGGATACCTCAGCCGGAGTATCCTTCAGATATGAAGGAGTATCATCTATATCTGTGTACATAGGCACAAAGGCATTAAAGACGCCGGAGCCAAAAGCGATCCATTCAATACCGGGAGCCTTGTCCATATAAGGCCTGAGCTGCAGGCAGGCCATGAAATCCGTCCTGTTGACGCCTATGGATCTGTAGGCACCTCTCATTAAAGAGTCGCCATAGCTCCCATAGGGATCATAGGGAGTACCCTGGAAGTGGCTGCCCAGGAGATATTTGATATCCTCCACTGTGATCTTCTTTTCCGGTATCAGGCACCAGGGGATATCATCCGAATCCGGCCTGAAGTCTGCATCTTCTCCCTCCCAGACAAAGCTTCCGGGATTGAGATATCTCTCTATATACCAGGCTCTGGGGGTATTGTACACATGATCTGCGTCATCATGGGAGCCAAAGGCATCTCTGGGATTAAAGGCATCCTCCCCCATGGACAGATCCAGGTGTCCCCTGTCTATAAACTCCTTTAGATCCTTGGAGCAAAGATAGTCTGCACCTTCTCCAAGAGCATCCTCTATGTCAAAGTAGTCCATTCCAAACTGATTGGGCATAGCCACATAGGCATCGTCCGGTACGCGCCTTGCTATCCAGTGGTGCCCGCCTATGGTCTCCATCCACCAGATCTCGTCAGTATCTGAGAAAGCTATGCCGTTCATCTCGTAAGTACCGTACTTCTCAAGGAGAGCTCCCAGTCTCTCTACCCCTTCCCTGGCACTATGTATATAAGGAAGTGTCAGGATGACAAAGTCCTCTTCTCCCAGGCCGCCGGGGGCGGGCTTATCCTCTTTGGAGCAGTCCGAATCATCAGCTGCTCCACTCTCGTCTGTCAGATATTCTTCAGGAAAATGAAGGAGTCTGTCTTCTTCCGGATCCTGCCATCTTACCAGAGGGTCAAGTCCCAATACTCTCTCATTGGAAGTAATGGTCTCAGTAGCTGTCATGGCTACGTTAGCTTCATTGATGCCGCAGGCTCCCCAGATGCCTTCGCCCTTTATCACATTGGGCATGGCAGTATATCCCATGGGATCAGAGGGAAGCTCTATCCTTAGATGTGACAGAGCAGTCTTATATACTGCGGGCTGCTGATCGGCTCTTACTTTTACAAATCTCTTTGGTGTATATGAACCGGCTCCCGAATCGTCATTTCTGGCGATAAGGGTAGAACCGTCATAAGATGCTTTTTTACCTACCAGTATTGTTGTACAGGGCATATATGCCTCCTTTCCTCACGCAGGATCACTTACTGCGACCTGCTCTGCGCCTTAGCCAAAGTAGTATCTCCACTCCTATGGCCAGCATGATACAGCCTGCCTTAAAGCCCGGCACAAAATAGGCCAGGATCACGCTGCCTTCATAATCCTCCGGCAGCTCTATGACCGTGAGAGCCCCAAATGCCTGGGACACAGGAAACTGTCTTCCATCAGGGCTGCATGCTTTAAAACCGGCTTCGTATGGTATGGACAAGAGAAGTTTATCATATCCTTTTTGTATATTATCAAAGGTTAGCATCTTTGGTGAAGTCTCTTCCATGATAATGGCATTTTTTCCCGAATAAGAGGCATAGTCACTAAGAGCTTCAAGATCCTCGCTATAGACCAGGAGCCTGCCAAAGTCGGCAGTTTCGGGATAAGAATTCACCTTGAGCTCCAGATCAAATACTTCCCCCTGACTAAAATATCCCAGGTCCAGGACCTTGATGGCAGACATATTGGCATATCCTGATATCAGCTCGCCATTTACTATGACACTCATATCCTGGACAGTATTATCAAGATCTGCCAGATAGAAATAGATATGACCGTCTATAGCCGCAGAGAGGCTTGCCTTCAAGGATACTGAGTCCTGTTCATCGTCTGATATTATATCAGAAGATATGACCGTAGCCTCTCTGAAGATCTCAGGCAGAGTCTCATCCCCTGCAAATGCCCTTGCCATATCCGTCTGGAATATAAAGGGATCATCTTCTGTCAACTCCTCATATACAGGAACCGTGGTGTGAACAGCTGCGGGAAAGAGGATATCCTTTTCCCTGATACCCTCATTTTCTATGAGGTATCTGATACTAAGGATGGCATCTGCAGTATCGGTATTCTCATCCTTGTACTCATCATAGAGGCCGTTATAATTAAAGCCTATAGCCTTTAGAAAATATCTGACAGTCCTGTGATCTCCTGTGCTGTAATGTGAGACCCCGTTATAGCCATGGACCAGGGAATCATTGAGGCTGTCATAGGGATCGCTGACTGTATCCTCTGTCCTGTAATAAACGTCCTCTCCTCCCAGCTCCCGCACCCCGGCTATGGCATCTGACTTAAATGCTATCTTGGCCTGATAATCACTAAGAGTCAGACAGGGCACATAGGACGCCCTGACAATCTTGGCCTGATTGGCAATAAGTTCAAAAGCAGTCATCAGTATGATGATATATAGGGATAGCTGCGAAACAAAGCCTTTTTGACCATAGAGATATATACATGAGAGGCCAAACAAACCTGCGAGGATAAACAGCCCCAAAAGCCCCCATTTCACAGGGAGCCATGCTATGTTAAGTGGTCCTGAGAGCAGGATCAGCATAAGTTCCACGGCTGCAGGAATGAGAAATGCAGCAGCAAGCTGCCTAAAGGGCAGCGGATCCTTCCTGTCAAAGTAGAGGTCAAAAGACTCTGCAGCACAAACGATCATAAGAGCCACAAAGAGAAATGCATAGCGAAAGGGGTATCCGCTGGGCTTATTCATCCCCTGCCAGATCAGATCAAGGGGAGAAAAAGTAAAGCTAAGTATAAGTATGATAAATAGCGTGCCACGAGTGGTCTTATCCTTTATAGCTGTCCTGGAACCTGTAAAATAAATGAACAGAAGCGGTAAAAGCACAGCCCCCGCATAGAGATGAGGCATGCCAAACATCACCTGTCTGCCGTCTATGGCAAAGGGATATAGCTTGGAGAGTATAGCCAGGGGGTTATTAACAGTAAAGCCTGTCATAAGATTCTGCAATATGTTGCCGCTCATGGTCTTCTCACTGAGCCTGAGTTCCAGAAATACAGGGACCATCACAGGCGATATGAGCAGCCCTCCGGTGATCAGCGCTCCTGCAAGAGTGAGCCCGTCCCTAAAGCTGATATCCTTAAGGAGCCATCTGATGATCGCAAAAAGGGCAATGAATATCATCATCATGACAGCGGTATAGTAGTTGAGATAAAACTGAAATGCAGTCAGCAAAGAAGTATAGAGAAACAGCCTGTAATCTCCGGGTTCCCTAAGAAGCTTAAGGGCAAAGTGCAGGAGAATGGGAAACATGACTGCCGCGTCCAGCCAAAGTGGATTTAAAAGAGATACAAATACCCACATAGACATGGAATAGCATAGGGAAAATGCCTCGCCGTGCTTGATTCCCAAGCCGGAGAGAAGTACATTAAAATGAGCCGCGGCAAGACCCATCCTGATAATAAGAAGAATGGTCAGTACTGTGGGAAAAAGGCCCAAAGGAAATAAAGCATATACAAAATTAAGAGGAGATGACATGTAATTGATAAACAGGCCCAGCATGGAACCGCCTATGCCCTTGTGCCTGGAATATACAAGGCTCTCAGATCCCATAAGGACGCGTTTTAGATATGCATAATATTCAATGAATTCGCGCCTAAGATCGTCGTATAGAAAGGTTTCATCCCCAAAAGGAGTGATCCTGAGTAATATGCAGAGCAGAGTCATAAAGCCTGCCCCCAGTATAAATGTGATCAAATATCGTTTCAGATCCTTTTTCACTTAATCCTCCCTTGTGGCCCACAGGGCCCAAACCCATATGTTACATAGTTTACACCCCTGAAATAGGGCTATCAATAGATATATTTTTTGGAATATTTTTTTATGAAAAGGCTAAACTATTCCATATCTTTGTACGATAAAAGTAATATCACAGGTATAGTTTTGCCACAATTGCAAATCATATATAAAGAAGGAGATATACTATGGCCAAAGCAAAGACTGCCGGAAGGGTTAAAAGTGCAAATAAGCCCGAAAAGGCAAAATCCCCCGCAAAGAAAGCTTCCGGAGCAAAAGCCGCTCCCGCAAAGAAAGACAATTCTATTGCAAAGGAAAACTACGGCCCTCGTATTAAAGATCTGCGTATTGCATGCAAGCTCACCCAGGGAGAAGTTGCGCAAGCTCTTGGAGTTACTCCGGGTTATATCAGTAATGTTGAAAACAACCGTACTGCCATGTCCCTGAGGATCCTTATTTACTTTGCCAAACTGACAGGTCAGACTCTGGACTCCCTGGTAGGAGTTGTAGAACCTGACTATACTGAGTCTGCTTTGGATAACAAGCTTAAAGCTCAACTAGCTCAATTATCAGATGCCGATAAAGAGAAGATGTTCAAGACTCTCAAGATATGGTTCTGATAATAAGCTCATATTCCTCATAACACCTTTTCCTTTCAAACCACGAGAAGCGGAGCTTATTGCTCCGCTTTTCTACCTGCTGGCGTGTTTGTAACCAAGTACCCCGGGATAAGAACTATAGCCGGCCTGACTTGGAGGTAATCATGAAAAAAAGCGAAAGTGCTCTGATAAACAAAGCTGCTTTGATAGCCATAGTATTTCTAGGCATAGCCGTTGTAACCGGATTCATACCCGACGTGCTAAATGGCACCTATAGCATCCCAAAATTCCTTGGTGTTATTGCTTTTGCTGTAATCCCGGCAGCAATTGAATTTTATATGTACAGGAATAATCCTGAAGAGAAATATCTCAAAGACATTATCTGTATCTCCTACGGACTTTTCTTTGTATACGTACTGATCACATCCACCAACAGGATGCTCTTCACCTACGTATTCCCCATGTTCATCATAGCCACCCTTTATTCCAATGTTAAATTCTGTATCATCACGGCAGTATTTGCGGATGTATTCAGTATTGCTGCAGGTATTTGGCGACAGATGGATGGTACATTTAACGGTACCACAGCAGAGATGCATATCAGACAGACAGCACCTCTTCTTGTATCCGTATATATGGTCCTGGCGACATATATCAATAACAGGATCAAGCAGATGAGAGTTGAAGCGGTGGAAGAAGAAGCCGCCAAGAATACCCAGATGACAGAGAAGGTGCTCAGTACCACCAAGGCTATGGCAGGTGATATTGACAGTGCCAACAGACAGGCCGAAGAGCTGGCTGAGAAGATGCTGCAGATCAAGGATGCCATGAACCAGGTCACAGCAGGAAGCGATGAAACTGCCACCGCTGTCCAGGAACAGCTGGAGGAAACCGAGAAGATCCAGAGCCATATCACCACTGTCAAGGATGCAACAGGTGAGATCTCCTCCACTATGGATACAGCCATGAATAAGGTGGCAGACGGCAATAGACAGATCGAGCATTTCTCCGGTCTCATAGATGAGACCAGCCAGGCAAATGCTCGCGTTATAGAGCAGATGAGTACCCTTAGCGGATATACAGATCAGATGAATACCATTGTTGAGACCATTCTCAGCATTGCTTCCAATACCAACCTGCTGGCACTCAATGCTTCCATCGAAGCAGCCAGAGCAGGTGATGCCGGCAAGGGCTTTGCAGTAGTGGCAACAGAGATCACTTCACTGGCAGGACAGACACAGCAGGAAACAGAGACTATCACAAAGCTCATCGATAATATCCGCCAGAGCGTTTTGGAAGTAGAAAATGCAGTCAACATGGTGCAGAAGTCCAACGAAGAAAGCTTAAAGGGTGCCGAAGAAGTTAGAGAGAGCTTTGGCGAGATTGAAAAGGAATCCTCACTTGTAAGCTCCAAGTCAGCAGAGCTGGCTCTGGCTGTAACAGAGCTTGAAAAAGCCAATACAGAGATCGTAGAGAGGATCCAGACGGTATCTGCCATCTCAGAACAGGTTACCGCCAATGCCCACGAGACCTATACAGCCAGCGAGGAAAACTCAAGGCTGGTAGACAGCATCAGCGAAACAGTCAATAGCCTCAGTTCCAAGGCCGCGGATCTCACAAGCTAGAATACAATCATGTTCTCACGAAACACGCAGTAAATTTGGACAAAAAACAGCTCTTGCGACTAAAGCAAAAACCTTAGTCGCAAGAGCTTTTTAAAAACGCTATCTGAGCCTTGCAAGAATCAATTCTGAAATATTACCACTTCAGGTCAATGACCAGTGCAGTAGGCTTTGTATAATGCAGAAGTGTACTGTAATCAAATACATCATCATAGCAGAAGCCATATGCCAGATTATCTACTGAATGGTTATGGAAGAAGCCTGAGTAGAAATTGGCAGGTGTATTCTTATAAAAAGCGGATGAATCTGCCCATTTCTCAGGTGTCAGTGCCACACCTCTGTTGATAGCTGCACAAAGCTGAGCCTCTACCACCTTTTCAAGGGATGTACCCTGTGCCAGGGTGCCCTTGCCCTCAAGTGCATCCTGAGTAGTAGGCTTGTGGACTACGATGCCGCTTTCTCCGTTATCCTTGCTAAAGATCATCTGATCACCGTAGGTCCTGCCTCTGAAGGTACCTGCTTCACATGTAAATACCAGATCCTGATTTCTATATTTATCCCAGATCTGATCGATATATGCGTCAAAATAGTGAGCATAGGGCTGGCCTTCGTTAAAGGTCTTCTTGCAGGGAGCCATGATCCTCTTGTTGCCATCTACCAGAGTCTTAAACTCTGAAGGCACTTCTGCTGTAAATGCAGAGAAGATCTCAGACCTGCTGCCGATATCGCCTACAGTCTTGTCATATCTGTCAGCATCTCCGGGTGTGGATATATAGCCGCCCTCACCTACAAGCCTGGATACTACAGGGAAGGAATAGAAATCCACCCTGGTGGTATTGCCCCAGTACTCGCCGCCGGAAATAGTAAACTCTACAAACTCAAAGAGCACATCCTGGTTAGGGTCTGTGGGATTGTTAAGGTCAGGACCTGCAAAGCCCACATTGCCATTTGCATCTTCGTTGATAGTGATATATACGGGAGAGCCGTAGCTGATATACATCCTTCCGGAGGTAATATCAGGCATGTATACATAGTTCTTTTCAGCCAGAGTATAGAATACATCGGAGCACTTTCTGTCTCCTCTTGTGATAGTATTCATGGATGCTGATGCAGGAATGAGATTGCCATTCTTGTCCACATAAGAGAGCTTGCCGCTCTGAGGATCAAAGCCCAGAATGGTCCAGTAGATCTGATCATCCCTGTACTCTCCGCCGGTCTTATTGTTGAATTGGAAGAACATCTGACCGTCTCTCTTTGCGATATCAGTTCTAAGGACGGGCTTGTCGGCATAGTCATTGCCGCCTGATGAACCATTATTTCCGTTACCGGAGTTGTTATTACCTGATCCTGCAGTAGGGTCTGCAGGATCAGTATCTACGGGTACAAATTTCCACATCTGGTTGGCCTGTTTGTCTCCCAGAGCCCACTGGATGATATTGCTTCCGGGGCTCTGAGACCAGGCATCTGCATCCAGAGACTTGGATGAGAGTACGCTGGTGATATAGTAGTAGCCATCCTCTACGGGAGTCAGATTCCACTTCTGATTATCTCCGCCTACGTACTCCCAGAGATGTACATTGGCTCCATTATCAGAAGATACATTTTCAACATCTATTACCTTGCCGGACAGTACGCTGGTCAGCTTCACAGAGCCGTTGTCAGCTTTGGACACTGTCCACTTTTGGTTATCTGCACCTGTCAGTGAATACTGGCAAAGATTTGCTCCATTATCTGTGTTAAAGCCGCTTACATCCAGTACCAGATTACTGTGCTTGTTGTAGATATAATAGCTCTCTTCCTCAATGATAAAGGAAGTGATCTGATCATTCCAATGATTACCTACATAATTGCTGTCTGCGGTGAATACCTTGCTCTCTCCGCCATAGTTTATATCCCAGTATGCTGTCAGCTTATAGCCCAGGGGCACCTTGATAGAAGATACGCTGTCATTGGGGATACCTGCTGCGATCATATCGGACATATTGTATCTGCCCACATCAAAGGTCACAGCCTTGCCACGGTAATCACTGTCAAGGTAGAGGGTTACACCATCACCTGCAGTTATAGTGCCGTTATCTCCGGAACCATTGTCACCTGAGCCGTTATTGTTATCATTCTTATCTTCATCTTTAACAGGCTCAGTACCCTTATCATCACCGCTTCCGCCTGCAGCTGCAGCTGTTAATTCATAGCTTGCCCATGCTGTATCAAGAGCACCATTACCGGGATTATAGGTAAAGAAATAATCCAGTCTATCTCCATCCTTAAGGTCGGAAACTGTATATGTATAATTCCTGTTGCCGTCAGACTTCATACCCACATTCATCTGACCGCCGTTATTTACTTTAAAGTGAAGGTCTGCAAATTCAGCACCCTTTACATAGAAGGTTACGTCTGAGCCGTTCCTGTCAAGGCCGCATACAGCGTCGCCCACGTGATCCTGTACAGGGCCGGCGCCGGTCTCGCCATCGTGATTACCATTGTCACCTGAACCGCCATTGTCACCGCCGTCTCCGGGAGTGTTGCCTGTCTCATCGTGAGAGCCGCCTCCGGGCTGACTGCCTGTATCGCCACCTGCGCCGTGACTGCCTGTGGAGGTGTGCTTGTCATCGCCCTGTGCCTTGTATACACGGACATAATCTACCTGCATGGTAGCGGGTATATCCCCGGGGCCGGGAGCTATCTCATTATCAAACCATCCGCCCACAGCCAGGTTCATGATGATATAGAACTCCTTGTCAAAAGGAGCTGTCTTTGAAGATGAAGCTGTTGTGTACCACTGATCAGAGTTCAGGTAGAAGAAGAGATTGCCATCAACATACCACTTGATCATATTCTCTTCCCAAACAACGCTATAGGTGTGGAAAGCGCTGTCTATGCTCTCTCCGGCAGGGAAGGTATAGGGCTCACTAAGGTTCTTATTGGCAGGCCATGTACCACCAAAGTGTAGCGCACCGCTTGAAGCTTCAGGAATACGTCCTCTTGCTTCCATTACATCGATCTCGCCGGAAGCAGCCCAGGTGCCATATGTATCATCATCAGGCAGAAGCCAGAGTGCAGGCCAGAGTCCGTTACCTGTAGGAAGCTTTGCCCTGAAATCTATACGTCCGTATTTAAATGAGAACTTGTTCTCAGTAGTGATCTTACCTGAGGAATACTGAGCCACACGGCTGGGATCCTGAGGGAAAGACTTGGGTTCTTCATATGCTGTGATATTCAGAGCTCCGTCCTTCACATATACGTTCCTGTCGGAATCTGTATAGTGCTCCAGCTCCTTGTTGCCCCACCCCCATGTACCGGGATCATCATTAATATAATAGCCTGTTACATAGTTCCAGGTGCTGGTATCAAGACTGCTGCCTGAAAACTCATCATCAAATACCAGGTCCCATCCTGCAAGTGCTGTATTATCAGGATCTCCGGGGATGAAATCATCATCGGGAGGAGTGGGCCTTGGAGCATCAGGATTGCCTGTGAAATGGTAGTATACGTAGTTATTGTTTACTGCGCCGCCCTTTTCGCCATTTTCAGGGAAACCGATTCTGAGATCATAATCCTCTGTGAGAGGCTGGAACCAGAGACCATAGATGTAATCCACCCAATAGCCCCACTGGTTCTTTTCGGACATCTTGTTGTAGCCGTTGGCAGCGTATACAAATGTACTCTTGGAGTAATCTCCAAGCTCAACCCAATTGCCGCCTACCTTCAGTTCATATACAAACTTGTCCAGATCTGCCTGCTGAGCGGGTGTGCCGTCGATCTTGGGAAGAGCTATTCCCAGGGCTCCATCCTCGCCTGCTGCATAATCTGTAGTGCCATCATAAGCACTGAGAGTATAGGAATTTCTGTTTACTGTCTGATAATTCAGTGTGTAGACAATGCTGGCACCTGAAGAAACAGACTCCAGCTTAACATTGATGGACTCAGTGAGAGTAAACCAAAGCCCTCCGGGGCCGTCTGTAAAGTGTCCCCAGTTCTGATCATAGATCCAGCCGCTGGCTGCGTTGTTATCTATGCCTACCCAATCAGAGGAGGATACGCTCTTTACATAGACCTTAAGGTCATCGGCAACAGCGTCATAAGGAATAGCAGAGTCGCCGTTAAATACAGGCCATGTAAAGCCTACGCTGCCTGTAGGTCCTGCTGTCAGCTCAGGTCCCTGAGTGGCAGCCATAGAGCTGATAGTAGTGGTATTGATATTGGTAAATTCCAATGTGTAATCAAGATATACTCCTGAAGACTTGGAATAGAGACGCAGCTGTGTAGTCCTTGATACCTTAAACCAGTATCCTGTAAAGCCGCCGTCCTGCCAGTGACCCCAATTGGAGTTATAAGAAAAAGAACTGATATTATCTATGTCAACGTAACTGCCGCCAGTCAGTACGCTTACGGACAGATCGCTGGCTACATCTTCCCAGCTAGCGCTTCCGCCGTTGAATATAGGCATCACAAAACCATAACTTGCTTCTCCCACCCCTGAAGAAGAAAGAACAGGTCCGTCTGTAGGTGAATAATAATCCATTGAATAGATGGTAGCCTCTGCCGCATATGCAGTAGAAGCAGGTCCTCTCATTGCAGCCGGAGCAAATACGCTTCCGAACGCGAGAGCTGCAGCAAGGAGAAGCCCCACTCTTCTCCCGGCCACTTTACGCAGATAGTTACTTTTCATAGTAGCCCTCCTTAATGAATAATAAAAAGATCCTATGAACCCTTACTCTCATTCAGGTTCATAGGACTAATTCTAACGGTTATCGTTTTTTAAAAAGGTGAGCTTTTTTTAAAATAGGTGATATTATTTTATATCGGGAGTCGGCGGAAACTACGGAAAATCATGAGTTTCCGCGGCTTCTTATGGTTATGGCCAATACAATTCATTGACTTTAGCCTCTCATTTACTATCATTATTAATTATAGAGTATTGCTTGCGCAGCAGATGATACACGCAATACCAATAAACCAGTATCCCCACCGCTTACCATCCCAGGAGGAATATCTTTATGTGGTACGAACACGAATCAATATATAAAGAGAAATTTGAAGATCCCAATGCTATATATTTTACAAAAGAAGCTTTTCCGGAGCTTGCAGATGAGGAAAATGACGTCAGCGGGATCCTTCAAAGTGCCATAGACAAGCTGGTAGAGACCCAGGTCTTTGGCATCATCTATATCCCTGAGGGGCGCTATCCTATAAGGGATACTGTACTCATCCCGCCTGCTGTAAGGATCATAGGCTATGGAGGGACGCGCCCGCTATTCTACCTGCCCGGGGACGCAGAAGGCTTTGACGGTGATATAAATATCCCTTCCTATGAAAGCATGGATCCCACGCTGCTTTCAGCTGATGGTTCTCTCCCCGGGGCCAAATATATGTTTTGGTTTATAGGAGACAGAGATACCAAGGCCACCTCTCCACGTGATGCCAATGCTGCAACCTTCTACTCTGCAATATCCAATATAAATTTCAAGATAGAAGGACGCCATCCCGGCGCAGTGTGTATCAGAGCACGCTTTGCCCAGCACAGCTTTGTCAGCCATGCATTTTTTGACATAGGTGACGGCCTGGCCGCAATCTATGACGTAGGTAATGAAATGGACGATCTGACCTTTAAAGGCGGAGACTATGGCATCATCTGCAGGATGTGTTCACCGGGATGGCCCTTTGCCCTTACCGATTCCAGATTCATGGACCAAAAGAAAGCCGGGGTACTTAGCACTAATACCGGATTTACAGGACTGGGTCTGGAATTTAGAAATATGCCAAAGGCTTTTTCTATTTATTTAAAAGACGCCTGGGAAAAGCTCTACCTGGAGAATTGCCGCTTCGCCAATATAACAGATAGCATTATCTCCAGATATGATATCACCAGAAAAATACAGCATACATGCCTTATACACTGCGTAGCAGATGACTGCGCCTTTCTCGTCAAAGAGCTGGAAGATGACTATGCATCTTTTCCCATGGAAGGTATCCACTATATAGACAACTATACCTGCGGCTATATCATGGATGACAGCGGTATGAAGGGTGAGATATCTGAGACTCTCACTGAAACCGACTGCCTGGATATAGTAAGCTTTATTCCTTCTATCAGTCCCATGGACAAATGGGTCAATGTAAAAGAGCTTGGCGTAAAAGGCGACGGTGAAAGCGACGATACCGCTGCCCTGCAGAAGGCCATTGATGAACATGATATTCTCTATCTTCCTCAGGGACTATATAAGATCACAGACAGCCTTATCATCTCAAATGATACCCAGATATATGGCATGTCTCCCATCTCTACAGTTATATTTATCGAGGATCTCACAGAGGCTTTTGATGGTGTAGGCAGTATGAAGGGCCTGATAGAGAGCGCCGAAGGCACAAAGGTGATAATCAGTGGCATAGGCATAGACACCAGAGCCAAGAATCCACGCGCAGCCGGAATCATTTGGAGATCAGATAAAGACTCCTATATGAACGATGTCAAATTCCTGGGCGGTCATGGCAATATGCTCAGAAACGGAGACGATCCATACAGACTGCTCTACAACCCCTCCAGAACAGGAGACTATGATCCTACCAGGATATGGGACAGCCAGTTCCCATCTCTCTATATCACAAGAGGCGGCGGCACCTTTAAGGATATATGGAGTGCCAGTCCCTATGCATCCAGTGGTATCAGCATATCCCATACAGATCTGCCGGGCAAGATGATCCAGATCTCCCTGGAGCATCACGTTAGAAAAGAAATGGAACTCCAAAATGTATCAGGCTGGTCCTTCTATGCTCTTCAAACAGAAGAAGAAAAGGCAGAAGGGCTAAACTGCCAGCCAATGGAGATCACAGGCTGCAGTGATCTTACTTTTGCAGAGTATTTTCTCTTTAGAGTAGTATCTGTAGATGACAGCTATGATACGGGTATCAGGCTATGGAACTCACGTAACTGTTCCTTTTACTGCCTGCATAATAAGGCTCAGATGCAGTATACATTTACACTTACCGCCAGGGATATGGACAGGGATATCCCTGCCAAATCTCCTGACTATGCCCTCCTATATTTTGGAGGAGATGAAGAGGATCCTATTCAGGAGAA
Source organism: Butyrivibrio sp. MC2013 (assembly GCF_000424585.1). Lineage (GTDB taxonomy): Bacteria > Bacillota > Clostridia > Lachnospirales > Lachnospiraceae > Butyrivibrio. The sequence continues at coordinate 268,544 of NZ_AUKE01000001.1, forward strand.
GGTGGAGACAGCTATTATAGCTGAGGGCTTTCACTTTGCCCAGGGCGCCTGCCTGGATCAAAAGGGCAATCTCTACTGGTGTGACAAATATACCAAGGAAATCTACAGATATGATAAAACACAGGGCCGTTATGCGCCTTTCATAAGGTGTCCGTTCACCCCTTCTGCTCTGTATATCACTAAGGGCAATAGGCTCATTGTCACAGTAGATTACACAAAAGCCTTTGCTGATATAGATGAGATGGCTAATATGCATCCCGACTTTAGTAATTACCATCCCTTCTATTCATGGTTTAGAAACAGAGGAAGTTATATCTACGAGATCAATATAGATGATCCCATTGGATCCATAACTGTGCCGGGCATAGTATCTGCAGGGGAAGCTGCAGCTGACCCTGATGCAGTACTGATCCGCCCTGCCCATGCCGACTATCCCGGATATTGCACAAAGGCTCTCACTGCTTCTGTGAAGGAATATTATAGATGCGCAGACGGCCACACCTATGTTGAAAAGACTATTGACCTGGGCAGAACTCTGCGCCTCATATCCTTTAGAGGAGGCGAAGATGTACTCATATCAGATGATGCAGACCGCCGCCTTGTAAAGTATACAAGCTCCCCAGACGGCAGCTATTTAGATCCTCAGATAACAGAACATAATGGACAATACGGTTATTATCAGGATACGGAAGGCAATATCTACACAGTAGATGACTACCTATTGTACTATCCTGTAAACGGATCCGAAGAGGAAGATGAAGATGCAGAATATCCGATCAGAATCCCTGTACCGGATGATGCCTACACCATTATCGGCAATGATGCTGCAAGCTACATCATTGGCAGGCATGCGATCTACAAGATAAAGTAATAACAAACTGCTGAAAAAATGTTGATATCCCCTCAAAAACCCTGCTTTTTGAGGGGATATCAACTGTCATCAATTAATTTTAATTAATACTTTGTGCCAAGCATTGATCAAATGAATATTACTATAAGAAATATAATTACAGATTTGCAAAAATATATCCTGAATAATAGGCTTCAACTTTACTTTCCCAAGGCTTATCAATAGAAAGCTGTAGCCTCAACGTTCCAGAATAAACGACCCCACTTACAGAAACAGTAATATTCCATGTCGAAGGAGGAATCGTCCCATAAGGAAAAGCAACCATCACCTCATAATACTTACTCGCAACTATGTTAGTACTATAATCCCCAGCTTCTCGCTCATACACCGTATATGGTATTTCCCCATAAAGGTATCCTTGATCCACGATTCTTTTATTATGGTCTATAGGTACCAATGTCTGTGCTTCTGCACTTAATGCATTGCCGTATATAACACTGGCTAAAATAGTTGCTGTCATCATAAGTTTAAGCAATATCCTCTTTGTCATCAATTCTCCTCCTTCTCAAATACAATATTATACATGAAATCAAGCTTGACACTCCCAAAACCAAAAAAGCCGCATAAATGATCTCATCAATAATGCTACTGATCATCCAATATGTGAAGAGATTGCCTCCTATCCTCGATAGAATTCTAATAAGTACAACCGCAAGTACTACAAAAGATATAATTAATCGAATTTTGATTTTTCTATCCAATTCCTCTTTCATTTTTATCTCCTCCTTGTGTGTATCCGCAATTCCCACTATCCTGTTTACACTTAAATCCAATTCTCGAGATAACGATTCCAACAACGTAATATCTGGTAATGATTTGCCCAATTCCCATTTTGACACAGCTTTATCTGTAACGCCTAATCTTCCCCCCAGCTCTTTTTGGGTATAACCTTTACTTGTTCTTGCTTCTTTGATTACTTTACCAATTTCATTGTTATCCATATCCACCTCCCTCTTGAATCTTACTAAAAAGCCGCTAATTTGTCACTCTACCTCTGGTAGAATCACGTAAAACCAAGGCATTGAGCACATAATTAGAGACTATTCAATCCGGGGCATATGTCAGATTGAATAGTCCCTAGTGATTTTCTAGCAGTTATTATTATCAACCAATGTCTATTACTTAAATCTCATGTCGAATGCAGGTGACATTTCTTCTATCTCACTTCGCTTTATTCCATAATGCTTAGCAAGTGTTTTCCAATTAGATTGCACAGCATCTTTTATTAAATTCAATTCTTCAGAAGCCCTTATTTCTGATATGCCATATAATTTCGCCGTAGAAAGTACTAATTCAAAATCAATCAGATTATTATCTTTATCAACATTCAGTGATAAGCTGTCTCCATATATATTGGGGTTCACATCGTATAGCGGAGATAATCTCCATCTGCCGTTTTCAAGAATAAAACCGTGATTCCGCAAATGATCATCCGTATTAGATACGGCCATATTGAATACTATCCTTTTCCACAGCTCAAGCAGATCCTCGTCCGGCTTGCCCCCATATGCCTTGATAATTGACGCCACATCTAGATAACCGTTCCCATCTGAAGCATTAGCACCATCGCTTTTGCCCAATAATGTCATCGCCGAAGCAAAATGGATCCTCTTAGCCCCACTTCTATCAAATCTTTTAATCAAAAATGTACTGCCTATTTTAGAGAAGTCTTCCACTTTTGCTTCCGGCACATTCAGTCCGCACAATGCAGCGAGATCATGTGTAACCATCTCCCACGCACCAACATTTATCTCATCATCTTTAGATGGAAACTTTGCTATCCACAGCGAACCATCCGGGGCTACAACAGATGCCTTTGGTCTTGCCCCACCCAATGACGAGCCAGGTGCAATAAGTTGCTTCAACCATTTTTCTTCCAAACCGTCTTCATTCTTTTCAAATGCAAGTGAAGCTGATTCCAATTTTCTAAGTGTTGTCCATGGAGGTGTTGCCAATTCTTTATCATTAGATAAAAAAGGCCCATCTTTTGAGACAGAAAAACGCAGCCCCCCCATCCTCGTCTCATCAAATACGCCAAGCAAATAATCTACTTCCGATAATGTTTTAGGTTTTCTTTCTTCTTTTTTGGCATTAATCGCCTCACGTCTTTTCATCAAAAGACGCCCCCATCTATCCGGACAAGAATCTTCGAAAACTCCAAAAAACAGCTTATTTATCGGTGGATATTGACGTCCACTAAACATCTTCAAATCAGGATCAAGAGAAACACTATTAGTTAAATCCGCAAGCCAGTTTATGTCATATTCAAAAGATACAATCTGTTTACCTTTGATGCCTTCCACATGCATAGTGCCAATAAAAGAAGGACTATCCGCTTTCCAATTTTCATATACGTATATCTCATTTATATTTACCATCTACGTTTTACCTCTTGCGTGCTCGCTTTGGGGCAACCAAGTTCAAATCCTGTAATCTTCTTCCATATTCATCATCTTTCGCGACCAATTCCAAGTCTTTATCCATACCACCTAAAGCATGTAAAACAGCTGCATAAGCTCCTATTGCGACCGTTGACGTTCCTTTTTCTACAGACCATAAAGTAGCCCTACTGATTCCTGCTCTTTCCGCAACCAGTTCTGCCGAAAGGTTACGTCGCAACCTGGCCAGCTTGATCTGTTCGCCCATGTTAGTTAGTATTTCTTGGGTGTCAGGTAATATAATCACAGCACTTTTACTCATAATCATCTCCTTATGTTTATTATACTAAACATATTATGCCTTTTTGTCAAACTTATACGACATAATCAAACAGGGACTATTCAATCCAAGTCTCATGTCAGATTGAATAGTCCCTAGTGCTTTTCTAGCAGTTATTATCATCAACTAATATCTTTTATGGCGATACTGTATATCTTGTTATCTTCTGAATAATAAATATATCCATCGGAATATGTAATGCAAAAAGATTCCTTAAACCAATATGTCTTATTCTCAGTATCTATGATCATAGCTCCGGTTTTTAATATTGCAAATATCAGATTATCATCAATAAGAGAAGCATATTTGATATTGGAAGAGGGGGAAATACCCGGTATAGTCCAACGTTCATATCTATCGCCGACTCTTTGATAATAATAGCCCGACTGATTCAGATCAAGACGTGCACCCTCTCTATCCACCAGATACCCTTCACCTGTATCCATAAGATAATCGCACAGAAAACCCGGCTGAAAATCCAATGCCGAAAATCCGCCTTTGCTAAGCGAATAGCCATATAATGCATGTTTTCCGATATATTTACCCTTATGTACTCCGAGGCGTTCTTCATTATCATACTTAGTGACATCAATAATTATATCTTTGTATGACGGAAAAATTGACAAAAAATCATACCCCGTTACCGATGAATCAGCATTAATGTGCAGAGGCTCGTCTATAATTTTCTTTTCTTTATGATTTTTAAAATCATAATAAGAAAGATGGTTAATCGTTGAAGAATCGTCTTTTTCAAATGTAAGAATAGACAATACATTTTCAGACGGTGCTATTACAGGATAATAATATGATGTTCCACTAGTTATTATCATCGATTCGTTGGTATCCAGATCTACCCCAATAATATCATATTGCAGATCATTAATTTCACTTGAATCTTCTATCATTACGAATGACATATAATTACCAACAACGACCGGATCAAAGAGAAAGCTCCAATTCTTAGGAGTATAAAGCGGCTCTATATCCCTGGTTTTTATATCCATTTTATAATATGAAGCGGATAATCCATCATCATTTTCAATATACTTAACTAATATGATATATTTATCAGTTGATGTAACTACTGAATATTCGCTGCTGTCTTCCGGCCCAAAATCCATAACAAGCTGTGGGTCTACAGACTTCTCATTTTCAGTCATAGTAAAGACGGCGCCATCAGCATCATGTGTGATCACATCAGTAGAAGTATCAAAATCAGAAGGCCTAAAACCACTATTCCTGTTATTATTATTAGAGCATCCAGCCCCAAGTAAAGTTAATGTTATTAGAAGTATTATTATTTGTTTTTTCATTTTATATACGCATGCCTGAAATGGTTACTATTCACCTTATAAACAATAGTTGCAGAATAATTGTTAGTGTCATTTAACAAAAAGAGAGCCAATGTTAATTATACGTATTGCATTACTTATTTTCAATGACTATATTTAGCATGTTGCAAAACCTAATAAAACTATATTTTTCACATCTCCTTGTACCACAAAAATACCCGAAAGCAATACTTCTGCTTTCGGGTATCGTCTTTGGTCATATTACAGGATCATCTACCTGCTACATCTGATCGGATCAGAGCTCGTTTGAGCTTGGCCTCTGCCAGCATGATCTCCTTATCGCTGAGGTGTTCCCTGTTCTTTAGTCGTTCCTCAGCTCTCTCCCTGGCAGAATGGGCACGGTCGGCATCGATGTCTTCCTTCCATTCCCAGGTAGTAGCTACCAGCCTGGTCTCACCTCCTATGACGGATATCATACCGCCCATGCAGGCCGCATAGCGGTCCTCACCCTCAGGTACTTCCAGCTTGGCTGTACCCATTCCCAGGGCTGAGCAGTAATTGGTGTGACCGGCCATGATGCAGACATCGCCGTCTATAGTCCTGACTATTATTCTTGTGGCCTGACCGTCAAATATACTGCCGTCAGGCGTTGCTATCTGTAAATGAAATGGTGTTGGCATATACATCCTTTCATGCAAAGAGCTTTTCTTTTAGCTGCGATAAAAGCGCGGTGCAGCTATCACTTCTTTGCCTTTTCGAATGCGTCATCAATAGTTCCGCAGAATAGGAATGCGGACTCAGGAAGCTCATCACATTCTCCGTCCAGTATCATCTTGAAGCCGCGGATGGTCTCCTTCAGCGGAACGTAGGTTCCGGCGATACCGGTAAACTGCTCAGCTACGTGGAATGACTGGGACAGGAATCTCTGCACCTTACGAGCTCTGCTAACTGTCAGCTTATCTTCATCACTGAGTTCGTCCATACCCATGATGGCGATGATATCCTGCAGCTCCTTGTATCTCTGGAGTACTTCCTGTACGCCACGGGCAGCCTCGTAATGATCCTTGCCCACAACCTCAGGACTGAGGATACGGCTGGTAGAATCCAGAGGATCCACTGCGGGATAAATACCTTGGGAAGCGATCTCACGGGAGAGAACCGTAGTAGCATCCAGGTGTGTAAATGTAGTGGCAGGAGCAGGGTCTGTCAGGTCATCCGCAGGCACATATACAGCCTGAACGGAAGTGATAGAGCCGTCCTTGGTAGAGGTGATCCTCTCCTGAAGTTCACCCATTTCAGTAGCCAGTGACGGCTGATAACCTACCGCAGAAGGCATACGGCCCAGAAGAGCCGAAACCTCAGAACCGGCCTGAGTGAAACGGAAGATATTATCAATGAAGAGGAGCACATCCTGCTTCTTTACATCACGGAAATACTCCGCAACTGTCAGTCCTGAGAGACCTACTCTCATACGAGCTCCCGGAGGCTGGTCCATCTGGCCGAATATCAATGCCGTCTTATTGATAACGCCGGACTCTGACATTTCACCATACAGGTCATTACCTTCACGGGTACGTTCACCAACGCCGGTGAATACTGAATATCCGCCATGCTCTGTTGCAATATTGTGGATCAGCTCCTGGATAAGTACCGTCTTGCCTACTCCGGCACCTCCAAAGAGACCTATCTTACCACCCTTGAGATAGGGGCAGATCAGATCTACTACCTTGATACCTGTCTCCAGGATCTCTTTGCCGGTCTGCTGCTCTTCATAGCTTGGTGCAGGTCTGTGGATCGGCCAGTAATCAGAAGCCGCTACAGGCTCCTTATTATCAACAGGTTCACCCAGCAGGTTGAGCACTCGTCCAAGGCACTCTTCACCTACAGGCATTTTAATAGATGTTCCGGTATCAACGGCAGGAGTTCCGCGCATCAGTCCGTCGGTAGAAGACATTGCAATGCAGCGAACCTTGTCGTCACCTATGTGCTGCGCCACTTCAACCACCAGACGTTTACCGTTCAGGTCGATCTCGATGGCGTTCATAAGATCCGGAAGCTGTCCGTCTTCAAATTTGATGTCCAGTACAGGACCCATTACCTGGATGACTGTACCTGTGTTTTTTGCTGCCATTTTACTCCTCTCCTCCTGCTGCGCCGCCTACGATTTCAGTGATCTCCTGAGTGATCGCAGCCTGACGAGCACGGTTGTAATACAGGCTAAGGGAATCGATCATATCCGAAGCGTTATTGGTTGCATTCTCCATGGCCATTCTGCGGGCGCCCTGCTCGGAAGCCGCACTCTCGCACATAGTTGAGAAAATGATACCGGCGATATACTCCGGTATGATCGCATTAAAGGTTTCTTCACTGCCGGGTTCGTAAGTGATGACCTCACGTCCGCCCTCTACCTCACCGGGTGTGAAGGGAAGGAGTCTGGTACACTGGGGAACCTGGGACAGGATTGATTTAAAATATGTACCGGCAACGCATATCTCGTCAAAGTCGCCATCAGCGAAGCCTTTGCAAACAATACGCGCCATTTCGAAGCAGTCGCTCACGGATATCTCACCCACGAGAGGAAAAGCATCGGATATTATCTCCCTGTTTCTTTTGCGGAAATATTCCATAGCCTTCTTGCCGACGGGAAGAAAGGCGCACTCCTTGCCTTTCGTCTCTGCTTCGATCATGCGGAACATGTTGCTGTTGTAGCCGCCTGCCAGTCCACGGTCACCTGCGAAAACGATATAGAGCGTCTTTTTGATATCTCTTTTTTTAAGATATACAGAGTCAAATTCCAAATTGGAATTTGCTATATCATTTAGGGTTGCGGCCAGGACCTCATGGTAGGGCCGGCTCTCTTCAACACGCTGCTGTGCCCTGCGCAGTCTCGAGGAGGCTACCAGTTTCATTGCTCTGGTTATCTGCATGGTGCTCTGCACTGATTTAATGCGGAGCTTGATGCTCTTCATCGATGCCATGACAGCAGATCCTCCTTTCGATCAGGCTTTAGTAAAGCGCCCTGTATATTCTTCAAGGGATGCCTTTAATGCAGTTTCAATCTCCTCGTTCCAGTCTCCTGTCTCAGAGATCTTCTTCATAACCAAAGCTCCTGCATCGTTGCTATCCAGGAATTCATAGAGGCCGTCTTCGTATTCTGCTACCTTATCCGTAGCAACATTCTTTAAGAAGTCGTTGTTAACGGCGTAGAGAATGGCCACCTGCTTCTCAACAGGAACAGGAGTACCCCTGTTCTGCTTGAGGACTTCCACAATCCTGGCACCCTTTTCCAGACGGGACCTGGTATCTTCATCCAGATCGGATCCAAACTGAGCAAAGGACTGCAGCTCACGGAACTGTGAATAGAGGAGCTTAAGGGTTCCTGCAACCTTCTTCATAGCCTTGATCTGAGCATTACCACCAACCCTGGATACAGAGATACCGGGGTTAACAGCAGGGCGGATACCCTCATGGAAAAGCTCTGTTTCCAGGAATATCTGTCCATCGGTAATGGAGATAACATTGGTAGGAATGTATGCAGAAACGTCACCTGCCTGAGTCTCGATAACGGGCAGAGCAGTCAGCGAACCGCCGCCGTTCTTGTCAGAGAGCTTAGCTGCTCTCTCCAGGAGTCTGGAGTGCAGGTAGAATACGTCACCGGGATATGCTTCACGTCCCGGGGGACGTCTGATCAGCAGTGACAACTGTCTGTAAGCAACTGCGTGCTTGGACAGGTCATCATAGATTATAAGGGCGTGCTTGCCCTGGTTCATATAATACTCACCAATGGTACAGCCCGCATAAGGAGCGATGTACTGCAGGGGAGCACTTTCAGATGCTGTAGCTGCTACTACTACGGTATACTCCATAGCACCGGCTGCTTCCAGCTCTGCCACCAGGCCTGCCACGGTGGAATTCTTCTGACCGATGGCTACATAGATGCAGATCACATCCTTGCCCTTCTGATTGATAATGGTATCGGTCGCTATAACGGTCTTACCGGTCTGACGGTCACCGATTATAAGCTCACGCTGTCCTCGTCCAATGGGGATCATGGAGTCGATAGCCTTGATACCGGTCTGCAGAGGCTCTTTAACAGGCTGACGATCAATGATACCGGGAGCAGTACGCTCGATGGGATCATATCTCTCAAACTGTATGTCGCCCTTGCCATCGATAGGCTGGCCCAGAGCATTGACTACTCTTCCCAGCATGCCATTACCTACGGGAACAGACACTACTCTGCCTGTTCTCTTTACTGTGTCACCTTCTTTGATTCCTACATCGGAACCCAGAAGTACGATAGATACGGAATTTTCCTCCAGATTCTGAGCCATGCCGTATGTGCCGTTGGAGAATTCCACCAGCTCACCGGCCATGCATTTTTCAAGACCACTGGCACGGGCGATACCGTCACCTACCAGAATAACGGTACCGGTCTCTGACTGCTCGATAGCAGCTGAATAATGCTTGATCTGGCTTTTGATTATCTGACTGATTTCTTCGGGTTTCAGTGCCATTATTTTTCACCTTTCGTGATTTCCGGATATTCCCGGAGGCTTATTCATTGGAGCGGTGCAGATTCTATGAGACTTCGGATAGCTTCCATTCTGGAAGCTGCTGTTCCGTCATATCTCTTGCCTTCCATATCCAGGCGGATACCGCCTATGAGGGCAGGATTGACGTAGCATATCATGTCGACCTTCTTGCCTGACATTTCTTCCAGTTTCTTTAAAAGTGCTGCCTTCTGACTGTCTGAGAGCTCTGCGGCGCTGGTCACTGTAGCTTCTGCTATACCGTGATCTTTGTTGTAGCGCCTTTTGTACTCTTTGACGCAGCCCCTAAATTCACCCAGGAGCCCTCTCTCACAGAGAAGCTTTAGAAAATTCAGAAGGTAAGGCCACAGCTGAGAAGCAAAAGCTTCATCCAAAAGTCCTATTCTCTCATCCTTATTGATGCTGGGCTCAGACAGGAGCCTTAGATAATCAGGATTGTCATTTAGTATCTTTTGCACATCTTCTAATTGAGAGAGGACCTCGTCCGCCTTATTTTCCTCAACGGCCAGGTCATAGAAACTGCCGCCATAATTTCTGGCTGTTTCAGTCATCATGTTGTAGTTTCTCCTACATCTCTGATAAATTCATCAACGAGATTATCATTGTCCTTACCGGTGATCTCTCGTCCAATAACCTTGGACGCGATCTCCATCGCCATGGATCCGATCTCATCTTTGGCATCTGAGACAGCCTTTCTCTTTTGCTGCTCGATGTCACGCTGTGCCTGCTCTTTGATGGCTGCTGCCTCCTGACGGGCATCGCTGACGATCTTCTCGGATTTCTTTGTGGCGCTTCCGGTTGCATCCTTTACAATTCGCTCAGCTTCCTCATTGGCCTTAGAAAGATTAGCCTCATATTCGGACTTCATGGACAGAGCTTCTTCTTTGGCCTTCTCAGCCTCTTTGATTGGCTCATCCACCATGTTCTGGCGCTTCTCCAGCACCTTCATGACCGGTTTATAGAGGAATTTCTTAAAAAGGATCACCTGTATACCCAGGTTGATAAGCTGTACGATAATAGTCTGCCAGTCCAATGAAACCAGTAATTGTGTACCTGTTTCCATGGTATTCTCCTTTAGTAATTAGCTATCATCCGATCCTGCCAAGGAAAAGACCGGGTGCCACGAAGATAAGAAGCAGACCGGTAACGAAACCGTAAATACCGGTTGTCTCTGAAAGGGCAACGCCAAGGATCAGTGTTGATCTGATATCACCCATAGCTTCAGGCTGACGTGCAACAGATGATACTGCTGCAGCTGCTGCGTTACCTTCACCAATACCAGGGCCGATACCTGCGATAAGTGCAAGTCCCGCTCCAATGCCGCATCCGGCCAGTGCAATACCCTGTGCTAATACTGTGAAATCCATAAAATGTTCCTCCTTAAAGGTGTGTTATTAAGTTCGCTTGCTGTAATCGTTTGTAGATGATCCCATCAATCTGTCTCAGAAGCCTGCTTGATAAAGATACAGGTCAGAGTACAGAAGATGAAGGGCTGTATCAGTCCGCTGAACCAGTCAAAGTAAAGCGAAGTGAAAGCGGGGATACCCAGCTGGAATATGGGCAGATGCTCTGCAAGAAAACTACCTGCTACAGGTATGAGTCCCAGCAGTGCCGCACTGGCCAGTCCCAGCGAGCCGTAGATCAGAGTTCCTATAACCATACCGGACAGGATATTGCCAAAATGTCGGCAGGCCATGGACACAGGAGTGGATATCTCACTGATGATATTCATAGGGAGCATTACTCCTATAGGCTCGAGATAGCCCTTGAGATAGCCTCCGAATCCGTTTGCCTTGATCTTGTGATAGGTTATGAGAATCAGGACCACTATGGCCCATCCCGCTTCGGTAGCCAGGTCCGCTGTGGGACTCCAGACTCCTCCGACGAGAGAGATCATGTTGCTGATGATAGCCGTTCCAAAGAGAGCTCCTATAAATGGGATATAGTGGTCAAAGGAATCGCCCATACTGCCCCGGACGAAATTATTGAGTGCTTCCACTATAGTCTCAGCTACTGCCTGTCTCTTGGATATTCCTGTGACCTGGAGATTACGGCCCAGAAAATAGCACAACAGCGACATTACGATCAGGACTACCCACCCCATGATCATGGTCATGGTAATGTGAATATCTCCGACCGGTGTGCCCTTCAGGATGGTGATATACCACGATCCGTGAAGATCAATATTCATTTATCAGGATTCACCTCCTTTTGCTCCGGCGCTCTGGCCCTGAGCTCCTGACTGCCGGGTCAGGCTAAGTTTGCCGGTTATTTGCAGTAGATAGATTGCTGCTTTGGGAAAAAGCAGCGGTATCAAGGCACTGATCGTATTGATAAAAGGTGCATATATAGCAAAGACAATCCAAACGCCCTGTGCCAACAGGCGCTTGCCATATCCAAGCTGCACCCCTTTACGAACCTGCGTCTCGCCGCTGGCAGCCATATCCAGCGACTTCTGAAGCGACATAGCCATCCATGCAAATACCAGCATGGCTACCAACGTGCCGCCTACAGCTCCTAACACAACCGTAAGGTCAAATTTAAATATCCGGGTCATGGATACTGCCGCCAGTGCTAATATCTCAACTACGCACAGTATCCCCGATCCTATATAGACCTCCTTGATAAAGGTCTTCAAATCATTGTCCAAATGTAATGACATATTCTGTCCCCCCTAATAGCTTATGTCGTAATAATGTAACCCCAGCCTTGTCACGTGATCATGGCTATGCCATGTTTTTTGTATTTACTTTTTGCAATAACTCTGATCATTTCATAGCGAAAACTCATCAACCCATTGCGGTTTCTGCGTTTTAAGCCATTCATTCATGCTTAGAGTAGGATACAGGCGCTCTTTTATCTTTATCGGTCTTTTCAAGCCCCTTCATTACTACACGTGTATAGAATTTCCAAAAAGTGATGAAACCAGCCCCAAGGCCAAAGAAAAAACCGGGTATATAGATCCAGCTGCCCACGCCATATCTGGTATTAAGAAAATAGCAGCCTGCAACGCAGAGTAGCACCGGCATCATCAGATCCAGCCCCAGCTGTCCCACATACATAATATAAGTCAAAGCTTTACCCCATTTATCCATTCCGGGTCCTCTTAAATCGTCGCATAAAAAAAGAAAAGAATCGCGCATTATCAGTAAATACTCTAAATATTCTATCATGTTTCATAATTATATTCAATAATCCGAAAACAATAGCAATTGCTTGCAAACAAGACCAGACACAAAAAAGAGCTGCTACACTGATCATCAAATCAGTGTAACAGCTCATAAAAAATGATTTTCTTAGGCCGTAGGGATGCACTTCTATGTGTTTATTCCTCAGTCTCTACAACCTTGATGTGAAGCTCTTCAAGCTGCTTGTCGGTTACGTAACCTGGAGCGCTCATCATTAGATCCTGAGCATTCTTGTTCATAGGGAAGGGAATGATCTCCCTGATGGAATCTTCGCCTGCCAGGAGCATGACCATTCTGTCAACACCGGGCGCGATGCCTGCGTGAGGCGGAGCACCGTAACAGAATGCATTGTACATAGCAGGGAACTTCTTCTTAACATCTTCTTCACCAAGGCGTACCATCTCAAATGCCTTGATCATGATCTCGGGATCATGATTTCTTACAGCACCGGATGAAAGCTCTACGCCGTTGCATACCAGGTCGTACTGGTCTGCCATGATAGAGAGTGGATTAACCTCGCCTCTCTCAGCTGCCAGCAGGATATCCAGGCCGCCGGATGGCATGGAGAAAGGATTATGGCAAAACTCAAGCTCGCCGGATTCTTCACCTATCTCGTACATAGGGAAATCTACGATCCAGCAGAATACATACTGCTCTTTGTCCATATGACCGGGCACTGCAGCGCCAAAGGTCTTGACGATCACACCGGAGGTCTTCTGAGCTGCGCCCTTCTCGCCTGCTGCGAGCACTACCAGAGTATCAGGCTTCAGACCCATCTTCTCTACTACCAGGTCCTTCTTGGGAGCTACAAACTTGGAGATGCCTCCAACGATCTCGCCCTTATCATCTACTCTGAACCAATATGCCTTGTTGCCGGACTGTACTTCTACATCAGCACAAGCCTTGTCTATGAACTTACGACTCTCATGGAAGTTATCAATGACAACTGCCTTTACCACGCCTTCAGCGAAAGGCGCGAAGAAGAGCGCATTATCATCGCCCTCAAGAGGAGCATCGTTGTGGAAGATATCTGTAACATCAGTGACTGTCAGATCGATACGAAGGTCAGGCTTATCTGTGCCGTACTTCTCCATAGCTTCCAGGTAAGGGATTCTCTTAAAAGGAGCACCTGATGCCCTGTCATATTTACCATATTTTGCAAAGATAGGAGGAAGTACATCTTCAAGTACTTCAAATACATCTTCCTGGCTGGCAAAAGCCATTTCCATATCCAGCTGATAGAACTCGCCCGGAGAGCGGTCTCCTCTTGCATCCTCATCTCTAAAGCAAGGTGCGATCTGGAAATAACGATCAATGCCGGATACCATCAGCAGCTGCTTGAACTGCTGGGGAGCCTGAGGCAGAGCATAGAACTTGCCGGGGTGCTTTCTTGCAGGTACCAGATAATCCCTTGCGCCTTCAGGAGATGATGCAGTCAGGATAGGAGTAGTGATCTCCATAAATCCGTGCTCAGTCATGGAGCTTCTCAGAGCTGATATTACCTGGCTTCTGAGAATGATATTATTCTTAACCTCAGGATTTCTCAGATCCAGGTATCTGTATTTGAGTCTGGCAGTCTCATCTGCTTCCCTGCTGTGATTGATCTCAAAGGGGAGCTCGTTGTAACGGCATCTGCCAAGGACGGTCACCTTCTCGGGAACCACTTCGATCTCACCTGTAGGGATCTTGGTATTCTTGGAGCTTCTCTCCCTGACTACGCCCTCAACAGAAATAGTAGATTCCTTGTTGATAGCCTTAAAGGTCTTCATCATATCGGCAGTCTCTACCACGATCTGGGTAGTGCCGTAGAAGTCACGAAGAACTATGAAGCCCAGCTCAGCACCTACTTCACGGAAGTTCTCCAACCAGCCTGATAATTTTACATTTTTGCCTGCGTCGCTGAGTCTGAGCTCACCGCAGGTATGTGTACGGGATTGCATATTGTACCTCCTGATCATCTATCAATTACTTACTATATAAAATTCAATAAAAGCGAGAAAAACGTCGCATAAGCACGCAATACCGATCATCTCGTTTTTTGCTAGTAAATAATAACAGAAACTAACCGGCTTTACAATATCATCCATAGCCATATACAGCAAATAAGGAATGGGATTCTCAAGTCCTGCCTATTTCATGCTTGGGAAGTGATTAACTATTTACCGGCAGCTTGAGAAGAGTTAGCTGATACCGTTCTGGGAACAATCTTGAACTTAAGTCTGTAACTGCCCATATATCTTTCCGAATAACCATCACTTGTCAGAATGATAGTGGCTGTTCCGATCTCGGTATTGTTCTCATATCCGACAACCTGATATTCGTTGGGATCCAGGATCGTTCCATTCTTATCTTTGACCACTATATTATCCTTCCTGGGATATATAGCGGAGCCTGTATATGTGTAATCCCTGATAGTAAAGCTACAGGATGAAAGCTGCTTGGGCGGGTTAAGTCCTCCTTTGTAAACAGTGTAAGCCAGGTCGGCATTAATAGTGGTAGAGCCATTAAAGTTACCTATTCCCTCTATACAGATCTTATATTTATCTGTTTGGGAAAGCTTATCCTTGGACGGATTTAATATCTTATCATCCTTCATATAGACGACTTTATAATCCTTACCGGAGCTAAGCTTAGTCCATTTGGAATCATATACTGTTACCTTGCTGACAAAGTTACCTGCCTTGTTCTTATATGCAGGAACTTCGTGAACAACATGGCCGGTTGAAATAGACTGGGTTTTAACAAGATATGTCGCCTTAAGCTTACCTTTATAATTGCCCTTTCCGCTTACCTGAACTGTTGCATATTGTCCTGCTTTATTATTGGCGCTGTATTTGACTGCAAAGTCACTTCCGCTCTTAAGTGTAACTGACTTACCGTTTATCGTGGCATCCACTGTCAGCTTAGAAGGCACAGCCCCTTTCTTGGCATAAAACACCTCGCTATCACAGCTGATACTGCCGTTTGCATTAAGATCACAGGCATCTATCTTAAACTTCTTACTGATGCTTCCCTGATATGCATTCACACCCTTAATGGTCACCCCGGCAGTTCCCTTATTGATGTTATTGCTGTAGCTGACCACATAGTCATAGTTTCTCCTGGCAGAGCTGCCAAGAGCGGCATAAGCATCCGCGTCTATTCCTCTGAGTATGCTTCCCGAGGATTTGTCTCTGACTGAAAGACCGCCGTCTCCAATGGCAAACCTTATCTCAGCCTTAATGTAACTTCTGTTTGTAATGCCTGATACAGCAGTCTTCTTGATGCTCTTACCCTTGATACTGTAGGTCCTGGTAACTGAGCCTGTGTATCCGCCCATTCCAGTGTAAGTTACGCTCACCTTACCAATGTCTGTGATATTATCACTGTATTTAACAGTATAATCTCTGCCTTCTATGAGCAGTCCTTCAGCGTCATGCCTCTTCTTATAGGCTGATGACTTATACAAAAGGACTCCATCCTGCCTGACGGGAGAACCTGTATAATCATAGCTCTTCTTAAAGCCGTCAATAGATGCCTTGGAAATAGGTGTTCCGCTTATCTTAAAGGTCAGTGTCTTAGTACCGGCATAACCGGAATTGTCCTTACCTGTAATAACGATAGTTGCAGTTCCCACTTCCTTATTGTGAGATATCTTAAAATACAGCTTGTCACTTACAAAGCTGCCGGAGCCTCCTGTAAGCAGGACAGTATAGCTGCCAATCACAGTGGAGCCGTCCTTAACAGTAAAGGCAGGATAAATATAAGCTCCGGTATATGAATAGGATTTCTTAAGACCTGACACAGAGAGCTTAGACACAAGCTTATCCGAGGTTATGATCTCATCCAGGCTGAATTCGCCTTTAAATCTGCCCATTCCCTGTACTTTGATCTTGTATTGACCTGCAGCCTTAAATGCAGAAGGATCATAGTCTAAAGCATTGACATTGCCAGCAGTATAAATGAGTTTATAATCCTTATTCACCTTAAGAGCCGTCTTCTTACCCTTGATCTTCATATAGATCTTAGGTGCTGCCTTCTGAACCTTGCCATTATAGGCAAGATACGTAGTCTCGAAGCTGGAACTGATGATGCCCGACGACTTAAGGGAAGCGATATCAGCCTGCAGGATATTAAAGTGCAGAACGGACTTGCCTCTGTAGATCCCCTTATAGCTTATGGTAATGGTAGCAGGTGTCCCGGCTGTGGATACATCAACATTATTAGTATACTTAACAGTATAGTCTCTTCCTTTAACCAGTTCGGTGCCATTATCCCTGATCGTCAGGCCCGGCATGGTGATAGCTGATCCTGTATATGGCGCATCAGTCACTCCGCTTATTACTATATTCTGAGTATAGCCTTCCTTTATCCTTCTATGGACCTTGCCGTAGATATTACAGCTCTCAAGGATACGATCCGTGCTCTTAATGGACTTTGTCAGTTTCTCATCATAATACCAGCCATCAAAATCATATTCGTCTCGCAGGGATTCCAAAGTCTTAAACTCGTTCTGAATAGGCTGATCGGCATTCTGAAAATATGTTTTATAATACGCCTTTGTAGCATCCGGATAAACCAGATAATATTTAATATCTATACGATTAACTTCCCACGAAGCATAGATGGTTTGATCCTGTGTTACCGACTCTATGAGGTCATTCCTTAGGAGACTTCCTCCGGGAGTCAGAGACCATCCCTTGAGGGTATATCCCTTTCTCACCTGAGCAGGTATAGTCAGATGCTGACCATGTGGAACATCTATAACTACCGGCGCAGAGCCGTCCCTCTTATCGAGGGTAACTTTATGACTTGTAAGCTGCCACTTACCATAGACGATTATGTCTTTGGTAACTGTATAAGCGGATGGAAGAGCTGACTTAAACTCTGCATCTTTATACCATCCCAGGAATTTGGCAAAGCCTTCTTTTTCATAAAAATCCACAATGGACCTGCCCATGCTCTGGACTGTATCTCCCTTGTTAGCACGAAAATGATAGTCCTGTATATAGTCGTATCTGGTATCCTTAAAGCTTACCTGGGGCACATATATCACCCAGCGGGCGTAGAGGGCCATATCCTGATAGACGGGATAATAGAAATCATAGTAGCCGCCGTTTTTATCCTTGTTCTTATACCATCCGTTAAACCTGTATCCATCATAATCCTCAGATACTTCATATTTAGGCGCTTTATCTTCTGTTAATACTTCTCCATCTTCGACAGATACGACAACCGGCTTGTCACCATTCTCAGGATAGAAGACCACTCTGTGTCCTGAATATGTCTTACCTGCATACAGAGTCATCCCATTCTTAACGGGATTATCAAAGTTCCACTTATTGCCTTCGTACTGAATAGTTTTGTCAAAATACCAGCCTCCGATAGAATCTCCATCGGAAAGAGATCTGGCAGGATCCATCAGCTTGCCACCCTGGGCTACCTTCTGACTGTCTACCACTGTCTTGCCGTCAAGGCCTATGAATCTGACTGTGGCGGATTCACCAACAGGTATAAATTCAACAATCTTACTGTCATATATCAGGCTGTCAATTCCCTTAAACCAGCTCTCTTTATCAAAAGGATAATATATCGTAAGCTTATTCTTAATCTCTGCAAAGGTGCGTGGGCTAAGACTCGGAAAATCGCCCTTAAAGGTTATCTTCTTAAGAGACGTAGCATTATCAAAGGCATGCTCATCTACCTTGGATATCTTATCACCCAGTACAAGGGAACTTATCCCTGTAGATGCAAGCAGACTTTTGCGTACCTGTGTCAGAGACGCAGGATAGACGAGTTCTCCTGTCAGAGCGCCCGCGTTGGTAAAAGGATTCTCTCCAATGTATTCCATACCGGCAGGCAGCTTAAGCGAAGAGCCGGTAGGCGTTATATCTTTGATAGCATAATCTCCCAGATACTTAAGGCTATCAGGGAATTCAAAGCTTGCCTTGCAATAATGAGAAGCTGTTCCTGATAATGCTAGTCCATAGCTGCCTATGTACTCTATTTTGCTCAGGTCAATCGTAACATCTCTGGGCGAAGCACCTCTGAATGCATAATCACCGATTTTCTTAAGTCCCTTAGGAAAGTTCATAACAGAACCTGTCATAAAATAAGAATACATAAATGCACCCTCATCTATGATCTCTACGCTATCCGGCATGGTGACATAATTAAAGGCCAGTCTGGAAAAAGCGTATTTACCTATCGCAGTCAGCTTAGCCGGTAAAGCAAGAGGCGAAGAACTGCTGCCAAGGGCCTCCGTGCTGATATTATAAAATGCATAGTCTCCGATTCTGGTGATCCTGTTATCAATAGTCAGACCGGAAACTCTGCCTGCATAGATGTACCAATCGGGCAGATTGCTTGAAGAATAATCATACATAGCACCCTGTCCGGTGAAGATCAGCCGCTTCCTGGCTGAATCATATGACCAGGTAATATTAGCTCCTGCCTTACTGCTTATCTTATATCCCTTAGGCCTCCAGGTAACTTCTCTGAAATACTCTGCAGCCCCATTTCTGGCAGACTGTGAGAAGCTGCTGTTATTGCTGTCATAGTAGGCAATGACCGTATTGTCACCAAAAGCATTCTCTTCCATCTGAGGCAAATTGCCTTCAAAGGTAAGTGTACTTATGTACTGAAGGTGATAGAAACCATTCCTGGCAATCTTCTTGACGCCCTTGGGAATAACAAAATCCTGATAAGTAGCCAGGAACTCAAAAGCACTCTCTCCAATGGTAGTAATGGTATCTGACCAGGTTATCTTGTGAACATTGGCTCTGTCAAAAGAATGATTGCCAATGGTAACTGTACCCTTATTAAAAACAACCTCGCTCAGGTTTCCTCTTGTATCAAAAAAAGCATAATCAGGTATGGAAACAAGACTTCCCGGGATCACCATTCTGCTTTCATTGGGGAATGTAAAATAATAAAAGGCGTGCGTGCCCATAGAAGACAGCTTTGAAGGAAGACTAAACTCCATTCGGTTGGTCTTAAGTCCTGCAAAAGCAGCCTTGCCTATATATGTGATGTCATCGGAAATCTTAACGTCGGTAATGTCCTTTTGGTATTTAAACCAGGGAGCATCGGTAGAAACAGTTCCCCCGCCAACTGTTATATTATAATCATCCATGGCTCCGCTACCGGAGATGGTCAGAACGTGGCTGCTCTTATCATAGGACCAGGAGGCCTTCTGGCCGCAAGCACCGGAATGATCTGTTTCGCTGACAGCCATAAGGGCCGCGTCAGTGTCCGCATCTTCCATCCCTCTTACAGCGTCAAACTCTGCCTCATCAGCAGATATCTTTGAAGGGATGGCGTCACCTTCTTCCGAATCTGCTTCAGGAAGTTTTTCTTCATCAGGATCAGCGATATCAGGTTCAGTGATATCTTCGCCCCCTCTTTCCTCCCCGCCTTCGGGATCGGTCATATCCCCGGAATCTTCGGAATCGTCCTTATCCTGATCACCATCCTGATTGGAAGGCTGACCTCCCTCTCCTTCGATCACTTCCTGATCTGACGGCTGATGATCTTCATCAGGGCTGTCGCTCACGGGTGTGTCTTCATCTATATCCTCACCTTCAAGCACATCTCCCTGCAGATCCGGGCAGTCACTCCATGCTGCCATATCACTCTCTATGACAGTCTCATAAGGACTATAACCTGCTGCATAAACCTGTGATGGACACAATGCATCCAAAAAAAGCACAGCGCTGAAAAGACCCGGCGCCATGCGTTTCAAAATCTTTTTCATACCTTTCCTCTTCCCTCTTTTTAGATATTACCCCTTAATGCTGAGCATTTTAGCGAAATTTTCAATGTGGTTTTTCACACAATTACCTAAAGACTATAGCATAAGAGCTTGCAAAAAGAAACTAAAACTAACAGAAGAGTTTTCACAGACATATAAAAAGATAATATGCACTCAGTAATCACCGGGTACATATTACCTTTGATTTAGCAGATTTTCCCCTTCATGACTTGAGGGCTTCTTTATCCTTGTTAAGTGATATATCAGCCGCTTATTCTATAACTCAACAACCTTATTTGCATATTCCCGAGGCAAGTCATCATGTGAAATAATAACTACCATCTTACCTCTATTATCACTTAATATTTGCTCTAACAATTGTCTTCCGCTTCTCTTGTCTAAATTACTTGTTATTTCATCGAGGATCAACAAATCGGAATTGTCAATCAAAAGTCTTGCAGCACCAATTCTCTGCTTTTCTCCGCCTGATAAATTTGCACCCTTATCCATGATAAGTGTATTCATTGTTTTGTTTGATAATATAGGGCCTAGTATATTACTGTTTAGCAACTTTTCTTCCCTTATAGCGTTATAAGCATGATTAAGGAATATATTATCACGCAGAGTCCCATTTATTATAGGAATATTCTGAGACAGATAACTAATATGTTGTCTAAGACTTTCATTTGAATATTGTGATATAGGAATGTTGTTGATTTTTATTCCATCATTTACGCGAAACTTTACCAGATCCTTTACCAATGTACTCTTTCCTTTTCCGCTATCTCCGCGTATCCATATAACATCCCCCGGCTGTATCGAGATGTTAATATTTTCCGAAAGAATACGATTCGCTATACGTAGTATCGGAATATCCACTTCAACAGATTCTACAGAATCCATTTTTTCTGTTCCAGTATCTTCTTTAGCAGCGTCCAATTCCATCTCAAATTTGCTAGATACAAGATAGTTTTGTTTACTCAGATTTGCATCTGCTATAGCATTAACACTTCTAAAGTATGTTGGAAATACTATAGAAATAAGGATCATCTGCATTATAGCTGAATCGGTATGCAGATAATTAATAACAACTACACACAATATGGCTGTTTGAATAATGCCATTAAATGATTGAATAGCCTGAGACATACCCTGTGCAAAAGTATTGATGTCAGCCATAGCTTTATACATACGATCAATAGAAGGCTGCATCTGTTTAATAATAATATCATGATTTCCACACTGTTTTACATAATCTGTAGAATCTACATAGGATACTATTTCCTGAAAACCCTGAGCTGATTCACGTTGCAATATTTCTGAACGTTTCCGTAATTCACTGTTCAGGAATCGATAGCCTAAATAATTAACCGGTACAACAGCTGCCATCATAATAGCTACCGGGATACTATTGCAAGCCATAATTACAAGGAGCACGGTTACAATCAAGGCATTTCCCCATATCGCAATATAACTACCTGTCATAAATCCATATATATTATTAACTGCCTCTTGAATCAGTTCTATTAAATTAGTCATTCCATTCTTTTGAATGTAATCATAATTGGTATCAAATAGTTTTCTAAGCAGTTTTTTAAAATTGTTAACATTGTACTGCCTGGCATATCTCTCACGCAGATATGTAATTGTTAGCTGAAGAACAGCAGACGCCAAGAGAATCAATAATAGTATTGTAAGTTTTCCAACTGAAACATTTTCCCCCAAATTAATCCAATGATTGATCAACACCGGGCATATGAGAGCAGTAACAGATGAAACCAATAAGAGAAAAAGTGTTGCAAGAAAAAATATTTTATACTCTTTATTATTCATTACCGTCACCTCAAGTAATAATCTCATCAAATAACTTCTCAATTCCAAGTCTGTCATATCTTTCAAAATAATTATCCATTTATTTCCTCATGGCTATAATATTATGGTCAAAACGCGTCTGATTAGTGAACCTGAAAAAGCGGGCAAGCATATCTATCAGGCCATCCTCTCCCATGGAAGACTCATAGCATTTATTGATCAGCTGAAGCAAAAGCGTCGTTTCTGCACTTATGATATATGCCGTTTCTGAAGCTCTGACCTCTCCTTCCAGATAAGGGAGCTGCCTGTAGAAGACTTCATTTATCATCATCTTAGATAGATAGAAATCAAAGTCCGGCATGACACCAAGGACATCTTCAAGGCCGTGCCCCTTTTCCATATTATCTAAAGTTGCCAGACAAATGTCTGTCAGATCTTCATAAACATCTGACATTAATTCCACGAATTTTTCTAATATCTCAGGCGTAAAAGAAGGAGCATTAAAGCGCTGGGAAATAATAGATATTTTTTCTGACAAAGATATATCCCTTCTGCCCAGGCATTCAAAGATCTCGCCCTGAATACGACTGAAGTAGTCTGTATCAATGTTTTCATCCGTATCTTCCCTGACATCCAGATCAAATGTCAGTTCTCTGCTTGTATATTCATAGTTTCTGTCGTCACACAAGAGGTAAATAGTCTCTTCACAGCCCAGGGACATGGCTGCCCTTGGTCCCACTATGAATCTAGGGCTCCTGGGGAAATACCTGCATACCAGGCTAAGAGCATCCTCGCCCCTTTCTCTCTGGAGCATGCAATAGCCATCAGGCATCAGCAGCCTGCAATCGCCGTGATAATCATGAGCGATACAGGCATACCTATAGGGATCAGGGTCAGGCAGAATTTTCAGGGCCAGGTCCAGCTTATCTCTCAGCTCCGGCGAAGTCTCCATACCCATCATTCGAAAGTATTCATCCCTGCTGATATTGATATCCAGCCCCACACAACAAGTATGCCTGCAGTCTCCGCACCTGCAGGCAAATTCATCATAGTAATATGGAACTGTAAACACTTCATTGATCTTCATTAAAGCTTCTATTCTCCGTTTATTCTCTTGACCACATATAGGCATATGCCTGTGTCCTGGCTGCAAAAGGATATTTCTTTAGAAGTTCTCTCACTTCCTCTTTGGTATACCAGCCGGGGACTATCTCTTCAACGTTTGAAGTGCTCTTTTTGAACTCTCCACGTGCAGTTCCTACCACGCACACATTTACTTCATTAGAAAACCCAACTGCGCTGTAGGATCTGCCAATCCTGTCATCTATGGATACCAGCTCCAGACCGGTCTCTTCCCTGAGCTCCCTGGCTGCTGCCTCTTCGGGAGTCTCACCGGGATCTATGAGGCCTGCGGGAAAATTATATATCCAGCTATCCACTGCCAGCCTGTATTCCCTGTCAATGAGGAGCCTCTCATGGGCCTCATCTTCCATGATGAGCACCACTGCATCAGGAGTGTTGTTATGAAGCTCGTCAGCGGTCGTCAGATCGGGATTTCTGCTTATGATCTCATAGGTCTTGGCCTCGTGGTCCTCAGTTTCATAATGCAGGTCGTAACGGGTAATGAAATGTCCTGCCTCTTTTTTCTCTATAGACTGTAATTTCATATGATCCTTCCTCTTATGTAATACAAATATCAGCAAGCTCTCTTACAATGTCCCATATACAATCTGCTTAAGCGCTCTGATCAGGCCCTCGTCAGCGCCGCCGTCCTGCTGCTGCATGTAGATGATCACCAGATCTTCGGTAGGATCTACCAGGAAGTAGGTGCCAGCTTCACCGCTGCATTCATAGGCTCCCACAGAAGCAGATGAAGATGCTGCTGCAGGATCCAGCAGGATGTTAAAATAGCTGCCAAAGCCGTAACCAGCCTTGCCATACCTCTCAAGCAGCTCGCTCCCCAGCTGATTGCCTGTCATAAAGGCGTGAGTCCTGCGGCCTATTAGCTCTTTGCCATGAAAAGCGCCTCTGTTTAGGAGCATCTGGCAGAAATGAGCATAATCCTCCATTGTGGAATAAAGGCCTATCCCTCCGGATTCGTACCAGGGAGGGCTGACAGGATCCTCCATGCCGTAGCGCTCAAGGGTTCTGGTATCGGCCCTGGTCACCTTGCCTCCATTACCGGGCTTTCCCATCATCACAGCCTGTCTGTAGGCCTGATCTCCTCTGATGTAGAAGCCTGTATCTGTCATATTGAGGTTTGCAAAGATCTCATCTCCCATAAACTGCGACAGACTCTGACCTGTGATAGCCTCAATGACCGCTCCCAGAACATCAGCTGACAGGCCATAGTGTACATCTGTTCCCGGATCAAACATCAGAAAGCTTTCAGCAAACTTACTGACCACATCTATATCGTTTTTGAGTATACCGGATCTCTTCTGGATGCGGACTTCCCTGTGGCACCTGGTCATGGACTGGCCGGCTTCACCATAATCTCCCGGCAGCACTATGCCGGATGTCATATTGAGGAGGTTTCTGATCAGTATGGGACTGGCAACCGGGCGCACGCCCTCAGGACTGGCCACCTTGCAATCTGCAAACGCAGGCAAAAAGTCAGCAACAGGTGCAAGCAGGTCCAGTTCGCCCCTTTCATAGAGTATCATGGCTGCCAGGGCAGTAACGGGCTTGGTCATGGACATGAGGCGGTAGATACTGTCTTTTCTGTCCATGGCAAAATTATTCTCATATACCCTTCGGCCGTTATGCTCCACTATGATGGATGCCCATGCTGCTGCACCCAGTCTCTTCTCCATGAGAGAATCTATTCTGGATAGTTTACGGATGTTCATGCTGATCCTTCCTTTTACATCATTCTAGCCAATAGCACGAATACTTAAACATATACACGATAGTGGCGCCAAAAGACTTATCACTTCCGGCGCCATTTTATCACTTATTCTTTATTTCTGCTTTTTCTTTTTGCCGCCCTTTGACTTGGATTTCTTTGGCTTTTTGGGCTCTTCCTCTGTCTGGGATGCAGGCTCTTCTTCGTCCTCTACCGCTTCATCAATGGCATTTATATCAAAGAGTACCGGATGGTCTTCTCTGAAGCTGCTATCCACCTTATCCTCTTCCTCAAGATCACTCTTTTTCATTTTAGGAAGACGATATTTATTTTCAAAATAGTATACAGCCTGTTCGAAGGCCTGATTCTTTTCCGCACGTACCATTTCCAGATATTCGTGGGTATCAAAGCCGTCCTCGGCCACCTGGATCAGGGCTACCGCGATATTGGAGCAGTGATCTGCGATACGCTCATAATCCGTACCGATATCTGAAAGGTCAAAGCCCAAATCTATAGTACACTTGCCCTTACGCAGCCTTCTGATATGGCGGCGCTTCACTTCCATATGGATGCCGTCTATGACCTCTTCCAACGGTTCAACAGACTTAGCCAGCTTGGTATCATTATTTTCAAATGCTGTAAAAGTGGTACCTACAATCTCAGATACGGCTCTTCCAAAGATATCTATCTCTTCCTGAGCCTTGGCTGAGAACTGCCTGTTATTCTCATGCATGCGGCGGACTACCTGCACAATGTTGAGCGCGTGGTCTGAAATACGCTCAATATCACTTATAGAATGCAGGAGTATGGACAACACCTGATTGTCCTTGTTGGCCAGATGATGGGTGTTGACCTTCATCAGGTAGGTATCCAGCTGATCTTCGTAGCGGTCTACCTCTTTTTCCATATGCTCTACTTCCTGAGCCTTCTCTTCGTCAAAGGCCTTGATCAGCTCTATAGCCTGGAAAAGAGCTCTCACAGTGATATCCTTCATGGCTACTGTAGCAAGTCTTGCCTGCTCCAGAGCGAAGGGAGGATTGGCCAGGAATCTGTCGTCCAGAGTGGTGATGCCTGCATTCTCCTCCATCTCCTGCTGCTCCCTCTCGTCAATGGGGATGGTCTTAAGGGCCATAGCCACAAAGAGTCCCGAGAAAGGAACCATGAGAGGTGAAGCCACCAGGTTGACCAGGGTATGTATGATAGCAGGTCCTGCATAGGATGCCATATTATCAAGGAATGCGAAATGTACAAAAGCGTTGATGGCATAGAAGCCTACCATGAAGGTACCGGCCTTTAAGAGGTTGAAGTAGAGGTGCATCAGAGCCGCTCTCTTACCGTTCTTACCGGCTCCCACAGATGATAGGATGGCTGTGATACAGGTACCAACCTCAGCACCCATTACTACAGGTATCACCATGCCGTAGGTCATCATGCCCTTGCCGGCAAAGGCCTGCACGATACCGATAGTACCTGCAGATGACTGGATGATCATAGTAAAAGCCACGCCCACTACAAAGCCGATGATAGGATTGGAAAAGCTCCTGAGGAAATTAACAAAGCCCTGATTCTCCTTAAGCGGCGCTACAGCTTCACTCATCATGCTCATTCCGAACATCAGGACTGCAAAGCCCACCATGACCGTACCTATATTCTTCTTTTTCTCCGATTTGGAAAACATAAAGAGAGCCACACCAGCCAGTGCCAGGAAAGGCGTGAATGATGCGGGCTTTAAGAGATTGGTAAAAAAGTTACCACCCTCAATGCCATTTAGTGACAGGATCCAGGCTGTAACTGTGGTACCAAGATTGGCACCCAGGATCACGTTAACAGACTGGGCCAGACGCATGATGCCTGAATTAACAAGGCCGACTACCATGACTGTAGATGCAGAAGAGGACTGAACTACCGCGGTGATCGCTATGCCAAAAAAATAGGCCAGCCAGCGATTACTGGTGACTTTGGCAAGTGTACTCTCGAGTCTGCCGCCTGCAGCCTTGGTCAGGCCCCCGCTCATAACGTTCATTCCATAAAGGAACAAAGCCAGGCCGCCCACTACACCTGCGATCAGTTCAAACAATTCTGTTGTATTCATTTTCGTTTTTTCTCCATGCTGTATTCATCAGCATAATAACCAAAAATCATTATTGCTTCACCATAATAATATCCGAAGCAATTGTAAAAAGCAACATCATTGCTATCTGTATTGTTATTTAATATACCAAAAAAATAAAAATTTTTACTTTACGCAGAGGGCTTTTATTCCGAGATATAAAGAGTATGATATGACGTAAGAGTCATAATTCATTACGATCTGAGCCCACTCAAGATCGGATATGAATTAATGACCCACCAAACATGAGCAAGTAGCACAGGGAGGATCTTCATGGACAGATCAATGACTTCAGGGCGCCCAATGGGCATTATTATCAGATTTGTGATACCGATCTTTCTGGGTTTTATCTTCCAGCAGTTCTATAACATGGTGGATTCTGTTATCGTGGGCAGATTTGTCAGCCCCAATGCGCTTGCAGCAGTAGGCTCTACAGGTACCATCATGTTCATGATCATGGGCCTGGCCAACGGTATGACCACAGGCTATACGGTCCTCATCAGCCAGAGATTTGGCGCGGGAGATATGAATGGCACCAGGAAGGCCTTTGTCAATGCCATACTCCTGAGCATCATATCCACAGTTGTCATCACTGTCATCGCCCTGGCGCTCATGCATCCTATCCTCAGGATCATGAACACTCCCGATGATATCTATCATGATGCCTACGCCTATATCTCAACCATCTGCGCAGGCAGCCTTGCACTTATCGCCTACAACCTCCTGGCATCATCCCTCAGGGCCATCGGCGACAGCAAGACCCCTCTCTATTTCCTGATCATAGCAGCACTCCTGAACATCGTGCTGGACCTGACCTTTATCATAGGTCTCCACATGGGCACCTTTGGCGCAGCTCTGGCCACAGATCTGTCCCAGGGCGTATCTGCGCTGCTCTGCATCATATATATCTATAGAAGAGTTAATATACTTAAGCCGCAAAAAAGAGACTGGAGACTTGATTCCCATTACTCTAAGCTCCAGCTGGGCATCGGCATTCCCATGGCACTTCAGTTTGGCATCACCGCTTCCGGTACCATGGTCATGCAGTCATCCATCAATATATACGGTTCCACTGCTGTGGGCGGTTTTACAGCGGCAGGCAAGGTGGTCAATCTCATGACTGCAGGCTTTCCTTCCATTGGCCAGACCATGGCAGCTTATGTAGGTCAGAACTACGGAGCAGGAGATCTTGAGAGAGTACACAAGGGCACCAATGACGCCCTGCTCCTATCTGTCATCTATTCAGTACTGATGGCTGTCCTCTCCTTTACCATGCTGCCCTATATCATCAGCTTCTTCTTTGACAGCGGTGTGGACCTTGGCGCATACCTGCCCTATTCCAGAGCCTATGTAAATGTTGCGGCTCCTTTCTATATTACACTAGGCATGATCTTTATCTACAGAAATGCCATGCAATCCTGCGGCTACAGTATGACTTCCCTGGCTCTGGGCGTTATGGAGCTGGCTGCCAGATTTGCCACAGCCTTTATCTCCATGAAGATCGGCAGTTTTCAGCTGGCTGTTGCAGGTGACGGAACAGCCTGGGTTACCACAGGAATTCTTGCTTTTGTGATGTTCCAGGTGATCATTACCAAGCTAAAGAAAAATGCTGCGAATTGATGCAAAGGGGAGTTTTCAATAAGTCATTGAAAACTCCCCTTTATTCATTCACTTCCTGATCGACGCCATCACGACCTTCACATCATCCGCCAATGGCACCAATCTGAATCTTCCCACCGATGCAGGGATGATAAAGGTCTCTGCATAGTGTACGGTCAGAGGCGGGAAGCTGTTGTCTATACTTTCTATGACAGCTTCTCTTCCGCTTACCAGATTGGCCTGGATCACAGAATCATCGCATTCCACTTCAAGAGGCGCTTCCAGGCTGTAGCGCATCACTTCTATGGGCTCTCTGCTATGAAGGCCTGTCCTCTCTACCTTGTAGCCTTCGCCCTCTGCTACTGTCATTTCCTGATGCACCAGCTGGTCATATACATAGTCTGTATCCCTGTCCCACTGGATATTCCTAAGGCCATGCTCCACATGGATGGGCCTTGGCAATCCGTCCAGTCCCAGTCTGTCCCAGTCCCAGAGCTTAAAGGTGAATATATAGGGAGTAGCGCTGATCTCCAGCACCATGCAGCCTGCTCCTGAGCAGTGCACTGTGCCTGCAGGGATGAGTAGATGGTCGTGTTTTTTCACAGGGACCTTATTTACATAGTTTTCTGCGGGAAAAGATATGCTGCCCTTCTCAGCCGCCCTCAGATCACGGGCCATGGCAGCCTTGTCCACATCCTTTTTGACTCCCAGATATACATAATTGTCCTTGTCTTCATCCACATCCAGGATGTAATAGCTCTCGTCCTGGGTATAATGCATGCCAAATTTGTCCTGGATATATTCGGTCAGAGGATGGACCTGGAGAGATAGATTTTCGCCCCCTATGGTATCGAGAAAGTCAAACCTGATGGGAAATTCCGCGCCGTATCTGCCATGTACTCTCTCCCCAAGTAAGGGTCTTGGACAGTATAGAGTGATATCCATTGCAGGAAACTGGACTATAGTATCTCCAAATCCCAGGTTCAGCGCATTTTCTTCAGGTACGCCATCAAAGCACCAGGCCAGGTTCTGCTGATCCCTGCCTACTCCCAGCTTGTCCTGCATCCAGTGGCCGCCCCATACTCCGGGGTCAAAATAGGGCTCCAGGCGAAATGGCCTTGCTGCCACTTTTCTAATGGCCTCTCTGAAGGCTTCACCCGCAACCATAGAAGGAACGCCCATGATATGGGAATCAATGAGATAATCCATATCCTCAAAATGCTCCCTTTTGTACCTGTCAGCAAGTCTCCATTCTATGAAGTAGCCTATCTTGTACTTGGTTAGAAACGGAGCATCTGTATTGCTGCAGTTCCAATTGGGCATACCCTTTCTGTATCTGAGCTGAGTCTCCCACCTGGACATATCGCAGTATACGTGGATATCAGCCCTGGCAAAGAGCTCTGTGGCAAAGCCAATAAGTATGATAGGGCCCCTCTCTTTTGCTATCCTCTCACGAAGCAGAGCTGCGGCTTCACTGTCATAGAGCGACTGTACGTTTTTGTGGCAGATCACACCAAAGACTCTGTCGTCTGTTATAAAGTCTTCAAATTCCTTCATCCTGACTTTTTCGGGCTTTGCAGCGGTCTCCACATCTATGATGGTATCTGCGCCAAGCTCCCTTGCCATAGAGAGAATCTCCTCTTTATATACCCCGGGATAGAGATCAAAGGATATGATCAGATTGTCTCTACCTGTATCTTTGCATTTCCCGGATATAGCGCTCTTTAATTCCTCTATTATCCTGTCTCTCCCCCCAAAAGCCTGATCATCATAGCCTTCCAGTCTTGTGACAGGGGCAGGATCGTAATTATTATAGCTGGTGATTTTATTCATATGCATCCCTAAACAAAATGATCAAATTGACAATACATTGTTTCATTTCAAACTAATATGCTTTTTCTAATGTTATTTCTAATGCTTTTTAATCATAAGTCTACTGAATACTTGTATCTGTTGCCCGGATAGTAGCAGATGGAATATTCGAATATCTCATCATTGGGCAGGAAGGTCTTGCGGGTCCTTATGAAAATAGGCATGTCAGCACCTATCTGCAGCATCTTCCTGACTTTATCACTGGGAAGAGCAGCTTCCAGGGTGTCATTACCCCTGACTATGCTGATATTGTAGGTATCACGGAGAAACTTATAGAGAGATTCCTTGTAATATTTGCAGTCAAGGGGAAGATCGATGAGCTTCTTGAGATAGGTCACCGTATATACCAGAGGCTTGCCCTCTACGTTGCGGACTCTCTCCAGCCTGTAGCAGTTATCTGTCCTTAGTATCCCCAGGGCCAGCGCGGTCTTGGTATCGGGACTT
Organism: Butyrivibrio sp. MC2013; assembly: GCF_000424585.1. Taxonomy (GTDB): domain Bacteria; phylum Bacillota; class Clostridia; order Lachnospirales; family Lachnospiraceae; genus Butyrivibrio. The sequence goes on from NZ_AUKE01000001.1 coordinate 299,622, forward strand.
ATGAGCTCCATTTTGCAATAGGAGGTCTCCATGGTGATGTCATGCTTTTTCATCTCATCTGTAAAGCTGATGACATTGGAGATAGCTTCGCTTATCTTCTCATAAGAGACCACAGTGCCTATACCCCTTGCCCTGGTGATATAGCCCTGCTGGGTCAGCGCAGAGAGAGCCTGCCTGGTGGTCACTCTGGAGATATCGTATTTCTCCATGTATTCCTTTTCAGAAGGAAGGATATCCCCTTTAACATATTTGCCGCTTTCTATCTCTGTTCTGATCAGATCTTCCAACTGCAGATATAAGGGTGCAGCTCCTTTTTCTCTGTTTAGTTTCATCAGGCAATGTCCCCTTTTCTTTTTTATCCTATTTTGCAGATAACGTTTTAGATGACCTTTGCAGCATCTTCCGAGTCTTTCAGCTTTGCAAGCAGCCCCTGCATGGCAGCTCTTGAAGTGTCGGGTTCAGGTATTATTTTGATATTATCAGTATATAGCCTTTTTTCCAACTCTTTCCCCCAAAAAGCATAGCTTCCTGATATCTTGCCCCCAACCAGCAGAGCCTCCGGCTTAAAGCTATCTATAAAAGGCATAATGGCTTTTGCGACATCATGTCCAAAGGCTCTGTATACGCTAAGAGCACCTTCATCCCCTTCAAGGCACCTGTTATAAAGCTCCAGGCCGTCCACTTCTTCACCTATGATCTCCCCAGACAGCTTTAGCAGTCCTCTGGCAGATAGATAATCGTCTATGATGCTGTTCTTAAAAGGTGTATCGTAGATCCAGCCATTTGCAGGGACGCCCTCTGCAGCATCCCTTATCACCCTGCCATCTCTGATAAAGGCAGAACCTGCTCCCGTGCCCAGGCAGAGGCAGATGATGCTCTTACAGCCTGCTGCCGCGCCGCTCTTATAGCTTCCCAGCGCGCAGGCTTCCACATCATGGAGAAATAGCATTGGGATATGAGCCATAGCAGGATCTATACGGGATAGCTCCTCTTTAAAAGACAGGCCATAGATATCATCATATTTGCCAAGGCCCTTCATCAGGCTGATCCCCCTCTCATAATCAAAGGGCCCGGGCATGGCATAGCCAATCCCTCTGATCACATCATCAGCCTGTAGCTCTGTAATGATATTATAAAAATTTCTAAATATCACTTCTGTGCTTTCTCCGGATCTGGAAGGGTATTCACTGTAACGCATCATCTTGCCTGACCCTATATCCCAGGCGCCTGCCTTGATGCCTGTGCCGCCCACATCCAGAACTATATATAGCCCTGTCATATCAATCTGCATATCCTGTTATGATCCCTTCATCCTCACATACACAGCTATTGAATACATCTGCTACAGAGCTGCCTTCATCTACTATCAGACTGTAGCGAAACTCGTAAAAGCCTGCCAGGTCCACCTTGAAATTGGTCTCCCAAAAATTGTTCATGGGCCAGGAGTAAACCATGGCACTGTTCCTGGCTTTATCAGGAGCCTTGCAGAGCTCAATCCTGCGAGCCTTTAGGTCTCCCAGCGCAGCAAGGGGCACATCCTTAGAGATGACTGCCACTGTCTTTCCTAGCGACTTCCAGGCCAGTGCGTTCCTTATGAGATAGAAATCCTGGCAGGTCCCCGGCAGTTGGTCTATACCGGGCCTTATGATGCAGCCTGTCTTATTCAGATAGAATTCTCCATCGTTACCTGCCGTAAAGGGAAGTGCTATATAGAGATTCTCCGGCTCCCATTTGCTCTCCTTATGGATCCTTACGTTGAACTCAAGCTTAGGAAGAGACCTATAGACTTTTAGAAATACAGTATATATTCCCGTTCCTTCAAGGTCATATTCAAGTTCTAAAGCGGTATATACAGGGCCATCTTCTACTATCTTTTTCCCCTTTAGCCTGCTGTAGTATCTGTGCGTAGAGCAGTTCTTGCGGTTCCTGCCCATGCGCCTTCTCACATCGCAGGGATCTGTATCTATATCAGTGATCTCATAGACACCGGAGAAGGGAGCCAGATCCGAATCAGCTCTTAGAAGCTCTGTATTATCCCTGTTCCAAATGATGCTGTTTATTCCCTTTGTATCATCAATAGATATTGTATAGAAGCTGCTATCTATCCTGTACTCATCTCTGCGCTGATCCTGCAATATATCTTCTATTCCGTCCGCGCCTATATGAGCATGATTTCTAATAGTATTTTCTATATCATCATTCTCACCAGCCAGATGTATCTCTGCATGGATAGTCTCATTAGGAGCCAGATCCACTTCAACTTCTACCATGGTGGCTCTGGCTATTCTCTTCACCTGGCTCTTTAACACTTCTCCTGTAGCAGAGTTAGTCACTACTATGGGCATGGAAGGCTCAAAGCTTACACCGTCTACAAATTCCCAAAATTCTATATAGAGATAGCAGCTGGTCTTCATCCTCCTATTGTGGGGATTGATGATGATATAGTGCTGAGGCTTGTCCTGCCTTACAGATACTTCCCCCCGCTCTGCCAGGATATCATCAAGGCCCTTGGATACCTGTGTATTGGCATTGGTAGCATAGGCAGTCTTCTTGTATTCCAGGGACTCTACCATGCTATCCCAAGGCTGGGATACGCTGCTGGAATAGCCCCAGGTATGCTCTGCATAGAGCATGAGATCACGGGCTGCCTGCAGCATATCCTCACGGCTGTATATCCTGCCTTTAGGATCAAGCTTTTTGCACAGGTCATATTTCCGGGCGGCATCGCGGTATACCTTGACAGCTGCAGGTGTAGAGCCTACGCCGTCTGCCCACCAGTCTGTGAAGTCCCCTTTATAAACAGGTATATCCTTGCAGCGCTTCTTAACTTCTGCAAAAAAGTCTTCTAAAGTGACCATTCTGAATCTGACCCTGCCCTCAAAAGCTTCAGTCAACTTGTGGGCCCTTCTTGTGATCTCAAGATTCGGAGGAGCATTGTCAGTGATAGCTCCGGATACCATAAAGGGTACCAGGTCGTAGGGATATTCCTCTTTTTCCAGATTCTCAAGATAGCGTCCGATACGGGTAATGGCTATCTCCATCTCCCTCTCTTCTACCTTGTCTGCATCCCTTCCTGTTATGGAATTGGCCCTGAGCCCTGCCGTGAACTCATCATGGAAGGTATAATCAGAGCCTGCGTGAGGCACCAGGAACATCTCATTGCCCACATGATAGTGATCCCCGTTCCACATCAATATCCGCTCACCTGACTCTGTCTCCCAGTAGTAAGGGCAGGTCTTCTTAAACAGCGGGAACATACCGTGATGAGGATGGAGCGCAGTATAGAAATATCTAAGGCCGTGCCTGTACAAGACCTCCGGATAGCCCCAGGAGAGCCCATTGATATCAGCACTCATACCGGCTGTGATAGGATGTCCAATCCTTTTGCCATAGCCTTCAACCTCCTCCATTACATCATCGAAAGCCGCCTCTGAAGTGAGATCTGTCATATTCAGATAGTTGCCTGACAGTCCTATTTCCCCGCTGGCAACATAGGCCTCAAATCTGCTAATGAGATCCTCGTCTGCCATCTTATAGAACTGCTCCACCTGCCAGTAATTCTCACACTGCCATACGAAGCCCTCATAGTCCGGATCCTGCGACCTGTGAGCCTTGTCAAGAAGCTCTATAGCCTGCCTGATATAGTCGTAATGGTACCTTGTGATCTTGTCCTGCCTTTCTGTATATCCTATGTCAGTATGGCTATGATGGATCAGATATACGTCCCAGGTCTTCTTTAGATTATTTTTCACATTTTCCTCCTTGCTCTGCTGCTGCAGAGCATATATTTTTATACTATTTCTATCTATTTGGACATGTATGCAAATCCCTTTTGGAACTTGTCATTAAGCAGGAAAAAGAGTATCAGCGTCGGCAGCGATGAAGCGATACATGCCACAAAGAGCGCCGGAGGATTGCCTCCTCCCATAATGGACAGACTGGCCATGATAGGACGGGTCTGGGCAGACTTGGTAAAGGTCAGCCCGAACATCAGATCATTCCAGCACCAGGTAAACTGTGACAAAAATACTATTGATACAGGCGCCGCGGACATGGGAAGGAATATCCTAGAGAGGATCATAAATTCCGATGCCCCTTCTATCCTGGCTGATTCGCACAGTTCCTTATCTATCCCCAAAAAGAAATTTCTAAATACAAACATACTGTAAGGTATGCATATGGCACTGTAAAAAAGGATCATACCTATACGTGTATTATAAAGTCCAAGCTTCTGATATGCCTTAAATATTGGGATCAGATATACCTGAAAGGGAAAAACCGTTCCGCAATATATCATTATGAACCAGAAGAACTTGTGCCTGATATTCAAATGTGTCAGGCCATATGCTGCAAACATAGCTATTATCACTGCAAGGACTGCTCCGCTAAGGGCATAGAGCAGAGTAACAGACATGGACTGAAGCACCCTGCTTGTGACCAGCGCCTTTAGATTAGCCATGAGATTATTGCCCTTTGGAAGGAGCCACAAGGATCCCAGGTTATATTCCTGTTTGGTCTTAAATACATTTAGAAAAACAAAAAATACAGGAGATATCCATATCAATGATAATACAGAAAGGATCAGATTGAATATGATCTTTGTTTTTTTGCCTGTTTTCAATTCCTCACCCCCTATTCTTCCCTGAATGTATTCCTGAGATTAAAGTAGGACACTATGAGTATGACCACTGTCAGCACTATAGCTACAGCTGCACCTCTTCCGTAGCGGTTGTAGATAAAGCTCTCCTCATACATGGTCAGTGCCAACGTCTCCGAAGACCTGTAGGGTCCGCCCTTGGTCATGACCCAGATGCCATCAAATACTTTAAAGCTGTTCACCAGGGACATGAGGAGTATGACTATGATAGTAGGCCTTATCAGCGGCAGTACCACTTTGGTATAGAGCTTTACAGGTCCCACTCCGTCTATCATAGCTGCCTCTATGGGAGACAGGTCCACATTTCTAAATGCAGCAACATACAATACCAGGTTCAGTCCTATGCCCTGCCATATACCTGTGAGTATCATCACAAAGGTATTAACATAAGGCACTGCCAGCCAGTCCTTAACCATCTCGGGATGTCCCAGCTGCCCCAACAGATAAGGTATCCCATAGGTAGAGAGCAGTGTAGCCATGATCACGCCGCTGACCGTAGCCGATATCGCAGTTGGAAAATAGAAAAAATTCGTAAATAATTTGGCAAAAGAGCTCTTAGTGATCATGATCGCCAAAAGCAGGGGAAGCAGCACTGATATCACCAGCGAAGATACTACCCAGATAAGAGTATTACCCACAGAGATCATGAAATTACTATCCCCAAATAGTGCCAGATAATTATCTATCCGGCAAAATTCCATCTTATTGACACCATCCCAGTTATTAAAGCTGAGCATCAGGGTGTATAGGATAGAGCTGATAAAAAAGACCGCCACAAGGATAACCGCAGGTGCTATATACATATAGTCCCTTATAACAGTCCATCTCTTCTTATGGATATGGCTATCGGCAACAGGAACATTATCCAGCCGAAGACGAGGTGCAGATGCAGTATTATTCACTTTTTCCTCCAGTTATAAATACTCACGGGGGCCGTACTACAGATCACTCGCACGCAGCTCGCGATAGCAGCAAAACCCCCGTGTCAGATGAATAAGTATATTAGTTATTAGTTGCCAAATACTTCATCTGCCTTTTGCTGGATCACAGGCAGTATATCGTCTGCACCGGCAGCCCTTGTCTCAAATTTCATAAGCTCATCCAATGCCACATCCCTGATGGAATCATCAGTATTTTCGTAATAGCGCAGCATCAGTTCATATTTGCTATCATCCTGAGTCAGCCTTACCATCTCATTGGCAGTAGCATTTTCGCTGACTACCTGGCTGGTGCAGAGGAAACCTGTAACATTGGTAAATACTGTCTGGTTGTCCTTGGTATACCAGCTCTTTAATACCTCTTTGGCAGCTTCCTTGTCATCACTGCCCTTTGCTACGCACAGAGGAGCTATCTCAAAAAAGATGATGCTCTTGCCTCCATTCATGGGAGGCACTACAAATACGCTCATATCCACCTCGGGCTCCATGCCATAGTCACCTGTCAGAGTCTTGCATTCATAGTTGGGCTCCAGCATCATGGCTACTGTGCCGTTTGCCAGGGATTTGTCCATATCTGAGATCTGCATGGGTTCTGAGAAATAGCCCTTTTCGATCATGTCCTGCCAGATATGCATTACATTTACGACCTTCTCATCTGTGTATGCTATGGAGCCGTCACATACGCCCTGATATAGAGCAGGGTCGTAAGCAGCCAGCATAGCCTGGAACCAGATAAAGCCTGCCCATCCATCATTTTTGAGAGCAATGGGTGTGATCCCCTTGGACTTTAATACTTCGCATACAGCAAGCAGCTCATCAAAGGTCGTTGGCACCTCAAGGCCATTGTCTGCAAATACATTCTTGTTATAGATGATCATGTTGTAGATGATACTGTACGGCACTGCATATACCTTGCCATCCAGCGACAGTGATTCCTTGACGCTATCTGCAACCCCATTAGGTACTACGTACTCATCCCATATATCCGTCAGATCCTCCAGATTGCCGCTGCCTGCCAGAGTCATGAGCTGAGGTCCGCTCCACCAGGTGAATAGTCCCGGAGCATCCGCAGTAGTCACGGACTGCTGAAGCGCTGTCTGATAGGATGCTGTGTCCGGATATGCCACGCAGGATACGTCCACGCCGCTAAGGGATGAGATGCTGCCCATCAGTTCATCTATAGCTTCCTGATCTGTATTGTTTAACTTATCATTCCAAAATTCTACCGCCCCTGTCTTGGCACCCAGCACTTCTCCTTCACCGGCGCCATCTTTACCAGCAGATCCGCAGCCTGCCATGGTTCCAAATAGCAGCGCAGTCCCCAGGAATAGAGCTAATAATTTCCTTCTCATTAATTATCCCCTCTTTTCTGTATTAAGTTGTTGTTTCAAAGATGGTATACCGCTCTTTTTAAATGTTATAACATTATAATATTACGATATTTCAGAGCGTCAATCTCTTTTGAGAAGATAATTCATTTTCATGATTATGCTTAAAACGTTTTGTTCACTGTGTATACCCTGCGAAGCAAAAGATTAATCAAAAAGGGGTCCCCATTTTCTCCAAATACTTTACTGGAACCTCTTTAGTCAGCCACACACCATTTACAGACAAAAAAAATTCTATTCCAGCACGGTACATATCACCACTATTGACTTTATAAACAATCGGAGTGCCATGGCGTCTTCCTACACTTAGAGCGGTTTCAACGTCTTGAGATAGATGCACATATAATCTAGATTTGGGAACCAATCCTTGCTCGTCGATGGATTCTTCATTTTTTTTACCGCTACCATGGTAGAGGTTTTCTGGTGGTTCAGTTTTCTTTAGTTCAACATCCACCGGAATAGAATGACCCTGATTGGCACGTATTAAAGTATGGTCTTCATTGAAACAATACCTATTTTTGTTATCTGTCTTCACGATATCTTCCAACTCTTCTACGCTTAAAGGCATAGTTTTAGAAACTCCCGCAATCAAATCATCAACGTTAGCCCAACCATGCTCATCAATCGAAATACCAATGACTTCTGGTTTATGGCGAAGAATCAAACTTATGAATTTGCTTATTTCTTCTTTCTTCACTGTTTTTTATCCCTGCTCCTGCCTATAGGCACTTTGCATTCTTAATTGATAGTTGTTGTATTTCCCTATCTCTCCGTTCCGATGCAGCTTTATCATCATCTATTTTGTCAATCTCGTTTCCTGCCTTTTCAAGAAGCATTTCCAAAAATGCTTCTTGATCTGGGTAAAGATCGATAGTATTTTTATACTCAAGCAAATTATTGTATAGACGACTGAATGCATTTAAATATCTGGTTATATATAGCTTTGAGTATCCTTCCCTATTACCAGATGAACCTATTATAGATTGATCAAATAAGTATTTGAAACAATTGACAATTTTTCTCCCTTTTTTTGCAGGCCTTGTTATAATAGCATTTTCCTCAGACCCAAAATACAAACTATCTATACTTACATCTAACGCTCTAGAAATATTCGCTATTGTGTCAAGGCTTGGCATTTTCTTTCCATTTTCATAAGCACTAATAACTGTATTTGTTGTAAAACAGTCATTAGCAAGTTCCATTTGTGTCATTTTCTTCTTTATTCTTGCCTTCTTTATATTACTTCCGATGAACACTTTTATATCTTCCATAAATTCTGTTCTCCTATAATTGTTATTCATATAGTCAATACAACTTAACTGCTTTTATAAATATTATACTTTGATATAACCATATTACTACGACCTATAACTAAAGTAAACCACAGAAAATTTACTATTCGTAAACATTACTTCTATTACCTGTGGCTTCTTTATTTCCTTCCTTTTGTAAATAATTTAATCATAAATTTCTTACATATGAGGGGGGCTAACAAAATGATTCCCGGAAAAAGAAAAGCAATTATCGACGATGGTATGAATCCCGAACTGATCAAAGGTGCAGAACTAGATGGAATATTACAAATCCCTAAAATAAAAGCTCCAGATTATATATTCATTCCAGATAGACTTATACCATATACCAAGCTGAGCAAAGACAAGATTTATAGAAACACCGCTGTCGTATTCTATGAAAAAGACACAAACTTTTCTGAAATACTAATAAATCCTGACGCCGCGCTGAAATCACTTGCCCCTATAAATGCTTTTATCACACCAGATCCTTCCCTATATAGAAACGCTCCACTTCCCGTTCAAATCACTAATGTTTATCGCAACAGAGCAATCGGATTCTATGCGCAGGTTCATGGTTTTTATGTTATTCCAAATATACGATGGGGAACAGAAGAAACGTACACTACAAAGGTACTTCCAGAAAAAATAGCTTTTCTTGGTGTCCCCAAGCATAGCATAGTAGCCATTGGTTCATATGGTTGCATTCAAACAAAGAATGATAAATATCATTTCAAGGCAGGCCTTGAGGAAATGCTTGTTGAGCTTGAACCCAAAGATGTATTGGTATATGGAGCAATGCCTTCTAATGTGTTTAGTGATTATGAACGCGACACTAACTTTCATCATTATGACGATTGGCTTTCATGTATTAAAAAGGGGGACAACTATGGGAAGCGGTGATTATGGTCCATACGGAAAATCTCAGCCTTTCTCCTCTACATATCATGTAGTTAAGAGCATGCTGAAGCAAGATAAAGAAAAAGGTATATACAATGGATATTACCAGAAAAACCCTACTGCAAATAAGCTCGTCGACATGATTAACGGTAACTATATTGGCAATAAGCATAATACAATCGATATGCCTTATGTAATAGCTAAAAATGGTGATATTATAGTTGGTAAAAGAAACGGTAATGGAAAAGATGGCTTGCCAACCCCTCATCCCACTCTCATAGGTGGAAAAGATCCCGAAGTAATCATGGCTGGCATAGTACATATTCATGGGGGAAAGATTGCCTCATACGATTCAAACAGCGGACATTTCAAACCAAATAGTAAATCAATGGCAGCTGCGGAAGCAGCTTTTTCAAAACTACCTAACAAGCTTTTTAAAAAGAAAAGAGGATAATCATTATGATTGACAAATCAAGTATCCATGAAATAACCAATTATCTGTTTCAATGTGATTATTTTGATGATAATTTCGATCCCGACGGAGATGAACAACACTTGGATAAAGCATATGAATTATTTCAGAAATTTATTTGGGATGATATTATTGTTGAATGGAATAAGTATCTTTTTGAAAACTGCCATACATCTGACGAAGTGATCAATTATGCTAACCTGTTTATCTATTATGAAGCAGCATCAAAGTATAATCCTGAACCTTATACTTTTCTGGGTTACTTATACGCTCATGTTGATTTAGACAAAGAGTGGGATAAGGCCGGAGATTTATTTGACAGCATTGCCATAGAAATGCTTGGAGCACAAAATCTAATAGACTTAATGGAGGATCCATATTATAGCCCATTAAAAGATGAGAGGATCCTTAAATCCGTTGACTATTGGAAAAATAGACAAACATGATAATCAATATTTAACGGCCTATATCTATCAAATAAAGAAATCTTCTTATAGTTCACGATAGAGGACTAGTTTCCGTTTCATTAAACTCCGATTAGCAGGATTGCTTCTCCAAGACCATTATTGCCACAGTCTTTTAGGATATCCGCAGGCTTCTTGTAGGTTCTCATTTTGCCATGGATATTATGGACCTGAAGTCTTCCTTTTTTACCCTTAGTGACTGTGATGAAATGGACACCGTCCCCCAGCTTATGACGGTTGTTGAGTACGGTTATGATCACAGCCTTGTGTTCTTTGCAGAGCTTTTCCAGTCTGAACTTATTACTCTCTGCTTTGCAGGCTATGCCCCTTTTCTTAAAGAATCTCAGGATAGCATAAGGGGATGTTCCCAGGTCTCCTGCCATGGCTATGCCGTTCTTCTCAAAGATACTGATCAGATCAGGCATATAGGGCTTACCCGGCTTTCCCTGCTCATTTAAGCCCAGGGCATTAAGGGCATTATAAACAGCGATCACACCGCAGCCATTATAGTCCATGGCATTTACGCCGTATCGCATATCTTTAAAAGAGCTCTGGTTATCTATAAATCCGCCCTTCTTATCTATTTCTTCCAGGTGCCTGCCCCAATTTGTGAAGTTGTGAGCATGATTTCTGTCTCTTACGCTCCCCGGCCACTGCAGGTGAAACTTCTTATCACCAAGCCCCGGCAGACTTATAAGGAGCCCGGTTCTTCCCCTGAAGGGTCTAAAGCCATAGAAGGTCAAAACAAGTATTTTTCTGATCTTTTCGCCAATTAACAATTTGTTCATAATTTATTCCGAGTACGTTTACCGCCCATCATCTTTATGTCACAGAAATTCGATACGATATATATGTCAGATGAAGCAATTACCAACAAAACTTTTTCATAATAATGCCGGGTGAGTGGGGACTCATCCGGCATCCTCCCTTTTATGGAGAGTTTTTTGCCATTTGATATCTATTTATTCAACGGTCCATGCAGTCCAATCGATATGATTGTACTGCATCACATCATCGGCATACTTCATTCCCAGTTTCTCATAAAAAGGCACCGCTTTGTCATTTGCTATAAGATAAACAGCAATGTCTTTCTCGCCGCCTGCCAGCTCATGAGCTTTCTTCATAAGCCTGGTGGCAATGCCCTGCCTCTCATAATCACGGTCCACTCCCAGATCCGTAATGTATAGCCAGTAGCAATAATCTGTAAGTCCAAACAGCACACCCACCGCAAGTCCGTTCTCATTCCTTGCAACAAGGCTTATAGACACGTTATTTACCAGTTTGGCAATTCTATCCTCAAATCGCTCCTTAGGATACTGTGAGCCAAGATCGGTACGCTTTAGGAAATCCACATATTCCTTTGCTGTGATGCGCTCTTCGTTGATCACTATCTTTGCTGAATCCATTATCGATCCTCGTATTTATCGGGTTTATGCGTGTTGTATAGATGCATTTCAAGTGTCGCTTTAATATTTACGCTTTTTCTATCATATCATAAATCAGCCATAGCTGTTTTCTTCAAGGAGCTTTAATCCCTCATCCAGGTCATACCCAAGTATTTCCTGAATCTTCTGAAAATCATACTTCTTATGCAGATTATCAAGAACGGCTACCAATTCCTTCTTACCATGCTTACGAATGAACATTGCCATCGCTTTCACTGCATTTGCATCACTTCCATTTGAATAAAAGCCTATCATACAGCCTGCCAGATTATCACAATCATAACAGCCATCCAGGTCTTTTTCCTTACAGCACGCAGCATTGGGGCAAGTTCTGTCAGGACAGCAGGTCGCGTAGGAACAAGTATTATAGGATGTCCTACAACCGCCACACCATTCTTTCAAAAAGCAATGATTACAGGAAAGGCCACAGTATGCTACGGGATCTACGCCTTTCCTTGCCTTACGACAAAGCTCGTTCTTAATACGACACATTGCTTCGACGTGCATGATCCAGTGTCTGGAGAAAGGCATCTGAATCAGTCCTTTAATATCCTTTCCGCACCAATAATCGATCAGCCAGAATGCATCTTCATCCTTACTAACTGTTCTGGTTTCGATAATCCTTTCCCTGTCATCATCAGTAAACTTCCTCTTTAAGTCTTTGTATTGCAGATCTTTAAGCAGCTCATTTGTTGAATCCATCACTGCCCTGCAATAATCATACAAAGCTCTCACATCGAGTTTTGCAGAAAACTCCGCGTTTTCCTCTCCCTTCAGTTCATTGCCGGTGGTGATGATAGGACTGTTTATCCTGCGAAGCCATTCATCTGTAAAGAGGATTTGACTATCCTGAGATATCAGTGTATGTGCCACTATATCCTCAATCCGGAATATATGCCACAGGGAATACCCCAGAGTCTTGCTGTGATACCCCTTAGCTCCTGCAAAAGGCATCAGGTAAAAGGCTTCTTTCGGGTATGTATTCACTATTGATGTTATCTGACCAAAAAGATCTTCTCTTAGCTCAAGCAGTGCGATAATACCATCATCAAAGTTCTCTTTCTTTCCAATCAGAGATTGCATTTTCTTGTTTTTTTCTGACCATTCCTTATTCATATCGATTCCCCCCTTCAGCAGTGCATACATCTACACAGTAAGCCTTATGAAAACATCCCACTATTATTATTAAGCCTACCATGTAACACTAAAAAAGTCCTTACCCACACACATAATAGCCCAAATTTCGCTGAATCTATATGAAAACAAGCCCTTTGTTTTCTATACAAAAAAGAGCTGCAAACTCAGATAAAATCTAAGCTTACAGCCATACACATTACTGCCGGCGACCGGGATCGAACTTTCCTGCGCCTCTCAAACACAGATAGGAAGGAGGCTGGCGGTTTCACTTTATTTTCTGACCCCACTTTTGAACCTAGTTTCTGCACCAACTTGGTGCAGTATTTAATTTTTTGAATACTCTGAGTATTCGCTTATACCAGTGAGCATCTTAATAGCTTCAGCATCCCAAAAAGTATTCTCCCAGCGATAATAAACATCTTTTCGCTTTTTAAAGATTCTAAATGGTTTTTCTGAATTGTCGTAAATATGTAAAATGTCACATATCCGAACAAGCTCTGGAACTAGGGCCAAGGCTTTATCATATCTTGACAAAAACCATGACCTCTGGAAGCATGATTTTCTCCTTATCAGACATATTCCTTCCTCCCATCCGGATAGAGTAAATATGCCTTTTTTAAATCAGCATCATATCCTGATGTTGGAAGTCCTTTTATCTTTCTTATCTCTTCATCAATACGAATAGACTCAATAAATCTCTGAGTTAGTTCATCATCAGAGAGACCACATGTATAATCTAATTCATTTTTTTCTTTAATTTCACTCATATGATTTTACCCTCAAAATATAAGTGTTTTCTTTTCGGCATGCACCTAACTGGCTCGCGGTTGTCACACTAAACCCACCCATAGACTCCATGTATCCCCCTGCCAGTAGGGATTAACATTTCATAGCAACAGCTGCTCTAGTCATCTGTTTGTACTATCATCATACAGATTTTGAATATCAAATTCAACTGTATATCAACACTATAAAAATCATCAAAATTTTGGCACCAGCAGGTGCCAAATTATTATTATCATTTTGGAACTCACGAGTTCTAAATTAGGCAATTGTATCTGTCAATTGATAAGCATACTATAATAATGGTACAAAAAGTGGTTCATAAATATAATCGAAAAATCGCAAACCTAGATAAATTCTAAGTTTGCGACTCATCACATTACTGCCGGCGACCGGGATCGAACTCTAGGGAGCTGTGCAAATCCAGTAAGAAAGGGGTGTGTGGGTCTCGTCTTATTTTTTGAACCACTTTCTGAACCACTTTCTTATGGATCAAATCCGCTTCATTACTGAATAAAACATGCATATAAAGCACTTGTTTAAAAATCTAAAACAATGGTGATTTTTCCATTCTCATAGGTTGCATTAAGCCTCAAATCCATACGATCTGCGAACAGTTTTACGATGGAAAGCCCTAAACCAGTTGATTCTCTGCTTCCTGTCTCCACAGTAAAGAACCTGTCGAACAACTTATTAACATCAACATTAGAAAGCTTATCAGTGGAATTAGAAAAACTTAACACTCCCTCATCCGAAAGTTTTATCTCGAGATCTCCATCGCTGTATTTAAGCGCGTTACTCATTAAATTATTTAATATCCTCTCCACATAAGTGGGATAAAGATATCTTACTATTTTTTTCTCGGTGATATCTATATCAGGGCTTATACCTCTTGCCTTCAGAGACGGATAATAATTCATAAGGCAATCTTCAAGCATCCTGTTAATATTTACTTCCTGCCTGTCCTCTGTGATCTCACCACCTGTCATCAGTGAATATTCGAAAAGTTCCTCAGTAAGCTTTTTCATGTGGTCAGTTCTTCCTTGGATTACTGAAAGATATTTTTCCAACTCAGGACTTTTATCCAAACGCTGTGCGAGCTCCAGATATCCGCTAATGGCTGTCAATGGAGTTCGTAGATCATGTGATATGTTGGTTATAGCTTTCTTTATCTCCTGATCGCCATTCTCATATCTATTATAGGCACTCTGGAGCTTTTCAAGAGTATTATTCATTGAAGACGCCAGTTGCCTGATTCGCCTGTCTCTGCTTGAAACAGTAAGAAGGGTGTTGGTGTGAATCCGCGACCTCTCCTCGTAGTCCTCTTTCATTTCCTTTAAGGAAAGCCGCATAGCTATAATCTTCATTACCAAAAACACAATAATAATCAGGCATACAATCAACAGGTATTTCATAAAAACTCCAACGTATCAAATATTTAGGAATGAATTGGATCGATGGGTGTAACCTCGTAGTAAAGAATCATCGCATCGAATCTGTTGACAGGCACGAACTTACTTCGCTCCTGTTTGTAAAGATCCTGAATTGCTCCATATCCCTCCCCGGCAAAGCCACAGAAAATAAAGCTGTGGAGAGCTTTATATATACTACTATTTTCATCGGTTACTTTCGAGAAATCAAGACAATAAATTCCATTTTCAAAATACTTTGCCTGATAAGCCAGCGGATCATCACTGCAATAAAAATGGTCTGCCCTCTCATAGTTTTCATCGAAGGTTCCTGCAGTATGAATGTTCACATAGCCTTCATAAAAATCGGTTCCTATGCAGAAATAGCTGCCATCAAAGAGTCTGTCAATCTGATCTCCCATAGTCTCATCATCTTCACAGGGAAGGACACTCTTACCGCCTTTTCTGGTATGTCCACTGTGAGCTGTTATCACAACTTGGCTGTAACCTCTGTCCTCTTCAATCTTGGAATAATCAAGAAGATTCTCCGCCATCCTTAGATCTCTGTTATGATCGTTCTCCTGTGGAAAATGTTCATAATCCGGGGCATCAATATTAAGAACCACGCTCCTTACCACCATTCCAAGCTGCTTACACCTTAGATCATCCATAGAAAAAAGTCTCTCAGACATAGCTACAAACTTATCGCGTTCTCCCCCGTACTGCTCTTTGTCATAAATATCAAGTGGAAGAATAAAGCTCTTCTCCTCCTCAGTAATGAGGTCACTTCCAGCATTGATTGTCTCTTGTAAATATCTGATTGCAGTGTATCCACCCTGTATATCAACGCCGTAAAACATAAGGGACTCTTCATATGAAAGATTCTCATTATATTCTCTCATCCACTGAAGAAGACCTGCGATTTCTTCTGTATCATATATGGGATATGATTGCTTTCCAACAGCCTCTATAAGGTCTGCATCCTTATCATGAAGCGCATCATTTAGCATTGCTGCATCCCCCACTGACATCTCAAAGCAGATACATCTTCCATCACCCTCGGTAACAACCTTTTCAAGGACATCTCTTTTAACTGTCTGAAACTCACGATTTCCATGAGTAGCTTCTCCAATTCCAACGACCCTTGCAGCTACAGGAATCTTGAAATCTGCAAAGTTCTGTCCCACCTCTTCAATTCCTTCCATTTTTCTCTCAGGCGAAAATGCCTTTGTGTTTCTGATTCCTGCGAGAAAGCCAATAAAAATTATAGTCACTAAAATAATCGTAAAGAATATTGCTTTATATCGTCTCACTTTTCAATCCTTCCACCAAAACTTATTTCAGGTCTCTCTTTTCAAGTCCATGTACTGTCAAAAAAACCATAATCAGAATAACCACTGCGGAAATAATGATCTGCTGCGGTCTCCCGGGATTGATGTAATCGTCTGCTAGCCCTGTTCCTGTGAACCATTGGCCAAACACTGTCATGTTGTACACAACTATACCTATCTGCTTAGCTGTTCCCTTTAATACAAAAGCTATAAGTGCATTTCCAATCATTGTGCCATTATAGCTGACTTCCAGAATTAGGAAAGCGGCTATGCTAAGAACAACAACTTTAAGAATTCGAAAGCTGATAAGCATCATTGTTGCAATGTATCCACTAAGTGCAAAAACAAGAACGATGCTCAGAACAGCCATTTTCCCAAAGTCTCTTGCTCCGCCCAAGATTCCCCCAAGAAGATAAGAAGCCATCATGATTACAAGAGCAGTCAGATGTCCGAAAAGGTGACTGAAATAAACCTGTCTCTGTGAAAAGCCAGCTGCAATCTTGTTTCTGATAACGCCGTAGCGATATTCATGATTTGTGTAGAGTGGCACGAATATTGTAAAAAAAATCATCATTGCTATGCTTATGAAAAACATTCTTCTGTCAGGACCAAAATCTTCAAAGCGTCCCCTCATCCCTATCAAGTTAGCTGTAAAAACAAATGTTGCCAGGAAAGCAATGACACATCCTCCGATAAAAATGAAGTTTCCTGTTATTCTTTTCATATTTGCTTTATATAAATTGATCATTTCGCTTCTCTCCAAAAATAGTATTCATTTTTTTATTTCAATTCTTTTTTATTAAAAACAATAAGTCCTATCACTACCGAGAGTATCACCATGGCAAAGCACCCTATAATGTAGCTGCCAAAGTCATAATGAGGTCTCGTCATCAAATATGAGTAAGGGATATATTTGTCAACAAACCTGTAAACTGCAAGCTTTGCGCCGATAAGTGTACATGACCCTTTTTCCGGATAGAGCTTATCAAGAATGAATGAGTCCCAAACTTTCATGACGAATGCAAGAAGCAGTCCTATCACATAACAAAGTTTATTGCCTCCAAGCATCAATACAAGCGCTGTGGAAAAAGCTCCTATAGCCATACTTGTCATAGTGGTAACGAGCCAGTAATCAGCAACTTCAGGCACTGAATAATCGATAAAACCAGCGGTGAACAACATGGTAAAGATAGCAGATATAAGGAATGCAAATATCGTATATATGGCTCCCTGAAGCATTCCGCCACACACTGATGATAAAAAAACATCGGACCTTCTCACACCGGAAATAAGCTTGTTGCGTATACATCCGTTTGAAAACTCTCTGTCAGTTATAAAAAGTGTTGCAGCTGTTACAATAAAAGCTGCTATCCCAGTAAATACAAAGGAGATATCATCCGCATCCAATGCTGTTCCAACAATGAAGGCATAAAGGCATTTCATGAATATCAAGTAGAATCCCTGATAAATCACGATGGCCCAAAGTGCAATACGAAATGCCCGACTAAGTAATATACTTCTAGTATCAGCATACAGATTTCTGAACATTATCATTACCTCCAAGAAGTGAAAGATAAAACGCCTCGAGGCTTTCATCATGCTCCTGCATATTAATGATCTTACATCCGACCTTTTCGAAATCCTTTGCCATCTCAGAGAATGTAAGATCTGCAAAAACATCTGCAGTATTTGAATCAATAATCTTGTAATCGATTCTCTTTTCTTCCATAACCTTGGCCAGAAGCTTTACATCACTAACCTTCATACGGATAGATTTGCGACACTCGTCACCTAGTTCCTTGGCAGTCATCTGTCTTACTATGTGGCCATTGTCGATAAATCCATAATTAGTTGCAACCTTTGCTAGTTCATCAAGTATGTGACTTGAGATCAGGAAAGTGATTCCTCTTTCTCTATTGAGCTTTATAATTAGCTCTCTCACCTCGATGATTCCCTGCGGATCAAGTCCATTTATAGGCTCATCAAGAACCACAAAATCAGGACTTCCACAAAGCGCTACTCCAATTCCCAGACGCTGTCTCATACCAAGTGAAAAGTTTCTTGCCTTCTTTTTCCCTGTATCTGTAAGACCTACAATTTCAAGTATCTCATCGACACATTTATAATCAGGAAGTCCCAGCATTAAACACTGCTGAACAAGATTATCTCTTGCTGACATATCCAGATAGATTGCAGGTGACTCCACGACTGCCCCCATTCTACGTCTGGCCTTTGAGATATTCATATCTGTGAACTTTGTTCCCATAAGTTCATAGCTACCTGACGTTGGACGCTGAAGACCTGTCATAACTCTTATAAGTGTTGTCTTACCTGCTCCGTTCTTCCCAACAAAGCCATAAATTGCACCTTTAGGTATTTCCATATTCACATCGGAAAGTGCTGTGAACTTCCCGTAACTCTTGCTTATTCCATTAGCCTTAAAAACATATTCCATCGCCTTTTTCTCCTCGTAAAATACTTATATGTTGATATCTCGGATTGCCTGCGCAAATCTGATAAAAAAAAGATACCACCTTCTCGTCAAGAAAGTGGTATAGAAATCGTCAAGATATGGTCAAGATTCATTAAACTGGAATCCTATCCCATAAATTGCCTCAATATGGTCAATGCCATCAAGCTGTTGCAGCTTTTTTCTCACATTACTAACGTGCTGTTTTAACGACCTTTCTGTACAATCTGGTGTATCATCACTTATTCTGTCAAGAATAGTGTTCCTTCCAAGTGGTCTTCCAGCATTGCGCATCAGAATACCAAGAATTGCAGCCTCAGTTCTTGTGAGATTCGTCTCCTTGTCTCCTATAATAACCGACAAAAGACTCGTATCCAAAGTGATATTTCCTGTTCTGATTACATCTCCATCATCACAATTCACTCCGCTTTTTCCTGCCGATGCCAGGCGTAGGTGAGCCTCTATTCTTGCTAAAAGCTCCGAGATAGCAAAGGGCTTAGTCACATAATCGCAGGCACCTTTTTTCAAAAGCTCTATCTTACTGTCAAGATCAGACCTTGCGCTCATAACAATGGTCGGAATGTTGTCAATTCTTGAAATCAATTCATCACCAGAAAGACCGGGAAGCATCAAATCTAAGAGGATCAAATCAGGCTTTAGTTTTTCCAAAATCATAAGAGCTTCTGTACCTGAATATGCTCTATTAACTTCATACCCTTCTAATTCAAGCGCTTCCTGAAGCATATTCCCCACGTTTAAATCATCCTCAATTATCAATAAAGTACTACTCATTACTAGCTGTCAGTCCTCTCTTTTTATTCAGAAAGAATAGTTATTATCATAATACACAACTTGCATGGTGAGCTTGCACGGAACATGCATGCATGTTCCGTGCAAGTCGAATCATGCGAGCAATTATTCATGCCTAAAATACCTCTGTTTAGGACTCTGTGGCTTATCTGGAATAGTTAAATCAATTTTTCTTGCACTAATTAAAGGCAAAAGAACACTTAACCTAAAATGATCTCCAGATTTAAAGCCACAAAAATCCTGAAGTTCTTTCCTTGATCCGACTATTATCTCAGTTAATAATATAAAGCTATGCTCAACAAAATATCTACATTTGATTATCTGAATAAGTCATCACCTGTCACAATTGATTGAATATTTCCATAATATGAATTCTTCTCTACATCATAATTTGTAACTAGCGTAGAGTGAATAGCATATTTTGTTTTTGTAGCCTTCTGTAAATCAGCAATTTTTCTGCGCATAGCTTTATCAAACGCCAAATCAGGTACATAATCTGACTCTGAATATTTCATTTCACATACATTGATGACTTGATCTTTTCTAACTATAAGAAGATCAATTTGAGAGCCTAATAATCCTTTATCGGAATCTGAATCACACTTCCAAGAATTCACATCTGTCTTTACACCGGAAATTCCTAATGCATTTTTAATCTGGGCAACATGCTCAAGACACACCCTCTCAAATGCTATTCCTGCCCACGCATTTAATACCCCTGAATTGCTAGAATTTTCCCAATAATTTTCATCGGAAACATTGTCTTTCAAAAACCTATTATAAAAAAGTGTGTAATTATCAATTAGTTGATATAAAGCATTTTTACTCTCTGCTCCAAATGGCACATATTTCCTTATGAACCCGCAATTTTCAAGTTCCTTTAACTTCTTTGTAAGATCTCCGGAACTGGGAATTTTTGTCTTTTTGCAAATTTCATCCCTGGTAATTCCTTTATTAATACTACAAAGAGCCTCAATTATCTTAATGTACTGATCTGGTTTGTTAAATAAAGCCTTATATAGGTTATCATATTCGCCTTGTAACGAAGCTCCTTCCTTGAAAAACAATTCATCAATATTCTGCGGAAAACTTCTTCCTTTTTTAAGCAAGCTCCAATAATATGGCACTCCTCCAAGAATCATGTAACTCTGGATAATCTGATGCCTGGTAAAGAGTATCTTTTTTGTTTCCAAATATGCTTCACATTCTGCCAAAGTAAATGGTTTAAGTTTTATTTGACCAGTTAATCTATTGTGCAGTCCTCCTTTGGAATTTACAATATTGTCCATCATCCAATAGGTTGCCGAAGCACATACTATCAATATTACATCCTTTTCTTGACGTGCCGTTACCCATCCATTCCAGAAGTGCTCCAGTGCAGAAACCAATTCACTTCCTTTTGTATCCATCCATGATAATTCATCAATAAATATGACTTTTTTTCCATCTGCAGATTGTCCGATAAGTTCCTTCAAACAATCAAATGCGTCATACCAAGAGTTTAATTCTCTATCAGTGGAATAGCCTGATTCCGACAATGATTTTGAAAAAGCCTCTAGTTGAGCCTTTTTTCTCATATTTTTCTTTATTGAATTGCTACTAAGACCCGTATGCTGAAAAGTAAACTTATAGTCAAAGCTCTCCCTTATAAGAAATGTTTTTCCAACTCTTCTTCTGCCAAAAACAGCTACGAACTGTGACTCTTCTTCATCTAATAATTGCTGTAACTGTCTTTTTTCTTCGATTCGTCCTATCATTTTTAGTTCCCATTTTTCCAATTCTCTATTTTTTATCTATATTTGGAAATTATTCATATACCTATTGTAATAGGAGCTTATCGGATAAGTCAATAAAAATTTCCAAATCTATTTATAAAAAAGAGCTTTGGAAATTTTAATCGCAAAATTCTGTACTATCTTCTGCCAAAGTGAAATCAGCCCCAAATATTACTTGCCTTTATCTCACATTATTGTGCCAATTAAGGAAAAACAGAAAAAGCTGCAAACTCAGATAATATCTAAGTTTACAGCCATTTTATTACTGCCGGCGACCGGGATCGAACCGGTCGCTGCTATAATTTCAATTCCTTTTTATCTCTCAGGCAGCTTCTCGGGTTCGGGATAATCCACGCCAAAGGTCTCAACTGTAACAGTCTTCATAACCTGGGGCTTAACAGGTCTGTCGCTCCAGTCTGTCTCTGTCTCAGCAATAGCATTAACCACATCCATACCCTCTGTGATCTGTCCAAATGCAGCATAGTCTCCATCCAGATGAGGAGAGTTCTTGTGCATGATAAAGAACTGACTGCCTGCGCTGTCAGGGATCATAGTCCTTGCCATGGATAATACGCCGGGCTCGTGCCTTAGCTCATTGCTAAAGCCATTGGATGAAAACTCGCCCTTTATGCTGTATCCCGGGCCGCCCATACCAGTGCCGTCAGGATCTCCGCCCTGGAGCATGAAGCCCTTGATGACGCGGTGAAAGATCACGCCGTCATAAAAGCCCTTTTTGATAAGGGAGATGAAGTTGTTAACTGTGTTAGGTGCAATCTCAGGATAGAGCTCTGCCTTCATAACATCGCCGTTTTCCATGGTAATAGTAACAATAGGATTCTGTGCCATACTGTGTCCTTTCTGATTTTCACTATATTATTCATAGGGGATTTTTTTCCCCCGTTACTATTCTCTTTTTTAGAAAGCAAAAAGTCAAGAAAACATTTGAAGTGTAATGAAAAAGAAAAACCACTTCTGACGTGCGGTCAATAAGCACCATTAGTGTGTGATGATTAACAATCCCCGCTCCTATGTGATAAAATTATGATATTAGTATAGTTGTGACAGAAGTTTATGGTAATCAGGTAGAGTCATGCTAAGGAAAGTAGTATTTATTTTTCATTCCACTCCTTTGGAAGAGCTGGAAAATATGCAGGAAGAGATCAGGTATCTTAATGACAATCATCTGGAGGCTGAGATCATCTCATGCCAAAGGATACAGGATATCTATGCGCTCATGGCCGGGCAAACTCCCGGAGCAGGGCCCAAGAAGCCTCTGCCTGAGCAGTTCAAAGAAGATCTCTTTCTCTGTGATGACCCTTCTGACCTTAGTTTCTTGCAAAACGAAGGACTCTACACCTGCGGCATGATAAAAGATGCCGCGTCAGGCTCTTCATTTAAAAATAGCAGATACATATTCAGCGATGTGGACGATCTGGATGCAGATTCGCTGATAAAGGCCTGGCAGAGAGAGGCAGGGATCCCCTGGACCATCCTTGAGACAGACAGACTCATTATCAGAGAGACCACTCCCGAGGACCTGGACAGTCTCTACTATATCTATTCAGATCCTTCAATGACCCGATATATGGAAGGGCTCTTTCCAAACAGAGAGGATGAGCTGCGCTATCTAAATGATTATATCGAGAAGGTCTACCATTTCATGGGCTTTGGCGTATGGTCACTTATAGAAAAGTCCACAGGAGAGCTCATAGGGCGTGCAGGCTTTAGCAGCAGAAACGGCTTTGACAAGCCGGAGCTTGGCTTCTTTATAGGAGTGGACTGGCAGCGAAAGGGCTATGCCACAGAGAGCTGCAGTGCCATATTGGACTATGGCAGAAAGGTACTGGGCTTTGACAAGGTCCAGGCCCTGGTCAAGGAAGGCAACGATGTATCCGTTCATCTCCTTGAAAAGCTGGGCTTTAAGATGCAGGGCGTAGTCAGCATCGAAGAAGATATATACGGAGGCAGCTACAAGAATCAGGACCAGGTGAGCATCGTTCCTGAGAAAAAAGGTAATTACCTCTTATTAGATAAAAATCTCTTATGATATTGCAATAGATTCATTGTTGCTAAATAATTGCATAAAGGAGGCAGATATGACAGGCGGAAGCTATGTAATGGCACTGGACCAGGGAACCACCAGTTCCCGTTGTATCCTTTTTGACAAAGAGGGCTTTATCGTATCCATGGCCCAAAAGGAATTTAATCAGTATTATCCGCAGCCCGGCTGGGTAGAGCACAATCCCAGGGAGATATGGTCCTCACAGCTGGCAGTAGCCATAGAAGCCATGGCAAACGTAGGTGCCACCGCTGACAACATAGCTGCCATCGGTATCACCAATCAGCGTGAGACCACCATAGTATGGGACAGAGAAACAGGCGAACCCATATACAATGCCATCGTGTGGCAGTGCAGGCGTACAGCCGATCAGATCGAAGAGCTCAAAAAGGAAGGCTGGGACAGCCTCATAAAAGACCGCACAGGCCTGGTCCCTGATGCATATTTTAGTGCCACCAAGATCAGGTGGATACTAGACAATGTAGACGGTGCCAAGGTCATGGCAAGAGAAGGCAGGCTTGCCTTTGGCAATGTGGACAGCTGGCTGATCTGGAACCTGACCAAGGGCAAAATCCATGTGACAGACTATACCAATGCTTCCAGAACCATGCTTTTTGATATACACAGGTGCCAGTGGGACGAGGAACTGCTATCACTCTTTAAGATACCTATCTCTATGATGCCTGAGGTCAAGCCCTCCAGCTGCATCTACGGAGACAGCGATCCTTCCGTACTGGGCGGGCCCATCATGATAGGAGGAGCTGCGGGCGACCAGCAGGCAGCCCTCTTTGGACAGAACTGCTTTGAGCCGGGACAGGTGAAGAATACCTACGGCACAGGCGGCTTCCTCCTCATGAATACAGGTAGTGATGCCATAAGGTCAGAACACGGCCTTGTCACTACTATTGCTGCCAGCCTTGGTCCAAGGCCTGAATACGCCCTTGAGGGAAGCGTGTTTGTAGCAGGCGCATCCATACAATGGCTCAGGGATGAGATGAGGATGCTAAAGTCCTCTGCTGCATCTGAAGAATACGCAGATATGGTAGCTGATACGGCAGGAGTATATGTAGTACCTGCATTTACAGGAATGGGTGCTCCCTATTGGGACCCTTATGCCAGAGGCACCATCGTGGGCCTGAGCAGGGGCTGCAGAAAAGAGCACTTCGTAAGAGCCACACTGGAGTCTATCTGCTATCAGTCAGCAGATGTGATAAAGGCCATGGAAGAAGACGCAGCCTGCCCTCTTAAAGAGCTGAGAGTAGACGGCGGTGCCAGCGCCAATAACTTCCTCATGCAGTTCCAAAGTGATATCTGCGGTGTGACTGCTTACAGGCCCAAGTGCATAGAGACTACTGCTCTTGGAGCTGCATACCTTGCCGGTATCGCCACGGGCTACTGGAAGGACAAGGAAGACGTAGAGAGAAACTGGCAGCTTGGCAGAAAGTTTGAAGCAAGGATGGATGAAGCAAAGAGAGCTGAGCTATTGAAGGGCTGGCACAGGGCTGTGAGGGCCGCCATAGCTTGGAGTGAAGACATATAAGTGCATCCATGCACTTATGAGCATGTCATTATACTTCCTTGTATTGACGACATATAAGTGCATCCATGTATAGAAATGCATCAAAAAAGGAGGTCATTGACCTCCTTTTTGTATATCTTTTATTGATCCGGTACTTTGATAGTAATAGCTGCAGGAATGATACGAACATCAAGTCTCCTGTGATCTCCGCCAAACTCCCCGTCTCTGGTCCAGGGTATCATGTCCTCTGACTCAAATAGGACATGGCTGGTCTTGAAGCTGATCAGCCTATCGGAATCTATGCTGCCATCTCCAAGGAGGGCAGCAGCCAGATTGGCCAGCTCCAGGGGATTCCTGGGGGGCCTTATTAGAGTCACTTCAAATTCGCCATCGTCAAGGCCCACATCACGTCCTGTGATACCTGGGATGCCGCCTACCTGAGTGGCATTGGTGACCATGCCATATATGAAATCATCCTCTACGGAGATCTCATCGCTGGTAACCCTGAATCTGTAGGTCCTGATATCCTGGATCTCCCTTACGCTCTGCAAGAGGTATGCAGTATGGCCCAGGATGTTCTTGAGAGACTGGTCCGTACTGTAAGAAATATCGGTAAAGATGCCAAATGCCGCGCAGTATACAAAATAGTCATCATTCATGATGCCCATGTCACAGCGAAAATCCCTGCCTCCTGTGACTACTTCTGCAGCCCGGGGCATATATGACGGGATGCCAAGGGACTTGGCAAAATCATTGGTAGAGCCTGCAGGAACATATCCAATAGGGGTATCAATTCCGGACATCAAAATACCGGAAACGACCTCATCCAGGGTCCCGTCACCTCCGCTGCAGACTACCATATCGTAGTCCTCGCCTCTGTTTGCAACGCGACTTTCTCCGTCTCCTCTGCTCTGAGTGGGGTGAGCTACTACCTCATAGCCCGCCTTGGTAAAGTGATCGATCAGATCAAGGAGATGATTCCTGATTGTGGCCTTTCCGGCATGTGGATTATATACGAATAGCATCCTGGGATGAGTCATATCCGCCTCTTATGCGCTGGTCTTAGATCCCTCTAAAAAACCTGTCATATCGTCAACAGCTTCCTGCTCGTCAACGCCCTCTGCAAGGAGGGTGATGGATTCACCGTTTCCAAGATTCAAAGTCATCATACCCATAATGGACTTTGCATTAACCTTGCGGTTCTCGTACTCGATATGAATGGTGCTCTCATACTTACTGGCAACCTGTACAAGTTCTGCTACAGGACGTGCCTCAAGTCCGTGGGGAAGCTTGATTTCTACCAACTTCTTGATCATAAATACCTCCATTTGTCTAGCGGGCGCCGCCTCTTAAAGATTCAGCCAGTTCACTGAGTTTCCTAAGGCGATGATTAACTCCGGACTTTCCCACCGGGGGATTCAGGTAGCCGCCCAGCTCCTGCAGTGACGCGTCCGGATGCTCCAGTCTGGCTTCAGCCATATCCCTGAGAGCGTCACTAAGTCTCGAGAAGCCGTAATGCTTCTCTATATATCTGATGTCATCCACCTGCCTGCTGGCTGCATTCACCGTCTTGGTGATATTGGCCGCTTCACAGTTAACACGGCGGTTGACACTGTTTCTCATATCCTTGTATATCCTCATGTTCTCCAGCTCCATGAGACTCCTGTGAGCTTCCATCAGGCCCAGGAGATTCACAATCTCCTCGCCTTCCTTGAGGTATACAACATAATACTTCTTTCTCTGTACCATCCCGGCCCTGATATCAAAGGACTGCAATACTTCCATAATCTGCGCGGCCTGAGCGCTGCTGTCGCAGACATATTCCAGATGGTAGGACTTGCTGGGATCCGAGATAGATCCCACGCAGATGAACATCTCCCTGAGGAATGCTCTCCTGCAACATGGATTATGAAGTAAAAGAGGGCTCACAACAGCCTCGGGGATACTGAGGCTCTCCTTATTATCCAGCTGTTTAAGCGCCTTTAACACGGACTTTACCAGTTCCCTGTCTCTAAGTACAGGCCTGTATATACGTCCATCTCCATGTATTTCCGTTTCCGTCTCAAAAACGTCATTTTCTATATTAAAGGCTTTTTTTAATATTGTAAAGCATTTTCTGACAGCGTAGGGATTGGCACTCTGAAGGTAGATAGCGGCCTCGCCGCCGCTTTCAAGCTCTATCCAGCCCTCCATCCTAAGGATCACGGCAAGACCTGCCAGCAGGCAGTGCCTGGCTTTGCTGTCACGCTGCATCAGCTCTTCTTTGACTTCTCTGGAAAAAGACATAGGTTCTCCCCTATCACTTGGCACTGCGTCTCTCCACATCTCTGTGGGATATCCTGAGTCCATAGGAGCCCTTGTCATACATACGAGCAAAGAGCTCATTGGCAATGGTAACACTCCTGTGCTGGCCTCCGGTACATCCGATGGCTATCACCAGCTGATACTTGCCTTCCTTGATATATCCGGGGATCAGGAACTGCATCATGTCGGAGAGCTTGTCCACAAACTCGCCGCATTCAGGAAAGGATTTGACATATTCCTGTACCGGCTTGTCATTGCCGGTCATGGGGCGGAGATTCTCTATGTAATAGGGATTAGGCAGGAACCTGACATCAAAGACCAGGTCTGCATCTGCAGGAATCCCGTATTTAAAGCCAAAGGACAAAATAGTGATCATGAGGCTGCTGTAGCTGGCATTCTCCACAAAGATACGATCCAGCTCAGTCCTGAGCTCTCGGGTGAGAAGCTTGGAGGTATCTATGACATAATTTGCCTTGTCACGAAGGCCTGACAGTATCTCTCTCTCCCTCCTTATGCCATCCTCTATCCTGCCGTCCTGGGCAAGAGGATGTAGCCTTCTGGATTCCTTGTATCTCTTGACCAGCACCTTGTCTCCTGCTTCCAGGAAGAGAACCTCCACAGGAACATTCTTTTCCTTAAGCTTATCAATGATAGCGGGAACATCGCGAAAAGCTTCGCCGCCTCTCACATCCATGCCCAGCGCCACCTTCTCGATACCGCTGTCCGGAAGCAGGATCAATTCTATAAACTTCTCTATAAGCGAGATAGGAAGGTTGTCAACGCAGTAATAGCCTGCATCCTCCAGCATATGTATAGCTGTAGCCTTGCCTGATCCGCTCATTCCTGTAACTATAACAAATCGCATCTATGCTCCTTTTTGCCCTACCAGAGGCAGCAAGTGTGGATGATCACTCAAATTCACCCAGCAGTACCACCTCTGTTTCAAGCCTGATACCGCTCTTTTCCTCTACGCGGTCCTGCACCTGTCTGATGACCTGATATACATCATCTGCACTGGCACCGCCCTTATTGATCACAAAGCCTGCGTGCTTATCAGACACGGCAGCTGAGCCTACGCTAAAGCCCTTAAGGCCTGCCTCTTCTATGAGCTTGCCCGCATAGTTACCTGCAGGACGCTTAAAAGTGGAGCCTGCACTGGGATATTCCAGAGGCTGCTTGTCCCTTCGCCTTGCTGCGTAGTCTCCCATATCCTCTTTGATCAGCTCCCTATCTCCCATGGACAGGCAGAGGATCACGCTCACTACGATAAGCCCCAGCTTTCTCACAGCGCTGGATCTGTAGGAGAAATCCATCTGCTCATTAGACAGGCATACTCTCTTACCCTCAGGAGTGATGGCTTCTACCAGCTCCACTATGTCCTTCATCTCGCTCCCATAGGCTCCGGCATTCATGGTAACTCCGCCGCCTATGGAGCCGGGGATACCGGAGAGAGCCTCCATACCTGAGAGGCTGTGCTCCAGGGCTGCAGACGCTATCCTTGAGTTCATGGCTCCTGCTGCCGCAACTATCCTGTTGCCATCTACTGTCACCTCATCCATGGCAGAGGTAGATATGATCACGCCGTCATAGCCCTTGTCAGATACCAGGAGATTGCTGCCATTACCTGTGACATAATAGCTGATCTTCTCCTTCTTGAGAAAAGCGATGAGAGAGGCCAGAGCCTCTGCATCTGAAGGCCTGATAAAGTATTTGGCAGGCCCGCCAACTTTAAAAGTGGTGTGCCTGCTCATGGGTTCGTCAAAGAGGACCTGCTCTTTGTTGAAATTGCTATTTAGAAATTCTGTAAGTTTTGTATTCATCAGTAGCTTTCACATGTACGATACAAAGCGCATGTATGCACTTCTATGTCATGAATACAAGGATGTATTCTGACATGCTCAGAAGTGCATGGATGCACTTCTATGTCATAAAGTAGAAAAATCACGGATCGATAACCATCCTGGCTGCGCCGCAGATGCCTGCTTCGTTGCCAAGCTCTGCCAGTGCAAAAGGAGTATCCTTGCAACCCTTGAATACAAATTCTTCAAAAGAGGGCTTTAAGAGGTCAAAGAGCATGGATCCGCACTTGGAAACGCCGCCGCCCAGCACGATCACTTCAGGATTAAGAACAGATGCGCACAGTGCAAGGCCCTTACCCAGGTAATAGCCGTACTGCTTTGCGATCTCGCATGCCAGCTCATCTCCGTCCTTGGCTGCGTCAAAGATATTCTTGGCAGAGATCTCAGTATGTCTGAGCACGCTGTCCTTGTCAGAAGCTGCCAGCACTCTGTTAGCCAGAAGCACAGCTCCTGTAGCGGAAGCATACTGCTCAAAGCAGCCATGATTGCCGCAGCCGCAGGCCTCTTCTTCACCGTCTACCAGGTGCATATGTCCGATCTCGCCGCCGGAACCTGTTACGCCGTTTACGATCTTGCCATTTACAATGACACCGCCGCCTACGCCAGTGCCCAGAGTGACCATGAGCATATTCTTGTGGCCGCGTCCACCGCCCTTCCAGCATTCGCCAAGGGCTGCAACATTGGCATCATTGCCCGCCATAACAGGAAGCTTGACCATAGCGTGAAGCTCTTCCTTAAGTGAGAACCTGCCCCAACCAAGGTTAACTGCCTGGTGTACCACGCCCTTATCATCTACAGCTCCGGGTGCGCCTACGCCTACACCTGCGATATCGTTATCATTTAAGTTTTTCTCAGCGATCTTGGCTCTGATAGATGCTGCGATATCAGGAAGGATATTTACTCCCCCATCCTCTGTCCTGGTAGGGATCTCCCATGAATCCAGGATATTGCCATCCTGTGTAAGAAGACCCAGCTTTACTGTGGTTCCTCCGATGTCTACTCCAAATGCATATCTCATTATCTTTCCCCTTTTTTATTTATTTGCGCCCCTGCCCTCCGGGCCGGGGTAAATGCTCTATTACTCGTCATCATCCTCATCTTCAGGGTGCCTGAGCGAATTCTGTACACGGTTGTACAGCTCCTGGGCTGCATTGTAGCCCATCTTCTTTTGTCTGTGGTTAACCGCAGCTGATTCGCAGATAACAGCCAGGTTTCTGCCGGGTCTGATAGGGATCCTGTGGCAGACGATCCTGTTGCCAAGATACTCTGTATACTGCTCTTCCAGTCCCAGTCTGTCGTATTCTCTGTTCTTGTCCCAGTCTTCCAGTTTGATGACAAGGTCTACTGCCTTGCTGTCCCTGACGCTGGATACACCGTAGAGGGTCTTTACGTCTATGATACCGATACCCCTCAGTTCTATGAAATGTCTGGTGATGTCCGGTGCACTGCCCACCAACAGCTCATCACTTATCTTGCGCAGTTCTACCGAATCATCGGATACCAGACGGTGTCCTCTCTTGATCAGCTCCAGAGCAGCCTCTGATTTACCGATGCCGCTTTCTCCGGTGATCAGCACGCCTTCACCGTAGATATCGATGAGTACGCCGTGGATGACGATGCAGGGAGCCAGCTTCTCATTGAGATAACGGATGATCTCCGCCATCACTGCAGAAGTGGGCTTCTTGGTCATAAATACCGGCACCTGCTCCTCTCTTGCTATCTTGAGGAAGAGATTGTCAGGAACCAGCTCTCTGCAGAAAATGATAGCCGGAATGTCAAAAGAGAGAAAATCCCTGTAGGTCTTCTCCTTGACCTCATCTGACATGCTCATCATATAGGTATATTCAACGAATCCCACTATCTGAAGCCTGGTAGCTTCGAAGTGTTCAAAATATCCTGCCATCTGAAGCGCAGGTCTGTTGATATCGGGCTGATGGATCCTGATCTTGTCTATTTCCAGATCCGGAGTCAGGTTATCAAGTTTCATCCAATCAACCAATGTCTGAAGCTTTACACTTGCCATATTGATCCTCCATGGCGCACGCCTAAATCTATCATAGCTGCATATCCCATAGGGCTATTGCAGCAGTAGTACGGTTCTCCATTATCTTTATCGGAAATCCATACCATAATACTTTATCATAGGTAGGATTAGCTGTAAAACGTTTTCACTTGTGGAAAAAATCATATATTGACTGCGCTGTCTTCTCAGGTATACCGGGCACCCTCTTTAGATCATCAAGGCTGGCCTCTTTGATATCCGTGATGGATTCAAAGGCGCCCATGAGTATCTTGCGGCGCCCCGGTCCTACACCCGGGATATCATCAAGGGATGACTTCACCTGGGCCTTGCTGCGCAGGGATCTGTGATACTCTATGGCAAAACGGTGAGCCTCATCCTGTATCCTGGTGATCAGCTTAAAGCCCTCGCTGTTCTTGTCTATGGGCAGCTCTTCATTATTAAAATACAAGCCTCTGGTCCTGTGGAAATCATCCTTGACCATGCCGCAGACAGGGATATTTATACCCAGCTCGGAGAGGACATCAAGGCATATATTCACCTGGCCTCTGCCGCCGTCCATGAGTATGAGATCGGGGAACCTGGTAAAAGAGCCGTAGTCTGCATCTATCTGCCTGCGCTCCATATCCCTGCGCTCTTCAAGTCCGTGCATAAGGCGCCTTGTGAGGACCTCTTTCATACAGGCATAGTCATTGGGGCCGTCCACGGATTTGATGCGGAACTTGCGATAGTCGCTCTTCTTGGCCTTACCCTTTTCAAATACCACCATGGAGCCCACATTGGCAAAGCCCGAGATATTGGAGATATCATAGGCTTCCATACGGGACAGTCCCCTGATACCCAGTATCTGCTCGATCTCTTTGACTGCGCCTATGGTCCTGCCTTCTTCTCTCTTAATGCGCTCCTTGTCCTTGGATAAGAGGAGCCTAGCGTTTTCGGTGGCCAGCTCCATGAGCTTTTCTTTGTCGCCCCTCTCCGGAACCTTGATATACATGCGGCTTCCCTTGCGGGTACTGAGCCATTTCTCTATGATCTCCATATCCTCTATACGCACAGGGAGCATGAGTTCTCTGGGTACAAAGGGGGTACCTGCATAAAACTGTTTTACAAAGTCCAGGAGGATCTCCTCCTTGGGATTGCCTGACACGTGTGTCATATAGAAGTGTTCTCTGCCAATGAGCCTGCCATCTCTGACAAAGAATACCTGAATAATAGCATCGTTATCATCACAGGCGATAGCGATGATATCCTTATCATCCATGGCCTGGTCTGTCATCTTCTGCTTTTGGGCCACATTCCGAACATCATTAAGGAGATTCCTGTATTTGGCAGCCTGCTCAAATTGCATTTCATCCGAGGCTTTTAGCATCCTGTTTTCCAGATCTTTCATCACAGGAGCATAATTGCCTCCAAGGAAATCCAGAGCCCTGTCTATATGCTCTCTGTACTCCTCCTGACTCACCATGCCTGTGCAGGGCCCGCAGCACCTGTTCATGTGGAAGTTGAGGCAGGGCCTCTCCTTGCCAAAGTCTCTGGGAAGGGACCTGTTGCAGGTACGTAGTCCGTATATCTTGTTGATCAGGTCTATGGTAGACTTCACTGACTGGGCGCTGGTAAAGGGGCCAAAATACCTGCTGCCGTCCTTTTTCATCAACCTGGAAAAGAGGATCCTGGGATATGGATCCGTCACTGTTACCTTAATATAGGGATAGGTCTTGTCATCCTTGAGTAGGGTATTGTAGCGGGGCCTGTTCTCCTTTATAAGATTATTCTCCAGGACCAGGGCTTCCAGCTCTGAATCAGTGACTATGTATTCAAACCTGGCTATCTGCGCCACCATCTTGTCTATCCAGGGTCCCCGCCCTACGATAGTACGGAAATAAGACCGGACCCTGCTATGCAGGTTCACGGCCTTACCAACGTACATGATGGTGTCGTCCACATCACGCATTATATAGACTCCCGGCTTATTAGGGAGCTTTTTTAATTCTTCCTGAACATCAAAACGAGAGTTTTCTTCCATATCCTTTTATCAATCAGAACTTGTCATCTGATACATGTGAGAACCTGCCGCTGTGGGGATCATGCCTGTCCTCGGGCTTTTCACTATGCACTTCTCCTGTCAGGAGGTCCATGGGATCTTCGTCAGGAGCAGCCTCCTCATGCTGCTGGCCCTCAGATGTCTCTGCATCTGTCTGATCATCAATGGTTGCATTCTCTGCGAAAGCAGGAGCCTGAGTCTGCTCAGCAGCCTCTGCCTTACCATTCGCCTGATCTGCAGCTTGTGTTGCCTCACTGTTCTCCCAGGACTTTATAGTGGATTCCATATCAAGACTTGCAGTCCTTCTCTCGCTGTTGCCCTCTTCAGGAACATCTTCGCCTACCCTTGCTGACTCAGGGCGAGTAGCAAAGATACGGAGCCTGGGCTGCTTATCACCTTCACCGGGCTCGGGAAGATTCTCCACCTCACGGTAGATCCTCATGAATTCCTTGCCGGAGATGGTCTCCTTGCTGATCAGATACTCAGCCAGCTTGTCCATGGCAGGAAGATGAGCCTTTATGATCTCCTTGGCCTCTTCATAGCAGTCAGAGAGCATCTGCATCACTTCCTTGTCGATCTCGGCTGCTGTGCTCTCTGAGCAGTTCAGGACTCTTCTGCCATCCAGATATCTGTTCTGTATGGACTCCAGCTGCATCAGACCGAATCTGTCACTCATACCATACATAGTGATCATGGCCCTGGCTGTCTCTGTAGCCTTCTCTATATCATTGGATGCACCGTTTGTGACTGTGTTGAAGATGATCTCTTCTGCAGCTCTGCCGCCCAGAGTCACTACTATCTCGTCATGCATCTCGTCCTTGGTCATAAGGTTCTTTTCTTCTTCGGGTACCTGGAGCACGTAGCCCAGAGCGCCCATGGTCCTGGGTACGATGGTGATCTTCTGTACAGGCTCTGTATTACTCTGCACAGCTGATACCAGGGCATGACCCACTTCGTGGTAGGATACCACCTTGCGCTCCTCCTTGGAGAGGATGTGGTCCTTCTTTTCCTTGCCCACCAGCACCTGTTCAACAGCTTCCAAAAGGTCCTTCTGGGATACAAACTCTCTGCCGCCCTTGACTGCATTGATGGCTGCCTCGTTGATCATGTTGGCCAGGTCAGAGCCCACAGCGCCGCTGGTAGCCAGTGCGATCTCGTCCAGATCCACGCTCTCATCCATCTTGACATCCTTGGCATGTACCTTGAGGATCTCTACCCTGCCCTTGAGGTCGGGCTTCTCTACTACGATACGTCTGTCGAATCGTCCCGGACGAAGAAGGGCCTTGTCCAGGATCTCAGGTCTGTTGGTAGCGCCCAGGATCAGTACACCCTTGCTGGAATCAAAACCGTCCATCTCTGACAGGAGCTGGTTCAGAGTCTGTTCACGCTCTTCATTACCCCCGCCGTACTTGGAATCACGGCTGCGTCCGATGGCATCTATCTCATCTATGAAGATGATGCAGGGGGCATTCTTATTTGCTTCTGCAAAAAGATCCCTTACTCGGGATGCACCTACACCTACGTAGAGCTCTATGAAATCCGAGCCTGTCAGTGAATAGAAGGGAACGTGGGCTTCACCTGCAACAGCCTTGGCCAGCAGGGTCTTACCCGTTCCGGGAGGTCCCACCAGGAGGGCACCCTTGGGGAGCTTGGCTCCGATACCGGAATACTTGGCAGGATTGTGAAGGAAGTCTACCACTTCCACCAATGACTCTTTGGCCTCATCCTCACCTGCTACATCCTTAAAGGTGACACCGGTCTCCTTCTGTACGTATACCTTGGCGTTGGACTTGCCCACATTGAAAATGCCGCCTGAGCCCTTGGACATACGGTTAAAGAGGAAATTGAGGAAGAACATGAGCAGGACTACCGGCAGTACATAAGATACTATGAGCCCTATAACGTAGCCTGATGAATCCGGAACCTCGCCATTGTATTTTACCCCGGCCTTGTCAAGCTTGGACTGCAGCTGATCATCGGGGACTATACCTGTATAGAGCTTGGTCCTGCTGTTTATGGCGTCATTCTCATGGCCCTCCATCTTTGTAATGGCCTTTACGCCATCCTTGGTCAGAGTGATGTTGATCTGTTCACTGGTGATCTCCACCGACTCTACCTGCTTGTCCTCTAAAAGCTCCATGAACTCGTCGTATCTGATCTCCAGTGACGATGCGTTGGTAAAAAAACGCATGACATAGGACATGAGAAACATGCAGATCAGGGCTGCTATGAGCATGAGCATGAGATTCTGTCTCGGTGCTCCCTGCTGGTTCTGGCCCTGATTATTATTATTGTCTTTGTTATCCATATAACCTCCAAATAAGGCACCCTAACTGTGCGAAATGTCTAAAGATGATTATAGTTAAGAAAAGGCTATATTTCAATGAACATAGCCCTTCTATTTCCTAAACTTTTAATAACCAAAACACGCGTAATTATAAACAAATTATTATCTGCGATTAAATTGCGCACGTCCAAATGGTCTTCTATAATGATATTAAGGATCCGAAAGCAATTTTATAAAGTAGTCTTTGACACTCTATGACCAGCATCTCACATCTGGTGGCGCACTACTTTATACTCGTCATCACTGCGATAGTAAGGGCACGCCTTACTCTTCCTGGTCAAAAAATGATACATCTCATCCTCATCCAGATTGACCATGCAGCTATAGCTCTCATCCTCTTCATCATATACATAATTAGCACAGCTATCACATTCCATTTTGATCCTCCCTGTGAATTCTCACGACTGTTTGTCAGTCAGTTCCAAAAGTCATAGCCTCGTAATACAGTTCTTCAAATTTATGACCGGCAGCCAGCTCCAGCTCCGAGCTCCTGCTGATAAGTCTCTCGAGCCTGTAGGCAGCCGCGTCCTTATCCCTATTATAATCCAAAAGGTACTGAAGGCATCCCCCAAGTGAAGAATTGCCTATAGATCTGACTTCGCCGGCAGAAGCCATGATCTCCGCCGGGATCAGTCCTATGGGAGACAGGCGAGTCATGTCAAGTCCCGATCCAAAGCCACCTGCTATATAGATTCTCGCTCCTTTCAGCGACAGGCCGTCTTTTTCCCGAAGCTCTAAGGCCAAAGCCCTGACTCCGGTACTGATAGCTGCCTTGCCCAGCTGCAGCGCCCTGATATCCTTCTGACTAAAGACTATATCAGGTGTTGACGAGTCTCCACCTGCTCTCTTACATACGTGATAACCTGTGTCAAAATACTCTTTAGACAAAAGCCCTGTCTCATCGATGATCCCCTTTTGCAGAAGGAAAGCTGTCAGCTCCAGCACACCGCTGCCGCAGATGCCCACAGGCTCAGCACCCGCAATGGTAGTATATCCCTTATCGTCTATGTGGCATATGGCTCCCGGCACCGAGGGGCAGCCGCAGCTGATGCCACCGCCCTCAAATACAGGGCCTGCTGCCGCAGAGGTAGTCCTTATAATATCACCGTTTCCCGCAGCCATCTCTCCATTGGTACCAAGATCCAAAAACAGGAAGCTGTCCCCGGGATCTATCATATAGAGTCCCGCCACTATATCGGCTCCTATAAATGCTCCAAGCCCCGGAAGTATGGTGACAGGAATATCAGCTAAGAGATCGCCCCCAATGAGCTGCCTAAGAGTAAGTTCCTCCCTCTCCAGACTCACCGCTTTGTAAGGGTAACGGCCAAGGCCTGATACGTCATAGCCTCTAAGGAGATGGAGCATAGTGGTATTGCCTGCCACGACGCCCATACGTATATCTGCAGGATCTATACCGCTTCCAGCTATCGCCCTTGTAAGGAGCCCCCTTATATCCTCTTTGACAAGGCAAGAGAGCTCGACGGCATGCTCCCTTGCTGCATCAATCCTGGATATGACATCACTCCCGTATATCCTCTGGGAATTGGCAGCTGTATGGACAGTCAGCTTCCTACCGCTATGAAGGTCTGCTATGGCAAGAGCTATAGTGGTAGTACCTATGTCTATGGCAAGGCCAAGGGGCGACTTATGAGCTGCCCACATGTCATCGTCATGCTCCTTATTATCAGCAGCCCGTATTGGTGCCTCAGAACACTGAACAGATCTTCCATCTGCACCGATATTTACAGTATCTCCATCCGGCATATCATCCGGCGAATATATATCCTCACCATGCTCTATAACGATCTCGCAGTCATCCCACAGCAGCGCCTTGCAGGCCAGTCTCACTCCCCTGTCTATATCTTCCTGAGAAAGAACGGCCATATCTGCAGCAGAGGGCTTTGGCGCACCTGTAACAAAGCGCACCCTGCAGCCGCCGCACCAGCCTCTGCCGCCGCAGGGCATGCTCATGGATATGCCTTCTGATTTTAGGAGCCCGCTAAGAGAGCGCCCTTTTCTGACGCTATAGCTATGAGGACTATACATTCCCTGTGCAATAGTCCTTATTACGACTGATATTTGATTAGAATCTTTGTCCCTGGAATTTTTGGTCATCATAATAGCCGAGTCAATATGTGCCGGCGTTCACTAGTCGAAAACACATGTAAATTATCAAAAATGAGGATTGTCCCCTGTCATAATAAGGCAAGACAATCCTCATAATCAAGCATATAGTATCAATGTCAAGTCCAATCACTCCCCGCTCTTGGACAAACTTCTCAGGTAAGCATATACAGACGAGCCATACTCATCTATAAAAAAGCTCTGGAACTTCACCTGAGACATAGCAAAACGATCAGCAATCTCTCTAAGAGAAAAATCATCAACATGCTCCTGGAGATATTCCTGGATAGCATGGAGATCATCGCCGGATAAAGTAGGTACCTTATTGCTCATTTGCAAAACCCTCCTTGTGCCCCGTCGGTTACAAAAACCCTTCTCTGTTGTTATTCTATTGCCTTTCCCTCCTTTAATTGTACGGTATTACGTCTACCCTTGCAAGATAAATAAGTAGTTCCGCAGAAGTTATTTTCCACGTTGGCGATAGCCCATATCATACGCAAGAAACTGATAAATAGTCTCATCTTACAAAACATACAAAATGTAAAGAATTTAGAAAAATCTGACGATATATCATTGTGTGGATTCGCTATATATGCAGGTGTACAAAGCACAAATCGGATATCAGTGCTCTGCATCCATACACGTTCTGATACTGTCTGACCAATGATCATTTGGAATGGAGGCCTTTTATGAAAAACCTGAAAATCATTATGAAGCTCCTGCTCATCACAGTTCCTGTGGATCTTATTTTTCTGGGCTTTGCCATATATGCAGCCTTGGGTCTCAGGAGCATGGCTACAACTTCTATGGAAGTCTACTATGATGAGATTCATATGATATCCAACACATTGGTATCAGCAGACAGAGATATATATCAGGCACAGCTGGCAGTATCACAGGCCAGGGCGGGCTTGGAATCAGGCGCAGGCATTCCGGACGGGGCAGAGGCTGATTACAAGGACAATGCTGCTCAGACCCAGGATGCGATCACCAAGCTTGAAGAGCTTTTTGCCATGGATGATTTTCTCTATCATGATTATCCTGTAAACGGCATACAGTGCGACACGAGCCTTGCCGCATTCAAGTCCTCAATTGGCGACTGGATATCTGACAGTGACAGCGTCTTTGCAGGGAGCTCTGATATCGACTGGGATGCACAGGAGAGCCATTTCAAGGCGGCCAGATCCAATCTCAATGATATGGAGGATGTACTGGATGTATTCGGCGAGGAAACAGGCACAGAACTTCTAAAAGAAGTCAAGAAGAAGGCTATATGGATGCTGGCGGTAGCAATAGTCGTGCTCCTGGGCAGCTTCGTCCTCAATATATTCACCATCAGATATCTGCGTATCAATATCACCAAGGTCAAGGATTCACTGAGCACCATAGCTGACAATGATCTGACAACTCCTCCCGATGTCAGTGATGGCAGGGACGAGATTGGTGATCTCTCCAGAGCAGCAGGCAAGCTCTACAATAATCTACGCTCAGTAATAGGCGATATCAATGCATCCAGCGAAAGGGTGGCAGATTCTGGCAGGTCAATCCTGGATATAGCCCATGATGCAAATGAACAGGTCAGCATGATCAATAATTCCATAGGCGAAATGGCTACCACTGCCAATCAGCAGGCTGAGGACATCACCAACATAGCCGGAAATATGGCTGATATCAGTGATCTGGTAGATAAGAGCGGTACCTATTCCGACGAACTGGCAGAGGAGAGCAGCCGCATAGACGGCGTCACCAAGGAAGGCATGGAGGTGGTAAACGAGCTAATGGAGACCACAGATGAAACCATGAAGGCCTTTGATGACATTTTTGCACTGGTACAGAATATATCCGACAGCGTAGTCAAGATCGGCGATGCCTCACATCTCATATCCGACATAGCATCCCAGACCAACCTCCTGTCTCTGAACGCGTCCATAGAAGCTGCCAGAGCAGGAGAAGCAGGCAAGGGCTTTGCCGTAGTAGCCAGCGAGATCAGCCATCTGGCAGAGCAGTCTGCCCAGTCAGCTGAGACCATCAATCACATGATCGAAGAGCTGCAAAAGGCTGCAGGTCTTGCCAGCGACCAGGGCGAAGAAGTAAAGAAGCATGTAGATATCCAGAACGAGTGTGTCAAGAAGACTCAGGAGAAATTTGAAAACATCGTGGAATCTGTTGTCAACATGGACAGCCGTATTAAAAATATAGCAGGTGTCAACAAAGAAATGGGTATAAACTTTACCAACGTAAATGACCTGATCTCCAGTCTCTCTGCCGCTTCAGAAGAAAATGCAGCTAACTCTGAGGAGATATCCGCCACCACTGAAACTGTGGGCGAGAGCATGAACAATGTAAACGAGGCCAGCAAAGGCATCAACACAGAAGCAGACGCTCTGACCAAGGCCGTAGGAATCTTCCGCCTGTAATAGCGAGTCATTTGGGGACATGAGAGAAAGTCACTCACCCTTTAAGAAAGGAAAATGGCATGAACAAACGTAAATCGCTGAAGAACACCCTGCTCTTCAAGATCATTGCCTACGCTGCTATTGTGATACTGCTCATCACCTCCATCAACATCTGGCAGGAATACAGGAATATCACTTCACTGACCTATGATGTGCTGGCGGGCGAGTCCGTCACCTATTCCAGCGAGATCAGCGGATGGTGGAGCAAGATTGAGGAAAGAGTACAAAGGACTGCGGACATCATCAAGAATGTTCCCGGCATGTCAGCCGATAATACCCTTAATCTCCTGCTGATGCTGACTGCAAATGATCCGGATTCTCAGGATATCTATATAGCTTTTGGCAACGAGAATCTATTTCTGGACGGCTCGGGATGGGTCCCTGATTCTGATTTTGTCTTTACAGACAGAGTCTGGTATACAGGAGCCCTTAGTAAGAATGGCGATATATTCACATCTGATCCCTATCTGGATGCATCCACAGGCAATACCTGCCTGGCATGCTCTGTGATGGTAAGAGATGGCGTGGTACTAAGCGCTGATGTAAATTTTGGTAAAGTCACTGAGATGACAGATTCTTTTGAATCCATCTCTTCAGATACCAGATATTACATCATCAACAAGGACAGCGGCAAAGTCCTGGCCAGCAGTGAAAAGAACGCCATAGACGAAGTCATCACAAGCTCCTCGGATCCCGTTCTTGCAGGGCTCAGCAGCGTATTCTCAGGGATGGATACCTCTTCTACCACAGACGGAAGCAGGATAGCCACTGCAAGTACCGGCGCAGGCAAAATGATGTTTGCCGCCACAGACATAGAGGATACCAGCTGGGCAGTAGTCAGCGCAGTACCCTATTCCATAATAACAAGCAGCATAGTAAATGCTGTGGGGATCACCCTCTTATCAACCATTATCTGCCTGCTACTCCTGTCCATACTGATATACATCATAATCAGAGGAGCCATAAATCCTGTGACCAAGATCACAGAGAGCATCACCGAGATCAGTAGGGGCGACTTTACAGTCAATATCACACCCGAAGGCAACAACGAGATCACCACCCTTGCAGAAAGTCTCAATGATTACAAAGAAAAGATGCGCTCGACCATAAACAGTCTCACCGGCATAGCAGGATCCATGAACCGCAGAGCCGATGACTGTTATGACATATCCCATACTCTTGCAGATGCAAACAAGAATCAGAGCCAGTCCATCGAAAGACTAAATGGCACCC
This sequence comes from Butyrivibrio sp. MC2013, assembly GCF_000424585.1. Classification (GTDB taxonomy): domain Bacteria; phylum Bacillota; class Clostridia; order Lachnospirales; family Lachnospiraceae; genus Butyrivibrio. Next base: position 340,855 of record NZ_AUKE01000001.1, read on the forward strand.
TGGGCAGCATGAACGGCTCCATAGAAGACATAGCCCATGCAGCAGATGCGCTGGCTATCACCAGCGGCGAGCTCTCGGGCAAGGCAGACGACGTCATGAAGCTCTGCTCCGAGACCCTGGATGCTTCCAGCACAGGCAAAGAAGAGATGGAGCTCATGACACGCAATGTAAATACCCTGGACACCACCATAGGCGAGCTGACAAGCCTCATAAAAGAGACAGCCAGATCCGTAGAAGAGATCACTGGCATCACGGAGACCATCAATGCCATCTCCAGCCAGACCAATCTATTGTCCCTCAATGCCTCTATTGAAGCAGCAAGAGCCGGCGAAGCAGGCAAGGGCTTTGCCATAGTAGCCACAGAGGTAGGCGTACTGGCCAATCAGTCCGCAGAAGCAACAGAGACCATCAGATCACTGGTAGAAGATATCACCAGAAATATAGAAAATATCAATGCCAAGGCAGATGCCGCCGGCAAGGATATGGAAGCCTGCATAAAGGGCGTGGAAGGCGCCAACAGCTCTTTTGACATCATATACGGCGATGTAGAAAAAGCTACAGACGGCATCCGCATCATCACAAGTGGTATAGAGAAGATCGACCAGGTTGCTTCTCAAAACGCAGCTTCCACCAAGGAGCAGGTAACAGACATCAACGAAGTGCTGAGCCTGAGCGACACCATCCTCCAGGAAGCAGGCAAGCTCAAGGTCGAGACCGACAATATCACCACTGTCTCCGAGAAGCTGGGCGGATATTCAAAAGAGATCAACAAAGACCTTTCAGCGTATACTGTTTAAAAAAGAGTCATGGGGACGTAACATCGATCAATCTGTTACGTCCCCATGACTCTCAATTACTTTGTTTTTTTAACAAGAACAAGGCTTAAAAGAAAAGCAATGATATACAGTGCTAATGTAAAGATCAAAACATTCTGATAGCCTACCGGATTAACCATAGAAACATTTCCAAGGGCATCTACAACTTCTTTATCGAATGCTCCGGTGTGATTAACAATATAGGTAGCTACCTGGTTTCCGGTAAGTCCGGCAAAGGCCCAGGCAGAAAGTGTAATGCCGTGAATTGCACTGATGCTGCCCATACCATAATGGTCAGACAACAGAGTCGGCACATTTGAGAATCCGCCTCCATATCCTGCATTTACAACAAAGATAAGTGCCAGCACAAGAAAAATGAGCATCGGATTACCGCTTCCATTTCGAATTCCACCGGTAATCATTACAAGTGCTGTAAAGGCTATGGAAAGAATAAAAATAAGCTTATATATGGTATTTCTGTCTTTCATAGTATCTGCCCATGCAGAGAATCCCAAACGTCCACCGGCATTGAATAAGGATGAAATAGTTGATATTATTCCGGCTGCACCTACCAGGCCAATACATTTAACAATGGATTTTTCCTGAGAGATGAGAGCCAGACCACAGGTGATATTAATATAAAACATGAGCCATATTCCTATATAGTTAGTAATAGGCTTTGTTTTTAACACCTGCATAATTTTGGGTTTCTGACTTTTATCCTGCGGCTCCACCCATCCGGCCGGCTTGGCCAGAAGAAGGTGTCCGACAAACATCATCACGCAGTATACAACGGCAAGAATCATAAACATTTTATATATTCCGCCTTCACCAAGCCCTGTGAGCATCGACTGCATGATTGGACTGGCAATAGCCTTGGCAGCACCAAAACCTGCTACTGCAAGTCCGGTGGCAAGTCCTTTTCGATCCTGAAACCAGAGCATCAGAGTCTTCACCGGTGAGAGATATCCGGTTCCGAGACCAATTCCCATGATGAGTCCATAACTGAGATAAATTCCTATTAAGGCTACAGGACTTCCCTTGTGCATACCGCCATATCGAATAAATACACCTGTCAAAAACATGCCGGCTGCAAAGCAGATTGTTGCTATAAGTGATGACTTGTGAATATCTTTTTCCACTATATTTCCAAGGAATGCAGCTGACATGCCAAGGAAGAATATTGCAAAGGAAAAAGCCCATTCTGTAGCGCTCTTAGAATGGCCTATATAATCAGCGACCTCCTGGCTGAAGATTGACCAGCAATATACTGTTCCAATACTGCAATGCAGCAGCAATGCTGGAATGGCGGCGCGTATCCATTTGTTATTACGCCATCCGGAGTTACTAATTGATTGTTCCATTATGTTATAATCCTTTCTGTATGTATCTTTTTGTGCAGAAGCAATTGTATATTATTATTCTGTATTAGTCCATGGTAAAGTTTGTTTTTTATAAGAAAGACGCAGAAAGAATATAGGAGCCATTCTTTTAGTATGTTCATTAATAGGATTAAGAAGTATAGTATAGATATAAAAAATTCGGAAGGAAACTATATAATCTCCAAAATCAAAAAGGCATCACAGCTTACTGCTATCGCTCTAATACTGGCATTGTCCGCAGGGCAAGGCGGCGCTGCCTTTGCAGCGGGAAATGGTAATAGTGCCACAAAAGCAGGCCAAGAGAGACATGACGCTTCCGCTTCAGCCGAAAATGAAAATGATGATAACAAGCCTATCCACGGGATCTATGTCAGTGCGTATGTGGCAGGCAGCACATCCATGATGGATGAGATCATAGAACATATAGATAAATGCGATATCAATGCAGTAGTGATAGATGTCAAGAATGACGAAGGCAATATAGTATTTGATATGGACTCTCCCCTGGTGGATGAGGCAGGCTCTGAGAATATACTCGTCAGGGATATGCCTGGGCTGATGGACAAGCTCCACGAGCACGGGATCTATGCTATCGCCAGGTGCGTAGCTTTCAGGGATCCCTATATAGATGAGGTAAAGCCCGATTGGATGCTCAAGGACGGAAACGGAGCTGTCTATACCGATGCCAAGGGCTTTAGCTGGATCGATCCCAGAAACAAGGAGGCAGGTGACTACCTGATAGAGGTGGCCGCGGGCTGCGGCAAGGCAGGCTTTGACGAAGTGCAGTTTGATTATGTGAGATATCCCACAGGCCTAAAGGAAGAGGACAGCGGCATTAACGGATATGTAAAGCGCCACGGTATCTCCAGCTTTGTAAGGAGAGCCCACCAGAGTCTCATCAGGGAAAATATCCCACTGTCCCTGGACCTCTTTGGCACAGTCATAGCTTCGGATATTGACAGGGATATCGTAGGGCAGGAATATGGGAGCCTGTCCATGAACTGTGAATACCTCTCCCCCATGATATACCCCTCCCACTATTATGACGGGAGCATGGGCCTGGACCATCCGGATCTCTACCCCTACGAGACCATAGATGGGGCGATGAAAAAGTCAGCTGAGGAACTAAAAAGGGTCAATCCCAAAGGAACGGGAAAACAAGCTGCAGTGAGACCCTGGCTCCAGGGCTTTACAGCTTCATATCTTAAGAAATACAGAAAATACGGCGCGGAAGAGATCAAGGCGCAGATACAGGCAGTAGCTGACAACGGCATAGATTCCTGGATCATATGGAATCCTTCCTGTAAATACCAGTGGGAAGCCTTCGAGAAAACACCACAAGCAGGGAGCAGTAATTAGAATTTCATCAGAATCACACCCCCAAGCAGGGCACTTAAACACAGCATAAGGAGGACTTAGATGAAAAAGAAACTGATATCATTATTTCTGATCACCACCCTTACCATGACATCAGCCTGCAGCGCAAAAGCTCCGGCAGATGGCAGTGATGCAGCAAAAGCTGATGCAAATAGCAGCCAGGACGGAGACGCAGCTGGTAACAGCGAAGAAGAAGATGGCAAAGCAGATGGCATCGAAGCAGGAGATAGTGATGCAGATGGCGCTTCATCTAAAGACGACGCAGATGGCGAAGCTGCAGAAGGCAGTACAGACGGCGAAGCAGCAGAAAGCGATGACAGCAAAGGTGGCTTAGAAGATGCAGATCGTCCTCTTCCTACTTACATAACAGTCAGAGACTTTTTTAGTGACTATTATGATGAAGACGGCTCCTATACAGAGCTCTACAAGGGAAGGGAGGAAGATCTCCTGTTATCTGCAGATTCCAAAGAGGATTATCCCCTTTTGTATGATGCATTATTCAGCAAATACATGGATACTCACAAGGAGAGAAAAAAGGCCGCAGAAGAAGAAATGGCGGAGTCCCGCGGTATGTACGAGGAAGACTACTTCATGGGCGCTTTTGAAAATACCAACAGCATATTTATAAAAAGAGCAGATGCCTCTGTTATAAGCTATGCCAGTAACGTATTCAAATATCTGGGCGGAGCTCACGGCAATGGCTGGCTGGAGCCTGCAAGCTATGACGTATCTACAGGCAAGGAGCTGGCCCTTAGTGATGTGATCAATATTGATAAAGATGAGCTGAACAAAATCCTCTATGATAAGATTTCTAATTACGGCGGCAATTTCTCCGACAAAGAGTACATGGATTCCTTTGGCGGACTGGAAGAAAACCTAAGTACCTATGCCTACAGCCTTGAGGAAGTAAGCGGCTCTGATGAATTATATTCCGTATACAACTGGTACCTGGGTTTTGACGGCATACATTTCTATTTTGCCCCCTATGCCCTGGCATCCTTTGCAGACGGAGACGTAGACGTAGTAATAGGATACAAGGAAAAGCCCGAGATATTTGAAGAAAAATATCTGCCTGATGCTCTAAGATCAGATTCTATGGGAGCACCTGAAGGCTATATAGAAAATCTGGGGCATCCTTTTGAAGAAAAAATGGATATAGACGGAGATGGCAAGGACGAACTAGTCACACTGGATACAAAATACGACGATGACTACAGCTATATCACAGGGGTGACAATTACTATCGACAATCAGTCTTACAAATATACCAATGACTGGTTCTACTGCGAAATAGAGGATCTGAGACTCTATCATGTAAGGACTGACGACCAGCGAGACTACCTCTATCTTCAGACAGGCGGCATGGATGACTACTGGACCTGGTCAGTATTTGATATAAACAAAGACAATCTGAAATTCATGGGAGACAGCTATTTTGGCAGTCATTATGAAGAAGTGGAAAACGGCGAGGAGTACCCTGCAAGCGGCATGCCTCAGCTCACAGATCCCGACAGGATGCTCTTTGGAGAGCACAGCGACATGCTGGGCACCTTTAGTGCATACGGCTATTGGAGAGTGGGCTCAGACGGCAATCCCGAGATCATAGACAGAAGGCGAAATGTGAACTACTACGGCGAAGGCGTGCGCTGCAAAAAGGAGATCAAATGCGATCTCATAAGCGCTGAGGGCGAGATCCTGGAGAAGGATATCACGCTAAAGGCCGGGGATGTGATCATGCCTGTATACTCAGACCTGGACAGCTACGTGGATTGCACTCTCTCTGACGGAAGGATGATAAGGCTGAATTACAGCGAGATTGGATACCCTGCAAAGATAGACGGCGTATCCGTAGATGACCTATTCGATAATCTAATGTACGCCGGGTAATCTATTCGACAAGCTGATATTCATCCAAAATACTGCATCCACGTGCCAATGCCCATAGCTACGAGGAAAAACAGAAGAAATGTGCAGCCAAAAAAGGAAGCCCAGATGCCGGTAACAAAATTGGCGGGGTGACCGGGATTGACATATATCTTGTAGTTCTCGCCGGGCCTGAACTTTTTGTCCCTGTATTCCACAGTGTTCTGAGAGAAATTGTGATAGGACTCGCCGTCATACTCATAGTCCATATATACTCTTGAGTATACACTGCCCCGCCTGGAATATACCGGTACATTGTCCTTTCGTTCCTTATAAGTGGCCCTAATGGTCCTTCTATAGATAAAGGGCTTTATCACTCCGGACAGGGCAAATGCCAGCATCATGAGATATACACATATTCCTATAAAGGCAACGGCCCATTCTATCCTGACCCAGCAGCACACTCCCAGAGCGCCGAATACCAGGGATAGAAATAGTGTGAATTTGGGTGCCATACTAAGCTCCGGTTTTATCACCGATGCATAGAAGATCACAAGCGCGATCGCTATAAACAATAATCCAATAAAAAACTGTTGCAGTTCCATACATACTCCTTACATCAATAAACTAATACATTTTAACTCAAAAAGGATCCTTTATCTATAAAACAGATAAAGGATCCAAAATGTTGCACATATAGGAATATTTACAGATTATTATCTCTCACTGCCGTAGATTGTGCCCTCTCCTGTGTACTGGGGTGCATCCACGGAGATGCTGCCGGTGTAACTGATCTTGCCGTCGGCGCCAAAGGTAAACCTCATGGTAGTGGCATAGGACTCGCCATTTTGATCCATGCTAAAGGAAGTGACGCCTGTGGCTTCGTTGTAATTGACCAGCATATCAGCTGTCATCAGGAAGTCAGGCAGGGCCTGAGTATCAGAAAAGCTCCCTTCATTATTCTTGCCAGTAACGGTAATGGTACCTGTCTCGGAAAATACCTTGCCCAGAAGCTCATCCCTTGTGGGGAACTCGCGGGCAGGAGCTGCAGGTTCGGGAGCAGGTTCGGGAGCGGGTTCCGCAGGAGCCTGGGCGGGAGCTTCTTCTGAGGCTTTTTCTTCAGACTTTGCTGTATCCTTATTATCTTTTGTTTCTTTATCCTTAGTTTCTTTATCCTTATTGTCTTTATCCTTATCCTTGTCCTTCTTATCCTCTTTTGCTGATTCCGCTATAGACTCATCTCCTACACTAAAACCCTTTAGCATGGCAGGAAGAATGCGCTTACTGGACTCACCTATGAGATAGGGCTCGCCGCAGCCAAAATAGTAATACTCATCATCAACGATGAACATATAGCAATAGAGGCTCATGGGCATAGGCAGATCTTCATCGGTCCATGTATTCTCAAAGCACAGGGCAGGATAACCTTCAAATTCAAAGGGCTCTTTGGTAATGATCTCATCTGCAGAATCCACATATTCTGATGCCAGATCAGCCAGATAATCCTCTTCGCTGATCTCGTCAAAAGCCTTGGTCACAGGCTCCACGTGGCCCATAATGATGGCCGGCATATCATCAGAGGTATAGTACATGAGGCTGTCATCCACCATCTTGCTGTCCCAGGAGGATGAATCCTTGAAGGTGAGCCTGCCGTAGGTCCTATCATTATCGAGCCTTGGATCTTCAAATCTGTAATCCAGCTGGGTCAGCCTGAAGCTGTTATCCACAGTCTCTATCCTGAAAGCGTAGTTATAATACTCCTTTGGCTGAAAAGCTATGGTCGGCATGCCCAGGTCCTTAGAAAAACCGGTATAGGTACCAAATACTCTTACCTTCTTGCCAACAAGCTCGCCGCACATAACGTAATAATAATCCGTACCTGCACTGCCCACGGACACCTGCCAGTCTCCTTCATCAGTGCTCAGGATCATATAGCGCTCCGAAAGCTTATAATCTGTGATCTTGCCTTCCAGCCAGATGAGATCCTGCATCCCGGCATCGCCGGACTCGCCGTATTTCTCGTAATCATCAGCCCTGGTAAATTCGTCGTCATAATATACCTTGCCTTCTTCTACTTCCTCTTCGGCCTCTTCCTCTTCCAGCTCTTCTTCTGTTTCAGCAGCTTCTGCTTCCTCTTCCAGAGGCTCTTCCTGCTCTTTGGCAGGCTCCCCAGTCTCTTCTATCTCCTCTTCTATCTCCTCTGCGACCTCCTCTGCGACCTCCTCAGAAGGAGCATTACCCGGCACCGCAGCATCTCTTCCTGCATCCGGTGCGTCCGACTCAGCACAGCCAGCAGCCGACAAGATCATTAGCATAGACAGCAATAATACAGATATCCTTCTTCTCATGATCATCCCTCCACACTACCCTTAAAAAATCTTAATCAAAACAGCTGTATTGCACAGATATATTTAATTATCGGCAGGATGGGGAGATATGATAAGGTAATGAGAAAGGAAACAAATTAAGAGGGCGCCAAGACAAAGTAGTCCCGGTGCCCTCTGTTTTAGCTATTTATAGCTTTTGGGTCTAATCTCAGAAGCCTTGACACATCATCAACCTGCGGGAGCAGGGGTGATCTGTCCGCCCTTAGGAGGCTTAACTGTGACTTTGACTGTTGCTCTTCCAGTTGTGCCATCCAGGTTCATCCAGCGATACTCGATCCAGCCCTGCATACCCTTATTGGGACTTGCTGTGTAAGCTGCATCATAGTCCTTAGGATCCATGACACAGGTGAGCTTGCCTACCGGAGTAGTAGTGCTGAATACTGTAGCAAACTTGTTGATCACGCCCTTGGAGTTGACACCAAGGAGTTTTCCTGTGAACCATGCGCTGGATGCTGCATTTGCCTTGGCAGGAACATCGCCTGCTGCTTCGGTATCAAAGAATACGATGTTGCTCATAGTCTTGAAACTGATATCAGCAGAGCTTGTAAACTTGCTGTAGCTTGTGGACTTGATGCTAACCTTGGCCTTAGGTGCAGCTGCTGCTTTAAGAGTAACTGTTGCAGTCTTGGTTATAGCAACACCTTCTGCGTCAACAGGTGTGACTGTAAACTTATGTTTACCAGTAGGAATATGATATGTTCCGTCAGCGTCTACATAATCCACAACAAACTGTCCCTTGGCATCTGTATGCATCTTGTATTCTGACTCGCCTACTTTTACAGCTCCGTTTCGTTCAAACAGATCATCATCCAAATATGCATCTGTTGTACTGATGATGACATCGGTATCTGCAACTGCAGTTCCGGACTTGGTCACAGTATATGTAACCTTGTTGACACTGCCTGCTGCCTCATAGGTATCAAGGCCAGGATAATACAGATCTGCAATTATCGTGCCCTTCTTATTGGTCTGCTTAGCAACGCCCTTCTTGGAATCATAGGAAGTGTCGTAGTAGTTAACAGCCGCAACCTTGATGGAAGCGGATACCTTAGCCAGCTTACTGTTAGTCAGGTTGATAGTCTGTGTTTCACCGGTCTTATTATCCTTGATCACAATCTTTGCATTATGGGCTGTAGGATTAAGGGTATAGATGGTGCCGGGATATCCTTCATCCATATCATATGTAGCTGTTGATACCTTCTTAAGTCCGGTAAACTTGGCTGTATGATCTATGAGACCTCCATTCCTGCCGCTGACAACCAGAGTCATATACTTGCCTGAAGCATAGTCATTGACAGAATTGAATGTTCCTTCGCTTGCGCCTCCTACCATATCGATAGGTCTGTGATCATAATCTGCCAGATACAGCTCAAGGTTCTCATCTGACTTGATATTAAACTTGACTGAATAGCTCTTCTTAGAGCCATCATTTAGTGTAGCCTTGATGCTCACATTCTTTACATTAGCCTTGGGAGCGTAGTAGCCAACTACCTTTCCATTGACTTTATAAGCCTTAAGACCGGATACCTTATACGTTACGTTCTCAGCATTAACCGGAGTCATATCAGCATAAAATGCCTGAGGATGCATTATTCCGCCCCACATGCTAAGTTCTGATGTAGCATAACTTTCGCCGTTCTTGAGCTCAACGTCGCCCATCTCGATATAAGCCGGTGCTTCTGCATTTCTCATATCATGCACTTTGACATAGGTTGTATCACAAGCTGCATCATTCTCACGTCCGGCATAATCTGCAGGAATAGCCTTGATGTAGAAGTCCAGTCCATCATCAGGGATCACTACATTCTTACCAATAGTTACAGTACCCTTCTTATTAATGGATACACCAGCTAATGTAAATGGAATAGTACCATATGCATTCTTGGTCAATGCCCAGGATACCTTCTTGGTAGGAAGAGGCTTGGTGTTAGGAGTATAAGTAACAGTGGCCTTAACAGTTGCGCTCTTTCCTGATGTCTTATATACAGTTGAAGGAGCTGTTACTGTAACACCTGTAATACCCTGAGCAATATTCAGAGTATACTTGCAGGTAACTTCTTTGCCCATAGGCTCAAGTGCATATGCAACAACGTTGAATTTACCAACAAGGCCGAATTCTCTAGGATTGAAGGTTATTACGTTGTCCTTCTCTGCCAGGAATCCCAGATCCTGTCCGGCTGTGATCTGACCTCTAAGCTCACCCTTTGTAGTCTGGATCTCTACCTTGGACAGTCTCTGAACGGGCATCTCGCTGCCATTTACTGCGTTGTACTTAACAGTGCCCAGTACAAAGTCTTCATCCATTGTATTATAGAGCTTCTTAGGAACAGACTTATTCTTGGTGAAGCTGATCTTGGTAGCAAACTTGCCGCCTACAACAGTTGCCAGTTCAGCATTTGTATAAGGGGTGGTGCTGACAGCAAACACTCCTCCGGTCTTTAGCTGTACCAGTTCGACAGTGGCTGTGTATGTCTGAGGATCTGCTGCTATTACGTTATCGTTGTCAACCAGGATCAGGTTATAGCTTGTTGCTGTTGCAGGAACAAGGATTTCGCTATGACTTGCAAATCCGGCAACCAGAGCTGTTCCTGTAGTAGTGTTATTTGCAGTTATCCTATAATACAGACCTTCTGTCTTGGTATCAAACTTACCTGTAGAATCCGATCCGTTAACTGCTGAGAAGTCAAATTTGATAGTATCAACACCGGCTGTAGCCTTGATCTTACTAAGGTCTGCGCCTGTTACCTGAGCTGTGCTTACTGTAAAGGCAATGCCTGTTGTTGTGAGTTCTGTTGTTACATTATGACTATCAAGCAGTTTAAGAGTGTAGAGGTTGTCCCGAGTGTAAATATAATCATCAGGATCCACTGTCAGTATCAGTGATTTACCATCAGCACTCTTTGCAACAGAAACATACTCTGAATCAAGGCCGCTAACTTTAGGCTTATAGCAATTCTTATCAAAGCCTGTTGCAGGTACTGTAAGATCGATCACTTTAGTAGTTCCGGGAGCCAGTACAAATTCCTCTGTACTCTTAAAGCCAATACCTGTTATAGGCTCGGAAACTTTTACCTTGAATGTATAGTCATATACAGGCTTTGCAGCTTCGCCCTCGCCTTCTGTAGCAAGTGACTTGATATTAACAGTAACCTCTTTGCCCTGTACCTGACTTGCCGTGCCTGAGAATACCTGATAGTATGCATCAGATAAAGCTACGCCAAATACTGCCTCTGTTACATCAACAGGCTCAGCCTCTGATGTTGCACCGGGAATAGTAGCTGTTATAGTAGTAGCTGCTGTTCCAAGGTTCTGAGCTGCCTCGCCTTTTACCAAAGTGATAGTCTGAGGAACATTGTAATAAGCGTCAATAGTAGCTCCATTTGCTATTTCGTTACCATCTGCCAAAAGTGCATAGCGAGATGTGGTAGTGGCAAATACGAAGTAGTACTTGTCCATATTGGAAATATTGACAAGAGCCTTGCCGCCGCTGACATTGACCTTATTAACAACCTTGCCTGTTGTACCGGCTGTAAGTTCACCATTCTCGATAGCCCAGCTCCTGAGTTCGCTAATAGTTGAGAACTCTTCCAGCTGGCTGGAAATAGCATCTTTGCTGACATAATATACACCGCCCAGATCATATCCGGTATCAGCTGTCAGCTCTACTGTTGCATTCCTGCCATAAGGTACAAGTGCATACTGGCCCCAATCATCATAGTCATAGTTATTCCAGTTCTCCGGATCTAATACTTCTCCGCCGACTTTAACCTTGACATCAGCACCACCGGCAACATCCATGTAGAGGTTCTGTTTCTGCTTGCCGCTTGACATAACCTTGGCTGTTATGGTGATAGTAGCGCCTTCAAAAGCAGCAGTTCTTACTACATCTTCCGGAAGCATCGCATATGAATATTCGGGAGGAGAAGTCCTGATATTCAATCTGCCCTTGTCAATTGTCTTCCCAGATTCTCCGCTGCCCTTGGTGACTTCATAAGTTGCAGCAGGATCCATCCTGTACTCTGTTACAGTATCAGGCTTAACCAACTCAAACTGCAGATTGTTATAGCTGGTACTTAAGTAATCGCTTGAACTGTAGGAGCTAAGGTATCCCACATAACCTGCTTTTTCGGGATGCTCACTGTCATAGACATCTCCCGCAAATTGCAAAGCAGTCGTAGGAAGCTTGGCTGTTGTGATAGTAGCCTCGAAATCAGCTGTAAGTGTACCCAGACGATAATGTGTGACCCCTGAATAATAATCGCCATTTACTTCTCCGGCAATCTCAGCGCCATCAGCTTCAAGTCTTGTAAATGTATAATACGAAGCCGGTGATTCAATATAAAAATCAGCTACAACAAAGCGTCCGGGATAACATGTTCCCTTAGCTAATGCAGGTGAAGTTTCAGTTGCAGCTGTCCAGCCAGCGCCGCCCCTTGATATTGTAGTTGTATTAAGTACAAGATCAGTACCGCCGTTTTCGGATAAATATTCCTCATAGGCTGCTTCGTCAGCAAATTCCATGTAGCTGACTGCTTCAATATCTTCGCTGTCAACTGTGAAGGTAATTTCAACAGGTTTAGGCTCAAGTGTAAGGCCAGAGATGTCATACTCTCTTGTCACTACACTTTCATCTGCATATGTTCTTTCAAGGCTGATCTTCGATCCTTCAGGAATTTCATTTCCTACATAGAGGAGGATCAGTCCATCAGAAGCATCTACAGGATATCTTGTTCCACTTACACTTACAACCGCGGTATCTGTTGTTGCTCCATCAACATGAAGGGCGAGGTAATGACCACTACTCATGTCTTCGCCCCAGGTGCCAGGATTCCATCCGTCAATAATATATTTCAGGCTTCCACTAATTGTATTGTCTGTAATCTCAACACCACTCTGGATATCAGCCAGAGTCTTGCCAAAGAAATCGGTATTCTCAGGAATAATTGTATTTGCAGCAAAACCGTCAAGTTCCAGTCCAGAAATATCATATTTCTTTACAACATCCGGTTTGCCATCATCATATTCTGCAGTAACTACAAGAGTACTTGCATCCTTGTTACCTATAAAGAATAGAGCTGTTTTATCCGGATCATTTGTAAGGTCGGCAGGGATACCTGTCGTTTCTCCATCCTTCTCAAATGAAGCAACCAGACTTGAAGGTGCCTTTCCGCTTGTCTGGACCTCAAATGACAGATAATAACCTGAGCTACGAGCGCTACCAAATCCGGCGAAGCCTGTAACCTCATACAATGTGCCTCTAATGTTTCCAATAGCGCCATTTTCGCCATCTGTAATTGTCAGAGTACTCTGAATTTCTTCAGGTGTCTTATTACCAAAAACTGATCCAAAATCAGCTACTGTAGGATTAACTACTTCAAAATCAGGCTCAGGCTCCGGTGCTAATGTCAGTCCGGAAACATCATATACTCTCTTCTCAACTGAGCCGTCTTCATATGTTACTTCAAGATTCAGCTTGCCATAAGGAGCTGCAAGTGATTCTTCATCAACTATGATCACAAGCTCTCTGTCGAGAAGGCCTGCTTCCAGCTCTGCTGATGTTGCATTTGTTGTATATGTTCCCTTGATTCCATACTTCAGCGACTTAGCATTAGGAACGTCTACATTAAGCGCAAGATAATGGCCGTTCTGCTCATCCTCATTGCCACTGAAATCCTCATAATCATAAACATATTTCAGTGTTCCTGTGATTGCAGCATCAGTTACTTCAACACCAGTCTGAAGATCTGAAGGTGCCTTACCAAGCAGATCCTGCTCACCCGAACCAAATGTTGCACTTGCTGCAAATCCTTCAAGTGTAAGGCCTGAGAGGTCATATAACCTTGGTTCTTCTTCTCCATACCAAACCTTAACCTTTTGCTCATCCTTATTTGTAACTCTTAAAACAATATCTCTGTCTGAGTCAAGAGTAACACCATTTTCCAAACTCGGATTAGCATAAGAAGGCACTATAGCAACCTTTGCAGGCTCACTGCCATTAACTTTAAGGTAAATATAGTGACCTGATTGCTCTGTTGCCTTGCTGCTAAAAGCAGTCCATCCAGTAATCGGCTTCAGAGTACCTGTAATCTTGTCTTCATTTATAGTAATACCACTTTGAATATTGTCCTTATCCTTTTCGAACACTTCATCAGCATCACCAGCGACAAGGCCGTATTCTACATAATCTTCCCATACTGCATAGAGTGTGAGAACGCCATTATCAAATGCGCTGGCACCAAGAGAGCTAATTGTTGCCTCATCTAATATTGTGGCTTCTGTTGCGTCTTCTGTCAGTGCCCAGCCTGTGAAAAACTTACCTTCATTTGTAAATGTGCATGCAGGAAGAGTAGCACCTTCTGTCATATCAGCTTCACGCATGATATCCATACTGCCGCTTCCGCCGTTAGCATCAAACTTGATAACCTTCTCAAGCTGCAGTGCTGAAAGGTCATAGATGTAGTAAACATCCTTATCGCCGCCAGCAAGTGCACCGGTCTCGTCTCCATCGCCGATATCTTCAGGCAGTTCATCGGCAAATACTTTTTTGATCACAAGTTTCTTGCCGGCAGGATTGCCCTTTATCTGCCAGATATTTACGAAGTCATTGTAATCTACCTGTCTCCATCCATAGGTCTTTCCTTCTTCGAGAGGTTCGCCATCGGATGTTGCAACATAGATCCTGGCCTGAGGGTCATTAACGAGCTCCATACCCTTCATGTACTTGTAATCAGAATTGATATGGAACGCAAGGAAATATCCGCCATCAGCTGCACCCCAATCAGGATAGCTTTCCTGATATTTTAATTTACCTGTAACTGTACCTGTTCCACCATAGCAGGAACCATCCTGGAATTCGCCATAGTCGAACAGCTTAGTTTCACTTGTAGGTACAGGATCAAATGTAAATGCAATATTACTCTGAAGGTCTGCAGCACTAGACTTGCCAAGCAGACTTGCTGCAGGAAGATTAGCAGAATCAGCATCAAGAGGTCCGCCTACATATCCTGCAACATTAAGAGTATATGTCTTAGTCTGGACTACATCATTCGAGTCATTATAAACCTTGAATGTGATCCTATCGCCATTTCTTGCCCAAGGCCTTACAAGCGCAAACTCTTTGACCTGTTCCTTAGTTCCTTCTGCGCCACCTTCCCAAGTTCTTGTTATGGTATATTCTTCAGGAACAGATGCCTTAAATGCCAGGAAATAACCTGTTGTATGGTTAGGATGCCAGCTTACATTGCCGTTCATCTCACCAGGATAGTTTCCTGTACTGTATTTAGGTGTGAAAGTGATAGTGCCAGCTGTATTATTAACAGTAACAGTTCCTGTATCAGTTGCAGCAGAATAAGTAGTAGCATACTCCATGCCTTCTACTGTCAGAACATTTTGCTGAATTACTGTGTATTCTGCGGTGAATACTGCTTCGTAACCGGAATTATACACAGTAGAATCATTTAGCCATTCTCCGTCAATTGTCAGAGTTCCCTCATCATCATCATAGACAACACTTTCTTCTGCGCCAGTGGGAGCAGTAAATGACCAAGCACCTGTATATCCTTCTCTTTCAGGCACTTCAGGAATATCAAATACCGCATCTTCGTTAGCGCCACTTGCAGGAGTGCCATCAGATGTCTTATTATAGTAAACTCCATCTACTGTACACTTTGCATTCTCGCCACACGGTGTATATACGTAACTGCCTTCTTCACCGCTTCTTGTGTAGTAACTTGATACGTCACTTCCCTCTATTGCTTCTTGACCAGGACTTAATCCTTCAGGATTAAAGGCCTCTTCGGAATCTACGGTATAGTACTGTGTAGCATCAAATTCCACAGGCTCATCTTCCAGAAGAGTGTAAATACCAGTTTCCGAGTTATAGCTATAGAAGGTACTCGCAGCAAATGGGTCTCCATCCTCTCCAGGAGAAAATTCTGCCATTACATAATCTGTATACGCTTCTTGATCATCATAAAGCTCTGCACTTTTATCTGTATATGTGCCTTCTCCTTTCAAATAAACATTATCGCCTAAAGAATCAGCAGACACAGCAGCTTCAGGCCTAGTCAACGCAGCCTCATTCACCTGTACGTATACAGGATCTGTTGCAGGCGTATACTGACTGATATTCTGGAATGGCAATTCTTCCAATCCCAACTGGTCTGCAGTATAAGGCTCACTTTCTTCATCTAAAAAAGAAAGCGTCACTTTGTGTTCTACCGGAGCCGCTTTAACTTCTATAGTCGGTCCGCTTGTCACCGCCGAAGTAAACGCCAGTGCTGCTGACAAGCCAAGACTCGTCAGCCTTCTAAAAAAGCCTTTCTTCATTAGGTTCTCCTTTCGTACAAACTGATAAAAGCGTTACACCAAGTTACTATATGAAAGCCCTAAACACCTCCTTTTTTTAGATTATTGACTGATAAAAGGGCACAAAAAATGCGCTACACTTTATATCGTCAGTTTTCTCTTGGCATTTAGTCTATTTTTGAATTATTATATTTAATATATTTTATTTAAATTATTTCACTTAAATTTATTTATCTTTACTGTTCTGAATGCAGCAAGAAAGGGCATTACAGTCTTATTCAATATTTAAATATGTCCAAAACAAAACAAAAAATTTTTTGGCGTTTCCTCTAAGCTCAGGCTCATTGTGGGATGTTGTATATCATAGATTTTGCAGGTGTACCTATTGAAGGCCAGGGATCATCAGCCCCAAATAATAGAGATAATGATCATAAGGAGAAATAGATTGCCGAAAGGCAGCAAGAAGTATGTACTTAGATATAGGCAAAACAACAAAAAGAGACTAACCGAAATCAATTTGGGCGAAATGGATTTCGGTTAGTCTCTGCACTAGTCATAAATCAAGTTTATGACTGAATAATTCAACTCCGCTGAATCTATCTTTTTTTACAAGATTAAGCGGAGTTGAATTTGTGGAATCAGTTTGCCACATCCCCTTGACTCACACAAAAAGGTCATCCATTGTAACTACTGATTGAATGTTTCCGGAATAACTATTATCGACAAGGCCATAACTAGTGATGATAGTAGGATATATGGCATATTTGGTTTTGCTGCTGAGCATCAAGTCGGATATCTTGTGCCTGATATCCCGGTCCACATCTCCGCTTATAGTATATTCGCTGGAAGAGTATTTCATCTCGCACAGATTGATAACCTGGTCATTTCTGACTATCAGTAGGTCAATCTGGGATCCGTGGATCCCGGCCTCCGGGTCAGCTTTGATATAACAGGAATTACTCTCCGTCTTTACCCCGGATATACCAAGCTTATTCTTGATCTGCATAATGTGTTCCAGGCATACACGCTCAAAAGCAAGCCCCTGCCAGGTATTGATCCTTGGGGTATTAATCTGACCGGACCAGAAATGCTCATCTGTCTGCCCATCTTCCATAAATTGATAATAGAATAGCGTGAAGTTATCTATAAGCTGATATACCGCATTTTTCTTTTTCATCCCAAAGGCGTTAAATTTTCTAATGAATCCACAGCTTTCCAATTCTTCCAGCTTCTTGGTCAGTTCACCGGAATTTGTCAGCTTCGTACTATATATTATTTCCTCTCTTGTCATACCAGCTTTTTTGCTGCCCAAGGCTTCGACTATCCTGATATATGCCTCAGGATGTCTGAATATAGAAGCATAGAGATATTTGAACTCATTTCTTAATGGCGCTTTTGGGGCAAATAATATCTTATCTATATTCTGTGAGATGCTCAGTCCCTTTTCCAAAAAGGTCCAATAATACGGCACACCTCCAAAGATCATATAGAATTGCAGAATCTGATTTCTGGAAAAAGCAAAGCCATTATATCGAACGAATTCCTCACATTCCGCAAGAGAAAAAGCTGTTAATGCTATCTCCTCCGTAAGTCTGTGGTATAGCCCGCCCTTATTATGTATGATATTAGAGAGCATCCAAGAGGTTGCTGAGGCGCATACTATCAATATGATATCTGTCCTTGCGGATGCCCAGCCATTCCAAAAGTTCTCCAAAGCAACCATCAGATCACTGTTCTGAGTATCCATCCAGGATAATTCATCTATGAAAATGATCTTCTTATTTTCTCTGGAAGCCCTGATCAGATCCTTCAAGTCCTCAAATGCCTCGAGCCAGTTCTTTCTGCTAGTGTCAGCGCTCCCTCCTGCATCCTTAATCGAAGCTTCAAAAGCAAATATCTGCTCCCTAAGACCTCCTGCTGATAATCCGGCATGCTGAAAGGTAAACCTGTAATTAAAAGCCTCTCTTATCAAATATGTCTTGCCAATCCTTCTGCGACCATACACTGCAATAAAATGGGATCTATCATCGTTAACTGCAGCATTCAGCATTTTAATCTCGGCATTTCTTCCTATTATCATATTATTCAACTCCGCTTAATCTCGATTAAAATATCACTTTAAGCAAATTTTACACCTAAACAACGGCATCAGCAACCTCATAAGCAAATTCAACTCCGCTTAATCTGCCTTTTTGACAAGATTAAGCGGAGTTGAATATAGTAAGATCTATTGACTCATTGCACATACAGGGTGATGGTTGCGCCATCCTTTGAAGGAATCAGGGGTTCGTATACATCGCACATCTTCTTGCCTTTTGCGTCATAACTGTAATCAGGTAACATCTGTCTACCTTCTTCATCGCGATAGACTATAGCATGAAAGAGCTGGTCTAGTTTCGCCTGATCTACGTCGTAGTACAGATATGTATCAAAAGGGGCAAAGGCTTTGGTGTATTTCTGGCCGTTATATTCAATGGTCTTACCATTCGGATTGATGACCAGCTTGAACCTGGTTGGTTTGAAGACAGGCCTCAAATCCAGGTCCATTATGTTTCCTGCTTTAATCTGGGTTACATATCCGGATTTATTTCTTTTTAGATATTTTCCCTCGTATTCTGATGTTGGCTCCCAGCCGCAGAATGTATAGTTAGGCAGCGACAGGGTGGGCAATTTGATAGTTTTATTGCATGCATAGTATCCACTGTCATCATAATCCGGTAGGTACTCTGTCAGATCCAGACTATCATAGAGCTTATTATTGCCGCATAGCAGAGTAGCCTTGGAATTATATGTAACACCATAATTACAGACATCCCATATACAATAGAGGGTTACTGAACCGGTCCTGCCGCCAAAGTACTCTTCATCTACAGCCTCATAACCATGTTTCGCTTTTGGATTAGTAGAGAAGAAGCGCATTTCATAGCCTCTTCTGCTAAATGCCTCTGGCAGCTCAACCATATATTCTATATAATCCAGAGCAAACGCAGTGGAGCCATCTATTGTATATAATCCAAAGAGCATCTTTTTCTTATATTGATAGCCATCGCAGCAAACGCCTTTGGCATTTGGATCTATATAAATTTTATAAACCTTAGGCATATACACTGCATAGAGATTGATGTCCATCTTGCAGCCGGCCTTTATGGAAGTGACTAGCCTTATTTTCTCATCGCCTGCTTTGACTGTTTTATATCCCAGGTATTCGGAGTCTTCGTCGGTTGCCCATCCCAGGAATTTATAGCCTTTTTTGCTAGCCTTGGGCAGGGTGACTTTCTTCTTGCCGCTGAATCTGGTAACAGCCTTGGTCAATGATCCGCCATCCGAAAAATAGCTTATCCTGTATATGTTCTTGGTCTTTTTGGTGACAGGATACAAGGTGAGATCGCTTTCACCTGTATAAAATCTCTTATAGCTCTTGGTGAGATTAAAATCTGCCTTGCCGCCCGGAGTCTTGGAAAAGCCTACCACCTCGGTATCGCATCCAAGCTGCTGGCTGATATAGTCTGCCGCAGCTGCGAAATTTATAGAATCAGTATAAAAATAGTAATTGTCCTCACCAAAGTTCGCAGGCTGCTCTAGCATAGTTCCATCTGCCTTAGCAAAATAGATACAAAAATCATTTTTGGTAAACTGTGCGTACAATGTAAGGGTGCCATAAAAGGGATATTCCGCATCAGGAGTCAGTGTGAGCAGCTCCCTATCATACCCTTGTTCTGCAAATTCGGAATCTGTATTATCGTAATAAGGCACCCATTCAGAAAAGTGGTATCCTTTCTTAGTGGGCTTAGGGAGCTTAATAGTTTCACCGGTTTTATATGTTGCAGGTGCGCTTTTTACCTTTCCGCCATTTAGTATATATTTGATCTTGTAGGTAATAGGAGAATATACAGCGTAGAGCTCTACCATATCGTTTTGCTTGCTTGTAAGATTCTTGATCTTATCTGTAGGCTTATAAGTTACTTCCTGACCGTTTACTGTGCCCTTCCACGCAGTGAGACGATAGCCATTGGGAGCGTCTGTGTATTTGGACAGATCAATAATCTCGTCGTACGCGACATACAGCATATCTCCACCTTCGCCATGCAGATCTAGATTATATTCAATAGGTGTCCACATAGCGTACAATTCCAGCTTATTGCAGACCCCCTTATTCATTTTGGCATGATCGGCCCACATTTCATATATACTATGTGCTTCAATCCAGTTATCTTCGTCTTCATATCCATATATGAGGCCCTTGCTGCTCTTCCAGCCCGAGAATATATAGCCCTTTCTGGTGAAAATGTCGCTAAAATAATCTAAACTATCATCCTTCGAGATCACAAGCTTCTTTGTAGCATCTTTTTTCTTTGGTCCAGCGTGGAAGATCACTGTAAGTCCGGCTGCGGGATAAGGATAAACATCATCTTCTTCATCCTCTTCACCTTCAGAGCCTTCTTCATTTTCTGTCTCTTCTTCGGTTTCCGTACCCTCTTCGCTGCCTGCAGCTATATCGTTATCTGATACAGTGGCTGACTCATCAAGCTCCTCAGACAATTCATTATCCGAAACAGTAGCAGACCAAGCCGCATCTGTGGACAATTCATTATCAGAGACAGTTTGGATAGCATCATACTCATTAGAAATTATTGCAAAAGGCGCTTGGGCCAGACAGCTGATCGCTGATGACGCGCCAATGACAAGTGACAGACAGATAGCACCGACACTTTTTAATAGATATTTTTTCATACTTCCCCCCTGTTAAATGATTAGTCAGAATACACGGATGTATTTCGACACGCTTTGAAGTGCAGGGATGCACTTGAGTGTCGCAAATACTAGTATATCCCTCATTTCATGCAGGGGTCAATGAGTCAAAACTAAACGTCCCTGGCGGATCTTGGTTTTATCCTATCATTTTTAACAAGCTCAAGCGGAGTTGAATATCGTAAGATTCGCCGGATCATACACAATGTATTGACAACGAATACACAGAGAATTACAATGATAACAGAAGAATAACTTTAGTGTTTTAAGGAGGCATGCTCTATGGCACAGATAAGTATGAGAATAGACGATAATGTTAAAAGAAAAGCTGAAATTGCGTGCGAGGCACTGGGAATGAACATGACAACCGCCATCAATCTGTATCTTGTAAAGTTAGGTAATGAAATGAGAATCCCATTTGAGGTATCAGTTGATCCATTTTATAATCCAGTAAATCAGAGTGTTCTTGAAAAATCCATACAACAACTCAATGCAGGCAAAGGAAAACAACACGACATTATAGAGGTGGACTAATAAATGAATAAAACATGGTCTGATATTGCCTGGGAGGATTATTTATATTGGCAAACAATTGTCCATCATGCTCAGCATAAGAGTCTTACCAAACCTACGAGGCCTTGTGAACAGGCTGACAGCATTATCCGTATCATGAACCAGCTCATATAGCATCTCGGTTTTATCTACATAGTAATTACCATGCTCCCTGATATCTCTAAAATCTGATTTGCCAACATCAACCTCTTCCTTCAGATAGTAAATATCAAACACATCTTTATATCTTGTGGAGCGGCTTCCGAATCTCACAAGTGATTTCAGTTTTTCAGTAATCATCTGATGTCTGGAATTAATCAAAAGGCTTACAGCGTCATCCTGGAATCCCACGTCAAAAGCATATTCTTCCTGTTCAAGCGTAAGGTCAGCATGAACACCTATATCCATCTTCAGAGAAAGCATTGTTCCCTCAACATCTTCGACAGTTAGTGTAATCCTCTCAAAAAAGCACTATTTTTAAGAATAGTATCTTTTTTATTTATGAACTAATAGAGATATATATGATAATAAATATAATATTATAATCAATTCTGTATGAAAAAAGCTTTCAAATCTAGTGGAGGTAATTACAAATACAAAAGCAGTCGTACGCGGGAAACTGCCTTGTATAGTGTCAAGAATATATAGTCGAAAGAAAGTAAAATTTCCAAATCGCATTATTATTATGACATTTGGAAAATATAAACTTGACAGGCGGGACACGCTTTTTTACAATTTATGTATGATTTATTTCCAAATGTACTTAATAATCTTATGTTTTGGAAAAAATGAGGTTTAAGCTGAATGATAGGACGAATCGAAGAGAAAAGACAATTGCGACAACTGTTAACCGCAGATGAGGCGCAATTTGTTGCAGTTTTCGGTAGACGAAGAATTGGAAAGACGTTTCTTATAAGAGAGAGTTTTGATTATAAGTTTACTTTTCAACATACTGGTCTCAGTAATAATTCAATAAAGAAAAATATGAGGAAAAAGACTCAGTTGGAAGCTTTTTCAAAATCGTTGAAAGATGCGGGTTTTTCTACTGATAGGACATTAAACTCATGGTATGATGCATTTGATTGCCTAAAAGAACTTATCAAGCAGTCTAAAGATACTAAGAAGGTAATATTTATTGACGAGTTATCTTGGATGGATACTAAAGGGAGTGAATTAATCTCTGCACTTGAGCACTTCTGGAATGGATGGGTAACTGCCCGCCCAGAAAAGGATGTTATTCTGGTGGTATGCGCTTCTGCAACGTATTGGATGATGGACAACATTGTTAATTCAAAAGGTGGTTTACACAATAGACTAACTGGACAAATAAAGCTAAAACCATTTACTTTGGCAGAATGCGAAGAGTATTTAAAAACGAAAAAGATATCTTTTAACCGACATCAGATTATTCAATGTTACATGATTCTTGGTGGCGTACCTTATTATTGGAGCCTGCTTAGTAAAGGAAAGAGCCTTTCGCAAAATATAGATGAGCTCTTTTTCAAAGAAGGAGCTTCATTACAGGACGAATATGACAACCTTTACAAGGCCCTTTTTAATAAACCAGATCAATATATTAAAATAATTGAGGCCCTTTGCAGCGTCAATAAAGGAATTACAAGGGAAGAAATTTGTAAAAAGACTAAGATTCCAAGTTCCGGAGATCTTACTAAAAAACTAAAGGAACTTGAAAATTGTGGTTTCATAAGAAAATATGTGCCATTTGGTGCAGAGAGTAAAAATGCGTTATATCAGCTTATTGATGGTTATACACTTTTTTATAATAGATTTTTAAGAGATAATGCATACGATGATAATTTTTGGAAGAACGCAACTAACTCCGGGCAAATAAATGCATGGACGGGAATCGCATTTGAAAGAGTCTGTCTTGAACATGTTTCCCAAATAAAAAAAGCATTAGGAATTTCAGGAGTTCAGACCAATGTAAATTCATGGAAATGTGAGGCAAATCCTGATAAAGGATTGTTGGGGTCTCAGATAGATCTTTTAATCATTAGAAAAGATCAAGTCATCAACGTATGTGAGATGAAGTATTCTGAGTCAGATTATGTGCCTGACCTGGCGTTTGATAAAGCTATGCGAAGGAAAATTGCAGATTTACAGCAGGCAACAAAAACAAAGTTTGCCATTCATTCTACATTGGTAACGACTTATGATGTGGAAGAAAATTCATATTATGGAAATATCCAATCCATTGTAACGGGTGAAGATTTATTCAGATGATGCATAAAGAAAAGAGACGGGTTTACAAAATCCGTCTCTTTACATTTTTAATTTCGTTTGCAGAAATATTTTTTATGCACGTTTTCAGGAACTTTTAAAAAAATTTTTTCCAGTTTCTTTTCGTCTTTTAGTTTGATTATATAATTTGATTATATGTAATCAAACCACTTTCCGCTTAATATAAGGCTTTACTGATATTTATTTCCTTTGTAATCCTGATGATTAAGCTCCGCAATATTGCCTGCAATACCAATCTTTAAACCATCAAGGTAATTCAGTTTTCCTATAAATCTTTTAATGGAATCATCCGAAAATGAATATCTTATAAAATCAAGGTCAAGATCCTGCGTAGCACGTCTGGCATTCTTAGAGATACTGCGCATTACGACACCGCCCTTAATTGTGGCATTTCTCCCCATTCCACTCTCTGCAATTGCTTTAAGCACTATATCCTGGCATAGCTTAGCTTCAGCATTAGCTTCACTATACCCCTCATCTTTAATTTTTACTACTTCATCATGTAAATTCATTTATATCAAAGGACCTCCATCTGTATCTGATTCATAATAATTTCGCCTTTATGGAACATGTAGGCATAATCTTCTACGAGTCCAAAATCCATCTCTTCGGTGATACGTCGATAATTTTGAATGATTTCTTTATAATAATCAAAAGGTATTTTGGACCTAAATCTCATCAATTCTACCAGCATACGTTCCCTATTATATATCCTGATGGATATATTATTGTATTGCATTTCTTCAATGCCCGCCTCAAAAATTTCATCTTTTAAAAAAGATTGTTTTACGCGACTATCTCTAATCCGGCTATCTTCCCTTTTTGTGGCAAGATGAAAATAATCGGGAATTACATCTGTAAGAGAGTGATAATAATATGCACTCTTATCAGTAAATACAGCTTTAGGATATTTGCTCATTATTACTTCAATATCTGATATATTACGCCTAGTAGAATATATTCCCTTTTCTTTCATGAAGATATTTCCACTAAGGATCTCTTTTTTGAGTCTATAGTCGCTCCCGTATTTATCTATACATTCATTGTATGTAAGAAGCATATCTACCCTCCTTTTTAAGCAAACATACACACGACATCATTCTTGTGTGTATGTTTACTTTAATTATAGGATATCTTCTGCTCACTCGCAACACAAATTTGAGTAAACATACACACGACACGCCTCTGGTGTGTATATTTACTTCAATAACATACCTCCCTAACTATACATTCTGCGGCTGGGAGCCAACATCAGAATACGAGGGAAAATATCTAAAAAGAAATAAATCCGGATATGTAACCCAGATTAAAGCAGGAAACATAATGGACCTGGATTTGAGGCCTGTCTTCAAACCAACCAGGTTCAAGCTGGTCATCAATCCGAATGGTAAGACCATTGAATATAACGGCCAGAAATACACCAAAGCCTTTGCCCCTTTTGATACATATCTGTACTACGATGTAGATCAGGCGAAACTAGACCAGCTCTTTCATGCTATAGTCTATTGCGATGAAGAGGGCGAACTTAGGCGTCCTGATTACAGCTACGACGCCAAAGGCCGAAATATGTGCGATGTATACGAACCCCTGATTCCTTCAAAGGATGGTGCAACTATTACTCTGTATGTACAACGGATTATCGAGGACTGAGTCAAGGGGACGTGAGTCAAGGGGACGTAACAAATTGACTCACTGATAGAAAAGAGGGCCCCGGGACAATTTGTCCCGGGGTCCTTCAAATTAATCAATTATCAGTTACTTGGAAAGCATTAAATACCGCCTGTTGTCCTTACAGACTTCATTACGCTCCAACCGCCTTCATAATCGGGCTTTCCGTCTTCAGACTGAGAATCTACAACTATAGGTCTTACTCTTACGTAGTACTCTTTACCGGCTGCTACAGGTGTGCCCTCTGCATTGCTTATAGTATACGGTCCGTCTGCATCATAATCTACAACTTTAGAATATGTAGCACCCTTTCTGAAGCTGATCGATGTTGAATACTCAATCTCATACTTGCACTGAGCATTGCCCTCGAACTTTACGTTAAAGCTTGTGGCTGCAGGTGTTCCGATCGTTACCTCAACATCTTCAGGTCTCTCCCAGATAGGATAGAATGTTACTGTTGAACCCTTCTTGGGATTGATGGATGTCTTGGTGATATCCTGCTTGCCAGCCTTGTCATAAGCATATCCTGTGCAGATATAGCCATTCTTCTCGACATTGATAACCTTATTGTTATTGTCGATGAACGCTACCTTCAGGGCTTCTGCATTGGCTTTAACAAAGATATTTCTGTTGTAGGAAATAGGATTCTCAAGACCATCACTATATGTGAAGCCTGTTGTGATCTTGTTTCCTGCTTCATATCTGTGTCCGCCGTTAGGATCAAATGCTGCTGTAACCTTTTCTGCCTTGAATATTGCACGGAGATTTACATCTGCATCATTGCCCTTCTTGATGACTGTTACATAATTGCCGCTCATGGTTACGCTCTGTTTATCAGCACCTGCATTGAGCAGTTCCCATCCTACAAATGTATATCCGGGAACACTGGGTTTTTCAAGTGTTACCTTCTTACCAAAGGTAAGGGCCTTATTCTTGTACAGAGCCTTCCATGCCTTGCTGACCTTAGTAGCGCTTTCAGGCTGCAGTGTAGCCTTCAGTGTATCGTATTCAGTGCCACTTGTGATCAGAACTTCGTTATCAAGGATTGCAAAAGCATCTATAGCCTTATTGACATGCTTGGTGTTGTTGAGTTCCCAGATAGCATATACTTTGACATTCTGCTTATTCTTGGTACCAAGTGTGCACATCTCAAGAGCTTCTGCAGCAGTATCTGTGAGCATCTTCTTGCCCTTCTTGTCGGCAGCAAAGCCTACGAATGTATATCCGTTCTTCTGCCATCCAAGACCTGCGATAGTCTCTGTCTGAGAAGCATTATACTCAACACTGTATGCCGCAGCCTTAGTTACTTCCTGGCCATCCTTTACTACATTACTGCCATTAGGATAGATCTTAACATTGAAGTTAACCTCTGCAAAATTAGCAGTTACTACGATATCACCCTTAGTGGTCTGTGCCTTGATAGCTTTGACCAGCTTCTTGGAAGTGGTATAAGTAGTGGTTGTATCTCCGTTAAGTGTCCAACCTGTGAACTTGTATCCGGGCCACTTAGGTGTCGGGAACTTACTTACGCTCTTAGCCTTATATGTCTTAGGATACTTCTGCTGGTCATTGGCATGGAGATTATCATACTCAATATTGTAAAGGTTGCTGGAACTCCAGAATACATATACCTTTACGATACCTTCTTCGCTGAGAACCGCATCTCCAAACTTGGTAGCAGAATAGTAGTTCTTAAGATTGAGATTCTTTGTATATTTGCCCTTGCTATTCTTCATGCGGATCTTGCTGGCTGCCTTGTCACCATTATTGCCTCTCTGAAGAGCAAGTGCTCCGGCTGCCAGGTTGACCTTCTGACCATATTTAGCCCTTTCGCCATATACATCGCTATAGAATACGCTTCTGGTCTCGTCGTCAGCATCGATGAATTCGATGTCATATTCAACAGGAACCCAGATAGCTGTAAGCTTAGCTTTGCCATAGCTTGCAGGATCTACGCTATAAACACCATTAGCATCAGCTGTTACTGTGACGTTTGCATTGGAGATTGTCCATCCGCCAAATGTATAACCCTTCTTGGTAGGTGTCTGAAGAGCTACGCCTGTACCTGTCTTATAGGACTTGGGCTCAGACTTCTTTACCTTGCCCTTCTTAAGGTCATAGCTAAGCTTGTAGCTGTTTGCTGCCCACTGGCCATAAAGAGTTACATTATCTTCCAGCTTGGTGATAGATGCATCAACTGCATATTTTGTGCCCTTGCCATCAGCCTGAGTATTGAAAGAGGACAGTGTATATCCGTTTCTCTTGAAAGGTGAACCATCTTCCTTGTTTGCTTCTGCAACAAATGCGCCAAGATCGAAGCTCTCATCATAAGGATGAGCACCTTCAAGAACTACTGTTTCAGCACCATCAATGTTCTGGTTGTAAGAAATGGATGCTGTGGAAACAGTATACTTTGCATACAGTGTAGCTGAGTAAAGCTTACCTGTTCTTCCTACGTTGAGGTATCCGGGGCCAAAGCCAGCAGCTGTAGAGATATTACTTGTATCATCATCCTTGTCAACATACCAATAATCAAATGTAAAGCCCTTCTTATAAGGATTAGGTATAGCAACAAATGATGTAATATCGTTAGTTGTGTAAGAAGAGATGCGATCTACGATCTTCTTCTTATCAGCAGCTGTTGAGATATTATCGGAAGCAAATACGCCGCCATTGGTATCGAGCTTAACGGAATATGTTTCAGGCTTCCACTCTGCTGTCAGCTTTACATAATCGTCGTTTGTAGTAGACAGACTCTGGAGCACATCTCCTGTCTTATAGGACTTGCCATTGGAGCACTTCCAGCCTGACAGTGTATATCCTACTCTTGTAAACTCTTCACCAGTCAGTGTATACTTGTCGCCTACCAGAAGTTCAGTAGTATAACCTGTATAGTAGTAGGACTTTGATCCATGGTTAACGGTTGCTGATGTGATTCCGCCAAGTACGTCAGTATCGATATCAGATACAGCAACACCGTCGCCTATATCAAAGATCACATTATAGCTTGCAACATCCCATTTAGCATAGAGCTTCATCTCAGCTGCGGGGATGAGCGCTGAAGTGATATCAACTTTGGTGCTAGGCTCAAGTGATGCGTCTACTGCTCCAGATGCTGTAAGAGCCCAGCCCTTAAATTCGTAACCTGCAGGAGCTGCAAAACCACATTCTTCATTGTCTGGTACAATTGCTGTGTCGCCTACAAATGTAGCCAGTGTAAAGGTCTGGTCTGCCCTAACATCTGTACCATAATTGCTGTTAAAGATAACAGACTTAGCTGCGCCCTTCCACCTAGCCTTCAGTGCCAAAGTGTTTCCTGTTAATACATTCTTATCTACTACTGTTGAAGCTGTTGCCTGATACTCTACGTCATCAACTGTATAGAACCATCCAACAAATGTAAAGTCGGTTGTTCCGGAGCTGACATACTCAGGAGTCTCAGTGAATCTCAGAACCTTGCCAAGTGATGTGCCGTAAGCTACAGTCTCATTTGCGCTGCCCTGATAACCGCCATTGTAATTGAATGCTACGGTTTCATTATCCGGTGTCCACTTAGCATAAACAGTGATGCCCTTCTGAATATCGGAATTGCTAACTGCCAGAGTCCAAGGGCCTGAACCTGTAAGGGGTTCTTCAAACTTGGAATCCTTATACCATCCGTTAAATGTGTAGAAGTCCTTAACGGGTGCATAGAAGGTAATAGTCTTGGGAGTTTCTCCGGTAACATCTGCAAGCACGTTTGCAGGGTTCTTGGAGTCATTGGTAGCGCCTTCAAGGCCCTTGTAAGTTACCGTATAATATCTACCTGTTGTCTTGGGTGTCCACTTAGCATAGAAGGTAATGCCTTCTGTATCTGTGGACTTGATGGTATATTCATATGCATTATCAACGCCTGTCTTAGCAGGAACAGCTTTCTTGAATTCCTTATCTGTATACCATCCGCCGAAGTCATAGTCAGCCTTAGTTACTTCTGCTTTAGTAAGGGTGATTGTTGCAGGAGTAGCTACACCGGCATTGTTTATAGTATATGTTGTAGAGCCATCTCTTGTTGAAATACCGCCGTTAAGTTCAAATTCATATGTATGTGTTTCAGCAGTCCATGTAGCTGTTACTGTGAAAGCTGTAGCGGGTATATCAGCTTTCTTGATAGTTACATTACCATCTTTATCAATTGTATTAGTTCCTGTTGCAATTGCCTCGGCATTATTGATCTTGAAACCTGCAAACTCATAGTTCACACGTGTAGGAGCTTTAACAACAAGATCTGCGCCATATGTAGCTTTGCCAGGTCTGTCTGTTGACCACTTTACAGGGTAAACAGTTGTGCTATCACTTGTCTCAGCATCTTTCCAAGTGATATTACTGCTTATAGGAGTGAGCTTTGCATATAATGAAAGTGCACCTGTCTTATTCTTGGTGTCAAATACGTACAATCCATCAGAATTCTTGGAAAGTGCATAAGCGCTCTCGAGAGAAGCTTCTGTGAACCATCCGCCAAACTCATATCCTGCTCCCAGTGTTGCAGATACAGATATTGCTGGAACAAGAACCTGTGTGGTTCCTGTAGCATATGTTGTTGCAACTCCGGTACCCTCGCCAACAATCTGAGTTGCCTCCAGATGAGTTGTTGCTCCGGCTTCGGATGTAGGATCAACTTTGAAATATTTAAGAGCATTGCTGTTTGCTGTAAGCTTTGCATACAGTTTCAGATTCTTAACGCCATCTGAACCTACTGTGCATTTTCCATCAGTGGTGTCATTGATTGTTAGTAATCCTGTTTTTGCACCTTCTGTATCAAATAATACAGCTGTATTATCCTTAGAATAATACCATCCATCAAATGTATATCCGGGTTTGGATATTGCAGGAAGCGTTATTGCTCCACCTTCAATTTCTGAATAACTGAATACTTTACCACCATCAGTGGTTCCGCCATTAATAGTTCCGTTAGCTGTATCATATTCAGGATAGAATGCTGTCTTACTGAATACTGAACCTTCAGGAGTTACATATGTGATCCTGTAGCGGTTGTCAGTATAAGCTGCCTGGAATACAGCATCAAAACCGTCCTCATAGTTTGCATCCAAGAATTCAGATGTGAAGCTTGCTACTTGTCCACTCTCTGTAGTAGCGATAGAAGCTCCTGCTTCTGCGTTCAGGAATACCCATCTTCCATCACTTCTACCGTTGACAGCGGGAACAGAAGGAAGTGTTACTGCATTTTCACCTGTTAAAGGGGCATTGGAAACAGCATCTTCATACTCTACCCAACCTGTTGAATCAACAGCAGCAGTTACTTCAGCGTAGTACTTACCGGATTGAGCATAGCTATCTGAAGTCAACGTATATACCAGTCCGTTTTGAGCATGCTCATACTTGCCTGATACTACTGTGCCATCTACATGTACATTAGTTATTGTTGCTTGTGTAGGTAAAGACCAAACAGATACTGCTTCAGGACCGGCCCCTTCGAAATCTTCTTGCGTAGCAAGTCTAAATGTATAGGGGCTTCCAGTAGTTCCTAAGCCTTCTCTTATGTATATACCCTCATATTCCCCGGGATCTTCAACTAAAGGCGTTTCAGTACCAGGGGTATAATACGTCATATTTGCTTGAGCTTCGCCAGAAGCTGTAATATACTCACCTTCTACCTCGGAATAATACTTGCCTGTTACGGAATCGCCAGTAATCGTTGCGGTAACAGGGAATTCTGTAGGAAGTCTGTAATATCTAGTTCCACTTGTGTAAGTGCCTTCGGCTGCCTCATAAGTATACGGACCTCCATCATCTCCGCTTCTTGTATAATATGCAGATACGTCTGTTCCAGCCACTTCATCTGAAGGAGATACTAACCCAACAGCAGTTGGCGCACCCGTAGGTGATAAGCTTTCACCATTTGCGTCATAAAAATGATAAGTCAGTTTATTCGCTGTTAATATTGGAGTCGGTGTTCCCGTTGGTGCCGCCTCCGCAAACCTTCCCGGCGTGCCGGGTACCCCCGAGGTGAATGCAAGCATTACTGCAAGTGCAGCACTGAGCACTCTACTTAGAGATCTTTTTCTCATATGGTTTTTCTCCTTTCGCAATATGCTTTTTCTCACCGGCCATCCTTGCCGGTGAAAACAACATGCTATAACTTGAAAAAAGATAACACTTACTGCTTTCCAGTCTACTGTGCGCTAATCCCGCGTTTAGTGAAGACTTGATTCCACCTCCTTTTGATATTTGACAAGCGCACAACATTTGATGATTGCTCTCTCTTTTTCGGTTAAATAAATTGAAATAGAAAGGGGCTGGCGTAAAAATATTTAACGAAAATTTTTTAATATTTTTAGCATTATGAACAATTGACTATTTTTATAGAAGATTGCACAAGAAAAAAACTCCTTATCACATCAGTGATAAGGAGCCTCATAAAATCAATATCTTTAGTGCGCTGCCAGGGTCTCGAACCCTGGACAACCTGATTAAGAGTCAGGTGCTCTACCAACTGAGCTAGCAGCGCATATATGTGAACGCCACCGCAGTGACGACAGTTATAATTTATACCACTTTTCCGAAACTAATGCAAGCCCTTTTTGGAATCTTTTTTTATAATAACATGCATTTTCTTTAGCGGACCCTTACACACTGACCTCTGTTTTTCCCTCCGTCCACGGAATCGCCATAAAGATCGCTTGTCTTTTATTATTTGTCAAAGCCTTATCAGAGTAGGCATCCAGCCATACCATGCAATCGTTTTATGTCAATAATTTTATATATAATTATTTAATCTATCCAAGTTTTGTAGTATTATTAATACATCTAATTATCTATAAAGCAAGGATGGATCCTATGTATAAAGGAAAAAATAAAACGGCGCTGTCTTCTCTTGAAAAGATCTCAACTGCCCTATATGAACTCCTGAAGACACATCCATACTCATCTATTTCAATCAGTTCTATATGCGAAAAAGCCGGGCTCTCCCGTCAAACCTTCTATTCATTGTTTGATAACAAGGATGAAGCAGCCTGTTATCTAATGGGAACTACCAGTAATTTCTTGCGCAGTGATTTATATCAAACCCGAGGCGATAACAGCCTGTGGGATATATGCGTAAGCTATGCTCATTTCCTCATTACTCACAAGGACCCACTGCATATACTCTTTATTGATAACAAGCTGGCCCCTCTCTTTTACAGATCAATTCGCGATGTCATAATAAACGATCCGAAAACGATCATACTTCTCAGAAATACTACAGACTCTCAGGAGCTTGCAGATCCGGAATTGTATGCCTCATACTGGGCATCCTGTCTAAGCGGTTTTGCAGCAACAGTCTACAGAAATTGGGACGATAGTATTAACGAGGCTCTTTTGGCCAAGAGGTTTTATTTCTACTTGTCCGGAGATTTTGCTAAAGGTCGTTTTAAAGAACTGCAATAAAAATAACCGGCGGCCATGAACCACCGGTTATACTTATGCCTTTTAGATCTGCTATAGCTCCATTATGTCATATATGAAAAAGATTATTTCCAGCTTGCGCAAAGCTTCTCAATGGCCCTGAAGGATTCCTCGCTGATATCATGCTCAATCCTGCAGGCATCTTCCCTTGCTATCTCCTCATCCACACCCATAGCCACAAAGAAGCTTGTAAGAGTCTTGTGCCTGGTGTAGATCTTCTCTGCTATCTCCTGGCCCTTATCTGTCAGAGTGATGAAGCCTGAATGGTTCATCTCCAGGTATCCGTTCTCTCTAAGGCGCTTCACAGCTATGCTGACACTGGGCTTGGTAACCGAGAGCATCTCTGCTATATCTACGCTTCGAATGTACCCGTTCTTTTCTTTTAACATGAGCATAGCCTCCAGATAGTCTTCTGCTGACTTTCCAAGGCTCTTATCTGCAAGCTTATCTGCCATAGCTTTCCTCCACACGCTATTTATCTATCTCATACACTTTCAGCCCCAAGGGACCTGCCTTAAAAAATTATAACATTTTAGCGATTCTATTACTATATCGAGAACTATATAAGTTCCACAGCTGGGCATCCCCGGTATTGTATGATCCAGATACTTAATCAATCTTTTTCATATAAAAAGGGTTATCTCCCGGCATTAGCAGGAAATAACCCTTTTATTGACCCTTACGGGTAAGAGAGCTCTATATCAGCATCAGTTAAAAAGATCTAAGATCCATTTTACAATAGTGATGATGGACAGAGGCTTAGCAGATGCAGTCTTGGACCATGCGGAGTTACCTACGCTGCTGACTGCTCTTACTCTGATATAGTAGGTCTTCTTGGATGACAGACCGGGTATCAGCTTATGATCTGTCTTGGCATTTTTGATAGTAAAGCTGCTGGTAGCAGATGCCTTGAAGTTCTTGTCAGTAGAGAGCTGTACTTCATAGCCTGCACCCTGATCAGGAAGTGCATTCCAGGTCACATCCAGCATGTAGAAGCCCTTTCCTACGGACTTCAGGCTTACAGCCTTAGGAGTGATGATAAACTGCTTGCTTACTACTGCCTCATACTGATCCTTGAAGGTCACTGTTACTGTAGCAGTGCCTACCTTCTTATTATTCTTTGCAGCTACTGTGTAATAATCTGCAGAGATCACATCGCCCTTAGCATCTACTGCTGTCACTGTAGGCACGATAGCCTTGCCTGTGTATACTACAGATTCTACAGAGAGTGTCACATCTGCGATGTGAGGGATAACTGTCTCAGAAGCTACTTCTCCGCAGAGGCTGCATACTTCTCTTACATATCCGTCCTCTGTAAGTGTAGCCTTAGCGGACTCTGTTACATATTCGTGCTCGCATACGGGCTCTACGGGTTCTTCAGGATCTTCAGGCTCCTCAGGATCTACAGGTGTGCCTGCATCCTCTGCTACTACGTCAATGTAGTCGTAGTTGAGCCAGTCGCCTGTCCATGTGCCGCCCAGTACCAGTCTGTTGTAGCCCTCTGTCAGCTCTACTGTGATATCTGTGTAGATCATGTGATCCCAGCCCTGATCCTTATTAGGAAGGTCAAATGCCACGCTGGGCTCGCCATTTATCTGGTATACAGCTGTCATATCAGCGCCGTTACCGTTAGCAGCTACTGTGATGGTGTATGTGCCTGCTTTATCTGCAAAGATACTGTAATCTCTGTAGTTGAGCTTCTTGGCAATGATGTCATCGCCTACGTTAAAGGAGCCTACTGTAGCGCCCATACCGCCTACGCCGTTATCATGGGCACGTCCTGAATAGAAATCCTGGTGCTCGGCTACAGGGTTGTTAGCAGACTTGCCGCCAAAGTCCTCTGCCTCGTATCTCTCTGCACCTGTCTCTTCTATTATAGTGATAGGAGTTACGGAGAAGTCTACAAATACCACTTCCTCGCCTTCAGCCGCTGCTGTATCAAGTGTAACTGTGTTCTCGCCTGCTGTAAGGCTTGCTGTTCCAAGCTCTGTTCTAAACTCAGGCTCTTCGCCGTCCTTCTTGTAGCCTACAAAATATCTATAGTCACCATCATAAAGAGCATCCAGACTAAGAGTAACAGCATCCTCAGATACGCTGAGCTTGTCGCCCTTGGTCCTGTCAAAGCCGCTGATGGGATCCGGAAAGCCGTCGGGAGCAATCATATCCTCTGTGTTGATGATATCGATGCAGTCGATATTAGCCCAGTTATCCTGGTTAAGGATAGTACCGGAGAGCTTGAAATCATTGAAGCCCTGCTCCAGATGGAGTACGAACTCAGACTTGTTCATCTCGTTCCAGGAAGCTCCTGCGTTATCAAGTGTCAGTGCTACATTCTCGCCGTCATTTAATCTGTATACAGCAACCATGCCATCAGCGCCGTTGCCGTTCCAGTGCCAGGTTACATTATAATCGCCGACCTTCTGTGCATAGATGGTGAAGTCAACATATTTCATGTTGGACCAATCCTCTGCTACTTCGTCCAGAGCGATATCGTTATTCAGGTTACCTACTGCCTTACCTGCTGAGAAGAATGTCTGTCCCTCAAGTGAGCAGTTGGTGTAGAAGAACTCACCCTCAAGTCTCAGAGTGCTGTCCTTAAGAGTTACATAGTGATTTGTAGTAGCGATATAGTCGATGTTCATCCAGCCGCTGCCAAGAGCACCGGAGATCTTTACTGTATTGTTTCCCTTTTCCAGGTTTACATATGCTACAACGTCATGCATAGCATCCCACTGACCATTAGCCATTCTGGGAACTGATACCAGCTGAGCTTCCTCTTCGCCTACCTTGACCAGAATCTCCTTGTCATCATCGCCGTTGTAGTGCATTACGATGGGATATGTACCCTTATCAGCTGCCTTAACAGTGAAAGTGAGGTAGTTGATATTGGACCAGTCATCAGCAACATTCTCAGCTGTAACATCTGTATTCATGTTGCCTGCTGCCTTGCCGCCTGAATAGAAGCTCTGCTCTTCAACCTTACCACCTGTGATAGTGCAGACATCCTCGTCCTCTGTCTCAAGCTTTTTCCAGCCGCTAAGGAAATCGCTCTCAGGCTCAGCTGTTACAGGATGAGTGCTGTTCTCATATGTAGGAGCTGCACACCACTTGCTGACTACTGCTGTCAGGCCTGTATTCTCGTTACCTGATACTGTATCTGAATTGCCCCAGAGCTCATCGATCTCATCATATTCAGCTTTGGAGATATCCAGTCCTTTATCCATATATTCAGGATGGTGGAAGAGGCCCCAGTTGCCATAGCCATTGATGGTCTTGTAGGTCCATGTGGTCCAGTTGAGACCATACTCTGTAAGGAGCTGCAGACCTTCATCCCATGCATCCAGGTTGTTAAAATAGCAGAACTCGCCCAGGTAGCTGGGTACATTGTAGCCTGCATTGCCGATGGCATTGGTCTTGTTCTCCATGTTAAGGATCTGGCCGCCGCCCAGGTTATCATAATCATCATAGAGATAGTTATGATACTCATACATTACATTTTCCCAGCCATATGCTGCAGGATCCGGAAGGTCTTCGGGATTCCAGGTAGCTTCCATGATCACTACGTGGTCGGGATCCTCTGCCCTTATCACATCATAAGCCTTGTCATAGATATCCCAGAGGATAGTATGGAGCTCATCTGCTGACTTGGATGAATTGTAACGGTATGTGCAGTAGGGCTCGTTAAGAAGGTCATATCCTGCTACATAAGGGTTGCCTTCGTATCTGTCTGCGATGGTCTTCCACAGGCTGTAGTAGAGCTCCTGATTGGCCTCTGCCTCATCGCCAAAGAAAAACTTGGAAGCGCCTTCCTTGTCATTCTTGCCATCTACACCAGAGTGATCACTTCCACTCTGTGAGCCGGGTGCGCCATGCATATCCAGTACTACGTAGATGCCATATTCTGCTGCTGTATTAACAAACCAGTCCAGACGCTTAAATGCCTCTGCATAGGGATCGTCAGCATTCTCATCATATCCGTAGTAATTGCCGTTCTCATCTACGATATTCCTCCACCAGAAAGGAAGACGGATGCAATTCATGCCGATCCTCTTCACATTGGCAAAGTCCTCTTCCTGCCAGTAATTCTCTTCCCAGGTATCAATGAGCTCTCTGGCCTTCTCTTCTCCAAAGCGCTCTGTCAGATTGTTGATGATAGTGGTCTGATCATAAACCGATGAGGATTCTCCGGACGGGGTCATCCAGAACTCCTGCAGAAGATAGCCTCCTGCATTGGTACCCCTAAGGTTGATGATGTCGCCCTTACCATAATCGGTTCTCAGATCCTTGCCGTCAGCCTTGATAAAAGGTGAGCTTTCAGAGCCCAAAGAAGCGTCCTCTGTCTCAGCCAGAGCTGACATGCCGGGAGCTGTCAGGGTCATTGCTGCAGACAGTGCAAATGCAAGTCCGCGTCTTAGCAATGTGCTAGTTTTTGCTTTCATTGTTTATTACCCTCCCATTTGTTAAAAATAGTTGCTTGCTGCCACCTATATCCCAACAAGCGGCAATATATATCAATCGCTCTCATCACCATACAAAAGTGACTATGGAGTGAGGCGCTGATGTATATTCAAAAGTCTCTCTTCCGTCATATCCTGTAAAGCTTACCTGGCTGTCAGATTCATTTAGGCATACCATGACCTTGCTGCCATCAGGATTGACAAAGCCTGTGCA
Organism: Butyrivibrio sp. MC2013; assembly: GCF_000424585.1. Lineage (GTDB taxonomy): Bacteria > Bacillota > Clostridia > Lachnospirales > Lachnospiraceae > Butyrivibrio. The sequence goes on from NZ_AUKE01000001.1 coordinate 378,331, forward strand.
CTCAAGGTTCCTATTGTAACTAGATACCAGCGCGCGCCTTGCCCCCTTTTGCACAAAGCGGCTCAGTTGCTGTATGTAGTAGTAGGACAGCTTGGCATCCAGCCTCTTATCATCATCATTAAACATCACAGGTGCATCGCAGAAGTTGCCCACATGATTGGGGCCTCCCTGCTTATCAAGGAGTACATTCCAGTCGATGAAGGCATTGGCGCCCATCTTGAAATTGCCTATCATATCATGGGCATACATCTCTGCATGTCTTACGCTGCTATCTCCCTTAAATCTGGAATACTCTACGCAGCCCTCCGTGAAGATAAACTCTTTATCAGGGAATTCACTAATAGCCTGTTGCAGGGTCTCGAAATGGTCTCCTGTATACCAGTGGAAGGCCACGAAATCAATTACATCCCTTGCGCCCTCTACGCCAAAGCTCTCTCTTGCCCTGTCCAGGATCAGTTCCTTATTGTGATCCCAGATACCGATCTTCACATCGCTGTGACCTGCCTTTACAAGGGCGGGCTTTAAATGATCCCTTACAAATACTGCTTCCTCTGTAGCTGTATATACGCAGGAGTCCCAGGTCTGAGTGGCTGCAGGCTCATTCTGTACTGTGATATAGCTGATCCTGATGCCTTCCTTCTCATATTCTGTAACGAAGCGGACCATGACTTCTGCCCACATCTGTGCATATTCCTCTTTGAGCTTGCCGCCGTGGTTCATCTCGCCATTGGTCTTCATAAATGCCGGAGGTGACCAGGGTGAAGCCAGAAAGATCATATCGGGATTCCTCTTCAGCGCTGCCTTCACAAAGGGGATGATATACTTGCGGTCCCTGTCCATATTAAAAGAAGCCAGCTCTTTGTCATTCTCATCTTCTATATATGCGTAATTACCAAGAGCAAAGTCGCAGCTCTCTATATGGAGTCTGCAAAGGTTGTAATTACTGCTGTTCTCACCAAAATACAGATCCAGAAATTTCTCTTTCTGATCATCATCAAGCTGTGAATATGTATAGGCTGCTGCCTCAGTCAACGCTCCTCCGATACCCTTAATGGTCTGAAAAAGTGTATCAGGGTGCATCCTCACCTGCTGCATCTCTCCTGCAGATCCTACTGCGGTCTCAATGTCCACTGCTGTCATACGCCTCTTGTCGTCTGTTATATATGCTTTCATGCGTCCTCCTATGCTATTACCCCTTTACACCAAGTGAAATAATCTTATCAAATGAAGTCTGCAACATATAGGGGCATACTTGTGAATTAATAGGTCAATATTGCTTTTTTTCGAAGGATATTTTAAAATGGTCCATATTCGGGATTTTGGCGTATCTTAGAATGTTAAAACGTTTTTAACAAGAAAGATATATAATGTGTTTTTGGTATAAAATTGTTGAAAACCACTGTTATTAGCAAACTATTGACAACACTTGGCCGCGAAGTGCCAGCACAAGTTGCCAGAGCGAAGGTAGTGTATGGACAAATTGACTTTTGCCGGTCTTCGGCATGAAAAAGACAGAGTGTCAGAGGGGCTGGATATATTCTTCTGGATCTTCAATGATTCCAGTTCATATGTAGCCACACACTGGCACTCTGCCATAGAGATGATGTACATATTAGAAGGGGAAGTGGACATAACCGTAAACGGTAAAACGACCATCCTTCTCCCCGGAGACGTATATCTGGTGGACTCTGCCCTGCCTCATTCCACCAAGTCGCTAAAGGGCAACAAGGCTATCCTCATACAGATACCCTACCCTTTTTTGGCCAAATATATCCCTGATATAGACAACAGAAGATTCGGCTTTGACTGCCACAGTGACAACCCTATCATCAGGACCAAGATCCTGCAGCTCATCGGCATAATAGAGCAGATGCAGATAGTATTTGAGTTCAAGCCTGATGGGGAAATACTGCGTTTCACATCCCTGGTATTTGAGCTCCTCTTCCAGATCTATCACAACTTCTCAAGAGAAGTAAAATCCGCAGATCTCAGGAAGGAGTCCAAGACCTTCTCTCGGCTCCAGACGATCCTGGACTATCTGGACGAGCACTACGCATCTCCCATCACCCTGGATGAGATTGCAGGAGTGGCCTGCTTCCAAAAGGAATATTTCTGCCACTTCTTCAAAAAGAATATGGGCATCACCTACACCCGCTATCTAAACGACCTGCGCCTATCCAAGATCAGGGACGACCTGGTGGATACCGATCTGCCCCTGAAGGAAATATTAGAAAAGCACGGCTTTAGCAATTACAAGCTTTTCCGCAAGATGTTCGCCGAGACCTTCGGTTGCACTCCGGGGGTCTACCGCAAGACAGTGTCAAAGTGACGCGGAGGCTATATATATTCCAATTTTGGGACGCTCTCGCTCCATGCATCCTCGCAGCGGATGCTAAATTCGCAGCAATGCTGCTCATTAAGCACCGGCGGGATGCAAGGCCCCTTCATTTGGAATATATATAGCCTCCGCTGTCTTATGATCCTTACTATAGTGGGATCCACTCCAAAATACTCTGCCAGGACCTCGCGTTCCGCCCGCAGCCTCACACTGTCATAAGTTGTATGAGGTTGGTATTGCCGGGTGCACCGCCGGCCATACCGCCGGTCACCACGATATTATCACCGCGGGTAAGATTAAAGATCTGCTCTGCATTTACCAGGTCATTGGCGAACATCTCATCCATGCTGCCAAACTTCCTGGCCATGACAGGATAGACGCCCCAGCTAAGGTTGATCTTTCTCCATACCTTCTCAGTGGCAGCCATACCTATGATGTCCACAGGACAGCGGAAACGGCTGACCATGCGGGCTGTCAGCCCGCTCAGGGTATTGATTACGATGCAGCGGGCATTTACGTCAATGGCCATAGCACAGCTGGAGTGTGATACGGCATCCTGATTGTCTTTGATGACAAATTCAGTCTCCTTGAATCTCTTATCATAATGTATGTGCTCTTCGGTAAATGCCACGGTCTCAGCCATAGTCCTAACTGCTTCTACAGGATATTTGCCTGCTGCAGTCTCTCCGGAGAGCATCACAGCTGATGTACCGTCATATACAGCATTGGCCACGTCAGAGATCTCAGCCCTTGTAGGTCTGGGATTCTGGATCATGGACTCCAGCATCTCTGTAGCTGTGATGACCCTCTTACCCAGGAGGCGGCACTTCTGGATGAGATACTTCTGCACAGAGGGTACCTCGATACCGGGAATCTCAACACCCAGATCGCCCCTGGCTACCATGATGCCATCAGCCACTTCGCATATGGACTCAATATTGTCCACGCCTGAGCGGTTCTCGATCTTGGCTATGATCTCAATCTCCCTGCCGCCATTCCAGTCCAGGAAGTTTCTCAGGGATAGAATATCCTCTTTGGTAGAGACAAAAGAAGCAGCAATAAAATCAACATCATTTTCTATGCCCCAAAGGATATCATTCCTGTCATTCTCGCTAAGGAAGTCCTGCTTCATCACCTTTCCGGGGAAATTCATACTCTTCTTGTTAGAAAGAACTCCGCCGGATATAACAATGCATTTGGCTTCTGTAGCGCCAACGGTCTTTACTTCAAATACCACCAGGCCGTTATTGACCAGTATCCTGTCGCCGGGAGAGAGGTTATTCATCAGGTCCTTGTAGCTGACCGATACCCTGCTGTCATCACCTACTATATCTTCTGTAGTAAAAGTAAACTCAGCTCCATCTTCCACTGTCACCTTGCCATTTTCAAAGGTACCAATACGATACTCCGGTCCCTTGGTATCCAGCATGACAGCAATGGGAAGATTCATATCTTCTCTGACCTTTTTGACCAGGTCCAGCTTTCTCTTGTGTTCCTCATGGCTTCCGTGGGAAAAATTGAGCCTTGCGACATTCATGCCCATCTCGCACATCTGCCTGAGCACCTGCTCATTCTCACTTGCAGGTCCAATTGTACATACTATCTTTGTTTTTCTCATATGCAACCTCCATCTCTCATATCTTAGCACAAGTTGGGAGGCCGTGATAGCTGTCAGGCAGACTAAAGTTTGCATTATAGTTTTATCACCCGGTCGCAAGCCTCCATAACATGAGGATCGTGGGAAACCACCAGCACTGTCTTGCCATCATTATTAAAGCTGCGGAGCATAGAGATGACAGCATCCCTGTTATGTTCATCCAAGAATCCGGTGGGCTCATCAGCGAGCAAAAGGTCAAAATCCTTTAGATATCCCCTGGCTAGAGCAACTCTCTGCTGTTCCCCTCCGGAAAGCTGGTAGATCCTTGTATCAAGCGGCTTATCAAGCCCCACCTTATTCAATGCCACTTTTTTCATCTCTCCCTTTTCTCTCTTTGACAAGTTACTGTTCATCAGAGGAATCTCAAGGTTATAATCTATGCTTTCCCCTTCAACAAGAGCAAAATTCTGAAAGATATATAATAGCTTCTTTCTCAGATATTCTTTTCCAAGCTTTGATCTAATAGCCGGAATCTTTTCTCCGAAAAGATATATATCGCCCTCATCAGGTTTATCAAGCATCCCTATCATGTTGAGGAGCGTACTTTTTCCGCTGCCGCTTTCACCTGCTATACATACCATCTCACCTTTTGCCAGCTGCATGTCGAAATCGCGAAATATTATATTGTCCCCATAGCTCTTTGATACTTTCTTAAGCTCTACAACTCGTTCTGATCTATTCATATTACAGTCCTTTCAAAATTTCTGTCTGATGTTTTCTTTCCTGCATGTCCATAAAAGCAAGGATCAATATTATCTGAATAGCTGACATTGCAAAGCCCACCCATAGACTGAATATCAGATTCCCATGACTTAATAATAATCCATATACTGATGCTATTAGAAATATCAGTAACACTTTTAAAAGAATATAACTTCCATAAATCTTTCTTTTAGATAATCCAAACATATTTTTAATACAATAGTCTTTTTTATTCTTATCAAACACCAGAACGGTAGATTGATAAAGAATAAAGAAAACTATTAAAGCAGAAAGAATGTTTTCGATAATAAGTTTTATTGTCATAAAACGCAGCACCGCAACCTCTTCTGTATTTAGGTTATTAATGCTGACAAGCCTTGTAAAATTATCATCAAGACCGCACTCTTTAAGAAGTGGTTCAAGCGATTTATAAGTTTCTTTGCTGCTGCCGGCTATAGGCATCTTTCTAGGATCACTATACCCGTTTCCAAAGCTTCCTACTCTGCTTGTAATATAACTGTTATTTTCTGTCATCACATATATTATGGGATCTGTGATATCCATTGATACATTTTCATTAAATGAAAAGAGCTGCTGCCCCGTTGCTGCCCAAATAATCCTAATATCCGGAACCGGCATGGGATCATCGATTCCGCAAGCTTTTTCATATTCATAATCTGACTCTAAAATATCAGAATAATATTCTATTATTTCTCCTTCTATACTTCGCATAGAATCCGGAACTATAAATAGAGCATCCTTCTCATCTTCTGTAACAGTGATCATATTACCATCAATATCATACCAGTGAAAACAATCAAGATAATTGGGATTAACGTATGCGCAGCAGTCATAATCAGGATCTCCATTTAATTCAATGAATCCATCCTCATAATCTCCGGCGTCTATATATAATGCACCCATCTTATTTATCTCAGAATATAATTTTCCACCAATCGTGATATCTTTTGCTATCTCTTCCTCTTTGGTCAGATCGCTTCCGATCATCACAGGGCAAAAGACTCCATAATCTGAAGCAAGCTCCCAGTTCTTATTATTTTCAAGTTTTCTATTTGCTTCCTTTATATGTATATAAATACTTTCGCTATTACTTATTACCAAAAATAGAAAGATAACCTCAACCAATATTTGTAGAAGCAAAACTCCTCTTGTTCGTTTCTTCCCCTTAAGAGCCTGGGAAAAATCGGAAGTTTTATCAGATACTAAAAATGCGATAATGCAATAAATGATCATGGAGCAAATTGCGGGGAAGCATTTTTGAAATATTGCTGCAGCATAGGACACTTCAAATACAAAAGCAAACACAGCAGATGAGACTACTGCCAGTATAAAAAGAATACATAATGGCAGGGTGAACAATTTAATCAATATTCTCCGTCTGCGAATGCCCATCATTTTCAGTATAGATATTTCTGTATTACTCCTAAGTATGTAATACAATACTGTTATTCCCCAGAACAACGCAAGTGCCAGAAGAATTATTAAGTATATAGTAGTATCTGCATATGGAACAAAACTATCCGGCGATTTGGCTTCATATGTGTCAGTTGGCAGATCAAGCCCACATAGTTGTTCCATATTAGAAGAAAGAGCTTTTATAAAACTATCATAATCAGTGTTCTCTCCAAGCTCCACATAATACAATCCCGATGTCTTAAAGTCATCATATGACCTTCCAAGAGGATAGATATTAAGATCAATGCCAATCATGTGACTATATAAGTGTCCAATCTGATCATTGTCATCCGTTTTCATTGTGGATAAGAAACAAGAATAATCTATATCACGGGTATCATCCGGCGATATAGCTGTGCCTGATTCAAGCTTGCAATCAGCAATGTAATTGCTGAATTCATTTCCAAATAGAATGTATTTACAAAGAGTATATTTTCCCTCTTTTTCTCCTTCCTTAAAAAAAGCACGTATAATATTGCTGTCTGTATCTACGGCAGTATCAAGCAGAACCATAAAGAGAGCCTCGGGATCTTCTACTTCTTTTTTCTCCGGGATCATAAACGCTCTGCAATGATTTCTTTCTAAATTTCCATAGTTTATGATCATTTCATTTGATTTAGCAAATACAGCGAGAATTATTACTGACAGCAATAGTAAACCCGATAATATATTTACGATCTTTTTCACAATAAAATCCTCAATTCAGCTCATAAAATACAGCCTTATCATAGCAACGGCAATCATCAAAAAACATAGGCTCATCAACACAAGTGTTGACAAGCCTAGATCTAAAATTATCATCTCATATTATTGGTATTAGGCCATAAATCTTTTTTATTCTTCATCTGTTAGTACATTAACAAGTATAGGAGTATCACTAATTCTCTTGAATTCCAATGGCAATTCTTCATCGCCAAGTATCCCTTCTGTTAATATCACAGTATCATAGTTATCAAATACTCCCTGATATTTATTGCCATCATCATCTGATAATTTCAGAACAACCTTATCCTCTTCATAATCAAAAACAGCGTTTCCATAATACGCTTCTCTAAGCTGTCTATAGAGAACAAATCTATCATCACTTTGAATAGCCAGATAATAGGTTTCTTCCGATTTTTCGTCACCTGAACAATAGGTACCTACTACACTCTTTTGGGCTTCTCTCTGTGAATATATAAAAAAAACTAACGCAAATGCAGCAATCAAAAAGCAAGTCATGAACAAAATTATCCGCTTATTCATTATCATACTCCTTATAGCCAGCTCATCCAATTCGGAACGTTCACATAATACGTCATACTTTTTCTCCGGAGAATACAACTGTTTGACCACGTCAGTTTACCATAAGCATTATAGCTCTACAATAGGCATACCCGTAAACGGTCGTTTTCACTCGTTAACGGTCATACAGGAAGATAGATTTCCGCAGAGAAGATCCCATCCATTGATGTAAAATTGTATTCGCCATTATTCTTTTTTACAAGCTCGGTCACATTTTGAAGGCCGAATCCATGCTCTCGCTTTTGAGCTTTTGTCGTAACAGGAATTCCATTTTTATCAAACAGCAAATCTCCATCAAATGTATTCTTTATAATGATATTGATATATTTTTTGCCTGTAGATATTTTCACCTGAATATGCCCATCTCTTGTATTACCCGCTGCTCCCACTGCATTTCTCACGATGTTAGAGAGGATTATCCCCAGGTCTCTATCGTTAACTGATATCTTATCCGGAATCATCCCTATGACTTCAACTTCACAATCTGTCTTTTCAGGATTCAAATAATAATTGATCATGGCACTGGCAAGCTCATTACCAACATCATAAGTTTTACTGCTGATCCCAGATATTGCACCTGCCATCTCTTCCAGGTATTGTTTTAATTGTGCATACTCGCCTTTATCACAGTAATGAAGCAGTCCTACAAGATCAGCAATAATATCATGTCTGAACTTTCTGGTCTCTTCTTCTTTAGACAGCAGCAGCTGATAGTACTCTCTCTGCTGCTCTATCTGATCATCCAGCATTTCCTCACGGATCCTGAACTCGCAGGCCGAACTATAATAATATACAAAAACAAAGAGCAAAAGGATGATCGCAAAACTGCTCACTGATAAGAGCACACGTCCAACCAACTCGATCCGATTATCCTGAATTTGATAGACAATCAAAAACATAAAAAAAGATGTCATCATAATAAGAACCAATAGTATCAGATCAAATACAATCCACATACCTATGGTCATCCTAAAAGCACCTGTTTCAAATCTGCGTCCTATTGTAATGTAAATCAAGAGGGCAAAAATCACTAATGCACCTGAGACTACAAGGTTTACAACAAGCTCATTCTGCATATCATATGCACCTACGATGCTATATAATACGCCTTCAGCGATGGATACTATCATCCAATTGGCCAGACACATCAGTATTCCTTCGCTTAGCCTGACATCAAATAATAATAAAGTAAACAATATGCTTATAAATAGCGCCGTCGAAGCAGGTCCAATAAGGATATTATTAAAATCCAGTCCGGCAGCTATACCTGTAATAAAACCTGCCAGCAAAAATATGGCAGCGATAATATGCTTTTTTCCCATTTTCCTAAACTTTTGCCGAAAAAGCAGATAAAAGATGGACATCAACTCAAGAATAGTTGTAGCGTTATCAAGCATTACCAAAAACATATATTCATCTCCACTTCGTATCAAATATCATATATTTCCTGGTAAAATCCTTTTTTAGTCTTCTGGATACAGGTATCCTTTCACCCGTGGACATAATGACTGCATTATCTGCAATATCCTTGATTCTGTTAAAGTTCACAATATATGACCTATGACACTGACAGAATCTGACAGGATCCAGTAACTCCATCCACCCTGATAAGCTATTCTCACTCCTATAGTCAGTTTTTGCAGTATACACGCAGGTCTCTGAGCCATTCCCCTCTATATAGGTAATATTATCTGCTTCAATAAGCTGTTTTATCCCACTCTTATATACCTCAACGCTCTTCCCCGGACCACTCCTAATTATCAGATCATCCAGAGCAGCATATAATTCCTCACATTCTACCGGCTTTGATATAAACCTGAATGCCTCTATCTTAAATGCATCTTTAAATCTGTCTGTTCTTCCGGACAACATAATAATCTTATAGGATACTTCCAGCTTCCTTAGCTCATATCCCAGATCAATACCATCCATCCCCGGCATATCTATGTCAAGAAGAAGGCAATCCATATGAGATGTATTTTCAAGCACCTCTTTTGCAGATACAAAATGTATAAAGTCTATAGACAGATTCCTATCTGCTCCATACTTATCAACAAGTTCACTCATTAGTTCATGAACAGCATTGTCATCATCGCATATACCAATTGTAATTTTTTTATACATATTTCCTCCAAATATCACATATTATAATGGCAATCGCCACTCTTTGCAAAAGAGCAGCAAAAGACCCTGCAGGCCGTGATAACACTAGCCCACAGGGTCTAAACATTTCTTTAGATATGGATGCATACACCGATCATGACGGCTCCGAATACAAGCGGAAAGACTCCAAAGAGAATCTTCAAAGCTGTGATATCTATTATATACGAAATATATCCAAAGTATAGAGCATAATATGCGATCATAAGCACCGTAACGATTATCGGCGCTATCATCTTTTTAGCATGCTTGCTCATATGATCACTCCTTACTGTCTATATTCACGCTGATACCTTCACCTGAGAGGTTGATGTTCTTGTTGACCTTGGCATCATATGTTCCAGCTCTCATTATATCAGTAAAATCCACACCTGTCGCCTCGGACATGGTATCAAATACCTGTTTCATGACTACAGGAAGATTTGCTGAGATCTGGCCTGCACCTGTATTGCCATCACCGGTGCCATAGATATTGATCTTATCAATCTGAGAGAGAGGTTTTGCTATCTCAGCAGCCATCTGAGGCATGATCTTTATCATCATTTCTGCCATAGCAGCGCCGTTATACTTCTTGTAGGCCTCGGCCTTCTTTTCCATGGCTTCTGCTTCAGCGATACCCTTAGCCTTAATAGCTTCAGCTTCTGCTTTACCTCTTGCAGCGATACCTGCAGCTTCTGCGTCATATTTGGCCTTGATACCTGCAGCCTCCTGCTCGGCAGCATATTTCTCAGCTTCAGCCTTTGCCTTCTGAGCATCTGCTTCACGTTCCTGCTCGTACTTGGCAGCTTCTGCCTTCTTCTGTCTCTGTACCAGCTCTGCCTCGGCTTTTTTCTCAGCCTGATATTTCTCGGCATCTGCTCTCTTCTCGATCTCAGCTGCCAGCTCCTGCTGTTTTACTACTACTTCCTTTTGTTTCAGCTCAGCTTCACGCTCAGCCTTTGCAATCTGTGCATTTACAGTAGCTGTCTGAATGGATTTCTGCTGTTCCTGAGTCTGGATCTCATAAGCAGCATCAGCAATAGCACTTGCTGTATCAGCTTCCTTTTTGAGTTCTGCCTGCTTGATAGCCAGAGCGTTATTCTTTTCTGCGATCTCTGTCTGAGCAAGTACTCTGGCATCATTAGCAGCCTTATCGGCTTCAGCCCTTGCGATAGCTACGTCTCTGTCTGCCTGAGCTTTGGCAATTGCTGCATCCTTTTTGATCTTGGCGGTATTGTCCATACCCAGATCGCTGATCAGACCATTTTCATCTGTAACATTCTGAATATTGCAGGATAATATCTCAATACCCAGCTTATTCATGTCCTTGGAAGCTTTCTCCATAACCTGATCTGAGAAGCTGTCACGGTCTGTATTGATAGTCTTGAGAGCCAGTGTGCCGATGATCTCACGCATGTTACCCTGCAAGGAATCCTGCAGGTCCATTGTGATCTGCTCGGGAGTCTTATTCAGGAAGTTCTTGGCTGCCAGCTGTATAGCTTCAGGGCTGGTACCGATCCTCACCTTTGCTACGGCATCTACATTTACATTGATAAAATCGTTGGTAGGTACTGACTGTTCTGTCTTGATATCTACAGTCATCTGTCCCAGATAGAGCTTATCCACTCTTTCAAGAAAGGGTATCTTAACACCTGCACGTCCAATGAGTATCCTGGGAACCTTCCTCATTCCTGAAATGATATAAGCCTTGTCCGGCGGAGCCTTTACATATCCAATAGCTACGACAATAAGTAGAAAAATAATGATTACTGCAATTGCGATGATTAGTGAAATTACTCCTTGATCCATATGATCCTTCCTTTCCGGGGCTGCGCCCCAATGCGTTCACAGCGTCCTTTGACTCACACTTTGTTAATAAAAAAGACTTCTACCGTGAACAATTGTAGTTGTCACGATAAAAGTCTTGCGATTTAACCTGATACGGCCGGTTGTCTGGCGGCTGACGATCTCAGGTACGCGAATGCGAACCGCTACTCCCTTTTATCATAAAGCTGTTTGTATTTGCTTTATGCCTTTATTATATATTTATGTATTCTTTAGATATACATTAGTATTGGCAAATTATAGGATGTATTTTGCTCTATATGCTCAAAAGCCCCCGGCTTCACGCCAGGGGCTTTTGGGCAATAGTTTTATACGAAAGGATAATACAGATTCATGTTCTCATGAAGCACTAAGTAAATGCGTGTTTCTGAAAGATTATCAACTAATACATGCTTAAATCAGTCTGCAAACAAAGGAGTGGACAGATATCTGTCACCGGAATCGGGCAGGAGCACTACGATATTCTTGCCCTTATTCTCTTCCCTGGATGCGAGGATAGCTGCAGCCTTGAGAGCAGCGCCTGAAGATATACCTACAAGGATGCCTTCTGATACTGCAAATCTCTTGCCTTCTGCAAATGCATCATCATTTTCTATTGTGATCACTTCATCATATATCTTGGTATTGAGGGTATCAGGTACGAAACCTGCGCCGATGCCCTGGATCTTGTGAGGGCCTGCTGTACCCTGAGACAGCACCGGGCTGGATGCGGGCTCAACAGCCACGATCTTCACATCTGGATTCTGCTCTTTGAGATACTCGCCTACACCTGTGACTGTGCCGCCTGTACCAACGCCTGCTACAAAGATATCTACCTGGCCGTCTGTCTGCTTCCAGATCTCAGGACCGGTTGTGGATCTGTGGATAGCAGGGTTTGCAGGATTGACGAACTGTCCCAGGATCACCGCTCCCTCAATCTCCTGCTCCAGCTCCTGGGCCTTAGCAATAGCTCCCTTCATTCCCTTGGAGCCTTCTGTGAGTACTATCTCTGCGCCGTATGCCTTCAGGAGATTTCTCCTCTCTACGCTCATGGTATCAGGAAGTGTCAGAATAGCTCTATAGCCTTTGGCTGCAGCCACTGCTGCAAGTCCGATTCCTGTATTACCACTGGTAGGCTCGATAATGGTAGCTCCGGGCTTTAACTTTCCGCTCTTTTCTGCATCCTCGATCATATTCAGTGCTACTCTGTCCTTTACAGAGCCAGCAGGATTAAGGTATTCAAGCTTAGCAAGGATGGTTGCTCCTGTCACGCCTGCTGCCTTGCTATAGCCATTCAGCTTAAGTATAGGTGTTCCCCCAATGAGTTCTAATGCACTGTTTTTGATATCTGCCATTGTTTTTTCCTCCGCTTAATATCTTCTTTAACTTATGATCATCTATACCGGCACATCCGGTGGTGTCTGTCTTTTGATAATATGGATTATAGACCTTAGATTTTTTTTTGCAAAATAATTAGTTTTGATCAGCTGCGATAACTATAGCTTATAGCAAGTCAAATGCTCTCTAGACTGAGGTCAGGTTCCTGGCCCAAATGCCCGATCTGTATATAATAAAGCCTACCGCAACCTTGATAAGGTCTATAGCCTGGCAGCATGTAAACATGAGCCTGATATCCAGATTGGTAAATCTGGCCAGGACATATGCAAATGGGAATGCTATGACCCAGAGATATACACTGTCAAAGAGGAAGGTGACCACTGTCTTGCCACCGCTCCTGATAGTAAAGTATACCGCATGGAGAAATGCATGTATGGGCATAAAACATACTATGATCCTAATAAATGTGGCTGCAAGGCTCCGAACTTCCGCTGTAGTGTTGTACACTCCGGGAAATATCCCTGATACTGTAAACATCAGGAGACCGCCCAGCGCTGCAAAAAAGACCGCCATGGCAATGATCTTGACAGAGGTATCCTTGGCTTTGTCGATCTCTCCTGCCCCCAATTGCTGGCCTACAATGATAGCTATGGCATCGCCCATGGCTATAAACATGATATTGAAGATATTATAGATGGTGGACTGGATATTAAGCGCTGCCACCACCGCCAGACCTCTGTAGGAATAGCAGGTATTCACAGCTGCCATGCCTGCAGACCAGAGAGTCTCATTGAGCATCAGTGGCAGAGCAAGGACAAATACCCTGCCCAGCATCCTGCCGGGGATATGGAAATTGCTGTAGAGGCCCCTGATATAGGGATTACGATCCTCATGCCTGTGGGTCCATACGACAACATATATCATCTGAATATATCTGGATACAACGGTGGCATAAGCAGCACCTGCCACTCCCAGCACCGGAGCTCCAAACTTACCAAATATCAGGATATAGTTGAGTACCAGATTAATGAATACCGCTAGGACTGAAGCCCTCATAGGGACCTTGGTCTCACCTGACTCACGCAGCGTGGAGGAATAGGTCATCTCCAGCGCCATAGGCGGAAGGCCCAGGAGCATGACCTTAAGATAGGTCTGTCCATAGCGCAGGGTAGCTGCCAGATCGCCTTCCTGAGATCCTTCATGGAGATAGAGTGATATCAGAGGCTCTGCAAAATTAATAAAGATTGCGCAGGCGCCAATCAGAGCTATAAGGGAGAATACCAGCTTGATCCTGAATACCTCACCTACGCCCTTCATATTCTTCTGGCCAAAGAACTGCGCACCAAGTATACCCGCTCCGGACACAGTACCAAAGAGGCAGAGTATAAATACAAAAAGGAGCTGATTAACAATAGAGACACCACTCATCTGCTCGGTGCCTACTCTTCCTATCATGATATTATCCAGAAGATTGACGAAATTGCTGATACCGTTTTGTATCATTATAGGAAAAGCAATCGCCAGCACCTTCATATAGAATTCTTTACTTGCTATATACTTCTTCATAATTATATCCTTTGTATTTATGACTTTTTTCTAACGGCGATCCTTTCCGCTTTCAATATAATATTTCTCCTTATCAGCATACATAAGCTTATCAGCTTCCCTGGACATATCCAGGATGCTCTTCTCATCACCTTTTTCAAAACAGGAATAGCCAAGAGAGGTTGCCAGCTCCAGGCCATTGTCTCCGGACCATTTCTTCGTCGCCTCTCTATAATCAAATATAGCAGAATCTAACTCGTCAGCCTTCATATGAAGAAGAGCTGCAAACTCATCACCACCTATCCTGAACAGCTTGCCCTTGTCGCCAAAGCACTCCTCCAGGCAATCTGCTGTCCCTATTATGAGTTTGTCACCTGCTTCGTGGCCAAGATTGTCATTGGTTTCCTTTAGACTATTCACATCAATAGCCAGGTATACCAGATCCTCCGGCACTGCCTTCTTCAGGGCTTCTATTTCCGCATTATATGCCCTCCTGTTATAAAGGCCTGTCATGCCATCAATCCCTGCATTATCCTCTTCTTCGATTATTCTCTCCGCCAGCTTGAGCTTAAGGCGCAAAAAACTCACGCCAAGGACCAGTTGGAATATGAAAAATACAATAGTATTGATAGGAACACTCTGTATATCATGCATACCAATGATGATATAGAGCATTATAAGGTCAGCCGCCGTTGTGATAATGACATACATCTTTGGAACAATGAATATGCTGATAGGGAGCGCCAGAGAAAAGGTCATAAAGAGAGTGGGATCAGTGCTGCCTGTCAGAAGCGTGTCGTAGTAAGTTATCCCCAAAGACCACAAAAAGGCGATCATGGATATAATCGGATTGCTATAATTAAGGATCTGGTACCTCTTCCTGATATCTTTGGAAATCCAGTAGGTAAATAAAAAATAGCCAAAATTAGAAAAGAGATAAAATAGGTAGAATGACCTGTAAATGCCCAGATACTGACCGTATAAGGCTGAATTAATATAAGAGTACATCAGCATCAATATTTCCAGTATGCACACAATGATCATGGCTATAAAGGAAACATGAATTGATGAACTGTAGGTCGCGATCAATATACGATTCTTTTGCTTTCTGTTCTTGCCAATCTTCAGATCCATATGCACTCACCTTTATTTACACCTTGTCCGCTTGCCAGAAATGAGCCCTTGGGGACGGGGTCAATGTCATTTAGATAGTAAAAAACTTAAGAATAGTGTATCATTTAAGCCATGATAATTCCAAACACAATACAGCCAGTTCTCGGGTTTACGGTCAAAAATTCTATTTTTGAAAAAGGCAAACAGACAGTCTGGGGAGACTGCCTACTGAAAGGTATTAAGTTGTTTTGGGTTATCGGTAGAATAATGGTTCAGCTGATTGGCGGCGTATAATTCTTTTGAATTTACGCCCCGGTCGAACTGGTACTAAAAATCTATTAATCAATTTCTCGAGATCTTTTACCACTCCGATAACATAAAGGCGCACAAACTTCTGCATCTGCGTATGGTTAAAG
>NZ_KE384211.1:0-332347 GCF_000424585.1 Butyrivibrio sp. MC2013
CTTACTCCTTTCCTTAATATGATTTACTCTGGTGCTCTATATATCGCCTTATATTTTCTTCAGATACAGAGCCTATTGTTTCGCAATAATATGAGTGATTCCACAATTCCCCTTTCCATAGTTTGGATTTTATTTCAGGGAACTGTTCAAAAAGCTTTCTTCCTGTAATGCCCTTAAGGTACTTTACAATAGTTGTGACCGATAACTTTGGTGGTGCAGTAACAAAGCAGTGGACATGATCCATTTCGCCACATTCAAAAAGCTTAACAGTGAACCCCTTCTCATCAGCAATTTGATTGATAAGCTGTTTTAGATACGTTTCAACTTCATTATTGAGTATCTTACGCCGATATTTGACAGACCATACCACATGGTAGTTGATATTGCACACAGAAGTGCGGTAATGTATTAGATTTTCTTTCATACACATAGTATAGCACAAATACAAGAAAAAACAAACATACATTCGTTGTATGCTTGTTTTTTCTTTTGACCTCTTTTTTTGTAGCGCTTTCATCTCGGCAATTGAATTGCCGAGGATTCCCGCTTGATGTCCTAAAACAATATAAGGAGGTAGGTGTCAAAAGTTCCTTTTGACACCTTATGACTAACGGATTGTTCCGTTTCTTCGAAACTCTCACAATCCTAAAACATTCGTAAATCCCCTCTAAATATCTGTTGCAAACATTATGCATATAACAGAAATGATATATATTAATACGATAATTAATATACTAAAATAACACACATCTCTTTGGATTTATGTTACAATCTTTATGTGAAATATACCGATATGAAATAATAATATATTAATAATATATAAACGTACATTTTTTCATGGCAGGAGGGGGTTGGATCATGAGATTTAGCAGTTACGACATTGTGACCAGAAAGCTTAATAATGGCGGACATATCATACTAAGTGGCCTTACCGGACTCCTTGATCTCATTGATGAGGAGGCCTATGAACTGATAGATGCTCACAAGGATGATGAGTGCCTGTCAGACGAGCTTATTGATCAGATGGGAGATATTAAGGATCATTTCCTCAAAAGAGGTTATCTTACTGAATTAAGCCCTGCTGATGAGCTTAGAGCTGCTGCAAAGAAGGCTGCTGAAATGGAAGCTGAGCTCACAGGCGGCAAATGGTCTATTGTCCTGGTGCCCAATCTTGGCTGCAACTACAGATGCAGCTACTGCTTTGAAAAAGAGAGCGGTTATCCAAAGCGTACCATGAACAAAAAGCAGGTAGATGCTGTCTATGAAATCATAAAAGACAAGATTCCCTCCGGAGAATGTATCACTCTCTATGGCGGTGAGCCTCTTGATGCCAGGAACAGAGAGTTGGTGGAATATATTGTCCAAAAAGGAAAAGAGCGTGGCTATTATTTCTTTGCTGTTACAAATGGTCATGGACTTGACAGCTATATGGACCTCCTTGGCAAAGATATGATCAGGATCCTGCAGATCACCCTTGACGGTCCCTCATACATACATGACAAACGCAGAGTATCCACAGATGGCCTTCCTTCATATGACAAGATCGTCTCCAATATAGAAAGGGCACTAAAGGAAACCGGTGTTGAGATAAGGCTCAGGATGAATCTGGATCACAGCAATGCTCCTTATATGATGGAGCTCCTCACAGATCTGGATAAAAGAGGGATCTTAAATAATAAAGCCGTGACTCTTGCAGCAAGTCCCGTTGTTGGCGATAGTGATGGAATGCTTAAATATGATGAAGTAAGAGGAATGGAAAAAGAAGCAGAAGCCAAATACCCAAAACTCAAAAATATTATAATGGGCATGCTGCGAGGAACAAATGAAATGATCCTTCCTTCTTTGTTTTTTGAAGAGCCTATTGCTTTAAGGGTGACTGTATGCGGCGCAGCTCATTGCATGAAGGTTTTTGCTGCAGACGGCAGCATATATTCCTGCTGGTCCTGCGTGGGCAATCCTGCAGAGAAGATTGGGCAGTTTGATGAAGCAGCAAATGTTGTCTGGGATGGCAAGGCGCTTGAGCGGTGGAAAAATAAGATGCTGGGCTCAAAGGAGCACTGCCTGAAATGCAAATATGCATTTATTTGCGGAGGCGGGTGCTTGAGGCCTGCTTTGTCAGGTGAAAAAGACGTAAATGCACATGACTGTGATTTTTATTACAGCAGGTTTGATGATCATCTGGCGAAGCTTACTGAAGAATATCTGTCCGCAGGGAACGAATAATTTATCTTGAAAGGAGGCTTTGATGAAGAGTGAATCACTTAACAAGGCAGTAAAGCTGTCTTCTGCAGAGAGAAAGGCAATTGTCAAAGGTCTTGTCGATCTGGGCATTGACAGGGGCAAGATCGAAGGAATCCTTGGACCTATGATGGAGGGATCAGGATGTTCTGATAATACTCCCTGTGATCATCATATAAAGTGTGATGATTTCTTCAGTGTCAGTCCTGATTCTCTGGCTGAACTCAAGAAGGTTCTGGGCTCCAAGATCAAGGATCCCAGAGTAAATCCCATTATCAAGAAGCTTTTTTGATCTTATTGGAATATGAGGTGATATATGAAAAGTAATCCAATGAACAAAACGGTTACTTTGACAGCTAAGGAAAGAGACCAAATAGTTGAAAAACTTAAATTGGCAGGTATCGATAAGGAGCTGTTGGCTAAAGTCTTTGATTATCATCAGAAAGGCAGAGATGATTGTCAATTGTTCATAGATAAATGCGGAGATTATTTCAATGTAGATCCCGGCACTATGGGCATGCTCAAAAAGGCTCTTGAAGCAAAAAAGATCGATATCAAGAATCTTGATCCTGTTGTCAGAAAACTTTTCTGATTTAAAACCCTGCGGCATATATTGAACTATGTTTTTTAAAAGGCGGAAGGTCTGTGACCTATCATGGATCCTCCGCCTTTTATTTTATTTACGATATCTGTGTTATTTTTGATATAATTTGTTAGTACATATCTATTTATAAGGGAGACTTATGAAAACAGCGATAGTTATGGAAGGCGGGGCCATGAGAGGCCTCTTTACCTGCGGCGTGATAGATGTACTTATGGAGAAAAAGATCACCTTTGACGGCGCAATAGGTGTTTCTGCGGGAGCTACCTTTGGATGCAACTTAAAGTCCCATCAGATAGGCAGGGCTCTTAGATATAATAAGCGCTATGCACGAGACAAGAGGCTTAAGAGCTTCTCGTCCTGGATCAAGACCGGAGATCTTTTTAATGTAGATTTCTGCTATCATGAACTTCCCTTTAAGCTTGATATATGGGATGCTGACACCTTTGCTGCTGACCCCATGGAATTCTATGTGGTGGCTACCAATGTGGA
The DNA here is from genome assembly GCF_000424585.1 of Butyrivibrio sp. MC2013. Classification (GTDB taxonomy): domain Bacteria; phylum Bacillota; class Clostridia; order Lachnospirales; family Lachnospiraceae; genus Butyrivibrio. The sequence goes on from NZ_KE384211.1 coordinate 3,332, forward strand.
GACAGGTCTTCCTGCTTATCACAAGCTCACAGACGGGTGCGGCAAGGATCTGGAGTGGATCAGGGCTTCTGCGTCCATGCCCCTGGCGTCCAGACCTGTATCCATAGATGGAAGGCTGTATCTTGATGGCGGCAGCTCTGATTCCATTCCTCTTGGTTTTATGGAAGAGAGAGGCTATGACCATTTACTGGTGGTGGAGACACAGCCTGCGGACTATATCAAAAAGCCTCAGAGCTATATGGGGCTGATAAAAACTGTCTACAGAGATTATCCCTCATTTGTACGTACCATCAAGGACAGGTATATAATGTACAATAATGAAAAAGCTTACATCCGAGAAAGAGAAAAGTCAGGTGATGTGCTGGTAATAAGGCCCGCTTCTCCTCTTGATATCAGCCCCATGGAAAGGGATACTGACGAATTTGACAGGGTATATGAGGAGGGAAGAAAGGCTGCCCTTGAAATCCTGTCTAAAGAGAACTGGCTTAGTGAGCTTGGCATTTGACAACTAGCTTATTTAAATATAAAGGATGGATCACTATGAGACTCATATTTGTAAGACATGCAGAACCTGATTATGAACATGACAGCCTGACACCCAAGGGCTTTAGAGAAGCAGAGCTCTTATCTCACAGGGCTGCAGACTGGAAGGCTGACAAGATATATCTCTCACCTATGGGCAGGGCTCAGGCTACTGCCAGAGACAGCCTGAAGGCTATGGGCATGGAAGGTGAGACTTTGGACTGGCTGCAGGAATTTGACTATAAAATCGCAGACCCGTATACAGGAAGAGAGAGAGTACCGTGGGACTATTTTCCGGAGTATTATACCACCCAGCAATATATGCTGGATCCGGAGAACTGGTATAAGGCTGAGATATACAGACAAAATCCCCGCATTGAAGAGATGTGGTTTACCATTTGCAAGGAGCTTGACAAGATACTGGCCTCTTACGGCTATGAGAGAAAGGATAAGTATTATATCTTCCGTGATCCTGATGGACCCGGTTATTCTTCAGAGCTGGATGATATCCAGACCGGGGGCCATATGGAATATAGTGTCAGGGACAAGGATGACGACAAGTGCATCATATTCTTTTGTCATCTGGGGGTAAGCTGCGTTATGCTGGCTCACCTGCTCAATCTTTCTCCTGTGACCCTTTGGCATAGCTTTTTTATGCCTGCTTCATCTGTAACTGTCCTTAATGCGGAGAAGCGCTATCACGGTCAGGCAGCTTTCAGGCTGCAGGCCTTTGGTGATACCAGCCACTTGAGAATGGAAGGAGAGAGAGTATCAGGCTTTGGAGCTTTCTCCACTGTTTTTTCCAAGTGACCATGAAGTGGATACTATATTATTATGCAGACAGATCTTAATAATATTAAAAATAATAATAAAATCCTTCATGAACTGAAGGGTCAGCCTTATGATCGTAATGATCTGCGTCCCGGCCGTATTCGTGCTGAAGCCATATTGATCATCATTATCCTGACTATATCTCTTCTAATATACCTCTTCATGAATCTGGGTATGAGAAGCGGCAGCACTGTAGAAGTGAGCCTTGGCGGAGAGATCATAGCTGTCTATCCCCTTGATAAAGACATGGAGTATAGGATAGAGTCCGAAGATGGGGGATATAATCTCCTGGTCATAAGTGGCGGTGAGTGCTATCTGTCTGATGCTGACTGTCCAGACCGGCTCTGTGTAAAGCAGGGGCATATAAGCCGTTCAGGCAGGTCTATCATCTGCCTTCCTCATAAGCTTATCATCACCATCAGAGGAGATGAGGCGGATGGTGATGGTGTGGATTCTGTTGCCAGATAGTGATCATAGAAGGCTTTACATAGAAAAAAGCTTTACATAGAAAAAAGCTTTACATAGAAAGGCTTTATAATGAACAATAGATCAGTGGCCAGGCTGGGGCTGATCCTTGCCTTGGCTCTTATATTGTCATATGTTGAATCCCTTATCCCCTTTGCTTTTGGCATACCGGGTATGAAGCTGGGCCTGCCTAATCTTGCAGTTGTGATAGCCCTCTATCTATTTGGCTGGAAATGGGCTCTTACAGTTAATGTCCTCAGGATCATCCTTTCAGGCTTCCTTTTTGGCAATATGTTTGGGATCATTTATTCCCTGGCAGGAGCACTCACAAGCTTTGTTATAATGCTCCTTGTAAGGAGAATTGATATTTTCTCAATAAGAGGAGTGAGTATCTGCGGTGCAGTTAGCCATAATATAGCTCAGCTTTTGACTGCTGCCATTCTCATGGAGACAGCGGGCATATTATATTATGCTCCATTTCTCCTTGCCGCCGGAGTGGTAACAGGGCTTATAATAGGTATAGCATCAGAGGGTACGCTGCGTATTGTCGGGAGACTTGGGCAGTAGCCTGCTATACAAGTGCTTTAGCGTATTTAAGAGGCATTAGCTTATCATATATATTTAGTTGGAACGGGGGAGAAATGATCTCATATCTTAATGGAATCCTTAAATATCTGGAAGAAGACCTGGCTGTGATAGATGTGGGCGGTGTGGGCTTTGGAGTTAATATATCAGCCTCCACCTGTCAGAAAATGCCGGGGATCGGGGATGATGTTACCCTCTATACATATATGAGTGTCAAGGAGGATGATATCAGCCTCTACGGTTTTTTATCCAGAGATGAGATCGGGCTCTTTAAGCTGCTCATATCTGTCAGCGGTATCGGCCCAAAGGGAGCGCTGTCCATATTGTCGGTTTTTGAACCTGACGATCTGAGATTTGCCATCCTGGCAGGTGATGTAAAGTCTATTTCCAAGGCGCCCGGAGTAGGCAAGAAGACTGCAGAGAGGATAGCCCTGGAGCTAAAGGACAAGATTGGAAATGAAGCGATCACCCACGGCGTAATAAGTCAGGGAGCCGTTATATCCGGCTCTGATACTGCAGATGGCTCAGTCAGAGATGAAGCTGTGGAAGCGCTCATGGCCCTTGGCTACAGCGGCAGCGATGCTATGAAAGCAGTGAGAAAGGTGACTGCATCAGGGGATATATCAGACGTGGGAGAGATCCTGAAGCTTGCCCTTAAAGAAATGTGATCAAAAGAGTTACTATTCACAGTAGAATCACGCACTAGCTGCGTGATTCGTGAGAATATGATACAAGAGTGAGGGGCGATCTTTTGCGAAGCAAAACTTTAATATCGCCCCGAATGTTACTATGAGCAGTCGTAAGACTGTGAATAGTAATCTAAAAGAAGGTGACTATGGCCAGAACTATTAAAACAGGCTCAGAACATAAGAATATGATGGATGCGGGATACACTCCCGAGGATTTTCAGGTCGAGGGCTCTCTGCGCCCCAGGACTCTTGATAGGTATATAGGTCAGGAGAAGATCAGAAAGAGTCTCAGGATCTATATAGATGCTGCCAAGGAGAGAAAGGACAGTCTGGATCATATCCTCTTTTACGGACCTCCGGGACTGGGCAAGACTACCCTTGCTCAGATCATAGCAGCTGAGATGGGAGTCAATATCAAGATCACATCAGGCCCTGCTATTGAAAAGCCCGGCGATATGGCGGCTATTCTCAATAATCTCCATGAAGGTGACGTCCTCTTCATCGATGAGATACACAGACTCAACAGGCAGGTGGAAGAGGTATTATATCCTGCAATGGAAGACTTTGCCATAGATATCATGATAGGCAAGGGGCCTACAGCCAGATCGGTGAGGCTGGACCTTCCTTCCTTTACCCTGGTGGGTGCAACCACCAGAGCAGGCATGCTCTCAGCCCCTCTAAGGGACAGGTTTGGCATGATTCACAGGATGGAATTCTACAACGAGGATGAGCTGGCCAGGATCATCACACAATCTGCGGGTGTATTGGGGGTAGATGTTGATAGGGAGTGCGCTTTGGAAATGGCTAAGCGCAGCCGCGGTACACCAAGGCTTGCCAACAGGACTCTTAAGAGGGTTAGGGATTATGCCCAGGTTCGTAATGACGGTATCATAAATAGCCAGATTGTGGATGAGGCTCTTAGCCTTCTTGAAGTAGATGATAAGGGCCTGGATAGAACAGACCACGAGATATTAACCTCTATGATCGAGAAATTCGGAGGAGGTCCTGTGGGCCTTGATACTCTGGCTGCTGCCATAGGTGAGGATGCCGGTACTATAGAGGATGTATACGAGCCCTATCTTATCAAATGCGGCTTTATCAACAGGACGCCCAGAGGCAGAGTGGTCACTGCTGAAGGCTATCTTCAGATGGGCTATGAGTATAATGCCCCATGATTTGTTGAAAAGAACAGGCCCTACAGATATAATGTTTGTAGGTTTATAATGTTCAAGTATCATATATCCTATATGCCCTGCCGGGCAGCGGATATTTATTCGGGGGAGAGAGATTATGTCAGGTAAAACCGATGCACAGGTTATCATAGGTGGTAAAGTCCTTACCCTTAGTGGTTATGAAAGTGAAGAATACCTTCAGAAGGTAGCTTCATATATCAATAATAAGCTAGCTGAGCTTGGCGGAATGGACGGCTTTAGCCGCCAGTCTCTTGATATGCAGAATATGGCCCTTCAGCTGAATATAGCTGATGACTATTTCAAGGCCAAGAAGCAGATCAGCCTTCTTGAAGAGCAGGCTGAAGAAAAAGAGAAAGAGCTCTATGATATCAAGCACGAGCTGATCGCAGCTCAGATCAAGCTTGAAAATAATGAGAAGAATGTAAAGAATCTGGAAAGTGAGCTGGAAGAGAGCAGCAGAAAGATCATAAGACTGGAAGCTGAGCTCAAGAATAGCCAGTCTTCCTCTCAGTCCAGATCAAAGAAGAGCTGATCACAGGCTCTGATTATTGATCTGCTATAGCAGATAAAGGATCATATGTCAGATATTATTAGATCAAAACGTCCTGAGCTGCTGGCTCCTGCAGGCAATTACGAAGCATTTCTTGCTGCGGTAAATGCAGGAGCTGATGCGGTCTATCTGGGCGGTAACAGATTTGGAGCAAGGGCATATGCTGATAATTTTGACACTGAGCATGTTATCAGAGCTATTGATTATGCCCATATCTACGGTCGCAAGGTCTATTTGACCGTTAATACCTTAATTAAAGAAGAAGAATACCTGGACCTGTACGATTATTTGCAGCCCTTTGCTGATGCCGGGCTTGACGGAGTGATCGTACAGGATTTTGGTGTATTTGGATTTATCAGAGAGCATTTTCCGGGGGTGGAACTTCATACTTCTACCCAGATGGCTGTTACAGGACCATATGGCGCGCGTCTCCTGAAGAAAGCCGGCGCAGTCCGCGTGGTACCTGCAAGAGAGCTGTCGCTGGAGGAAATGAAAGCTATAAGACGTGATGCGGATATTGAAGTTGAAGCCTTTGTGCATGGCGCTATGTGCTATTCATATTCAGGTATCTGTCTCTTCTCGGGAATAGTGGGAGGCAGGTCCGGCAACAGGGGACGCTGTGCCCAGCCCTGCCGTCTGCCCTATACTGTGGAAACGGGTGGCAGGATAAGGGGCAAGGATGGCAAATATTATCCCTTGTCCCTCAAGGACATGTGCACCATAGAATTCCTGCCCCTTCTTATCGAAGCCGGTATTGATTCTTTCAAGATAGAAGGCAGGATGAAGAAGGCTGAATACGCCGCAGGTGTGACCTCTATATATCGCAAGTATATAGACAGATACTATGAATATGGTACTGAAGGCGCAAGAGTCAGTGCTGAGGATATGGATATTCTCAGGTCCCTCTATATCAGATCAGAGATCAGTGAGGGCTATTATAAGAGGCACAACGGCAGAGAAATGGTGACTCTCACAGCTCCTGGATATGAAGGCTCTGATGACGCGGTACTGAAGATGGTCAGAGAGCGGTATCTTGTAGGCGAAAAGAAGCTAAAGATCAGCCTAAAGGCTGTGCTTCATGAAGGAGAAGAGTCTGTACTCTCTATCAGCTGCGGTAATGCCAGCTATGAAGCAAAAGGGGCTGCGCCAGAGCCTGCTGCCAATAGGCCCATGGACAGGGAGACTATCCTGAAATCTCTATGTAAATTCGGCAACAGCTTCTTTGAAGTGGATGAAAACGATTGCCGTCTGGATATCAGGGATAGCGGTAATGGAATCTTCATCCCCGTAAAGGAACTCAATGATCTGAGAAGAGCTGCTGCGCAGGGACTTATGAAAGAGCTGTCCCGGGGAGTATGATAATGCCTGGTAAAAAAGGAAATAGCAAGAAGAAAATTAGTAAAATAAATAGTAAAACTAATAGAAAATCAAATAATGAAATAGATAACAAAAATAAACGCGCTGGTAAGCCTTCTTCTGAAAAAGGCTATATTAAGCCTGGTCTTCCCTTTCATCTGCTAATAGCAAGTCTGTCTCAGCTAAAGGCATATCTTGACAGTTTCTTTAAGGCAGAAAGGATATATATAGACTATCATCTCTTAATGGATACGGGGCTAAGGGAGCAGCTTACAGCTATTGCTGATTCGGATACAGAGATATGCTGCGCGCTTCCTTATATGCTAAGGAATGAAGATAAGCTAAAGGGATATGCTATTATAGACCGTATCGCAGACAGTTATGGAGATATACTAAAGGGCTTCCTTGTGAGGAACCTGGAGGAACTGGGTTATCTGACAGAGAAGGGCACAGAGCTTAAGCTTGTAGCTGATCATTGCATCTATTCCTGGAATCATGCTTCTGCTGCCTTTTTGAGTGCTGATCTGTCAGTATCAGAGATCACGGTGCCCCTTGAGCTCAACTCTCATGAGATAGCGGATCTATTAAAAGGCATCAGGACCACGAATGCAGAGAATAGAGAAGGAGAACTTCCTGTTTCCCTTTGTATATACGGCAGGATACCTATGATGGTATCTGCAGGCTGCGTTAAGAAGACTGCTGACAAGTGCTCGGGACTCACCGGCGAGAATAATACAGAGTATTCCTATATCACTGACAGGAAGAGGAACAGGATGCCGGTCCTGTGCGACTGCCAAAGCTGCCTTAATGTAATATATAATTCGGTGCCCCTCTCTCTTCATAAGCAAATGGGAGATATAGACAGATTGAAGGGGATAACAGCTCTCAGGATAGATCTGACAAATGAATCAGGGGCTGAGACGGCGGCTGTCCTTCGTTTTTTTGGAGGAAAAGCCGGGGGAGATGAAGCTCCCTGCAAGGATTATACAACCGGACATTTCCGTAGAGGGACTATGTGATCAAGCACAAGCGGGGGAGAAATGATACTATACATTACTGAGATCGCCAAATATATCACGGCCTGTGCAGCGGCTATATATGCCCTGCTGGGTTTTATCACCTTGAAATTTAAGAGTGAGAAGAGAAGAAAGCCTGTTTATGTCATATTGACAGTGCTTTTATTTACCATACTCATTCTCAGCTTTATACAGATACTGGTCAATAACAGGGATATATCCATGCTTTTATATGGCATATTTACTGCCGTTATTGTCATGCTGCTCATATCTCTTTTTCCTCTTGTATTTCCTGATTGCAACAGGATGGTCCTGTATAATGCAGCATTTCTGCTGCAGACTTCCTTTATTGTCCTGGTCAGGATCAATCAGGCTAAGGGCATCAGGCAGATGATCATAGCTGCAGCCTCTATACTGGTGAGCTTTCTGGTATGCCAGATATATTATAAATTTCCTATTTTTTCGCGTATCGGCTTTGTATACGGCGCTTTGGGAGTCAGTATGCTCCTGGCAGTTAGAGTCATTGGCAGTATGACCAACGGCTCTTATCTGTCTGTTACTCTTATGGGCCTTACATTTCAGCCTTCAGAATTTGCCAAGATCATGCTGATCCTCTTTCTTGCATGTACCCTAAGTGGGAGGACTGATATATTAAGCGTGGGTGTATGCTTTGCAGTGACTTTTGTTTATATGCTGGTCCTTCTTGCAAGCAGAGATCTGGGTGCTTCGGCTATTCTGTTTGTGATATGCCTTTGCGTGGTATATCTTGCCACCGAGAAGATCAGATATCTCCTCGCGGGCCTGGCCCTTGGAGGAGCAGGTAGCGTTCTTGCATACTTTTTCTTTTCCCATGTAAGACGCAGATTTACAGCCTGGATCGATCCCTGGACCAATATTGATGGAAGCGGATATCAGCTGACCCAGTCCCTTTTTGGCATCAGCAGCGGAGGCTTTTGGGGGACCGGCCTCTTTAAGGGGGATCCTTCGGCCATACCATACGTGGAGGATGATTTTATTTTCTCTGCAGTTGCCAATGAATTTGGCATTATCTATGCTGTTTCCATGGTTTGTATATGTCTTGGTATATTCCTTATGATGCTCCTTGAGACAGCCAGGCTCAGGGACAAATGGTCAGGACTTTTGGATACAGGTATAGGCATTTCATTTATTTTCCAGACCTTCCTGACAGTAGGCGGCGGTAGCCGCTTTATACCTCTTACAGGTGTTACTCTGCCCCTTGTCAGTTACGGAGGTTCCTCCATCATGACCAGCATGATCATGATTGGACTATTTCAAGCTACTAGTATTATCAGAATGGACGAGCATTATGATGCTCTTGCCAGATACAGGGGATATACGGGAGAGGGATAATGTCACTTAAATGTCTGTTTCGATCAAAGAAATACAAAGAGGATTATTACGAGGATGATCCTGAGCAGGGCTATGATGGTCCTGATTATCCCGGTGATGGATATGATAACGGATATAATGGAATAAATCATTCACAGGGATATGATAACAGTTATAAAGAAGGTGATCCTTCGATGTATAATGGCCCTGTCTCTTATGAGGGTATTGAGGATATAGAAGATGATTATTCCTATGAAGATGATCCTGATTATAAGCGCAGGTATCGCAGACCTCACAAGAACAGAGGGGTAGTATTGCTTGGATGTATCTTTTCCCTACTCATGGCTGCCATGCTCACCTATATAGTCTATTACAGCTACAGCAACAGAAAGGAACTGATCTCCAACAGCTATAATAAGCGTTCTGTGCAGCTTGCTAAAGAGAATCTCAGAGGCAGGATAGTGTCCTCGGATGGCTATGATCTTGCATATTCGGAAGTGGATGAAAAGGGTGAGGACCATAGAGTATACCCCTTTGGCAATGAATTTGCCCATGTGGTGGGCTATAACATCCTTGGAGGAAGCGGCATTGAGAAGATATCGGATTATTATCTCATGAGATCCGATGCGTCACTGTCCACCAGAGCGGATGCCATGGACAAGGGGCAGAAGTTCCCCGGCAATAATGTCTACAGTACCATCAATGCTTCTCTCCAGAGACTGGCATATTATTCACTGGGAGATTATGACGGCGCTGTTATAGTATCTGATCCAAAGACCGGCAGGATCCTGGCTATGGTATCAAAGCCTGATTTTGACCCTAATACTATAGCTGATAACTGGAAGAGCCTTAGCCAGGACAAGGAGAGCTCGGTTCTCCTTAACAGAGCGACAGGAGGCCTCTATCCTCCGGGCTCTACCTTCAAGATAGTGACAGCTCTTGAATATATAAGGGAGCATCCTGCGGGGTATAATGATTACAAGTTCCATTGTCAGGGTTCTTTTACCAAGGATGATACCAGTGTTAAGTGTTATCATGGTTCTGTTCATGGGAATGTTGATTTCTATGGATCCTTTGCCCAGTCCTGCAACAGCTCTTTTGCCAATATGGGACTTGAACTGGACCAGAAAAAGTTCTCATCAACTCTGGACAAGCTTCTCTTTGGACATGAGCTTCCGACAGAGCTTCCTTCAGCAGTATCCAGGGCTGAAGCTTCGAAAGGACTGTCAGTCCATGACAGGATGCAGCTCTCTATAGGTCAGGGCAAGACTCTGGTCACGCCCCTTCATATGAATATGATCACCATGGCTATCGCCAATGACGGCCTTCTTATGAAGCCCTATCTGGTAGAGCTGGTCAAGACTTCGGACGGACATGTACTGGAGAATACTGAGCCAAAAGAATATGGCAGGCTTATGAGTCAGGAGGAAGCTGATATCCTGACAGAGATGATGACAAAGGTTGTGGAAGAGGGTACGGGCTCTGGCCTTAAGTCTGCTTCTTATCATGCTGCAGGTAAGACCGGCTCTGCTGAATATATGACAGGCAAGACTGATTCTCATGCCTGGTTTACAGGATTTGCTCCTGCTTCCGATCCCAGGATATGTGTGACTGTCATAATGGAGAAGGCAGGCAGCGGCGGACGTATGGCTGTGCCTGTAGCCAAGAGGATATTTGACGAGTATTTCAGAGTCTACAATTATGGAGACTGATATGGATAAACACTACTGCATATTTGCTGACAATCTGTATATAGGTGAATCTGTGGATAATCCTGCTCTGGTGAGATGGAAGCTGACTCACGGTGCCGGTCAGTTTGGCATATATCTCATCACTCCGGCTCTTAATGGTATTGATCAGCTGGAGATCATCCATTGTGCCAATCTGAAACAGAAATACTACAGAGAGCATCCTGCGCTCATATATGGCATAGCTGCCGGCAAGGCAGAAGCCATAGACCTTTTGGTGACTATATCCGAAGAGGCATCTGCCTCAGGTATGGACGGGGACCTTTTGGGATATCTTAGGAGCAGTGGTGGGAAAGGAGAATAATGCCTGCGATACTATTTGGAATAATTAAATGGACAGGGATAGTAGTTGGCATTATCCTCTTACTACTACTAGTGCTTATCCTATTGATACTCTTCGTGCCTGTGAGATATGAGATCAGGGCCGTTTTGCCGCCTGACGGGGAGGGAGATATCCTGACGCGTTTTGGGGCAACTGCCAAAGTGAGCTGGCTCCTGAAAATAGTAAGGGGGAGACTCTTATTTGAAAACAAAGAGGTGTCCCTTTGGGCCAAGGCTTTGTTTTTTACCATTCTGCCTCGCGAGAGCAGGGAGGAAACAAAAGCTGAGCAAATGACAGATGCTGAGAGAGAAAAAGTGTCAGCGGCTATAGATGAGTCCGAAGAAAAGGATAATCTAATCTCTCCTAAGGCAGATACTGCAACTGAGATTGATATGCACCTGGATCTGGATGATACTCATACAGACAGTGTTTCTTATAATGAGCCTGATGATCAGGAAGAGAAAGCACCTAAAGCTGCAAAGCCTTCACGCGCTCTAAAATGGAAAATACCTGATCCTGTAAGCATTATATGGAATATTCTGGATAAGATCTTTTCTTTTATAGATATGATATTTAAGGCTGTGGATGCTCTGTGGACGCTCCTGAATGACACTGATGCCCTGGCCTCCAAAATCGAATATACATTGGAAAAGGGCTGTGTTAGAATAGAAATGATCAGGAGGCTCATAGAGAGCCCTGAATTTGAAAGAGGATTTGGCCTTGGCAAAAAGGGCATTTACAAGGTCCTGAAGGATATCATGCCCTGTAAGATCACAGGCGAAGTGACATACGGGATGGGAGATCCTGCTGATACAGCAAATCTGCTGGCAATAGCAGGTCCTATACTTGCCTATACAGATAACAGGCTTGATATCTATCCTGATTTTGACAGGAAATACCTGGATCTTGATATTGATATCAAGGGCAGGATAAGGATATTTGTTCTGTTGTATTGGGGCGCAGTGCTGTTTTTTAATAAGGATATCCGAGAGGTTATCCGAAGATTCAAGAAGATATTTGCCTGATGCCGGGGATTGGAGGAGAAATGGCTGAAAATAATTTTGATAATGTTGTTGATTCTTTGATGGATGGTATGAATCATCTTTTGTCCAGTAAGACTGTTATAGGCGAAGCTACAAAGCTTCCTGACGGTACCATGATACTTCCTCTTGTGGATGTATCCTTTGGCGTGGGAGCCGGCAGCAACAGTCAGGATAAGGCAAAGAAGGGACTGGGAGGCTTTGGTGCCAAGATGTCACCTTCAGCTGTGCTGGTCATCAAGAATGGTTCTACCAAGCTGGTCAATGTCAAGAACCAGGATGCAGTTACCAAGATACTGGATCTGGTACCGGATGTGGTCGATAAATTTACAGCATCAAAGCAGAATATGCCCTCTGATGAGGAAGCAGTAGATGCGGCCTTTGGAGAAGAGCTGTAATAAGTCCTGATAAAGGGGGACGGAGCCATGGATAAGATAAGCAGCGAAGATATAATCAAAAACGGAAACGAGAAGGATCTTGAAGAACTAAGGCTCTTCCTCTTTAAAGAGTGCTGCCGCCTTAAGAACAGAGAGAGTGCTCTAAATGACCAGTGGACGAAGCTGGAAAAGATGAGACAGGATCTGGCTGACGAGACAGCGGAGAGACTAAGGCAGCTCCAGGAGGAGCGGGCCGCTTTTGAACAGGAAGCTTCCATGTTTGATCAAAAGATGGCTATCCTTACCGATGGATTTAAGAAGCTTGAGGCTGACAGACAGCAGCTAAGGGCTCAGGAGAAGAAAATCTTATCTGACAGGAGGAGTCTCCTTGAAGATATGGCCTATATGGATGATGAGATACAGCGCAAATCCGCAGAGCTCATGTCTGTGCTCTTTAAAGGTGCTGAAGGCGAAGCTCAGCTCAAGAAGAGATACAGGGACCTGATGAAGATATTCCATCCCGATAATACGGATGGAGATACAGAGCTGGTACAGCTCCTTAATATCGAATATACAAGACTTCTTGATGAATTAGGTGACTATTATTGAATTTTTAAAAAAACTTCTTGCAAATAGTCCCGGTCTTTGATATAGTATCAATGTTGCGACTTGGTGTCGCACATTTATAAAATTGTTATGTAAATTAGCAGATTTCACATGGCTTATAAGGAGGTGTCAAAATGGCAAAGTGCGAAGTTTGTGGCAAGGGCGTTCATTTCGGTAACAACGTAAGCCATTCCCATAGAAGATCAAACAGAGCATGGAACGCAAATGTTCAGCGAGTAGCTGTTAAGATCAACGGCAATACACGCAGAATGAACGTATGCACCAGCTGTCTCAGATCTAATGCTGTAGAAAGAGCATAAGAGTATTTGAGTAGTACCAGGGGACATCTGAATAAGATGTCCCTTGTTTGTTATCGTAATATGATGACGTAAGGGTCAAAAGGAATTTTTGACACCTACCTCATATGATAAAATATTAGTCGTGACCAATAACAACTGACCAGGAGGATTCCTATGAAAGCTTCTACAATGAACACTCATATGGGAAATATATCCATTGATTCTGAGGTTATTGCCCAGTACGCAGGAACAGTTGCCATGGAATGCTTTGGCATCGTGGGTATGGCCAATGTCAGCATCAGAGACGGCCTTGTTAATCTGCTCCATAAGGACAATATGACCAAGGGTATCAATGTTGAAGTCAGCCAGAGCGGTAAGCTGATCCTCAACTTCCACGTGATCGTATCCTACGGCGTAAGTATTTCCGCTGTTGCAGATAATCTTATCGACAGTGTTAAGTACAAGGTCGAGGAGTTTACCGGACTTGAGATCGAGAAGATCAACATCTTTGTTGAAGGCGTCCGCGTGATTGACTGAATTTAGGAGGTTTTTGTTTTGAGTACAGTATCTATAGATGCCCTCAAGGTTGCCAGAATGTTCCTTCAGGGATCACAGAATCTTGAGAGCAAGAAGGACTGGATCAATCAGCTGAACGTATTCCCTGTTCCTGATGGAGATACCGGTACCAATATGACTATGACCATTATGTCTGCCGCAGGAGAGGTCTCCAAATGCGATCAGACAGATATGGCAGCTGTATGTAAAGCCATTTCATCAGGTTCCTTAAGGGGAGCCAGAGGTAATTCCGGCGTTATCCTGTCCCAGCTTCTCCGTGGATTTACCAAGGTAGCAGCAGAGCATGATACACTTGATGTCCAGATCCTTGCGGACGCATTTGACAAGTCTGTAGAGACAGCTTACAAGGCTGTTATGAAGCCCAAGGAAGGAACTATTCTCACTGTTGCGAAGGGAGCCTGTGATAAGGCCAGAGAGCTGGCTTCTGCCGGTGAGACTGATCTTGAAGTATTTGCTCAGAAGGTGCTGGAGTATGCAGAGGAAGTACTGGCTGCCACTCCTGATATGCTTCCTGTTCTTAAGCAGGCCGGCGTAGTTGATTCAGGCGGACAGGGTCTGGTAGAGGTCCTTAGAGGTGCCTGTGACTGCATCAACGGAAGAGAGCTGGTGATCACTGCTCCCGCCGCAGATGTTGCTCCCAAAGCTCCTGCCAAGATGGTAGAGAAGTCTGCACCTACAGAGATCAAGTTTGGTTATTGTACAGAGTTTGTCATCCTCTTAAAGCATGAGCTTAACAGCAAGCAGGAATCTGATTTCAGGACATTCCTGGGAGATATAGGTGATTCTATAGTCATGGTAGCAGATGATGAGATCTGCAAGATCCATGTACACACCAATGATCCCGGACTTGCTATACAGAAGGCTCTTATGCTGGGCCAGCTGTCCAATATGAAGGTGGACAACATGCGCATGGAGCACAGAGAGAAGCTCTTCCATATGAACAAGGACGGCAAGGCTGATGAGATCGATCAGGAGATCTCAGGCATGGCTGAGAGGACTATCCCTCAGACTGCTGAGAATGAATGGCCTGACGGCAATATCTCTCTTTCCGGCAAACATGTGGAGGCAGTTCTTAATGATGCTGCCAAGTGGGAAGATGACAAGGGCGAAGCTTTTGGAAGTCTTGAAGCTGCACAAGAGCCTGTAGAGGATGCCAAGGATTTTGGTATTGTGACAGTATGCGCAGGTGACGGCCTTGCTGAGATATTCAGAGGACTGGGTGCTGACTATGTCATATCAGGCGGTCAGACCATGAATCCCAGTACTGATGATATTCTCAGTGCTATTGAGAAGGTCAATGCCAGGACTGTGTTCGTATTCCCCAATAACAAGAATATTATCATGGCTGCCAACCAGGCAAGGGACCTGACAGAAGACAAGACTGTAATAGTGATTCCCACAAAGACAGTACCTCAGGGTATCACAGCTGCCATCAACTTCATTCCCGATATGTCTGCTGAGGAAAATGAGGAAGTGATGCTGGATGCCATATCCGGTGTACGTACCGGCGAAGTGACCTATGCCGTCAGAGATACCATGATCGATGACAGAGAGATCCACTCCGGTGATTATATGGGTATCGGTGATGATGGTATTGCTGCAGTAGGTACAGACATTCAGGATGTTACCTTTGAGATGCTGGAATCTATGGTTTCAGCTGAGACTGAGCTTATAAGTGTATATTACGGCTCTGACGTGGATGAAGTTGAGGCTGCAAGGCTTCGTGACAGGATAGAAGAGAAGTTTACTTCCTGTGATATCGAGCTTCAGTGCGGCGGACAGCCTGTATATTATTACATTGTATCTGCTGAATAAGTTTTAATATTATACCCCCGTTCAGGTTCATTCCTTAACGGGGGTTTACTTTTTATATATTTATTTGAAATTATAATGGGCTTTTTACTATTTTCTGAATCCGCTTCCTTTTTGTTTATGGATATTCTTTTTCTCCAGGTACATGGATTTATCTGCTTCTTCCAGCATATCATCCAGGACCTTGGGATATCCTCCTTTGACAAAGCAGCTTCCTATGGAAACTGATACAAGATAGGGCTTATCGGACATGTCATTAAGCTCATCAAAAGCTTTTCTCATTGAAAGGATCGCGTTGTCAGCAGCTTCTTTATCTGAGCATCTAAAGAGACATGCAAATTCATCGCCGCCGATCCTGGCAGCATAGCCTTTATCTTCAGCTTCTTTTGTAATGATCTCACCTACACATCTGATGGCGTGATCACCTTCTTCATGGCCAAATTCGTCATTGATCTCCTTGAGCCAGTTCAGATCAAGGTATAGCAGGAGCAGATGAGAGGCCATGCCCTTTTCTTCCTCTGCAAAAAGTTCGTAAGCTGCATCTGTAAAGCCTCTTCTGTTGAGTATTCCTGTGAGAGGATCGATCCTGGACAATTTATCAAGCTTGTCCGAAGTGACTTCATTGAGATGCAGGAGTGATATCATTCGTGCCGCGCAGCCGGCCTGGCCTGCAAGGAAGTCTCCATTGATATAGAGATCCTCGGTCATGTTGCAGATCAGGAAACCGTAGTATTCATTACCATAGAAGATAGGGAACATGACATATTGGTTCTTTTCGCCATTGCTGAGCTTTTTGAAGATTTCCTCCATGGTCATTTCCTGTTTTTTGGGAGAGCTGACTCTGCCGTCCCTGAGAATGGCCTTTAGCAGCAGCTTGTCAGGCAGTTCATATTCATCTCTGAAATCATGTATGAACATACGGGGCGTAAGACACAGCGCAGCCTTGTCAATACCAAGCCAGCCCAGGTCAGACAGGATGGCTGAGTAGCTCTTGTCATTTCCTGTTGTAAAGCTCATGGTGCGGCGGCAGAAGAGTCTCATTTCCTGCTCGTTGAGCATCTTTTCTCTGGTCAATCGTCCGTTTTCTTCATTGAGGGCTTTTACCATCTTTTTGAATACCAGACTAAAGACAGAATAGAGCCTGCTCAGAGAATCCTCGCTTTGATACTTGTGCCTGAGCTGCTGTTCAAGCTTGGTCAGATAGTTGATAGTGGAGCTTATATCCAGAAATGCGGTAGCTCCGGCCTTTTCTGTTGCGTCTGACAAGAGGTTTGATATATTAAAGAGCTGCTCATTAAAATCTTTTTCAGAATTTGAGGCAACTGCATTTTCAATGATGACAGGTATGGCATCATAGAGCTGCTTGTTTCTAAGGTACTCCTCGGTTTTGATAGAATGGCTGTTCCTAAGGAGGCTGCTGTTCATTGAATCTGAGGCGTAGTTAAGGTCGCTGACAATCTTGTTTGAGCCCTTACCAAAGGAATCTCTGATAATAAGAGGACAGGGGATCCTGAAATCTATGCGGTCAGAGAGAGGTGCATCACTGCATATCTTCTGCAGGAGAGATACGCACTCCATTCCAATACGCTGGGCATCAGCATGTATGGTGGAGAGGGAAGGAGAAGCATTTGCAGCGCCGCTCACATCATCAAAACCAAGGATATAAATATCTTTGCCGGGAGTCAGACCTCTGTAATACATCTCTTCATATACTGCAAGAGCTGTGTCGTCATTGGCACAGAATATTGCTTCCACGCCGGGGTTCTGATCCAAGATCATGGCTGTGCTCTTATCTTTATGTCTGGGAAGGAGGCAGCGGACGATCTGATCCTTTGTCACTTCCAGATCATGGGATTCCATAAAGGCGCAAAAGGCCATTTCTCTTTCCAGCATATCAGTATTCTCTGAGCTTCCTGCCAGGCAGGCGAATTTTCTAACACCCAACTTGTCATAGAGAAATTCCAGGCCTTCGTGCACACCCCTTGTGTTATCGTAATTTACGCTGTAATAGCCCTCCATATGCATACCGCATAATACAATGGGATAGTCCTTGAAGCCTTCAATAAAAGCTCTGAGCTTTTTTCTGGAGGTATAGTTGCCTATGGAACCGGCTGTGCAGATAAAGGCATCCACTCCGGCTTTTTTGGCTTCGTCAAAGAGTACCTGGTACTGATATTCAAAAGAAGATTCCTTTTGCAGGATATCATCCCTTACATCCAGGTATTTGCCGGGGAAAATGATGACATTGATACCTTCCATAAGGGCTCTGTCAACTGCGCCTCTGCATATCTGGCCTGAGTATTCTTCTGTTATACCGCTTGATAATATGCCTATAGTACGTATCTTCTTGTTCATAATGATCCCATATATGCTCGAAATAAATTATGTGTATACTTAATCAATTGGATAATAAGCATCAATATTAAATATATACTAAAAACAAATATTATTATATATCAAAATATACAGCATCTGTATGTACTATCGGCATTTTGAGCCTTATCCTTTAATTTGCTTTGAACATGTGGGCAAAATCTCATACAATGTTGTGGGGAGGATCATATGAACGAGGACTTTCTGTTTGAAGCCATTGATTCCATCAAGGGCATTGGAGATAAAACCAAAGCGGCATTTAATAAGGCCGGTATCTATTATATCAAAGACCTTTTGGCCTATTATCCCAGAAATTATGATACTTTCGAGGAAATTTTGCCTTCATCTGCGGCCAAGGCAGGTAATGTTTCGGCTTTCAGGCTCAGGATCAGTTCGGAGATCACTGTCAGGCATGTGAAGAATATGAGCATACTGACCTTTGAAGGAGCTGATAATGAGGGCGTGCTTAACATTACCTTTTTTAACCAGCCTTATCTGAAATCCAGTCTTAAAAGGGGAGGCTGGTATATCTTCAGGGGCCTTGTTAAGACAAAAGGAAGAAAGCTCGTCCTGCAGCAGCCTTCCATATACAAGCAAGAGGACTATGCTGCCCTTGAAGGTACCATGCAGCCTATATACCCATTGGTAAGCGGTCTCACCAATAATATGGTCAAGAAGGCCATGAAGATCGCTATAGAATATGTGTCTTATATGAAGGATACTCTGCCTGCAGAGCTAAAGCAAAGACATGAGCTTATGGAATACAGCGCAGCTCTTAAGGATATACATTTTCCCAAAAACAGAGACTCTTTTGACATGGCCAGAAAACGCCTTGCTTATGATGAATATCTGTTATTTATATTAAAATTAAAGCTCTTAAAGCTCTCAGGTAGCCCGGCGCTGCCAAAGGCGGTGATCAGACCGTCAGAGATCACAGACAGGCTGTCTGACAGCCTTCCCTATAAACTGACCACGGCCCAGAAAAGAGTCCTGTCAGAGATCAGAAGGGACATGTCTTCAGGTAGAGTCATGAACAGGCTGATCCAGGGAGACGTGGGCTGCGGCAAGACTATCCTGGCATTTATGGCCATGCTCGATACTGTATCCATGGGCCTTCAGGCGGCTCTCATGGCTCCTACAGAGGTGCTGGCAAGGCAGCATTATGAAGATATGCTGGAGATGACTAAAAAGTATGACCTGCCCTTTAAGCCTGTCTTTTTGGCCGGCAGTGTGACAGCTGCACAAAAGAAAAAGATCAGAAAGAGCATCATATCCGGTGAAGTCAATGTGATAATAGGGACCAATGCTCTGATACAGGATGCGGTGGAATACAAGGACCTGGCTCTTGTGATCACGGATGAGCAGCACCGCTTTGGCGTCAGGCAAAGGGAGAGATTTGCAGACAAGGGAGAGAAATGCCATGTCCTTGCTATGAGTGCTACGCCCATACCCAGGACTCTGGCTATTATCCTCTATGGTGACCTGGACGTATCCGTGGTTGATGAGAAGCCCGGGGAGAGGCTCCCTGTCAAGAACTGCGTAGTAGATACTTCCTACAGGCCTACGG
Organism: Butyrivibrio sp. MC2013; assembly: GCF_000424585.1. Taxonomy (GTDB): domain Bacteria; phylum Bacillota; class Clostridia; order Lachnospirales; family Lachnospiraceae; genus Butyrivibrio. The sequence continues at coordinate 22,609 of NZ_KE384211.1, forward strand.
CCTATAATTTTATAAAAAAGCAGGTAGCTCTGGGCAGGCAGGTATACGTCATCTGTCCCATGATAGAAGAGGGAGAGATGAATGATGTGGAGAATGTCACAGATTATACTGCTAAGCTCTCGCAAATTCTTCCTGACCTCAAGATAGCCATGCTAAACGGCAAGATGAAGGCTGCCGAGAAGGACAGGATCATGGAAGACTTTGCCCTTCATAATATTGACGTACTGGTATCAACGACAGTTATAGAAGTGGGCGTCAATGTGCCCAATGCCACTGTGATGATGATTGAGAATGCCCAGCACTTTGGTCTGGCCCAGCTCCATCAGTTAAGGGGCAGGGTAGGAAGAGGGAGCGAGCAGAGCTACTGCATATTTATCAACAGTTCTGAAGGGGAAGAAGCCGCCAAAAGGCTGGATATACTGGCAAAGTCCAATGACGGCTTTGTGATAGCGGAGGAAGACCTAAAGCAAAGAGGTCCCGGAGAGCTCTTTGGCATCAGGCAAAGCGGAGAGCTCTCTTTTAAAGCAGGTGATATATATGCTGATTCTGATCTTATCAGGCAGGCTGCTGCAGATGCCGCTAAGATACTGGAGTCTGATCCCGATCTGAGCAATAAAGAGCACAGCCTTATGAGGAAGGAAGTATATCTGCCCGTTATGGAAAGAGATGTGACCTTATGACTATAAATCCTTCCATAATTTGACAGTTACTGGCTTTGCGGGTAAGATAATTAAGTTGATAATATAGACGGAAAAGGAAAGGACACTTATGGCTAAGATTGCAGTTGTAACAGATTCCAACAGCGGGATCACACAGGCAAAGTCCAAAGAACTGGGTATTGAAGTCATTCCCATGCCCTTTAGTATAGCTGGCGTGGATTATTTTGAAGATATAAATCTTACACAGGAAGAGTTTTACCAAAAGCTTAATGATGATGAGGAAATCCTTACATCCCAGCCTTCACCTGAAGTGCTAATGAAGACCTGGGACAAGATCCTTGAAGATCATGATGAGATAGTATATATACCTATGAGCAGCGGTCTGTCATCCTCATGTCAGAGTGCCAGCATTTTTGCAGAGGATTATGACGGCAAAGTACAGGTTGTTGATAACCAGAGGATATCCGTTACTCAGAAATCTTCATGTCTGGATGCCTTGAAACTGGCAGCTGAGGGTAAGAGCGCGGTAGAGATCAAGGAGATACTGCTTGCTGATAAGTTTAATTCCAGCATCTATATTATGCTGGATACTCTTCATTACCTGAAGAAGGGCGGCAGGATCACACCTGCAGCTGCTGCACTGGGTACACTTCTCAGGCTTAAGCCTGTTCTTCAGATCCAGGGAGAGAAGCTGGATGCCTTTGCCAAGGCCCGTACCTCTTCTCAGGGCGAGAAGATCATGCTGGGTGCCATTAGAGATGATGCCATGAAGCGCTTTGGCGGGCTGGATCCTGATAATGTGAGGATATCTGCGGCTTATACTCAGGACAAGGAGAGAGCTGAGCATTGGAAGCAGGCCATAGAGGAGGCTTTCCCCGGTTTTGAAGTTGATATGGATCCCTTGTCACTGTCTGTATCCTGTCATATAGGCCCCGGAGCTCTTGCTGTTACAGTTACCAAAATACTTAAATGATAATTAATAGACCTGCAGATATTTTTTGTGCTGCAGGTTCTTTCTTATGAAGTTATACGAAGATATAAGATCTGTTAGGGGGAAACAATGCCAGATAAGAACGAATACGGCGCAGGCAGTATCACTGTCCTCGAGGGACTTGAAGCAGTCCGTAAAAGACCCGGAATGTACATCGGATCCACATCTACAAGGGGTCTGAACCACCTGGTCTATGAAATAGTAGATAATTCCGTGGATGAGCATCTTGCAGGCTACTGCACAGAGATACATGTCACTCTCTATGAGGACGGTTCAGCATCTGTAGAGGATAACGGACGAGGTATCCCTGTGGGTCTCCATGCCAAGGGCGTGTCTGCAGAGCGTGTGGTACTGACCATGCTTCATGCCGGAGGCAAATTTGATAACAGCGCCTACAAGACATCAGGCGGTCTCCACGGCGTAGGCTCCTCTGTAGTAAATGCTCTTTCATCCTGGATGAAGGTCAGGATCAAAGAGAATGGCTGCATATACGAAGACAGCTACGAAAGAGGTATCCCTACCACAGAGCTCATAGGCGGACTTCTTCCTGAAGTGGGTAAGACCAGAGAGCATGGTACCTGCATCTCTTTTCTTCCCGATCCCGAGATATTTGAGAAGACCCGTTTCCGCGAAGAGGATATCAAGAACAGACTTCACGAAACAGCATATCTTAATCCTGATCTCACCATCATCTATGATGACAGGAGAGAGGGCAGTATGGAGCATTTGGAATTCCATGAGCCTGACGGTATCAGGGGCTTTGTGGATGAGATGAACAAGAATGCCGAGGCTCTCCATGATATCGTATACATCAGCGGTGAGAGCGATAATATCTCTGTAGAGATCGCTTTCCAGTATGTTAATGATTTCCATGAGGATGTGCTGGGCTTTTGTAATAATATTTATAACTCAGAAGGTGGTACACATATCACCGGCTTTAAGACAGTATTTACCTCTATCATCAACTCCTATGCCAGACAGCTGGGTAATCTTAAGGACAAGGATGCCAATTTTACAGGTGCAGATGTGAGAAACGGCATGACTGCAGTTATCTCCATCAAGCATCCGGATCCCAGGTTTGAAGGCCAGACCAAGACCAAGCTGGACAACCAGGATGCTTCAAAGGCTGTATCCAAGATAGCAGGTGACGAGCTTACCAGATTCTTTGACAGGAACCTGGATACTCTTAAGGCTGTCATATCTTCAGCAGAAAAGGCTGCCAAGATCAGACGTACTGAGGAAAAGACAAAGACCAACCTCCTGTCAAAGCCCAAGTATTCCTTTGACAGCAACGGCAAGCTGGCTAACTGCATCAGCAAGGATGCAAAGATGTGCGAGATCTTTATCGTAGAGGGTGATTCAGCGGGCGGCAGTGCCAAGATGGCAAGAGATCGTCAGTATCAGGCCATTCTGCCTATCAGAGGTAAGATCCTCAACGTAGAGAAGGCTTCCATAGACAAGGTCCTGGCTAATGCTGAGATCAAGACTATGATCAATGCCTTTGGCTGCGGCTTCTCGGAAGGTTATGGCAATGACTTTGATATTTCCAAGCTCCGCTATGACAAGATAGTGATCATGGCCGATGCGGACGTGGATGGTGCCCATATAGCAACTCTTCTCCTAACGCTCTTTTATCGCTTTATGCCGGAGCTGATCCAGGAGGGACATGTATATATCGCCATGCCTCCTCTTTATAAGGTGGTACCGTCCAAGGGCAAGGAGGAATATCTCTATGATGACAAGGCTCTGGAGAGATACAGGGCCAGCCACAAGGGATCCTTTACTCTTCAGAGATACAAGGGTCTGGGAGAAATGGACCCGGGACAGCTCTGGGAGACCACTTTGGATCCCAAGACCCGTATGATGAGGGTTGTAGAGATAGACGATGCCAAGACCGCTTCACATATGACAGAGCTGCTCATGGGCAGTGAAGTACCACCCAGACGCGCATTTATCCATGATCATGCAGAAGATGCAGAACTGGATTTCCAGGCGTGATAAGAAGGATTTGATCGGGGGAAGAGAGATTAGTTATGGAAGAACAGCGTATTATCCGAAGTGAATATTCGGAGATAATGCAGAAATCATATATTGACTACGCTATGAGCGTAATCGTATCCAGGGCTCTACCTGATATCAGGGACGGCCTTAAGCCCGTTCAGAGGCGTACCCTCTATGATATGTATGAGCTGGGCATCAGATATGACAGACCTTATAGAAAAAGTGCCCGTATAGTAGGCGATACCATGGGTAAATATCATCCCCATGGTGACAGCTCCATATATGACTGTCTGGTTGTCATGGCCCAGAATTTTAAGAAGGGTCTGCCATTGGTAGACGGTCATGGCAACTTTGGTACCATAGAAGGCGACGGCGCGGCTGCCATGAGGTATACCGAGGCAAGACTGTCTAAGGTGACCCAGGAGAATTTTCTTGCTGACCTGGACAAGGATATAGTGGACTTTATACCCAATTTTGATGCCACTGAAAAGGAGCCCTCTGTACTGCCTGTTAAGATACCCAATTTTCTGATAAACGGCTCGGAAGGTATCGCGGTAGGTATGGCTACCAGTACACCGCCTCACAATCTGGCTGAAGTGATAGATGCCGAGATAGCCCTGATGCAGGATGAGACCCTCTCTACTGCCAAGCTGATGCACTATATCAAGGGACCTGATTTCCCTACAGGCGGTATAGTGATCAACAAGGACGAGCTAAGGGCTATTTATGAGACAGGCGAAGGCAAGATCAGGATCCGCGGAAGAGTAGAGACTGAGAAGGCAAGGAACGGTCATATCAACCTGGTGATCACAGAGATCCCTTATACCATGATCGGTGCAGGCATATCCAAGTTCTGTGCAGATGTGGCTGCTCTTGCTGAAAAGAAGATCACAAATGACATAATAGACATTTCCAACCAGTCCTCCAAGGAAGGTGTCCGCATAGTCATAGAGCTAAAAAAGGACACTGATGTTGAGAACTTTACCAATCTCTTATACAAGAAGACTAAGCTGGAAGATACCTTTGGTGTCAATATGCTGGCTATATCCGGCGGAAGACCTGAGACGCTGGGACTTAAGGCTGCTCTTCAGGCTTCCATTGATTTCCAGTTTGAGACCTCAGAGAGGAAATACAGGACTCTTCTGAAAAAGGAGCTTGAAAAGAAGGAGATCCAGGAAGGTCTTATCAAGGCTTGCAATGTTATAGACCTGGTAATAGAGATCCTAAGGGGGTCGAAGGACCGTCCTCAGGCAAAGAACTGCCTTGTAAACGGTGTGACAGAGGGAATTAATTTCAAGTCCAGAGAATCCAGAGTGATGGCTGAGCAGCTCCATTTTACAGAAAGACAGGCAGATGCCATCCTGGAGATGAGACTCTACAGACTCATAGGTCTGGAGCTGGATGCCCTGGTCAAGGAGCACGAGAATACTGTAGCTAATATCTACAGATATGAGGATATACTGGAAGACAGGACCAGCATGTCTATGGTCATCCAGGAAGAGCTCAGGGCTATCAGAAGCGAATACAAGACAAGGAGAAAGACAGAGATAGGCCAGTACGACGAGGCTGTTTATGAAGAAAAGCCCGAAGCCGAAATAGATGTTGCCTTTGTCATGGACAGATTCGGATATGCCAAGACTATTGATGCAGGAACCTATGACAAGAATCTTGAAGCTGTAAAGAGCGACTTTAAGTATCACTTTATTATGAAGAATACCGGTAAGGTCTGCATCTTTACCAGCAGTGGCCAGCTCCATACAGTCAAGGCTTCAGATCTGCCCCAGGGCAGGCTCAGGGACAAGGGTGTGCCTATTGACAATGTCTCAGGCTTTGATTCATCCAAGGAGACTATCATCACGGTCATGAGCCAGTCCAGCATCAACCTGTATAAGCTCCTCTTTGTAACAGCTGATGCCTATATCAAGCAGGTAGGCGGCGGTGAGTTTGATGTATCAAGAAGGACCGTTGCCGCTACCAAGCTTTCTGACAAGGATGAGCTGGTATGCGTTCATCCCATTAAGGGTGAGGAAAGCGTGGTATTAGAATCCGAAAACGGCTTTTGCCTCAGATTCCTCCTTGATGAAGTACCGGAACAAAAGAAGACTGCAGCAGGTGTACATGGTATGAACCTGGCAGCAAAAGATAAGATCAAAAATGCATATCTCCTTGGCGCTATGGAAGAAAGGACCGAGAAGATATCAGGAATAAAGACAGACCTTGGAAGCTTAAAGATAGCCGGCAGAAACGGCAAGGGCAGCAAGGTAAAGAAACAGAAAGGATAATCCTAATGAGAGTAATAGCAGGAGAAGCTAGAAGCGTACCACTTGTAACACCTGAAGGAGAAGATACAAGGCCTACCCAGGACAGGATCAAGGAAACACTTTTTAATATGATCCAGATGCAGGTGCCGGGCTCTATATTCATAGACCTGTATTCAGGAAGTGGTTCCATAGGAGTGGAAGCCATATCAAGAGGTGCTGCCCATGCTTATTTTGTAGACAGAGGCGTCAAGCCCATCAGCTGTATTACAGCCAATGTCCACAAATGCCATTTTGATGACAAGGCGACTATTATCAAAAAGGACGTATCCATTGCCCTCAGGTCTATTCACGAAAAGGAAGCGGATATAATATATATCGATCCTCCATATGACGGCGGACTTTATGAGCATACACTCAGAACTCTCTATTCCATGCCCTATGTCAGTGAATATACCATGATCATCTGCGAGGCTGATATTAACGAGGACTTCTCCTTTGCTGAGGGATTGGGCTATGAGATCACAAGAGAAAAACTCTACAAGAACAACAAGCATGTGTTCCTGAAGAAGAGAAATATAAACAGGGCGCTTTGATGGGAGGTAATTATGAAAGTAGCTGTTTATCCTGGATCCTTTGATCCTATTACTCTGGGGCACCTTGATATTATCCGCAGAGCATCAGTGATGTTTGACAAGCTGATCGTAGTCGTGATGAAGAACTCTGCCAAGACTTCATTGTTTTCGCCTGATGAACGTGTTAAAATGATAGAGGATTGTGTGGGGGATTTGGATAATATAACAGTAGATTCATATGATGGTCTGCTGATAGATTATTGCAAAAAGGAACAGATCCACATTGTTTTGAGGGGGCTGCGTGCTATTACTGATTTTGAGTATGAGCTGCAGATCGCACAAACTAATCGTGAGTTATCCCATAATAACGTCGATACTGTATTTCTGACCACCAATTTGATCTATTCATACCTTAGCAGCTCATCTGTTAAGGAGATAGCCGGATATGACGGAGATGTGTCCGGTATGGTTACGGAAAACGTGCTGGAGAGGCTGCGGGAGAAATACGGCCATAACAGCAAGGGGAATTAATTCTATATTTATGTGAGGAGCCTTTATGACCAACAAGATTGAACAGGTTATCGACGAGATCGAAGCATACATTGACGGATGCAAATCAGTACCTTTCTCCAATAACAGCATTATTGTGGACAAGGAACAGATCATGGAGCTGATCCGTGAGCTCAGGACCAAGACTCCTGACGAGATCAAGCGTTATCAGAAGATCGTATCCAATAAGGAGGCTATCCTGAATGATGCCAGGGGCAAGGCTCAGCAGCTTCTCGAAGATGCCAAGGCTCAGACCAATGAACTTATAAGCGAACACGAGATCATGCGCCAGGCTTATGATCAGGCCAGTGAGATCGTATCCTCTGCTGCAACCAAGGCGCAGCAGATCATAGACGGAGCAGGCAATGAAGCCAATAGTCTGAAGGCTCAGGCTGTTTCCTATACAGACCAGCTTCTGGCTGAAGTGCAGAATGTCCTGCAGAATTCCATCAATACTACCAATGCTCATTATGAGCAGCTGCTGACAGATTTTACCAGCTTCGAAGAAATGGTTAGATCCAACAGAGCAGAACTGGTTCCTCCGCAGCCTGTAGCTGCACCTGAGACTTATCCTATGCAGGATGGACAGACATATTTGGATCAGAGCACGGCTTTTGATCAGACTTATGACGCAGCTTCCCCAGCTGCAGCGGATAACGCAGGAGAGATGGCTGCTATTGCAGGCGCTGCAGAGCCGACTGTATAAAATCCATTAACATCATATGACGACTGGATATAGGCGGCCTGAGTAAAATCGGGCCGCATTATTTTATGCACAACATATGTGCCAATTAGGAGAGCTAATGCAAAGACTGGACAAATTTCTGGCTGACAGAGGCCTGGGTACAAGGAAGCAGATAAAGGATCTGATAAAGAATGGTACCATATCTGTTAACGGTGATGTGATCTATAAGGCAGACACTCATATTGATGAGACTACTGACCATGTGTATTACATGGGAGAAGAGCTTGTATACGAAAAAAACAGATATTATATATTAAATAAACCCTCAGGTGTGATCACAGCTACAAATGATAAAAGAGCTGCTACTGTCCTGGACCTCCTTGAAGGCGAGAATACAAAAGGCCTTTCTCCTGTGGGACGCCTGGATATAGATACAGAGGGACTCCTTATCATAACAGATGACGGTGCTTTGAATCATTACCTTCTAAGTCCCTCTCATCATGTTGAAAAGGAATATGAGGTACATCTGAGACATGATATAACAGACAAGGATATTGAAAAGCTCATAAAGGGCGTAGATATCGGTGATCGAAGGAAGGACAACAGCCCTGATATCACTCTTCCTGCAAAATGCAGAAGAGGAGAATATGGGGAAGGCGCAGATCCCGTAATATATCTGGCTATCTGCGAAGGACGTTTTCATCAGGTTAAGCGCATGCTGGAAGCTGTCGGCAATGAAGTGACAGCTCTAAAACGTGTCAGGATGGGAGGCCTTAGTCTCCCTGCGGACCTTGAGATATCTGAATACAGGAGACTCACAGCTGATGAGCTGACTCTCCTAAAGAAGACTGATGATTTAATCGTGGATAATTTGGAGGAATAATGAGAAAAGCAGTAAAGGGTAGCAGGACATATATAGACAGTATGAGAAGGTATACAGGCATCAGGACAGGCATCATAGCGGGTGTGATCCTGGCTATATTCATAGCAGGCCTGATGATCTTTGGCAACAGACAAAATGCTCTTACAATAATAGCTATAGTGCTGTGCTTGCCCGGTGCCTGGAGCGCGGTCAATCTCTATATGTATTTGAGAGCTCACAAGATCTCTGACAGGGCCCTCGAGAGGATCGAAGGAGTCAAAGAAGGTCTGTATGTCCTCTATGACCTGTGTATGACTTCAGAAAAGGGAAGCTATAATGTCTCTGCCATTACAGTAATGGAAAAGAATATCATAGGCTACAGCGAGGATGAGGATATGGATTCTCGTGACTGCCAGGAGCACATCAGAAATATGATAGCTCAGAGCGGCTATCATGACTATACCATCAAGATCTTTGACAATCTTGATAAGTTCTGTGACAGGCTGGGCGAACTGGAAAAGCTAAGGATAGCCCACAAGATAGATCCCAAAGCCGTAGAAGATGCCTGGGTACCCGGTACCAAGCAGACTGTCAGCGGAATATTGCAGAGTGTATCCTTATAAGAGGCGGGAAGCATTATGAAAGAGATCATAGTAGGTGATAATGAAGCCGGTAAGCGCCTGGACAAATTTCTGGGCCAGTATCTCTCTGAAGCCGGTAAGGGCTTTATATACAAGATGCTTAGAAAAAAGAATATAGTCCTCAACGGCCATAAGGCCGACGGCTCCGAAAAGCTTGCAAAGGGAGACAGTATAAGGCTCTGGTTCTCTGATGAGACCTATCTTAAGCTTGTAAATCCTGCTGCCAGGCAGTCTGAAACAGAAGGCGGCGTAGATGCGGCAGAGTATGAGAGAGCCTATTCCGAACTAAAGGGCATAGAGATCCTCTTTGAAAATAAGGATATAATGATAGTTAATAAGCCTGCAGGCATCCTGACTCAGAAGGCTGCAGCAGGGGATATATCACTTAATGAGTGGCTGATAGGTTATTTATTGTATAAAAATGCAATAATAGCTAAGGATCTGGCTTTTTTTAAGCCCTCTGTATGCAACAGGCTGGACCGTAATACTTCAGGACTGGTGATATGTTCAAAGAGCCTTACTGGAGCCAGAACAGCTGCCAGCCTTTTAAAAGACAGGAGTCTTAAGAAATACTACAGGACAGTGGTATCAGGTATCATCACAGAGCCTCTTGAGATCAGGGGTGTCCTGTCCAAGGATGAAAAGAATAATATCGTAAAGGTCAAAAATATCCAGTCTAAAGACCCTGCTGCCAATATAGACACAGCTATCGTGCCTCTGGCAGTAAATAAGGCTGACAAGCTCACATATATAGAAGTGGAGCTAAGAACAGGCAAGACTCATCAGATAAGAGCTCATCTGGCATCCATAGGTCATCCTCTTATAGGTGATTCCAAATACGGTGACAGGGAGCTTAACAAGGCCTTTAGAGACAGGTATGGGCTTAGATATCAGCTGCTCCATGCCTATAGAATGGAATTTCCGGGGGCTGATGAAGCTGCTCAGGAGATGGAAGATGAGCGCTCTGTATGGGACATGGTAATAGAATGTCCCCTTCCGCCTCTGGCAAAAAAAATCATAGAAGATCTGTTCTGATATATTGTGATCCGGCTGTTAACTGCATTTGACAGCTGCTTTTGCCTTTTCGTATGACTATATGTTTGTACTGTGATTTTGGAGGATATATATGGGGACTTGGACATCCAGAGGACTTAGAGGATCTGTTCTGGAAGAGATGATCAACAGGACCAATGAGAGCTATCTGGCCAGGGGCCTGGCTCTGATACAGAAGATCCCTACGCCCATTACTCCCATTAATATTGATAAAGAGACCAGGCATATCACCTTGGCATATTTTGACCAAAAGTCCACTGTGGACTATATTGGTGCGGTCCAGGGGATTCCGGTGTGCTTTGATGCCAAGGAATGCAGCGTGGACACCTTTACTTTGCAGAATATCCATCCTCATCAGGTAGCCTTTATGGAGAACTTTGAGAAACAGGACGGCGTGGCTTTTTTTCTCATCTATTTCACGGGAAGAGATGAATATTATTACCTGCCTTTCAGAGACCTAAAGGTCTTTTGGGACAGAAGAGAAAATGGGGGCAGAAAATCTTTTCGCTATGATGAACTTGATGAAATGTATTTTATTCATCAGAGCGTCGATGGCCTGGTTCCTTATCTGGAGCCTTTGGCACTGGATCTGAAGCAAAGAGAAGCTTGAAAACCGTAGCAAAATTAATGTTTCGCTTGATTAAATATAAGATTTTCTCTTCACTTTTACCATTTTAAGTGATATAATTCCTCTTGTTGCGTTCAACGCGTTAAAGTTTCGACGCTTTGCCGCAAATTATTACAGAGGAGCTATTTTACTATGGGAAATGAAGAATTCAAACCCTTTGTCCCGGCAGATAAGAAAGTATCTGAACTGACCGTGACATCTGTTATTATCGGTATTTTGCTGGCTGTTATATTCGGCGCTGCAAATGCCTATCTTGGTCTGCGCGTAGGCATGACCGTATCTGCATCTATTCCTGCAGCCGTTATTTCTATGGCTATTGTCAGGTATGTGCTTAAAAGAGATTCCATTCTTGAGAATAATATGGTCCAGACAATCGGATCTGCCGGCGAAGCAGTAGCTGCCGGTGCGATCTTTACAATGCCTGTACTCTTTTTATGGGCACAGGAGGGCGTGACAGGTAAGCCCAGTATCATCACTATCACAGCAATCTCATTGGTTGGTGGTATACTTGGCGTGCTCTTTATGATACCTCTTCGTAATGCTCTTATAGTCAAGGAGCATGGCAACCTTCCTTATCCTGAAGGAACAGCATGTGCAGACGTACTGCTGGCAGGTGAAGAGGGCGGCGAAGGAGCCAAGCACGTATTCATGGGCCTTGGCGTATCTGCTCTTATCAAGTTTATCGTAGATGGTCTTAAAGTCGCAGGCAGCGTTATCACTATCCCTGTAAAGGCTATGAAGACTGAGTTCTCCGGTGAAGTATATCCTGCACTTATTGGCGTAGGCTATATCTGCGGTATCAAGATCTCGTCCTATATGTTTGCAGGTGGTCTCCTTGGATGGTTTGTCCTGATCCCTGCTATTGTGACCTTTGGCGCTGACACCGTGCTTTATCCCGGTACTGTTACCATCGGAGAGATGTATGCAGCAAACGGAGCAGGTGCCATCTGGTCCTCTTATATTAGATACATCGGCGCCGGAGCAGTTGCCTTTGGTGGTATCGTATCTCTGATCAGAGTACTTCCTATGATCTTTTCAGCATTTACATCCTCAGTCAAGGATATGACATCTGCTGATAAGGTAACAGGAGACCTTCGTACCAACAAGAATCTCAGCAGCAAGCTGATCCTTGTTGTAACAGTGATCGTGGCTGTCCTTCTCTGGCTCCTGCCTGCTGTACCTGTTAATTTCATCGGAGCACTGCTGATCATCCTCTTTGGTTTCTTCTGTGCTACTGTATCCTCCAGAATGGTAGGACTGGTAGGCAGTTCCAATAACCCTGTTTCAGGTATGGCTATTGCTACGCTGCTGTTCTCTACACTGATCCTGAAGTCTACAGGTCTTACTGGTGCTTCAGGCCTTATCGGAGCTATCTGTATCGGTTCTGTTATCTGCATCATCGCAGGTGTTGCAGGTGATACTTCACAGGATCTTAAGACAGGTTACATCCTGGGCGCTACTCCCAGAAATCAGCAGATAGGTGAGCTTATCGGTGTTATCGTATCAGCCTTCACAATAGGCGGCGTACTCCTCCTTCTGGATAAGGCGTGGGGCTTTGGTACACCTGAACTGGCTGCACCTCAGGCTACACTTATGAAGATGATCACAGAAGGTGTTATGAATGGCAACCTTCCCTGGGCACTGATCATGATCGGTATCTTCGTAGGCGCTGCAATGCTGGTACTTAAAGTGCCGATCCTGCCTTTTGCTATCGGTCTGTATCTGCCTCTTGAGCTTTCTACTACAATCATGATCGGCGGTGCTATCCGTTATCTCATTGATCGTAGGAATAATGATTCTGAAGAGAACAGCGAGACCTCTCATGGTATCCTTTTCTGTTCAGGACTTATTGCCGGAGAGGGTCTTATCGGAATCGTACTGGCTATCTTTGCAGTATTTGGATTTGATAAGGTCATCAATCTCTCATCCGTGCTGAACCTTGGCACAGTTGGTGGTATCATTGTACTGGCTGCTATTGTAGCTCTCGTATTTAAGAGTGGTCTTAAGAAGAATGAAAAGTAATTATCTGGATTTTGTGCCAGTAAAGGCAAAGGACATACATCATACCTTTAGAGATAATGGCAATATAACCCTTCTTGTAAGTCATAATTCCATGGTCGACAAGATTGCCCAAAAAGTATTTCACAAGGCTCCTGTCTCTACAGTAGACCTGGACGAAAACGGCAGTACTGTCTGGTCTCTCATCGACGGCAAGCGTAGTATCTACGAGATAGGCCTTATAGTCAAAGAAAGGCTGGGAGAGAAGGCTGAGCCTCTCTTTCCAAGGCTGGTCCAGTTCTTCAAGCTGCTGGATGGCAATCATTATATCGAATTTAAAAAGTCCTAAACAAAAGCCTCCTTGCAGCGCAGCAAGGAGGCTTTTGGGTTATAGTGCAGCTGCAGAAGTTTTTTACACGTTCGCAGCACTTCAAATGGTGTTTTTCTAATTCTTCCGCAGACTTCATTTTAATGCGCCGCACTCGAAAGAAACTCGCATGGGCAAAGTATTATTATTATTTTCAATGGTCATATGCCCGCTGCGCGAGCATATACAATAAAAGAAATATCCCTCTCTTTAAGCAAGCTTAAGAGCCGGATATTTCTTTTATTTTTGGGTGCTAACGCCCCCAATGACCATTGAGCGTAAACTATCTGCTTTGCCATGCTCAAACAACTTTCTCGTGGGCGCTTTGAAGCCTGCGTATGAAGAATAAGAAAAACAAACCATTTGAGTGAATAGCTCACTTTGTAAAATAAATTCTGCAGCTGCAACGAATAGATTTTAAAATACTATAATTGTTTATTTTATGAGTTATAAATGTTATAATTATTTTCAGTATGAAGGAAAAACAATATATCGCTATTGATCTGAAAAGTTTCTATGCTTCCGTGGAGTGTCAGGAGAGGGGCCTTGACCCCCTTACTGCACGCCTTGTGGTGGCGGATACGTCCAGAACGGATAAGACCATATGCCTTGCAGTTTCGCCTGCCCTCAAGGCTTATGGGATATCGGGGCGTGCTCGCCTTTTTGAAGTGGAGCAAAGGATCAGGCAGATCAAATCAGAGACAGGCAAGGAAATAGACTACATAGCAGCCCCGCCCAGAATGCAGAAATACATGGAGTACAGCTCCATGATATACAGGATCTATCTGAAATATATAGCTCCTGAGGATATCCATGTATATTCCATAGATGAGGTATTCATGGATGTGACTTCTTACCTGTCTACCTATAAGATGACCGCCAGAGAGCTGGCTATGACCATGATAAGGGATGTGCTTAGCCAGACCGGCATTACAGCTACTGCCGGTATAGGGACCAACCTCTATCTGTGCAAGGTCGCCATGGACATTGTGGCCAAGCATGTGCCTGCAGACAAGGACGGCGTAAGGATAGCTGAGCTGGATGAGATGAGCTACAAGGAACAGCTCTGGGAACACAGGCCTTTGACAGACTTTTGGAGAGTGGGAAGTGGCTATGCCAGAAAGCTGGAATCCCATGGCATCTTTACTATGGGTGACGTAGCCAGATGTGCGCTGGCTAATGAAGATATACTTTATGATATGTTCGGTGTCAATGCAGAGCTCCTTATAGACCATGCCTTTGGCATAGAGCCGTCTACAATACCGGATATCAAGGCATACAAGCCTGTTAATAATTCACTTTCGTCAGGGCAGGTGCTTATGTGTCCCTATGATTACGACAAGGCATATCTCATTGTAAAGGAGATGACTGATCAGCTTTTTCTGGATATGACAGAAAAGGGGCTTGTTACAGATCAGCTGGGACTGGCCATCGGTTATGATATATCTAATCTTACGGATCCTGATATTTCACGGAAATACAAAGGAAATGTGGTAATGGATTATATGGGAAGGCTTGTTCCCGAGCATGCCAGGGGGTCTGTTAACCTGCCTTCATACAGATCATCCACAAGGGAGATCATGGATGCTATGGGCGGGCTTTATGAAAGGATCGTCAACAGGGACCTTCTCATCCGCAGGGTGAATATATCTGCAAACCGTGTGATAAGTGAAGCTGCCGCTATGGAACTGGAGCAAAATGAATTCGTACAGCTGTCCCTATTTGATAACATACCTGAGATGATGGATGAAAAGGACAAGCTTCGCAAAGAAAGGGACAAGGATATGAAAGCCAGGCAGGCTGTGGTCTCTATACGGCAAAAGTATGGTAAGAATGCCATCCTGAAAGGAATGGATCTGCAAGAGGGGGCTCAGACCATTAACAGGAACTCCCAGATTGGTGGCCACAAAGCTTAGAAGAAGAAATATAAGGGATTATTATGTATAATACTAATGGTGAATTTAAATATTCTGATATCATTAATGAGAAGAGGCCTGTATCTGCTAAGCATCCGCCTATGCCTATGGATAAGAGAGCTGCTCAGTTCTCGCCTTTTGCGGCGCTCACCGGATATGAGGACTCAATAGACAGCGCAAGGCTCCTCTTTTTTGAAGAAAATGCCAAAAGCGGTGAATACAGAGATGATCTGCCTGATGACATATGATTTACTTAGATTACATGTATTAAAGAAAAAGGTACTGACATGAATTTTATGGATCATTATACCAATTACATAAATAGTGGAGATACCGACACCAGGTCTGCCATCATGTCTATGACAGAAGTGGTCAAAAAAGACGTGGAAGCCGGTGATAAGGAGCGCTGCAGGGAGGATATGAGACGGCTCTACGCATATCTTAACGGTTCAGATATAGACGAGGATTCTCAAAAGTCTATCATCAGCTCTGTCATGGTGCTCAGCTCCTTGCAGGACAGGGCCTGGTTTCGAAGCGAGTTTGCAGGATATCTGTCTTTTATAAGCAATGATTTTTACCTTAAGACAGCTGAACTGGACAGAGTACTGGATGCTGCCAGGGCTTCGGAGGAGTCTTATAGGTTCTTTGACGATAAGGAGATGGACATCTTTATCAAAAGGGTGATCCCTCTTATTGCAGATCATTATTATGGAGAGGGAAAGGCTCCAGATAATAGCGGTGATTACTATATCAACAAGTGGTATCTCTTGAAATATATGGAAGAGGAGCAAGGAGACCTTGCCCTTCTCCAAAAAGATTATCCAGGGCTCTATAAATGCGTAGAAGATATAGGAAATACAAGCACTTCGTACAGATCATTGGAGATAGAATATCTGAAGAAGATCAAAGGCGTAACAGCGCCGGGCATCGATCTCTACAGGAGACTTATATCATCATATTATGATAATATGCAAAAGATATATCCCCAGCGCAAAGATGAATATGATCAAAAGAGAATTCTTTGGGATAAGGCTTCCGGTAACGATCATTGCCCCTGCGGCAGCGGACGTAAATTCAAAAAATGTCATGGCAACCTGATCTGAAAACTTAAGTGCCTCGAACGAGGAAACTAACTTTCTAAGCAGCGTCATATATTCCCCTTGACAAGGCTGGGCCTGGCCTGTATACTCGAATTTATCTAATTAGTGAAGTAGCACGTTACTATGGTAAAGCGTTTCGAAAGGATAATATGAGCAGAGAATTAGTCCATACCCCTGAAGGCGTCAGAGATGTTTATGGCCGTGAGTCTTATGAGAGAACAGCCATCAGTTCCAGGATACTGGAGACCATGCACAGATTCGGCTATGAGAATATCATGACTCCCGCCTTTGAGTTTTTTGATGTATTTGCCAAAGAGATCAGTCAGGCCAGTGCCAAGGATCTCTACAAGTTCTTTGATAATGAAGGCAACACTCTGGTCCTGAGACCTGATTTTACCCCTTCTGTTGCCAGATGTATTGCCAAATATTATATGGATGCCAATGATCCTGTAAGGATCTGTTACAACGGCAATATCTATATCAATACCCATAGGCTTCAGGGTAAGCTCAGAGAGCATACTCAGCTGGGCGCAGAGCTTATGTGTGATGACAGCATACATGCAGATGCTGAGATGATAGCCATGATGATCGAATCTGTTAGAAATACAGGTCTTAAGGATTTTATCGTGACCTTGTCTGATGCGGATTATTACATGGGCATCGTGCAGGAGTCCGGTATAGATGATGAGACAGAGGAGAAGCTTAGAAGCCTTATAGAGGGCAGGAATTTCTATGCTGCATCAGATCTCATCGTTACTGCCACAGGCAATGAGAAATACAGAGAGACCATCGCAGATATGCAGCAGCTCCATGATACAAAAGGCCTCCTTAGGGCTGCAGACAAGGTAAAGAGCGACAGAGCCAAGGCCAGTGTATGCAGGCTCCTTGAGATATACAGGGTGCTGTCCTTGTATGGTCTTGGTGATTACGTTTCCTTTGATCTGGCTATGCTCTCTGAGTACAACTATTATACAGGCGTCATCTTCAGGACTTATACCTACGGCGTAGGTGATGCTATTGCCAAGGGCGGTAGATATGATTCACTATTGTCCAAATTTGGCAAGGACGCTGCGGCTATCGGATTTATGATTGATCTGGAGTACCTCATGAGCGCACTTTACAGTCAGAAGATTGAGATCAATTGCTGCAAAGAGCCTGAGATTGTTGAATATACTGATGATGATTTTGAAGAAAAGCTGAAAAATGTTCAGGAAAGAAGGGCAAAGGGAGAGCATCTCCTTTTGATTCACAGATAAGGAGAGGACATATATGAGATATTTGACTTTTGCCCTGGGTAAGGGAAGGCTGGTAAACGATACCATGGAGCTTTTGGAGAAATGCGGTATCGTATGCAGCGAAGTAACTGACAAGAATACCAGAAAGCTGATATTCACCAACGAAGAACTGGGGCTGAAATTCTTTTTGGCCAAGGGACCTGATGTTCCCACTTATGTGGAATACGGCGCAGCTGATATCGGTGTGGTAGGAGAAGATACCATACTGGAAATGGGCAGGAATGTATATGAAGTGCTGGACCTGGGCTTTGGCAAATGCAGGATGTGCGTGGCAGGACCTGCCCAGAAGAGACAGCTCCTTGAACATCATGAGATGATCAGAGTAGCCAGTAAATATCCCAATATAGCAAGGGACTATTTCTATAATAAGAAAAATCAAACAGTAGATATAATCAAACTAAATGGTTCTGTTGAGCTGGGACCTATTGTAGGACTGTCTGATGTGATCGTAGACATAGTAGAGACAGGCTCTACACTTAAGGCTAACGGGCTCGAAGTTCTGGAGGAGATATGCGATCTCTCTGCCAGAGTCATAGTCAATCCTGTTAGTATGCAGATGGAATCCGAGAGGATCAGGAAGATAATATCTGATATGAAAGCAGCTCTTGAACAGTAATTTAAGACTTATAAACGGAGGATTAACGTGAAGATCATAGAACTTAACAACGAAAGTAAAAATGAGCTCCTTGATATACTTCAGAAGAGAAGTACACAGGGCTTTGCAGAATACGAAGAAAAGGTTGATGCTATTATTGCTGATGTCAGGCAAAGGGGCGATGAGGCATTATTTGAGTACACTCAGAAATTTGATAGATTCCTGCTGAACGCTGATAATATCAAAGTGACAGAAGAAGAGACTAATGAGGCTATGGATAGCCTTGATCCTGAATTTATCAGGGTTATGAAAAAAGCCAGGGATAATATAGTAGCTTTTCACGAGAAGCAGAAGAGAAATTCCTGGTTTACAAGCTCTGATAATGGTTCTATCCTGGGCCAGAGGATACTGCCCATAGAGATATCAGGCGTGTATGTGCCCGGAGGCAAGGCTGCTTATCCCTCATCTGTACTTATGAATGTCATCCCGGCTAAGGTTGCAGGCGTTGAGAGGATCATCATGTGCACACCTCCCGGAGCTGACGGCAAGGTCAATCCCGGTACTCTGGCTGCAGCAAAGGTAGCCGGTGTAGATGAGATCTACAAGGTAGGCGGTGCTCAGGCAATAGCAGCCATGGCTTTTGGTACAGCTTCTGTACCCAGAGTAGACAAGATCACAGGCCCCGGCAATATATTTGTGGCACTTGCCAAGAAGGCAGTATTTGGCCACGTATCCATTGATTCCATAGCAGGCCCTTCAGAGATCCTGGTGATCGCAGATGAAACAGCCAATCCCCGTTATGTTGCTGCTGATCTTCTGTCTCAGGCTGAGCACGATGAGATGGCTTCTGCTATACTGATCACTACATCTCCTGAGCTGGCTGATAAGGTTTCTGTGGAAGTGGAGAAATTCACCAATGAACTTGACAGGCAGGAGATAATCAGAAAGTCTCTTGATAATTACGGTTATATCTTTGTGGCAAAGGATATGGATGATGCTATAGATGCCGCTAACGCTGTGGCTTCAGAGCACTGCGAGATCATCACAGCCAATCCCTTTGAGATCATGCCCAGGGTCAAGAATGCAGGAGCACTTTTCCTTGGAGCATATTCCAGTGAGCCCCTTGGGGATTATTTCGCTGGCCCTAATCACATCCTTCCTACCAATCAGACAGCAAGGTTCTTTAGTCCTTTGTCTGTGGATGATTTTGTTAAGAAGACCAGCATTATCGCTTATTCACGAGCAGGTCTTGAAGAGGTACACAAGGATATCGAGCTTTTTGCTTCCAAGGAAGGCTTTAGCGCTCACAGAAATTCTATAGCAGTAAGATTTGAAGACTGATAGGTAAAGGCCCCTTTGCAGCAAATGATCCATGACAAGTCTGACGGACTTTGGGCAAGGGGGAAAATAACAGACTTTGGGTGGAGGAACGCCATGAGCAGATCTGCAACAGTCACAAGACGAACCGGAGAAACAGATATTACTGTTACCATTAATCTTGATGGCAGCGGCAAAACAAATATTGATACAGGTATAGGCTTTTTTGATCACATGCTGGACGCCTTTGGGCGCCATGGTTTCTTTGATCTGGATGTGAAGGTAGTGGGAGATCTTATCGTAGACGGGCACCATACTGTAGAGGATACCGGCATTGTCCTTGGTCAGGCTATCATGAAGGCACTGGGTGATAAGAAGGGCATAAAGCGTTACGGACAAAGGCTTCTTCCCATGGATGAGGCGCTGGCTCTTTGTGCTGTAGACCTTGGCGGCAGGCCCTATCTGGTATTTAATGCTGACTTTACACAGGCCATGGTAGGCAATTTTGATACCCAGCTGGTCAAAGAATTCTTCTATGCTCTTTCCTACAGCGCTATGATGAATATCAACATCAGGCTGATGGACGGAGATAATGATCATCACAAGATAGAGGGCATCTTTAAGGCTTTTGCCAAGGCACTGGATGAAGCATCCATGTTTGATCCCAGAGTGGAAGGTGTGCTAAGTACCAAGGGAAGTCTCTAATCTCCTAATTACAATAAATTGAAAAGGTTATATATCATGATAAAAGAATTTATACCATCAATAATATTACGTGACGGAAAGGTCTTTGACTCTTTTAAAGGAGGAAACAGCATATCTTCTGAGCCTGTAAAGCTTGCAGAAGGCTATAATGATGCAGGTGCGGATGCTCTCATAGTATTTGATCAGTCAACAGATGATGCATCCCATGACAAGGCCCTGGATATCATCAAGGATATCTGCCATGTTGTTGATATTCCTGTTATTGGCGGCGGCAACATAAAGAGGATGGAAGATGTCAAGAAGATGCTCTATGCAGGCTGCAAGGCATGCTTTCTGAGTACGGCCAAGGAGTCCAATATGGAGCTTTTAGAGGAAGTATCCCTGAAATTCGGCAAAGAGAAGATCATGATCTGCTATGCTGATAAGGACGAGGAAAAAGCAAGGGGTATAGCTCATTCTGAAGATATTAAAAAATACGCCTCCTCTATGATTGTGCTTCCATGCGCATTTGACGATAATAGCATAGATTCTGTTGGGGCTGTGCTCCCTAAAGAGCTTGACGGTTTAAAGGGCTATCTTTATATCAGCAGCTTTTGCGACAAAGACAGGCTTATGGACATCTGTCTTACATTTATGAATAATGATCTGTACCTGGGTGCTACAGGTACAGGCTTTATAAATGGCGCAGAATGGATCACTGATATCAAGGAAGAAGTGTCTGAAGCCGGTATGGAGGTAAAGAAGCTGACCAGCAGCTTCAAATGGGAAGATTTTAAAAAGGACAATGCAGGACTGGTGCCTGTAGTAGTCCAGGATTACAGGACTTCACAGGTGCTGATGCTGGCTTATATGAATGAGGAAGCCTTTAATACTACCATCAGGACCGGTAAGATGACCTATTACAGCCGCTCCAGGCAGGAGCTTTGGATCAAGGGCCTGACCAGCGGCCATTTCCAGTTTGTTAAAAGCCTTTCTGCAGATTGCGACATGGATACTATCCTTGCCAAGGTAAAGCAGATCGGAGTAGCCTGCCATACAGGCTCTTACAGCTGCTTTTTTAACCAGATCGCTGAGAAGGAATATGACAAGAAGGACCCCAGCAAGGTTCTCTCAGATGTATATAATGTTATTGCCGACCGCAAGATTCATCCAAAAGAAGGTTCATATACCAACTACCTTTTTGACAAAGGAATTGATAAAATATTAAAGAAGTGTGGTGAAGAAGCCACAGAGATAACCATAGCTGCCAAGAATCCCGGCGAAAATGAGATAGTTTACGAAATAGCTGATTACCTGTATCATATGATGGTACTAATGGTAGAAAAGAATGTACGCTGGGAAGATATAACGGACGAGCTTACAAGAAGAGAATAGGTATATTATGAACGACAAACTGGCACTTAGCGATGAAATACTTCTGTCCTGCGAAAAGCCTGAAAGATATATAGGCAATGAAGTGGGCAGTGTGACAAAAGACAAAGACAGTGTAAAACTGCGCTTTGCCTTTTGTTTTCCTGATGTTTATGAGATAGGAATGTCTCATCTGGGAATCCAGATCCTCTATGGCATGTTTAATTCCATGGATGATGTATGGTGTGAAAGGGTATACTCTCCCTGGACTGATATGGACAAGATCATGAGAGAGAGGAATATCCCTCTTTTCACATTGGAATCCCAGGAGCCTGTTAAGGATTTTGATTTCCTGGGCTTTACTCTCCAGTACGAGCTTTGCTATACCAATATCCTGCAGGTACTGGACCTGTCAGGCATTCCCCTTTTATCTGCAGACAGGAAGGACTGGAATAGTCCCATCGTTATAGGGGGAGGCCCTTGTGCAACCAATCCCGAGCCTATAGCTGATTTCTTCGACATCTTCTATATTGGCGAAGGAGAAGTCAGATACAGAGAGCTCTTTGACCTGTATGAGAGCTGCAGGGAAGATGGCTGCTCCAGAGAAGAGTTTCTAAAGAAGGCTGCATGCATTGAAGGCATCTATGTGCCCTCACTCTATGCGGTCAGCTACAATGATGATGATACTGTAGCTTCGATCAACCCTCTCTCAGACGATATACCTGCCAGGGTAAGGCGCCAGGTTGTGACAGATATGGACAGCTCTTATTATCCCACTGCACCTGTAGTGCCCTTTATCAAAGCTACCCAGGACAGGGCTGTTCTGGAAGTAATGAGAGGCTGCATCAGAGGCTGCAGATTCTGCCAGGCAGGCCAGCTCTATCGTCCCAAAAGGGTCAAAAGTGCAAAGGTCCTCATAGAGCAGGCAAGAGAGATACTTAAGAATACAGGCTATGAAGAGATATCGCTGGCTTCTCTATCTACCAGCGATTACGATGAGCTGCCTCAGCTTCTTGACTTTCTTATAAATGAATGCGGCAAGGAAAAGGTCAATATTTCCCTGCCTTCACTTAGAATAGATAATTTCTCATTGGACGTAATGAGCAAGGTCCAGGATATCAAGAAAAGCTCCCTTACCTTCGCTGCAGAAGGCGGCACTCAGCGTCTTCGCGACGTGATCAATAAGGGAGTTACAAAAGAGGATATACTCACGGGCTCCAGGGAGGCATTTAAGGGCGGCTGGAATAAGGTTAAATTCTATTTCATGCTGGGTCATCCCACAGAAACAGATGAAGATATTGCCGGCATTGGTGAGATCTGCAATGAGGTAGCTGCAGAATATTTTGATACAGTGCCAAAGGAGAAGAGAAACGGCCAGTCTGTGGAGATCACAGCCAGCACCAGCTTTTTTGTACCCAAGCCCTTTACACCTTTCCAGTGGGCCAGGATGTGCAGGCCCGAAGAATTCCTGGAAAAGGCTGCCAAGACCAAGGCGGGTATCAGGTCTCAGATCAATCAAAAGAGGATACATTACAACTGGCATGAAGCAGATGCCTCCATGCTGGAAGGCGTATTTGCAAGAGGTGACAGAAGACTTTCCAAGGTCATACTTACAGCTTATAGAAAGGGCTGCATCTATGATGCTTGGGGCGAATATTTTAAGATCGATCTATGGAAAGAATGCTTTAAGGAATGCGGTATAGATCCTGAATTTTATACAGTAAGGGAAAGAGCTGATGATGAGGTCTTCCCCTGGGATGTGATAGACATAGGCGTGACCAAGGAATATCTCCTCAGGGAATGGCATATAGCCCTGGGCGAGGGCCACATATCACCCAACTGCGCGCAGCAGTGCATGGGCTGCGGCGCAAGGTCCTATGGTTGTGGTATATGTATGAAATAGTTTGCGAGGTTATTGATGATAAAGATCAGACTTAAATTTGATAAAAAGGGCCCTATCCGCTTCATAGGTCACCTGGACCTTATGAGATATTTCCAGAAGGTCAACAGACGCGCCTCTATCCCGGTAGCTTATTCAGAAGGCTACAGCCCTCATCAGATACTGTCCTTTGCTGAGCCCCTCAGCGTAGGAGCTACCAGTGACGGTGAATATCTGGATATGCAGCTGTCAGAAGACATGGATACAGCAGTGCTCTGCGAGAAGTTAAATAGTGTTATGAACGAAGGCGTCAGGATACTGGGCGCCGAGAAGCTTCCCGAGAGATCCGAAAAGGCCATGACCATAGTAGATGCTGCAGAATGGATACTCTCCTTCAGGGAAGGCCTTGCTCCCTCAGAGGACTGGCCTGTTAAGCTTGAAAGCTATCTAGAGAGAGAGTCACTTCCTGCTCTTAAGAAGACCAAGAGAGGCGAGACTACCATAGACATGAAGCCTCTGATCTATAGATATGAGATAATCAGAGCTGCTGATATTAAGGGCTATGCTGATGAGAACTACAGATACACTGATCCTCAGGTAAGTCCTGATGAATATGTATTTCATCTTCTGGTGAGCAGCGGAAGCAGTGACCACTTAAAGCCATCAATGGTAATAGAGAATTTTGCACAGGATCAGGGCCTTCGTCTTTCAAGCGTTGCTATCAGGCTTCACAGAATAGAGACCTATCTAAGAGGCGAGGATGATAAGGGGACATATGAGAGACCTCTTATAGAATCTGCCGGATCCAGGATATATATATAAAGGGGTAATATGACAGCTTCCAAACAGATCCTGATATCAAGGGTAAAAGAGGATGAAAGCAGAATCAGGATCAGCTCTATGCTGGATAAAGAGCTGGAATATGATCTGACAATCTCACCTTCTGATTCCATTGTTGGGAATATATATGTGGGTAGGGTAGAGAATATAATAGATAATCTTGGTGCGGCCTTTGTCAGGTTCAAAAATGATGCTCCTGATGCCAGGGACAATACCGGTTATCTGCCTCTGAAGGATATAGATCCAAATGTAGTATACAGCAGTCATAATGATAATAAGAGCATGCTAAGAGGCGGAGACCTTATCCTGGTGCAGGTATCCAAGGCTCCTATCAAGACCAAACAGGCGGTTCTAAGCGGCTGTATCAGCATTAGCGGCAAGTACACTGTCCTAAGCCTTGGCAGAAAAGGGATAGGCTGTTCCAGGAAAATTGATAAAAAACTAAGGCGGGAGCTCATAGCCAGGTTTTCTCATGATTTTACCTTCAGATCCCTGGCTGATCAGGGCTATGGCTGCCTTATAAGGACCAGAGCTGCAGACTGTATCAGTAATGATGATGCTTTTGCAGAGGCAAGACGTGAAATTATGGAGCAGGTAGCTGCTCTTGAAGAGATCATTGATAGTGGCAGGATGAGGACTGCAGGGAGCCTTATATATGAGGGATCTGCAGGAAGAGACCTTTTGGAAGCCATAGTTTCATCTGCTGGCTGCCTGGATACCCTATCACCTGAGGGAAGGTGCGAACTGATCTCTTCTGACAGAGAACTTATGGGAATGGTATGCTCTTTGGATCTTGAAGAGTATAATATAGATATCCGTCCTTTTGAGAAAAGCCTTGGGAAGGCAGAGCTTGTATTTGGTCTTCTTGGCAAGCTGGAGCATTGCAGCAGCAAGAAGGTATGGCTTGGGAGCGGGGGCTACCTTGTGATAGAATCCACGGAAGCCATGCATGTGATAGATGTTAATAGCGGCTCTTCCGGTGCTCTTAAGGGCAATCTTTTCCTGAATATCAATATAGAAGCTGCCATAGAGGCTATAAGGCAGATCAGAGTGCGAGGCTTTAAGGGCATGATCCTTATCGATTTTATCAATATGGCCTCCCGCGAAGAATATGTAGAGCTTGAGAAGGTTATTAAAAGGGAATGCAAGGCAGACCCTGTTAAATGTACATTTATTGATTTCACCGGGCTGGGCATAGCCGAGCTGGTTAGGAGGAAGTCATGATAAAGGTATTGATTATAGGCGGCAGTGGTACTATTTCCAGCGGTATTGTTAAACATCTTTCAGCTATTGCTGATTATGATGTATATGTACTTAACAGGGGCAACAGATCTGACGTGATCCCTTCAAATGTGCATATCCTTAAGGCGGATATCAATGATGAGGCAGAGGCAAATAAGGCTCTGGGCAATTTGTATTTTGACAGCGTATGTGATTTTATCTGCTTTACAGTCCGGGATGCCGAGAGGCATTACAAGCTCTTTAAAGGCAGAACAGGGCAGTTTATGTTTACAAGCTCTGCGTCTGCTTATCACAAGCCTTCCAGGAATTATATCATTACAGAGGGTACTTCCCTGGCCAATCCCTATTGGGAGTATTCCAGGAATAAGAAGGCCTGCGAAGAATTCTTTATGGAGAAGTATTGCAGCGAGGGCTTTCCTGTGACCATTATCCGTCCCAGTCATACCTATGACGAGCGTTCCGTTCCTGTGGGAGTTCATGGTAACAATGGCTCCTATCAGGTCATAAAGAGGATCATGGAAGAGAAGCCTGTCATTATTCATGGTGACGGGTCTTCCTTATGGGCTCTTACACATAACAGTGATTTTGCAGTGGGCTATACAGGCCTTATTGCAAATGATCATGCTATTGGCGAAGCTTTTCAGATCACAGGGGATGAGATACTAAGCTGGGATCAGATCCACAGGACCATCTGTGATGCACTTAATAAGCCTTTTATCCCTTTCCATGTTTCTTCTGACTTTTTGGCAGAAGCAGGACAAAGTGAAGGCTATGATCTTAGGGGCGCCCTTACGGGAGATAAGGCAGCGTCTGTAGTATTTGATAACAGTAAGCTCAAGAGCTTGGTGCCTGATATGAAGACAAGAGTACCCTTCAAGGTGGGAGTCAGAAGGAGTCTTGACTATATCATGAGCCATGAAGAATGCCGCAGGGAGGATTCTGCCTTTGATGCATTCTGTGATAAGGTTATTGCAGCGCAGCAAGATGCGCTAAAAAGCTTTAGATAAAAATACATAAATTACCAAGGGGGGAATTATGCCGGTTACAGAATTATTGGAACGTAATGCCAAGTTATATCCTGATGAGATAGCTCTTGTGGAGCTGAATCCTGAGCTTGCAGATACCAGGAGGATCAGCTGGAAAGAGTATGAACTCATAGAGCCTTCACATTTTGAGCCTTACAGAAGAGAGATCAGTTGGAAAGTGTTTGATGAAAAGGCTAACAGATTTGCTAATCTCCTTATCAACAGGGGCATTACCAAGGGGGATAAAGTCGCTATTATCATGTACAACTGCCTGGAGTGGCTGCCTGTATATTTTGGCGTACTCAAGACCGGTGCTATAGCTGTACCCTTTAATTTCAGATATGACGCTGAAGAGATTCTCTATTGCGCAGAGCTTGCAGAAGTTGATGTTATCGTCTTTGGCCCTGAGTTCATTGGACGAATCGAGAATTATGCAGAGAGACTCAGTAAGGGCAGGCTTCTCTTTTATGTAGGCGACAACTGTCCCAGCTTTGCAGAGAGCTACAGAGAACTGGTGGCTGACTGCTCCAGCAAGTCTCCGGGACTTAAGCTCAAAGAGGATGATTTCGCAGCTATATATTTCTCTTCAGGTACCACAGGCTTTCCCAAAGCAATACTTCATAAGCATCTGAGCCTGAGCCAGGCTGCAGAGATGGAAGCAAAGCATCATGGTCAGACACATGATGATGTATTTTTGTGCATCCCGCCTCTTTATCATACAGGCGCCAAGTTCCACTGGATGGGCAGTCTCTTCTCAGCGGGCAAGGCAGTACTCTTAAAGGGTGCCAAGCCTGAGATCATACTCTCAGCTGTATCCAATGAGAAATGCAGTATAGTATGGCTCCTGGTACCTTGGGCGCAGGATATACTGGATGCTCTGGACAGGGGAGACTTAAAGCTTGAAGATTATCAGCTGGATCAGTGGAGACTCATGCATATCGGTGCTCAGCCGGTTCCTCCGTCACTTATCAAGAGATGGCTGGAGTACTTCCCCAAGCACCAGTATGATACCAACTATGGTCTCTCAGAATCTACAGGCCCCGGCTGCGTACATCTGGGCGTAGAAAACATAAATAAAGTAGGCGCTATCGGTGTTCCCGGATACAGATGGTCCTGCAAGATCGTAGATGAAGATAATAATGAAGTGGAGGATGGCCAGGTGGGCGAGCTCTGTGTCAAAGGCCCCGGTGTCATGACCTGCTATTATAATAATCCCGAAGAAACTGATAAAGTCCTGAAGGACGGCTGGCTCTATACAGGAGATATGGCCATGAAGGATCCTGATGGATTTATATTCCTGGTTGACAGAAAGAAGGATGTAATCGTCTCCGGTGGTGAGAATATATATCCTGTTCAGATTGAGAACTATATCAGGACCAATGATAAGGTCAAGGATGTAGCTGTTATCGGCATGCCTGATCCTCGTCTTGGCGAGATCACTGCAGCAGTTATTGAAACCAAGGAAGGCTGCGAACTTACCAGAGAAGAGATTGATGAGTTCTGCCTGGGCCTCCCCAGATACAAGAGACCCAAGGAAGTATTTTTTGAGGAGATCCCCAGAAACGCTACCGGCAAGATTGAGAAGCCCCGCCTTCGCAAGCTCCACGGTGCGGAGAACCTGGTAGCAATGGAGAACCGTAGTTAATGAATCTGTCATTTATTAAAAGCTTTGCTGTCAAAGTCAGAAAGACTGCTAAAAGGACCATAAGAAGGATCATCAGAAAGCTTGCATATCCTAAAAGCAGAAGGTATATAGTGATCTCAATGGTCCTTGTAGCTGCTCTGCTGCTCATCCCCTGCATAGTCATAATCAAAAAGGCCGGTGAAGAAAAGAAAAAGGGCGTAATGACTGCTGCTTTGTCAGCAGAGAATGAGATGACTGCTGATAATGATGAGGGCAGCGTATCTGTGAATCTCATCCAGGAAGAAGAGCCGGAGACAGACCCTGCTTATGACTATACACAGGAGGCCCTGTCCATACTGGAAACAGGTCATGATGATGAGACCTTAAGCCTTGCCATTGAAGCCTTTTCAAATGCTCTGAAAGAGGATCCTGACTATGAGGACGCTCTGAGAGGAAGGGCAGAAGCTTACATGATGCACTCAGATACTGTTGTATCGCTTGAAGGAGCTGCGCTGGACTATCAAAAGTATCAGACCCTTCATCCTGATGAGGCTTATGGTTATCTTGGCGAAGCAGAGGTTTATATCAGAGATACCTTTAAGAATAAGGCTCTGGAAGTGCTTGAGAAAGGTATGGACGCTGTCACGGATGAAGCTGAGATGAGGAGCCTTCAGGATAAGGCAGATGAACTTAATGCATCTGCAGATTACTCAGACAGCCTGGGAAGAGCAAGGTGCAAAGAGGTACGCCTGGAAGACGGCTCTTTATATGAGACCATCTATTATAAGAGATATATAAACGGCCAGGACAGCCCTGCTGTGATCAGGACCTATGATGCAGATGGCAATGAGATAGGTACCAGCTTCTCACTCTATGAGGGTACTGACAGATATGTATATGGCTTTATACATACAGATGGTGCCTGGGATGTGTACATTCCGCTGTATGCTGATGGCGTTATGACAGGTGTATCCACTTATTACGGCGATAATCTTACAGGTTACGAGGTCTATATCCGTGGTGACAACGGTGAAGAGCTGTACAGCCAGAAGCTTGACAGCGAGGGCAATCTTATAGAGACTGTGAGTTATGACAATTCCCTGGATTATATCCATGAAGCGGCAGCTGTTACAGGAAGCCCAAATTATAGTTTGAATGAAGTGTATGATCTTATGAAGGAGATTCTGTGAATCACAAAGATATAGAAAGACTCATACCCAGTTTTCTTGATGAAAGTATGGATGATGATACTTTGGAGAAATTCCTGGATCATATTGAAAAATGCCCTTCCTGCAAGGAAGAACTCACAGTGCAGTTCCTCCTGGGACTGGGCATGTCTCTCCTTGAAACGGGAGAGACCTTTAACCTTAGCAGTGAGATGAACAAGAAGCTTAAAGAAGCTCACGAGAGGCTGGAGCACAACAAGAGATTCAGGAATATTTCTTTTTCCTTTGAAGTATTTGCCATACTTTTTATTACAGCAGTGGTCATCATGGCTTTTTATCTGCACATGGTAGTATAAATATATATTGTTGAGAGATAGGTATTGTATGAATAATATACTGATAATAGACTCTAATTCTTTGCTGGCTCTGCTCAGGGACATTGTACCTGATATGAGAGATGAGAAGGGGCTCAGGACAGCAGTTTTGTCAGCTTTTGAGCACCTTGTTGATACAGCATTTAAGAGAAGGCCCTATGTGAAGACTATGCTCTATGCAGGCTCTGACCTGTCACTTGATCTTGGTATCAATATGAGCGAGTCTGCAGGGGCTTATTTTGTTAATGGCGCTGATATGACTGCTGAACTTGAAGAGATCAGGAGTTATTGCAGATCAAAGAATGCGGAACTGTCCGAAGAAATGGATATATCAATTACTGAGCTTCTTTCTACAGATATTGATGATACGAGATACACTCTTTTGACTGCCGGAATTACTCTAAAGAGCTACGCAGGAGATAAAGCTGAGATCCTGAGTCTGGAGCTTACAGACAAGAGCATAGGCCTAAATGAATACGGTGCATTTCCTTTGGAAGGGCTTGATGCAGGAAGCGGCTCTGTAAGCGGAGATAATCCGGAAGATGCATTCATGCCTTGCAGTGATAATCCCTTTGATGATGATACAGATAGCAGTTGCGGCTCAGTGGCAGGCTCTGCTATGGGAGCTTTTGCTGCAGGAGTCTCCTCAAAACAGTCTCCTTATAGAGAAGTTAAGAATAGAGAGACTGCTGATGAGCTGATAAGAAAATGCAGAGAATATGCTTCAGGTCATGATGATCGCTTCATAGGCTTTGCTGCAGAAGGTGATGAGCTCTCCGGTGAAGATATAGTGGGACTATGCCTCTACACACCTGCTACAGGCTCATTTTATATAAAGTCAGGTGAAGGCTTTGACAGGGCATATTTTGATGAGATACTTAGCGGCTTGTCAGAAGACTGCAGGCTTGCCGGCTTTGATCTTAAGAGGAGCTATAGATTCTATACTCCTTATGAGATAGATCATCAAAAGGAGGCTGGCTCCTTTGACATACTCATTGCAGCCTACCTTTTGGATCCCAATAACGGAGCCATCACTGCTGAATATATTGCAAAGTTATATCTTGATACAGATATTCCTGACCTTAAGAAGAGGCTGGGAGACAGCTCTAAAAAGCCCCTTCCGCCCTATAGCGTGCTCAGGTCCTATGACCTTCTCTATGAATATCTGTCAGATCTAGCCAGGATCTCAGCTATGGCTGCACCCATCCTGGAAGATAAGCTGGTCAGCATAGGCGAGCTTGATATCATGAGAAAGATGGAAATGCCTCTTTCATATGTGCTCTATGATATGCAAAAGGAAGGCATAATCTGTAAGAGAGAAGAGCTTGAGAGTTACGGCTATGAGCTCACTGCAGGTATCGACAGATTAGAGAGCAGGATCTACGAGGCTGCAGGCGAAGTATTCAATATCAATTCGCCCAAGCAGTTAGGACAGATCCTTTTCGAGAAAATGGGCATCGAAGGTGGCAAGAAGACCAAGACAGGCTATTCCACTTCGGCAGATGTCCTGGAGAAGATAGCAGTAGATGAGCCTATAGTAAGGGATATCCTGGAGTACAGGGGCCTGACCAAGCTAAGGAGCACCTACGCCGAGGGCCTTGCTGATTACATAGGACCTGATAACAGGATTCATACCCAGTTTAACCAGACAGTTACAGCTACAGGAAGGATATCTTCTTCAGAGCCCAATCTCCAGAATATTCCCATGAGGACTGAGCTGGGCAGACAGATCAGGAAGGTATTTGTACCTAAGGAAGGCTATATCTTTACCGATGCCGATTACAGCCAGGTGGAGCTGAGAATACTGGCTGATATGTCAGGAGACCCGGGGCTGATAGATGATTACCGCTCAGGTAGGGATATACACAGAGCTACAGCTTCCAGAGTATTCCATACTCCCTTTGATGAGGTAACAGCTGCTCAAAGGTCCAATGCCAAGGCGG
Source organism: Butyrivibrio sp. MC2013 (assembly GCF_000424585.1). Taxonomy (GTDB): domain Bacteria; phylum Bacillota; class Clostridia; order Lachnospirales; family Lachnospiraceae; genus Butyrivibrio. The sequence continues at coordinate 54,247 of NZ_KE384211.1, forward strand.
TCAACTTTGGTATAGTTTATGGTATCAGCGTTTTTGGCCTTGCCAATGACCTTAATATATCAAGGGAAGAAGCAGCATCCTATATGGACGGCTATTTCCTCACTTATCCCGGAGTAAAGGCATATCAGGAGAGCAGCGTGGAATTTGCCAAGGAGCATGGCTACAGCCTTACACGTATGGGCAGGAGAAGGCCTATACCAGAGCTTAAGGATTCCGTATATATGAAGAGGCAGTTTGGTGAACGTGTGGCCATGAATGCTCCTATTCAGGGCACTGCTGCAGATATCATGAAGATAGCCATGATAAATGTATATATGGAGCTGAGAAAGAGAAAACTTAAGTCAAAGCTCATATTACAGATCCATGATGAACTGCTCATAGAGACTGCTCCTGATGAAAAGGAACTGGTGGCAGAGATACTAAAGAAGGGCATGGAGGAAGCAGCAGAACTCAAAGTACCTCTTCTTGCAGAATGCAGCACAGGTTATGACTGGTACGAAGCCAAGTGATATATAAATATTTGGAGGATATATGCGCCTTATAGGTGTGACAGGGGGCGTGGGCGCCGGCAAGAGCAGCGTCTTGTCCTGGATCGAGAATAATTATAATTGCAGAGTCATCTATTCCGATGACGTTGCCAACAGGGTCAAAGAAAAGGGGATGCCTGCTTATGACAAACTTGCAGATCTGCTTGGAAGAGATATCCTGTTATTTGATGAAAGCGGGATGGATATAGGCATAAACAAGAAAGCCATGGCCGATAAGATCTTTAATGCGCCTGAGCTCCTTGAAAAAGTAAATGCCATCCTCCATCCTGCGACCAATGATTATATCAAGATGACAATAGAAAAGGAGAAGGATGCCGGAAAGCTGGATTATCTCTTCGTAGAAGCAGCCCTCCTTATAGAGAACGGCTACAAAGATATAGTAGACGAGATGTGGTATATATATGCCTCTGAGGAAGTGAGAAGAAAACGCCTCAAGGAAAGCAGAGCTTACAGTGATGAGAAGATAGACTCGATTTTTGCATCTCAGCTGTCAGACGAGATATTCAGAGCTAATGCCGATCTTATAGTTGATAACAGCGGCGAGCTCTCTGACAGTATCACTATTGTAAAAGAACATCTATCTAAACAAATGGTATAAAGAATAAGTCCTTTGGATCCGATATATCCTGTGAGATGTCAGGATTTGCGAAGGGGGGTTCTTAATCATGCCAAGCCTTGAACAGAAACAGCAAAAGGTTGTCTTTGGTCTGGATATAGGTACCAGGAACGTAGTGGGTACCATAGGATATCTCAGAGATGACGGCAAATTCTATGTTATCGCCCAAAAAGCCAGGAGTCATGAGAGCAGAGCTATGCTGGATGGTCAGATACATGATATCAACAAGGTATCTGCGACTATCCGCACTATTAAGAATGAGCTGGAGACAGATTCTGATATCCATCTGACGGATGTATGTATCGCAGCTGCGGGGCGTGTACTTCGTACAGTGGAGACCTCCTATGAAGAGGATATGGAGGAAGGCCGCGCTATTACTGATGAGGATATCTACAATCTTGATTCCAAGGGCGTAGAGAAGGCATATCAGGAATTCCTGGAAAAGAATAAGGACAGCAATCTGAAATTCTATCTGGTGGGATATTCTGTCCTGCACTATTATCTCAATGATTATCAGATAGCCAATCTGGAAGGACATAACTCAGGCAAGGTGCGCGTAGAGCTTATAGCGACCTTTCTTCCTGATGATGTTGTGGACGGCCTTTATAAAGCATGCGAAAGAGCTGAGCTCAACGTAGCCAATCTTACTCTGGAGCCTATAGCTGCTATCATGGTAGCTATCCCGGAAAAGTTCAGACTCCTGAATCTGGCTCTTATAGATGTGGGTGCAGGAACATCTGATATATGCGTTACCAAGGAAGGCACCATAACCGCCTATGGCATGATCCCTACAGCAGGCGATCATCTCACTGAATCCATAGCCCAGCATTGCCTGGTAGATTTTAATACAGCAGATAAGATCAAGGTTGATGCTTCCCATATGGATACTGTGGAATATACAGATATCATGGGACTGACCAAGACCATATCCAGGCAGGAAGTAAATCAGACACTTCATCCCCTGGTATCCAAGATGGCCAAGCAGGTCACAGGTGAGATCAGAAGACTCAACGGCGGAGAGCCTGTAAGTGCTGTCTTTGTAGTAGGCGGCGGCGGAAGAATAGACGGTTATACCTCTGCTATAGCCTCTGATATGGGCATCAGCGAAGAGAGGGTAGCTCTTAGGGGCGATGAAGTCATGAAAGACTTTGTATTCCTTTCTGATGAAGGTCCTGCCCATGATTCGCTTATGGTCACACCTCTTGGTATATGCAAGAGCTATTACACAGATACCAATAACTTTGTATTTGTCTCCTTTAACGGAGTACAGACCAAGATATATGATAATGGCAAGCTCCAGATAGTGGATGCTGCCATGCAGGCAGCCTTCCCTAATGAGGATCTCTTCCCCAAGAGGGGCGAAGCTCTTACCTTTACAGTTAATGGTCAGGACAGAGTAGTTGCAGGTGAGCCCGGAGAATCCGCTGTGATCACTCTAAACGGTAAGCCCGCTGACATACACTCCAAGATCCATGCCAATGACATTATCAATGTAAAGCCCTCAACTGCCGGACTCCCCGGTACTGCTGATATTAATTCACTTCCTGAATACAAGTCCAGATTTAAGGTTATCGTAAATGGCAAGGATGTGGAGGCTTCCCGCTTTGCAACAGTAGGAGGGCAGGCAAAGACCCCTCTTTACCAGATCATGCCCGGAGATGAAGTCAAGGTGCTGGATTATGATACAGCTGCTCAGATAGCCCAGCTTCTGGATATTGAGATCACTGAAGATACCATGATAGTGGTCAATAATGAAGTGGCAGGACCGGATACACCTGTTTATGAGAATTTCAAGATCGACTTCAAGAGCAAGGAAGATGCCATCATGGAGTACTACAGTGACATCCCTGATGCAGATGAGGTACTTATAGAGCAGGAAAATGAAGAAGTGCTCTCAGATATAGATAATGCTGACAGAGCTGAGCGCACAGACCTTGATGAGCATGATCCTGTTAATCAGGAAGTAGAAAAAGAAGAAGCTGTCGCCACTGTTAAAAACATCCTGGCTCATGATCTTCATGTGATCTGTAACGGCTCGCCCATAACACTTCATAACAAGGCAGATTATATCTTTGTAGATATATTTGACTATATAGATTTTGACCTTAGTAAGCCCCAGGGCAAGGGCATAGTGACTCTCCTTAACGGTCAGACTCCCGACTATATGCAGTCCATAAAGGAAGGGGACAAGATCGAGGTCTATTGGACGTGAGAATATGAGCCTTAGTGACATCAATAGAATAGGTGATTAAGGAGATATCCAAAAGTCAGCATAATTAGCGTAGCAGCCTTAAAGCTGCTACGCTTTTTCATTCTATGATCGCTGTTAAACTCGCAAACGCTTCGCTTTTTGCTCGTTATAAAATCACTGCTGACGCAGTTCTACGGGTACGGGGCTTATAACCCCGCACCCGTAATCAAGATATTCCCACCACCTAAAGGTGGTGGGTTATCTTGATTATTTTATATATGACGGGGAATTATTTTTCCGGAAATACTTAACTTCCACATCAGCGCCTTAAATAATTATCCGGAATAGTCCTTTGCAGAGGGGAGTGTTTTGTTGTATTCTATATAGGATTAAAAGATGGGGGCAGATGCGCATGCGCTCATCAAGGGGGAGGAAGTATGCGTTTTGCATCACTGGCTTCAGGCAGCAGCGGCAACAGCACCTATATAGGTTCTGATAATACACACATTCTCGTAGATGCCGGCTGCACCAGAAAGAAGATTTTAGAGGCTCTGACAGAACTGGAGCTTGACCTGCCCGATATTTCGGGTATATTTGTTACACATGAGCACATTGACCATATAGCTGCGCTATATACCATACGCAAGAAATGGCCCATACCCATCTATGCTACAGAAGGCACCATTGAGGGTATCAGGCTTGCTGATAAGAAAAAGGTATTATCTGACGACCTTTTTCATATTATAAGAGCTGATGAAGAAGTGAAGATCGGGGATCTGACTGTTAGAGCCATCAGGATATCCCATGACGCAAGAGAACCTGTGGGATACAGGATCACAGGCTCAGAGAGCAGCTGCGCTGTTGCTACCGACCTTGGATGCTTTGATGATTATACAGTTGAGTGCTTAAAAGATTGCAAGGCTCTGCTCCTGGAAGCCAATCATGACTCCAGGATGCTGGAGACAGGTCCTTATCCTTATAATCTGAAGATGAGGATCGCAGGAGACAAGGGGCACCTGTCAAATGACAGCTCAGGTGAACTGCTCATCAGGCTTCTTAATGATAATATTAAAGGCATTATCCTGGGGCATCTGTCAGATCATAATAATCTGCCGGAACTGGCTTATGAGACAGTCAGAGTACTGGTAGATATGAGCAGCACCCCTTACCACAGCGGGGATTTTCCCATGTATGTTGCAGGCAGAAGCTCTATGAGCCCTGTTATTGAGTTTTAAGGAGGAATATTTATGAAAAGAGCCATTATCACAGTAGTAGGACAGGATACAGTAGGCATTATCGCCAGAGTCTGCACATGTCTGGCAGATGAAAAGGTAAATATCCTGGACATTTCACAGACTATCGTATCCGGATATTTCAATATGATGATGATCGTAGACGTAAGCGGAAGGGACGCTGACTTTGACAAGCTTGCAGACCTCCTTGAGAAGAAGGGCGAAGAGATCGGAGTAGTTATCAAGATGCAGAGAGAAGAGATTTTCGATTCAATGCACAGACTGTAAACCATATATAATTATTTAATTCTTTTTTAAAGGAGTTTTATGATCGGGATAAGAGAAGTTTCAGAAACTAATGATATGATCGAAAAGGAGAATCTGGATGTAAGGACCATTACCATGGGCATCAGCCTGCTGGAATGTATGGATTCCGATCTGGACACTCTCTGCACCAAGATACATAACAGGATATATGAATCAGCAAAGGATCTGGTATCTACAGGCGAGCAGATATCAAGGGAATATGGTATTCCCATTGTCAATAAGAGGATATCACTGACTCCCATTGCTATAGTTGGCGCAGCTGCATGTAAGACCAGCGATGATTTCGTAAAGATTGCTCATACTTTGGATGACGTAGCCAGGGAAGTGGGCGTTAACTTCATCGGAGGCTATTCTGCACTGGTATCCAAAGGCATGACAAAGGCCGATGAACTGCTGATCAGATCTATACCCAAGGCTTTGGCAGAGACTTCCTACATCTGTTCATCAGTAAATGTAGGCTCTACCAAGACCGGTATCAATATGGATGCTGTAAGGCTCATGGGTGATATAGTGACTCAGACTGCAATTGCCAGTAAGGACTGCAAAGTTAATGGCTGTGCCAAGCTTGTGGTATTCTGCAATGCACCTGATGACAATCCCTTTATGGCAGGTGCTTTCCACGGCGTAACTGAAGCTGACAGGATCATAAATGTAGGTGTCAGCGGGCCCGGCGTTGTAAAGACTGCACTTGAAAAGGTCAGAGGAGAGAGCTTTGAAGTGCTCTGCGAGACTATCAAGAAGACTGCCTTTAAGGTTACAAGAGTGGGACAGCTGGTAGCCAAGGAAGCATCCCAGAGACTGGGCGTACCTTTTGGTATCATTGATCTGTCTCTTGCTCCTACTCCGGCTATCGGTGACTCAGTTGCAGATATCCTCTGTGAGATCGGCCTTGAAAGAGCCGGCGCCCCCGGTACTACCGCAGCTCTGGCCCTCCTTAATGATCAGGTCAAGAAGGGCGGTGTTATGGCTTCTTCATATGTAGGTGGTCTTTCAGGAGCGTTCATTCCTGTAAGTGAAGATCAGGGTATGATCGATGCAGTCGAAGCAGGAGCTCTTACACTTGAAAAGCTTGAAGCTATGACCTGCGTATGCTCTGTGGGTCTTGACATGATCGCAGTTCCCGGCGATACAAAGCCTACTACAGTGGCCGGTATCATTGCTGATGAGATGGCTATAGGTATGATCAATCAGAAGACTACAGCAGTCAGACTGATCCCCTGCCCGGGCAAGAAGGTGGGAGATAAGGTGGAATTCGGCGGACTTTTAGGTCATGCACCTATCATGCCTGTTAACTCCTTTGACTGCAGCGCTTTTGTTAACAGAGGAGGAAGGATACCTGCTCCTGTTCACTCATTTAAGAACTAAGCTGCATGAGGCAGCAAACTGCCTTTTAGGCTAAATATATCCTTATTGATCACTATTTGAGAAAGGAGAAGCCCCTGTGCTGAATTTAGGGGCAATATAAATCTATGACAAAGGTTGATATTATTTCCGGCTTCCTTGGAGCCGGTAAGACTACACTTATCAAAAAGCTTCTGGCTGAAGCGCTTGCTGGTACCAAGACTGTACTTATTGAAAATGAGTTTGGTGAAGTAGGTGTTGACGGAGGTTTCCTTCAGTCAGCCGGTATCGAGATCAAAGAGATGAATGCAGGATGTATCTGCTGTTCGCTTGTAGGTGATTTTGATACTAATCTTACTGAGATCATGAATACTTATTCTCCCGAGAGGATCATCATCGAGCCATCAGGAGTAGGCAAGCTCTCAGATGTAGCTGCTGCTATCAGCAATGTTACAGCCAAGTTCCCTGAGATGAAGCTGGGAAGCGCTGTGACAGTAGTAGATTGCCTTAAGGCAAAGATATACCTTAAGAACTTCGGCGAATTCTTTACTAATCAGATCGAAAGCGCCGGCACTATCATCCTCACCAGGACAGATAAGGCTTCTGAAGAGAAGATAGAAGAAGCTGCTGAGCTGATCAGGAGCCTGAATAAGAAGGCTGTGATCATCACAACTCCCCTTGCAGATCTGACAGGTAGGGAGATCCTTGATACCTTTGAAGGCAATCATGACCTGGAAAAAGAGCTGCTGGCTGAGATGATGAAGGTCCATGATCACGACCATGACGAAGATGAGCATGAGCACCACCACCATGATCATGATGAAGATGAGCATGAGCACCACCACCACGATCATGACGAAGATGAGCATGAGCACCACCACCATGATCATGACGAAGATGAGCATGAGCACCATCATCACTATCATGATGAAGATGAGCATGAGCACCATCATCACGATCATGATGAAGATGAGCATGAGCACCATCATCACCATCATGAGGCAGAAGCTGATGAAGAAGGCGTAGTAGTACATCACAGTGACCGCCATCACCATCATCACCACCACCATCATGGTGGCCACGATGCTGATGAGATATTCCAGAGCTGGGCTCTTGAGACTCCTGTGAGATATTCTCAGGCTGATATCGAAGAGATGCTGACTAAGGTTGAAGACGTTGATAAATACGGCTTCGTGCTTAGAAGCAAGGGTATTGTCCAGGATAGCGAAGGCAACTGGATCGAATTTGATCATGTACCTGAAGAGACTCAGTTCAGAAAGGGCAATCCTGATGTAACAGGGAAGATTGTAGTCATCGGATCTGATCTGAAGGAAGATGCACTGGAAGACCTTTTCAGAAGAAGATAATTAGTGGAGTTTTAAAAATGATCGGAAAGAAGGTTTATATGAAACCGGTATATATAATAAATGGATTTTTGGACAGTGGTAAGACGGACTTTTTCCGTTATACCATTGCTCAGCCTTATTTTCGTACCAAGGGCAAGACCCTGCTCATAGTCTGCGAAGAAGGCGAGAACGGATATGAGGCCAAGCTCCTTAAGTCTACCAATACTATCCTTGAGACTATTGAGGACGAGGAAGACTTTACACTGGAGAAGCTACAGGAGTTGGATAAAAAGCATGATCCCGAAAGAATCCTCATAGAGTTCAATGGTATGTGGGATTTCAGAAAGATAGAGCTTCCCTCAACCTGGAACAAGGAGCAGCAGATCACTATGATCAACTGCAAGACCTTTGAGATGTATTACACTAACATGAAGTCCCTCCTTGTAGAGCATATCAGAAACTCAGATATGATCCTCTTTAACAGATGCGACGGCATGAATGAGAAGCTTCCCACCTATAAGCGCAATGTGAAGGCTGTAAACAGGCAGTGCGATATCATCTTCGAGAATATGAACGGAGAAGTAGATGTTACTCTGGATGAGGACCTTCCTTTTGATCTTAAGGCAGATCCCATAGATCTGAATAATTATGGCTATGGAATGTTCTATCTGGATGCTCTTGAGCATGTAGACCGCTATGAGGGCAAGAATGTAAGGTTCAAGGCTCTTGTTGCCAAGCCCCCGGAATTTAAGGGCAAGAGATTCGTACCGGGGCGCCTTTCAATGAACTGCTGTGCTCAGGATATGCAGTTTCTGGGCTTTGCCTGCGACTGTGATGAGATAGACAACTACGAGGAAAAGAGCTGGGTAGAGCTTACAGCCAGAGTTGAAAAGGAATATGTAGAGGAATATCAGGGAGAAGGCCCTGTGCTCAAGGCTCTCCACATTAAGCCCTGCAAGGAACCTGCTCATCCTATTGTGGACTTTACAATGCCCATTATGGAAGATTGATCATAGGTAAGAAATATTTAGTAACATAACATGCGCTCTTTATTATGAAAACGCTGGAATACTGATAAAACCTGTGATATATTGTATGTAGTAATCAATACTACATGTAAGGGTTTTGAAAACAGAGTACTGTTTGTTTTTGTAATAAGGGGGTAGCACATGACATCAAAAGATCTTAAGAAGTTTTTTAAGGAGCATCTGGTTCCGAAGAAGCTTTATAAGGTGGGCGGAGAGAAGAATAATCGTATTTGCCTTGAGAAATGCGGTGAATACTGGGAGGTCTTCTTCAGAGATCACAAGAAGAAGCTGGGCCTTATACGTTATAAGGACGAGAAGTCAGCCTGCGAAGGGATGATGAATGAGATCCGCAAACTTATGGAGAGTATCTACGGGATCACCTGGGCTGGAAATAACTAATGCATATAGGAGTATTATGAAGAAGCTGGCAGTGTTTTTTCCCGGCATCGGTTACACCAAAGACAAGCCGCTATTATATTACAGCAGAAAGCTGGCTATGGCACATGGATTTGATATTATCCAGGTGGACTATGGAAATCTTAGCTTTGAGTCAAAGGGCAATAGAAAAAACGTAGAAGCCTGTATGGATGATGCCTGGAATGCTACAGTAAACTGTCTGGATTCTGTGGATCTAACAGCTTATCAGGGAGATGAGGATATTATCATATTCTTTTCCAAGAGCATAGGCACTGTCCTTGCCGCCAGATATGCCAAAGAAAAGGGGCTTCTGACAGGTAATGTCTACTATACACCTTTGGAAGATACCTTTAGCTATGTTAATGATGGCTACGGAATTGCTTTTAGCGGCGATGCAGATCAGTATACTGACGGCGAAAAGCTCATGGAGCTTGCTACATTAAACCATATAGAGATGTATATGCTTCCGGATGCTGATCATTCTCTTGAAACAGGGGATGTCCTTAACGATATGGATTATCTTACTGATATCATGGAGATGACAGAAGAGTATATCAGGGATTGCGAATGATATTTGATGCAGAGCTTTCTCAAAATACCTAATGATCATATTTCATTAATTATTTTTCAAAGCCTGCATTTACTTTGGCTCTTGACATTATGGCGATTTTATCATAAACTGTTTGACGTATGTGAGCATTTGCTGTCCGTGTCCGGCCAAAATGCCCACCCTGATAATTAAAATTAAATTATTTTTCGGAGGTAATTATGGCTAATATCAAATCTGCCAAGAAGAGGATCCTGACAAGTGCAAAGCGCGCAGAGCGTAACACAGCTATCAAGTCTGCTGTAAAGACTGAGATCAAGAAGGTTAGAGCTGCTATCGAGTCCGGCAACAAGGACGAGGCTGCTAAGGCTCTTATCAATGCTACATCAGCTATCGACAAGGCTGAGAGCAAGGGCATCTTCAAGAAGAACACAGCTTCTCGTAAGGTTTCCCGTCTGGCTCAGGCTGTAGCTAAGATGTAATCAGATTTTTGATTTATATTGCTGTATACTTCTGTTCCCTCTGACAGGGGCATATAGATGAGATTATAATCGTCGGATCCATATCCGGCGATTTTTCTTATATATAAAATAATCAAGATAACCCACCACCTTTAGGTGGTGGGAATATCTTGATTACGGGTGCGGGGTTATAAGCCCCGTACCCGTAGAACTGCGTCAGCAGTGATTTTATATCGAGCAAAAAGCGAAGCGTTTGCGAGTTTAACGGCTATACACACGACATAGAAATGATTCCTCGCTGCTGCAGAAGTTTTTTCTTTGTTCGCGGCACTCCAAATGGTGTTTTACTATATTCTTCCACAGCCTTCTATTTATACGCCACACTCGAAAGAAACTCGCATGGCTTCGCCTGCTCAAACATCTTTCTCGTGGGCGTTTAGAAGGCTGCGTATGAAGAATAAGTAAAACAGCTATTCTTGGATAAAGACTCCAAGAATAGATACCATTTGAAGTGAATGCTCACTACAGAAAAAAACTTCTGCAGCAGCGCTGATATTATTCTATATCGAGTGTATATATGTATATGTTATTAGACGTACCTTCAGAAACACGCATTTACTGCGTGTTTCGTGAGAACATGAATCTGGCAAATAGGCCCAGCGGCCCTAGCCGCTCTCAAATGGCCTATTTGCATACATTCTTGGATTATTTATCCAAGAATGTATGTTGTTATACATACATGTATTCGTGGAAATAAGGTTATGTTCATGTTATTATATGACATAAAGGTCAAAATTCATTAATAATAATTTACAGGTAGGTAATAATGTCTTTTACAGATCAGAGCAAAATCAGAAATTTTTGTATTGTAGCCCATATAGACCATGGTAAGTCTACTCTGGCAGACAGGCTTATAGAGAAGACCGGTGTCTTGACCAGCAGGGAGATGAGTGCTCAGGTGCTCGATAATATGGATATCGAGCGTGAGAGGGGCATCACCATCAAGAGCCAGGCTGTACGTATGGTTTATAAGGCCCAAGACGGAGAAGAATATATCCTTAATATGATAGATACGCCCGGCCACGTTGACTTTGGATATGAAGTCTCAAGGAGCCTGGCAGCCTGCGACGGAGCAGTGCTTGTAGTAGATGCCACACAGGGAGTAGAGGCCCAGACACTGGCCAATGTATATATGGCTTTGGATCATGATCTTGACGTTTTCCCGGTTATCAATAAGATCGATCTTCCCAGTGCCCAGCCTCAGGAAGTCAAGGATGAGATAGAGGATATCATAGGTATCGAAGCTCAGGATGCACCTCTTATATCTGCCAAGAGCGGCATAGGTATTGAGGAAGTCTTGGAGAATGTTGTCCGCAGGATTCCCGCACCTGACGGAGATGCAAATGCTCCTCTTAAATCCCTTATATTTGATTCTATATATGATCCTTACAGAGGCGTAATAGTATTTGTCAGAATCAGGGACGGCGTACTCAAAAAGGGCATGAAGGTACGCTTTATGCAGACCGGAGCAGAAGAGGAAGTTGTAGAAGTTGGCTATTTTGGCCCCGGACAGTTTATTCCCTGTGATGAGCTTTCTGCCGGAATGGTAGGCTATTTTACCGCTTCTATCAAGAATATCCAGGACAGCCGTGTGGGTGATACCGTAACAGCTGTTGAGAATCCTTGCGAGGAAGCACTTCCCGGATATAAGAAGGTCATGCCCATGGTATATTGCGGCATATACCCTGCTGATTCAGCCAGATATCCCGATCTTCGTGATGCGCTGGAAAAACTCCAGCTCAATGATGCATCGCTTTTCTATGAGCCGGAGACCTCTCAGGCTCTTGGCTTTGGCTTTAGATGCGGATTCCTGGGACTCCTTCATCTGGAAGTAGTACAGGAGAGACTAGAGAGAGAATACGATCTGGACCTGGTAACCACAGCCCCCAGCGTTGTATACAAGGTCTACAAGACAGACGGCAGTGTGATAGAATTGACCAATCCCTCTAATCTGCCGGATCCTTCCGAGATTGAATATATGGAAGAACCCATAGTCAGCGGCGAGATCATGGTGACTACGGATTATATTGGTTCTATTATGCAGCTATGTCAGGAGAGAAGGGGCAAATATCTGTCTACTGACTATGTGGAGCAGACCAGGGCTATACTCAAATACGATCTGCCCCTTAATGAGATCATATATGATTTCTTTGATGCACTTAAATCCAGATCCAGAGGCTATGCTTCCTTTGATTATGAGATCAAGGGCTATGAGAGATCAGATCTGGTTAAGCTGGACATCCTGATCAACAGGGAGAACGTAGATGCTCTTAGCTTTATAGTGCATAAGGATGGCGCTTATGAAAGAGGTCGTAAGATGTGTGAGAAGCTCAAGGATGAGATCCCGAGGCATCTTTTTGAGATCCCTATCCAGGCGGCAGTGGGCGGCAAGGTAATAGCCAGAGAAACAGTCAAGGCTATGCGCAAAGACGTGCTTGCCAAGTGCTATGGCGGTGATATCAGCCGTAAGAGAAAGCTCCTTGAGAAACAGAAGGAAGGTAAGAAGAAGATGAGGCAGATCGGAAGTGTTGAGATACCTCAGAAGGCCTTCCTTAGCGTACTGAAGTTGGATGAAGGCAAATAACATATGGTGACATTATGACTGACGGCTTATCTCTGTACATACATATACCTTTTTGTGTTAAGAAGTGTAATTACTGTGATTTTTTGTCTTTTTGCCCTGACGAAGCTACTATGAGCAGTTATTTTACAGCTCTGATAAATGAGATATCATCTGGCAGGGGACTGGTGGAGAGCCTTAGAAGCTACAATAAATCTCCCGAAAAGGATAATAGTATTAAGAGCATTTTCATAGGAGGCGGTACGCCTTCATATGTGGATGCTTCATATATCAGATGCATCCTTGATAAAGTCAGGGAAGTATTTGAACTTAGGAAAGATGCCGAGATCACTATTGAAGTAAATCCCGGCTCTGCAAGTCTTGCAAAATTACAGGAATATAGAAATGCCGGTGTTAACAGAATCAGTATTGGTGCTCAGTCTATGAATGACAGGGAACTGGAGGTTCTGGGCCGCGTTCATAACAGTGCTGATTTCCATGAGACATTTAATAATGCCAGGGCTGCCGGCTTTGACAATATCAATGTGGATCTCATGAGTGCCCTTCCCGGGCAAAGCGCTGCCTCATATAATGAGGGGCTCATGAAGGTCCTCGCACTAAAACCTGAGCATATCTCGGCCTATAGCCTCATCATAGAGCCTGGTACTCCTATGTACGAGCATTATATGAAGGTTAACGATAGGGATCATGCTGATATTGAAGATGAGCTTGTAAGAGAGGGGCTGGTAGCAGGAGAGAATGCCCCTGCTGCAGAAGATAGTATTTATCCTCCTCTTCCTTCAGAAGACGAAGAGAGACAGATGTATGAGGATACACTCCTGGTATTAGAGTCTGCAGGATATCACAGATACGAGATATCCAACTACTCACGTAATGACGGTGACTATGAATGCAGACATAATAAGGTCTATTGGGAAAGAGGAGATTATCTGGCATTTGGTCTTGGCGCCAGCGGCATGTATGACAATATCCGTTGGGCTAACAGCTCTGATATAGCTGTCTATAATGCCTTTTGGGATCAGCATGAGAAGCTCTCTGCCAAGGAAGTGGCAGCCTACCTTTTTATGCGCAATCCTATTCCCACTTCCCCCTATGCAGGGATAGAGAACGTGGGCATCAAAGCCCAGATAGAAGAGACTATGTTCCTGGGACTTAGGGAAATGAAGGGTATATCAAGAGATGATTTTTATAACAGCTTTGGTAAAGAGCTGGATGCCTTCTATTGCGATATATTGCCGGAGCTTATAAGCCAGGGCTTCATAGAGGATCTGGGACACAGTATCAGACTTACTCCTCTTGGCATTAGCCTTAGCAACAGTGTACTTGCCCGTTTTCTCCTTGAGGATTATGGCTAATAGCTTTATCTTGCATGGAACATCTTCATCTGCATTGTATCCTGGTCCTGCGAGAACTGGACAGCCATCTCTCTTGAGATGATACGTTTTTGATACAGCTGGATGATAGCTTCGTCCATAGTGATCATACCCATCTTGCGGTTGGTCTGCATGACAGTAATCAGCTGATGGGTCTTGCCTTCACGGATCATATTACGCACAGCAGAGTTGCAATGCATTACTTCAAAGGCTCCCACACGGGCATTGCCATCTGCGGTAGGGATGAGCTGCTGGGAGATGACTGCTTCCAGCACGTTGGCCAGCTGTATTCTGATCTGCTGCTGCTGGTGAGGAGGGAATACGTCTATTATACGGTCTACAGTACTGGCTGCTCCTATGGTATGAAGTGTAGAGAAGACCAGGTGACCTGTCTCTGCAGCTGTGATAGCAGTAGATATGGTCTCGAGATCACGCATCTCACCTACCAGGATAACATCAGGATCTTCACGAAGTGCAGCGCGTAGTGCTGCAGCATAAGAATCGGAATCAAGACCTATTTCACGCTGATTGACTATAGACTTATTGTGATGATACAGGTACTCAATAGGGTCTTCCAGTGTGATAACATGAGCTTCACGCTCTTTATTGATCAGATCTATTATAGAGGCCAGTGTGGTGGACTTACCTGAACCGGTAGGTCCTGTGACCAATACCAGGCCTCTTTTTCTTGAATACAGTTCCACTACGCTTCTTGGTATTCCCAGCTTCTCATACGAAGGAATGACAGTAGAAACCACACGCATAGCAAGAGCCACAGAGCCTCTTTGCTTAAAAACATTCACACGAAAACGACCTATTTCCGGAATGGAAAAGGACATATCATGCTGGCCTGCCGCTTCAAAGAGCTTTTTTTGAGTATCGTTCATTATGGAATCAGCTATGATAAGTGTGTCTTTGGGCAGCATCTTGCCAAAACTGTCAAGAGATACCAGTTCTCCATTTACTCGCATCTTAGGCGGAATACCTACGGTTATATGAACATCTGACGCTCCGGCTTCTTTTGCTGCATACAGGATATCTCTGATATCAGCCATAATGACCTCCGTACCATCTTCAAACTTATTATCCAAATGAATTAATTTGGTGAATTCCCCGTTTAAATTCTTATCGGCTAAAATAGAAAAATTTATCAGTGTAAATGGACCAGAGGGGGACGGGGTTATTGGACCACCCTTATCCATTATCAAATATTTAAGCTTTTAGTTAAACTCGCAAACGCTTCGCTTTTTGCTCGTTATAAAATCACTGCTGACGCAGTTCTACGGGTACGGGGCTTATAACCCCGCACCCGTAATCAAGATATTCCCACCACCTAAAGGTGGTGGGTTATCTTGATTATTTTATATAATAAGAGCCCTGGGGGCTGATATAGCCTTTTAGCTGCATCATTGTAAGAAGAGGCAGTAATTCGGATGCCTTGCAGTTAATACCTGATAGTGAGAGTTTTTCCAGGATCTGGGATGAGGACATAGGATAGATATCCATCACAGATAATACAGCTTTTTCCATGTCAGTCAGATGAATGGCAGGAGACGAGGCTTCATTAGTCCTCACTTTTTGCGCACTATCATCCTTTTTATCCCCATCAAGACCTGTGAAAAAGCTCTCTTTGATATCATTCACACAAGTAGCGATACCGGCGCCTTGTCTTATCAGGTCATTGCAGCCGTCGCTGATTCTGTCAGTGATCCTGCCGGGTACTGCAAATATCTCTCGACCTTGTTCGAGGGCCATATCTACAGTGATAAGTGTACCTGACTTTTTTCTGGCTTCTACTACAAGTACAGCATCAGACAGTCCGGATATTATCCTGTTTCTCACAGGGAAAAAGCCTCTTTGGGGCATTGTTCCCGGAGGGTATTCTGAGATTATACCTCCTCCTTTTTTTAATTCCTCATATAGCTCTCTGTTATCTGCGGGATAGCAGATATCTACTCCGCAGCCAAGGACCGCAAAAGATCTGCCTGATACAGACAGTGCTGCTTTTTGGCTGATCCCGTCAACACCCATGGCCATCCCGCTTATGATCTGAATACCAGATTCGGCAAGACCCATGCCAAATTCTCTTGCGGCGAACCTGCCGTATTCACTGCACATCCTGGCTCCTATTATGGCTACAGATGGGTATGACTCCAACGGGAGCTCACCAAGGAGATATAAAGATGCAGGAGGATCGGGAATATTACGAAGCTTGGATGGAAATTCATCGGATATGAAAGGTATGATGCGTATTCCCTTTTTGCGCATTTCTTTGTAGCTCTCTGCGGCATCAAAGCATTTCCTTTTACTTATAAAGTTTCCAAGAGCTCCTGCACTCATATAATTCTTTAGTACATCTTCACCTAGTCTTGATATCTCTTCAATATCTCCGTATCTGTCATATAATTTGAATAATGTCCTCTTGCCAAAGCCTTCTATAGAGGCCAGCATATGAAAACATATCTCTTCTTTGACTGTCATTTTACAGATCCTTTCTGATTGTTTAATGTATTATTCCATATAGCTTTTCTGTCTGGGATCGTTCATTCGATAGCAGGCAGCTTCAGCAAGATGGCATTCCTGTATATTCTCGGACCCGTCAAGGTCTGCGATGGTCCTGGCTACTTTGATGATCCTGTGATAGGCTCTGGCTGACAGGTCCATGGATGCGTAGAGTTTCTCCATAAACCTTCTCTCAGAGGGACCAAATTTGCAGTATTTCTCAATGTCCCTGGGGGTCATTTCCGAGTTAAAAGATATATTGGCATCCTTAAACCTCAGCTTTTGGATCTCTCTTGCCTTTAGGACCCTTTGCCTGATGCTGCTGCTGGATTCAGATGCGGTGCTTCCTCCCGATAGCTCTATATAGTCAACCTTTGGTGCATCAATGCTCAGATCTATCCTGTCCAGCAAGGGGCCGGACAGATGGCCCATGTAGTTATTTATCTGCTTCTGGCTGCAGCGGCATTTGCCTCTATCGGGATAATGACCGCAGGGACAGGGATTCATGGCTGCGATGAGCATGAACGCAGCAGGATAAGAATAGTTGCCGGCAGCACGTGCTATATTGATCTTATGGTCTTCTAAGGGCTGTCTCATGATATCCAGGGTAGTTCTGGAGAACTCTGCGATTTCATCAAGAAAGAGTACTCCTCTATGAGATAGAGATATTACTCCGGGCCTTGGAATCTTGCCGCCGCCTGTGAGCGCAGAGGCTGTAATTGAATGATGAGGAGCTTCAAAGGGCCTTTTGGTGATCAGGGCTTTTCCCGGGGGCATAAGACCTGCAACGCTGTAAATTGTTGATACTTCAAGACTTTCTTCAAGTGAAAGAGGAGGGAGTATTCCCGGCAATCTTTTGGCTATCATGCTTTTACCTGCTCCCGGCGGCCCTATCATGAGCACATTATGAAAGCCGGCTGCAGCAATCTCCATAGCCCGCTTTAGTGCTGATTGCCCATATATATCTGCAAAGTCCAGATTGTCATCACCTTCTTCATCTGCAAAGATCCTATCTATGTCTACTTTGGCAGGGGGGATCAGTCTGTCTCTTTCCTTTGCATCTGAATTAAGATAAGCGATGCATTCTGTTAGATTTCTGACACCTATTATCCTGGCGTCTTCTGCGCAGACGGCACCTTCCATTGCATTGTCATAGGGCAGGATACAGGTTTTGATTCCGCTTTCTATCGCCTTCCTGATCATTGGCAGTACTCCGCTTACAGCCCTGACTTCTCCGTCCAGGCCCAGCTGACCTATGATAAAGCAGCCCTCAAGCGATTCCTTTTCTATTTCACCCATACAGGCCAGGATACCTACTGCCACAGGAAGATCTATGCTAACGCCTTCCTTTCTCAGATCCGCAGGAGAGAGGTTTACTGTGATCCTGCTGGGCGGAATCTTGATCCCTGAATTCTTGAGAGCCACCTTGACTCTTTCCTGGGCTTCCCTGACTTCCGCGCCGGGCAGCCCCACCATATTAAAAGATGGCAGGCCTTGAGATACATCGATCTCAACACCTATCAGATAACTGTTGATGCCATGTATGGCACCTGCTGTGATAGTACTGAACATATTACGACTCCTTTCGTTATTTGGATCAGCATCATGCTTTTGAGCATACGAAAACAAACGCACCCGTACGCTGCGAAAAAACGTTTATTTATTCATGGAAAAAACTATCTGTGAACACAGATTGTCACCAGAAAATAAGATTGTGATTTTCACCCACGCAAATATAGCATAAAATATATTTAGTATCAAGGGGGGGGATTTTCCGGCTTTTAAGACAGTTTTAAGATTGCATATATATAATCGCTGATGTAGAGGTGAATGCTGCGAATTTACACTACGGTGAGGAGATATTTGATCTGTCATGAATAAACTTAAGGCGAAAATGACCAGGGACAGACTTGTTTCTTACGCCTTTCTTGCCCCAAGCTTATTGGGAGTACTGATTTTTTACGGGGCACCATACGGCGTTGTAGTATATTTTTCCCTTGTTAATAATCCCATACAAAACGTATTCGTTGGTTTTGATAATTTTGCAAGAGTGATAGCTAATCATGCTTATAATCAGGCGCTGGGCAATACACTGCGGTTTTCTGCAGTTGCTGTACCTCTTGCAGTTATACTATCCCTTTTCCTGGCTCTTATCATGGAGTCCAGGATTCCTGCAAAGAGTGTGTTCAGGACCATGTTCCTCTCGCCTATGGTAGTGCCCATTGCTTCCATAGTGCTGATCTGGCAGGTCATGTTCAATTATAACGGCCTTACCAATAAGATACTTGGCGCTCTTATTGGGATGCCACCTGTTGACTGGCTCAAGTCTTATCAGGCTCCTTTTGTTATCCTGGTCCTATTTCTATGGAAGAGCCTGGGATACAATATGATCCTATTTATGTCAGCGCTGTCCAATATACCTGAAGAGATGTATGAAGTAGCTTCTCTTGAAGGTGCTGACAAGCTGCAGCTGCTTTTTATGATCAAGATCAGATATATTTCACCGACCATTATTTTTACAGCTCTTATGAGTCTGATCAATTCCTTTAAGGTATTCAGAGAGATATACCTGATGACGGGCAAGCATCCTCATGAAGCTCTATATATGCTGCAGCATTATATGAACAATATGTTCGAGACCCTGGATTATCAGAATCTTTCAGCAGCTGCCATACTTATGTCATTGGCAGTGGCTGCGATCGTGGCTGTCCTTTTTGTCATCGAATCAAGAATAGGAAGGGATATGGAAGAATAATGATAAATAAAAGCCATTCCGGGCTGCCATACAGGGAATGTATTATCGAGAGAGCTCCCAAAAGGGAGGATGTCTCAAAAGATGTCAGACGATACTCTAAAAAAGAGATTGAAGAAGAGGTAGCAAGATACAGGCAATATATAATCAGTCACAGGCTGGGGAAGAAAATGTCTGTAATAATGACTATCCTTGGAACTATGGTTTGCGGGCTATTTGCAGTGATGTTCCTTTTGCCTTTGATACTGACATTTACCAATTCCTTTATGGGCCCCGAAGAGATAACAGCCGATTACGGCTCTATATTTTCCACCAGCAGTTATGGCGGCAAGGTATTTGTCTCCAAAACAGTGGAGCTTAAGTTCATACCTGACAGAGTGACTTTATCACAGTATTTTACAGTACTGCTCAAAAGTCCTGAGTATCTGGAGAAATTCTGGAACTCAATGATATATACAGTGCCCATAGTGGTATTCCAGCTGATAGCTGCATCCATGGCATCCTATGGCTTTGCCAAATATCCATCAAAGAGAAAGAATGTACTATTCTTTTTCTATACCATCATAATGATGATGCCATATCAGGTCACGCTGGTACCTAACTATCTGGTAGCTAATTTCTTTCATCTGGTAGACAGCTCATGGGCAATATGGCTGCCCGGTATATTCAGTCCTTTTGCGGTATATCTTCTCACCAAGTATATCAGGAGGATACCAAAGGCAATATTTGATGCTGCAAGGATAGACGGAGCAGGAGAATGGCAGGTATACAGACAGATAGTACTTCCCCTGTGTAAGGGCGCGCTGGCATCAGCAGCTATTCTTATATTCATAGATTACTGGAATATGGTAGAACAGCCGCTGATACTATTGACAGATGAATATAAGTATCCGTTGTCGGTATTTTTGTCCCAGATCAATCAGGGAGAGATATCCCTTGCGTTTGCGGTTGCTGTTATATATATGGTGCCGCCTCTACTGGTATTTCTCTATGGAGAAGAGTATCTGGTAAACGGTATTGTTTATCAGGGAGGAGTCAAAGGCTAGTTTCAGATATTATTGACAACGGGTTTTGCTGATAAGTGATAAGACAATAATCAAAAGGGGAAATCATTAAGTCATGAAAAGAAAAGCTAACGATAATGATATTAAAAACAAGGTTTTGGATACTATCAGTATTGATAGCGCGGACGAGAACAAAAGTGAAGAAAAAGTTCAAATGACTGCAAGCAGCCATATTGAAGATGAAGAATATCCTGTAGTGACAAGTGAAGCTGAAAATATTCAGAAAAACGCAGATGATCAGATCTATAGTGAGGATGATCTGGAAGAAGCTCTTGATGCCGAAGCCAAAAAGCTTTCAAAGAAGAGAAGGGTAAAATATGAGAATATTCCTGATGGCATGACCAGGCAGGAATATATCACCATGAAGAGAAAGGACAAGATCAAGAACTTTACGATCCTCTTTCTGGTGATACTGCTTCTCCTTACCTTCTTTTCCAATACAATAAGAAATATGACTCTGCCCATGGTGGCAACTGCCTATGTACAGGACGGGCGCATATCTCCACAGATCAGAGGCAGCGGTACTGCTGATGCAGGCCAGCCCTATAATGTAGTCCTGTCAGAATCAAGGACCATAGAGCTTCTGGATGTAAAGGTAGGAAGCGAAGTAAAGGCCGGAGATACCATCTGTACACTGGAAGACAGCCAGTCAACAGAGCTGACAGACGCGGAAAATGCTGCTCAGCAGGCCAAGGATGCTTATGAGCTTGCAATGTTTGATACCAGCATACCTGCTGCAGATGTACAGGCTATAAGGGCAGGGGGAGAGATCTCACTTGACAGCTATATCACTCAGATGGGTCAGGCCAATTCCGCTTATAATCTGGCTCTTAAGGATGATACCGATGTACAGGCAGGCATAGATATGCTCCAGTATGAAAAGACTATCGCAGGCCTTTATGTGACTGCCAATAATGATCATGACAATCCTGCTGCCGGTTCTACCACAATGTCTGATGCTGATATCAAGTACCAGCTTACAAGGCTGGATACTCAGATATCCGAGGGGGAGAAGGACGTAACTGACCTTTCTGCCAAGAAGGAAGAGCTGCTGGCTCTGGTACAGAGCTATACAGAAAAGATTGACGGCGGTGCTACGCTGTCCGAGTCTGAACAGAGCAGCTATATCAGTGCTCAGATAGAGCTTGATGATGTGATAGGTCAGCTCTATGTGGCAGAATCCAAGCTAAATGCTGCCAGTGATGAGAAGATCAAGCTTACCGACTTTGGCAATCTGGAAGAGAGAAATGCAGCTTATTATGACGGCAGGATCGAATCTGAGAACCAGCACAAAAAAGAAACAGCCCTTGTTTTGGAGAATGCAACAAGACAAAGAGATGAGATCCTGGCCAAGATCAAGGCTGAGATAGGTCTCATATCCCTGAGAAAAGCCTATACAGATGCCAAGGATAAGGCAGATAAATTAAAGAGCAAGGTCATAGATACAAAGGTTACTGCTCCTCAGGACGGCGTTATCACTGCAATCAACTATCATGCAGGAGAAACAGTACCTCAGGGAGAGACTCTCTGCTCCATACAGCTCTCAGGTACTGATATTACAGTTAGCTTTAATGTATCAGCCGATCAGGCAAGAAAGGTCAAGGTAGGAATGGAGGCACAGCCTCAGAACGCATGGTATTACGACCAGTTCAAGGCTACTCTGATCTCCATCACCAATGATCCTGAGAATCCTTCCTCCTCAAGGAGGCTGAATTTTAAGGTGGAATGCCCTGATATAGCTGCAGGAGATTCTGTTTCTCTGACTCTGGGAGAGCAGGGAGCAGACTATGACATGGTAGTGCCCAACTCGGCTATCAAGGAGGATAACAGCGGCAAGTTCATCCTGATCATAGAGAGCAGGAATTCACCTCTTGGCAACAGATATATTGCCAGACGAGCTGATATCCAGGTACTTGCCTCAGATGACATCAATTCAGCCATCAGCGGCAGCTTTGAGAACTATTCCTATGTGATCACTACTGCCAGTGGCCCTGTTAAATCCGGAGACCAGGTGAGATTATCGGAGAGTGATCTGTGATTATGAAAGATAAAAAGCTTAGTATCAGAGCCGGAAAGCTGTTAAAGAAAATACGTGAGCTCTTTTGCCTTGCCAGGTTCAGGATGATAGTTTTGCCTATACTTATAATGATATGTATCATCCTGACCCTTGTAAGAGGCGCTATCATCAGATCCATGCTGGATCAAAACGCGTATATGAGCTGGGACAGTCATAAGAGCTATGGCCAGGTTACTGCTTTTTTTGCCGAGAAGGCCATGTTGAGCGCCGGCAGCATCAAAGAGATCGAATACAATCTGGACAAGGCCATGACTGAGAACTCCATTAAATCCGAAAACGGAGAGAGGCTCTTTAAGGACTGCTATTCGGCTATAGATAATGTCAATGTAGGCAGCACCGGCAAGACTTCAAATGTGAGAGCAGTAGGAGTAGGCGGAGACTTTTTCCTTTTCCATGAGCTGAAGCTGGTAAATGGGTCATTTTTTGACAAGGACAATGAAATGAAGGATCTCATAGTGATAGATGAGGACCTGGCCTGGTCATTGTTTGGATCTGACGACGTGCAGGGCAAGACCGTTTTGATCAATGATATTCCCCATATTATCAGCGGCGTGGTGGCAAGGCAAAGGGGCAGGATATCAGATGCTGCGGGACTGGACAGGAGTGTTATTTATATGTCATATGAAAGCCTCTATGCCATGAATGAAACTCCCGTAGGTGCTTTTGAAGTAATGCTGCCTGAAAAAGTAGACGGCTTTGGTATGAGGATTGTCAGTGACAAGCTGGATTATGATGAAAGCGATATGACCATTGTAGACAACAGAAACAGGTTTGGCCTTTCGGAAATGGTCAAAGTATTTTTATCTTTTCCTTCCAGGTCAATGCAGCTGACGGATTATAAGCTTCCCTACTGGGAAAACATTGCAAGAGCAGCAGAGGACATCATAAGCATATTACAGATTTTTATTTTAGCTTCCATGGTCCTTGCCTTTGCAGATGCTTTTTCCATAGGTGTAGTGATATATCGTAACAAAGGTTTTACTGCAAGATCTATTATTAACGGCATTGCAGATAAAGTATATGCATGGCAGTCAAAGAGACGCCCTGCGGAAAGCGAGTGAATATGAAGAGATCAAAGAAAGCAACTTGTCTCCTCCTTGCAGGAGTGATGGCAATGTCAGCTCTGTCAGGCTGCGGCGCACGCGGGGGCGGAGCCGGTAAGGCAGGAGAACGTAATTATGACCTTATCTACAAAGAAGAGGCTATAACTGTTGATGCAGATCTTACAGATCTGTATTCCTTAGTATGTAAGAATGACAGGCTCTTTGCCAGCGGTACCAAGTACAGCGAGGATTACAGCACAAGCTCATACAGGATAGTGAGCTTTAATGAGGACGGCTCAGACGTACAGGAACTGGATATTCCTTTAGAAACGAATGATAATTATTCAAATTATATCCAGTACACCATCCCTGATAAGGAAGGCAATATTTACACTCTGTTGGATTCCTATTTTGTATCTGATGACGGCAATGTATCAGAGGACACCTATGTCATCTACAAATATGACGCTTCAGGCAAGGAGCTATGGAACAGCCAGGTCAGCAAGACCTCCAGCAGCAACGATTATATCTATTACAACTCCATGGTAGTCCATGATGAGTATGGTATATTCCTCCAGGGCAGTAATGGTATTACCAATATTGATAAGAACGACGGTTCTATAAAGGGAACGATCAAGACTGATACTGATATAGGCTCAGTTTTTATTGGCAAGGATAATAAGATATATGCTACAGTAAGCGATGATAATAAGGGAAACCTTTGCGAAGTGGATGCAAATACCGGAAAGCTCACAAACTTTGTAAAGCTCCCTGTTTCCCTATATAATTATTCAACTCCCAAAGAGTCAGCTGAGCATGATATGCTCTTTACCGATTCAAACGGCGTCTCAACCTATGATATCGGTGACAATGAGATCATAGACAGGTGCTCATATATTGATTCTGACATTAATCCAGATGATGTATACACTGCCTGCCAGCTCTCCAATGGCGACTTTGTGGTATATCTGAGCAGCTATGATGATAATACAGGTGTTAATAACTTCAGAGTATCAAGGCTTGTCAAGGTAGATCCAAAGGAAGCTGCCAAGCAGAAGGTCATTACTCTTGGCTGCCACTATCTCAACTATACAGTTCAGAAGCAGATCCTGGAGTTCAACAAGCTGGGCGGTGAATACAGGATATCTGTAAAGGATTATTCCAAGTATGATACAGAGGATGATTATCAGGCAGGTCTAAAGAAGCTAAATACTGATATCATCTCAGGAAATGCGCCTGATATCATTCTGGCAGACAGTGATATGCCTCTTAATTCCTATATTTCCAAGGGAGTACTTGAATGTCTTGATCCTTATATTGAAAAGGATGAGGAGATTGATACGGCAGATTATCTTTCAAATGTGGTAGAGTCCTTTAAGACAAATGGTAAGAGCTATTTTGTAGTTCCTTCCTTCCAGATATATACCGTTGCTGCCAGAGAGTCTCTTCTGGAAGGCAAGGATAGCTGGGACTTTGATGATGTAATTGCTATAGCTCAGAAGAATAATATTGATCTGGGTAATGTATTTGGTGTCACCAATAGAGAAAGCTTCCTCTATATGGCTATTTACCTTGATTCTTATTCGTTTATAAACTGGGATGAGCATAAGTGCAGCTTTAACGATGGCGAGTTTGCAAAGCTCCTTGAATTCTGCAAAAAGCTTCCCAAGACTACACCTGATGAAGTATGGGACGAAGATACAGATTCCTGGTACAGATCCGGTAAAGCTCTTGCCAAGCCTCTATATCTCTACGGCTTCTCAGAATATGTTCAGGAGAGGAACGGATACTTTGGCAAAGACTTTAAGCTCATAGGCTTCCCCGGAGCCAAGGGCAACGGAAGCTGCCTGGTGCCTTCGCTTCAGTTTGCTATCAATGCATCATCTAAGGACAAGGACGGAGCATGGCAGTTCATTAAGAGATTCCTGTCAAAGGAATACCAGGATAATATAGAATATGACTTCCCTGTACTGACATCATCTATTGAAGAAAATGCTGATGTATCCATGATGGATCTTAATGATCAGGACGGCGGAGATGTTCATATCCTTAATAAGATGCAGGAGTATAATTCAAGCATCTACCTGGGAAATGAGGAGATTAAGATCGATCCTCTTACTCAGGAAGAGCGTGATGAGATGATGGATTTTGTCAAGTCTGTAGATGAACATATATCCTACAATTCAGAGATTGCTGATATTATCATCGAAGAGAGCACACCTTTCTTTGAAGGACAGAAATCTGTTCAGGAGGTATGTGATATCATCCAGAGCAGAGTTTCTGTATATGTAAATGAGAACAGCTAATATAGGGGGAGATCATGCTGGATATAACAATCAAATACTTTTCTGATGATATGGAAAGGATAGAGCTCATAGATGGCAAATCCGACTGGTTTGACCTCAGAGCCTTTGAGGATGTGACTTTGGCAAAAGGTGAAGCTGCTCTGATACCTCTTGGAGTAGCCATGAAGCTTCCTGATGGCTATGAAGCCCATATAGCACCAAGGAGCTCCACTTTTAAAAATTTTGGGATCATCCAGACCAACAGCGTAGGAGTGGTAGACAACTCCTACAGCGGTGATCAGGACATGTGGAGGATGCCTGTACTGGCTATGAGAGATACTATCATCCATA
Organism: Butyrivibrio sp. MC2013; assembly: GCF_000424585.1. GTDB lineage: Bacteria > Bacillota > Clostridia > Lachnospirales > Lachnospiraceae > Butyrivibrio. The sequence goes on from NZ_KE384211.1 coordinate 80,389, forward strand.
AAGGTGACAGGATCTGCCAGTTCAGAATTTTTGAAAAACAACCAGTAATTACTTTTACTGAGGTAGATCATCTTACAGGCCCTGACAGGGGCGGATTTGGCTCCACCGGAACTCGTTAAAACCTTTTAAAGGCCCGATTTTTTTCTGAATTTTTAGGAAACTCGGGTCTTATTTTTTGAAAATTCTTTCCGATATCTTTTGTAGCGTATCCGTATGCGCTGACTCAAAATGATATTAACATGGAGGAAAGAATATGAAATTTAAGAGTATTCAAGTAAGGATGCTTGCGATGATCGTCCCTATCATAGCTATAGCTATGATAGCTCTGACAGCGGTTGCTGCGGTTTCTTCTATCAAGAGTGTTGATGAAAGAGTCGGTTATGAGATGAGCGCTCATACCCAGAGCAATGTTAATGACATCGGCAAAAAGCTTACATTTGTCCAATCAGCAGCTATTGCTTTATCTGAAGCTGTAGATTCCACTTATAAAAGTGCATCTCTTGAAGAGTATCAGGATCTTATCACGGAGATCATTGAATCCAGTGATATGTTCCTTGGTTCAGGTATCTGGCTTGAACCCTATGTAAGAGATGAAAATGAAAAATATTTTGGTCCATATGTATACAAATCAGGAAGCGAAGTCATATTTACCATGGAGTACAATACTCCTGAATATGACTATTTGAACAGGCCCTTCTATACAGCCTGCTATTCACTGAAAAAAGGTGAAGCACAGATTGGTATGCCGTATTACGATGAACCCTCCGGCAATACACTTTCAACAACTGCGGTTGCCATTTTTGAAGGAGATACCCTCATTGGATGTGCTACATGCGGTATTTCCCTTGAGACTATCACATCACTGGTTGATAGTATAGAGATTGGTGAAACAGGACGCGCATTTCTTATCGCTGGTGACGGCACATATATCGCAGGTACTGATAATGACAAGATCATGAATGCTGTGAATATCACTGCTGACGATAATACATCTCTTGCTGCAGCAGGTGCTGAGATGATCGCCAATCAGACAGGCAACACAAGCTTTAGTGAAAATGGTGAAAAATACAGGCTTTATTACAGAGTGATCCCTGAAACAGGATGGATCCTGGGCATCAAGGTGGCAGAAAGCCAGCTCAGTGAATCAACAGACAAGATGGTCAGAGATCTGGTCATCGTAGCAGTTATAGCACTGCTTCTTGCTATTGGTATAGTGATCCTGTCAGTTAGCAGTATATCAAAGAGCATCAAGGCGGTACAGAAATTCTCAGGCGAGCTGGCAAAGGGTAACTTCAGAGTAGATAACCTTAAGGTAAAGAGCAAAGACGAGCTGGGTCAGATGGGCGAAGCTCTGAACTCAATGTATAGCAGCAATAAGGATATGATCAGTGATATTGCTGAGAAATCAACCGAAATTGCAAATTCGTCCCAGACTCTCAGTGATGCTTCTGATGCCCTCAAGGAGGACTTTGAAGAGATCCAGAAGGGCATGATGGATATCAATGATGCCATGACCAGCGCCAGTGCAGCTACTGAGCAGGTAAATGCTTCTGCTGAGGAAGTTAACTCCAATATGAATACTCTTGCTGAAAAGACCGAGGAAAGTAGTGAGAATGCGGGCAAGATCAAAGAGAAGGCCTACGAGATCGAAAAATCCTGTCAGGAGTCCAGTGATTCTGCAAAGAGTATTTGTACAGAGTTTGAAGGCAAAATCAAGGAAAGCATGGATAATGCTTCTGTTGTTGAAGAGATCGGGGCAATGGCAAAGACCATATCCGATATTGCAGAACAGATCAATCTCCTGTCACTTAATGCTTCTATTGAGGCAGCAAGAGCGGGTGAAGCAGGTAAGGGCTTTGCAGTCGTTGCTACTGAGATCGGTAAGCTCGCTACAGATACTTCCGGTGCAGTAAAGAATATCCAGGATACTGTATCCAGTGTTCAGGAAGCTTTTACCGATGTTACCAAGAATGCCAACGATCTCCTTGACTTCATCAGAGAGACTGTTATGTCTGACTATGAGAAGTTCACTGAGACTGCAGGCAGCTATGGTAAGGATGCAGAATACTTCTCGGATATTTCTGCTAAGGTATCTGAGATGAGCCATGGCGTAGAGAAGATCATGGGCGAAGTATCCCTGGCTATCCAGAATATAGCTGAGTCCACACAGGCTACTGCTGCAGTCAGTGCCAAGATTCTCGATACTGTTGACGGTGTATCAGGTACAGTAGACAATGTATCAGATATGTCCAAGCAGCAGTTCGATATTGCAGGTAATCTGGAAGATGTTGTTAATAAGTTCCAGCTTTAAGTTGAAGTACATCCCTGCATATAATTGTATATCTTGACATAATGAGTTATAATTACATGGCTTAAGGCTTCAGGTCCTTAAGCCATGTTTTATTAGGAACATTATTAGGAGGAATGATATATATGGCAACCAAGATCAGAACCAGATATGCTCCCAGCCCCACAGGCAGGATGCATGTAGGTAACTTAAGGACAGCTCTTTATGCATATCTTATCAGTAAGCACGAAGGTGGAGACTTCATCCTCAGGATTGAAGATACTGACCAGGAGAGATATGTAGAAGGCGCTACAGAGATCATCTATAACACACTTAAGGATACCGGTCTGATCCATGATGAAGGTCCGGATATCGGTGGTCCTGTAGGTCCTTATGTACAGTCAGAGAGACAGGCATCAGGCCTTTATCTGAAGTACGCCAAGGAGCTTGTTGAAAAGGGACAGGCTTATTACTGCTTCTGTACTCCTGAGAGGCTTGAGAGCTTAAAGCAGGTGATAGATGGCAAGGAAGTATCAGTTTATGACAAGCACTGCCTGCATCTGTCAAAGGAAGAGGTAGAAGAAAAGCTCTCATCAGGTATTCCTTATGTTATTCGTCAGAACAATCCTACAGAAGGTACAACCACTTTTAATGACGAGCTCTACGGAGATATCACTGTAGATAACAAGGAACTGGACGACATGGTACTGATCAAGTCTGACGGCTATCCTACATACAATTTTGCCAATGTTGTAGACGATCATCTCATGGGCATCACACATGTTGTAAGAGGTAATGAGTATATCTCTTCCAGCCCCAAATATAACAGGCTCTATGATGCCTTTGGCTGGGAAGTGCCCAAGTACATTCACTGTCCTCTGATCACAGATGAAGAGCATCACAAGCTCAGCAAAAGATCAGGCCACAGCTCATTTGAGGATCTTATTGAGCAGGGCTTCATCTCAGAAGCGGTTGTTAACTTTGTAGCTCTTCTTGGATGGTCTCCTGAAGGCAACGAAGAGATCATGAGCCTGGATGAGCTGATCAGGGTATTTGATTACAGAAGGATCAACAAGTCACCTGCTGTATTTGATTTTACCAAGCTTAAGTGGATGAACGGCGAGTACTTAAAGCGTATGGACGATGATAAGTTCTATGAGCTTGCTCTGCCTTATATGAAGCAGGTTATCACAAAGGATCTGGACTTCAAAAAGATCGCAGCTATGATCAAAACCAGGATCGAGATCTGGCCTGATATTCCTGCTATGATCGACTTCTTTGAGGAAGTACCTGAATATGATAATGCCATCTATACTCACAAGAAGATGAAGACTGACGCTGAGTCTTCTCTTAAAGTCTTAAAGGAGCTGCTGCCTCTTATTGAGGAGATGGATGACTATTCCAACGATGCCCTTTTTAACAGGATCAAGGAATTCATCACAGAGCATGAGTACAAAAACGGATATGTACTCTGGCCCCTCAGGATAGCTCTGTCAGGCAAGGAGATGACTCCCTGCGGTGGTACAGAGATCATGGAAGTACTTGGCAAGGAAGAGTCTATTACAAGGATCAGGAAAGCTATAGAGAAGCTTTCAGCATAAATTAATAAGCCAATATGGCAGATAAGTATCAGGGAGGAGCTTATGTCTATACAGGGAAGTATAAGACTTGCCGGCGGTAACCCTGCACAGATTGAGGCAGTGACCCATATGAAGGGGCCTGCCCTTGTCCTTGCAGGGCCCGGGAGCGGCAAGACATATGTCATAACAGAAAGAATCAGATTTCTTATCGAGAATGGTCGGGTAGATCCTGCAAGTATTCTCGTCATTACCTTCACCAGAGCTGCGGCCTCTGAGATGCAGGAGAGGTTCTGCGCTCATACTTGCGGCCGATATCCGGAAGTTACCTTTGGTACGTTTCATTCAGTCTTTTACAGGATGCTCATGCTGTCAAAGAGATCTTTTCATCCAAAGATCATGAACTATAAGGATAAATGCAGGCTTATAAACGAAGCAGTCTCCCTAATTAACAGAAAAAACAATATAGATGACATTTTATCCCAGGATGATATTGATGCCCTTCTTTGTGATATGAGCAGGGTAAGAAATAATCCCACCAAGGGACATAGCATTGAGCTTAATGAAGAATTGTCAGCCTCTTTTGATGAGATCATGGAAAGCTATAATAAGCTGTGCAGGGAATATGGCATGATAGATTTTGATGATATGCAGATTCTCTGCAGAGATATGTTGAAGGCTGATCCTGATATTCTAGGGCAATGGAAGAGGAGATTTCGATATATACTCATAGATGAATATCAGGACATTAATCCTGTTCAGGATGAGGTTATAAGGCTACTGGGGGGAAAGAGCGGAAATGTATTTGCAGTTGGTGATGATGATCAGTCTATATATGGCTTTAGAGGTGCTGATCCCGGAATGATGAAGGCTTTTCTTGATCATTATGAGAATGTGCACCTGGTAAAGCTTGTGATCAATTACAGAAGCGGCAGTGAGATCATACGCGTATCAAGGAAGATGATCGCTGGGTCCCCGTGTCTGATCCCTAAGGAAGTGATCCCTGCTTCAGAAAACAGCTATTCTAAGCTGGAAATGTATTCTTTTGAAGATCCCCAAAAAGAAAATGCCTATATATGCAGGAAAATCACGCATATCTTAAATGAAGATCCTAAACGAAATATTGCTGTCCTGTTCAGGACCAATTCTGAAGTTCTGCCCCTTGCAGCCTTGCTTTCCGGATCAGGCATAGACTATTATTGCAAGCAGGCCTGTTCCTCAATATATGAGGACAAAAGTATTGATATGATCCTGTCATATATGCGTTTTGGCTTGGGCGGCCACAAAAGAAGTGATTTTTATAAGCTCATGAATCATCCTGTGAGATATATCAGGCGGGAGGCCTTTAAAAGCGATAAGATATTGAGAAAGGATTATCTGAGCTACTATGCAAACGAACCTGCTATGATCAGGAAGATAGATGAGCTGATGATGAGCCTTGATATAATATCCAGGATGAGGCCTGCTCTGGCTGTAAGATATATTCTTGAAGAATGCGGACTTAGAAAACAGCTGACAAATGACCTTACAGATTCGTCCAGGCAGCGTGTAACGGGAATGCTTGAAGAGATGTCTCGTGATGCAGCAGGATTTTCTGACATCAAATCTTTTCTAAACCATGCAGAGGAGATGAAAAAGGCTGCAGAAAAGTCAAGAAATAATAGTGACAACAAGGAGAAAAGAGTATCCCTCATGACATTTCATGCATCTAAGGGTCTGGAATTTGATGCCGTATTTATCCCTGGTATCAATGAAGGGATCATGCCTTCCAGAAGGAGCGTAGATGAGCGTGACATAGAAGAAGAGAGGCGTATGCTCTATGTAGGCTTCACCAGGGCAAAGAGGGAGCTTTATCTTTCCTATGTCAGGGGAGAAGGGGCTATGAACAAAATGCCCTCAAGATTTATCAGGCCTATTATCTCCGAATTTGGCCTTTATGACGAAAGTGCGTTAAATACTGATCTTGTCTAAGCTTTTATATCGATGAGAATAATACTATAAAAGTCTTTAAAAATATATCAATATTTTATAAATATATGCTATGATAATGATATAGGGCAAATTTTCTTAAGGAGGTAGTGTATGCTGTTTTCTGATATTGCTATGAAGATCAACCAGCGAATTGAAGACGGAGAGGAGATCACTGTCGACTTGGATCTTGATAACGGAGAGAAAGTTACATGTGCTACTATGATAATCCTTACAGTTAATGGCAGGGATTATATTGTACTATTGCCTCTTGATAAGAATGGACAGAATACTGACGGCAACGTGTGGTTTTATCGTTATCTGACAGGCAAGGACGGTGAGCCGGATCTGGAATACATCAGTGATGATGATGAGTACGAGGCTGTTTCCGAGGCTTTTGATGAATACCTTGATGAAGCTGAGTTTGACGAGCTGGTAGAATACGAAGACAACGAATAAGATAATGACAGTAATTCAACCTTTCAGAGGTAGGGTCCACTGTGATCCTTCCTCTTTTTTTATGCTATAATAGTATGGCTATTGCTTACAATTAATGACAAGAACCGATCGGGGAGATGTATGAATCTAGATCTGAAATTAACTGTCGCAAGTCCATATCCTTTGGGAATGAGAAGATCCGGGGGGGATCTTTATTTTAGCGGCGTATATAAGAATACAGGCGCATGTGGTCTGGTATTGTATCCCCTTAAAGACAATAAGCCCGTCAAAGAGAAATCAGTCACAGTATTTCTTTCTGATAGCTTCAAGAGAGGAGATATCTATTCAGTATGCATAAAAAGGGCTGCAGGCCTATTTGGAGCTTATCAGCTGATCAAGGATGGCAAATGTTATCCGGATCCTTATTCCAAAAGGCTCTACGGACTTGACAGATTTGGCAGCTTTACTGCAGCTTCTGACATTATCAGCCTCATTTATGAAGATGATTTCAAATGGTCAGATGATAAACGTCCTGCTAGATCCTATGACAGGTCATTTATTTATCAGCTCCATGTCAGAGGCTATACAATGGCTGACAAGTCTATGCCCTCAAGCCTTCGTGGTACATATAAAGGTCTTGAGGAGAAGATTGATTATCTAAAGAGCCTTGGGGTTACTGCTATAGAGCTGCTTCCCATATCAGAGCAGATGTCTGTACATAAGCATGGTGTTAATGAGGGAATTTTTGGCGACAGGACTATGGCTCATGTCAGCGCTCCAAAGAATAACACCCTTGTCAAGGACGGAGTCATCCTTAAGGGGCACGAAGAGGAGCTAAAGATTAATTTCTGGGGCTTTGAGGATAATTTTATATTTGCTCCCAGAAGCGCCTATGCCCAAAAAGGTGCAGATCCCTGCAAGGAGCTCAAGCATATGATCAGGGCTTTTCACAGGGCAGGAATTGAGGTCATAGTACAGTTTTATTTTACCGATATCATGCCCATGCAGGATGTGATAGCAGCCCTTAGATACTGGGTAAGTGAATATCATATAGACGGCATTCATATCAAGGGAGCCTTTATAGACTCTGCAATGCTGGCCAGAGAACCACTCTTTTCTGACATCAAGATTATGGACTACGGCTTTGATATGGGCAGCATCTACAAAGGCATGACTCCTGATCCTGTTAAGAGGAACCTTGCAGAATACAGAGACAATTTTACATATTGCGCTAGGAGATTTCTCAAGGGTGACGATAATGTCCTTCCGGAGTTCCTAGCCTTATCCCAGGAGACCGGTATCTCTGCAGGCTGCGTACATTATATCTGCAGTTATGAAGGCATGCGCCTTATTGATCTTGTCAGCTTCGATCACAAATATAACGAAGCAAATGGTGAAGGCAACAATGACGGTGCATCCTATAATGCATCCTGGAACTGCGGCGTTGAAGGCCCAAGTCGCAAAAAGGCCATAAACAGCCTCAGGCTCAGGCAGATGAAAAACGCTCTTGCCATGGTATTTTTGTCTCAAGGTGTGCCCATGATTTTTGGAGGCGATGAATTTGGTAATTCCCAGGGCGGAAATAATAACCCATATTGCCAGGATAATATCACAGGCTGGATTGACTGGAAGGCTGCTGATAAATACAAAGAGCTTACCGACTTTGTCAGATATCTTGTCGCTTTAAGGACCAAATATGCAGTATTTAGGAGCCTTATGCCATACAGGCTAATGGACTACAAGGCGGTGGGTTATCCGGATTTTTCATATCATGGCCAGGAAGCCTTTAAGCCTGATCTGTCTACTTATTCGCATACTATAGGCATGCTTTATTGCGGCCTTTATACAGACAGAAAAGAGGATCACTCTTTTGTATATGTGATATATAACATGCATTGGGAAAAGAAGGAATTTGCCCTTCCGGGGCTCCCTGCAGGCTGTGACTGGAAGCTGATCATGGATACTTCTCTTGAAGAGGGGGTTAAATCCAAATTTAATCCCGCAGACAAGGGAGAAAAGGACTGCTATACAATGGCTCCAAGGAGCATCTGCTTATTTGTATCCAATGTTGCTCCTTCCATATCCGCCAGCAGGGTAAAACTATTCAGATAACAGGAATACTTTTATGAATGATATTAACAAACAGGATACTTCTTCTCTCTATTTTAGTGATCCTGATATGGCATCAGGGAGTGGAGAAAAAGTACGACTTACACTCTCAGGCACCTGGGGGCATTTTAAGACCATCACCATTCACAGAATGAGAGTATGCAAATACTGCTTTAAAATGGGCCTGTATTATCAGGGCCTGACCCATGATCTGTCAAAATATTCTCCCACGGAGTTTTTTGTGGGAGCCAGGTATTACCAGGGCTTTAGGTCTCCTAATGCCAAAGAGAGGGATGTTAAGGGTTATTCCAGTTCCTGGCTGCATCACAAGGGCAGGAACAAGCATCATTTTGAATATTGGGTTGATTTTACAGGCAGACATTCCTTAGCACCCTTTGGCTGTTATCCTGCCAGGATGCCTGACAGATATATAGCCGAGATGCTGGCTGACAGAGTAGCAGCAAGTGCTACCTACAAGGGAAATGAATACAAGTCTTCCGATCCTTTGGAATATTATCTGACATCCAAACCTGAAGAGCTGCCTATTCATCCCTATACCAGGCAGAAGCTTGAAGAGTTTCTCTATATGCTTGCAGATAAAGGCGAAGAAGAGACATTTCGCTATATCAGGACTGTCTTTTTAAAAAAATAAGGTGTCAAATATCTTGCTGTCGCTCATGGATGTATCAAAGGAGGATCATGCTGTCTCCTGAAAGGATAAATGCTTTTAACAATTCAATATTAAGATACGGCTCCGGAGCTTATGACAGAAATTCCATCGGCGTCCTCAAAGAAAAGACCCTTCACAGCATAGTCAAAGACTATTACGCAGGAGGCGAAGAGGACAAAGAGGTATCAGTAGCGGGCTATGTAGCTGATATATGCAGGGGAAACGAGATCATAGAGATACAAAACGGGAATTTTTCTCACCTTTTGCCAAAGCTAAAGGCTTTTCTCCCTGTATATAATGTTACAGTAGTATACCCATTTCCATCCAGCAAACGCATCTTGTGGATAGACCCTGATACAGGCGAGATATCAGCAGGAAAGAGAACAAAGTCAGGCTGCAATATCTATAATATCTTTAAGGAGCTCTATCTGATAAGGGAGTATTTGTCTCATCCCGGGATAAAGGTCATAGTTCTTATGATGGACATGGATGAATACCGGCTAAGGGACGGCTGGAGCAAAGATGGTAAAAAAGGCTCCCACAGATATGACAGAGTTCCCACTGCTCTTGTTGATGAGATAGTATTAAAAGAGCCTTTGGATTACAGCATCTTTATACCGGATGATCTTCCTGATGACTTTACTATCAGCGAATTTGGAAAGAGAGTCAAATATAAAGGACGCTACTTCTCCGGAGTGGTAAGGTGCCTTGAAAGCCTTGGACTCATAGAGCAAAGCGGCAAAAAGAAAAGAGCTTCGTGTTACAAAAGAAGATCATGCAACAAAAATGCTATGAATAATAAAGAGGATAAAAAAATGGCAACTGCTAAAAAGAAAAAAGAAATGGCAAACAGTGAGAGTGTAATAGACAGATTCTTAAGATATGTAAAATATGATACTCAGTCCAATGAGCATACAGGAAGCTCTCCCTCTACTCCCGGCCAGCATAAGCTGGCAGCTCTTCTTGAAAAGGAACTGACAGAGCTTGGGGCAAGTGACGTTTATTATGACAAGGAGCACTGCTACGTATATGCTCATATAGGGTCTAATATCTCTAACAAGAAAGCTCCTACTCTGGGCTTTATAGCTCATATGGATACTTCCGATGCAGCAAGCGGCAAGAATGTAAAGCCCAGGATCGTAGAGAAATACGACGGTAAGGATATCATCCTTAATGACAAGGATCCTGAAACAGGAGACAAGATAATATTATCTCCAAAGACCTTCCCCAGCCTGAAAGACCATAAGGGTGAGGACCTTATAGTGACTGACGGTACCACACTTCTTGGCGCAGATGACAAGGCAGGAATAGCAGAGATCATGTCAATGCTGCAGTTTTACCATGATAATCCAGGCTATGGGCATGGAGCTCTTTCTATCTGCTTTACACCCGATGAGGAGATTGGTGAAGGTACAAAGTTTTTTGACCTTAAGAGATTCGGTGCAGACTATGCTTATACAGTAGATGGAGGAGCATTGGGCGAGCTTGAATACGAGTGCTTTAATGCAGCTGAAGTGGAACTGATCATCCACGGCAGGAGCGTACATCCCGGCGATGCCAAGGGCAAGATGGTCAATGCTACCCTTATTGCCTATGAATTCCAGTCAATGCTGCCTCCCTTTGAGAATCCCATGTACACTGAAGGACGCGAGGGTTTCTATCACCTGACTCTCATGAAGGGCACCTGTGAAAAGGCTGTATGCTACTACATCATAAGAGATCATGATAAGACCAAATTTGCCGCCAAAAAGAAGCTGGTAGAAAAAATAGTAAAGTTCCTCAATGACAAATACGGCGCAGGCACTGTGGAGCTGACCATGGAGGACAGCTATTATAATATGCTCGAAAAGGTGCGTCCTCATAAGCATCTGATCGAGAAAGCAAGAATGGCTATGGCCATGTGCGGGGTTAGGAGCAAAGAGCATCCCATCAGAGGCGGCACAGATGGAGCCATGCTGTCCTTTAAAGGACTTCCCTGTCCCAATCTTTGTACAGGTGGATACAATTACCACGGCAGATTCGAGTACGCTTCAGTGCAGGAGATGTATAAATGTGTAGATATCATAAAGAATATAATCGCTATCTATGCAGATTATAAAAGATAAGCTATTTATCATAAGCTATTAATAACAAGGTTTTATTATTAATAGTTTAAGAATGTTTTTTAGCCAAGAGTTAATAAGGAGTATTGTATAATTTATGAAATCAGTTTCTATCAAAAATAACAATATCTATGCTACAGATCCTGAAACAGAGGGTCTCATAGAGAGCTTTGACCTTAATATGGCTCCCCCGATGGAAGAGCCAATGAGGCAGTTTTATTATATTGCCAAGGTCAGGAAATATGTTGATGAGCTCGCTAACAAGCTGGGACGCCGCCCCAGGGCCTGCAGCGTTGCCTTTGGCTGTCAGATGAATGCCAGGGACTCCGAGAAGATACTGGGTATTCTCAAGGCCGTGGGCTATGAAGAATGGGAAAGCGAAGATGCTGAGTTTGTAATATACAATACCTGTACTGTAAGGGACAATGCTGATCAGAGAGTCTACGGCAGAATAGGCTATGCAGGAGGCCTCAAAAAGGCCAATCCCAATATGAAGATAGCTGTATGCGGTTGTATGATGCAGGAAAATACTGCTATTGAGAAGATCAAAAAAAGCTACAGACAGGTTGATCTCATATTTGGTACTCACAATCTCTATAAATTTGCAGAGCTCCTTGCTACCATGTTTGAATCCGACCGCATGGTAATAGATATCTGGAAGGAAGGCACAGATATTGTCGAAGATCTGCCTGTTTCCAGAAAATATGCCTTTAAGTCAGGCGTAAATATCACCTTTGGCTGCAATAATTTCTGTACCTATTGCATCGTGCCCTATGTAAGGGGCAGAGAGAGGTCCAGAAATCCCAGAGAGATATTAAGGGAAGTAGAGAAGCTTGCTGCTGACGGAGTAAAGGAAGTAATGCTCCTGGGACAGAATGTAAATTCCTACGGAACAGGCCTTCCTGATGACGAGAGGATCTCTTTTGCTGAGCTCATAAGAGAAGTGGCTCATGTAGAGGGCATAAAGAGAGTCAGATTCATGACCCCTCATCCCAAGGATCTCTCAGATGAGCTGATACAGGTGATCAAAGAAGAACCTGTTATAGCAAGGCATATCCATCTGCCCCTGCAGTCAGGTTCCAGCGAGATATTAAGGCGTATGAACCGCAAATATACCAAGGAGGCTTATCTGGACCTGGCTCTAAAGATCAGAAGAGAGCTTCCTGATTGTGCAATTACCACGGATATTATTGTAGGCTTCCCCGGAGAGACGGCTGGTGACGTAGATGATACTCTTGATGTGATCAGCAAGGTAGCCTTTGATAATGCCTTTACCTTTATTTATTCCAAGAGAAGCGGAACTCCCGCTGCCAACATGGAAGATCAGGTGCCGGAAGACGTGGTAAAGGAGCAGTTTAACAGAGTACTGTCACTGGTTCAGGAAACAGCCAGAACAAGGAGCACTCTTTGGCAGGATATGGACGCAGAGGTGCTGGTAGAAGGCGTAAATGAGCAGGATGACAGCCTGATGACAGGCAGGATGAGCAACAATATGCTGGTACATTTCCCTGCATCATCGGATATGATAGGAAGCTTTGTAAAAGTACATCTTGATGAATGCAAGGGCTTTTATTACATGGGACATATCGTAGAATAAATGGGATAAATATTCTGCTGATATATTTGACAATTATATTCAGACTTGGATCATTATATAAAATTTGCGAGGTAAGATTTTGGCTCAGGAGGAAATAACAAGGGGTTTAACAGAGGTTTTGGCGGACAAGCCTGATATGGATAAGGTTTCACCTATGATGAAGCATTATCTGCAGACTAAAGCTGAGAATCCTGACTGCATACTTTTTTACAGGCTGGGTGACTTTTATGAGATGTTCTTTGATGACGCTCTTACTGTCAGCAGAGAGATGGAACTTACGCTCACCGGCAAGGCTTGCGGAATGGATAAGAGAGCTCCCATGTGCGGAGTGCCTTTTCATGCTGCAGACAGCTACCTGAACAGGCTGGTCAAGAAGGGCTATAAGGTAGCCATCTGCGAGCAGGTTGAGGATCCCAAGACAGCTAAGGGTATAGTCAAGAGAGACATCATCAGGATAGTCACCCCCGGTACCAATATTGACCAGGGCTCTTTGGAAGAAAGCCGTAATAACTACATCATGAGCCTGGTATATTTTGATAACAGGACCGGTATAGCTATATCCGATGTCTCCACAGGAGATTTCTATCTCACAGAAGTAGACAGACTCAAAAGCGTCATGGATGAGATCAGCAAATATTCGCCCACTGAGATCATTTGCAATGATGCCTTTATGGTGTCAGGGATCAATATAGAGGATCTGAGGGGGAGACTGGGTATCTGTCTAAATACCCTGGATGCTCATTATTTTGATGAAGAGCTGGCTGGCCGTACCATTATGGACCAGTTCAAGGTAGGGTCCCTTACGGGCCTTGGCATCAGTGATTTCCCCACAGGTATCATAGCTGCAGGAGCACTGCTCAGATATCTGGAAGATATGGCCAGGTCCGACCTTTCCAACATAGGTCATATCACTCCCTATCTGGCATACAAGTATATGCTCCTGGACTCCTCTACCAGACGTAATCTGGAGCTTACTGAGACCATGAGGGACAAGAGTAAGAGAGGGTCCCTGCTCTGGGTACTGGATAGGACCAAGACTGCCATGGGTGCCAGGATGCTCAGACGTTTTATAGAGCAGCCCCTTATAGATATTGATGAGATGAAGGCTCGTCAGTCAGCTATAGAAGCACTGATGAATAATGCTATATGCAGGGACGAGATCAGGGAATATCTGGCACCTGTATATGATCTTGAGAGGATCATGAGCCGTATCAGCTACAAGACTGCCAATCCCAGGGATCTCTTATCCTTTAGAAATTCCATATCCATGCTGCCTGCCATCAAGATAGCTCTTGAGGATACCAAGGGCTGTGCAGAGCTTGAGCGCCTCTCAGGGGAGATCGATGTATTAAATGACATATGCGACCTCATCGGCTCAGCAATTGTAGATGAACCACCCCTTGCCATAAAGGACGGCGGTATAATCAGAGACGGCTACAATAATGATATAGATTCCTACAGGCAGGCTGCAGTAAATGGCAAGGAATGGCTGGCCCGCCTTGAAGAAGAGACCAGACAGTCAACAGGTATCAAGAATCTCAGGATCAAATATTCCAACGTATTTGGCTATGCTTTTGAAGTAACCAATTCCAACAAAGACCTGGTACCTGATCACTTTGTGAGAAAGCAGACTCTGACCAATTGCGAAAGATATACTACCCAGGAGCTCAAAGAGCTGGAAGATACTATCCTTGGAGCCAAGGAAAAATTAAACGGCCTTGAATATGAGCTTTTCTGTGATGTGAGAGACAGGGTAGAAGCAGAGATGTCCAGGATCCAGAAGACAGCCAAAGCCATTGCCCTTTTGGATGTATATGCCAGTCTGTCTTATGTAGCTGAAAAAGAACATTATGTTAAGCCTCTGTTATCAGAAAACGGTATAATAAATATTAAAGAGGGGAGACATCCTGTTATTGAAAGGATGATGGACAGGACAGATCTCTTTATTTCCAATGATACCTACCTTGATGATAACAAGCATATGATATCCATCATCACAGGACCTAATATGGCCGGTAAATCCACCTACATGAGGCAGACTGCACTTATAGTGCTCATGGCTCAGATAGGAAGCTTTGTTCCTGCCAGCAGCGCAGAGATAGGTATAGTTGACAGGATCTTTACCAGAGTTGGTGCCAGCGATGATCTGGGAAGCGGCCAGTCTACCTTTATGGTGGAGATGAATGAAGTAGCCAATATCCTGAGAAATGCCAGCTCAAAGAGCCTTCTGATACTTGATGAGATAGGAAGAGGTACCTCTACTTATGATGGCCTTTCTATTGCATGGGCTGTTATAGAACATATTGCCAACAAGAAGCTCCTGGGCGCCAAGACTCTTTTTGCCACACATTATCATGAGCTTACAGAGCTTGAAGGCAAGATAGATTCTGTATCCAACTACTGTATAGCAGTCAAGGAAAAGGGTGACGACATAGTATTCCTAAGAAAAATCATCAAGGGCGGAGCAGATAAGAGCTACGGTATACAGGTGGCAAAGTTGGCAGGTATACCTGCCATGGTAACTGACAGAGCCAGACAGATATGTGATGAACTGGCTAAGAGCGATATCACACTTAAGGTCAAGGAGATATCAGCTCAGGACGGACCAAAGGGCAGGAAGCCAAAGCCCAAGCACTATGACGCGGTGGACCTGGGTCAGATGTCACTATTTGAAAGTACTACCGACGAAGATGTTATTGAAGAGCTTAAGAGTATAGACATTAGTAATCTTACACCACTGGATGCACTTAATACTCTCTATAAGCTTCAGAATGATCTGAAGAACAGGTGGAAAGCATAATCGAGGTTTAGCTTATGAGCATGATCAATATCCTGGATAAGATAACAGTAGACCAGATTGCAGCGGGTGAAGTGGTTGAGAGACCCTCATCCGTAGTAAAAGAGCTGGTGGAGAATGCATTAGACTCAGGAGCTACTGCCATCACTGTGGAGATCAGAGGCGGCGGCAGCGAACTTATAAGAGTGTCTGATAACGGCTGCGGTATTGAAAGGTCTGAGATAAAGAAGGCCTTTATGAGACATGCTACCAGCAAGCTTATTAACATTTCCGATCTCTTCTCGCTGACTACTCTGGGATTTAGAGGTGAAGCTCTCTCTTCAATAGCAGCCATAGCCCAGGTAGAGATGATCACAAAGACCGTGGAATCCCTTACAGGCTGCAGATATGTGATAGAGGGCGGTGAAGAGAAGAGCCTTGAAGAGATAGGCGCCCCTACAGGCACTACCATCATCGTAAGGAATCTCTTCTACAATACACCTGCCAGAAAGAAGTTCCTGAAATCAGACAGAACAGAAGCAAGCGCCATAGCCGATCTTATGGAGCATCTGGCTCTTGATAATCCTTCTGTATCCTTTAGCTTTATCAATAACAAGGATGACAGATTCCATACTTCCGGCAACGGAGATCTCAAAGAGCTGATATACAGGATTTACGGACGTGATGTAAGCCTGGCTCTGGTGCCTGTCAAATGCGAAACAGACGGCGTATCCATGGAGGGCTATGTCGGTGAGCCCAGCATTAATCGATCCAACAGAAACTGCGAGATATTCTTTGTAAACGGCAGATATATCAGGGACAAGCTCCTGTCCAAGGCTGTGGAAGAGGGCTGCAGAGAGTACCTGATGCAGCACAAATTCCCCTTCTGTGTCCTGCACTTTGTAATGGAGCCTGACCTCATAGATGTTAATGTCCATCCCTCAAAGATGGAGATCAAATTCCAGAATCAGCAGACCCTCTTTGAATTTGTAAGGCAGAATATCCAGCAGATACTACGTAATAAGGAGATGATCCCTGAAGCCCTGCGCAATGAAAAAGAGGATCTGGCTGCAGCTGCCATGAGGCAGAAGAGGCTTGATGCCTATGCTCTACATGAGCAGATAGGTTCTACAGGAATGACAGGTATATTCCATGGCAATTTTGATACAAAGGGCAATCAGATAGGAGCAGCTCTTTTCCTTAATGAGAGTCATGATGATCCCGCAAGTCATGCTCATCAGCCCTCAGAGCATATACCTTCACCTGATAATACAAAAAAGGAAGAGTTCTTTTTTGATGACAGCACTAAGGATGAACCCTCCAGATATAAGGATCAGGATCCAAAGGCTGATAAAGAAAGAACCATAGAGCCTTTTGAAGCAAAGCGACTTGAAGAAAAGAAGGATAAGTCAGCCGCAGAAGCCATAGTCCTGAATAATGTGGCCACAAGCCCTGTCAGGATTGCGGACAATGACAAGAATCCCATCTGGGCAAGGCACGGCGAGGATAATCCTGAAAGGATCAAGGCCAATGAGAAACTGGTGACCAAAATACTGGGCGAAACTGCTGCAAAACCTGCCAGTTATGAATCACCTGTTATCAAAAAAGACACTGTTACCATCATCGAAAAGCCCATTCAGATGGAGATGTTCGATGACAAGATGCTCTCAGCTGATAACAGAAAAGAATACAAGATCCTGGGCCAGGTCTTTGATACATATTGGATCCTGGAGTTCAGAGACAAGCTGTATATAGTAGATCAGCATGCAGCCCATGAGAAGGTTAACTTTGAGAGGATGATGAAGCGTTTCAAGGCCAAGGAGCTTCTTAGCCAGAATATCACACCTCCCATTATCCTGACTCTTACAGCCTCTGAAAACGAGATATACCTCAGATACAGAGAATACTTTGAGAAGCTGGGCTTTGTCATTGATGAGTTTGGAGGTAATGACTATGCCATGAGGGCTATCCCCATGGATCTCTACGGCTCAAATGATGCCAAGAGCATGTTCATGGAAGTACTTGATGAGCTGGATAGCTCTTCAGATCACAGAGAACCTGACCTTATATACTACAAGATCGCTTCTATGGCCTGCAAAGCCTCTGTCAAAGGCGGCAACAGGATGAATATGGCTGAAATGGAAGCTTTGATAGATGAACTTTTGACACTTGATAACCCCTATAATTGCCCTCACGGCAGACCCACCATTATATCCATGAGCAAATATGAGCTGGAGAAGCGCTTTAAGAGGGTTGTGGAGTAAACTCATAATATGAATAAACTTATAATCCTTACAGGCCCCACGGCAGTAGGCAAGTCCAGGTTATCCATAAGCCTTGCAAAGGCAGTAGGAGGCGAGATAATATCTGCTGATTCCATGCAGGTATATCGTCATATGGATATTGGTACCGATAAGATAAAGGCAAAGGACACAGATGGTGTCCCTCATCATCTTATTGATGTCCTGGAGCCTGATGAAGATTTTAATGTAGTCCTTTTTCAGCAGAAAGCAAAGGAAGCCATGGACGGTATATACAAAAGAGGTCATATACCGATCCTTGTAGGAGGAACAGGCTTTTATATCCAGTCTGTACTTTATGATATTGATTTTACCCAGACTGATTCTGATACCACTTACAGGAAAGGTCTGGAGCAGATCGCCATGGTCAAGGGCCCGGAAGTACTTCATGACAGGCTAAGGCTCATTGATCCTGTATCTGCTGAGGATATACCTGCAGGAAATGTAAAACGTGTGATAAGGGCCCTTGAATTCTATGAAAAGACCGGCAGGAGAATATCGGATCACAACAAAGAGCAGCATGAAAAAACTTCTCCCTATGATTTCAGATACTTTGTCCTTACTGATGACAGGCAGTATCTCTATGAAAGGATAGAGAAAAGGATAGACATGATGATAGAAGAAGGTCTGGTAGATGAATGCAGGCGTCTCCTTGATATGGGCCTTAAGGATGATATGACATCCATGCAGGGGCTTGGATACAGAGAGATTATGGGCTATCTTAAGGGAGAGTATGATCTGGACAGAGCTATTTATCTTATCAAGCTCAACACCAGGCATTTTGCAAAGAGGCAGCTGACCTGGTTTCGCAGGGAGAAGGATGTGATATGGCTTGACAAGTCCATGTATAATAGAGACGATGCTCTGGTATTAAAAGAGCTCTTATCACATTTAGATCAGTAAATAGAGGTATAAGATGCACAATAGTAATACAGCTTCAATATATGAAAGTCTTGGGATCTCAAAGGAGGTCTATGAATTTGGCGAAAAGATTTTAGAAGGCCTTAGAGAAAGATTTGATCATATTGACGAGATCGCAGAATACAACCAGCTTAAGGTAATAGGTGCCATGCAAAAGGCCAGGGTCCAGGAGGCCTGCCTTATGGGTACCACAGGCTATGGTTATAACGATACAGGCAGGGATACTCTGGAAGAGGTCTATGCCAA
Organism: Butyrivibrio sp. MC2013; assembly: GCF_000424585.1. Classification (GTDB taxonomy): domain Bacteria; phylum Bacillota; class Clostridia; order Lachnospirales; family Lachnospiraceae; genus Butyrivibrio. The sequence goes on from NZ_KE384211.1 coordinate 99,380, forward strand.
TATCTTTCATACAGAAGATGCCCTGGTAAGACCCCAGATCACCTGCGGTACTCATGCTCTTGCCCTGGCACTTATGAGCAATCTTCGCCCGGGCGATGAGCTTTTGTCCCCTGTGGGCAAGCCCTATGATACCCTCGAAGAGGTCATAGGCATCAGACCTTCCAAGGGTTCACTCAAGGAATACGGCATCAGCTATTCTCAGGTAGACCTTCTTCCTGACGGAAGCTTTGATTATGAAGGCATCAAAAATGCCATAAATGACAAAACAAGGCTTGTGACAATCCAAAGGTCCAAGGGTTATCAGACTCGTCCCACCTTATCAGTTGAGAGGATAGGCGAACTGATTTCCTTTATCAAGTCTGTTAAGAGCGATATCATCTGCATGGTAGACAACTGCTATGGAGAATTTATTGAGACAATAGAGCCTTCCGATCTTGGAGCTGATATGGTGGTAGGATCACTTATCAAGAATCCCGGCGGCGGACTGGCTCCTATAGGCGGATATATTGCAGGCAGGAAGGATTGCATCGAAAATGCGGCATACAGGCTTACAAGTCCCGGCCTTGGCAAGGAGGTAGGAGCTTCTCTTGGAGTCCTCCCCAGCTTTTATCAGGGTCTTTTCCTTGCGCCTACTGTTGCCGCCGGAGCTCTTAAGGGTGCTATCTTTGCTGCCAATATCTATGAGAGATTCGGCTTTGATGTAGTTCCAAACGGCTCTGAAGAAAGGTATGACATTATCCAGGCTGTGTCTTTTGGAAAGCCTGAAGGCGTCATCGCCTTTTGTGAAGGTATCCAGGCTGCAGCTCCTGTTGACAGCTTTGTAACCCCCGAACCCTGGGATATGCCCGGCTATGACAGCCAGGTGATCATGGCTGCAGGTGCCTTTGTATCAGGCTCTTCCATAGAGCTGAGCGCAGACGGCCCAATTTGCCCTCCCTATGCAGTATACTTCCAGGGCGGCCTTACATTTCCTCATGCCAAGTTCGGAATATTGAAAACTGTGCAGTATATGCTTGATAAAGGGCTTGTAGACAAAGCTCAACTTGTAGTAAAATAATTAAGCACGCTATTTTTCTTTATTTCACAGTTTTCGGAGGTTTGTTTTGAATAACTTATTCGGTATAGATCTTGGCACAAATGCCATTAAGATATATAACAAGTCAACTGACTCTGTTACAGTCCAGAAGAATATGATCGCCATCCAGAACAAGAATAATGTCCTGGCATACGGCGATGCAGCATACGAGATGTACGAAAAGGCTCCTGATAATATTTCTGTATCAAGGCCCCTTAACAGCGGTGTCATCGCCCAGATCAATCACATGGAGATGCTCATGCGCCTCTTTATCGGCGATGAGATGAATGGCAATGTCAAGGCCGCTGATTATTACATCGCAATACCTTACGATATTACAGCTGTTGAGCAGAGAGCTTTTACAGATCTGATCCACGAATCCAATATCAAAGCCCGCAAGGTCAATGTAGTATATAAGCCCATTGCAGACGGACTGGGCATGGATGTGGATGTTAAGAATTCCAATGGTGTACTGGTAGTAAATGTAGGCTTTGATACTACAGAGATCTCAGTATTGTCACTGGGCGGAATAGTACAGTCCAAGCTCATAAAGGTAGGTGGCAGAAAGTTTGATGATTCCATAAGGACCGCAATCCGTAAGGAATACAGCCTTATCGTAGGCAGCAAGACTGCTGAAAATGTTAAGATAGCACTCAGAGACTTAGAGAAAGAGGGCAAGCCTGCTGTAGTATACGGCAGGGATATTGTTACAGGTCTTCCCATTGAAAGAGAGATCCCTACAGATATTATCAATTATGCCCTTGTAGAGAACTTTGATAACATACTTGATAATGTAAGAGCAATTCTTGAGCGTACGCCTCCGGAACTGGCTGCGGATATTTACAAGAACGGCCTCTACCTTACAGGTGGTGCCTCCCAGGTATGTCACCTGGCTCAGCAGATTTCCAACGGCTGCGGACTGAATGTTAATATTTCTGAGGAACCCGTTGAATCAGTTGCACTTGGTCTTTCCAAGATCATCAAGGATGACCAGTACAAGTCACTTGCCATAGCAGAGGGCTCAGTTAAATGAATCCTGTGATCAATAAGAGAGGAGATAAGTTTTCCATTCCGGGCAAATATCTCCTCTTTGCTTTAACAATTGTTTCCATAGCACTTATTGTAATAACATTGACAACTAACCTGTTTTCCGGTGTCGCTGGCACGGTGGCAGGTGTTTTTGTGGTACCTTTTCAAAAGGGTATCAGCACAGCAGGAAGCTATGTTAAAGATAAGGCCGAATACTTTGCTGATATGTCCACACTCCGCGAGGAGAACGGTGTTCTTAGACAGCAGGTAGAGGAACTAAAGGAAGAAAATGCCAGGCTTACTCAGGATAAGTATGAGCTTGATAACCTGAGAGACCTCTACGAACTGGACAAGGAATACAGCTCATATTCCAAAACCGGTGCCAGGATCATAGCCAGGGATACAGGCAACTGGTACAGCAATTTCGTTATAGATAAGGGCACTGATGACGGTCTGGATATTGATATGAATATTATCGCAGGTGGCGGACTTGTAGGCAGGATCACTTCCATAGGTCCCGGATGGTCCAAGGTCACATCTGTGATATCCGATAATATCTCCACCAGCTCCATGGTCCTCAATACAGGTGATAATCTTATAGTAACCGGTGACCTGGAGAGCTATAGTGAGGGAGTCATTACATTTTCCAAGCTTCAGGATGATATAGATGCTGTAAGCATAGGAGATAAGGTAGTGACCAGCAATATCTCTGATAAATATCTTCCCGGTATACTTGTAGGCTATATCACTTCTATTGAAGCTGATTCCAATAATCTTACCAAATCAGGTACACTTACGCCTGCTGTGGACTTTGAACATCTGGATGAGGTTCTGGTCATAACCAGCAAGAAACAGGTAATTAATTCTGAAACTCCTGATGATTAGTATCATGAGTTCATCATTGAGGTATTAGGATCAATATGAGAAAAACTCTTGTTACTTTCGTACTTATAATCATATGCTTTATTTTTCAAAGCTCTGTATTTTCATATTTCAGCTTTGGTGGTATTGTACCTAATCTTCTGATCATCATTACTGCTTCAACCGCCATGATGAGAGGGGAGAAGGCAGGACTTTTTACTGGCTTTTTTGCAGGACTTTTGGCTGATATTTTCTTTGGAGACTTTATCTGTATATATGCCATCATTTATATGTATGAGGGCTATATCTGCGGTTTCTTCCACAGAGTCTTCTTTCCGGATAATTATATTCTTCCCCTCGCGCTTATCAGTATAAGTGACTTTATATCCGGCTTTATTTATTATATATTGATGTTCCTGCTCAGGGCCAGATTTGATATGGGTCATTATATGACACATGTGATTATTCCCGAGCTTATCTATACCAGTGTGGTAGCAGTATTTGTTTATCCTATTATCCTCTTCGTAAATACGAAAATGGATATGATCGTATCAAAGGGGGCACGTAAATTTGTTTGATGACCTTAAAGATATAGTCCTGAAATTTCTTACATCCCGCTTTACCATAATAGGACTGGTGGGACTCCTTCTTACAAGCGGGCTTGTTACCCGTCTCTTCAATCTCCAGATCGTAAACGGCGAATCCTATCTGGACTCTTTTCAGCTGCGCATCAAAAAGGAAAAGGATATACCTGCTACCAGGGGCAATATCTACGATTGTAACGGTAACCTACTGGCATATAATGAGCTGGCCAATTCTGTTGTTATTGAAGATGTATTTGAATCCGGCTCTTCCCGTCATGCCAATATTAACGAGACTCTGGGCAGGGTAATAGACATTGTAGAGAAAAACGGAGATGAAGTAGTCAGTGACCTTAATATACAGCTTTCAGATTCCGGAGAATTTGAGTTTACCGTTAGCGGAAGCTCTCTACTAAGGTTCCTTGCCGATGTATACGGCTATTCAAGGACAGATAATCTTAAGTTTGAAGAGAAAAGCTCCACTGCTCTTGATGTTATGAATTATCTTGGCAACAAGTTCAAGATCGGAGAGTATACAGATCCCCAGGACAAGAGTTCTTTTGTAGCCGGAAGAGGTATGAGCAGCCGAAGGTTTCTGCAACTGGCAACCCTTAGATATAACATGAATCTCAACTCATTCCAGAAATATATTGATACCTCCATTGCAGAAAACGTATCTGATCAGACTGTATCGGATATCATGGAGAACAGTATCGATCTGGAAGGTGTGAGCATAAAAGAGAGCACCTCCAGAAAATATGTTGACTCCAAGTATTTTGCTCAGGTAATAGGCTATACAGGCAAGGTATCCTTGTCAGAGCTGGAGACTTTAAGGGCTGAGAATCCCGGTATGAATTATTCCGGCAATGATACTGTAGGCAAATCCGGTATCGAACAGACCATGGAGACAGTCCTCCAGGGTAAGAAGGGCTCGGAAACCGTATACGTTGACAAGATGGGGCAGGCACTGGAGACCAGCGAATACGTAGAGCCTATAGCCGGCAATGATGTCTATCTTACCATTGACAAGGATCTGACTGAGCTTGCTTATGATGTGCTTGAGAGCAGGCTTGCAGGTATACTTTCTGCCAAGATAGTCAACAGTAAGGAAGTCAATATACCTGCAAATTCCAGCGATCTCATGATCCCTGTTTATGATGTATATTACAAGCTTTTCGAGAATACGGTCATTGATGTAACCCATTTTGACGATCCCCATGCAGGTGAAACAGAGAAAAAGGTCAAAGAGGTATTTGATGATAAGTTGTCATCAGTTCTCCTGGGCCTTAGAGCAGAGCTTACAGATACCAAAACCCCTTATGACCAGCTCAGTCTTGAGTACAAGAACTATGAGACCTATATTACAGACAGCTTGAGAAATAAGGGAGTTCTCACAGGTGAGAATTCTGAGGATGAGACTTATATCAAGTACAAGACAGACGAGACAATATCTCTGAATGAATATCTCCATTATGCAATAATGCAGAACTGGATAGACATCTCTTTGCTTAACCTGGATAGCCAGTATTCTGCATCAGATGAAGTTTTTATCAATATCGTTGATTATATAAATGAGTTTTTGACCAGGGATGTGACTTTCCACAAGATGCTATACAGGTATATGCTGGCATCTGATATGGTAACAGGTAGAGATTGCTGCGAGCTGCTGCTTGAGCAAAAGGTCGTAAGCCTTGACGATGATGAAATGGCCCTCTGGAAGGGTTCTGCTGAAAATTCATATACTTTTATCATGAACAGGATAAAGAAACTGGACCTCACGCCTGCCCAGCTCAACCTGGATCCTTGTACCGGCTCAATGGTAATAGTGGATGTTAATACCGGAGACGTAAAAGCTCTGGTGTCCTACCCGGGTTATGACAATAACAGGATGGCTAATGGAGTAGATGCCAAGTATTATGCCAGCCTGAGAGCCGACCTGTCTAATCCGCTATATAACTATGCAACTCAGCAAAAGACAGCTCCCGGTTCAACCTACAAGCCCATGTCAGCAACAGCGGGGCTAATGGAAGGCGTGATCAGCACTGCATCAGAGATCACCTGTACAGGCATATTTGAAAAGATCTCTCCCCCGGCAAAGTGTTGGATATATCCCTCTGCTCACGGGACACTTGATGTTTCAGGGGGTATTACCAATTCCTGCAACGGTTTCTTTTATGAAGTAGGCTACAGACTTGGAAATAATGGAAACGGCTATGACTCGGATATGGGTCTTGAAAGACTGGCCAAATATGCTGATATGTATGGTCTTACTGACAAGAGCGGAGTTGAAATAGAAGAGAATGAACCCTCTGTATCTGATCAGGACGCTGTACGTTCTGCCATAGGTCAGGGCACCAATTCCTATACCACAACACAGCTGGCCAGGTATATTACGAGTGTAGCCAATAACGGAACCACCTATAATCTGACTCTGATCGACAAGACCACAGACTCAGCCGGCAACCTTTTGGAGGATTATTCTGCATCTGTAAGAAATACCATGGACAGCATACCCACTGAATACTGGAATGCTATTCATAAGGGTATGAGAGGCGTGGTAGAGTCAAGATCGGATTATAAGGATATGAAGGTTGAGATAGCCGGCAAGACTGGTACGGCTCAGGAGCGTAAGGACAGAGCCAATCACGCTCTTTTTGTGAGCTATGCGCCGTATAGTAATCCTGAGATATCCATCACGACCAGAGTTGCCTATGGTTATTCTTCAACCTATGCTGCCAAGATCACTCATGATGTATATCAGTATTATTTTGGCGAAAAGACAAGAGAAGAGCTTTTGGGCGGCGAAGTAGAGCAGGTTAGCGGCGGTACCAATGACGACTAATATAGCTGTAAGCTTTTGCTAGAGATAATTACGAGGTTTTATATGATTAAAGCGGTGTTTAACAGACTTAAAACCTATAAATACAGGAACTACGATTTTATCCTTGTTGTTCTGGTCATATGTCTCTCAATAGTGGGAGTCATCGCTGTCAGTTCATCCGATGAATCCTTAAGGAGCAAGCAGCTCATGGGTATTGCTCTTGGCGTAGTTGCTATGATCGTTGTGTCCCTCTTTGACTATGCCTTTTTGTCAAAATTTTACTGGGGCTATTATGCACTGACGATCATACTTCTGGGAGGAGTTATACTACTGGGAAGCGGTAGCCATGGTGCCCAGAGATGGCTTGATATCGGCGGTTTTCGTTTTCAACCTTCGGAGATATCCAAGGCCCTTCTTATACTGTTTTATTCCAAGTTTTGTTTGCTCAATCAAAAGAAGGTCAAAACTTTGGGCTATATAGCCAGTTGTCTGCTTTTGCTATTGCCGCCTCTGGCTTTGATATTGCTTGAGCCTGACCTTTCCACCAGTATCATGTTTGTCATAATATTTGTATGTATCATGTTTGTAAGCGGCATCAGCTGGAAATTCATTACGGCTGTACTGGTGATAACTATCCCTCTTGGTGCACTTGTCTTTTACCTTGCTATGATGCCCGGAAGTCCCATTCTCCATGATTATCAGCAGGTGAGGATCCTGGCCTGGCTTCATCCTGAGAATTATGCTGATTCAGATGCTTATCAGACCATGAATTCCATTATGGCCATAGGATCGGGACAGCTGCAGGGCAAGGGCTTTAATTCCAATGAGATCAACTCGGTTCTTAATGCAGGCTTTATTTCCGAATCCCAGACAGACTTTATCTTTACAGTTATTGGAGAAGAGTTTGGCTTTATAGGGTCATGTATTGTACTCTTTTTGCTGCTTGCTATAATGGTAGAGTGTCTTTTGATCGCAGGAAGGGCAAGAGACCTTGCAGGCCAGATCATAGCAACAGGCATTGGCTGCTGGATAGGCTTCCAGGGACTGATGAATATAGGCGTTGCAACCGGAGTACTGCCCAATACCGGTATACCGCTGCCTCTTGTCAGCGCCGGACTTACATCCATTGTCAGCGTATACATAGGTATAGGCCTGGTGCTCAATGTCAGCCTTCAGCAGAGGAACAAATATTTCTGAGTATCTTTTATGATATCTGTTCTATCGTAAGAGTAAAAATATGATATAATTAATAACGTCCAATACCAAAATCAGACAGACAAGGAAATAAAGGAATAATATGAATATTGCACTTATTGCACATGACGCCAAAAAGAAACTTATGCAGAATTTCTGCATTGCATATAGGGGTATCTTATCTAAAAATGAGCTGTTTGCCACGGGCACAACAGGTCGTCTTATAGAGGAAGTTACCAATCTGACCGTACACAAATATCTCGCAGGTCATTTGGGAGGAGAGCAGCAGATAGGTGCTGCTATTGAGCATAATGAAATCGACCTTGTTATTTTTCTGCGTGATCCTCTGACTGTGAAGTCCCATGAGCCTGATATCAATAATGTTATGAGACTTTGTGACGTTCACAACATCCCTGTTGCTACCAATCTTGCATCAGCGGAGCTTCTTATCAAATCCCTGGACAGAGGAGATCTTGAGTGGCGTGAAATGTATAAATAACATCTTTCATTATATAAGAGCTTTTTTCAAAGCTGACCACTTTAATGCTAATAGGTATTCTATTAGCATTAATAATTTACCCCGACTAATATTTTCTATGATCATTAGCAGTGCGCTTCTTACAGGATGCGGAGCTGCTTCTTATGATCTGCCTTATTCTGAAAAGGCAGGACCTGATAGTTCTCTTTATGAAGTTGAATTCCTGGATACTTTTTCATCTGATCTCTGTGTAGCTCCTACTGATATCGCTACAGACAAGGTTGATATGACAGAAAGCTCTGTGGCAGGCCTATTTGACCTGACAGGCAAGAAGACTCTCTATGCCAAAAATGTCAATGAGCAGGTCAACCCTGCATCTCTTACCAAGGTGATGACAGCGCTTGTAGCTCTTAAATATGGCAGTCTGTCTCAGACTCTTACTGCAACAGATGCAGTTGTGATAAGTGAGGCGGGAGCCCAGCTCGCAGGTATCAAGAAGGGCGATAGCATGACTCTGGATCAGGCGCTGCACCTTTTGCTCATATATTCTGCCAACGATGTTGCCATGCTCATAGCAGATAATCTGGGCCCCGGGACCGACAGCTTTGTAGCTCTCATGAACAAGGAAGCAAGAGCTCTTGGCGCTACAGGCTGCCATTTTGCCAATCCTCACGGCCTGACCCAGGAGGATCACTATGTCACAGCTTATGACATGTATCTGATCTTCAATGCTGCCATGCAATATAATGATTTCGTACAGATCATCAATATGTCTTCCTACAGGACCAGTTATGCAGCAGGAGACGGCAGCACCAAGGAGATAGAAGTTGAAGCCACCAACGGCTATATCAAGGGCGTAAGACAGGCTCCCGGCAATATCACAGTAATCGGAGGCAAGACAGGAACTACCAGTGCGGCAGGCCACTGTCTCATACTCCTTGCCAAGGATCAATATGCCAATCCTTATATAGCTGTGATACTAAGAGCAGACAGTACGGACACTCTTTATGACGAGATGACACGGCTTCTTGAAGAGGCGGTAACTGGTTAAAATGCTTGATAATGTGGCTGTCTTACTACTTATGAAGGATTAGTATTTAAGCCTACTTTAGAACAGATATCTATTGTAAAAGATGGCCATGAAAGTTATAATAGTTGTAGGGAATTTCCTAATTTCATAACTCAAGGGAGGTAACGCTTATGGTTTCGCTTATCGTAGGTAAAAAGGGGAAGGGCAAGACAAAATGTCTTCTCGACAAGGTTAATTCCGAAATCAAGAACACTCTTGGAACAGTCGTATTTCTCGACAAAAACACCAAACACATGTATGAACTGAATAATAAGATACGTCTTATTGTGGTTCCTGATTATATGGTCAACACTACAGACGAGTTTATAGGCTTTATCAGTGGTATTATTTCACAGGACAATGATCTTCAGCAGGTATATCTTGATTCGTTCCTTAACATTGCCTGCCTTGAGGGTAATGATATAACACCTACAATAGAGAAACTTGATAAATTAAGTGATAAGTTCGGAATCGATTTTGTTCTCAGCGTTTCCATGGACAAGGAAGAGCTCCCTGAAGCTGTTCATTCCAAGATTTCTATTGCACTTTGATTACAACGCGTACTTACAAGCCGCGGCATAGCCGCGGCTTTTTTGCAGTACCGCCCCGGAAAGGCTGCCAGGCGTAAATTAGCAGACTTTTTCCGGTCATAAGAACAATTATTACAAGGGGATATAGATGGCAGCTGGCTCTAAGAGCAATATCAGAAAATTTAATAATCGCGGAGGCTTGGGTGGCCTGACAATCATTTTTTTTGCAGGCCTTCTTATATACGTGATCATCAGTATTGTAAATTACTACAGCAAGAAGCATATTACAGGCTATGAGGTAACTACCGGAAGTCTGTCTCAGAATAATACCTACAGGGCTATAACTCTTCGTAAGGAGAGGGTAGTTAATTCATCAAGCTCAGGACCTGTATATTATTTTGCAATGGAAGACAGGCATGTTGCCAAAGGGGATCTGGTATGCATCACTGATGAATCCGATACCCTTGCCGACAGCAGAGGTCTTAATGACAGCTCTACTTCAGTACTTACTGATATTGATTATTCCAAGCTCAGAAACGAGATCAGTTCCTTCCAGTCTTCCTTTGACGAAAGATCTTTTCTTTCTGTATATGACTTTAGCAGCAGCATAAGGGGCTCTGTTTCCAAGCTTGTTAATTCTTCATATCTTAATTCCATAAGCGATATTGGCTCTCAAAGCGGAGCTTTCAAATATCAATTTGCACCAGAGAGCGGTACAGTGATCTATTCAATAGACGGCTTTGAAAACTTGACTCTCGAGCAGATGAAGCCTGAGTATTTTGATGAAGAGGAATATACTCCTGAATATTTCACTTCCAGAGATATCATCACCACCGGTTCTCCTTGTTATAAGCTGTCTACAGATGAAGACTGGCAGATTGTTATACAGGTAGCTGATGAAAAGACTGCTAAGGAGCTTGAAAAAGAAGAATATATTGAAGTCAGATTCTTGAAGAACCAGGCTACAGCATGGGGACAGGTGGCCAGATATACAGATAATGAAGGCAACTGTTTTGTTTCTCTATCCTTTACCAATTCCATGATAAACTTTGCATCAGACCGCTTCCTCTACGTAGAGCTCATAACAGATGCAGTCAAAGGTCTTAAAATACCTTCGTCAGCAATCCTTGATAAGGATTTTTATACCATTGATTCCTCATATATCTATAAGAATGACCAGGGCAAATATGGTGTAGACAGAAAGACAATATTGGAAGACGGCTCTGTATCAACAGAATTCATAGCTACCAATATCTATGCCAAGCTCCATGAAAAGGATGAAGATGGCAACGAGACAGGTTTTGATACCTACTATATAGATACAGATTCCCTAAGTGCAGGTGATGTGATAATAGCTCCTGACAGTAAAGAAGAATTCAGCGTTGGCATGACATCATCCCTTCACGGCGTATATAACATCAATAAGGGATATGCCGACTTCTGCGTAATAGATATCATGGAGAGCAATGAGAGTTATGCTATAGTACAATCCAATACCTCCTACGGTCTTAGAGAACACGACTATATCGTATTGGATGCAGAGACAGTGATCAACAACGAGATCATATATAAATAATGCAAATTATTTAACTGTGTTTTGATATCATGAATTATTAAGAAGGTTGACACTTTGCCTTAATATAGTCATAATATAAGGAGTTGGGAGCATTCATCCTATGGATGGATATTTGATCATGGAAAGGGTTGTTGCCTCGGTATCGTACACGAGGAGTGAGGAGAGAATATGAATGTTATGCAGAATTTCCTGAAAGTCATCAGACTTGGTGAAGAGAATGATTATTACGACGAGAATGATGAAGAGTACTATGACAAGGGTTCCGCAGCTCTGAAGACCGCACCTATCGGTAAAGATGATCCCAGTATTGAAGTTCCGGAGGAGAAGCTTAATAAACAGAGTCCATTCAAACCTGTTACCAATATTTCCAATCACAAGAAGACTATATCAGGTGCCGGCATGGAAGTATGTGTCATCAAACCCAATTCTTTTGAAGAAGCTAAAGAGATCACAGAAACACTTCTGACCAACAGGGCAGTAGTCCTTAATCTGGAAGGCCTTGATGTTGAAGTAGCTCAGAGGATCATTGATTTTGCATCAGGCTCCTGCTTTGCTATTTCAGGTAATCTCCAGAAGATTTCAAAGTATATCTTTATTATCACACCTTCAAGCGTTGATATTACAGGAGATTTTCAGGAGATGATCACCGGATCATTTAATAATACTTCCTTCGTACACGAAGGTCCTCAGCAGATCCTGTGATATCTTCCAATTGCAGAAGCGACTCCCTTTAAGGGGGATTAATTGATTTTGCCTATTTATTCTATATTTTATATAGGTTTAGTATTTTATGCAGCGGGAGTAAGTATATATTGCTTCCGCTGTTTTTATCGCATATATCGCGTTATGAAAGGATAAGTATGGACAGATTATCAGTAAAATATCAAAATCAAAAGGCATATGACATCGTGATAGACAGCAGTTACAGCGGCCTGGCTTCTGAGGTAGACAAGCTGGGCTTTGCAGGCAGAAGAGCCGCTATCATAACAGATTCCAATGTAGGGCCTCTCTATGCAGAACTTGTAAGTCAGCAGCTCTGCAAGGTATGCAGCGAAGTATATGTATTTACCATTCCCGCAGGCGAAGAGAACAAGAACCTTACAACAGTACAGAATATATATGAATTTCTGGTTGCCAAGCATTTTGACAGGCATGATATGCTGGCAGCTCTTGGCGGCGGCGTGACCGGTGATATTACAGGTTTTGCAGCATCTACATATCTTAGGGGCATTGCATTTATACAGCTCCCAACCAGCCTCCTTGCTCAAACCGACTCCTCAGTAGGCGGCAAGACAGGTGTAGACCTTGATGGATACAAGAATATGGTAGGCGCTTTTTATATGCCCAGGCTTGTATATACCAACGTGACTACTCTGGACAGCTTAAACGGAAGGCTCCTGTCTGAAGGCATGGGAGAAGTCCTTAAGCATGGCCTTATCAAGGATCAGAGCTATTATTTCTGGATGATAGAGAATTTCAACGAGATCATTACAAGAGATCATGAGATATTAGAAAAGATGATCAAGCGTTCCTGCGAGATCAAGAGAGACGTGGTAGAGCATGATCCTCATGAGAAAGGTGAAAGAGCCCTTCTGAACTTTGGTCATACCATTGGTCATGCCATTGAAAAGGCCAAGAATTTCACCCTGCTCCATGGTGAATGCGTTGCACTTGGATGCATTGCAGCTGCCTATATCTCCATGAAGAAGGGGCTTATTGATACCGGTACCTGCTATGAGATAAGAGATATGTTCGTTCCCTTTGGACTGCCCATCAGCGTTGAAGATGTGAATCCTGATGAAATCGCAGATCTTGTTAAGAGTGACAAGAAAATGGACAACGGTCATATTAGATTCATACTCCTTCATGATATAGGTGATGCCTTTATCAGCACTGATGTAACAGATGAAGAGATAAGAGAAGCTGTTAAAGAAATTCTCTTCGTAGACGGAGAATAATAGTTGAAAGGATGATTATCCAATGCCTCAGTTTAACAGTCATAAAAAGAAATTTATAATATTCGATATTATATTTACCATTCTTCTGATAATCATTGACCTTATGACCAAGAAGGCTGCAGTAAGCTATCTAAAGGATAAGGCAGCATTTCCTATAATCAGGAATGTCTTAGAGCTCCATTACCTGGAAAATCATGGCGCTGCTTTTGGTATGCTCCAGAATCAAAAGACCTTCTTTATCATCATCGCCATACTTATATGCCTGGTGATCTCATATATCCTTTTAATGCTACCTGATGACAAGAGATATACAAGGCTCCACTTTATCCTCTGCACAATTGCAGGCGGCGCTCTAGGCAATATGTTTGATAGGTTCAACACCGGATACGTTATTGATTTTATATATTTTAAGCTGATCAATTTCCCTATCTTTAATGTTGCCGATATATATGTTACAGTATCAACTTTTTTGCTTGTATATTTCCTTCTTTTTTATTACAAGGAAGAAGATTTTGCTTTCCTGAGTTTTTATAGTCAGAAGACAGCCAAAAAGGCTGAGAATACTGAACCTATTGAAAAAAACGATGAAGCTGATCAAACGATTGAGACAAAGCCTTGTGATAATACTTCCACTACAGAAAACCATAATGATTAAAAAAGGATGCCTATGTCTGAATTTATAGTATCTGCAGAAGATGATGGCAAAAGAATAGATAAATATCTTAGCGAGCTTGATACAGGTCATTCCAGATCTTTTCTCAAAAATCTCATAAGCTCCGGCAATGCCACAATAAACGGCAAGGAGATCAAAAAGGGCTCTGTTTGCATAAAGGCAGGAGATGTGATAAGTCTGGATATTCCTGAACCTGTAGAGCTCGATATAGAAGCCGAGAATATTCCTTTGGATATACTATATGAAGATAATGATCTTTTGGTAGTAAATAAACCCAAGGATATGGTCGTTCATCCCGCTGCAGGTCATTACAGCGGCACTCTGGTTAATGCAGTCATGTATCACTGCGGAGACTCGCTCTCCGGTATCAATGGTGTCATGAGGCCCGGTATCGTGCACAGAATAGACAAGGATACCACAGGCTCTGTGCTCATTTGTAAGAATGATGAAGCTCATAACAGCATCGCAGCGCAGCTCAAGGAACATTCCATCAACAGGATTTATCATGCAATATGCTATGGCATTATAAAAGAGGATGAGGGCACCATAGAGGGTGCTATCGGAAGAAACAAAAATGACAGATTAAAGATGGCCATTGATGAAATAAACGGCAAGCCTGCAGTAACACATTACAAAGTACTAAAGCGCTTCCCAAATGACAGAATGACCTATATCGCCTGTAAGCTGGAAACAGGCCGTACCCATCAAATCAGAGTGCATATGGCTTCCATTAATCACCCCCTTCTGGGAGATGAATTATATGCTTCAGGCCGTAAGAGCCGCTTCAAGCTCCAGGGACAATGCTTACATGCTATGATACTGGGATTTAAACATCCCAGAACAGGAGAGTATATCGAGACTAGGGCTGAGCTTCCGGATTATTTTAGGCATCTCCTTGAAGTGTTAACCTGATATTATGTGTTCGCAGCATTTGATTTAATTCATACAATTGCCAGACTATTATTGCTATTTACTGGTAATTTACCCGATTTTTATATATAATTATTTTATATAGATGATCTTTGCTTATGCAAACAAACTTTGCATATTCAGACAAAGCAAGGCAATAAAATAATCTTTACACATGACCACTAATACAAGGCATGGAGGAGGTTGTTATGAATACGATTATTACGGTAGGACGTGAATTTGGTTCAGGCGGCAGAGTGATCGGCGAAAAGCTTGCAGCTAAATTCGGGATCAAATGTTATGACAAGGAACTGATCGCCAGAGCTGCAAAAGAAAGCGGTTTTTGCGAAGAGATGATCGAAAACCATGATGAGAAGCCTACCAGCTCCTTTATGTACAATCTGGTGCTTGATACATATTCCTTTGGATATAATTCATCCAGCTTTGTAGACATGCCTATCAGCCACAAGGTATTCCTTGCACAGTTTGATGCCATCAAGGCCATTGCCAAAGAAGGTCCATGCGTTATAGTCGGCAGATGTGCAGACTATGCTTTATCTGATTTTCCTAATCTAGTAAGGGTATTTATCACCGGTAACGAAGCAGACAAGATCAAAGCTATCAGAGACCGTTTTGATGATGTGACCAGTGACGATAAGGCTATCGATCTGATGATCAAGAAGGACAAGCAGCGTCGCAGCTATTACAATTATTACACATCAAAGAAATGGGGCCACTGTAGTTCCTATGACCTTACAGTTAACTCATCACTCCTTGGTTATGACGGCACGGTAGATTTCATAGCCAATTATGTAGAGACCTACGAACAGAACAGGAAGAGCTAAGAGACAGATCAGAGCTTATTATTACCCGCAGGAGCTAATGCTTGCTGCGGGTTTTTGCATGTGATAGAATGGTGGTGGAAAAGCAACTATGCGCAAAATCCAGGTTTAGCAAATAATAGTATCGTGTACGCAGTGGTTAAGCGTATAATAAGGTAAAGGATTCTCAAAATCCATACTTGAACCCGCAATCTACGCACGATACGATTATTCGCTAAACCTGGCACTTATAGGTAAGGTAACATAGTTGCCGGCTATCATAATATCGTGCAGGCATTGCTTAGGACTATAATAAGGTAAAGGATTCTCAAAATCCATACTTGAACCCGCAATCTACGCACGATACGATTATTCGCTAAACCTGGCACCTATAGGTAAGGTAACATAGTTGCCGGCTATCATAATATCGTGCAGGCATTGCTTAGGACTATAATAAGGTAAAGGATTCTCAAAAAACATACTTGATTAAGGGGGGAATATGCAAAACAATATAAGTTCAGACAATCTCAAGTATTATCAGGAACAGGATAAGGAAAACATCCTAAAGCTCCGTGCTGTTATCGATACTCTTCCGAAATTCTGCAGAGAATACTTTCTGTCCATAGCCAACAGTAAAGCTGCCAGGACCAGGCTTGGCTATGCTTATGACATCCGCACATTCTTTGAATTTCTTCACGAGCAAAATCCTACCCTTAATAAGCTTAATATTCGGGATTTTACTCTTAATGTCCTGGATCAGGTCACACGTGAAGATATTGATGAATATCTTGATTATATTTCACTTTATGACCACGAAGGCCGTGAACTGTCAAATGAGCTTGTAGGCAAGAAAAGAAAGGCTGCTGCAGTCCGCAGTATGTTTAATTATTTCTTTAAAATGGACAAGATCAGTCATAATGCCCCGTCAAAAATTGAAATGCCAAAGCTTAAGGAAAAGCCTATCATCCGTCTGGAGCCCAATGAAATTGTAGAAATGCTGGACGTTGTAGAGGAAGGGGATAAATTAACTGATAAGCAGAAAATCTACCACAATAAGACCCGCATCAGAGACGTTGCCATCATTACTCTCCTACTGGGCACAGGCATACGTGTCTCTGAATGTGTAGGTATAGACCTTAATGATCTTGACTTTGAGAACTGCGGTATCAGCATTCACCGTAAGGGCGGCAAGGATTCAGTTATTTACTTTGGAGATGAGGTCAGGGATGCCCTTATGGCATACCTGGCTGAGAGGAATCTCATAGTACCTATAACCGGACATGAAAAGGCTCTCTTCCTCTCTTTGCAGAACCGTCGCATCTCTGTAAGAGCGGTCGAGAACCTTGTAAAAAAATATGCGAAAAATGTGACCTCACTTAAGAAGATCACTCCTCACAAGCTCCGTTCCACCTATGGAACCAATCTTTACCGCGAGACAGGCGATATTTACCTCGTGGCGGACGTTTTGGGTCACAGTGATATAAATACCACCAGAAAGCATTACGCCGACCAGAGCGACGAGAACCGCCGTAGAGCAGCACGTATAGTAAGGCTTCGCGAAAATAATTAAAAGATCGATTAATTAATAGCGCCTGACCAATCAGGCTTATAACATTACAATATTTTAATTGCTACGAGGATGAGGCATGTATGAATAGAGATTCATAGCCAGCTGATTAATGGGCATGGTCTGCAGCCATACTCTGCCGGGACCTGTTACTACAGTGTTGAAGAGGCCTTCTCCGCCCAGTACGATATTGGTCAGACCCTTAACTGTCTCAATGGACATGCTGCAGCTTGCTTCCATGGCAGCCACATATCCGCTGTCGATGACCAGCTGTTCTCCGGGACCCAGCTGCCTCTCCTGAACAGCTCCGTCTATTTCGAGGAATACAATGCCCTGACCTGAGAATTTCTGCATCAGGAAGCCTTCTCCGCCAAAGAAGCCTGCACCAGCCTTGTGCTGAAGGAATATATCTATATTCACATTATCATTAGATGCCAGAAAAGAAGTCTTCTGAGCAATGACAGGCATTGTAGTAACATCAAAAGCTACGATATCACCGGGTGAATGCTTGGCCAGTGTCAATTCTCCGGGCTGATCGGCAATATAATGATTAAGGGCAATTGACTCACCAACAATAGCCTTTTTGAAGATACCGCCCAGGCCGCCGGTCTTTGTCTCCATCCTGATTCCTCTGGACATCCAAGCCATAGCTCCGCTCTGACATTTGATGGATTCTCCTGCACTCATCTGAAGTGTAACAACTGTAAATGGCTGATTACTGATCTGATATTGCATACTATCCCTCCTGACTTTTTTGACATGAAATGTTTAGGTAACATTAATTTCTACGCCGTCGCGCCATATACGATCAAGGTCATAATACTTGCGGCTCTCGTTGTCAAAGACATGGATGATGATATCGCCGTAGTCCATAAGTATCCATTTGCAGGTATCATAGCCTTCAATATTCTTGGGCTGGTAGCCGGCCTTGGACAATGCCTCATCTACATGATCAGCAAGAGCTCTGATCTGAGTTCTGCTATTGCCGCATGCCAGGATAAATACATCTGACATTACTGATACTTCACTGATATCAATAGATTTGATCTCTTCTGCCTTGGTATTTTCAAGTGCTTCGATAGCAAGGTCAGCCATCTTCAATGCTTTTTCTGATGCTCCCATTAATTATCCTTTCCCATATAACTTATTTTTATAATATTCAAAAGTCTCCAGAGTCATGGGATCTGTTTCATCCTCCTGACTATCCAGATATGACAAGGTATTGTAGAGTATGTGATATACAGCCTTATCCAGGTCTGACAGGGCTTCCTTGCGGATGATAGCCATATCCGTCAGCATCTTTCTGTTGGGCTCTATATAGTCTGCTGTAAAGATGATCTTCTCAAGGACGGTCATTCCAGGGCGCCCTGTAGTATGATACCTGATAGCATCCAGTATACCCTTGTCATCTATATCATACTTGTGCTCAGCCAGGCACATTCCGGCTTTTGCATGTATGAGCTTTGGATTCTTTAGCTCAATCTCTGTGAGCTCTACGCCGTATTTCCTGCAAATCTCTATCTGTTCATCTGAAGGCATGCACTTGGCGCAATCATGGAGCATCCCTGCTATCAGGGCCCTCTCCGGATCTTCGTCAAATACAAATGCCATATTGGCTGCAGTATAGGCAACTCCCAGAGTGTGATCAAAGCGGTTCTTTTTCAGAACCTTTTCCATTTCCTGTCTGAATTTCTGCGATGTCTCTAAAATCTTCATTGTCATCCTTTATACGATCTTATCCGGCGCATCCATTATATCAGAAGAATTATTATCTTCTGAATATAGATTCTGCGAGATGATATACTCTATACATTCGTCAGGAAGCAGGTATTTTACTGACTTATTCTGCCTGATCTTGTCCCTGATCATAGTGGAGCTGATATCCATATGTCCCATCATGATAGGCTCTATCCTGGCCTCCGGCACCTGACTCTTAAGATAAGCGATACGCTGCTTGAGGCCGTCCATGTCCGTATCATTACGTACTGCAGCCAGTATTGTACAGGCTTTGCAGATATCCTCGTATCTCACCCACTTGTCAAGATAGTTAAGTGAATCAGCTCCCAGGATAAAATAGATATCATCGCCCGGGTAAAGCTCAGACAACTGCTCAAGCGTCTCAATTGTATAAGTATCACCAGGCCTGTCTATCTCAATCCTGGATACGGTAAAAAAGGGATTACCTGAAGTAGCCATCTTGCAAAGCTGATATCTGATCTCACCTTCAGGAATATTCTGATCCTTTTTAAGATAACTAAAACCACTGGGGATAAAAATCACCCTGTCCAGCGAAAACTGCTCTCTGGCGCATTCTGCCATATACAGGTGCGCATAGTGAATCGGATTAAATGTACCGCCCATGATGCCTATTCTTCTTCTGAGCATGCTTTCCTCCTGCAAACAATATAGAAATGAATAAGTACTTTAAAAAACTCATGTATTTAAAAGTTCGTGAGTCGAAGGTATCATTTACGTGGCAGCTTAATCACGGGATCCTCATGGAACTGCTTGTAGAGGACTATCTTCCTGCCGATCACCTCTACCAGGTCAGATCTGGTCCTTTCGGATATCATGATACCGGCTGTCTTAACATCTTCGGGACAGTTCTTGAGAACAGTCAGCTTAATGAGTTCGTGTGTGTTAAATGCTTCTGATACTGCAGCTGTGATCTCGGGTGATACAGCGCTCTTGCCAATTTGGAATAAAGGGTCTATGTTCTGAGCCAGACTTCTGAGGTAGGCTCTCTGCTTACTTGTAAACTGCATATCAATCCTCCATACATATGCTCTAATTATTATATCGGACTGACAGATACACATTATCATAACAAATGTAACCGGTCATGCTATTAGTAGATCATAAATAGTTAAACAAGTCACAGCTCGTCATGAACAACGTGTCCTGTCTTAGCTTCATTTTTTATTCTATATCACTTTCTGAATCGTCAAGGTCTTCCAGGTCTTCAAGCTCTTCATCGACCTCTCCGCCAGGAGTAGTGTCAGCGTTTCTGTAATAATCGAACAAGAGTCCATACATCCTGACAGTGTCGCCTTCATTAATGCCTTCCTTTTCCAGCATATCCAGAATGCCATTATCAGCCAGGAAGTTCTGGAAGAAAGCAAAGCCTTTCTCGGAATCAATGTTTGTATAGCCCAGCATTTTCTCGATTCTGGGTCCTTCAACAACATATTCATCCTCTTCAGGATCATACTTAACAGTAAAGGCTTCCTGTCTCTCCTTGAGTTCAACTTCGGGATCGAATTCCTGTTCGTATACAACAGGCTTCTCGCCCAGCTCGTCCAGATGTCTGCTGACATAATAAAGTATGTCCTTGATACCCATACCTGTAAGGGTTGACATAGGGAATACCTTTACGCCCTTGGGCTCAAATTCTGCCTTGATCTTGGCTACTACTTCGTCAGCTTCCTCAGGTGTGAGCATATCCAGCTTATTTGCAGCTATGATCTGAGTCTTGGAACCCAGGTCAGCGTTATAATCAGCCAGCTCCCTGTTGATCGCATAAATATCTTCAATAGGATCGCGTCCTTCGGTAGATGCTGCATCTACCACATGGATGATCATCCTGGTCCTGTCTATATGGCGCAGGAACTCATGTCCCAGGCCGGCACCCTGACTGGCCCCTTCAATAAGACCGGGTATATCAGCTACTACAAAGCCCTTGGCATCTTCCAGATCCACTACGCCCAGCATAGGGGTCAGTGTCGTGAAATGATAATTGGCAACCTTGGGCTTGGCATTTGAAACCTTTGATAAAAAGGTAGATTTTCCAACGTTAGGAAAGCCCGCCAGACCTACATCGGCAATAACCTTGAGCTCAAGGATGATCTCAAGCTCCTTTGCCGGCTGTCCGGGCTGTGCATACTTAGGGGCCTGCATGGTAGCTGTAGCATAATGCATGTTACCATTACCACCTCTTCCGCCTTTTAATAATAAAAATCTGTGATTATCCCCTGACATATCGGTAATGACTTTACCGGTTTGGGCATCTCTGATGACGGTTCCTTCCGGTACGCGAAGGACAATATCGGATCCGGACTTGCCAGTGCAGCGGTTCTGACCGCCTTCTGCACCGGGTTCCGCTTTATATTTACCGCCGAAATGGTAGTCGGACAGAGTATTAAGTCCGTTATCTACCTGCAGAATTACGTCGCCGCCTTTACCGCCGTCACCACCATTGGGGCCGCCGTTAGCGACGAATTTCTCTCTTCGAAAAGATACGTGGCCGTCTCCGCCCTTACCGCTCTTTACGAAAATACGTGCCTGATCTACAAACTGAGGCATCTTCTTTCCTCCTGAATCTCTTCACAGCAGTATATTACCTGCCATTCTTTCAGTTACCAAATTATATAATTTTGAAAAAATAGACCCCAAACATTTCTGTCCGGGGTCCTAAAATCAGTCTAGATAAAAAGCTTATTCAGCTTCAACGGGATGAACACTAGCCTGAGTCTTGCTCCTGCCCTTACGCTCAAATCTCAGAACGCCGTCAACAAGTGCAAACAATGTATCATCGGAACCGATGCCTACATTAACGCCAGGATGAATATGTGTTCCACGCTGTCTGTAAAGGATGTTTCCAGCCTTTACGAACTGACCATCGGCTCTTTTTGCTCCCAGTCTCTTGGATTCGGAATCACGACCGTTCTTTGTGGATCCTACACCTTTCTTATGAGCAAAAAACTGAAGGTTCATCTGTAACATGGTTATACCTCCTCGAATTTAATGTTCAAAAATTCTTCTCCATACTGTCGGTAAATACCGTTTATACCCAGCTCATAAGACTTCATGAGGATTTCACTATCATGGGATATACCGTCTTTAAAAAAACAAGTGATAAGTCCCTCTTCCTCATCTTGACTAACGTCCATCTGGTCGGAAGTAAATTCATTTATGGAATTGATGGTATTGATAGTCAGAACCGAAATGGCTGAACAAACAATATCATCGCCGTAGTCTGCAAAACCTGCATGACCGTGACATATAAATCCCTTGTATGAACCACTGCTATCCTTAATGATCGTTATGTCTGTCATAATATCTGTCTTTCAGTATGTTTGTGCCATTAAGACATTTCTCACTTATCAGAGAGAGATCTTGTCGATCTTAACCTGTGTGAAAGCCTGTCTGTGACCGTTCTTCTTGTGGTAACCGGTCTTGGGCTTATACTTGTAAACAATGACCTTGCGAGCGCGGTCCTGCTTAAGAACTGTAGCTTCAACCTTAGCTGATGCAACATCTCCTGCAACCTTAAGCTCAGAGTCGTTGTTTACGGCGATAACCTGATCAAATGTAACCTTCTCGTCAGCTGCAGCATCCAGCTTCTCTACATTGATAACATCGCCTTCGGAAACCTTGTACTGCTTTCCACCTGTAACTATAATTGCGTACATAAGGCACCTCCTTCTTTAAAAAACTCGCTGATTACGGCGGCGTCCTGCTGTTAAATATGGGCGCACTTCGGCCTTGTCAAGCGGCATACTCAATTATCTTAAAGGATTCGCGTATAAAAGTCAATAGATAATTAACGTTATTTCGAATAATCTACAAAAATCCTTCTCTTAAGCCGTTAACTGTATTTACAAACTGCTGAATAAGGCACGGAAACACTTATACAGCAGGTAATATCTATAAAATACTACTTGAATTGAACTATTACTGCTGATATAATAAGTTTTGTTGCAGGCGTAGTTCATCGGTAGAACTCCAGCTTCCCAAGCTGGCGAGACGGGTTCGACTCCCGCCGCCTGCTTTTTTTATGCATACGGATCATCAGATGATCTTTCTAAAACGCGAATTTACCCACTGATATAGGCGCCCTGAAAAGGGCGTCTTTTTTCTCACAAAGTCCAATATTCAAGTTGGTTTTATCCAAAAATGTTTATTTTCTTATTACTTTGTAGGTCAATTCCATAAATCCAATATTCAGCCCCGCAAATACCAGGAGAAATACGGGCATGATCCATATTCCCACGCTTTGCTGGGTAATACCGAATATAGTCGGCATAAATGTGCTGCCCACATAAGCAGATGCCATCTGAAGGCCGATGGCTGCAGCGGAATATCTCTTGCCAAAATTCTCAGGTGCCATATGCTGTATAGATGGATATACAGGCCCCATGCCGGTGCCTATTATCACAAAGCCTATTGCTGCAGCTATATAACCTGATGTAGGGATAAATACCATAAGTATACCAACAAGCTCTACTGCTATACCCAGCCTGATCATCAGCCTGTCACCCAGCTTATTGGAGATAAAGCCTGATATCATCCTGCCCAGCATCAGACCGCCGAATATCAATGAACCAAAGGAAGCTATAAGGCCATCACTAAGCCCTGCCTTGGTTCCTGCAAAATAGCTGGGAGTCCATACAAAACAAATAGCTTCCCCTGAGCAATAAGCAAAAAAGGCGATAAGTGTGAGTACAACGCCGGGAGCCTTGATGGTCTCTCTGATACCTGCGCCGTTTTTGAGCTCCTCCTCTTCTTCCACAGATTCGCTCTTACTCCACAAAGGCAGTGACAATATTACCACCACAAGGATAGCTATCTGAAGATATGCAGTCCATCTGTAGCCCTCGTTCCATCTGGCATGCTTTAAGGCGGCTGCCATAATGGAAGGGCTGATCATCGCACCCACTCCGTAGAAGCAGTGAAGAAAACTCATCACAGCTCCCGAATAGTGATTGGCTACATAGTGATTGACAGCTGCATCTATGGCTCCTGCGCCCAGTCCGAAGGGAATAGCAAAGATAAAGAGCATATAATAGCTCGTGCATACAGAGAAGCCAAACAAGCCAATTACAGTCAAAAAAATAGAGACTATAACAATCCACTTGGTATGGATCTTCTTGATAAACTTCGGGCTAAAAAGGGCTGATATGATAGTCATAAAGCAGATAGTCATTGACACATATCCTGCATAAGACGAAGGAACACCAAAAAACACCTGCATCTTGGGCCAGCCTGAACCCAAAAGGGAATCAGGAAGACCAAGGCTTATGAATATCAGATAAATTATTGCAACCAGCAGTGAAGCCATACAGACAATCCTCCGGAATAAAAAAAATATAGGATGCACTTCAATGTCATATTATGAGGTAGGTGTCAAAAGTTCCTTTTGACACCTTATGACTAACGGATTGTTCCGTTTCTTCGAAACTCTCACAATCCTAAAACATTCGCAAATCCGCACTACGTGCTACTTTGCTCATGTTTTGCGGGTCATAAATTCATATTCGATTTCGAGCAAGCTCGAATCGAAATGACTTTTGACCCTTACGTCATATTATAAATCAAATATACAGGTACTCGTAAGTACCTGTATAAACTTTCGTATATATTTTTATCTCCTGCTATTTTCTTTCATGAAGTTAACAAATTCCAGCGTAGGTATGGCTTTGGAATACAAAAAGCCCTGGAATTCATCTACGCCTATATTCTTTAGGCCCTCTGCCTGCTCATCTGTCTCTACTCCCTCAGCAACAGTGATATAGCCCAGTTCCTTCATCATCCTGACTGTATGCTCAAGAGCTATAAAGGCGTTCCTTTCAGAGAAAGCCTTCCAGACCAGGGACTTATCAAGCTTTACTATCTTAAATGGATAATCAAGAAGATAATTGACATTGGCAAGTCCGGAGCCATAGTCATCAAGGGAAAATTCAATACCCTCAGCCCTCATGTTCTTCATAAAGTCCAGCAGTCTTTCACTGGAGGCGATGGCAGCAGTCTCTGTGATCTCCAGATTGATCATTTCAGGAGGTATACGGTATTTGGCCATAGTATTCATAAATATGGTCTTTAAGTCTTTTTGTATGCACTGAGCCGCAGAGAGGTTGATCTCGATAAAGCTGATACCCAGACCTTCAAAGTCATATTTTTGCATCAGCCTGCAGACTTCGTCGAATACAAACTCTCCTATCTTGATGATAAGGCCGTTTTCTTCAGCTCTGGGGATAAAGTCGTCAGGACTGATAAAGCCGTATTCATCATTGATAAGCCTAAGGAGCGCCTCTGCAGAATGATACTCACCTGTCACGGCATCTCTTATAGGCTGGAAATAAATCTTAAAGCTGCCGTCAATAAGAGCATTGTGCATTATGGTATCCAGCTTGGCATTTCGCCTGACTGATTCCAGAGTGCCTGTATCTGCATATATGATATCGCTGATCTTCTGCCTCTCAAGCTGATGCAGACAATAGGATATGGCATCTTCCAGTTCAAAGGAGCTGCTCCCATGCTCGGGAAAATGCACTACTATCATCTGAGGCCTAAGATATATCCTCATCTGACTGACCTCAAAGGCCTTCATAAGCTCAGTCCTAAGCTGTTCTATGGCAGAAGCTTCGTCAATAGACTTGTTATCAAGGATGACTGTAAAACGTGTTCCCGAGTTGTAATATACATTTTCCTTGCCTACCACGTTCTGGATCCTTTTGGAGGTCATCTCAAGGACACGATTACCTGCCACAACGCCTGCCATCTCATTGACCTGCCTGAAATCCCTAAGCTTGATAGATATGATATTAAAGGGGAGCCTGGTCTTGACACAGCTGTTAAGGGTGTCCTCAAAGGCCTGCTGATTATAGACCCTTGTTAGAGGATCTATATAATTATCTACATCCTGAATAGAAAGATATATTACCAGTATAGCAAGTGCCACAAAGAAGGATGTGATCAGCTGATTGGGATGGAATAGCTGAAATACCACAGAACCCGTATTGGCAACAGTGATAAAGAGCATACCGAATATCTGATCTGTCTGCAGGGATTCCCAGTTGCGGATAGTCTGATAGATGCAGTCAATAAGGATCAAAACAGATACTGCATATACCACTATCCTAAATGGGCCGCTGCAATATTGTCTGTTTTCATCAAAATAAAAGATAAAATGAGTGAGGGGATTGCTGGTGATAAGGACTATATCAAGAAGTGCACAGCACCTTAGAAAGATACTGGTGGACTTTAGATATGGTCTGGTCTTATAAATAACACGAAGCAGATAATTGCAATACCAAAGGAGTATGGTATTGATAGACAGATAGAATATGGTATTTACCAGATAGTTTGCCCAAAGAGGGATGCTATATGGATAAGAAATAGTATATGCTGTCGCCAGGTCACATACAGCCGCAACAAGAGAGTCTACAACAAGGAGCTTGTAGGCTCTGTTAGCCTTTGATACATAGTTTTTCCTAAGGAAAAACATGACAAGAACGGCTGTATCTATGCAAATGGCGCAGATATCAAAAGAAATGTTATATTGCATCGATAACTCTCTGGCAAATTGCCCTATGATGTACTTAGATCACATGAGCTAGGGCTGATAATGTTTGCGGCAACCAAAGTTTACTATATACGAGACATTGACTTTTCTGATCATTTAGCCAAAAGCTCTGCTTAGTTATCGGCATTAACTGTTTCTATATTTAGTTTTAAAAAAATAACAAACGACCTGTGTCTTGAAAAAATAAAGGAAAAGGCCGGCCCAAAGCCTTAGTGGTCCTCGTTTATATGATCCCAGCCCTGGAGTATGATAGTCCTGACATGCTCATCAGCCAGAGAATAATATATGGTCTTGCCGCTTCTCTTACTGCTGACAAGGCGCTGGTTCTTTAGTACCTTGAGCTGATGTGATACAGCAGACTGGGTCATTTCCAGGCTCTCAGCCAGATCTGTCACGCAGATCTCTCCTCCTGACAAGGCAAAGAGGATACGGAGCCTGGTCATATCACCATAGGTCTTAAAGAGTTCAGCAAGATCTTCAAGCTTTTCATTATTGGTTAAAAGACTCTTCTGAAAGTTCTGATCAAACATATCATTTCCTCATTTACTGATTTTTTTCCCGGAAACAAAAAGCGCTCTTATAGCATTAAGGACTGCTATGACCATAACACCCACGTCTGCAAAGATAGCCAGCCACATGCCCGCTATGCCAAATGCTCCCAGTATGAGACAGAGGATCTTGACTCCTATTGAGAAATAGATATTCTCATATACTATCCTCATACATTTCCTTGCTATAGATATTGCAACAGCCACATGGGTTGGATCGTCGTCCATAAGGACTACGTCTGCTGCTTCAATAGCTGCATCTGAGCCCAAAGCTCCCATAGCAATACCGATGTCTGCTCTGGTGAGAACGGGGGCATCATTGATACCATCACCAACGAATATGGAAGGTCTATTCTGAGCCTTTTGACCATTATCGTCCATGATCTTCTCCAGCATACCCACCTTATCACCGGGTAACAGCTCGCTGTATACTTCATCTATACCAAGCTCTGCTGCTACATATTCCGCTGCAGAGTTCATATCGCCTGTCAGCATGACTATACGGCTTATTCCAAGTTTTTTCAACTTGTCTATAGCCCTGGCAGATTTATCCTTGGGCAGATCGGATATCAGGATATGGCCGGCATACCTGCCATCTACAGCCATATGTACCACGGTACCGGGATGAGAGCAGGGCCTGTAATCTATGCCCATATCCTTCATGAGCTTCTCGTTACCTGCAGCTACATGTCTGCCATCAACAAGGCCTTTGACACCCTTGCCGCTTATTTCTTCGATATCGGTGACCTTTTCTCTTTCTATCTCCAGTCCGTGAGCTTTGACCAGGCTCTTACTGATAGGATGCGAAGACGCACTCTCTACATATGCAGCAAGCCTTAACAGCTCTGCATCCTCCATATCACTATGATGGATTCCGCCTACTTCAAAGCTGCCCCTGGTCAGAGTACCTGTTTTGTCAAATACAACAGTACCAGCTTTGGAGAGGAGCTCAAGATAATTGGAGCCTTTGACCAGAACGCCTGCCCTGCCTGCACCGCCTATACCTGCAAAGAAGGTAAGAGGGATACTGATGACCAGCGCGCAGGGACAGGATATTACCAGGAAAGTAAGGGCTCTGTAGATCCACTGTCCCCACATGGGATCAGCAGCAAGAAAGAGGATCCTGATAAGAGGCATGCCTATGCCAAGAGCAAGGGCACTGTATACGACTATAGGAGTATAATATCTGGCAAACTTACTGATAAAATTCTCTGATCTGGACTTTCTGGAGCTGGCATTCTCTACAAGGTCCAGGATCTTGGAAGCCGTTGACTCCTCAAATTCCTTACTGGTACGTATTTTCAGTACGCCTGACATATTAATGCAGCCGCTTATGACTTCAGAACCTTCAGATACATCCCTGGGGATACTCTCTCCTGTAAGAGCCGCAGTATTAAGCGAAGAGCTACCTTCTATGACTACGCCGTCCAGAGCTATCTTCTCACCGGGATTAACAACGATAACACTTCCCACCTCTACTTCGTCAGGGTCTACGACTTCAATGCCTTCCTCAGTAAGGAGATTTGCATGATCAGGTCTGATGTCCATGAGCTCTGTTATATTCTTTCTGCTCTTACCCACAGCCACCATCTGGAAGAACTCTCCCAGCTGGTAAAAGAACATAACTGCAACAGCTTCTGTATAATCGCCGCTCTTTGTCACAGCAAGGGCCATAGCTCCAATAGTCGCTACAGCCATAAGAAAGCACTCGTCAAAGGGCTGCCTGTTCATGATACCCTTAAAAGCCTTTCTAAGGACATCGTATCCGATTGTAAGATAAGGGATCATATAAAGCACAAATCGCAAAATGCCTCTTATGGGCAAAAAATGCAACACGATCATCATCAGAGCGGATGCGATAAGTCTGTACATCAGATTTTTCTGTTTCTTGTTCATAAGCCTACTCCATAAAAAAATCAACATGACCGGTAAGATGACAGTCCGATCTGATCTCTCAGAGATTAGAGTAAATGAGAATACTTGCAAAGATGATCATCAGAATTCAATAGAACAATCAGATTCCACTTTCTTGCAGTTCTCCAGCACTCTGGGCATAACCTCCGCAGGATCTGCACCTTCCTCAAATTCAACCTTCATCTTTAGTGTCATGAAATTGACTACTGCGTCCTTTACGCCTTGGGTATTCTTTGTAGCCTCTTCCATCTTGTTGGCACAGTTAGCACAATCAACATCGATTACATAAGTCTTCTTCATAAAAGAACCTCCTTAGAACATTTGAATGTTTTTATATATGAATGATTATTCATATGTTGTAATTATTATAAGGGGCTTATATCTATAATGTCAAGCCCCTTTGTTAAACTCGCAAACGCTTCGCTTTTTGCTCGTTATAAAATCACTGCTGACGCAGTTCTACGGGTACGGGGCTTATAACCCCGCACCCGTAATCAAGATATTCCCACCACCTAAAGGTGGTGGGTTATCTTGATTATTTTATATATAACAAATCCGATCATGCAATTAGATCTTTTTAGCTAAAATCAGTTAAAAGCATATGATCATACTTGAGACAGTGCTTTCTTCAAAGCCTCAAGATAGGAATAGCCATTAACCTTATCCGGCTCCAAGTACGCTCCTTCGCCCCATTCGTTCCAGGCTGTGAGGAAGATGTATTCGTTTCCTCTTTTTTCCGCGATATCCAATAGTCTATTTAGATATGCTTCAAATTTATGAGGAGCCGCCCCTACAACTATTTTGGCATTCATCCCCCGCCGCGGGCTGTCGTCATAGCTAACAAAACCGCTGAGAAAACTATTGACCGGTGCAGTCTCTGCTGATTTCAATATCCTCTTCCACAGACCGTCGTAGTCAAAAAGACCAGGCTGGTCACTCTTTCTTTTCATATCAAAAAGCTTGTAGTGAAGATAGTCACGAAGCGCAGGTGTATCAAAGGGCGCATATCTCATAAGATAGTCATATCTGATATTCTGGTGATTCTCACGGCAGCAGGCTGCTATGCCGCCGAGCCCCTCTTCTCTTGACCTTTTGTCCATATAGGACATCATCCTATATAGCACACTCTTTCCTATCTGAGGCTTAAAGACTATAAAAAGAGGCTTATTATCAACTCTGATATACCTGGGATCCTTGAAGAATGGAAGGAGAAAGTTAAAATGAGCTTCCCAGTCTTTCTCATCACCATATTCCAGTCTTGCCAGGATTCCATCTCCTTTGCGGCCATCATCCGTCTGGCCATCAGCTGCAGCATCATAGGCAGGTGCCCAGCTGTTGGACCTTGGCACCACGCTCCAGGTCCTCTTCCAAGAGCAGTTGTCCCATATAAAGAGAAAGTGTATATCAATATCCGGGTTATCAAGTAAGATATTGGGCGGAGTGGTCAGCAGGTTTTGACTGCTGTTTATCCAATAGTGATATATACCAAAGCCGTATATACCATATTCTCTTGCAAGATCCGCCTGCCATCTGATTGTATCCGCTTTAGAGAGATCATAGTAATTATCATTTAAAGGCGCAAAATCCCTGTGACCGGGTATTTTTCTTCCAATACTATCCTTCACAGCCTTCCAGTCAGTATAACCCTTGCCCCACCATTTATTATTCTCTGCAGTCTCGTGATACTGCGGGAGATAATTGGCAATAATCTTCACATTCCTCATATTTTCTCTCTATCACTCCGGTGTAATAATACAGGATCACAAAGAGCCAAAAGCCCAGTTCAAAGTAATGTCCCATTCTGAATAGTTTCTGAAAGATGACTACAAGGCAAAGGTTATTGATAATCTTTAGGTATATCCTCTCGTCATCTGCTCCCGGGCTTTCTTCGTTGTTCTCTTTTTTGAATATGCCATAGCGCCTGATAAATACAAGAAGCGCCATAAGCCCCGGAAGTCCCAGCTCAGCTGCAATACGCAAAAACAGTGAATTGGCATCATAGGGGTTGGGGTTCTTAAAAGATGCCAGTATCAGATAGGAATACTTATTATTGAGCATGTTGTAACCGCCCAGCCCTCCGCCAAAGCCAAAGCTGTCCAAAAGACTCTTTAAGCTGATCTTGATATTAAGCAGCCATGCATAAGAGCTGTAACCATAATAATTGACCTTATCAGGACTAAAGTCCCTGATCATATCAAAGGCGTATACTATGCGGTTCCTGAAGAGCTCTACTTTGAAGACAAGAAATACAAGAGCTATCACTCCTGCTACTGCTATTATGATCTTCCTGGGTGTCAGGCCATATTCCAGGATAATGATAAAGAGAGCAAATGCCACAGTGATATAGCCTGTAGAAGACCTGCAGCAGAGAAAGCCTGCCAATATGGAAAGAGATGATAATAGCCCTATCCTGCTCATAAGGATCTGCCTGCCGCGTCCAAAAAGCCTGTAGAGGGAGAGATATATCCCCGGCATCATCACAAAAGCACATTCAGTAGGCTCGCTGAAAAGGCCATAGGCTCTGCCTTCAAGGGGATTGAGATTCCTGGGCCTTGTTCCCAGCCAGGACAGATCATAGATATATCTAAAACCCAGACGTATGGTCAGGATCTGTAATATGCACAGGATAGCAAGGGCAATGCAGCATCTGTAATAAACAGCAATGAAATCCTTTATTTCCTCCTTATCAACAAAGGATGAGAAGAATATGATGCTGATAAAGATTCCTGCCAGCTGCTTCACAAAGAGCACAGGAGTATTTGTGCCCAATAAGAGCCCCGGAATAGTATGCAGCAGCAGAATAAGACTCCCTGCTATAGTCAGCCTAAGAGCCTTGGCTTTTCCGGATAGCGCAAGGAGTATCAGTTCCAAAAAAAGCACCCTGTCATCGCCAATAATGGCATTGCCAAAGATGATCAGCAAAGGGATATGATATTTTTTGATATGAATACCGTTTATTGGCATAGTGAGTGCGTGACCTTTCAACTTATCCCTGCTTTATCATTGCATTTTCATTGCTTTTTCATTCGTGATAACATACATCAGCTGTTCCCAGCTTGTGTAATAAAAATCACAATGTTTCATTTCAGATACAGGCCTAAATATATCTTCTTTATTTATCACAGACTCCATAAGCTCTGCAAGTTTCTTTGGAGCATCTACGTCGCAAAAAGCAGTCTTGTCATAAGCTCCCACAGTTTCATGAGCATAGGGAAGATCTGCCAGGATCATAGGTTTTCCTGTAGCTTTATATTCACTTATAGGAAGCCCCCAGGTCTCAAGCTTCGACGGAAATATCATACAATCAGACTCTTCATATAGAGCCATAAGCTTCTCTCTTTCAAGCCTTCCCAGCCATTTAACACTTTTTAGATGACCATATTTTTTATAAAGGTCTTTGGCATATCTGTTTTCGTCCCCTTTGACAGTGATACAGAGCAGATGATCATTTATGCCCTTTTTCTCAAGTATTTCGCAGGCCCTAAGAGGCAGCTCAAAGTTTTTGAAAAATCTGGGCAGGGAAGCAGATATGAATATGGTCTTATGAGCAGGCAAAAGCTTTCTTTCGGTATGAGATGAATTATTATCCGATATTTCTCCTGATGAGCTGTTTTTTATCCCGTCATCATTAGCCCCCCTAAGTACAGGCTTTGCCACAACAATGAAATTTTTTGTGATCTTTTCAAATTCCTCTCTTATCCATTCTTGCTGCACTATGATAGTATCTGCAGTTTTTAGACTGTACTTATACAAGTATATGTATAGATAAGACATCAAAAACTGAGTCAGGTTGTATTTCAGAGCTCCTCTCCTATCCTTCATAAAGGGAGTCGGATTATGGCAATAGGTATAGCGCTGAAAAGCTTTTACTCTTGGAGTAATATCATGGAGCGATAGCCATATATATATATTTCTTCTTTTGGAATAATTATAAAAGTATATATATTCGTAGTAGAGTCTAAAGAGATAGCTCTTCCTGGACTTTGGCAGTTCTATGAAATGGAAATGGCCTTTGCAGTCTGTAAAGAGTTCTTTGCGATGCACAAAACATATTATGTTAAATTTCTCATCAAGTCCCAAATTTGCCAGTGCTCTCAGGCAGTCCTTGTATATTGATAAGGGGCCACCCTCGAATAGATTGATACCACTGATCACAATGGTACTTTTTATAATGTCATTATCCGTGTCATTATTAATTTCATTATTCATGTCTTGCTTTATTGTATTATCTTTCATTTATTGTATTATCTTTTATTTATTGTTTTATCCATTGAATTATATAAATTTACTTGAATATCTCAAGCATTGATCTCCTAAAAGCATCATAGGAGCATAGATCCTTGTATGCCCTTCTTGCATTATCTCTCATAGATGCCTCATATACAGGCACGTCTCCTGACATATCCAGATCACTGCTGCTGATGCCACAGCCATAGCGTCTTATGATATCTTCAGTATCACCGCTGATATGATTCAGGATAGGAAGGCCCATCTTTAGATAATCTGCAGCCTTCATAGACAGGCCAACAGTCACATCCTTTTTCATGACATTCAGTCCAAAGTGGCAGCCTGAGAAAATTCTGTATTTCTCGTTGATATCAAAAACTGCGCCATAGTCTATAACATTCGCTCCGGCCTCCTTTAGACGATCTATAAATTCCTCGTAGCGCTCTCCCTTTCCTACTACTCTCACTTCCACGGGCCTATATTTCATAAGGCGCTTTATTTCATAGATGATCCTGTCTATATCAATAATATTATTGACACTGCCCAGATATCCCACTATCCATTTGTCTAAGGGCAGCTCGCAGCTAGCACTATAGAGATTATTGATAAAATCGTCATCCTCAGGACTCCCCGCCCAGTAGACCGTCTTCAACAGGGTATCAGCTGATATATATTTCCTGATATAGCTATGATATAGATCACATTCTGTAACTATGATATCGAAGTGTTTCAGGCTCTTATTTCTCACATCAGCCCATAGCTTAAAGGGAAAGCCACGCCCCTTACCGGGGAAGCTCTCCGGCCACAGGTCTATGATATCTCCTATGACCTTTACGCCCTTTCTGCTATAGCTCCGCGCCAGGAGACTCTGACTATTGGGCGGCATTACCAGATATAATATGTCAAAGCTGTCCTTTTTCAGAAGCCTGGCTGCTTTATAGCTAAAATCTATATGAGATAATATTCTCTTTACAGAGATATTCTTCTTGTAAGGCAAGGTGGATATACGATCTATTTTAATCTGCCTTATTAAATTCTCTCCCGGGATATCAGTATTATCACCAATAGAAGAAGCGTAGATCCTGCACTTCCTGATATGATCATAATCTGATAAATAGAGGGACAGTTCATAGCCCTCATCTGCAAGGACGCGGGCCAGGAGCATAACCCTGTATTCAAAAACCGATGAAGAAGATACTATTGCTACTCTTGTCATAGATCAATAACCATCTCCTTTTTTGGCCCTGGCAAGCCATGCGCCGTAGCCCATTATAACAAAGACTATGGGACTGCAGCAGACCGTCTGATAGGTAAAAAAGTTGTGGGCCATATAAGAGATAATGGCAGCTGCCACAAGGACGGCCCTGATATCCTTCTTATAAAGGGATATCATCCTGGACACACTGGTCACAAATATCATAAGATAAGCGCTGCCTCCCAGGATGCCCAGGTTCACATACATATTGAGCCATTCATTGTGAGCACAGGCTATGGTAGTCTTGCCCCAGCCCGGCACCTCAAAATCAGGAAAATACTCATATATCCTCTTATAAAAGCCGTCAGGTCCTGAGCCTATAAAGAATGACAGGATATCCTCTTTAAAATTCCTGCCTATAGTCTCTCCTGCAGCTATCCAGGTGCCGCCTCTCCAGCTTCCCCAATATCTGTCAAAATAGAGATAATTGTGCCTGGAGGACAGCGCATCCGGAAGAAAGCCTTTGGTATTAAGAAATACATAAACAGGTGCAAGGATCAAAGAAAAGGCAACTATCCCTGCAATTATATTTCTAAGCAGAATATAACTTGAAGGATCGGGCAAGAAACCCTTCCTGTCAGTAATTCTCATGGATATATACAGGACTATCAGGAGGATCAGCAATATGAGCACCGGTGCAGAATGCATGGCCTTATTTAAGAGACCGCTGGATATATCATCATCGCCGTATGCAGTGACCATATCAGGCAAGAGCTTATAGAGAAGTCCTGCCAGACGAAATGAACCCGTTACTACGATCAATAGTTCTATAAAAGAATAGATATGCCTCTTGTCTATAAATGAAAAACAAAAAAAAGCAAAAAGGCATGAAAGTATCCCCGGTATAGCACTCTCCGACCAGCCCATGGCCTGATCCATAAAAGCAAATATCATGACTATCATAGACAGTATTCTCACATATATTTTCCTGCTGTCCCAAAATAGAAAGATAAATACAGGAAGACATACTGTCAGATAGGATGAAAACCAGTTGGGATTACCCATAGTCGTCAGGAAATTCTTGCCTTTGACAAGGATATCCAGTGGATCAATGGAAAAGCCATTTATAAAAGCTATGAAAATAACCGTAAAATAGGATGCGCCAAAAACATAATACAAAGCCTTGTATTCTGTATACGATCTGGATACTGCAAAGTAGATAATGACAAAGGATAACTGCGCAGCAAGGCCCATATACCAGCCCGAATATCCGCCGATCACATTATAGAGCTTTGGCAGCAGCAGATCCCCGGACTTCTCGGGAAGGCCGCTGTAAGGTGCAAAAAGGGCTGATAATATGCATATAAGCCCGTAACATAGGACTATAATATCAGTCATAGAGAACCTGCTCTTTGCTATGATCTCTGACAGGCTTTCCTTTTTCATGATCCTGTATAAGAAAGATAAGATAAATAAAATAGCCAGTATTATTATATAGCCAGGTATAAAAGTCTTATTCTTTGTATCGTAATAATAAAATGTCAGTGCTTTATAAAATTTCCATTTAGCTTCGCCAATATCATAATATCCGTTATGGTAATACAAAGGATGGCAGACTGTCAGGATTATAAGATATACCAGTGTCAGTGCCTTGATAGCCAGGGAGGTGATATCCCTGCCGGTCATTTTTTTACAGTCAGCTGAAAGCTTTCCTGTTCTGCTCTTTGTCTTATTCTTGCCTGCAAGCTTATTACTCATCAGTTGTCCTTTTCTTTAAGGAGATTCTCTCTCCTGGCAGTCATTTCTTCTCTCTTGTCTTCGCCTTCTGTACTCTCTTTTTTAAAGATGATGATCAGAGTCATGAATATGAGCTTGATATCCAGTAATATGGAATAATTCTCTATATAGATCAGATCCAGACGCAGCTTGTCATAAGACAAGGTATTATATTTGCCATATATCTGGGCATAACCTGTTAGCCCTGCTTTTACCTTGAGCCTGTCACCATATTCGCTTATCTCGCTGAGGCCCTTGTGATAGTCATCCTCATGCTCTGCTCTGGGGCCTACAAAACTCATTTCACCCTTTATGATATTGATGATCTGAGGTATCTCATCCAGGCGCATGGCTCTGATAAGGCGCCCTACTCTGGTAATGCGGCTGTCTTCCTGCCTTGCCCTGTTTGTGAGCTCATCTCCTGACAGATCCTTCTTCATGCTCCTGAATTTATACATCTTAAAAGACCTTCCGCCCTCTGTGATCCTCTTTTGCACAAAGAAAACCGGGCCCCCATCATCAATGAGTATTGCTATAGCTACAATGATCCCAAGCACTGTAAAAGGGATGATGGCGATGAGGCTAAGTACTATATCCAATAGCCTCTTGGCAATCTTCTGATCCCTGGATAGTCCCCTTCCCTTTACCAACATCAGCGGAGTATCAAAAAGAGTGATATCCGGAGCACCTTTTATAATGATATCTGTGATCTTGGGCACCACATAGGTCCTGATCTCGTTGCTATAGCAATATTTCAGGATATTATTCCTGCTAATGGCAGGAATATCATTGAGAATGACACTGTCATGGCGGCTGATAGCCTCTATGAGCTTATCTCGCCCCTCTTCATAATGGATGATCTCCGTAACAGTATACCTGTCCTGGCGGGTTTCCATCTTGAATTTGATATCCAGCGCGGAATCGCTGCCATATATCAGCAGCATATTATGGGGAACATAGCTTAGATGATAGATATAGGTATATAAATAACATAGTATCAGAGAAATGCCAAAATCAGCCAGAGTCATAAAGAGCATGGGCCATACAGGTACCATGACATTACTGATAAGGGATATCTCAAAATAGGTGATGAAGTTTACAAGAAATTCAGAGACCATGGATGCGATAAAGGTCTCTGAGAATTTGAGGTAGCCAAATCTAAAGGCATCGCATAGCTCCATGATAATAAAGGTCAAAAGAGCATATACGCCCACCAGCACGTACTTACCACGTCCATACATGGGTGCAGTAAACGCCAGTCTGTAATTATATTTCCACACAAGATAGAATACAAGCCCCAGAAGTCCGATCTCAAACAAAGACTCCAATCGCCTGATCACTGCCTTGTAGTCATCTCTAATATTATCTGTCTTGTTCATACCAGTATCACACCGATCAGATCTGCTTCCAGATCCCTAATGATCCTAAGCTCTTTGTCAATATCCTTAAAACTGCTCTTATCTCTGCCTTCTACCAGTATCACTGCGCGGCAGTCACTTATAGCAGCAATTGCAGCAGGGCTTCCTGCCATATTCTCCCCATGGATAATTTCATATCCTGAAAGCTTATCTGCAAGCTTAGATATAAGCTCAGATATAGAGTTTTCATCTGCCATGCCGCTTATGACCAGCTTATTATTTCCAATATCAGGCCTTTTCTTTAAGCCGGCTTTGATATTCTCAGCTATATAATCCAGATTGTCATCGCCTGAAAGACCTGTGATATCCCCTCTTTTGGCTATCAGGAGCTTATCTATGCCTTTGGCATCAAGGTCACTGCCCCGGTCCAGCTTGCCCAGTATTCTGATGCCCACTGACCTGCCTGCAAATACCTTTTCGCAGGTAAAATAAGGAGACATTACATATGTTGCAGCAATATAGATGATCCCCATAAAAAGCAGAGCAAACATAAATGCTAGGCTCATGATAAGATATGCTCTAAGTCCTATAGAATCCTTGCCTTCACCTTCATATAATGAATAGTCTACTGCAGCGCCTTTTGCAGAGGCAGCCTTTTTGTCCCTGAGATATAACAGGGCTCTTGCCAGCTCTTTGTCAGATACAGAGCCATTTTCGTATGCTGCAAGCTTGTCACGGATAAAGCTCAGATCATCAAGGCTTCCTGCAGAGAGATCCCTGGATACGGTATCATAAGTTTTACGAAGCTCCGAGACAGTCTTTTCCAGTTCAATGATCTCATTGTCTGTTATGGACAGAGTCTCCCTTACAAGACTATCTGCTGTTGCAATGACTTTTCCATTTGAAATATCAAGCTTGTGATCTCCAATTGCAGATCTTACAGTATCGCTATATTGGCTGATAGCATCTGTAAGATGTTCAGCAATAATATTTACGGTATTTTCATCAGGTCCGATGATACGGACTGTAACTATTGCCGCGCCGCCGCTCATGCTGCCGGTTATGGCATCTCCTCTATGAAGGGATATAGAAGCTGCGTCATTAGAATGATATGAGCCGTCTTCAAACACATACCTATCTTCATTATAAAAATCCGAGCTTACTTGAATCAGCTCTGCCACGTCACCTGTAGATAC
This sequence comes from Butyrivibrio sp. MC2013, assembly GCF_000424585.1. Classification (GTDB taxonomy): domain Bacteria; phylum Bacillota; class Clostridia; order Lachnospirales; family Lachnospiraceae; genus Butyrivibrio. Next base: position 138,040 of record NZ_KE384211.1, read on the forward strand.
AAGGAGCGCAGCAGCAGCCTCTTCCATATATTCACCGCTCTCTATATAAGTTAAGTATTCAGACTGTATGAGCATAAGGCTATTAGGCGAAGTGTTCTCATCTCCGTATATGGCCAGCTTCACACTCATGGAAAATACTTTGCCGGGATCAAGAGAAGCATAAATTGAATGGGACCTGTAATCCTTGATAGCATCAATCCTATCCGCTGTTTCATCTATAGCTGTTCTTGCATCAATAGCAGATTGCACATACAAGGAATCGATCCTGGTCTTGTCGGAAGCTGTCAGCATCCCTTCAAGGTCATATCCCCCCGGCGCTTCTAATATGCCAAGCCTAAGTAAGCCTGCGCCCAATATGAGTCCAATAATTGAGAGGACAAAAAGAAATCTCCATTTAAGGAGAATATGGATAAAGAGATCCTTTAGATCGATCTCATTTTCATTCTTTAGATAATATGAATACTTGCCCCTGTTCATAGATGTCTTCCCCCGGGAGTTACAAAAAGTTGGTTACAGGATCAAAACGATGTACTATATCATCGTTTACTTTTATTAATATACATTCTTTCTTTCATATAATACCACAAAGAGCCGGTTTATTGTCTCATCTTTACTTATAAAGCAAACAAGACTTATCACATATTTAAGCGATAAGTCTTAAGAGTAAGAAGATATATATTATCTCAAGATATAAGCTGTAAGCGGAGGAATTTCTAATCCCCCATCCATAGAACACTTCTTGCACGTTATGATATCTGTGAGCTCGCCCTTACCGGCATCGAAATATGCGCGGACCGGCTCATCACCTATATTGCAGGCCACAAATACACGCTCTCTTTCGTAGTCTCTCTCCCATACGCAGTATTTGTTCTGGAGCACAGGAGCCTTGAAATCGCCGTAGAACAGGGGCTTGCAGTCCTTATAGGCAGCAGCGAGTTTTGAGAGATGATCTGTGATCTCATTCCAGGAAGGCTCCTCAATAGCGGGACGAAGAGCCGGATCGCCCTCCGACTTATTTCCGTTTATCCCCCATTCACTGCCATAATATACAATAGGTATACCCGGCATACCAAACATAAGTGTATATGCAGGAAGTATATGCTCTCGCCTTGTAAGCACAGAAGCGAGCCTAGTTACATCATGATTGTCCAGGAAGCTGAGCAGGTGTTCCCCTTTATAAAGAGTCCAGTTCTCAGGGCCAAACTGCCTCAGAAGGGAATGGGTGATCTCAAAGAGATTATAGGAATTCATTGAAGAATATAGGCCCTTGTAGCACTCATAGTTGGTAGCACTGTGACAGAGGCCATCTCCCATGATCCTGCGATAATCTCCGCCTATCATCTCACCTGTCAGGAAAAAGTCCTCCTTAAGAGAATCGCAAAAGGACCTGAGTCTTCTGATAAAGTTCTGGTCCAGGCAATATGCCACATCCAGTCTCAGCCCGTCTATATCAAACTCTTCTATCCAAAATCTCACTGATTCTAAAAGGTAATTTACTACCTCTTCATTAGACAGGTTCAGCTTTACAAGGTCATAATTGCCTTCCCAGCCTTCATACCAAAGCCCGTCGTTCCAGGCATCATTCCCTGACAGATTGATATTAAACCAGGACAGATACGGTGAGTGCTCCCTTTTCTCCAGCACATCCTTAAAGCCAAAAAAGCCCCTTCCCACATGATTAAATACACCATCCAGGATCACCTTCTGTCCGTTTTTATGAAGCTTTTTAACCAGGCTCTTAAAATCCTTATTATCACCAAGCCTGGGATCCAGTTTACGATAATCTCTGGTATTGTATCCATGAGTATCGCTATCAAAGAGGGGATTAAAAAGAACAGCTGTTACTCCCAGCTTCTTGAGATGAGGCAGCCATTTCTCGATTTTCTTGATCCTGTGATTAAGTACCCCATCATTTTCAAAAGGCGCTCCTGTCATTCCCAAAGGGTATATCTGATAAAAGAATCCTTCATAAGCCCACATATCCTTTTTGCCTCCTCAGTAGTTGATATTATGAAATGGTTCTTTTGACGCTCAGGTTATTAGAATTCTATATTTGCTGCAGCCTGCTCCTTCATCTGTCTCTTCTTTTCATACATGGCATTATCGGCATCAACCTCTACCTGGGCCAGAGTCCTGTCATCCCCGTATTTCCATACCGAATGCCCATAAGCAAACTGCATATTAACAGAATTATCTGCATTATTCTTATTATAAGCTTCTTCCAGTTCAAAGAGACGGTTAAGCGAATTCAGATACTGCTTTTCTACATCTCTTCCAAACATGAGAACTGAGAATTCATCGCCGCCCACTCTAAATACATTGCCCACAGATGAAAAGCTGCTAAGCAGAGCTGCTCCCGCGGATTTGATATACTCATCTCCCATAGCATGTCCAAGACCGTCATTGACCTGCTTTAATCCGTTAAGGTCAAATGAAGATATGAGGATCTCATCATCAAAGGGTTTTCCAAGGCTAAGCAAATGCTCGCGCTGCATTGACATCTCTTTTTCCATACCCTCAAAAGCTCCTCTGTTGGGGATGCCTGTGAGAGGATCCGTATAAGCCATTTCCATATAAACGCCGGCAGCATTTGCGCGTTTATTGCTGTTTACTACTTCATTATAGATATTAAAAAGTATGCCAAATACAAAGAAAAGAAGGCCTACTCTGATCAGCAAAGTATTATCCCTAAGTCCGTGTATACTATAAAAGCCAAGATAACGCAGGGAATCCAATACACCGCAGACAGACAGGATTGCCAGACCGTAGGTCACACCCGAATCTTCAATATGAAGGTCATTGTCCTTTCTGAATTTCCAGTCTTCAATAAGCCTCGCTCCTACAATCACACCTGAAAGAATAGTCATAAGATTGGTCAGTACAGTCATATTATGAAAATCTGCAATATGGCTATAATTCATAAATGCCTGAAAAGCCATCATGCCAATAACAGCAAGCCATGCATAGCCCGACAGATTCTTATGAGGCTTGATGGTCACTGCATCTGAGAACATAAGGAAAGGAAATGCAGCCAGCATCAGTGTAAAGTAGTTAATGGTATGGACGAGGTCTGACTTGCCCATTACATATTCAATAAAATGGGAATCAAGAAGGGACATCAGTCCCACAAGAACTACAACAATAGCCAGGGACATATATATCCTCTTATTAACTTCGCCGTCCAGGAAAGTAGCCATGATAAATACAGATATGGCAGCCACTATCATTATCACGCTGGAAAGAAATGAAGGAAGCGTGGCTCTAATACATGCTCTGGTATAACTATCAGGATCCTGTATCCTGACATTAAATACAGCAGAAGATTTGTAAATAGGTTTGAGAATTAAATAGAAAGTATTATCGGTGTCAGATTTATATAGCTGCATGGTATGGATATGATTCCCGGAAGCATTGCCACCTATTCCACTACCCCTGCCATCAAATTCAAAAGCAGTATAAGAAGACGCAAACTTCTTCTCAACAACTTTAAAGCTCATATTCTTACTCTGCAGACAGAAATGCTCCTTGCCTGTGAGTTCGGGAAGAGTCTTGTAAAAAACAAACTCCTTTTCTCCATCAGCCTCGGAGAATTTAACATCCTCGATATTAACGATATCGCCCGTTTCCTCACTGGTCCATTCTCTTGAAAAGTCATAATCATAAGCCCCGGATCCATAGGAGGCATCCGCGGAATTATCAAGCCTTATATCTGCGACAGCAAGGCACACAAATATGACAAGGATTATGATCCCCAGCACCAAGCTTCTTAGTACGTCTTTGTTTGTCCTTAATGTGTTCATCTTATACCTGTCATAGGGCGTTATGCTTAATCTCTAATTCATATAAAATCATAGACTTTCAGCTATTATTATTTCGGCAGGATACCATTAATTCTTAATCTTTTCCCTGCTTTATCTAATAAGTTCGCACCTGATATGACACTCCCCCCTTTATAGTGATCAAGAGCAAACAGTAACTATTAAAAGCAAAAAAAATAGCTCCTTACAAGCGAATGTAAGGAGCAGTGCTTCTAGTACAGTTGCAACTGGCTGCCATTTTACAGGCCCTGTAGCTTTGCGTCATAAGTTTTCACTTATTTTGCCAAATGTAAAGTTGTGTGGATTCAACGAAAACAAATATACAACAAATAACAATATAAATCAAGAGAAATCGTTATTTCGTTTAGATTATCGCAATTTCGTACAAGTAATAGCATTTATTATTTTGCTATTTCAATAAAATGTCGTTGCCATAACTTGGGTTATCAAATCTTTATGCCAAAAGCAGTCAAAAAAGAGCAACAATTAAAATACTTGATGTATTTTAATTGCTGCCACCATAGCTACACTATACCGATTATAAATATCAGTCTTCTTCGTAGTCTATATCTTCGATCTTAAAGCCTGTCATCTCAACAGCTTCTATTATCTTGTTGCGGTCCATGCCTGTCTCTTTGGCAAGCTCATCTATAGTCACCTTGCGCCTAAGCTCTTCTGCCAGCTCAGAAGCTTTATCAGCCACCTCCTGTACCTGCTTTATGGCTCGCTGGCCCCTTGCATCCTCGTCCAGTGCGTCAGACACAGCTTCTTCCATGGCATCCATGATCAGCTTTGACAGAAACTGCTCAGCTTCCCCTGGAGACTCTATAGCTTTAAGCATGGTCACTCCTGTAGTCAGAGCTATATTACCCTCTCCTATGAGGTCCTCAAGATACACTCCCTGCTCCGCATACATCCTGGCAATATCAGGTACCAGGGGAAGATATATCTCGATAAGCCTCTTCTGGGCAGATACATCACCTGCCATAGCAGAGATGGTGATACCTTCCTTCTCGCCATCAGACACCTCCGGAAGCTCGGAGAGGCTGGCGATATAATCCTTGAGATAATCATGTTCCTCTTCAGTGAGGAACTCCTCAGGTTTTGGAGCTACGCCGATTCCTATTCCATGCCCTTTGAGATAGTCCTCAATAAGGCCCCTCTTATCTTCTGTCAGCTCAGGAAAAGCTTCCTTAAGCTGCTCGTCACTTACTATTCCTTTTTGACCTCTTGCAGTATCAACAAGCTCTGCAAGACGCTTTGCAAATAATTCTTCGGGACTCATATACAAAAACTCCTTTTGTTTTATTCAATATGAACATGTGTAAACAGATGTTCCTGGCAGTATTCATGACTGCCCTTGCACTTGGAGCAATAACGGAAGGTCAGCTCCGGTGAATCCTTATCAGTCTTGCCGCAGATCTCGCACCTGTGAACAGACTGTGAGGGAGTCAGTATCTTCTTGTGCTCCCCTGCAGGTCCATGATTTACAGGCCTTGTACGCACTATTCTTGCGCCGCTCCTCTTATCAGCGGACATAGCCCTCTTATAAGCTGCTGCATAAGGGTTACCTACCTTCTTATGATCCAGGAGATAAAAGATGCCAAAATTGATAAATGAAGCCAGTATGATCAGGGCACCGTACCATACTCCCATAGACACATATTCGTACATTATATAAACATAATAAAGAGCATCCAATATTGCCAGCCACTTGATCTTGATAGGAATAAAGAACATAAAGAGGATCATGGCATTGGGATAGATTGCAGCATAGGCAAAAAAGATAGACATCAATATAAAATACGGGATCATCAAAAATGCCATATTGGCAGAAAACATCTGCACAGCCAAATTGGCGGTGGTCACATCAAGGCCAAGTCTTCCAATATAAAGGGCATAAAATACATAGGATAGCAGTCCCATGAGCATTGTGATTATAAGGCCTGAAAAGATATAGAGATTATATTTAAAATCTCCCCAGGTCATCTCCATGGACTTACCAATAGGAAGGAAAAATACAAGAATGGTCAGGGCATACAAAAATGGATTATTCTGCATGGGGATAAGTACCCATGTAAATATGCGCCATATCTGCCCGTGAAATATCAGATAGGGGTTAAAAGTAAGATAATCACCGGCCATGAGATTGAGCATATAGCCTACAGCCAGTACTATCATCATTTTTATTGTCAGGTCTTTGACGGCATATCTGCCATACTTTCTCTCTAGTTTGTTAAGCATAGTATTCCTCTCAGTCAAGCTTTGATTTGCATATTGATTTTATCATTGCATCTATCATAAGTAAACGCTGACACTAAGCTTTTATAATTGTTTATTCTTATCTTGTACTTTTAATAAAAAGATAATCATTATATATGCAAGAGTTTAGCCTATCATGACAGACCCTTTGTATAGCCAAAAAACGTCACAAAATATCCGCTCATATACCAGCTATTATCTATGTATCCAATATTGAAAAATAGACCCCCATGCACTATAATTCATAAAGTTAATATGGCGAAAAATTATCCGGGCGAGGGTAAAAGCCCGGCATGGGAGACAGATATGATTTCACATGATTACAGATTAGGAATAGACGTTGGCTCTACCACTGTCAAAGTAGCTCTTATAGACGCAAAAGGGACGCTAATTTTTGCAGACTATCAAAGACATTATGCCAACATTCGTGAGACTCTTGCTGAGCTGGTCCAAAAGGCCAGGATCCAGGCAGGAGATGTTATCATACACCCTGTTATCACGGGTTCCGGCGGTCTGAACCTTGCAAGCCACCTGGGTATCCCTTTTGTACAGGAAGTAGTAGCCGTATCTACTGCATTAAAGGAGATCGCACCCAAGACAGACGTAGCAATTGAGCTGGGCGGCGAGGATGCCAAAATCATATATTTTGAAGACGGCAATATTGAGCAGCGTATGAACGGCATATGCGCCGGCGGTACAGGCTCCTTTATAGACCAGATGGCATCTCTTCTTCAGACAGATGCTGCAGGTCTTAATGAATATGCCAAAAACTATCAGAGCTTATATACCATCGCAGCAAGATGCGGTGTATTTGCCAAATCCGATATCCAGCCCCTGATCAATGACGGAGCTACCAAAGAAGACCTCTCAGCTTCCATATATCAGGCAGTTGTAAACCAGACCATATCAGGTCTTGCCTGCGGTAAGCCCATAAGAGGTCATGTAGCATTCCTTGGCGGTCCTCTCCACTTCCAGTCCGAGCTTAAGGCTGCATTTATCAGGACTCTTAAGCTTGATGACGAGCATACCATTGATCTGGACAATTCCCACCTCTTCGCAGCTATGGGATCAGCCATGAATGCTGAAGACAAGGTACACTTCCCTATCAGCGAGATGACTGCCAAGCTGTCCAAAGAGATCCATATGGAGTTTGAAGTAGCCCGTATGGAGCCACTCTTTGAGAGCAAAGAGGACTATGACAAATTCACTGACAGGCAAAAGAAATACAGAGTTAAGACTTCACACCTTGATAATTACAAAGGTAATGCCTTCCTGGGAATAGATGCTGGCTCTACTACTACCAAGTGTGCCCTTGTTTCTGAGGACGGAGATCTTCTCTATTCATTTTATTCCAGTAATAACGGTTCTCCTTTAAAGACAGCTATCAGCTCTATCAGAGAGATCTACAAGCTCATGCCCGAGGGTGTGCGAATAGCAAGAGCCTGCTCCACAGGTTATGGCGAATCTCTTATGAAGTCAGCCTTTATGCTGGACGACGGCGAAGTAGAGACCATAGCACATTACAATGCCGCTGCTTTCTTTGATCCGGATGTAGACTGCATCCTGGATATTGGCGGACAGGACATGAAGTGCATCAGGATCAAGAACAAGGCTGTAGATTCCGTACAGCTCAATGAAGCCTGCTCTTCAGGCTGCGGATCCTTTATTGAGACCTTTGCCAAATCACTGAACTATAGCGTCCAGGATTTTGCAAAAGCTGCCCTTTTTGCAGAGCATCCCATAGATCTGGGCACCAGGTGCACAGTATTTATGAATTCCAAGGTAAAGCAGGCCCAGAAGGAAGGCGCAGGTGTTGATGACATCTCCGCAGGCCTTGCTTACTCAGTTATCAAGAACGCTCTCTTCAAGGTCATCAAGGTATCAGATGCCACAGAGCTGGGCAAGAATATCGTAGTCCAGGGCGGTACCTTCTACAATGACGCTGTTCTTAGGGCTTTTGAAAAGATAGCAGGTGCCCAGGTCATAAGACCCGATATCGCCGGTATCATGGGCGCTTTTGGTGCTGCTCTTATAGCAAGGAACCGTTTCATGAAGGATCCTACATACGAGACCAGCATGCTCTCTATAGATAAAATAGATAATCTGAAATACGAGACCAGCATGGCTACCTGCCAGGGCTGTACCAACCACTGCAGACTGACCATCAATAAGTTTACAGGTGGTCGTCAGCATGTATCCGGCAACAGATGCGAAAGAGGTCTGGGCAAGGTCAAAAATGAAAAGGGCATTCCTAATCTCTTTGACTGGAAGTACAAGAGGATCTTTGGTTACACTCCCCTCTCTGACGACAAGGTCACAAGGGGCATAGTAGGTATTCCCAGAGTCCTCAACATGTATGAGAACTACCCCTTCTGGTTTACCTTCTTTACAAAGCTTGGATATAAGGTAGTGCTCTCTCCAAGGTCCACTCATCAGATATATGAGATGGGCATAGAATCCATACCTTCAGAATCAGAGTGCTATCCGGCCAAGATCAGCCACGGTCATGTGGAATGGCTGATCAGGAAGGGCGTTGATTTCATATTCTATCCCGGTCTCTTCTATGAGAGACAGGAGGTAGATGGTGCTACCAACCATTATAACTGCCCTATTGTTACTTCCTATTCTGAGAATATCAAGAATAACGTAGAAGCCATTACCAGCGGTAAGGCCAGACTCCGCAATCCTTTCATGGCATTTACCTCTCTTGATACTGCAACAAGCGCACTGATCAAGGAATTCAAGGAGATACCCGAGAGCGAGATCAGACAAGCTGCAAAAGAAGGCTGGAACGAGCTTGAAAAGGCCAGAAACGATGTAAGACTCAAAGGCGAAGAGACTCTGAAATGGATAGAGGAGAATCACGCACACGGTATAGTACTGGCAGGTCGTCCCTATCACGTTGATCCTGAGATCAATCACGGCATCCCGGATATGATATGCTCCTACGGCGCTGCAGTACTTACAGAGGATTCCATATCCCACCTGGGCAAGGCTGAGAGACCCCTTATCGTATCAGACCAGTGGATGTACCATTCAAGATTATATGCAGCAGCTGCTTATATCAGAGGCAGGGAGGATCTGGACCTTATCCAGCTCAACTCCTTTGGATGCGGCCTGGATGCAGTTACTACAGATCAGGTAGCTGACATCCTCTCCGGTTCAGACAAGATATATACCTGTCTCAAGATAGATGAAGTCAATAACCTGGGTGCTGCCAGGATCCGTGTGAGATCCCTGCTGGCTGCCATCAGAGCCCGTCAGGAAGAAGGCACTCATGCCACAGTCAGAGACTGTGCAAATCACAGAGTACTCTTCACTGAAGAGATGAAGAAGGAAGGCTACACTCTCTTGTGTCCTCAGATGTCACCTATACACTTTGATATCCTGGAGACAGCTCTTAGAGCCTGCGGCTACAACCTGGTAGTCATGCAAAATGACAACCATAAAGCCATAGACATGGGCCTGAAGTATGTTAATAACGATGCTTGCTATCCTTCCCTTTGGGTAGTAGGCCAGATCATGGACGAACTCTTCTCAGGCAAATATGACCTTAATAAGACCGCTATCGTAATGTCTCAGACAGGAGGCGGCTGCAGGGCTACCAATTATGTAGGCTTTATCAGACGAGCTCTTAAAAAGGCAGGCATGGAGCAGATACCTGTAGTATCACTGAACCTGTCAAAATTGGAGTCCAATCCGGGCTTTAAGATCGATGCCAATATGATGATCAGAGCAGCTTATGGTGCTGTATTTGGAGATATCATGATGAGATGTCTCTACCGTATGAGACCTTATGAAAAGGTAAAGGGCTCTGCTGAAGCTGTTCACCAGAAATGGCTCAAGATCTGCAGAGATTTTGTATCCAGAAAGAATATCAATCCTCTGATCACTCTCCTGCCCTTTGAGAAGCTATGCGCAGAGATGGTAAGAGACTTTGATAGAATAGAGATCACAGATGAAGTTAAGCCCAGAGTAGGTATCGTAGGTGAGATCCTGGTCAAGTTTGCTCCTGCAGCCAATAACCACCTGGTAGACCTTCTTGAATCAGAAGGCGCTGAGGCTGTAGTACCTGACCTCCTGGACTTCATGCTCTACTGCTTCTACAACCAGATATACAAGGCAGAGTACCTGGGTACCAGCAAGAAGACAGCACGCCTATCCCGCCTGGGAATATGGGCCCTTGAGAGACTCAGAAGCGGCGCCAGCAAGGCTCTTGAGAAGAGTGTTCACTTCGAGGCGCCTACCAGCATCTACAAGCTGGTAGAATATGCACGTCCCATTGTAGATATAGGCAATCAGACAGGTGAAGGCTGGTTCCTTACAGGCGAGATGATTGAGCTTATCAAAGAAGGTGCTCAGAATATAGTATGCACACAGCCCTTTGGATGTCTCCCCAACCACGTGGTAGGTAAAGGTGTTATCAAGCAGCTCAGAAGCCTCTACCCCGGCTCCAATATCGTAGCTATTGACTACGATCCCGGCGCTTCAGAGGTCAACCAGCTCAACCGTATCAAGCTTATGCTCTCTACAGCCAATAAGAGGATCAAGGACGAGCAAAGTAAGATCAGCATAAGACCAATGCCCGAAGAAAAAGCCAGCCATAAGGCTACAGGCTAAGCATAAAAGATGCCCATTAGAATTAAAAAATATTATCTTGGTATAGATAGAAAAAGAGAGCCTCGGCTCTCTTTTTCTACGTAAAAAAAATTCTTATATCCAGATACTGATAAAACATTTTACGAATCCAATAACAGATAATAAGCTATACCATTATCTTGGTCATACACACATAAGGATGCATTTTTTATGATATTTGTATCTTCGCCTCGGTTTATGAATTTGTAGTATCCTTTTATAATATTAGGAAAATCCACAGAAGGCGATACACTGTCGATAAAATCAGTAACCTCATCCGAATACGGCAAAGCGTCCCATTTTTGTATTTCTTCAAAAACATTTTGATCAATTTCTAATTTATATAAAGCAATTCCTTCATATGGAACTCCTCCGTAACTATTATATAACTCATCAATTGTTATCTGCTTATCTGCAGTGCTCAACTCAAATTCCTTGATAAAACGAGTGCTAACATCGTTAGAACTTAAGCCGCATGAGGTAAATAGTAATACTGCAACCAAGCAAACTATACTTTTCCAAAACTTTCTATTCATAATATATCCTACCTCTATTTTTCACAGTCGCTTTTCGATTTCTTTTAGGCTATTACAGTCAAGGTAACCCGCTCATATCTGTTCATTTATGTCTCCCCCACAAAACATTGCATCACATTGTATCATCACAATAACTTCTAACAGCCTCATATAGCTGGTCCATAGCCTGGACTATTGTTAAGCGGGGGCAGGCTATATTGACCCTCTCAAATAGAGAGGACCTGCTTCCAAAGATGCTGCCGGGATCCAGCCATAGATGAGCCTTGTCCACGATCAGCTTCTCCAGCTCCTTATGATCCTGAACAAGCTCAGTAAAATCAAGCCAGATAAGATAGGTACCCTCAGGCTCTACCAGATGCACTTTGGGCAATTTCTCTTTAAGAAAGTTCCTCACACAGGCCAGATTACCTTCAATATACTCCAACATCTCATCAAGCCACTCTGCGCCTTTGGTGTATGCAGACATTACGCCATAGAGGCCTGTGATTGCACACTGGCCATACCCCGAGGCTGTATTGACTTTTCTGTATTTCTCCCTGACCTCAGGATCAGGTATTATGATATTTGCTATCTGAAGACCGGCCATGTTAAAGGTCTTGCTGGCAGAAGTGCCTATAATAAGTCTGTCTGTAAACTCTCTACCCAAACTGATATATGGAATATGGGTATAAGAGCTATAAACAAAGTCAAAGTGTATCTCGTCAGCAAAGACGTACACATCGTGTTCTTTGCAGATACGGGCCATTTTAAGGAGTTCATCCCTGGTCCAGACCCTGCCCACTGGATTGTGGGGGCTGCACAGAATGAACATTTTGACATTCTCCGAGATGATCTTTTCTTCAAAGTCTTCAAAATCAATCTCATATCCGCCATCTGTATAGAGCAGCTCATTATTGACAACTCTTCTGCCATTTTGCTCAATGGTCCTTGTAAAGGGATAATAGACCGGCTGCTGCACCATGACAGCATCCCCGGGCTCAGTAAGCGCCCTTATCGCAATTGATATGCCAAATACCACCCCGGGCTGAACAATAACCCAGTCACTCTCTACCTCAAAGCCGTGCCTTGTCTTAAACCAGTAGTTTAGAGACTTTATATAGTCCTCTCCGGGATCCGTATAGCCATAGATACCTCTTGAAGCGCTCTTTACTATATCCTCAATGATCTCGTCAGGGAGCTTGAAATCCATGTCCGCAACCCACATTGGCAGCAGGTCGTCCCTGCCCATATACTTAGGCCCCATGTCCCATTTGATACTGTTCGTACCTCTCCTGTCGTGGATCTCATCAAAATTGTATTTAGCCATTCCGTCCCCCTATAATGATTTATATTGCAGAATCAGAAAATAATCACTCAGTTAAACTCGCAAACGCTTCGCTTTTTGCTCGTTATAAAATCACTGCTGACGCAGTTCTACGGGTACGGGGCTTATACCCCCGCACCCGTAATCAAGATATTCCCACCACCTAAAGGTGGTGGGTTATCTTGATTATTTTATATATACATAATTACCATCAGCATCGACACCAGAAGAAAACTACATCCCACGGTATAGTCAACGCCAGACATAAGGCGTAACATAATAACTCTTTTTTCATTAAACATCATCCTCATAAAGCTTATTACCCGGCAATAATTGTATCAAATCCATAGAGTTATGGCTAATCTTAATTAAATATTTTAATCATCTATTTCATATATCTTATATTTATATTTTGACGTTATAATCTATGAATAAAAATTTATTGACATAAAACAATACAAAGAGTATATTTCTATTTAATTTTTTAGGGATAAGACAGATATATATTTTGTAACCATGGAATTCAACCGAAGCCATAAGAGTCACAAAAACCGGCAGAGTCATCCTCTTTGCTTTTTTGTCTGCTTATGCCATTATGTATACTGACTACATGTTTGATCATTTATTCAAGAAGCTCTATGACCTTGAATGTGTAGATAAAGAATACTAAAATGTTCTTATTTTGTACTGTTTCAGATAAAGATGGAAGGAATAAGATGATTGATATTGATAGAATAAAGCAGCTGTTCACTGAGAATAACATAACTTTTACAGAAAGAAAGTTCAGTTTATTTGATAATGCCAATCTTCCAGATGACATAAAAAGATGGATTGAAATCATGGGAAGCACAATCCAATTAGATCTAACACCTTATGGTTCCGCCGGAGTATATCTATATTCGCAAAAAGAACTTTTCGAGGAATACAGTGATGAACACGATAAGATCATCAAAGACAACAACTACTTTGTCATAGGCTTCGGGCCAAACGGAGACCTTACATGCATAGACAAGGCCGACGGAAAGCTAGCCTTTATATACCACGATACTCTTTGGGAAGAGACTTATACGAGCTTTGATGAACTTGTGGAAAAAACAGATCTTGATCTCAAAGACTTTCTCTACCTTGTTCTTAGCGGTCAAAAGTACCCTCTTGATGCTTTTGATGCAAAGGACTACATGAAAATAAAACAGATCATCAACAGGTGGGATCCAATAGATCTCTTATCTCATGCGCCCAAAGATGAGTATAATTTTGAGATACTTGATATTGTCGACGCCTCTAACAAGCTCTTCAAAGCAGATGAACTTGCTGCAGCAATTAATAAAATATTCACTTCAAGCTTTGATGATGCTTTTAGCGCCAGTATGGAAGAATGTATGGAAATAGCAAAAGAGATCAAGAGCAGATAATAAACGTATTAATGAGGCATATATGGCAAAATTATTCAGAAAAACAAAAATTACAGCTATAATACTTGCTATATTGTTTATTGGAGCTTGCTCCCCTGTAGGTCAGATCATGGACGGAGACGGTATGATCCAGACCTTTGAATATACCCAGATATCTCAGGACGAAGCAAAACGCATGATGGCGCAGGATGACGGACATGTGATCGTTGATGTTCGCAGACAGGACGAGTATGACGAAGGGCATATTCCGGGAGCAATACTGATACCCAACGAAAGTATCGATCTAGAGCCCCCTGCAGAACTGCCTGATTTTAACCAGATCATTCTCGTTTATTGTCGCAGCGGACGAAGAAGCAAAGAAGCTTCTCAGAAGCTTGCTGATATGGGTTATAGTAATGTTTTTGAATTTGGCGGAATCATTGATTGGACTGGCGATATAGATAAAGGCGGGTCAGATATGGGATCAAAGCAGGATGATATGACGCCTATGGCAATACCGGTAGTATCCATAGGTGATATTTTTATTACCATTGATCTTGAAAGCAACGCTTCTGCTGATGAATTCTTTAAAAAGATTAAGAAAGAGCCTATACAGATTGAAATGCACGATTACGGTGATTTTGAAAAGGTCGGAGATCTGCCGTGGAGCATCACTCAAACTGACAGCGAGATTACCACTAAGCCGGGAGATCTTATTCTTTACCAGGGAAATCAGATATCCATATACTACGAAGAGAATACTTGGACCTTTACCAGACTCGGACGACTAAACGCTACGGAAGAAGAAATAAAAGAAGCTTTCGGCGGAAAAGAAAACATAATCGCGGAGTTTTATACAGAATGGACAGAATAATATAATTCTTATTCTCATTATATGCTAAAGCTTTTTATATCTCCCTGGTTTTAAAAGTCCCCGAAAAAGGCCTCAAGTTCATGCTTTGTTTCCTTGATCGCTTTTATCGTACTCTCATTTTCAGAAGGATTATGAAAAAAAGGATAAGGCCTGACGCCTTATCCCCTTAAGCTTATATAATCATCTATTTATGCTTTCATATTCAGTTTTTCTATCACATCTTCCTGACGCTCAATAGCAAAATCAGTGGACCTGATCTGCATCTGCACCTTTAGGATCTTATTATGTATGTCATTGCTCTGAACGTAGTATTTGAAGGTTTCATCATCATTGACCTTCAAATGCTTGTCGGCTATGGCACCGGGAAGTACAAATTTCTTGATAACATTACCGAATTTAACATCGATATACTTGCCCTGTTCCGAAACCACCCTGCCTTCGCCGAACTTCACATGGCTGACGCGCAGATTCTTAGCTGCTTTAATACCCAGAGCATCGTTCTGCTTCATCAGATCCTGAAGGACATCCTCGTAGTCTTCTCTCTGCTTACGAAGATTATCCATCTGGCGATCAGCCTCGTCCAGAAGCTCACGGGTTTTCTTTGTCTTCTTCCGTGTTTTGGTCTTTACTACCTCTTCATCTTCCATACGAGCCATAATGCAATCTCCTTTATGGTATCATGCTTGGTTTTTGGCTTAAATAAATAACTGCACATATTTATTTTATGCCAAAAAGAGATAATCCGCAAACGTTTTTTGGTAAACATCTGTGCATAATCCCGTTTATTCATAATACCTTAGGCTTTTTCAAAATATTGTATGTTATCTAATTATTTACTTACTTCAACTGTCAAATGTTCAGAGGCGGCATCCATCCTTTCCTTGTCCAGTATCTGGCCCCACATATAAGGCGTAGCCTGATATACGTAGTAATTGAGCCAGTTGGAATAAAGGAGGTTGCAATGGCTTCTCCAGGTCAGTCGAGGCTTATTGGCAGGTTCATCATCGGGATAATAGTTCTTGGGCAGAGCCGTTGACAGATTCTTGCCCATATCTCTCCTGTACTCATTATCCAGGGTCATCCTGTCGTATTCTGCATGACCAAAACTGAATATCTGTTTGCCATCCTTGGTCATACATAGCATTACTCCTGCTTCATAGGATTCGGCCAGCACCACCAGATCCTCGCAGGCATGGATATCCGCCACGGGCACAGTGGTATACCTGCTGTGAGGGATATAGAATATGTCATCAAAGCCTCTGATAAGGGGCACTTTACGATTGAGCACTTTATGCCTGTATATGCCAAAAAGCTTTTGGGGAAGCTCTATCTTATCCAGTCCGAAATGATAATACACTCCGGCCTGAGCCCCCCAGCAGATGTGGAAAGTAGATGTTACATTGGTCTTGGACCATTCAAATATCCTGCACAGCTCATCCCAATAATCAACTTCCTCAAACTTTAACTTCTCCACAGGTGCTCCTGTGATGATCATACCGTCAAAATGATAATCCTTGAGCTCATCATATGACTTATAGAAATTATTAAGATGAGAGGGCGATGTATGACCTGCTATATGTGATGATACCTTCATAAAGGTGATATCAATCTGCAGGGGAGTGTTTGACAACGCGCGCAATAGCTGCAGCTCTGTATCCTCCTTTAAGGGCATCAGATTGAGTATACATATGGACAGGGGTCTGATATCCTGATGCAGCGCTCTGTCTTCATCTACAACGAATATATTTTCTTTTTCCAGCTGCTCTCTGGCAGGCAGCTGATTCTGGATTTTAATAGGCATTATAGATTTCCTTTCTGATCTGGATTAAACGATAGTTCGCTTAGCAGGTCCTCCTCAGAGATAATAGCTATTCCAAGATCTCTGGCTTTCTTATTCTTACCGGAAGTTGATGTCACATCATTATTGATAAGCGCGTAGGTCTTGGAGGATACACTGCCTGATACTGTGCCGCCTCTGGATTCTATTAGTTCCACAAGAGCATCCCTGTTCTTGAATTTAAGGAGCTTACCTGTTATGACATAGGTCCTGCCCTTTAGCTCATCTCCTGCTTGGACCTTGTCTGCTTCAAACTTCAGGCCGTATTCCTTAAGTCTGTGCATGAGAGCTATATTACTATCCTTATGGAAATAATCATAGAGATCTCTTGCTGTAGCCTCGCCCACGTCCCTGATCTGTAGGAGCTCGTCCACAGAAGCCTCCATTAGCCCCTCTAAGGACGGATAGACCTTCATAAGGCTCTTGGCCGTCGCCTTGCCTATACCCGGTATAGCGAGCCCTGCAAGGAGTCTGGCAGGTTCATTTGCTTTTGAACCCTCTATGGCATTTAGTACATTGTCCGTACCCTTTTGCTTGCCTATAAGACCCTGCTCTATGAGCTCATCTCTGTGATTCCTAAGCAAATATATATCAGCTACATCATTTATATACTTATGCTCTATAAGGGTCCTGATGTATTCTTCACCAAAGCCCTTAATATCCATGGCATCTCTGCCAACAAAGTTGATGATGCGCCTCTCAAGCTTGGCCGGGCAGTCATCATTTTGACATACCATATCAGCTGTGTCAGGCTCTCTTACTACTCTGCCGCCGCATACGGGGCAGGTGTCACTGATCCTGAAGGTCACGGAATCTGCAGGATTCTTGTCAGAAACAACCCGTCTTATCTTGGGTATGATCTCTCCTGACTTATATACCATAACAGTCCTGCCGATACCTATGCCCAGCTCATCTATAAAGTCCTGATTGTGAAGTGTGGCTCTGGATACTGTAGTACCGCAGAGTCTGATGGGGTCAAATACTGCTGTGGGATTGATCCTGCCTGTCATTCCTACAGAGAGCTCTATGCTTCTGATCACAGTTTCCTTTTCCTCAGGAGGATACTTGTAGGCTACGTGGCCTGCGCTATACTTGCTTCCTGCTGGAAAGTCATCTCTGTATGCTATCTGGTCTATCTTGATCACAGCTCCGTCTATGTCATAAGGCAGGTCCCCTCTGGACTCTCCTATGGCATCTATAGCAGACAGGATCTCTTCATCTGTCACGCACCTGTATACCGGCGCTGTAGCTATGCCTGCCTTCTTAAGTAGCTCCTGTCCTTCTATATGGGAGCTGATAGCAGGTTCGGATCTTTGGATATTAAAGACAAACATTGAAAGGCCGCGCTCTTTGACAATGGATGAATCCAGTTGCCTGAGAGTCCCTGCTGCGCAGTTTCTGGGATTTGCAAAAAGCTTTTTGCCCATGGCTTCCATGCGATCATTGGTCCTGTCAAAGTCCTCATGAGTCATATATACTTCGCCCCTGACTTCAAGTGAATCAAAGGGCAGATCCAGCTTTTTGACTACGTCAGGTATCACCAGGGCATTGGCAGTAACATCTTCACCTATAAGGCCGTCGCCTCTGGTCTCAGCCAGTACAAGCCTTCCCTTATCATATCTGATGCTCATGGACAGACCGTCAATCTTTTGCTCTACGCAAAAGACAGCATCTGAATGAGTATTTCTAACGTTATGCACCCATTCCAGCACATCTTCCTTGCTAAAGAGATCCTGGATAGAGAGCATGGGAACATCATGCTCTACAGTTACGCCTGCAGTCCTTTTGACGCTCCCTCCGATGATCCTCGTAGGTGAATCGTCATTTATATATTCAGGATGCACTTCTTCTATGGCCTTTAATCTTTGCATGAGCATATCATACTCATGATCACTGATCTCAGGCGTATCATCATTATAATATTTATCCATGTGATATTTGATAGTATCACACAGGTCATGGTACTCATTTATAGATACTAAGCTATAATCTTCTGACATTTCTCCCCCCGCCGCTTGTATATATGACAATGAAGTACATCCCTGTACTTCAGAGCATGTCATAATACATCCTTGTATATATGACTCTATAACCTTTATTTATTATACTTCAGCCCGCATTTCTCATAAAGGATGGCTTTCTCCCTGCCTGTGATCTCCCTTACCTGTCCGGGCTTCATATCACCTATCTTGATATTTACTACTCTTGTTCTGTTCAGGCTCCTTACATTATATCCCAGAGCCTTGCACATTCGCCTTATCTGCCTGTTTAGGCCCTGAGTCAGTGTGATACGAAAAGACTTGGCTCCTGTCTTGGTCACAAAGCATTTTCTGGTAGTGACATCCAGTTCCTCCAGATATACTCCATTAGCCATCTGCCTGAGGAAAGAACCGTTTACTTCCTTGTCCACATGAACGGAATATTCCTTTTCATGCCCTTTAGAGCCCTTCATCATGGCATTGATCAGGTCACCGTCATTGGTCAGTATGAGAAGGCCCGTAGAATTCATATCAAGTCTGCCTGCATAAGTTACTCTTTCAGGGAGATGGAGTTCATCTATGACCTTACGCTCTGCATGATCATCTCTTTCAGTGCAGACCACACCTTCAGGCTTATAATAGGCATATACCTTCTTGACAGTCGCAGGCTTTACCGTCTTGCCATTTACTTTGACTGTATCCTTCCCTGTAACCTTGCTGCCTGGATCTGCAGTCATATCATTGATGGTAACCTTCCCCGATGCGATCAGCTTGTCTGCATCACGCCTGGAGCATATGCCGCACATTGCTATGTATTTATTTAATCTGATCTCTTCAGCCATATATTCACCTTTTTATAAATAATTCCACGCAGCTGCTGCGTGGAATTGTAATATTCTGATATATCAATTGTATATTAAACTCGCAAACGCATCGCTTTTTGCTCGTTATAAAATCACTGCTGACGCAGTTCTACGGGTACGGGGCTTATAACCCCGCACCCGTAATCAAGATATCCCCACCACCTAAAGGTGGTGGGTTATCTTGATTATTTTATATATTGTGAGCAGGATGTCAAAAGCTTAAATTGCCAACTCTACTGACAAATGCTTTTACTTGAACTTCCTCAGGACCTGAACAGCCTTATCTTCAATCACAATATCACTGCTTTCTTCAAGATGGGACAAGGCTATGGGATTAGCCCCATAAAATTCTCCAAATTCACATCCGCTCCTGAATACAGTAGCAAAATGCTTCATGGAATCTTTGCCCTTTACAAACTTAAGGTAATATACTCCCTTATCCTTATTATGATAGAGACTGCTCTTAAATCTTACAGCTATACCGGCGAAAAGTCTGGAATGACGAATTACATCAGACATAGATCCATAAGCAAATACGAATCCATTCTTTTCAAGCTTGTCCAATGCATCCTTAAGACTATTGATCCTGGACTTTCTCACAGGAATAGCATGGTCATCCCCGGCAATCCTGCTGCGTCTCTTATCAGGGCCTATATTCAGCTCAGAGAATCCATCCCCGCTCTTCTTAAAGGCCTTGATAGTAATATCACCAAGTCCTGACAGGAACTCGCTGATCTTATTAAAACGGTCCATATCATCAACATCAGAGAGCTCTTCAAGTATATTCTCAGGAATATCCAGTCCTGCCTTCTCCTTGAGATCTCTTATAAAATTCTCAGCAGCAGACTGTGGATCCTCTGTCAGCATGATCTTGATGGTCTTATCAGGACCTACACTGACCTGCATTGGAACAGCCATACCATTTGCAGGTTTAAATCCTGCCTCTTCCTGGGCTCTATTTATCACATCATGTATAAATTCAAGTCCCTCAGGCTTATGATTCAGGAGGTCTTCAATATCGATACCAAACTCCTCCATATCATCCTGAGTGATGATGCACTCAACATTGCTGTCATCTATTCTGTTAAATTCCATAAATCCATCAGGTAAGCTAACCCTACCTGCCAACCTTTCCAAAAATATTATTAACAGCAACAAGTATAACACATAATCTTAATAATTGATCATAAATTTATTCGTTGCTCTTCCTTACGCTATCAAGGACCTTATAGAGAAGCTTATATAGCTCTCTTGCATCTTCTCCCGAAAGATTTACGCAAGAGCCAACCTGATCAGGAACTGACAAAGCTTTGTCTCTGAGCTTTTCGCCCTCGGGAGTGATTGTCACTTCCAGATTTCTCTCATCTTTGCTATTACGTTCTCTCTTGATGTAGCCCTTGGATTCCAGCTTTTTCAGAACAGGTGTCAACGTTCCTGAATCCAAAAAGAGGGACTGACCCAGAGTCTTGACATTGACCTTCTTCTTTTCCCAAAGGACCAGCATGGCAATATACTGAGTGTAAGTCAGATCAAGCTTATCAAGGATCCCTTTATAAGACCTGACTATCTCCTTGGAGCATGCATAAAGGGGAAAACAGAGCTGATTCTCAAGCTTCAGCTTGTCATATTTATCATTTAATTCCATCATCTAATTCCTCACAATATACTATAGATAAAAGTGAGTAGGAGGCCTTGGCTCTCCTACTCATTATGACCGAAAGTAGTATTATTTGGCTGTATGATGAATATTTCTGATAGGAATATTAGCATACAGTGCAGGTCTCTCAGTTCCCTTGTCATCTGTTTCAACATTGGTGATCTTCAGTTCAAGGGCTTCCTTATCTACTTCAGCATATTTGGAGAGCACTTCTAAAATATCGCTTCTGATCTTCTCCATTATCTCAGGTGAGCAGTTGGTACGATCTGATACCAGCACCATTTTCAGACGATCCTTAGCTGTTTCACCGGAGCTCTTCTTTTTGAAAAAATCTGTAAATTTCATAAATAGTCCCCCTTCCCGGTATTAGGTAGTACCACTGAATTATTTGCCAAACAGTCTGCTAAAGAAGCCCTTCTTGGAATCAAGATCCAGGAAGGAAACCTGTTCCCCTGTCAGTCTTCTACAGATGTTCATATATGCCTGTCCTGCCATAGTCTTGGTATTACCTGCAAGGGGCTCACCTCTGTTAGTTGCTACAACGACTTCCTCATCGTCAGGAACAATGCCCAGAAGGTTAACAGCCAGGACATCCACCACATCATCAGCGCTCATCATATCACCGCGCTTTACCATATCGGGACGAAGTCTGTTGACGATTAGCTGTACTTCCTTCATCTCATTTGCTTCTAAAAGGCCGATTATACGGTCTGCATCACGTACTGCTGATACTTCGGGAGTTGTAACAACGATAGCCTTGGAAGCACCTGCAATAGCGTTCTTGAAGCCCTGCTCGATACCTGCGGGGCAGTCTACGATAACATAATCAAATTTCTTCTTAAGCTCTTCCGTGAGCTTTACCATCTGCTCTTCATTAACAGCATTCTTGTCTCTCTGCTGAGCTGCAGCTATCAAAAAGAGGTTATTGTTATCCTTATCCTTGATAAGAGCCTGTGCCAGTTTGCAGTTGCCTTCAACAATGTCTACAAGGTTGTAAACAATGCGGTTCTCAAGTCCCAGTACTACGTCCAGGTTACGAAGACCTATATCGGTATCAACCAGAACTACTTTCTTGTTCAGCATAGACAGACCCATGCCGACATTCGCAGTTGTTGTAGTCTTACCAACACCGCCTTTACCGGATGTAACAACAATAACTTCACCCATGCTTAATTCCTCCACCTTATATTAATATAAATTATTATATTTCATTGATCATTTAAAGAACTTATTACTCATAAGAAACTGCCTGTCATAAGCAGATCTTGCAATAGCTCCCTGGTAGGTATAAGCTACCTCGGGGCCTCCCGCTACAGCCTTCTTCCTGCGCCTTGAAAGGAGTCCACCTGATTCTTTTACAGTCTTCTTATCATCAGATACAGCTATAGCATCAGATATACGTACCTGCAAGGGATTAAAGTCCATGGCCATAACAAAAGCATTGGCATCACCTGTAGCACCTGCAAAAGCTGTACCATGAAGCGCACCAAATACAAATATAGAACCGGCTGATATTACTGAACCTCCGGGATTAACATCACCAAATATTACAAGTGAATGTTCAGATACTATCTCCTGGCCGGACCTGAGGTTACCCACATGTATCCTGGCGTTGGCATCGCCCAGCTGCTGAAAAGCAGCTTCATAGGCATCTGTATAGGCTTCGCTTAATAGCTTATTCTTTTCTTCAGGAGTTAGTTCTGTAGGACGAAGAGCCTGTGGCTGCACAGTCTCTACATGATGAGGAGTGCTCCTTACAGCTTTTACAAAAGCATTATCAAGAGGATGATCTTCATCAAGGATGCAGACTATGTCCAGATCAGAGTTGCCCTTTATGATCTCCAAAAGATCTTCCTGCTCGGCGTCATTAAGCCTTCTTCCTCTGACCATAAGCCCCATCTTGTTTTTGCCAAGGAATGAAGCAGCCTCAGCAAATTTGGATGCTATATCTCTTCTAAGCTCCTCATAGGGAATATCTTTATCCAGAACCAGAATGATTCCGTTTTTAGTACCTTTTATAGAAACCGGCTGTGCCATTATCTCCCCCACCTCATAATTACGATGTCGCAAAATCTATTTTAACTCAATTTGATGCAATTTAAAAGGAAAACTTACATTTTTCCACAATTTAGTAAATATTTTAATGCTATCTAATACATAAATTGACAAAAAATAAGGTAATACAGCAGGGAATAGCATCGTTTAACACTTGCATTATCAAATGATCAAAAAAATGAGCCGAGGAATAATCCTCGGCCCATTGCAAAATTCGTAATATATAAAATAATCAAGATAACCCACCACCTTTAGGTGGTGGGAATATCTTGATTACGGGTGCGGGGTTATAAGCCCCGTACCCGTAGAACTGCGTCAGCAGTGATTTTATAACGAGCAAAAAGCGAAGCGTTTGCGAGTTTAACCGATAAGATATCAAATTAGCCGTTAACCTGAGCCATAACCTCTTCAGCGAAGTTGTCCTGTCTCTTCTCGATACCTTCGCCTGTCTCGAAACGAACGAAGTTCTTGATGCAGAGATTAGCACCGTTTGCCTTAGCAACCTGAGCGATGTACTGACCAACAGTCTGCTTGCCATCTTCAGCCTTAACATATACCTGCTCGTTGAGGCAGATTTCCTTAAGCTGCTTGCCAAGTCTACCAACCAGCATCTTCTCAAGGATCTGCTGAGGCTTTCTCTTCTCTTCAGGAAGCTCCTCGTTCTCCTTCATAGCCTGAGCAAGAAGGATCTCCTTCTCGTGCTCCTTGTAATCTTCAGGAACATCGTTCATGTCAACATACTTGGGAGACAGAGCTGCTACCTGCATAGCTACGTTGTGCAGAGCCTCTTTGATATCATCGTTAACAACATCAGTCTTAGCTTCTACCAGAACAGAGATACGTCCGCCGCCGTGTACGTAAGGAACTACGATACCTTCGGAAGCAACAACCTTCTGGAAACGACGAATGTCGATCTTCTCAGAAATAACTGCTGTGATCTCAACAAGAGCTTCCTTAACTGTCTTGGAAGCATCCTCATTCCAAGCTTCTGCAAGGAATCCATCAAGATCAGCTGCATCAGAGTTAACAGCCTGAGTAGCTACTGCATTAACGAATGCCTGGAACTTCTCGTTCTTTGCTACGAAGTCTGTCTCAGAGTTAACTTCTACAACAGAAGCTGTCTGATCATCCTTAACTGCTACAGAAGTAAGACCCTCAGCTGCGATACGGCTTGCCTTCTTCTCAGCCTTAGCCTGTCCGTTCTTTCTCAAGAACTCTACTGCTGCATCCATATCACCGTCAGAAGCTGCAAGAGCCTTCTTGCACTCCATCATGCCTGCGCCTGTGGACTCACGTAATTCTTTTACCATTGCTGCTGTAATTGCTGCCATTGTTTTTCTCCTTTATCTGTTTATTGAAGAGACCCCGGCGGAGTCACCGCCGTCGGGGTCATAATAGTTCTGATATTATAGATTACTCAGCATCTTCTGCTACTGCTTCTTCAGCTGCAGGTACTTCGTTCTCAGCACCCTGCTTTGCTTCGATAACAGCATCAGCCATCTTGCCAACCAGCAGCTTAACAGCGCGGATAGCGTCATCGTTGCCAGGGATGATGTAATCAAGCTCTTCAGGATCGCAGTTAGTATCACAGATACCTACAAGAGTGATACCCAGTGAGTGAGCTTCCTGGATGCAGATGTGCTCCTTCTTAGGATCTACTACGAAGATAGCATCGGGAATTCTCTTCATATCGCGGATACCGCCGATGTTTCTCTGAAGCTTATCAAGCTCCTTCTTAAGACCAGCAACTTCCTTCTTGGGAAGAACATCGAAAGTGCCATCTTCCTGCATTCTCTCGATCTCTTTCATTCTTACGATCCTGGACTGGATTGTAGAGAAGTTTGTGAGCATGCCGCCCAGCCATCTCTCGTTTACATAGTACATACCGCAGCGAAGTGCTTCGTCCTTAACAGCATCCTGAGCCTGCTTCTTGGTACCTACGAACAGAACTGTACCGCCCTGCTCAGCGATCTCAAAGATAGCCTTGTAAGCTTCGTCAACCTTGCCTACAGATTTCTGAAGGTCGATGATGTGGATGTTGTTTCTCTCTGTGAAGATGTAAGGAGCCATCTTAGGGTTCCATCTTCTGGTCTGATGTCCGAAATGAACACCTGCTTCAAGTAACTGCTTCATTGTAACAACGCTCATGATATTACCTCCGTTTTGGTTAGTCTTCCGAGTGCAGCTGTCTGTGGCTCTCCGGCGGCGTTACACCGAAGCAGACGCTCTCAAACCGGACATCCGGCACCAATGAAAGCTGCTTGCACACGTGATTATTTCTGCCCATAGGCAGACTGAGGCCCTATTGCCACAGCTCTAATAATTTATCACAGATAGGGACAAAGTGCAATAGAGTAAATCAAATTTACAGGCAACACTTATCTTCTGCCTGTAATGATAGAAGCGATAGTAGAATAGTCTGCACCTGAAGGAATCGAGAATGTACCTGAAGATATCTTTCTGTCCATTCCTGTCCTGCAAAGATATTTATCAAAGCTCACTGCGTTATCTACAAGCCCCTTGTCTGCAAGGGTCCTTGCTACAGCATCTGAGTAGCTACCCTTTGCTATAGTGATAGTCACACTTCCGGCTGCAGAAGTCGCAGCATCAGATACAGCTGTATTATCAACGCCGCCCTGATCTGCAACAGTATCTCCGTTGGCAGCTGCAACTCCGTCTGATTTTGGAGGTGCTTCATTTTCCAGAGTTGTAGCAGCTGCGATATCATCTCCTATGGACAAGCTCACATCTGATGGACCGGAGCTTGTGATGATCGTAGTATCATCAGATGCCCCTGGGCTATCACCGGCTGCTACTGTATCATTTTTATTTACAAGAGCAAACTGTTCACCATCTTCAGCTTCGCTTGCAGCTGCAGTATCTTTACTGTCATTAGCAGAATTTTCATCATCAGTTTTAACTTTTATGGCGCCCATTACTTCTGCGTCTTCATTTCCTGTAGCGCCTTCGAGCACTTCCTCCAGAGAGATCTCGCCTGCAGCAGCGACTGATCCAGTCCCTTCTTCTGCCGCTTTAGCTGCCTTATCAGCCCCTTCTTTTGAAGCTTTATCTCCTTCCTGAGCTTTTTCCTTTCCAGCTTTATCGTCTTCATTATCGTCCGAAACGGCCCAGCCTTGCCCAAAAGGAACAGCATCAGCGTAGCTGCCGTCATTTTCTTTTTCCGCGGATGCCGTAATATCTTTTCCTTTTGAAGATGATTTTTTCTTGTCAACTCCGGGCCCTCCGCCAAAGATCATAAGCGCCAGAGCGCCTATGATAAGTCCGATACCAAGTCCTCTAAGATACAATTTTAGTTTCATAACTTACCTCCCTGATAAACTTAAGCGAGGCGCCCCCCATGATTCAAGCTCTTACATTTTTCCTTGAAAGCTCTATTACAAGTCCTACTTCGCCCACTCCCAGTCCCAATTCTCTGGCTATTGCAATATTACTCTTTCCCTGATCATGCATTTCAAGAATGGTACTGTTTTGAAGATATTGTTCGTCTTCTTCCTCTATTTTACCGGGCTTTACAGCCTGGCTGATAGGCACTACCTTTTGTCCCCTTACATAATGATCCACTTCTGAAAAATCATAAGGGCTTATCTTTACCTGACCTTCCCTTATATTCTCCGTAGATCTCCCGGACTCCTCATTTTCAGAGGCCACGTCTGCAGACTTAGCGATCTCCTTTACATCAAATAAATCATCCATATTATCCCTGGGTTCAGGGACAGTACCAAACACTCTGCCCAGCTTCTCTTCAAGATCCTCTCCTGTCAGCCTTGGTGCCTGGGTCAGAGGTGCAAACGAGCCGCCATCTTCTATATTATCTCTGTAATTATCTATTCCCGAACGATAAAGGGCCTTCTCGTAATTCTCCTGATTAGACCTGTTTCTGCCCTTTTTCCTGCCCTGCTCCAATACGCTAAAAAAGCTCTCTGCTGCGGAATTGTGAAAAGACATGGGAGGCGTTGCACTATCATAAAAGCCTGCTGCAGTATCCCCTTCAGGAGGTGCGATGCCTTCAGAATCTCTGTTGATCCCCCTGCCGGATGACATTATTCTGTCATTTTCTATCATCATGCTGGCCCTTTGTGCTTCCCGGGCTGTTAGCTCAGCATCAAGGACAGTTTTCCTGGCTTCTTCTCCGGTTTTTCTGGCCAGGTCTACTGTGTCATTTAGATCCTTATGCTTGTCATTTAGCATGTCATACATAAACATCACTTCATCATGATTCTTATGTATGTCATCCATTACCGTATCCGCATATTCGCTGATCGCACCCATTTTTTCATTGGTCATGCGATCCAGACCTCTTTCCGTTTTCAAAAGAGATTCCTCGATGGTATCATCGATCCTTCTTCTGATGTCGGACTGGGATTCTTCCACAGTCTTCTTAACGGCCCTTTGTACGGCAGCTTCCACATCCCTATTAGTTCCGGGGCCCTCCCCGGTGGGTAGTATAAAGCCCAATACTATCAGGATAGTACCAGCCACCAAAAGGATTATCACTCCGATTCCCATGATCTCCCTCCATGCCCCACATATGCAGCAAGACACTTAACCCATATGCAGCATCACCTAAGCGGCTGCATCTTTACATCTCCGTCCTTTTGGACGAATTTGCAATATTTACACGGTTTCTTCACAACCGTTGATAACTCACCAATTGAGATGGTAGTTCCGGGATAACAGGTACCGTTTACTATCACCAGCGCTTCATGGGACTCTGCCAGCCTGTCCTGAAGCTCGCACAGGCTCTCTGACTTCTCTGTTATTGTAGCTTCCAGAGATTTCTTCATAGCCAGGAGCTTCTTTGCATAGGCTGCCTGCTCGGGAGGAAGCGTTACACCCGCCTGCAGCTTTTTGACTATGTTTTCAAAAGTAGGAAGGATAGCCTGCAGATTTTTCTGCGACTCATGAACTATCTGCATGGTATCTCTGATCCTGGCCTTTAGCTGAGGATCAGCTCCCACATCTATCCTGGTAGTGGTTCCCATTTCACCGCCCAGGATCTTGGTCTCTACCTTTTCACCGGCTATCACATTACCGCCTACTATAAAGCCTTTCACGCCGCTTACATTAACTTCCGTACCGGCTTCGATCTTGCTATGCAGTATGGATTCTGCGGTAACAGAAGCCCCTGCAGCTACATTGGTATTTTCTATAAATTTGGAGATCACATTGCCGCCAGCCTTAACAGTACCTCCGCCTGCGCCGTTTATGCCTCTCTCCATGACGATGTCATTTCCGGCTTCAAGAAATGCACCTTCTATATTGCCCTTGATCTCTATATTGCCTCCGGCCTTGATACTAAAGCCGCTTGTAACGTCTCCTTCCACAATTACAGATCCGTCATAATCAATATTACCTGTAGAAGCATCCACGTTCTGCAAATTCAGTACATTGGATACCATCACCTTGCCATCCTGAAGGGATACATGTCCATCCACCATGGATGTGATAGTCAGCTTGTCTTCGGACAGTTCTATATTATTTCCAAAGTGCAGGTGCTTGATCTTAACAGGCTTTGGCTTCATGGGATTACCGTATACATTTACACCGGGATCTCCCATATCTGCGGGGGTCAGTGTAGCCAGCACATCACCCTTTTTGCAATGATTCACCAGATTCAGATTGTGATAGTCCACAGATCCGTCTGCATTCATCTCAGGATGTGGATGCCTTGTAGTCGAGAAATGGTAGCTTATCTCAGCATCTTTTCCCTCTCTCGGAGGCTTTCCCTTTGCTATCTCTATATCTGTACAATACTCTCTGTTCTTAAAGAAGCCTTCTATAGCTTCATTATTTACTCCGTATTTGATCTTCTTGAGATTCAGCTCATTAAATACTTCCTTGGAATCAGTAAGGTTTGCCCCCTGTGAAGGAGCATAAAACCTAAGGGTCACAGTCATCAGATCCTTGGACACATCAAGAGTATAGCTTTCACTGATGGGATTGGTCTTATTTACAGTAAAATACTCTTCCTTTGCCTTCTTTTCTTTGACAGCCTTGTCTATCTGGATGACATCATAACCAATCTTATGCTTTTCAAGATATCTGGTTATCTCACCTGTAGTAACATCCACGCCGCCATCTGTAGGCGGATACACAATTACTCCGGTGCCTGCCTTGGAATGTACGAGCTGAAAATACCCGTTCATAGCGTTCCTCCTGATAAACTGATCAAAGAAGTCATAATCTGTCAGTAAGAATACCCATATACTTGCCCATTTTTACTTTCATCTTCTGAAGAGCCCTGGTATGGAGCTGGGAAACCCTGGACTCGGACACCTCCAGGATATTGCTTATTTCCTTCAAGGTGAGTTCTTCATAATAGTACAGAAGGACAACCTTCTTTTCCTTTTCGGTGAGCATCTCCAGAGCTTCCTGGAGCATCTCCTTAAGTTCAGCCTTTTCCACAACTTCTTCCGGCTTATCAAACCTGGAAGTCCTGTTGTGGTCTTCAGGTATATCAGAGCCCTGCTCCATAAATTCATTCAGAGAGATAACGCCCGTCACCTTCATCTGGCTCTGCCAGCTAAGGTACTCATCCTCTGTAATGTTCATTCTGGCAGCCACCTCTGCATCGGTAGCCACATGACCAGACTCTGCCTCTACTTCTTTTATCGCCAGATCTATCTTCTTCTGACGATCCCTTATGGTCCTGGGTATCCAGTCCATCTTACGAATCTGGTCCAATATGGCTCCTCTGATCCTGAGGCTGGCATATGTCTCAAATTTGACATCCTTCATCATGTCAAACTTGTCTATGGCATCTATCAGGCCAAAAATACCATAACCTACAAGGTCGTCGTATTCTACGTTAAAGCCCAGATACATAGACAGTCTGCCGGCAACCAGCTTTACAAGGGGAGCATATTCAAGTATAAGTGTTTCTCTAAGTTCCTGTGTTTTATTCTTGCTGTATTCCTTCCAAAGCTTGTTCCTGGATGCTTCATCCATTAGTCGTACCCCCACGCTCTAGATTATATGTAGCAATACAGATATTTTACTGATTGGTAGCAGCTTCAAATTCCTCTCTCGCAAGCCTTATCCGTTCTTCTTCCTCAAGTCTTTCCTTCTCCTTGATCTCCTCAAGGCGCTTATCAATTTCCTTCCTGATTATCTGGAGCATATAACTCTCAAGAAGGTATTCCATTATGGTCCCTAAGAGAAGGAACAGGACCAGCGTAGCACATACGCACACGATCCACCTTCCCACAGGAAAACGCCTGAAATAGGTGACAATAGCTACCACTGCCGTCCCAAAGAGTACCATAAACGGTCTCACAAGTCGGAGCTTAGGATTTAGCAGTATCTTATAGTTCACCTTTACCATGTCTTTTTTGGACTCGGCATTTTCATTTCTACGAATGCATTTGATCAGATACTCCACCTTGGTCTCATCCAGATTCATATGACGATGACCATTTGGATCTTCAGCAGCATTCTCATTTTCTTCAGCATTTATATTCTGAGAATCACTCATGGCTCTTACCTTAGATTATCTTCTCAGGTTTACCCACGGCCCTGATCACATAATCGCCGTTTTCCGGGTAAAAGATAACTGTGCGTCCGAAATTAAGTCCCGTGTCCTGGGCCAAAATCTTGATATTCAGCTCCTTGAGAGTTTTAATAGAGGCTTCTACATTTCTCTCACCAACCTTCATCGTATTTCCCGAAGACTGGAAGGAAAACATAGTCGCACCACCTGCAAGCTTGGCGACCATTCTGCTCTTTGAAGCTCCCAGCTTTTCCAGTCTGGAAACCAATTCCCTGATCCCGGTGTCCGCAAATTTAGGGATATTGCTATTTTGCTTCATCTCCGTGGAATCAGGGAGCATTATATGAGCAAGGCCTCCTATCTTGGTGACCGGATCTCTGATCGCGATGCCTACACAAGAGCCCAGTCCCAAAGTTGTGATTCCGTCAGGTGCTTTGCATGTATTAAGATCAGCCATTCCAACTTTAATTATATCCGGCATATATTACCCCTTATGACAATCATTCAAGTAATCGCTTACTCCCATTCAGGGAGTACCGGAATATTCCGGCAAATATAATCGTGCTTATAAGACATCACTGAAAATCTTCAAGATTCATTCCCAGAGATGATAATATCTTCTTGTAGCCTTCTATATCAGGCAATAGTATGAAGTAGCCGTTCAATTTAATGTCATCGGAAAATTCTGTCTCGATAAGAAGGATCTTGTCTCCCATCAGACCAAATTCAATAGCGGGTACGGACAGGATAGCTCCGCACATATCAACCGCAAGATAAGGTACAGAAGGGATCATTTTAAGACCTGTCATAGTAGAAAGCGAATTAAGATATGAGCCGGTAATGATATTACCGATCTCTTTAAGAGCAGACAGCTCAATCTCAGAAAACTCAGCATCTTCGGGAGTATTCTGCATCATAAGCTTATTGACCAGATACCTGGCCTCTTTTTGGCCGGACAGGAACATGATAGAGCCGTCCACATCTCCTTCCATGCGAAGGTAGATGCCAGCCATGATCTGCTCGGCACCGCCCATACTGTCTCCTACATCCTTGAATTCCAGAAGCCTAACCTGAGGAACAGACATATCCACCTTGGCTCCCAGCATCTGAGCCAGAGCAGTAGTCGCATTACCTGCGCCTATATTCCCCAATTCTTTGAGTACATCAAAATACTGCTCAGATAGTGCGTCAAGACTAAGATTTCCCACTTGTGATCCTCCTGCAAAAAGAAACAATGCATTAAGCTGAAATACCATAAAGAGAGAAGAATAGTTCTCTCTTTATGGTATCACATTTTCACGAAAAATTGTTATTTATACGCAATTTTATTTTTTACTTATCAACTTCCAGGGAAGCAAGATCAAGGATGGATACCAGTCCGCCCTCATATTTGCCTACACCGGAAATGAAGCGTCCGTTGGCCTTCTTGCTCTTGTCATCAAGAGAGAGTTTGTCAACGTTCTTGGAGCCGATATTTAGCACCTGGTCTACCTGGTCCACGATGATGCCAAGGAGCTCTCCTTCGTCACCGATCTTGAGGATGATGATCCTGCTCTTGTCTGTGAGATCATCAGCATCCATTCCCATGAGGATACGGATGCTCATAACAGGCACAATAACACCTCTTATGTTGATCACTCCCTTAAAGTACTCATCAATCTTGGGAACCCTGGTGATGTTCTGCATCCTGACAATATTATCAATGAATTTGATATCAATTCCATACTGCTCGTCACCAAGCCTGATGATGATATACTGAGTTATTTCACCGATATCAACTGTATCACGAAGTTCGTTCATCACATGCCTCCAATCTCTTATACGATAGCGTTAGTGTCAAGGATCAGTGCGATCTCACCATCGCCCAGGATGGTAGCACCGCTTATAAATCTGGCCTTGTTCATGTATCTGCCCAGAGGTTTGATAACGATCTCCTGCTGGCCCTCCAGCTTGTCGATCACCAGACCTATCTGCTGGTCACCCTTTCTGACAATAACTACTATAAGATCCTCATTAGGATTGTGTACTGACTCGTTCTCAAGGACTTCGTTCATACGGATAAGCCTTGTAACGCTGCCTCTGAGATTGATAACCTCTTTGTTGGATACAAACTTGATATCCGATTCGGGAACACTCTCAATGGACTGAATGGAATCAAGCGGAATAGCATACTTCTCATTTCCGACTTCTACCATCAGACCCTGGATAATAGCCAGTGTCAAAGGCAGACGGATAACCCAGGTGGAACCTTCACCAAGCTTGGTCTTAACGGATACTTCACCGGAGAGCGACTCTACCTTACTCTTAACAACGTCAAGTCCCACGCCTCTTCCTGAGATCTCAGATACCTGCTTGGCAGTTGAGAATCCGGGGCTAAAGAGCAGGTCTATACACTGCTGCTCTGTGAGCATATTGGCTTCTTCTTCTGTTACGATACCTTTTTCGATAGCCTTGTTCTTGACTACCTGGGAATCGATACCGTTACCGTCATCTCCAACCTCAATGACAACAGAGTTGCCATCCTGGAAAGCATGCAGGAATATCTGTCCTGTTTCAGGCTTGCCATGAGCCTTTCTGGTCTCAGCATCTTCAATACCATGATCAGCACTGTTTCTAAGCAGGTGCATCAAAGGATCACCGATCTCATCCACAACGGTACGGTCCATTTCTGTATCTTCACCGGTCATGGTCAGTTCCATCTTCTTGCCCAGCGACTTGTTCAGATCACGGATCATACGAGGGAATTTCTGCAGTGCATTCTCAATAGGTACCATTCGAACCTTCATGACAGACTCATGAAGATTGGTAGTAACTGATTCCAGATATTCGATCTGTTCATTGACATTGCCGTTTTGAACGCCGGCAGACTCTGTAGCTGATATCAGTGAGTTCTTGGCTATGATAAGCTCTGATACCAGATTCATGAGAATATCCAGCTTCTCTGTATCTACACGGATGGTCCTGTTTACAACAGGCTTTGCAACTGCCTTCTTGGCAGGTGCAGCCTTATCCTCTTTCTTAACTGCAGGAGCCGCAGCAGCAGGTGCAGGGCTGGGAGAAGGTGCCGGCGCAGCGGCAGGTGCGGGAGCTGCTTCAGCTGCATTAGCTTCTTCAACAGTAGTTTCTTCAGCTGCTGCAGGAAGAGGAGCATCGGGATCAAATTCACCTATATCAACGGACTCTATCTCTGATACGCTCTTTGCTATAGATGCGATCTTCTCCATATCATCTGTATCGGTGAGTATGACCATAGAGAAAGTAAAATCAAACTTCTCATCCTCAATATCCTGAGTAGAAGGATCTGTAGCTACTACTTCGCCAACATCCTCAATCCCCTTAAATACAAGGAATGCTCTTGCAGCCTTAAGAAGACAGCTTTCCTGTATCTTGATAGTAAGGCCATACGCCTTACGGCTCTCTTCTTTAATAGCTGCTCTCACAGTCTCTCTCATCTTGTCAGAGAGAGGTACCAGCTTCCAGTTGCCATGAGGAACTGCAGCAGAAGCGCCTTCGTCTGATGTAGCTTCTTCATGAGGAGCTTCAGAATCGCCGGAAGCGGAAGCACCGGTCTTACCGGCTCTTATATCAGCAAGTGCCTGTATAAGATCAGCGTTTTCCTCAGTGCCTTCATCCTGAGTACTCTCAATATTGTCCACATAGCCCTGAACTGCGTCCAGACATTTGAACAGAGTATCAGTCATATGGGAGTCAACCTTAAGAGTACCGTTACGAACATCAGAGAAAACATCCTCCATGTCGTGGGTCAGCTGCTGCATGCGCTTGTAGCCCATGGTGCCGGCCATACCCTTCATGGAATGCGCCGAACGGAATATTTCGTTGACACATTCTTCATTGGTGGGATCATCTTCCAGAGTCATGATAGCATCATTGAGAGTCTGGATATGCTCCTTTGCTTCGTCTAGAAACACGCCGAGATATTGAGATACATCCATAATAATCCTCCATATCGAAGATGAATGAAATGTGTGTTCGCCGGCGCATTATAGACTATGATCTACCTCACACCGACATTCATTACTATTTCCTGTGCAATATCTTCAAGAGTCACAACCTGGTCTGACAGTCCTGCCACAGCTACAGCTCTGGGCATTCCGTATACTGTACAGCTGGCTTCGTCTTGAGATATAACATGTACCTTTTTGGAACCCTTAAGGTTTTTGATGCCTTCTGTTCCGTCTGCGCCCATACCGGTAAGGACTACGCATACCACCTGATCGTAAGGGCAATTCGCAAGAGATTCATACATATTGTTAGCGCTGGGTTTTACACCCTCTCTGTTAGGACCATCCTTAAAACGGATGATGCTCTTGCCGCTTGCATTCTTCTCCACATACATGTGGATGCCGCCTCTTGCAATATATACTGTTCCATCCTTGATCTCTTCACCATCTTCTGCTTCCTTGACAGCTATCTCAGAGAGTGAATCCAGTCTCTGAGCCAGAGATGCCGTAAATCCCACAGGCATGTGCTGTACCAGCACAACAGGTGCCTTGAGGTTTTTTGGAAGCTTAGGAATAACGGACTGAAGAGCTCTGGGTCCGCCTGTAGATGAAGCAATAGCCACAATCCTGTTACCTGTAACATTGGAAGCGTGCTTCTCTATTACTTTCAGGATCTGCTTATCTTTCTTTATATCGGCAAACTTCGGAGTTTTGTTAATAACATTCGGAATTTTACTGATACTAACCGAACCAAGAGTGGACAGGAACTCATCAGAAAAATCCGCGCTCTTGCAAGCCGATGCTCTGTCAGGCTTGTGTACAAAGTCTATGGCCCCCAGATCCAGGGCATCCATAGTGACCTTGGCTCCTTCGAGAGTATCTGTGGAAGCCATCATGACTCTAATCCTGATACCCTCTTTGTTGATCTCCTTAAGAAGCTCTATGCCGTTCATCTTAGGCATATTCACATCAAGGACCATGACATCGAAGATATTGTTTTCTTTTAGTATATTCAGAGCTTCGATACCGTCCCTGGCTGTAGCTTCTACGTGAAATCTTGAGTCTGAATTAATGATATCACTAAGGACACTTCTCATAAGTGCAGAGTCATCTACCAGGAAAATTTTTTTCATAATTTCGTCAACTCCTAATCGTCTTGTCGTTATTGCATGGATGCACTTCTATGTCATTTTATGCATGGATGCACTTCTATGTCATTTTATGCAAGGATGCATTTTGACATGTTCAGAAGTGCATGGATGCACTTCTATGTCATTTGCGCATTAGCCTTCGCTCTTCTTCAAAGATATAATGGATTATATCTTCTCTGTTATCTTCATCTATATTGGTATACTGGACCCTGTGTTCAAAGGTCCCGGGCCTACCCTCAATCTCATCCGACAATATGATACGCCCCAGCATCATATAATCCTTGATCATCCCGCCTGCCGGTAGCTTAAAGGTCATGAATATGCGGCTTCCCGGTTCATATAGCTCATCAGATACGAACCTCAGTCCTCCACCGGAGATATCTACTACAAAGGCCTTTTTAAGATCATCTCCCGGTTCAAATCTGCTAAAAGGATTATCCCTCAGGATGTCCTCTTCCTCCTGGGTAAGGAGTCTGAAATAGAGATTCAGACTGCAGGAGAACCTGTAATACTCTCTTCTTTGAAGCTTTTGCAGAGGACTTGTGATATCCAGTGTCAGTATATACATATTGGCTGATCTGTACCTGTCAGCAACTCTGGCATAACATTCAAATAGTCCCTTCTCTGCATAAAAAACAACATTGTAGACTGAATCAAGCGGCAATAGCTGCAGCTGCCCCTTTTCCACCGGCATCATAACATCCATGCTTTCATCCGTCATGATGTCATAAACCTTACTGGCATATACCCTCTTGGAATCAGATTCCTTCCAACCTCCGGTATAAGCGTGTAATTCAATTCTGTTGCCCGGACTGATGTAATCGGATAGCATTCTTGTCTCCCCTTTATGTATATATTTTAGCCGGAAGTCCCTGTCCTTCCTGCAATAGAAGCGGGCTCTTTGGCAGAAGTCAGTTCTGCCTCATTTTCCAGTTTTCTGCTCTTGATGATATGTGAAAAGAACGCTGCCATACCTCTGGTCCTGACCATCTCCGAAGCTCCCTGTCCCGGACACAGCTTTTGAGCTATATTTTCAAAACTTCTCACCGATTTTGCTGACGGATTAGCCAGCGAAACCGGAAGCTGCTGCATTACTGCTTTGGCCAGCTGAGGGTCTTGTGGTATAGCTCCTAGATAGGTAAGTGGTAATTTTAAATATCTGTTGGATACAGCGCTAAGCTTGTGATAAAGCTGCTCTCCTTCCGCTTCAGACTCCACTCTGTTGCTGACAGTCTTGATCACCGTATCAGTTCTGGAGAATCTGGGATGATGATTAAGGGCCTTGAGCAATGAGTAGGAATCAGTAATGGATGTAGGCTCCGGCGTAGTGACCAGTATTATCTCACCGCTTGCAACCAAAAACTCAAGTACCGCATCGGAAATACCCGCGCCGGTGTCCACAATTATTGTATCGGCGATTGCGTCCAGTTCAGCAAGGTTAACAATTATATAAACCAAATAATCTCTGGAGAGGTTGTACATACCGGATATACCGGAGCCTCCGGATATAAAGCCTACTCCCATGGGCCCCCAGGTAATGATCTCCTTGATATTCTTGCCCTGATAGATCAGGTCACAAAGATTGTGCTTTGGCACAGTACCAAACATGATCTCAATATTGGCAAGGCCAAAATCCGCATCCAGTATGATCACTCTCTGCCCCATCTTGCGAAACTGTATTGCAAGATTTATAGCCACATTGCTCTTGCCCACGCCTCCTTTGCCACTGGTAACGGTTATGACTCTGGCAAGGGGCCTGGTCTGCGCAGCTGAAGATGTATTTTTGATTATCCTTCTAAGCTTTGTTGCCTGATCTGCCATATTCTACCTCGATCTTTTGTAATCCCTTACACGCGGGTCTTGCCGCCCAGAAGACTCTTGACAATCATCTGAGGATCAAAGACAGCTATATCGTCAGGAACATTTTGTCCATTGGTAATATAGGACATGGGCGCGCCGGTATGGAGCTTTATATTATAGAGGTTGCCGGCGAAGCTTGTCTCATCCATCTTTGTAAAAATAAGCTTGAAATCAAACATGTCTTTATAAGCATCGGATATCTCTATGAGATCCCTGTACTTGGTAGTAGCGCTCATTACCAGGAAAATATCTGTATCACATACCTTCTGAAGCGCTTCCACAAAGGCCTGGGTATTATCCTTTTGCTCATCGTTTCTCACAGAATGGCCTGCCGTATCCACGAGAATAAAGTCCATATCCTTAAAGCCTGCTATGGCTAAGGCCATCTCTTCCGGCGAATATACTATCTTGAAGGGGATCTTTAATATGCCGGAATAGGTCCTTAGCTGCTCTGCAGCAGCGATCCTATAGGTATCCAGTGTAATAAGGGCCACCTTCTTGCCCTTTGTGATTGACAAAAGTGATGCCAGCTTGGCTATTGTAGTAGTCTTGCCTACTCCTGTGGGTCCTATGAATATAAGAGCCTTTGTACCGTTCTTTGAAGCTTCTATTTCTTCGGGTTTGCCAAATTTGAGTATCATCTTCTGATAAACATTACTTAGAGTGTATTCAAGAGGAAGGCCAGGCCTTGCAAATTTCTCTACTTCATCTGTAAGCTCATTTGCATATCTCTCATCTACCTCATTTTCCAGCATGGTGTTATAGAGTAGCTTTATGAAATTCATCATTTCATCAGGAAGAGTCTCGCCTTTTGTATGAAGCACCGCGCCATTGGCAGCTGAGAGAGCATTTGGATCAGCTTTATCCTTGTCAGATACCGAGGAATCGTTTTTGATATTCTTTTCCAAAAGTGTATGAAGGCTATCAAGCTTCTTGGATATCTCTTCCTTAGACGGATCACCCTCAAAAAAGGAGCCTGCCTGGGAAGACTTTATAAGCTTATCCGGCAAAGCATCACCCCCCGCCTTATCTGACACTGCATCCTTATCCTGACTATCCTCTGCAGCTTTAGTTACAGAGACCTTATCTCCTACCTTGAGCGGCGGAAGGGAACCGTTTCTGCTTGCCTTGGAGAGCATCTTGCCTATCTCTGCCATGGATTCCTTGCCACTGTTTGCTGACAGCTCATTTTCTTCGCCAACTTTGATGTTCAGACGATTAAGAGCCTCTCTCCTCTCAGGGGAAAAGATACTCCCTTCGGGCCTTACTACATTAGCTGAAGGTGTGTCGTCAGGATCCTCTTCAAGAGCCACTGTCACCTCAGTCTTGGGACTTCGAAGAAATGACCAAAAGCCTGCTTTTCTGACAGGTCTCACATTCATTACCACGATTCCGTCCCCAAGTTCAGCCTTGGCTGCGAAGGTTGCCTCCTCTTCAGTTTTCCCAATAAACTTTTTGATGATCATCTGCCACGCTCCATGATGTTATTTTTGCACTGCTATCTTGCAGCTGTTAAAAGAATAATTTGACAGCGTATGATTATAGTTTTCTCCCATATCATGCAGTCACTATACCTACAGACTGAAGCTCCACATCAGGCTCCAGTTCGCTGTAACTGATCACTATGAGATCCTTGTATACATCCTGTGTCATTTTCTTGAAATACATACGCACTATAGGCGAAGTCATGACAATAGGGCTTCTGCCTGAATCCTCCAGTTTCTTTGCCATGACTCCCACATTATCAAGGATTGCTCTGGTCCTTGCAGGATCCAGTGTGAGATAGGCTCCTGTCTCAGTCTGCTTTACAGCTCCCATGATCTCCTGCTCAAGCTTGGGATCCAGGGTCACTACGCTGGTAGTCTCACCCTGTCCAAAGTATTTATTACTGATGGCACGCCTGAGGCTCTGCCTTACATACTCTGTCAGAATATCCGTATCATGAGTAGACAGCGCATAGTCAGCCAGCGTTTCAAATATGGATACCAGATCCCTTATGGAGATGCCCTCTGATAAAAGATTCTGAAGCACCTTCTCTATTTCACCAAGGCTCATAAGCTTGGGTACCAGTTCATCCACAAGGGCTGCATTGTTCTCTTTGAGATTGTTGACCAGGTTCTGTACATCCTGCCTGGTCATGAGCTCTGCGATATGCTCTCTGATGACTTCCGTCAGATGGGTAGCTATGATGGACGGAGGATCCACGACTGTATAGCCCATGGACTCTGCTCTCTCACGCTGGGACTCTGTGATCCATATAGCAGGCAGATGGAAGGATGGTTCAAAGGTAGGTATACCAGTGATCTCTTCTTCCACATGACCGGGATTCATGGCCATATAGTGATCAAAAAGGATCTCGCCCTCAGATATCTGTATACCCTTGATCTTGATAATGTACTGATTAGGATTGAGCTGGATATTGTCTCTTAGTCTGATGATAGGAACAACGGTACCAAGCTCAAGAGCGATCTGTCGCCTGATCATGACAACACGGTCTAAAAGGTCGCCGCCCTGATTCACGTCAGCCAGGGGGATGATGCCATAACCAAACTCCAGTTCTATGGGATCTACCTGAAGAAGGGAATTTACATTTTCCGGCTGTCTGATCTCCTCTGCCTGTATCTCCTCCTGTTCCTCAGTCTTGTCAGTGATAAGGGCTTCTTCGATCCTCTGATCCATAAGCCTGCCGCCTACGATGTAGAGGATGCCTATAGCTGCATAAACAACGGTGGGAAGGGGAGAAAAAATGCCAAGAAAGGCAATAACTGCGCCTACCAGATACATAACCTTGGATAGACCGAATATCTGGTTTATAAGAGTATGACCAAAATCATTTTCACCGGCACCCTTGGTAACAAGGACACCTGTAGCCAGGGAAGTACACAGTGAAGGTATAGAAGATACAAGGCCGTCACCTATAGTCAGGATGGTAAAGGTGTTTGCAGCTTCGCCTGCAGTCATGCCCATCCTGAGGACACCCATAATGATACCGCCCACCATATTGACGCCTGTGATGATGATGCCCGCTATGGCATCACCCTGTACATACTTGGAAGCACCGTCCATGTTACCAAAGAAGGTAGCTTCATGCTGGATATGTTCACGTCTGGCCTTGGCTTCTTTATCATCTATCACGCCTGTATTAAGATCAGCATCTATAGCCATCTGCTTACCGGGCATAGCATCCAGTGTAAATCTGGCTGTTACCTCGGATACACGTTCAGAACCCTTATTGATGACTACAAACTGCACTACCACCAGGATGATGTAGACGATAATACCTACAACCAGGTCGCCGCCACCTACGAATTCACCAAATACCCTGATGACCTGACCGGGATTACCGCTTGTAAGGATCAGCCTTGTAGATGATACGTTGAGTGCTATACGAAATACAGTGGTACATAATAGCATAGTGGGATAAAAGCTCATATTAAGAGCTTCTTTGACATACATGGCGTCAAAGAGAATGGCAAAAGCCATGGACAGATCAAGAGCAAGAAGCAGGTCCATGAGAAGGGGAGGAATAGGGATAATGAGCATTACAAGAGCAGCGACCACATACAGTGCAACTCCGTAATCAAAGACAAGCTCGGTAAAGCGCTTACGATTCATGAAAGTCCCCCCTTTCTTCCGGATTTAATTACACTACTCCTATCTATAATTCTATCAGATTTTTATCAGATTTTCATTTGTAAAAACGATAAATGATTGAAATTTCGTATATTATTTGCTGCTTATCACTGAACTGACAATTAATGGACTATACTCCTTATTTCATAAGAAAAACCATAGTCAAACTCGCCCTTTAAGTTTATAAACATATGCCAATACTTCTGCTACTGCCTTGTAGAGCTCAGGAGGTATGAACTCGCCTATATCCACACTGGAGTATAGCATTCTGGCAAGGGGTTTATTTTCAACTATCTCAATATTGTTTTCCGCAGCCGCTTCTCTGATCTTCATGGCAATATGATCGGCACCCTTGGCAATGACTCTGGGCGCAGGATCATTGTCCTGATCATATGCTATTGCCACAGCATAGTGAGTAGGGTTAGTGATGACCACGTCAGCCTTGGGGAGATTCTGCATCATCCTTCGCTGGGAGGCTTCTCTCATCTTCTGCTTCTGCTTTGCCTTAACAGCAGGATCTCCTTCGGAATTCTTGTATTCATCCTTGACTTCCTGCTTGGTCATCTTCATGTCTTCATGGAATTTGCGTTTCTGGTATATGAAATCAATGGCTGCAATGAGAAAGTATACAGCCGAGCATTTAATGCCTATCTCAATGATCAGATCACCCATAAAAGCAATGGCCTGCTTTAGTGGAATATCATAGAGAAGGAAAATGGATTCCTCTCTTCCTTTTACCGTAATATATACTACCACTGATAATAATGTGATCTTAAGTATAGCCTTTAAAAGATTAAATAGTGACTGTACCGAAAATATCCTCTTAAAGCCGCTAATGGGACTAAGCTTATTAAACTTAGGCTTCATGGGCTCCCAGGTAACCTTAAAGCCTATCTGAAGATAATTGGCCAAAAGGACTATAGCGCAGCCAATGAGCAAAAAAGGAAGTATGAGCACTCCAACATTTATGATCATGGAATTGATAGAGCTCTTAAGGGCCATTACAGGGACCCTGCCCTCCTCCATCCTGATGGTATGAGGGATATCATTATAGATTTTCTGAAATACATTAAGGATCCTAAGTCCCATAAATGACAACAGGAATCTGAGCATAACAAAAAAAGCAAGAAGATCAGCTGCAATAGATATCTCCTGACTCTTGGCTACCTGCCCTTTTTTGCGGGCATCCTGCAATCTCTTGCTGGTAGGCTCCTCAGTCTTGGCGCCGCCGGGGCCCTGCTTGGCAAAGAACTGCAGATTGTATTTAATTAGATTTTCCCTGCCGGGGGCAGCCATAAGAATATCCATGCCTCTAGCACTCCCTAGGGGCTGATGGAGCTTGCAAACTGTGTCATCAGCTCCCTCATCCTGTCAAATACAAATTCCGATACTCCGGAAAGCATAAAGCTGGTTGTAAAGAGTATGAACAGTCCAACCAGTATCTTGATCTGGATACCAACTGCAAACATATTGAGCTGAGGTGATACCTTGGCCAAGATACCAAGGATCATATTAACGGAAAAGGTCACTATAAATACTGGAAGAGTGATCCTAAAGCCTATGACCATATAGTCCTTCATAAATTCCACAATGGTCCCCAGCATTAGATGAGAATGAGGCACCATGCCGCTCACAGGGATCAGCACAAAGGAATCCGCAAGCGCATCCAAAAGGAATCTGTACATACCACTGATAATGAGAGTGACCATGAGAAACTGCTGATAGAGAACACCCGAAATGGTGACCTGCTGGCTGCTGCCGGGATCCATGACAGATACCATGGAAAGACCTGTCATCATATCTACTATCTGACCGGCAAAAGCACCTATCTGCATACACAAAAGTGCCGAGAAGGCAATGATAAAGCCTGTCATCAGCTCTTTGATGACCATCACCAAATAGCCAAATACAGAATTATAATAGACAGGATCAGGTCTGATTGTCATAAAAATGGCAGAAGCTGTAAAAAGCGAAATAGCCACTTTGACCATATTTGGAATACCTCTGGCACTAAAAAAGGGCGCAACAAACACAAACGCCGACACCCTCATGACTACGAGCAAAAAATATTCCAGATCTCCATAGCTAAAACTAATATCCAGCACTTTTTCACCTTATGTAGATTGAGAAATTAGTCCAAAGCTGATACATAAAATCCGTGATCTGTGTACCCATCCAGTTGCCAAGAAGAATGATGCCCGCAAAGGTAAGAAGTACCTTGGGCACAAAGGTCAGTGTCTGCTCCTGGATAGATGTAACAGTCTGAAATACAGACACTATAAGACCTGTTATAAGAGATACCAGGAGTATGGGCGCAGATACCTTGATCACTATAAAGAGACCTTCTCTGATAATATTGCTGACAACAGAAGCATCCATAATCCACATCCTCTTTTCAAAATAAAAGCAAACTGTAAACCAATCAGTACATAGCTCCATATCCGGAGAATGATCAAATAAAAGTCTTCACAACAGAACCGATTATCAGATTCCATCCGTCTGCCAGTACAAAAAGCAGTATCTTAAAGGGCATCGATATAGTGGTAGGCGGCAACATCATCATACCCATGGACATCAGTACAGATGCCACAACCATATCTATCACTACAAATGGTATATAGATGAGGAAGCCTATGATAAAGCCTGTTCGCAGCTCTGATATCATAAACGAAGGAACAAGAACAGATGTGGGTATCCCTTTAAGAGTACCGTCCCAATCTGTACCACTCATCTCCATAAAAAGCTCTACATCTTTTCGCTGAGTCTGAGGATACATAAATTCTCTGATAGGCTCCATGGCAGCATCAAGAGCTTCCTGCTGGGTGAGCTCGCCATTATCAAAGGGAACAATGGCATCATTATATACAGCAAGTATAGTAGGCTGCATGATATAAAAAGTAAGGAATAAAGCAAGGCCCACCATGACCATATTAGGCGGAGCAGTCTGAGTATTAAGAGCAGTACGGGTAAAATGAAGAAC
This sequence comes from Butyrivibrio sp. MC2013, assembly GCF_000424585.1. Lineage (GTDB taxonomy): Bacteria > Bacillota > Clostridia > Lachnospirales > Lachnospiraceae > Butyrivibrio. The sequence continues at coordinate 182,349 of NZ_KE384211.1, forward strand.
AAGGATGATCCTCGTAAAGGAGGTCATCATCACGATAAGAGACGGAGCCAGCGCCAAAAGGGTCAGAGTGATCAGTATCCTTAAGGGACCGCTGATAGAGCCGTTGCCATTTTCATAGGTCACTGTCACATAATTGGCAATATTAAGTTCCGAGAGATCATCAGCACTTTGAGCGCTGCCGGGCTCATTTATATTGGTCCTGACGCCCTGACTGCCTGTGAGATTGCTCTCTCTTTCTCTTGTAGGATCCGATATAGAAGTATCTGTGATCTCAGTAGGCACTTCTGTAGCCCCTGCAGTCACAGGAAGGACAATAAAAAGAAAAGCTCCGCATACCAAAGCGATCAAGGAGCTTACAATAGCCCTATGCAAATAGCTTTTTAGCATATTGTGATTATTTGATCCGGTCATGCTCCCTTATCTCCCCTCATAACCAGTCAATAGAAAATATACAAACAGAAAATGTACAAAAAAGATAAACGGGAGAATCCCGTCTATCTTAGTTTTTGTCAGAACCGCCGACAAGACCTGCGGCATTTTTAAAGATATCCTTAAATGAAAGTCCTATAGAAGGACTCTCATTTTCAGGAATCGTTATTTCGTTTGCATCAAGCTCGCAGAGCTTTTCTGTGGAATCCTTGCTGACCGCAAGACAAACATACTTCTCTCCGATCTTCAGGATCTGGACATACTGGCTCTGAGAGATCCTATAGGTCTCAACCACACTTATGTTAGAGCCTGCAGTCTTCACTTTTTGCCAGGAAGCAAGCCATTTGGTGACCAGATAGGTCAGCCCAACCACCAGCAGGAATATCAAAAGGACGGTAAAGAACTGAGCATATCCTGCCGCGTCCATTATCCCAGAACCTTCTGAACAGCTTCCAGAACACGGTCAGCCTGGAAAGGCTTAACTATGAAATCACGAGCGCCGGACTGGATGGCTTCAACAACCATGGCCTGTTGTCCCATTGCAGAGCACATAATCACTACAGCCTTGGGATCTGTCTCTTTGATCTTCTTGAGCGCCTGGATACCGTCCATCTCGGGCATTGTGATATCCATCAGTACCAGATCGGGATGAACTTCGTTATATTTCTCAACTGCCTTAGCACCGTTCTCTGCTTCACCTGCGACATTGTAGCCGTTCTTTGTCAAAATGTCCTTGATCATCATTCTCATGAAAGCTGCATCATCACAAACTAAAACATTCTTTGCCATCGCCAAGTCTCCATTTCTTTAGATTGTAGGTAGCTCCGGGGGAGCTGAATAAACCACCTTATAAATGGTTACATAATAGTATCGGCAGGTACAAACATAACTTTAATAAAATATTATAAAACGTATAAAAATTTCTCTTATATTGATAATAACACAATTTTCGGGTAACAAGATATTTTTTTTGAAAACTTAGGTGAAATTTTTGTGGGAAATACTGCTTTCTTGATATAGTTTTCTCGTCTACTTCACTATTTCCGTAACTCTCACGCCGAAGCTTTCCTCAATTACTACTACCTCGCCCTTTGCCACAAACTTGCCGTTGACCAGTACGTCAACAGGTTCGCCTGCAACCTTATCCAGCTCTATGATGGTACCCGGCGAGAAATCCAGGATATCCGATATAGGCTTGTGAGTACGTCCCAGCTCTACCGTTACCTCCAAAGGTACATCCTTAATAAGGGATATATTCTCTCCTCCGGGGGCTATGCCGGCATCCATGCTGAAATTCTGGAAGGAGGCAGGCTGCACGTTCATATTGGGCTGAGGCATCATCTGCGGCTGCTGGTACATGGGCTGCTGGTACATAGGCTGAGGCATAGGCTGGCCCATGGGAGGAGCATCCATAGTAGGTGCAGGCATTGGCGCAGGTGCAGGGGCGGGAGCAGGTGCCGGAGCAGGTTCAGGAGCTGAAGAAGTGCTTACAGAAGCAGCCAGATCCTCTCCTGCACTGGAGATAAAGGTATCATACAGGCTCTTTGCAAAATCTATAGGATAGAGCTGCATGATAGAGGAATCCACAAGATCACCGATCTGCATCTTAAAGGAGATACGTACAAAGGTACCCCTTAAGAATTCTGCGATCTCGCCGGGATCTGTATCCATAGCCTCAAGGAAAGTTGCCTGAGGCGGTGAGATATCAACCTTTTGATTGATCATAGATGAAAGAGCCGTAGCCGAAGCACCCATCATCTGGTTCATGGCCTCTGATATAGCTGAGAGCTGCAGCTCTCCTATCTCAGAGCCTTCAATATTGGTACCATCTCCGCCCATCATCAGATCCGTGATGATCATAACATCACGCTCTTTGAGGATCATGATGTTACTGCCGTCAAGACCTATGGTGTATTTGATCTGTACAAATACGCAAGGCTTTTCGTACTCGTTCATGAGCTTTTCCCAGTTACACAGCTCAACACGAGGCGTAGTGATATTTACCTTCTGATTGACCAGAGAAAATAGCGTGGTCGCAGAAGATCCCATACTGATATTGGCTACTTCACCAATGGCATCCTTTTCTGTATCATTGAGCAGATTCTCATCTATCTCACTGCTCATGGCTGCAGCTGCCAGGTCACCATCCGATGAGCCGCCCACGTTGCCCGAAGTGTCCATCCCTTCCAATAGGGCATTGATCTCGTCCTGAGAAAGAGTCCCATCCATCCCTTATTCCTCCTCTCTGATTACAGAAGTAACTCTTACAGCATACTTATTATCCGAAGTACCCGGGAGTGCAGTGAATTTATCTATATCTCCTACATAGATATGCATCTCATCACTGACTCGTGAATCCAGGCGGATAATATCTCCCTGTTGCAGCTGTACAAAATCACTGACTGATACCTGACATTTTCCAAGGACTGCCTTGACGGGTACATCTACATGTCTCACCAGAGACTCCAGATATTCCACATCATTCTCATCATTTTGCTTTTGCATGGATGAGAACCAATACTTGGTATTGAGTCTGTCCATAACACTCTCAAGAGTAAAGAAAGGAAGACAGAAGTTCATAAGACCTTCAACCTCGCCAATCTTGATATTGAGAGTGACGATAGCGATCATATCGGTTGGTGAGATGACCTGAGCGAACTGGGGATTAGTCTCGATCCTGTCCAAAAGCGGATCGATAGACACTACGTTTTCCCAGGGTTCAACCAGCTGTTGTACACAGATGGTTACCATTTTTTCGATAAGGGGCATCTCTATATCAGTAAAAGAACGAGGCCTGTCCAGAGTACTGCCTTCTCCTCCCAGCATCCTGTCAATAAAGGCAAAGCCCAGATTGGACTGTACCTCCAGGATGATCTGTCCCTGCAAAGGATTAAAATTGACAATACCCAGAATAACAGGATTGGACAGAGCATTTGAAAACTCGGAGAAGGTAACGGTCTCTGAGTTTTCCACCGTTATGATTACATTTTTTCGGAGATAAAGAGGAAGCGTGGTTGAAAGGAGACGACCGTAATGCTCATATATGATCTCCAGAGTACGCAGGTGCTCTTTTGAGAACTTGGCCGGACGTTTAAAGTCATAATCCTTGACCTTTTTTTCGTCGGCCCTGGACATCTCCTCAACATCAAGCTCACCGGTAGATAACGCCGCAAGTAGGTTATCTATCTCACTTTGGCTTAGTACATCACTCAAATTATTCTCACCTCACTCCCCTATATGAGAATAGCTCTACAGGCCAGCATCTTTTTCCTTACAAGCTCTTTATCAGGCTTATGTTGTCAGGAATGAGCTGAAGCTGACTTCGATAATGAACGCAGATGAGAAATAGTCCTGAAGCGTCTCAAGGATCTCTGTCTGCATGGTCTCTTTGATATTCTGAGGATCCTGGGTTATCTGCTCGTAGGTATATTTGCCGACTACATCATTGATCTTACTCTTGATAACACTGACATTACCCTCCATGATCTCGGCAGTACCATATGTCTCATAGTCGGCATTGACAGTATCCATGGTAAGTGTCACGCTGCAGGCCAGGTAATGTACCTTATCATCCTGAGAGCTGAGAGCTATGGTCACATCAGTGATATCATAGTTTGCTCTCTCATTGGCAGGAACGTTGGTGGCATCTCTGCCAAAACCTGAAGCATTGCCCGCGCCGCCTCCGGCTTCAAGCTCAACAGCTGCAGCTATATCAGATACAACAGCTGCAGTCTTGGAGTTGGTCTGAAGAACAGAGACCATCATAATGGCTGTGAGTACAATATTGATGATCAGTAGTGCCAAAATAATGATGGATAACATATTTCTCTTCATGTCTGACCTCACTATCAGTAATTTGCACTAAGAGGATTATAGATCCTGATCACTACTCTCCTGTTCCTGGATCTACCCTCTTCTGTAGAGTTATCAGCTACAGGTACATAGGCTCCTCTGCCGGAATGCTTGATATTGGAAGCATCTATGCCTGTATGCTCCAGGATATAGTAGAATACCGAAAGCGCCCTTGCTGATGACAGTTCATCATTACTTGAAAAGGATGAATTATGTATAGGAACATTATCAGTATGACCTTCTATCTCAATTGTGCCCCCTGCATAACTCTCAAGGACCTGTCCCACTTTATCAAGTACAGGATAGGCATCCTCTGATATTGTAGCCTTGCCGGATGCAAAGAGGAGCGAACCTGAGATGGTCAGCTCCACATACTGACTGCTGTAATCCAGGATTACATCAGATATTACTTCCTCTGCAGTCAGTTCAGCCAGCTCTTCCTCAGTCATACCCTGCTGAAGATCGCCTTCAATAGCCTCTGCCATTTCCTTGGAGGCTTCCATCTGCTCCTGTTCTACTTCAGCTCTGGCATCTGAATTTGCATTTTGACTTTGCTCGCTTGTACCGTCCTCGCTCATAGACTGATCACCCTCCTGGGCTTCAGTCATATCCTCCGCTTCTCCCGAGGCGGCATTACCCATAGAGGATGTATATGCAGACAGTGCATTAAGCTGAGATACACCGTCTCCTACAAGCGCTCCCTTGCCCAAAGCGTTTTCGCCTCCGTTGAATATACTAAAGGCTGATGCAAAGGATGCAGCTGCTTCTTCGAACTTTGCAGCGTCCATAGTGGACATTGAAAAGAGAAGAACGAAGAAGCACAGGAGCAGGTTCATCAGATCACCGAAGGTACCCACCCATGCAGGCGACCCTTTCGGGGGCTCTTCTTCCCGTTTTTTCATATTATCTTCTCCGTTTATTACTCGCCTGAACCGTTAGCAGCGTTATATGCTGCCTGATCGGCAGGGCTCATAAATGCCTTAAGCTTCTCTTCTGTAACTCTGGGGTTCTCTCCTGCCTGTATGGACAGGATTCCTTCCACCATTACTCCTTTATAGGTCAGTTCCTTTTCATTGTTCAGTTTCAGTTTATTGGAAACAGGGAAGCACACCCAGTTGGCCAGCGCCGAACCATAGAAGGTTGTGATAAGAGCAACTGCCATGTTTGGTCCCAGGGCTGATGCATCCGACATGTTGTTCAGCATGTTTACCAGACCTACAAGGGTACCGATCATACCCCAGGCAGGTCCCTGGGCTCCTATATCCTCCCAGAGCTTGATGCCTACTTTGTGTCTTCCGTCTATAGATTCGATCTCTGCTTCCAGAATAGCCCTTACCAGCTCAGGTTCTGTACCATCTGCCGTTAGTACCAGGCCCTTCTTTAGGAGCGGATCCTCGATATTGTTAGACGCTTCTTCCAGTGCCAGAAGTCCGTCTTTTCTGGCTGTATTGGACAGCTCAACTATCTGTTTAACAAGGCCCGCCATGTCAAACTTAGGTTCATTAAGTGCTTTTCCGATGGTCTTGACACCACCGATAAAGCCCGGTACAGACTGCGATCCGAATACGCAGATAAAAGCACCACCGAAGGTAATGATCATCGATGGTACATCGATATAGCTGGGAATTGTCTGAAGACCTCCGGCCGTTGCAATACCTATAAGGATAATAGCAAGGCCACCAACAAGGGATATTAGTGTCGCCAGATCCATCGCACTCTCCTTAATGGTCACATATGCGCCAGTCCCCCAACCCAATCGATAAATCGTTTATAAATAGATTATATCATGAATTGGGGGACTTGTCCTAAAATATTGTCGTTGTTACCTGTAATATCGTACATTTTTGATATTACTAATAGTGCCAAATAATATTTTATCTCTTAAGATTTGTCAGTTCCTCAAGAAGAGTATCGGATACTGTGATGATCCTGGAGTTTGCCTGGAAACCACGCTGAGCAGTGATCATGTTGGTAAACTCATTGGACAGATCAACATTGGACATTTCCAATACGCCTGTGGAAATGGAGCCGCCGTCTACTGTGATATCCTGAACCGTAGGATCACCTGAGTTAAGGGTTGATGAATAGAGGTTGTTGCCTTCCTTCTGAAGACCTGAAGCATTGGAGAACTTGGCTGCCGCTATCTGGCCAAGGAGCAGTGTCTGACCATTGGAATATGTGGCATGGATCTCACCGTTTGTGGAGATCGTCAGACCTGTCATGATACCCATCATACGACCTGTATTATTGTTCTCCAGATCACCCTTTGAAGCCTTGAGTGTGGAAGTACCTGATGAGTTGTAATTCTTGGTGGTAGTAAGGTCTATGCTGATATCAGTCCAGGGATTAAGTCCATCCTCCATATCGGGATTGAAGTTCAGCACGATCTTCTCTGTTGTGGGATCCGTAAAGGTACCATTGGACTTTCTAAAGGAAGATCCTGTGAAAGCACCTGTGGAAGGATCATAATTGAGCATCATGGAATTACGCTTAAACTCTTTAACGGTTGTGGTGGCCTCTGTGTTGGTAATGGTCATCTTCACACCGTCAGAGCCTATGCTCATCTCATAGGTATCATCCTCGTCAAAGTCAGAGCTTGTGATCTTGAAAGCCTTCTTAACAAGGTCAGATAGATCATCCACCTTGCCTGTGGTTGTGGTGGTCTCAGTAGTGATCTTACTGATGATACCTGTAGAGCCGTCTACGGAATAGGTGATACCGTCAGGTGAAGTCTCCTTTACATTGTAGGTCTTACCATCATAGCTGGTTACGGTAAGGCCTGCTTCTGTGATGAGATAGGTCACATCTTCAGGAAGAGCTGTATCTACGCCAAAGGCTGCCAGAGCAGACATTGACAGATCTCCGCCGGCACCTGTTGTAGGGATCTGAGCTATCACTGTCACTTCGGAATTATCTGTAAAGATAACATTTGCAGAGTTGCTGGGGTCAAAGGATGCCGATACATCGCTCATGGCGATAGCCTTCTTGACTACGTTGGAATCAGCATTTTCTGCATATATGGAGATGGTCTTGCCATCACTGGATACAGCATAATCGCTGGTCAGATCCGTTGTATCGGGAGTCAGACCAAAGAATGCCAGCTGAGAAGCTGTCAGATCCCTGAGCTTTCCTGTCTGAGGGAAGGTATTGGAATAATCCGTTCCGCCAACAGAATAGGTGATCTTGACCTCTCCGCCTGATACCTGAGATGAGAGGTTCTCATAATTAACAACGCCCAGCTCTGCTCCGCCTGCCTGAGGATACTCTACAGGACCTATCTTGGTAGCGATCTGAAGGTCACCTGTTGTAGGATCTATAGTATAGCTGGCGCCGGGACCATATTCGGACAGATCGGGATTACCAAAGGCAGCCAGGAAATCAGCTCCCAGTTCGCTGATGGTACCGGAGAGCTTGACACCGCTGACTACTGTAGAGTCTGCGCCTACGTTCCTGTATTCTGCTGTACCTGACTCGGTATCTACTACAAAGGTTACAGAGCCCAGCTTGGAGATATTATCAGCAGGATCAAGAGCATCATACTCATTGTTGATGATAGTCAGGGTATTACCTGAATCGCTGATCTTGTACTCACTGTCAGCTTTTATAAAGCTCTCATCACCTGTCATGCCAAAGTATGACAGGAGCTTGTACATATTGTCATTAAGACCTGCCAGAGATCCCTCCTGAGGAACTGTAAGGATAGGACCTGCAGAATCAGGATACTGGAAGGTAACATTGCCGCCTGCAACATCTGCTGTCAGATCATAGATCTCAGATCTGCCAAGAGTGCCGGACTTGGTAGCATTCTTAAAGGTGATGGTCATCTCACCCATATTGGATGAGCCTGAGGATGTGGATGTATTCTCTGTAGAGATAGAGAAGGTAGCAGCACCGCCATACTGATCCAGGATAGAATCAGGATCGATACCGTAGTATTTGAGCACGTCATCAGACAATGAGCTGAGATATCCTGTCTTACGGATAGTGGTGGTAACAGGCTTACCGCTTGAGATGGTAGCCACATCATCATTTACGCTGACAGCATATGCATTTGCATCTTCCTTGTTAACAGAGTGGTAGGTAGATGTGGAATCATATACTGTAACAGTCTGGCCGTTGGCTGCCAGGGAATATGTAGCTTCTGAGCTGAAGTTCTCGGGGAAGTCTATAAATGCCTTCTTCATGGCTGTGAGATTCTCAGATGACAGAGCTGATATCTGGCTCTTCTCCAGTATGGAGATCTCGCCTGCCGCAGTTGTGTACTGGATAGCAGCGGTCTTGCCGCTGATACCTACTACATAACCGGCGCTTGTGGCTACTGACTTGGGAATTGTAGAGCTTGCTACATTTACCTGAGAGATAGTCAGATTGCCCAGCTCGTCCATGGTGTATTTATCAGAGCCCTTAAAGCCGTCGCTTCCAAGAGTGATGCCATAGAGAGTATTGATGATGCCTGCATCATCCAAATCCTCCAGAGTACCTTCTACAGGGATACCTGTGTATGCATCATTTTCCTTGGTAGCAAGGTTGGAATCGGTAATGGCAAAATTAGCAGTACCGGAGCCTGTAGAATAGCTTGATACGTAGTATTTGCTATTGAGTACGCCGGGTACCTGAGAAGTGATACCTGCCTGGTTGTCATTGCCCAGGTGTACCATTGCCAGCTGCTCATTGCCTACGGATTTGCCCTTGGAATCCAGGATATCTGTAAGTGTCATGGAATAGAGATTGCTCTCTCCGTCCACGTCCTTGACAGTAAACTGAGCTGTGTAGAGATAGCCAAGATTGTCATAGAATTCCATTGACAGGGTCTTTCCTGCAGATGATGTGATATTCACATCCTTGGCATCAATATTACCTGTGATGACTGCCTGGGATGTACCTTCAGGTGGATAGGTAGTGGATGAATCACTCATGATCTGCATGTTGGTGAGACCGCCGTTCTGATTGACCTGTGTAACACCGGTATCAGGATCGGTGGTAGCCATCCAACCCATTACATAATAACCGTCAGACTGTGTAGCCAGATTGCCTGCACCGTCTACGTAGAAGGAACCGTCTCTTGTATAGAGATTCTGAGCTCCGTTATTGACTACAAAGAAGGAATCGCCGCTGATCATCAGATCAAAGGGATTGTTGGTAGTCTGTGTAGCACCCTGAGTATCAATAGCTGTTGAAATAGCAGCTGACTGAGCACCAAGACCTATCTGGCGGGCGTTCACACCGCCTCTGGTCTCTGTGGCGCCTGATGCAGACTGAGTAGTCTGATACATCAGATCAGAGAAGCTGATAGACTGTGATTTATAGGATGTGGTGTTAACATTGGCTATATTGTTACCAATAACGTCCATCTTGGTCTGATGGGTCTTAAGTCCTGCAACACCTGAGTACATTGATCTTAACATAGAAAAACCTCCGTTATATCTAACATTGAACAGATCAGTTATGCGATAACTGCGCCGTCAATGTTTGTAAAAATCTTGCCGGAATCTTCACTGTCCGCATCCATTGCTGTGACAACCGTATTGTTTGGGACATTTACTATAAATGCCAGGCTGTCAACCAGGATCAGTGAATCATGGATCCCTTTCTCTCCTGCCTTGAGCTTGCCTTCGTTTAGTCTTTCCATCTGCCCCGGAGTCAGTGTGATATTACGCTCTGACAACCTGGCTGATGCATGCCTCGAGAATCTGGGATAATCGCTTTTGCCGGCCTCTCTTTGAAGTATTGACTGAAATGATTCGCCTTCATCCTGAGGCCTTACAATTGGCTTTGCTCCCGCCCCGTTTCCCAGCAGCCTGTCCTGGACTTCATTTATGGAGAGAAAGGAGGGATTTATTCTATCCATATATGCCTTCCTTTCATATCATAGAAACTTCATAATAGAAACTTCATAGAAGGATAGCTTCTATTTACTCCATCTCTACTCCGGATATGGCGCCTTTTTCTTCATCAGGCGCTTCTTCCCTGGATGCTTCATCATAAGCAGTCTGAAGAAGCTCAGCATATCTGTTGGCATAGCTATCGATAAGCTTAAGCTCGGACTCTTCAAAGAGTATGCCGGGTTTTGTTGTAAGGGAATTGAAAGCCTGTAGCAGACTTTCCAGATCAGCCTGACTGGAAAGAGTCAGACTCTGCACATCAGGAAGCTTCTTCATCATATTCCTGATCTCATCAGAAGTCTCCACATCCGAGTAATACTTGTCATCCAGCACGCTGGACACCTGGCTTACCTTGTAGGAATTGCCATTTACATGCACATAAGCATCTCCTGCGGAATAAGTCACATAGTCTACCTTACCGGTATCCTTGATGAACTTTACTCCGTCATCATTGGTATCCTCGATCTGAACAGTCTTGCCAACCATCTCGGAGGCACGATTAAGAGTCATGGCATCTGCCATGTTCTGCATCTGTTCAACCTGTGTAAACTGTGCATACTGGGAAATATACTCTGTGTTGGATGTAGGTTCCAGAGGATCCTGATACTTCATCTGGGCTACCAGAAGACTCATGAACTGTTCTTTGTAGTCATTCATCTTCTCAACAGCCTTGTTTTCGGAATTAGAAGCTGCTCCCGACTGGTTGATCACGGAACCATCTTTTACGATCGCATCTACTGACATACGCTAATACCTCACTTCTTTCTTTGCTGACTGCTATAAACCACGATCATATCAGGCTGTATAATCAACCTGATTACCGTTTGCAGCCATCATCTCAGCAGCGATCCTGGTTGTCTCGTCCAGCTCCCCGGCATCTTCCATGTTAAGGTCCAGATCACCAAGGTTAATTCTCCTTGTTTTGCTTTGACGGGCATTGTTTTCACTGCTGTTATTCTCTTTTTGTCCCTGCTCCAGGTTCTGTTCAAAGGCGTGGGTGTCAACTGCCACTTCCACTGCATTTACCTTGATACCCTGCTCATCCAGCTTTTGCTGAAGCTGTACTATCTGGGATGAAAGAGCATTTCTTACTGCATCTGTCTGAGCTGTAAATCTGGCTGTTACTGTTCCGTCCTGCGCCTGCTGTACCATTACCTTTACAGTGCCAAGGCTTGCGGGATGGAGCTGCATCTCAACCTTGCTAAGCTCATCCGTTGTAGTTACGTTTAATCTGTCTACTATCTGTCTGAATATTTCTGTCTGCTGACTTTGATCTGTATATACAGGTCTCTCATTAGCAACCACTTCACCTGCGCCTCTGTTCTCATTTATCAAAGAAGTGGTCTGGATCAGTTCTTCAAAGCCGTTCTTTTTACTGCCTTCATCTGTAAAAGATCTCTTCTGACCGCTATCTGCATCCTTGTTATTATCAAAGGTCTGACTGGCAAGCTTTGGATCTACCTTATCCTCAAAGGCATCTGTCCTGAGATCCTTTACTGTTACCTTTGGTCCATCATCTGTTTCTTTACTGTCTTTAGCCTGGATAAGAGGACTAGCTGTTTCACCGGATATCTTTTCCTCTGATCCCAGGAGCTTTGTGATCTCACCTGAGAATGCAGGATCTTCGTTACCTTCGGGCTTATAACCTGTAAACTTTTGAAGCTCCTTTTCCAGTTCCTCGGGGCTGATACCAAGCTGTTCTGCCAGGTCTCTCTTAACTTCGACCGATCTCTCTATAAGTGCTTTAAGATTAGTGTAGAGGTCTTCGTCTGTGAGTACTACCGAGAGATCTTCGTCACCTGATACCTCGACTATCAGCCTGGTGAGATTCTCAGGATTTAACAGGTCCTGCGGGGGGATCCCCAGATTTGCCATTGCAAGGAGTATCTCATCCTGACTTACTCCAAGCTCCCTTGCAGCATCTTCTACCAGTTCATCACCTGCTTTTGCTGCTTCTTCTTTGACAGCTTCTGTAAGTTCGCTCTTATCCTTGCTCTCAGTCCCCGTTTCATTAGTTACAGATTTTTCTTCTGGCTTATCAGTCTTTAACTGGCCCTTATCCTTATCAGCCTGATTGTCGTCTGTCTTTTCTGTCTTTGTTTGGCCGCTTTCTGCCTTTGGCTGAGCCTTATTGCGATCAGCCTGCAGGTTATTATCCTGCATCATGTTCTGTCTCTTGTTACTGTTTTGTGCGACTTCGACCTTTGCATCATTCATTACATCCGCAAAAGAGAACTCACTTTTGTCATTTTTGTCAGCTTTGACATCGTTTTGTGCTCTGGCACTGCCTGTTTGCAGAGTTGCTGTCAGAGCACTGACATCGCCTGCACTAAGTCCCGGCATTATGCCTCCTTTCTTTCCATATAAATCTTTGACATCCATGTCGGGGATTTGCTTAGAATACTTAAAGAATCTTGGTCTGATCGGAATGCATATCCGTATGCATACACCTTTCAATCACTATATCGGCCTTCATTCATGGCATAATAAGACTTAGCTGCTAAAAAATCAGAAAATCAGCTTAAAAGCACTATTTAATATCTTTTTTCTGATAACACTCAAATATGGTCAAAAGCTATGTTTTTGCACATAAAAATCCCCTTAAAGAAGGCTTTGATAGGCTCAAAAACCTGCTTTAAGAGGATATATATAAGATATCAAAAATCAGTTTGACGAAGCTTCTCCGGAAGCTGAAGAAGCTTCTGATGAAGATGATGCGCCCGTATCGCTGATCCCGCTGCCCACAATATCGGCATCTGTAAGGCTGCTCTTTCGATATCTGTAATTGGACAGCTCGGGAAGATTCTCAGGCTCCATTAGCTCTGTGACAGCATCAGCCACATCCACATTCATAGCAGATAATATAGCTCCCCTGTCATCACTGCTCATCTGATTGAGGATACGTGCAACCAGGGTCAGATCCTGCATACTGTTAAATATATTGGCAGCATTTTCGGCATCCATTGCAGAGAAGGCGGCCACATAGGTCTTGACCTCTTCATCACTGATCTGTCTGGCTACTACCTCTGCATATATCTTCTCTGCCTGGTCAGGATAGATCATGGCATAATAGCTGGCATAAGCATCTGCATCCGGAGCATTATCGGAATATACTATCTCTTCATAGAATTTTTTGCGATCCTCTTCAAAGGATAGCTGTTCCTCTTCAAAAGGGGTGAGCCTGGCAACCTCAGTGGTGAGAGTTTCAATGGATGCAGCAAGACTTGCATTTTTGCTCTGAGCCAGAGCCAGCTCGCTTTCCAGCTGCCTGACATATGCTTCATCTATCCCGTTATCTGATACGCTGGAAGCAGGCGTGGGCAGCTCATCATCTTTATCGGGAAGGAGATTACACAGATAAGGCACATCACCTATAACAGGGCGCATCAGTTCTCCAAGGCCGGCTATATTAAGCTTACACATGACAGCCATGAGCAGCACCCACAACAGAACTATAAGAACCACAGCAAGAAAAGAGCTAAGGCCTGCAGTCTTATCGCCTGTCAGCTCGGCCTGAGCTTCCTCCATCTGCTTTTGTCTTAGTTTCTCCTGCTTACGGGCGGCCTTTTGTTCTTCCTTTAGCTGTTTTCTGTCAGCTTTTATCTTTTTGATGGCCTCCTGGGGATCATCAGGAAGAGAGTATTCCGGCAGTTCCGGTTCTTTTTTCTTCTTATCAGCCATTTGTTCTCCGTCTGTTTTCTACAGTCTTACGTCCGTAGGTGAAGCTGGTCCTTTGATCACTTTCCTTGTACTCGGCATCCTTTTCTTCCGCCAGATATTCATTAAAGGCTCTCTCCTTGAGAGTCTCCTGCATCTTACGCTCCTGCATCTCGGCTGTGAGCTTTGCTCTTGCCTTATCTACAGCATTTTCTGCCCTAACTATCACAGTCTTTTGAGCTTCTATAAGGGCATCCATATTATTTACAGCATTCTGATTAAAGCGGATCTCCATTACATCCAGACGCCCCGTCTGGAGACGTACTATCTCGGACATATAGAATTCACGCCTATTTTGAAGCTCTTCAAGCCTGGCCATTTCTTCATTTAGCTGTGCCTGAGCTGCTCCAAATTCAGCTTTGGCCTGGGATTCAGTCTTTAATTTAAGGTCCAGGATGCTCTGCATCCTGTATCTGAAACGGGCCATAACTACTCCTACTTATTATCAGGAAATAGAGCAAAAAGCTTGTCCATTATCTCTTCAAAGGTGAACTTTTCGTCGGTTCCCTGGAGAAGGAAGTCATTTACTCCGTCAATCATCTCGATGGCAAAATCAATATTTTTATTTGCTCCCTTCTTATAAGCACCTATATTGATCAGATCTTCCGCATCATTATAGGTTGCCATGACATTCTTAAAACGTCCTGCAGCTCTTTTTTGCTCAGGGCTTGCTATAGCGCTCATACATCTGGATATGGACTGAAGGACATCAATAGCAGGATAATGATTCTTCTGAGCCAGCTTTCTGTTAAGGACTATATGGCCATCCAGAATGGATCTTGCAGTATCTGTTATGGGTTCATTAAAGTCATCACCGTCTACAAGTACTGTATAGAGACCTGTGATAGATCCCTTTCCGGACCTTCCTGCCCTTTCAAGGAGCTTTGGCATCTCTGCATATACGCTGGGGGGATAGCCCCTGGATACAGGAGGCTCGCCGCTGGCAAGGCCTATCTCTCTTTGAGCCATGGAGAATCTGGTAAGCGAATCCATCATCAGAAGTACATCCTTGCCCTGATCCCTGAAATACTCAGCAATGGAGGTGGCAGTCTTGGCAGCCTTCACTCTCTCAAGAGCAGGCTTGTCAGAGGTAGCTACGACCACCACAGACCTCTTCATGCCTTCAGGTCCCATGTCTCTTTCTATAAATTCCCTTACTTCTCTTCCACGTTCTCCAATAAGGGCTATAACATTGATATCGGCTTTTGTATTACGGGCAAACATACCAAGGAGTGTGGATTTACCTACGCCGGAGCCTGCAAATATGCCTATCCTCTGACCTTTGCCTACGGTAAGGAGCCCGTCCACTGCCTTGACGCCAAGAGGAAGCACCTCAGATATGGGATCTCTGCTCATGGGATCCGGAGGCTGATTTTCAACTGAATAGGATATTCCATTTTCCAATGAATGCCCCTGTCCAAAGCTGGTACCGTCTATCCTGCCAAGGCCGTCCAGTGTCTGTCCCAAAAGGCCGTCTCCCACATTTACTCTAAGAGGAGACTCGGTATTCTCCACAATGGAACCTGATCCTATTCCGCTGGTATTCTCATAGGGCATCAGCTGGACTCTTCCGTCAGCAAAGCCTACTACTTCTGCCATTGTAGGCCTGCCGGATAGTCTTACTATAGAGGAATCCTCTTTTTGCTTGGGATAGATATAGCAGATATCTCCCATCTTGGCATCGGGACCTGCGGATTCTATAGTCAGACCTACAATATTTACAACTTTTCCCCTGGTCCTGTAGAAGGTCTGGGTCTCAAGCTTTTTGTATCTGGCATAATCTATAAGTCCGCTGCTCATCAGTTTCCCTCTATTTTCTTCGGTCGTAAGATAAGAGCCTTATCTTTCTGGAGAGCTCCTCCAGCTCTACTCCCACGCTGCAGTCAAAGATACCGCCGTCAGTCTCTATAATGCACTCATTTTCATGGAGAGTGGGATCCTCCACCAGCTCCATATTGATGTCAGGATTGGTCACATTCTGCATCAGATCATTCTTGGCATCAAATATCATGTCATAATCATCGGGTGATACATGGACAATAAGACCTCCCGAAGGCTCTATCCTGGACAGGGAGGTCTGAAGAAGATGAAGTATGATATCCTTATCCTCTCTAAAAGATATATTAAAGACATGCTCATATATCTTGGTAAGAGTCTCCACCATCTCAGGCTCAATAGTCATGAGCATCCGTTCATATTCGGCAGTGAGATTGTCCTGCTGGGCTTTTAATAGCTGAGCTGATTTTTTTTCAGCTTCCGCAAGGCCCTCATTAAGTCCCTGGTCAAAGCCCTGCTTCCTGCCTTCTTCCTGGGCCTTTTTTCTGATCTTCTCTGCTTCGGCTCTGGCATCAGCAACAATGGAATTCGCCTGAGTCTGCGCATCATCAAGGATCTGGTCGATCTCTTTCTGAGTATTGGGAGGAACTACCGGGGTAGCAGGCGCTTCCTGGGATACATCATCCTGCTCACCCCCAAAGTCAGTGAGGTTCATCTCTGCCGGCATATCCTCAAAGCCCGACTGATCCTGGGTAAGCCTGTCAAGCTTCTCCATATCAATATCGCCTTCATCAGGATCATAATCGTCATAGTAGGCATCGTTTTCTGCCTCGGCAAGCTTTGCCCTGCGCTTTGCCTCTTCCTCTTTTTTTTCCAATATCAGCTGATTGACCAGCTCATTATTATCTATTACCCTGGCATCATCTGTTTCCAGGTTGACAAAGTAACCTTTAACAAGATTAGACAACTATCTCGCCACCTCCGCCTCTTGAAATGATGATCTCGCCGGAATCCTCCAGCTTTCTGATGATATTTACTATCTTCTGCTGAGCTTCCTCTACATCCTTCATTCTTACAGGACCCATAAAGTCCATATCTTCTCTTATCATTACAGCCAGACGCTTGGAGAGGTTGTTGAATATTGCATTCTGCACCTGTTCATTGGCAGCCTTACATGCAAGAGCCAGGTCGGAATTATCAACATCACGCAGCACTCTCTGAATGGATCTGTCGTCCAGCATAAGGATATCCTCGAATACGAACATCTTCTTGCGGATCTCGTCTGCCAGTTCGGGCTCTTCGATCTCCAGAGTCTCCATGATATGCTTCTCTGTCTGACGGTCTACTGTATTGAGGATCTCTACTACAGCGTCTACGCCGCCGATGATTGTATAATCCTGATTTACCAGGCTCGAGAGCTTGGTCTCCAGTACTTTCTCTACATCCTTGATGGTATCGGGGCTGGTTCTGTCCATGGTAGCTATCCTCTTTGCAACATCTGCCTGTCTGTCCGGAGGAAGAGATCCCAAGATCTGAGCACTTTGCTGTGGTGACATATATGACAATATCAGTGCGATGGTCTGAGGATGCTCCTCCTGTATGAAGGTCAGTATCTGGGATGGATCAGTCTTTCTGATAAATTCAAAAGGCTTAACCTGAAGTGATGCAGTCAGCTTACTGATTACATCAATAGCCTTGTCTTCACCAAGGGCCTTTTCAAGCAGCTCCTTGGCATAGGTGATACCTCCCTCTGCAATATATTGCTGGGCCAGGCACACACCATAGAAATCGTTGATCACAGCCTCTTTGACCTCTGATGACACGCTTCTGGTGTTGGCGATCTCAAGAGTCAGATCCTCAATCTCTTCTTCCTTTAGATATTTAAATACCAAAGAAGATTTTTCAGGACCAAGAGCGATCAGGAGTACTGCCGCCTTTTGGGTGCCTGTCATTTCCTCCAATAAGCTGTTGTCAGATGCCATAATACTTCCCCCATATTAGTATTTACATTCCAAAATCTTCATTCAGCCAGTTCCTAAGGAGATTTGCAGCAGCTTCGGGATTGGATTCGATAAACTGCTCTATGAGCTTCTTGGTCTCAGAGCCCTCATCTATCTCAATATCCCCAAGCATCTCATGCTCTGCAGCCTGGGATTCCAAGAGCTGCTCCACAGAGAGCTCCTGAGGCTCCTCTTCCACCTCTTCCTGTCGTTCTGCTCTCAGGCTCCTGAGTATTACAAATGCAAGCAGACCCAGGATCACCAGGATCAGTAGTATCTGCAGCACATCTGTAACTGATATGTTTAGGCCTTCGCTGTCAAAATATACATTTTCATCGCAAAGAGCGACTGTTATATTCTCATTGCTTATGCCTGTAGCAGTGGATACCAGGTTCTGGAGCCTGATCAAAGTAGCTGAATCTATTGTGTCAGTCACATCCACAGGCGCCGTGTGGCTGGCCTTATATTCAGCCCAGCTTTGTCCGTCATGTTCATCAGGCTTGTAGTCTTCCTGTTTGATAACTATATAATTGATCGCAGATACTGATATGGAAGAATCTTCTGTATTGATTTTGCCCGGAGGCGTATGAGTGTTGGTGATCCTCTCATTGGGCAGATAGTCCTTGGCATTCTCTGAAGTGGAGGACTGATAATTGTCTCTGTCCTCGGTCACATAGGTAGTATCATCATTGGTGTCTGTCCCGGGTACTCCTGTCTCTCCGCCGCTGGTGGACTGCTTGTAGTTCTCTTCATGGCTGAGCACCCCCTGAGAACCGCCATCAACAGGAGTATAGGTATGATTGGTATCTTCTATGGATGAGAAGTCCATGCTGAGATTGGGAGCTACCTCTACATTGTCATACAGATTAGTTCCCAATATGACACTCTTTACCTGACCCTCGATGTATTTTTCCATCTTTTGCTTCAAAGTCAGTTGGGTGGAAGCTGTTCCCATGGAATCATCGCTTTCACCTGTAAAGAGCATATTACCGGAGGTATCAAGAATGGTAACGTTCTGAGTAGAATCATTACCCAGAGCTGTAGCCACTATCTTTGCAACATAAGCTGCATTGTCATCAGTAAATTTCTCGGGATCATTTAGCTGCAGGATCACGCTGGCAGTAGGTTTTTCCTTGGAAGCTATCAGCGTCCCGTCATCTGAAGGTACGTGTAAAGTGATGCGGCAATTATCAATTGTCTCTATGGTCTTTAAGTCAGATGTCAGCTTATTTTCCAGGTATGCCACATACTTCTTTTGCTTATCCGATTCCGTGGTGGAAAAGCTGGAATTGGTAGCAGCATCAATAGTATAATCAGCTGCCTGTACACCGTTTGCAGCAAGAAGGAGCCTGGCATCTATCACCTGCTTATCCAGTACCTTGAAAGTCACAGCATCATCTGCGATCTGATAGCTTATGGAATTTTCCTGCAAAAGGTCTCTGATAGTAGACGCTTCTGCAGGCGTCTCAGCAGTTACAAGATAAGAATAATTTGGCTGTGTGAGAACTGTCACCAGAATGATCAGTGTCATGACCGCAGCTGCAGCCACCACAACTATCAGAGTCTTTTGACGGGTGGTGAAGCGGTTCCACCACTCTTTGATTCGATCAAGAATATTTTTAATCTGTTCCGGCATAAGATCCTCCCCTGGTCATCATCCCGAAAAATACAGCAATAAATACATTTTTGAATATTCTTCATAACGAGCCTTGCGCAATCATTCAAAAATGTATTTTTGTGCTTGCACAGAAAAAGACATTTTTGAATGATTGCATTTGGCGACTATCGCCAAACGACAGAATGCGAAGCATTCTGGAGTCTGCAAGGCTCGTTATATGTCAGAACTGCATCTGCATAAGCTGGTTATATGCAGTCAGTACCCTGTCTCTGATGGCTACTGTATACTGCAGTGCCGTAGATGCCTTTTGAAGAGCTATAGTCAGATCATGAGTATTCTCAGATTGTCCCAGTGCCCATTTGATCTCTTCATTTTCAGCATCAGACAGGTAGGCATTTGTTGTATTTATATTTTCCACAGCCTGGTCAAAGAGCATCGAAAAAGTATTGCCGTCATCAGTCACTCTTGCCACAGGGTTCTTTACCTTGCTATAAAGCTCTTCTGCCGCTTTTATAGCACCTGATCTTACGTTGGTGATAGTGGATATATCTGCCATTTTTACCCCCCTTACAGCATCTAACAAGCTGTATCAGGCTCCCAAAAAGGTCTGATCAGCATCCAAACTTACAAAAGCTGCATTCTTATCAGCTCTTACCCATTGTCAGGCCCTGGGACGCCATATTCTTGCTGGCATTAAAAGCGGTGAGATTGGCCTGATATGCATTGCTTGCGTCTATAAGATTAGTCATCTCGGTGACTATATTGACATTGGGATAGGTTACATATCCGTCTTCATCAGCATCGGGATGGGAAGGATCATATACAATATTCATTTGGGTCTCATTGTCCTCCCTTACGGAAGTGACCTTTACACCCTTACCGGAATATGACCTTAGTCTGCTGTTTAATATTTTCTGAAATTGTGAAGGATGCTCTTTTTCCGCAAAAGTCACAACCTTACGGACATAAGGATCCCCATCTTCATTTCTGGTGGAATTGGCATTTGCGATATTCTCGGATATGATATCCATGCGAAAGCGCTGGGCTGTAAGCCCTGATGCATTGATATCAAAAGATGTAAATAATGACATATCAGATTCCTCCTTTGACTCTATCTATATCAGGATGGATTCTTCATAGCTGTCTGCAAATTCTGAAATTGACTTGTAAGAGACGTGATCACGCCCTGATACTTAAGCTGGTTAGAAGCCAGTTCCACGTTTTCCTGCTCAGGATCCACATTGTTGCGATCAAGTCTGTAGGAATAATTGGCACTGTCATAATAGCTCCTGCCCGTGATCTTCTGCCCCCTTAAGGATGCTACCTTGGCATCAAGAGACCTGTATTTTGAATTGCCAAGAGCTCTTGCCAGCTCACCTTCAAAATCCAGATCCTCTCTCTTGTAACCGGGAGTTGTGGCATTGGCCAGATTGTTGGCAATAATGTCATTCCTCTTCCAGGCTGCATCAGCAGTGGAATGAAGCACGTCAATATAATCAAATACACCGGAGTTGATCATATAGATTCCCCCTTATCGGAACATTTCATCACAGTCATAAAAAACGCGACAAATTATCCAATTACTCAATATTTATGATATACGATTTTTCGTAAATTTGCAATAATTTTCACGTATTTAGCTTGAATTTACAGACTATATTCCGTATATATATCGGAATGTATGACAATGAAGTACATCCTTGTATATATGACATTGAAGTACATCCCTGTACTTCAGAGCATATCATAATACATCCTTGTATATACGCCATTTAAGAATATGTTAAATATAAAATCAATACAGCAAATGGCGACTTATATTCACCCTTTTTATATTGTCAGAATTTTTGCACAATTACCCTTATATCGTTTATTTTTCGCTCATTATCATTGTAAATTCGACTAATATGTGATACTATATGAAATGTGTGAATATTTTGTATAGTATCAAAACCGTCTTGAAAAGGAGATTCAAATGAGCAGTGTTCAACTTCTCGATAAAACAAGGAAGATCGGTCAATTATTACATAATTCAAATTCCGGCAAGGTGATTTTCAATGATATCTGCGAAGTCCTGGGCGATACCCTTGGTTCCAATGTTCTGGTCATTTCCAGAAAGGGCAAGGTCCTGGGCTATGCCAAGACAGGCGATAACAAAAGTATCGAAGAGCTTTTGGTAGATGATGTAGGCGGCTTTATTGATAATATGCTCAACGAAAGGCTCCTCAACATCCTCTCCACCAAAGAAAATGTCAACCTGGAAACTCTGGGCTTTACAAGTAGTGAGTCATCTGTTCACCAGGCTATCATTACGCCTATTGAGATCGCAGGTGAGCGTCTGGGCACTCTTTTCATTTACAGGACTAGCAGCAGCTATGATATCGATGACATCATACTCTGCGAATACGGCACCACAGTTGTGGGCCTTGAGATGCTCCGCGCCGTAAATGAAGAAAATGCCGAAGAGAGCCGCAAGATCGCTGTTGTAAAGTCCGCCATCAGTACACTCTCCTTCTCTGAAATGGAAGCTATCATCCATATCTTTGATGAGCTGGATGGTATGGAAGGCGTGCTGGTTGCCAGCAAGATCGCAGACAGAGTAGGCATTACCAGGTCTGTAATAGTCAATGCCCTTAGGAAATTTGAATCAGCAGGAGTCATCGAATCCAGGAGCTCCGGTATGAAGGGCACCTATATCAAGGTCCTTAATGATGTGGTATTTGACGAAGTCAAAAAATTAAAAAAGGATTATATCAAAAGCTGAATATCTGATTTTTGATCCATAGGTGTTCTTTTTTTAGCAACTGGCTCATAGCTTTAAAACCGAACAATAGTTACGGAAAATATGCAGATCTTAAGAGCCCATTTTCAAATGGGCTCTTTTTATCATTGCGCAATCGTAAAAATAAGTGTATAGTTCACTCTTGACAATGAATTCTTTTTTTATAGGAAAATACAAGTTGCAGTTATGAGGTAAAAGACCGCAAGCCGCAACTCAAATAATCCCAAAGGAGAATCTTTAATCATGGCAGGAACTAAGAAATTACTTATAGTCGAGTCCCCGACCAAGGTCAAAGCAATCAAGAAATTCCTGGGCAGCTCCTACGATGTTGCAGCCAGCAACGGACACGTAAGAGACCTCCCCAAATCACAGATGGGAATCGATATTGAGAACGATTTCGAACCCAAGTATATAACAATCAGAGGCAAGGGTGATCTCCTGGCAGATCTTAGAAAGAAGGTCAAGAAGGCCGATCAGATCTATCTCGCAACCGACCCTGACCGAGAAGGTGAAGCCATCAGCTGGCATCTGATCTCCGCTCTCAAGCTGGAGGATACCGGCAAGAAGGTTTACAGGGTTACCTTCAACGAGATTACCAAAAATGCTGTAAAGGAGGCCCTTAAGGAGCCTCGAGAAATAGACATGAACCTGGTAGATGCACAGCAGGCCAGACGAGTCCTGGACAGAATGGTGGGATACCGCATATCTCCGCTTCTCTGGGGCAAGATCAAAAGAGGTCTGTCCGCAGGCCGTGTTCAATCTGTAGCACTGAGGATCATCTGCGACAGAGAGGATGAGATCAACGCTTTCATCCCCAAGGAATACTGGACATTGGACGCCAGCCTGAATATTGCCGGTGAAAAGAAGCCCCTGGTAGCCCGCTACTATGGAGAGGGCGACGAAAAGAAAGAAATCGGATCCAAAGAAGAGCTGGACCAGCTCATGGCATCTCTTAAAGGCGCCAAATTCAAAGTAAACTCTGTTAAAAAGAGCGAAAGGATGAAGAAGCCTCCGCTTCCCTTTACCACATCCACACTACAGCAGGAAGCCTCCAGATCTCTGAACTTCAGCACTCAAAAGACTATGAGGATCGCCCAGCAGCTCTATGAAGGAATCGATATACCGGGCAGCGGCACCGTAGGTATGATCACATATCTTCGTACCGATTCCACCCGTATCTCTGATGAAGCTATTGCAGCTGCCGGCCAGTACATTAAGGAAGCTTTCGGACCTGAATATCTTCTCTCTGATGAAGTCAAGGCCAAGAATGCTCAAAAGATCCAGGATGCTCACGAAGCTATCAGGCCTACAGATGTAGGACGTACTCCCGTTGCAGTCAAGGATTATCTCTCTCGTGACCAGTTCAGACTCTATCAGCTGATCTGGAGAAGATTTTTGGCTTGCAGAATGGCAGCAGCCAAATATGAGACCACTTCTGTCAAGATAGATGCCGGTAGCAGCCGTTTTACCGTTGCTGCATCCAAGACAGTCTTTGACGGTTTCATGAACGTATATACAGATGAGGATGATAAGATCGAGAAGAATACTCTGGTCAAGGGTATCGATGAAAAATCTTCTCTTAGCTGCAAGGAACTCATACCTGAACAGCATTTCACTCAGCCCAAGGGTCATTATACAGAAGCATCTCTGGTACATGATCTGGAACAGCTGGGAATCGGTCGTCCTTCAACCTACGCTCCTACCATCTCTACCATCCTGAGCAGACACTATATTACCAAGGAAGGCAAGAATATATTCGTAACAGAGCTGGGTGAAGCAGTTAATAAGATCATGAAGGAGCAGTTTGGCTCCATAGTAAACGTCAACTTCACTGCCAATCTGGAAACTCTCCTGGACGGCGTGGCTGAAGGAAGCGTTAAATGGAAGACTATCATCAAGAACTTCTATCCTGACCTGGATGAGGCTGTAAATATAGCCGAGAAAGAAATGGAAAAGGTAGAGATCGCAGACGAAGAAACAGACATTGAGTGCGAGAACTGCGGCAGAAAGATGGTCATCAAATACGGCCCTCACGGCAAGTTCCTTGCTTGCCCCGGCTTCCCTGAATGCCGCAATACCAAGCCTTACTTTGAAAAGATAGATGTTACCTGCCCCAAGTGCGGCGGCGACATAGTGATCAAGAAGACACGCAAAGGCCGTCGTTACTATGGCTGTACCGGCTTCCCGGATTGCGATTTCATGACCTGGCAAAAGCCCTCCAAGACCAAATGCCCCCAGTGCGGCGGTCTGATGCTGGAGAAGGGCAACAAGCTGGTATGCTCCGATACAGAATGCGGCTATGTATGCGACAAGCCCGAAGAAGATAAGGAATAAAATAATAGCTGCAAGTCTTGATAGATCAAGGCTTGCAGCTTTTTAAAACCATAAAAAGCAAGGCATGCTCATCGCCATATACAGCTAGTCCTTCAAAAAATCACTCCTGCTCTCCTGCCTCCTGAAGTCATAGCCTCTCCTGATCATATCGGATATCTTGAGCCCCAGGAGATTACTGTCTACCCTTAGATAGCCCGCAGCCTGGCTGATATCCATCTCCCTGCTGACGCACTCCAGGACATCCTCATCAGTTATGAGAATGTGCGCTGCAAAGAGATTAGCTTCATATTCCATGCGGCTGTTCTGGGTATCAAAAAGAGTCTGGTCAAAGAACACCCCTGCAGCATCCCTGTGGAGCATATCATGACCAATTTCATGTAAGAGCACCATCTTATAAGAGACCTCATCAAGATCTTCTTTGATAAAAATATAGGGCTGTCCGGATATCAGCTTATACACACCCTTCTGTTTCTTAAAAGGAATGGGCCTGACTTCGATCCCAAGAAAAGAAGCCAGAGCATGGGGATCTCCTGTCCCGGCATCCTTTAGCAGCTCATCGGCAGCAGCCACTATATGTTCATTAGTATTTAGCAAGGCTTAATTCTTCCTCTTCTTACCGCTGACGATACCCTTCTTTCTGCTGGCTCTCTTGGCATCAATATAAGCCTCCTGGACTGCCAGCATCAGAGTATCCATGTCCTCTTCTTCCATCTCGCCGCCGGCAAAAAGGCCTGCAAGCTCGCTTACAAGCTCCTCTGCCTCTCTTCTGCCGCCTCTGCCAAATTCCTCCTGGGCCTCCATCAGGAATCTGTCATCACCTGATGCCAGCTCTGTGGGATCCACCTCCAGTACCTGAGCCAGCTCTCTTAGCAGCTTGGTAGTCCTGGGTATACTGATATCAGTCTCATAAGAGGATATGGTCCTCTGTGCTATTCCCAGCTGATCTGCCAGCTCTGTCTGGGACAAACCTATTCTCTTCCTGGCTCTTCTAACATTCTCTCCAAATGACATATATCTCCTCCTGTTGACATTAGCATTTTAAAATCATAAAATAAAATCAAGACGAATAAATGCTAAGACTATGATAGCTTAATGCTGTAACTTTTTCAAGAGAAATATACGTAATATGTATAAGGAAAATGCTAATTATGAGAGTAGATGATAAAGAGAATCTGATGAAAGTATATGTAGACGTGGAAGCAGTCTTTACCAGAGACGGCTTTCTAAAGCCCAAGTATGTCGTTTGGGAGGATGGCAGGCGCTACAATATAGACAAGATCAGAAGCTGTAGGCGTGCTGCCAGTACTGATGCAGGCGGCATAGGTATCATGTATATATGCATGGTCTCAGGCCGGGAGGTACGGCTATTCTATGAAGAGAACTACAGATGGTTTGTATGCAGGGCCGCTCCACCCCCGGAAAACAGTGCATAAGGAGTAAAATGCATGGATGCATTTCTATGTCGTAGAATGCAAGGATGCATTTCTATGTCGTAAAATGCAAGGATGCATTTCGACATGCTCAGAAATGCACGGATGCATTTCTATGTCGTAAAAACCGCTCATTAGCATTTTTAATGCTAATGAGCGGAATCTGATCATATCACTCATCCATCCATACCATATGGAGCTTATCGCCCTTGGCATCAGGCAGGACCCTGCCTGCTACCTTTATAGTCTTGGCAGAATTATCACTGCATATGATCCTCATATCGCAGTGCATTACGTCCTTGGTACCCTGATGTTCTTCAACGAAGTTTACGAATCTACATAGGAGCTCTTCTCTGTCCTCAGGCCAGAGGATATTCTCGCAGGAATTATTATAGTATTCCTTAAAATCTTTCAGATTGGTAAAGCCGCACATGTTGATAGCCATATCATTGACACTTATGATCTCTGCATGGTCGTTATTAACCGTACATACCAGCAGACCGCAAGGGATATTCTGGATGATATCTTCATTCCTTACGAGGATCTTGTCATCATCACCTGTGTCTTCATCCGGGATATATTTGCAAAAGCAGTTCTTGCCGGCCAACTTAGCCTTATACAGCGCCATATCAGCCTTGCGATACAGATCGTGATAGCCTCTTCCGTGCTCAGGGAACATTACGAAGCCCGCTGATATCGTGCAGCTCACCTTATTCTTTTTATAGGTGATAGAAACAGGCTTTGCAGTGAAATTCGCAAGGAACTCTTCTACAAAAAGTGCTGATCTATCCTTTATAAAGCCCATGAACTCATCTCCGCCAAGGCGGCAGGCAAAGCCATACATGCCAAAGTTATCGTCTAGCTTTCTGGCCAAAGCCTTGAGCATATTATCACCGCACTCATGACCGTATTTGTCATTTATCTCCTTGAAATTATCAAGATCCATCATGACAAGTCCGCACTGGCTGCTTGAATGCTTGTGCATATATTCTCTGATCATGGGAACAGCACTATACCTGTTATATATGCCGGTCAGCGTATCCCTTTCCAGAGCTCTTCTGTCACTTAATATCTTTTTCTTGTATGTATCAATATTATAGGTCAGGAAATAACAAATGATCTCGCCTGTCTCCTCAAGTCTCATCATCTGATAAGAGGAATGGAGCCATACAGGGCCATGTTCCAGATAGCTGCAATACTCTATGGAGCCTATCTTATTGCCATTTTCAAATTCACGAAGGAGCTTGTCTCTGCTATAGAACTCCATCAGACGCTCTTCATCATCAGCATTGGTAGTCAGATCCAGGAAGATCCTCATCATTTGCTCGTAATCTGTAGTATATTCCTTGTAATCTCTTCCAAGAAGGGTATCAGCCCCCGCCAGATGCATCTCATTTACAATGTTCTGAGTCAGATTGACTTCAAAATAATAGGAGTTGTCCAAAAACGACTTATATGACTCATAGCCCAGTATCTCCGCATAACCTCTGCTGGAAAGCCACATAAATACCGGATTACGTGGAAGATCCCTTGATGCTTCATCCATCCCCTGAAGCATACGTATCCTATCGATATCAACATCAGATATACAGGAGAGAAACATCTCATGATCATCAAGGTCAGCCCTGATAACAGTAAATTGCTGCCAGTTATACCTGCTATCTGCTCCCAGACAACGGAAATAGTCTGTAACATAATCGCCAAAGGTATGCTCAATACGATCCTTGAGATTAGCGATATCATAAAAGCGAAGGAATCTTTCAACATCAACATCCATAACAAATGCCATGGCAAACTCTTTATAGCTATCCTTGATGCTGCTGCCTTTTTTTATGAGCCTACTATGAGCAGTATTGATATATACGTTATGGATCGTATCTTCGTTGACATCTATCAGATCCAGCCTGTTATACTGGGAGTATACAAACCTGAGCATAGCTTCCTGTCTGGAACTTCTGCTCACATCAGCAGTAGCTGTCAGATTGATACTTATATTTAGGAAGGCACTCCTGTTCTTGTAGCTGGAAATAGGTATAAACCTGCAGTTACAACTCTGCCCTGATTTAACAAAGTCCACAGACTGTGAGCTGCCGCTGCTCCTTGCTATCCTCACCACATTGAGGAATCTGGATGGAAGCTGACCTCTCTTCCTACTCATCAGTTCATTAGCTTCTTCGATAGTCCTGATATCTATAGACTCAAGAAATTCCTTGAATTTTGGATTGTAATTGAGTATGGACAGCTCATCTCCCTGACATTCTACAATAGACATAGCTGCGCCATAGAAATCATCATGGGCACTGGCACCAGACATACCAAGAGGAAGCTCTGATGACAGGAGGTTGAGCCTGCCAATACCTTCATAATACTTCCTCATTCCCTTGGTCTCATTGGTCCTGTTATCAGAGATAGTTTTCTCAAGATCCACAGGCCTTGAATAGAGGAAGCCCTGGAGGTTATCACAGCCAATACTTCTTAGATATTCAGCTGCTTCATTGGTCTCAACGCCCTCAGCCACAGTCTTTATGCCCAGGCGCTTGGTCATATCCATTACAGATTCCAGGATAGTCCTTGTTTGCTCATTATCCGTAAAGTCATGGATAAACTTCATATCCATCTTCAGGCAGTCAAATTCATAATCCTTAAGAGTATTCAGCGATGAGAATCCGCTTCCAAAATCATCCATCCATATTTCATACCCAGCTTCTCTGAATCTTTTGATGCAGCCATTGACCAGATCTTTTTCCATGGAAAAAACAGACTCAGTGATCTCTATATGGATCTCAGAGGGATTGATATCATATCTGCTGATTATGGTATGGACATCAGTGAAGATATCACCAAAGGAAAAGTCCTGCTGGGAGAGGTTAACTGATGTAGGTGAATCACTGCCTGTCTCAGCCTTGATACGATTCTTGTCAATGCAAACCTTCTCTATGATAGCCAGGTCCAGCTTCTTGATCATGTGATACTTCTCAAGAATAGGCACAAAATCCCCGGGTGAAATAAGGCCTATCTCAGGATCATTCCATCTGGCAAGAGCTTCATAACCGGAGATATTGCCGGTAAGACATCTAACTATAGATTGATAATAGGGGTATATATATCCATTCTCGATGGCGCTGTCAAGCTGAGCTACAATATAGCGCTCTCTCTGATAGGTCCGGTCCAGCTTTTCATCGTAGTAACCAAACTTCTTGTCATATTCATTGCGGATGGTATCACAGGCCACCTTGGCTTTGTCAATACAGGTAACAGCATCATACTCATCATCTGCAGGCAGATAAATACCTGCTGATAGCTGCAGCCTGGTATCTACTCTGAAGGGTCTGAATTCATCACAGACGCCCTCTATCTTCTCCTCAATATCAGTCTTGTCCGCAACAACAGCAAAATGATCCGCACCCATTCTGGCGCAGATTTCCTGAGGAAAAAAAGCATCTATGGTACGGGCAACAAGTACCAGACAGTCATCTCCGGCTGCCGAGCCATATCTTTCATTATACGAGCGAAAGTTTTCGATATTGAAGTAGATAAAAGCAATCTGCTTCCTGAGCTCCGGATTGTTCATCACATCCTGTGCAAGATTACGGAACTGGGTATAATTCGATAAGCCGGTAAGCTCGTCTATAGATCCTTCAGGGTTATATGAATCCATATGTTCAGATTTCTCCTTATGATTAGATATCTCGTCATATCATGATACATATGTTAATTATGTCATCCTAAATGTCCATACAGATTATCGGTGATTATCATTTATAACTTTAGCTTGCCTATTAGCATAGTTTTGCCGGTTACTTGATCTCGCTTATGGGCAGCAGCAATGTTAAACTCGCAAACGCTTCGCTTTTTGCTCGTTATAAAATCACTGCTGACGCAGTTCTACGGGTACGGGGCTTATAACCCCGCACCCGTAATCAAGATATTCCCACCACCTAAAGGTGGTGGGTTATCTTGATTATTTTATATATACCGACCGGCCGCGGTGACAGCTTTTGATAAATTACAGTGATTGTGATATCCTATTGTTAAATAGTTCAAATGTTATCTATAACTATCTGAGGTGGAGCAATATGCTGCGTGTAGCTGTATGCGATGACGAGATCGTCACTCTTAAACAAATCACACACCTTCTTCAGACATTTGCAAGGGAGAACAAACGCATATCCTTTGATATAGAATCTTTCCAGGATTCTGCTACTTTGCTCTCTTCCATCAAGAAGAAACATTTCGACATTTATCTGCTGGATATTTTTATTGATGAATTAAGCGGAGTAGAGATCGCACGTCAGATCCGTGCTGACGGCAGCAAAAGCGAGATAATCTTCCTCACAGCATCTGAAGACTATTACCGTGACGCCTATAAGCTAAAGGTCTCCCGTTATATTGCAAAGCCCATAGAACCTGAAGAATTCTTTGAAGCGCTGTCTATCATCTGCCAGCGTTTTGAAGATGACAGCTTCCTGATACAGGACGGCAAATGCGCAGTCAGGATCCCCCTTAGAGATATTCTATACTGCGAATCCGCCGAGCATTACAAGAAAATAGTAACGAGAAATGAGGAATTTGTAGTCCGTTCCACCATGCAGGAGCTGATATCAAGACTTGCCGCAGATTTCTTTTACCCTCTGGGCAAAAGGATCCTGATCAATGTGCTGCATGTCAAGTCCGTCACATCCGAACATGTGACCATGGACAACGGGCAGATCTTCTCTCTTCCAAGAGGCGAGATGAGACGTTTATGTGAACTGGTACAAAAGTATACCATTTGATAACAAAGAAGAACTGCGTCATTGTCTGAAGGTGACACCATTTACAGGATCCATAGCTTCAACAATAGCCATGCTCATAAGCTTATAGCCCTTGGCTCTAAGCTCGTCTCCGCCGCCCTGGAAGCCCTTCTCAATTGCTATACCGATTCCGCCTACCTGGGCACCAGCCTGACTGCATATATCAAGAAGACCATTCATGGCATTGCCTATAGCGAGGAAATCATCCACAAGGAGTACCTTGTCATCAGGGCCAAGGAATTTCCTGGCGATAGTCACATCATATTCCTTGCCATAAGTAAAAGATCTGACCTTGCTGGTATAGAGATCTCCATCCAGATTCATGGACTTTGCTTTCTTGGCAAATACCACAGGAACATTAAAATATCTGGCTGTCATGCAGGCAATGGCAATACCGCTTGCTTCAACAGTCACCACCTTGGTAATACCCTCATCCTTAAACTCATCATAAAATGCTTTGCCAAGCTTATCCAGTGTATCCACATCCAGCTGATGATTCAGGAAATTATCTACCTTCAGTATATTTCCCTCTTTTACAAGTCCGTCTTTTACAATCTTTTCTTCAAGAAAATTCATGATGCTCTCCCGATTTTACTAAGTTATTTGCCAGATTTTTGTATTTATCTGTATGCTTCAACCATCTTAAGGACAATCTGCTTGGACATCTCAAAATACTGCCTGAGGTCAATACTGTCTTCATCGATAAGATACTGTATGGTAGCGCCTTCCAGCATTGATACATACTGGGCAGGCAGGTACTGTCTGATATCATCAGGGAGCCCCGGTACATATCTGTCCAGTACCTGACCTATCTCCTGTCTCCAAAGGGAATAGGACTCAGCGAACCTCTGCCTGGTATCCTCATCTACCCTACTCTGTACCCAAAAGTCCATCTCTGCATGGTTGTACTCAGGGAAATTCTCTATCAGATGGATCTCGTTTTCTGTAAAAATATCCAGAGCGCTTTCCAGCGTATCCTCTGCACCTTCTCTTAGCTCTTCACGAAGCTTGGGGAAATTACCCAGGATCTTCTTTTGAAGGGCTATGAGGATCTCTTCCTTGGTCTTGTAATAATACAGGACATTGGACTGGAGCATATCTGCTTCTTTGGCGATCAGACTGATCCTGGTACCGCTGATGGTATGAGCTTCCATTACTCTGAGAGTAGCCTCAAGGATTTTCTCTTCGTTGTTCTTCTCGCTGTTCTTCATAATTATCTGTCCTCTCTGAAGTAAGCTTTACCAAGGCTAGCCGGAGGCTGATTCTCAGGCTTATTACGCTTGGATATCACTACGAGCACAATGATCGTAACCACATAAGGCAGCATCTTGACCAGCTCTGATGTAGCCCTGTTCAGCCCCGGAAGGTAGATGTAGAGTACATAAAGAGCACCGAATACCAAGGACCCCCATATAGCATTGGAAGGCTTCCAGAGTGCCAGAATAACAAGAGCTATAGCCAGCCAGCCTCTGTCTCCAAATCCATTATTGGACCAGGTTCCTCCCAAATATTCCATTACAAAATACAGACCTCCCAGACCTGCAATAACAGCGCCTGCAACAGTTGCAATATATTTATTGCCTGTAACATTGATGCCTGCAGCATCTGCAACAGAAGGGTCTTCGCCAATAGCCAGGAGATTGAGGCCATAGCCGGTGCCAACAATAAGCCATGTGACTATAAGAGCTATCACTATGGACAGATATGTAAGAAAACCATAAGAGAAAAGGATCTTGCCCACAAGAGGGATATTCCTCATAAACGCAGGAAAGAAATTGGTATAACCGCTTGCTGATGTCGCAACAGAGATCTGACCTACGCCGCCTGCAAGCTTGGAAAGGCTGCCTCCAAAGAAGTTGCCAAAGCCCACGCCAAAGGTAGTAAGTGCAAGACCCACAACATTCTGATTAGCACGAAGTGTGGTAGTAAGGAAGCAGTAGAGAAGTCCTCCAAGAGCGCTTGCTATCACTGTACAGATAAGGGAAATGACTACGCCCGCAAAAGCTGACGGGTTATCCGTGGCATTCTCATAAAGGAATGCTCCCATAAGACCGGATATACCGCCCATGTACATGATGCCCGGTATACCCAGGTTAAGATTGCCTGATTTCTCTGTAAGGATCTCACCTGTAGCTCCATAAAGAAGAGGAACTGCCTGTCCTACAGCTGCAACAATAAATGTAAGAAGAAGGGTCATGACTTGTCATCCTCCGTATTAACAACTTTCAAATGATAACGGATAAAGAATTCACATCCGATGAGGAAGAATATCAGAATACCGGTAATGATATCTGATGCATTTTCATTAAGTCCGTACTGTGATGCGATCTGGATACTACCCTGCTGCATGAATACAAGGAAAGCAGCAACCAGCAGCATGCCTGCGGGATTAAGATTGGCCATCCACGCCACCACGATGGCTGTAAAGCCTCTTCCGCCTGCAGTAGATGTGGAAATGGTATGACTGGCACCTGATACGATGACAGCGCCTGCAAGTCCGCATACAGCTGAGGATACCAGCATGGTCCTGATAATGACCTTGCCTACATTGATACCGGCATATCTGGCTGTATTCTGGCTCTCTCCTACTACAGCTATCTCATAGCCATGCTTGGTGATCTTCATATAAAGAGTCATCACAACAGTCACTATGAGCACTATCAGGATATTCAGACCATAATCGGATCCAAACAGAGCCGGGAACCAGCCTTCCTTGCCTGAAGGATTGATGATACCTACAGAATTGGAACCGGAAGGATTCTCCCAGAATACAATAAAGAAGGTAACAAGCTGCATAGCCACATAATTGAGCATCAATGTAAAGAGTGACTCGTTGGTATTAAATATAGCCTTAAAGAGTCCGGGTAAAAATCCCCAGATCATACCACCAAGGGCACTGCATACAATTATGAGAAAAAGAAGTAAAGGTGCAGGAATGCTCTTACCATAGATCATAAGAGCTGAACAAGCTATACCTCCTGCCAGGATCTGTCCTTCAGCACCCAGATTCCAGAATCTCATCTTAAATGCAGGCATTAGGCCTACAGCTATGAGCAGAAGTACCACAGTCTCCCTGACAGTCACCCATATTCTCCTGGGAGAACCAACAGCGCCTCCGATTATACCTTCATATACCTTAAGGGGATTTACACCGGTAATACCCACAATAACAAAAGCAGCTACAATGAGGCCCAGCACAGCAGCGATCAGTCTGATCCCCCATGCTTTCAGAGGGCTGATGCCGCTTCTCTTTACCATATGTATGACTTTTTTATTTGACCTTGCTATTTTAGACACTTCTTTCCACCTTCCTGCCGCCTGTCATGAGCATGCCCAGCTCCTCCTTGGAGGATTCCTTGGCATTTACAATACCTGTCACACTGCCTTCACACAGGACCATGATCCTGTCACAGAGCTGGAGCAGTACGTCCAGATCTTCACCTACGCACATTACAGCTACGCCCTTGCTCTTCTGATCAGCAAGGAGGTTATATATTGTATAGGATGAGTTGATATCCAAACCTCTAACGGGATAAGCTACCATGAGCACATTAGGATTGGTAGCAATCTCTCTTCCTACCAGTATCTTCTGCACATTACCGCCGGAAAGCTTGCTCACAGGAGTTTCCACACCGGGAGTCTTGACTTCCAGCTTATCCACTATTTTCTCAGCCAGCTTCTTGGGTGACTTTCTGTCTGTAAAGAACTTGCTCTTACCTGATCTGTAGGAACGGATCATCATATTATCAGTCAGGTCCATGGAAGCTACAAGGCCCATTCCCAGTCTGTCTTCAGGTACAAAGGACAGGCTGATCTTGAGATTCTGTATCTCCTGCACTGACTTCTCAGACAACTTCTCAACAGGTGCATCTCCCGGAGGATAATAGAGTATCTCACCGGAATCAATATTCTGCAGTCCTGCTATGGACTCCAAAAGCTCCTTCTGACCACTTCCGGAGATACCTGCTATACCCAGGATCTCGCCGGAATTAGCTTCAAAGGATACGTCCTTTAGTATGAAGAGGCCTTCACTATCTCTGACACTGACGCCTCTCACATCTATTCTCTTTTCACAGCCCACAGGATCAGTACGTTTAATATCAAGGTGGACCTTCTCACCTACCATCATCTCGGTGAGCTGCTGGGCATTTGTCTGTGAAGTCTCCACAGTACCGATACAAGAGCCCTTTCTCAGCACAGCTACTCGATCAGATATCTCCAGCACCTCGTTAAGCTTATGTGTGATTATGATAATAGACTTGCCTGCCTTCTTCATCCTGCGAAGCACGTCAAAGAGCTTCTCGATCTCCTGGGGAGTCAGTACTGCTGTAGGCTCATCCAGGATCAGGATATCAGCACCTCTGTATAAAACCTTTATGATCTCAACAGTCTGCTTCTGTGATACAGACATGTTGTATATTTTCTCTGTTGGAGACAGCTCGAAGCCGTATCTATCAATAAGGTCCTTGACTTCCTTATTGACCTTTTTCATATCACGGCGGCCCTGGCCTATCTGGCCAAGGATAATATTCTCAGCTGCTGTAAGGATATTGATCAGTTTAAAATGCTGGTGGATCATACCAATCCCCAGTTCAAAGGAATCCATGGGATTCCTGATGGTAACGCTTTCGCCGTTTACCATGATCTGCCCTTCATCAGGAAAGTAGATTCCTGAGAGCATATTCATAAGGGTAGTCTTACCACTACCGTTTTCTCCCAAAATAGACAATATCTCACCCTTTTTAAGCGTGAGATCTACGTGATCGTTTGCTATTACATTTCCGAATCTTTTGGTAACGCCCTTTAATTCGATTGCGTTTGTATCCATACATTATCCTTTTTAAGCAAGTATTAGGGATATACTAAACAATTATGATCCGTTGAAAAGGACCATTTTAATATCCCTTACGGAAGATTTAACTCAGCCGAAAAGAATTTCGGCTGAGTTAATCAAATTCAAAATATCAATCTAAATTTCTAAGAAAGATGGATCATTCAGCGTTAGCTGTGATGCCATCAATGATCATAGCAAATGCGGGAGCAGATGCTACAGAAGACTCATGGAAAGCACCGTCAGATACATACTGTGCATACTGAGCATAGTCACCGCCTTCAGCAATGGCATCCTCAAGAGTCTTGCCGCCGTCTACTGTAAATGTTGATGTATCGAATACATTGAGCTTACCGGAAGAGATAGCTTCGATAGTCTCCTTAACAACATCCTCAGTACCCTCAGCGATAGCGTTCTGGTTAAGATCTGTGATAGCTACAGCGCCATCTGCAAAACCTGCAGTCCAGTCAGCAGGCATTACTTCGCCGTTAAGAACAGCCTGTACAGCATATGTGTAATATACACCCCAGTTGTTGCTTGCGGATGTGAGTGCGCAGGTAGGAGCAACAGCTGTCATATCTACGTTGTAACCAACGCAGGGAACTCCGGCCTTCTCACAAGCTGTAGGAGCACCTGTTGTATCAGCGTGCTGAGAGATCAGAACGCATCCGTCAGCGATGAGCTGAGTAGCAACCTCACCTTCAGCTGTCATATCAGCCCAGCTGTTGGTATACTGTACTTCCATAGTAGCTGTAGGAACCTGGCTGCGTACGCCAAGGAAGAAAGATGTGAAACCACTGATAACCTCTGCATAAGGATAAGCACCAACATAACCAACCTTAGCCTGGTCAGCTGTGATCTTGCCGTCAGCGATCATCTCGTTGAGCTTCATACCAGCTACAACACCGCTTACATAACGTGCTTCATAGATATTGTCAAAGTAGTTGTGGAAATTGCTGAGGCCTGATCCAGCAGCCTGATAACCTGTAGCATGAGCAAACTCTACTTCAGGATGATCACCTGCTACCTGCATAAGGAATGACTCATGACCAAAGCTTGTAGCAAATACAACATTACAGCCCTGATCTACAAGATCTTCTGCAGCATCTGCACAGGACTCATCTTCAGGGATAAGTGACTTCTCGATAACCTGCTCATCAGAGAGGCCAAGCGCAGCCTGCATATCATCAATACCCTGCATGTGAGCTGCTGTATATCCTTCGTTCTCATCACCGATGTAGATAACACCAACCTTGATGTTTGATGCATCCAGACCTTCGGATGCCTGTTCCTCTGTAGCGCTTTCGCCCTGTGCTTCTTCCTGCTGGGGAGCAGATGCACTCTGGCAGCCGGCCAGCATTGTTACAGATGTAGCAGCAACCAGCATGAGACTCATAAGTTTCTTCTTCATGTTTTCCTCCTGTTAAACACTATTAAGTGATTGATATAAACAGCATTCATAGCCTTTATATCTTGAAATGAAAAAGCCAAAAATGCCTTGATTTCACATCAAAACTTTTTGACCACCCATTCAATATAATTATACCTGACAGATTTGTCAACATCTAATTTGAACGACTATTCAAATAAAATAATACCCTCTATTAAAAGCATTTATAATTATACACAGTGCATGTTATAATACGTGAATATATGCGTAATTTAATGCTTATATAGAAGGTATTTTTATGTATATTTCTTGTATTTATTGTATATCAGGTCATCTGTAACAAAGATTATCTCATCTCTGCCCGATATACAGGCATAATAGCCAATAAGAGCCCGGGCTATTATAATAATGCCGGCTTAAGAATCACTAAATCTCATACAGCCTGTGGCATTGATCTCTTACGCATAAACAATGCTGCAGGCTATTTCATCTGCTTTATCCTTGCCAAGGAAGTGTTCTACTATCTTCAGTCCAAAGTCTATAGCAGTGCCCATGCCTCTGCTGGTGATGATATTATCGCAAATGACAGCTTTATCATGAACCAGATCAGCTCCCCCCGCCAGAAGATCAACTTCTCTTGCAGGATAACAGGTTGCCTTTTTGCCTTTAAGCAGCCCAAGCTCAGCAAATACATAAGGCGCTGCACATATTGCTCCCACAGTCTTACCACTGCCCGCAAATCTGACAAGCTCGTCGCATAGCTTGTCACATGCTCTGAGATTAGTGCTGCCCGGCATTCCTCCGGGAAGAATGAGCATATCCAGGCTGTCAAAGTCAACATCTCCTATGAGACAGTCGCATTTGATAGTCAGCTCATGAGACGAACTGACATAAATGTCAGGCATAATGGATACCTTTAAGGTATCTATACCTGCACGATACAAAATATCGTATACAGCAATAGCCTCCACATCTTCAAAACCATCTGCAAAGAAAATAGCAAGCTTCTTATCTGACATTACATGCCTCCTTCTATATCACGCCAGTAGCATTCTGTCGTTACTTAGCTTCTCTCCGGCCTTTTCCTTAAAGAGCGTCAAAAGATCCTCAACTGTGGTACTGCGTCTCTTCTCCCCACTCACATCATATATTATCTCACCATCATTCATCATGATAGTCCTGTTGCCCAGTTCCAGAGCTGACTGCATATTATGAGTGATCATGAGACAGGTGATGCCGTTCTCTTCTATTACAGTCCTGGTGATATCAAGGACCTTCTCGGCAGTAGCAGGATCAAGAGCTGCTGTATGCTCGTCAAGCAAAAGGAGCTTAGGTACATTATAGGTAGCCATGAGGAGAGTCAGTGCCTGACGCTGTCCTCCGGACAAAAGGCCAACGGGATGCTTCATCCTGTCTTCCAATCCCATCCCAAGCATAGAAAGCCTCTCTCTGAATTCTCTCCTGTCTGCAGCTGATATATGAGCAAACCAGCCTCTCTTACCGGAAGCCAGATAGAGATTGTCTTCAATGCTCATAGAAGGAGCTGAGCCCTTCATGGGATCCTGAAAGAGCCTGCCTATCTGGGCTGCTCTCTTGTGCTCACTCATAGATGTGATATCTGTGCCATCTAATATGATAGAGCCGCTGTCCACCTTAAACACACCGCTTATGGCATTAAGGAGAGTGGATTTACCTGCTCCGTTTGAGCCTATTATACTGATAAAATCCCCTTTATTCACCTTCAGGCTGATATCTGTCAGAGCTTTCTTTTCATTAACAGTGCCACGGCCAAAGGTTTTGGATATCTTATTAAGTTCAAGCATTGTCCCTTACCTCCTTCATCTCTTTTAACTTACCTATGAAGTAAGGCCCGGAGATAGCCAGTATGACTATCACAGAGGATACCAGCTTGAGCATAAATGCAGGCATGTTAAGCCTCAGAGCCAGTGTGTATACTATCCTGAAGAATATGGCACCTATCACTGCACCAATGATGCCGTGACCTACTCCCTTATTTCTAAAGAAGAGTCTGCCTATAAGGAGGGATGCCAGAGCTATGGTCAGCATACCTGTACCAATATCTATATTGGCAGATTTATTGTACTGAGCAAGAAGGCACCCTGAAAGCGCTGTCAGTGAATTGGACAGGCACAATCCGGTAACAGTGATGGCCACGGTATTGATGGATGAAGATCTCACCATGTCGGGATTGTCACCTGTAGCTCTGATAGCCAGACCCAGCCTGGTCCTGAGAAATGCCACCAGGCAGATCATTACAAATAGTATAAGGGCTGTGATCAGTATCAGCTTGGACATAGGATCCAGAACGCTGCCATCCAGACTGTCACCTATCCTGCTAAATACAGTATCCGCAGAATTAAGATTTAGAAGAGATGAGCGGCCCATGATCGCTATATTTACAGAATATGCCGCGGTATTGACCGTAATACCCGCCAACAGGCTGTCCACTCCCATTTTGGTCTGAAGGATAGCTGTGATAAAGCCTGATACCATACCTGCCAGCATAGCAGCAGGCAGGGACAGATATGGATGTCCCGCCAGGACTACAACCGCACCCACAGCGGCACCCATTGTAAAAGCGCCGTCAGTGGACAGGTCACATACATTTAACATTGTATAACTTAGATATAAAGCAAGTACTGTTAAAGAACTGATAAGTCCCAGTTCAACAGCTGTCTGGATCAAAGCTGCCATAATAGATCACTTCCCCTAAAATTTTAAATAGATAAAAAGAATAATCATATCAAGAATATAAACAAGAGCTCTTATTCAAAACTCTCCGCTGTCCTTATAGTCTGGATGCTGCTGGCATAATCTGCAAATGAAGTCTTAAGGCTATCAATATCCATACCAAGAGCTTCCATGATCTCTTCGTTGATAGTCACAATGCCGTTATCAAAGGTCTTTACAGGAACTGCTCCGGGATCCTTGGAATTTAGAAGAATATCTGCAGCCATGTCAGCTGTCTCCTTGCCCAGGTTAGCATAATTTACGCCAAAGCCCAGGAAAGCACCGTTAAGAGCAAAGGAATCTGCTCCGCAGTAGTGAGGGATACCTGCATCTCTAAGGATCTCATAGATAGAGAGCTCAGCTGTCATGATAGTATTATCAGTAGGTGTGAATATAGCTTCTACGCCTGCAGATACAAGAGCGTTAGCTGCAAGTGTCACTTCTTCTACATTGGTACCTGTCTGCTCCACTACCTCGATGCCCTTTCCTTCCAGGAATTCTTTGGCTTTCTTAATAGCTGTTGTAGAAGAATCCTGACCTGCATCATAGAGAAGGCCTACCTTGGAAATATCAGGATCAGCAGCGATCATCATGTTCATGATGGAATCTGTATTAAGCATATCAGATGTACCTGTGATATTGGCACCGGGAGCATCCATGGATGCCGCCAGTCCTGTGCTGATAGGATCTGACACAGCGGAGAATACAACAGGAGTCTTTGACTCTTCTGTAGCTCCCTGCATAGCCATAGCTACAGGTGTAGCCACGCCTATCATCAGGTCTACGTCATCAGCTTCAAAATTTGCCACTATCTGAGCCAGTACATTGGCGTCAGCATTGCAGTTATCGTATTTTACTGTGAAGGTCACGCCCTTATCCTTACCGATAGCCTCCAGCTCACTCTCAATATTATCCACTATCTGATTAAGAGATGCATCATCTACGTAATTGCAGATGCCCACCTTATACTCCACTACCGCATCAGCGCCTGCATTATCTGCCGCAGCACCTTCTGCATTTGTGTTTCCTGCTGCACCTGACTGTCCGCATGCGCTAAGGCCTGCTGCTATACAAGTGCCCATAGTGATAGCTGCAATTTTCTTCATGATTGTTTTAGTCTTCATTTTTTCTCTCCTTTTTTGACAATTACTAATGTGTAGGCTGATTCCAGGGACATTTTCAAATGAAAGACCTTAATCTGAACAGAGGAAAAGACTCTGAGTTCGGACCATACAAAAAAATCTGTCCCTGCATATTAAAATGCCGGGACAGATAATATTCATCATCTGCGGTGCCACCCTGCTTGACGCCAACAGGCGCCCTCTTAACGCATACCTACATATGCTGACCTTTGATCACGGGGAGTCCAGCCCCGTCGCCCATACTCAGGATATATCCCTTTGTGTTTGCCCTTGGAAGTCCATTCGCCTATATGCTGCATATCGCACTCTCACCATCTGCGACTAGCTGGGATGCTCACATAGAGGTTACTCACTCTTCCGCTTCGGTTTATTACAGTAAAGTATAAAAGGCCATACGCCATATGTCAATAGAAATTATTGTATTATTATGTGCTGCTGCGGAAGTTATTTTCCTTGCTCGCTGCACTCCAAATGGCTTTTTACTAATTCTTGGATAAAGCATCCAAGATGCTATGTCTATAAAGACATCTTGATAATATCTTTCAAGCCTTCAAGCATGCGTTTATCCGGGTCATTGAAATGCCCGCCGTCGTTCCACTTAAGAATATGCTTCTTGCCAGTTTGTTCAAGGAGTTCATCTATAGCGACAAGATTGTCTCCCACCTTCTGCATAGTCTTATTGGCAGTTCTGGGCTCTTTTCTTCCAAGACTCAGGTAATAACATCCGCTTTTTGGCATATGTATATTCAGATAATCCAAGAATCCCTGAAACCATACAGAAGGTGATACAGCTGCGCAGCCACTGAAGCACTCATCCTCACATGTAGCCCAAAGAGAGAAAAGGCCGGCCAGGGAGTAGCCTGCTATAATGACTGGGATGCTCAAACTTTTCAAAGACAAAAGGGGCTCTAATATATTCTCTCTTATCTGATCAAGGGTATCAGATGCTCCATCTCCAAATTCTTCATTACCAAATACCGGAGGATTGTGCCAGGGAGAGAGCTCATGATTCCAATCACTGACCAGCAGGTACACGGCCATAATAGCGATATCATCATAAGCTGCTTCTAATGCATCATATTCCGCGTTCAGAGCTCCCTCATTCCATTCACCAACAGGGCGGATAAGCAGGATATCTGCTTCGGAAGCAGCTTTTTTGAAGCCCTCATCATTCAACTCGCTTTGAATATCCTTGCTATCGCAGCTTGTGATGATACGCTCTTTCTTTTCCTTTATCTTAGAATAGATGATTGTCTTCAATTTTGCCCTCATAACCTGTCTTGAGTTATTATCTGTTAAGCATCAATCTCTATCACGCAGCTAAGCCCCTTATATTTCTCGCCAAGCGCTAATATAGCATCCCTTGATAAAAGTTCATCAGGATGAATTTCATATGCAGGAATCAGAAGTGTCTTTAGGTAGCAGTTCTCAAGAAAACCGGTATAGATAGCCAAAGTATCCTTATCCGGGCTACCATGATAGACTATGGCTCCAAGCTTTCCCTTCAGTATGGAATATTTCCCCTGCATTATATGCTTTCGATGGAAGAATCTGAGAAAAGCTTCCATGTGTTCTTTATTCAAGGACCTGTGGCATGATAAGAGATTCGTTATCTTTTCCTCAGGATGCTCAGAGCAGTATTCCACAATCTTCGCATCATCAAATACATCGTTCCCTATAGCCTGTATACGATCATTATCTGCGGTATTTATTAAAACAACTGCCAGTTCTTCGTTAACGCTTTTCTTTTTAAGATTGTAGAATCTTATCTGTCCATATTCTTCAATTTTGGATCTATCCATCTATCTCATTCCCTATAAATAAAGTTTTTTTCACAAAAATTGTTTGGTGCTTGAATGGTCATGATCTGCAAAGTTCAACCGATGCACATTCAAATCCTATATTAGCATATATGCTCGGGCTATCCAATTATCATAGGATAGTTAAATGGGCCCTAATGTTTTATTTATAAAATCAATCAATACCCAAAAAAGAAAAAATCCTTGTAGCCACCCAAATGAGCAACTACAAGGAAATATAATATAGCTTTTTATCCACCATAAGCTCATAAACGTAATACATATATAAGCATATGATCATTAGTAAATATGCTTATTCTGATATCACGATATGATCACTTATTCATCAGCTTCTTATAGAAATTCTGCAATACATAAAAAGCAGGCTTTTTATAGGTCTTGTCCTCATTTAATAGGCCCTTACGATTATAGTATTTCTGGATATAGCTGGTACGTCTTGGGCATCTGAAATCATAGAGGATCCAGGGAGTCATGCCTTTTACAAAGGATACAGTCTCCAGGAGGCTGGTCTGCTTCTCATACACGTCTGCCTGGCACTCTTCGCAGCCCTTCTCATCGACCTTACCATGATAACCTGTAAGAGCATCTGCGCCAAACTCTGTGATGATCACAGGCTTGTCAGGTGAGGAATTCTTCATGATGCCGGGAAGAAGGTTAAAGTCAGGTGTGTACCAGCCGCAGTACTCATTGATACCTATCAGATCCAGATGATCCGCAAGTCTGTCAGATATCCTGAGCTCCTGGGCATCCACAAGGCAAGCAGCTGATACCAGTCGAGTCTTATCTTCTCTATGCGCAGTAGCTGCAAGTCTGCTCATAAACTTCAGCCTCTCATCAGTATCTGCATTTTCGTTGCCAATAGACCAAACAATCACGCTGGCCCTGTTGTAATCTCTTCCTATCAGCTCCAGCAGCTGATTCTCCGCATCCTGATATGTTTCCTCACGTTCAAAGCGGATTGCCCAATATACAGGGATCTCTTCCCAGAGCATGATACCCAT
This sequence comes from Butyrivibrio sp. MC2013, assembly GCF_000424585.1. Classification (GTDB taxonomy): domain Bacteria; phylum Bacillota; class Clostridia; order Lachnospirales; family Lachnospiraceae; genus Butyrivibrio. The sequence goes on from NZ_KE384211.1 coordinate 225,897, forward strand.
CTCATCAGCCAGCTTCGCCATATTCTCATGATGAGGATAATGAGCTATCCTCATAAAGTTACACCCCAGCTCCTTTGCAAGCCTTATATTCTCTATTCTCTCATCCTCAGTAAGTGCCTTGCCATTAACTACGCTCTCTTCGTGACAACTGATGCCTCTGAGGAATACAGACTTACCATTCAAGATAATATCAGTGCCTTCTACCCGGATCTCTCTAAAGCCTACTCTGTCCCTTACTGTGTCAAGCTCTCTTCCTGCAGTATCAATATAAGTCAGCTCGCAGTCGTAGAGGCGGGGATTCTCAGTAGACCATAGCTCTATGTCGTTCTTCATCTCATCCCTTATGATAACAGCTTCTGCGCTGCCTTCATTTATATCCAGCTCCTTCTCAAGACCCAGATCAGCAATCTTTAAGACAAACTTTCCTTCTGCAGGATATGATAGCCTGGCGTTTACGCTGATCTTGTCAAAAGAGCCATCCCTGACAAGACCGATTCTGAAATCCTTGATATGAATACGAGGCACTTCAACAATCTCAATATCTCTGTAGATACCACCATAGTTAAACCAGTCGGTATTATCCATGGGTACCTGTGTAGGCTTTCTGGTGTCATCTACAGCTATGAGCAGTCTGTTGCTGCTCTTCTCATCGCCCTTAAACCTGACTATATCTGTGATATTAAAGAAAAAGGGTGTGGAACCGCCTCTATGCATACCAATGTACTCGCCATTTAAGAATACCCTGGTCACATAATTGGCCCCGCCAATTCTCAGGAACAGATCATTATCAGTCCTGTTCAGCACAAACTCCTTAAAATAAACAAAAGTGCCTTCATAAAGCCTATATTCGGGACTGACCACGTTCCAGCACACAGGAAGCTTCATAGTCGGCCACTGCTCAAAGGAGAAATCCACAGGCAGACTAAAACCCTTGTCATCATAATAGCCTTCCTTAAACCATTTCTGCCTGATGCAGCTCTCGTACTGATCTACAGCATATTTCCAATCACCATTTAAAGATATGACCTCTCTCCCGCCCATGAAGATCATATCCTTATTTGTTGCCTGCTTACCCTCATACGGAGATGTGTGATCCTCCAGGTGGATATCCCATAAATATTCCTTTTCTACTTTTGACATTTGCCCCTCCAAAAATTTGATATCTGATCAAATATATCTGGGCTTTGAATGATAAAAGCTTCTTTGATTCAAAAGCCAGCTATAAATGATCAACTCTTTTTGCCTATAAAAATACGATACAATAAAAACGTTTTTATTGTATCGTGAATAGTGTAAGAATTATTTGATGTATTTTTATATAAATTTGCTAAATATAATATTCTAGTCCTGACAGTCCTAAAAAAATGACCCATATCATCAAAAGAAATGAGGCCTTTGCCAAGAATATCCATTATCCATAGCAAAAGCCCCATTGCAATATTTATGATCAGTAATCAGTGATCGGAAAAAATCTTATCTTCCATAGATCTCAGCTTCCCAAAGAGAATAACCATAAGGAAGTGCTCTCTTTACGCCCTGCAGCTTAATATATCTGGCGTCAGTAGGGCTAAAGCTGATGCTGTCTATGCCGCCTTTCATCCCTGTCAGACTCTTAACTGTATTATAGTTTTGTCCATCAGTTGAAACCAGGATATCATAGCTCTCGCCATAGGCATCTTCCCAGTTAAGGACCATCCTGTCTACGCTTACGACCTCTCCCAGATCAAAGAGAATCCAGGCATCATCTGAAAAGTTTGATGCCCACCTGCTCTTATCATCACCATCAAAGGCATTGGACACAGGTGTGTCCACATTCTCTTCACCTGATGCTGTAGCTTCAGTGATCTGAAGCTTTACAGATTCTGTGGTATCGCCGTTATTTGATCCGTTATGGTCGCCGTCTCCACCGTTATCGTTTCCATTATTGGCCCCGTTATCAGCTCCGGAGGCATTAGCATATACCTCCAGCTCCCAAAGGGAATAACCATAGCCTGTAGCTCTCCTGATACCCTGCATTTTTACATATCTGCAATTAACAGAGTTAAAAGATATTTCTTCACTTCCGCCCTTGCCATCATTTGTCTCATATACTTTCTGCCAGTTATATGCATCATCGGAGACCTGTATCTCATATGCAGATGCATATGCAGCTTCCCAGTCCAGGATTACTTTATTTATATACTTCTTGCTGCCAAGGTCTATGTATATCCATTCGTCATCGTTAAAAGCTGATGACCAGCGAGTGCCCATATTACCATCTACAGCCTTGTCTGCTGACACACCATCATTTTCAGCTGATGAAGCGTATGCCTTTATGCCGTTTACCGGTCCGGGTTCAGGAAGCTCAGAAGTATCAGTCAGATCTATTTCAAAATTCCTATCCTTAAATACTTCAAAGCTTACCAAAGATTTGGCTGCTACTCTCGCCTTTCCAATATAATTTCCATTTACTTTAAATGTGACTGTTTTTGTACTATTGCAAGGGTTCCAAACTTCTGCAGTATATTTTCCGTTTTTCTTATATACTGTTGCAGCAAGATCACCTGTTGCAATAATATCCGTGGTCTTTAACCCCAGCTCCTTCATAGCATTTAAGAATAGATAGGTATTTGCTGTGTCTGTCTTTTGCACTTCGCTGTCGTGTGCTTTGAACAGGTCCAGTGCTCTATCCGGATCAGTCTGAGACAGGAAAGGCCATGTGATATGCTGCCAGCCTCTATCCTGATGAGCATATTCTCTTATTATTTTATCAATCTCAGCCTGACTCTTTCCTTCATTTCTTGCTGCTAATGCGGCTTTATTTATAGCCATATCAGTATCAGCTTCAAGGCCCTTGTAGATCTCAGCACATTTCTCTTGATCCATGCCATAATAGGTCAGGTACTCAGATATAGGCAGCCACTGGATTCCATATACGTACAAGGGCTGTCCGCCAAAGAATGTGCCATAGAAATTGATACTTCCATATACCTGTCCTACAACTTCATAAGGCCAGTCATTTATCCAGTTATCCTTATCATAATCAAACCAGTACTGCTTTACAGCTTCCATCTCCGTAGTAAAGCCAAAAGCTCCTGCATCTCTGTAGCTGTCATTCTCTGTGAGCACACCCCATAGGTACATGCTGACCCAGCTAAAGAGGGACTCAGATGCTGATTCCTGATTATTTCCGGAATCGTTATCAGCATAGCCGCCGGCCCAGGAATGGCCCTCATAGAGATCATAGGCCCTGAAACGGCAATACTCGCTGTCCGAGTCAGAGGGATTGGCATAATCTCTGATGAGCAGCTCTATCATATCCTTGTAGTCGTTATAGAATTCCTCATCATAGCTTGCAAGCACTGTTGCCGCGAACATGAAATAGCCATAGGTAAAATGATGGTCACAGATCGCAGAATTGGCTCCAAACTCGCTGTTCTTATAAAAGAGTGTTCCCCAGTTCTCATTATAGATAAAGTAGCTGACATCACCAGGGCCATCATATGTAAACCAGTTGACCAGGATCTTTTTGATCCTCTGAAGAAATACATCTCTTAGCCCTGAATCCCCAAGCTGATCCGCCATAAGCACGCCCATTCCAAGGGGATGGAGATTTTTGCCCTCCCAGTATGCATCAGCTGCGGGAGTGAGATTCTTTGTAGCATCTTCAAGAAGTCCCAGATATGAACGCAATTGTTCTTTGTCAAAACCTTCATTTTCAGGCATTGCAAATATAGGAAGGAGTCCCGCAAATGTAGCTGATGTCTGGAACTGATTGGCAGTTATCGCCTTCATATCTCCTCTGACAGAGCTATAGCTTGTAAAAGCTCCGTTGTCATCTATGGAATGTTTCCACTGGTGAGGAAGCATGCATTGGATCGTCTCGTTAGAAAATCCCCCGCGCTTCAAGGCTGTAGTAACCTTATAGAAGGTTTTGACTTCTGCAAGGTTCTCATCGTAATCATATGTCACGCTTGTATCCACAGGAAATGCATAGCCATGGTTATAGAAGGTATCTATTTGATCCTTGCTGCCCATGGTAGCTATGGACATATATCCGTAGGCTTCAGGGAAAGTGATCTTTATATAATTTCCTGTCTTTGCAAAAACTGTACCCTGAGGAACTGTAAGACAGTAATTGTTTTCACTTGTCTTTGTTTTATTCTTATTATCATCGTCTACTATCTTTAAACCAATGTGGTCTGTTGTAATAGTATCCTGATCTTTGGTCAAAATACTATTTCCCCCGCCGTTATATATTTCTTCAAGCGCAGGGGCAGAGATATAGACAGTCCTGGTGCTGCCATATTCCGTAAAAATATAAGGCGAGCCTTTTACAAAGGTCGCTTTCATGGCCTCGTGGTCATCATCAAATAAGCCAAGAGTCACCGAATAATCGCTGTAATCAAGGACTTTGTCATAGGATGATGCGCTATCCATGTTTTCAGGAATGACTAACAGATCCACCTTGTTTTCCGTGACTACTGACACATTCACATCAGTAGGCCCCATATCGGGGAGCCATCCTTCGCTAAGGGTAATAACTGATAGACCCTGGGCAGTAAACCTGGTCTTAAAAGGCATGGTGCTCATGGGATTGCCAAAGCGCTTGATCAGCGAAGACTGCCACCAGTCATTACTGGCTATTGGCGCTTTCAGACTATCATCAATATAAACAGGGAGCTTAGCCTGCTCAAGATAGATATCGTTACTGATAAGGTTTCCCTTTTTATAGTTTTCTATATGAGACTGGGGAAGCTCAGGGATATCATACGTCGGTCTTGGATCAGTATTTTTGTATTCATATGCCTTAATCTCTTTTAATGAGAAGCCGCTTCCGGACTCCACTCTGGTATATCCATAGATCCTGAGATATCTGGCTGTGCCGTATAGAGGGATATTTGCAGTCTCAGATGCGTATCCCCTTGTTTGCCTATAAACGGTAGTATAATTATTGCCATCTGTAGACAGCTGGATATCATAGATCTTGCCTGCATCGGATTCCCAATCCAGGATCACACGGCCAAGGGTGTAATTTCTTCCAAGGTCCACGGTTATCCACTGCTTGTCGCTTTCTCCGGATGTCCAGTGTGTATTATCCTGTCCATCTACAGCATTCTTGCCAAGTACAGATGTCTGGTCCAGCACGCCGCCATTGTACATCCACCAGGCATCCCTCAAGGATGACACAGTCACATTTTTATTAAGTGCAATATTTGTACCATAGTCAGCCGGCCTCTTTGTCAGACCATCCAGACCCATTATCTCAAATTCATAAAGGGAATATCCGTAAGCAGGCAGCTGCTTTTCATTCATATTTAATCGCAGATACCTTGCAGAAATATTGATAGACAGTTTTTCATTTCCGCCACTAGATGATGAAGTACTGTATACTTCCGACCAGTTCGACATATCATTGGAAGCCTGGATATCATAGGCTTTTGCAAAAGCGCCTTCCCAGTATAGGTTTACGCCTTTGATAGATGTGACCCTCCCCAGGTCAACACAGATCCACTCAGACTTATTGTCCCAGGAGCTCTCCCACCTGGTGTTAGTAGATCCGTCCACTGCATAGGACGGGTCACTGTCTGCTGCAGATGAACTGGCATATACCATTCTCCCCACAGATACTGCATATGGCTCATCTTCTGCTGCATAAGCCTCCCGCGATCCTATTCCGGCCCCTGCAGTCATAGCTAGTGTTGTTGCAATTGCGAGTAAACCTGACATAAGCCGTTTGGTCAGGTGCCTCTTCTTAGCTTTGTACATCTTTTTCCTCCTTCTCATAACCGTGCAGTTACCCATCCTGCACAACCCCCACGTGGATTTAATATCCCATAATGATTTTAGGCTTTGAAATAGGCATGAAAAAGAAGACAATCATACAATTAAGAGTATTATTTTACACATCAAAAAGGATGCCTGAAATAGGCACCCTATATTTCATCTATCCCATACTTTGTCAGATCAACTTTGCCATCAATTAAAAGCTTTTTTACCAGGCTTCACACGAATCAGTTGCCAGTTTTCATCATGAAAAGGAGCCCCCTGATAGGTATCAGCAAATGATAAGCCGTATGATAATGCCTCTTCACGTGTTCTCATAAATCACCCCAGAATTAATACATTCTTGGATAAATAATCTTTTCGCTCAATAAACTTCATGTGTCGCCCACTTTCAAAACTTAAAAATTATTTGACTTTTGAAAACATTATATCATCCACTTTCAAAAATCACAATTTTTTTGTTTTTTGAAAGTCGCATTTATTTGTATCTTTTCAACCATTCTTAACAATGAAATGCATACATTTAAAAAGAATGCATGAAAAAAGGAGTCCCTTACGGGACTCCCTTAATGTTTTCATTATGCTATTCGCACAACAATTAGTTGTTAGCGATAGCTGCCTGTGCTGGTGTAGGCACATGACGTATCTTTTATATCACTTGAAGCGGTCGACAGTTGTTTTTTTTTCCAATCGGAAGTGGTCTGCTTATATGCTTCATTTCCAAAGGCAGGATTTAGATACCAAATGAATTCCCCGTGATCATACACCACTCGATCAACAAAGTTATCAATCACTGTATCAGGTATCTTAGCCCTGAAATCATAAGCAGTCATCTTAATGAATTCAGAAAGACTTTCAATACGTCTATCCTTTGCTTCATTATCTTCCAATTCTAAAATCTGCTGTCTACACTCACTATTAATTTTTTCAATGTTTGAAATCTGATCTTCAAGTTTCTTTTTCTTACTGCGAAAGACTTCTCTGGAAATATCCCCGTCAGCACACATATCAACAAGATTAGCCATTTGCTTACGAAGCTTATCAAGTTGCTTCATATTTCGTTCAAGCTTTTCCTTATCATTTCTTTCAGGAGCCTTAACTTCAGCCACATCACTCAACATCGACAATGCTTCACGGTAAATAGCTTCCTTATTGTTTAAAAGCTTTTTAAAAATGAAATCAGCCTGAACTTCCAACTTCCATTCCATAAACGATGAGTTGTCACAGATTCCATCAACCTCAAGGCCTTTCTTCCGTCTGCTTTCAGGTGTGCCTGTTCTTAACTGTCCATAGCACTGATAGATATACGAAAGATTTCCATCTTTTGCCTTGTGAGCAATTCTTCTGTTCATAGCATGACCACAAGTACAAACAAGTTTGTTACCCCAGATATGCTTGCATGGTGACTGACCAATAGATCTGCCATTCTTATCACGCTTTCCGATTCGATGTTTTGCTCTTAACTCCTGAGCACGATCAAAATCTTCAGGTGATACAAGTTTCTCATGAGTGCCTTCCACATAAACCTTTTCAACGGCTCCAAAATTATTGATTTTCTTTTGAACCAGATAATCAGGAACATATTGCTTACGATAAACGATTCTTCCGCAATAAAAAGGATTTCTAAGCACCCGGTTAATATTACCGGACTGCCATCTGGTAAGTCCTGTTGCAGTCTTTCGGCCCTCCTGCTCCATGATGTCCTGAATTTTGCGAACACCATTGCCAGCTAAATAAAGTTCGAAGATTCTCTTCACTGTTTCAGCCTGCTCTTTATTTACAACAAGCTTGTCCCCTACTCTGTCATAGCCAAGAATATTGCCATTGCCATACAGAACTCCATTCTTAAATGAAATCATCTGCCCAGCTTTTACTCGCTGTGAAATCTTCTTACTTTCGTTCTGAGCCAAAGTTGCCATGATTGATAGACGAAGCTCTCCGTCCTCATCATTCATTGTCCAGATATTGTCTTCTGTGAACCACACCTCCACACCGTAAGATTTGAGGATTCTGGTCTGCTGCAGTGTATCAACTGTGTTTCTCGCAAACCTGGATACCTCTCTGGTAATGATTAGATCAAATTTCTTTTCTTTTGCATCCTGAAGCATTCTCATAAAAGATTCTCGCTTGTGAATAGACGTACCGGTGATACCCTCATCAATATATCTATCTACCAGCTCCCAGTCAGGATGCCTTTGTAATAATTCATCATAGTACTGCACCTGATTCTCCAGTGCAGAAATCTGCGCCTCATGCTCTGTAGAAACACGGGCGTAGATAGCAGCTTTTCGCGCCATATTGCACCTCGCATTCCCAATTAAGCTGTCAGTACTATGAGTACATCATACAGCTTAATTATATAATGGTTACTCTAATTACTCAATTGGTAAATCACGCTTTTTCGCGATATACCGCAATTCTTCGTCTGTTATCTTCCCTTCTTTGTTAAGCTGCTTCATAATGTCAAAAGCAGCATACTTAATAGCCATTTCCTCAGCCTCTGGAGGAAATGTAAGCTCTTTTAATTCCTTCACGACCATCCCTCCTAAAGCTTCTCAATGAAATAATTTTCCATGTAGGAAATCAATTCACAATGAATACGGCTTGCCTTTCTTCTGACAACCGGAACAGATACACCAGCTTCTTCTGCCAGTGTATAGTAATCCTTCTCCTGCTTAAGAAGCGGAATGATAAGTTCCTGCTCCTTCACACTAAGTGCATGCAGGTGTCTCTTGAAAGAAGCATATTCATCAGCCATCATTACAATGACATACTCTCTTCTCTTGAATTCCTGTACCAGAGCCGGATCTGATAAAGCATCCTCTGCTGAATTCAGTCCTTTGATAGCTCCCTCAAGCATTACATCAAGAACCGCTTCATCCGCTGTAGGATTACTATAGTTACCCAAATTCTGAATACGGACTCCAAGTTCATCTTTGTGATTGCTACGCTTTCTTTCCTTCTCTGCCTTAATCTCGTAGATCAGTCTCATCTTGCAATCCTCGATGATTCCCTGGAAGGAAGAGTAATTGGAATAAATCAGTTCGGCCCTCTCCCTAGCTGATTTGTCACCGTAGCTTTCATAGATATTAACCATAGTGGCCATATACACCTCCTATATTCAGTTGTGTTTATGTCACTTGGCTGCGCGCCGCTTCGTAACTCTTACACTATTAAGTCTAATTGGAATGCGCCTTATAATCGTTAGCGCGGATGTGGACATAAGGTACACATAATGTGAACCTTAGCCCTCAAGAATCTGAATCTGTCTTAGCATTTCAAGTGCAGACTTCTTTGCTTTGTCAGTCTTCAGATTGTTTAGAATCTCTATTGCCTCATTAACAATAGGATCAAGATTATCCGGTGTGTCACCGTTTAATATATAATCAGCAGATACATGAAACAGGCGGCTCAGCTGTGTAAGCATCTCAGCTGAAACACCTCTGCTGTTGGTTTCATAATTAGAGATAGCAGACTTTCCCTCAAGATGAAGCTCTATAGCAAGCTCCTCCTGGGTAAATCCTGCATCTGTACGTAACTTCTTAATTCTTCCACCAACTGTTGTTACATCAATAGTTCCATTGTTTCTGTTCACTTTTTTCATCATCTACACCCTTTCCGGTGCCTTCCAAAACAGAAGCGAACCGAAAAAGAGCGCAAAAATAAAAAGAGCACTGCAAAACAACTACTAAATCTCTTGGTATGTAAAAACATACTTCAAGTTAGCTTCTGTTTTGCAGGCCCTTTTTAATCTGAATAGATGTCTTACGCCCTTGCTGCATCTATCCGTAGTAAATACGACTCTCTTCACAAACTCTTGGATGCCAGACGTCACTCATTTGTAAGTCTTTTAACGTCATACTGACGACCAATCCAGCAATCTCCCTGGCATCCTCATAAATATTTAATTGTAAATCTAATTGCTACTTACCTAACTTGTTAAGCTTTGCAGCGTATCCAGTTAAACGAGCATGCCTCTTCTTAGCAAGCTCCTCCTCGGATCTATTATCATCGAATACGGATACCTTGCCTTTCTTCACGCACACAACAAGGCGAGCACCGCATTCCGGGCAGACCATATACGAAGTTGTACTAGCTGACTCCATAAGAAATCCACCACATCTGTGGCAGCAAACCACGCATTCCCCAATTTTTTCCTCCGCTGGACTCATCAACATCACGCCTCCTTTGACTTTCAAGCTTGATATCTCTCATTCGGAAAAGGGAAAGAAACCGATATGATGAGCATACTGTAATCTCCCGATAATGGCCTTTCCGTAGTGTAGTCAACACTGCCATCATCAATGCACGACTGGTCTGATCTGTAAAAACTGTTTAGCACACATTACGCGAGGTCTTTAATGACCTTAACAGCTACACCCTGAATCTCACAATCCGAAACAATAATGTCCTTCATAGTCTTATTCTCAGGATGAAGTCTGATCTTCTGATTCTCTTTGTCTACAAAATAGCGCTTCAGCGTGTTCTCATTCCCTACAAGTGCAACAACAATATCGCCATCCGTAGCTTCTGATTGCTTTCTGACAAGTACCAGATCTCCGGAAGAGATTCCAGCCTCAATCATGGACTCGCCATTTGCTCTAAGTAGGAAAAAAGTTCCGTTGCCAAACATAGAAACAGGCAATGACACATATTCTTCTGCGTACTCTTCCTCCAGAGTGGGAACGCCGCAGGAAACAGCACCAAGAAGTGCTACACTTGTAAACTCTGTCTGAACCTTCTCGGTCTGCTCAGTAGAAATCTGCTGGCCATCATATCTGATCATGCCATTGTCACTCATGGCTAACAGATACTTATATGCAGTTCCTCTGGCAATACCGACCGCATTGGCAATCTCTGTTGTAGACGGTGAGTGGCGATAATTCTTGTAGTATTCCTCTACAAATGCCTTAATAGTACCCATAAGCTCTGTAGATTTATGTCTCATACGCCGCTCCTTTCTAAAGGAAGCAATCTGCTTTCGTTACTTCCTATTTGAAAGTATATCACCACGAACACTTGTTTGCAACAATAATCTACAAAATATCAAAAATATCTGACAGCCGCGAAAATCGTGCACTCCCCCTTTTATGATACCTATGGTAACAAAAAACCTGTCCTTTTATAGGGACAGGCTAGAACGGCTATGCTATACGATTATCCTTAAACATGTATTGTATCGGGACATTGTGATTTTTCGAGTAATTACATAAAAGAGTCTTTAAATCTTCATCTACATAATCCCAGTTGCCATAAACCAATACAGTTGAAAAATTCTCCTGAGCAAGTTCGACAGCTTTTTTTATATCCCATAATGAACTAATATCCATATCATGTACGCACGCAGACAGCATACGTTTTTCATTCAATTTACAGAACTTCTCCATTTTCTTGTATTTAAAATGCCTAGAAATAAATGAATCATTTCCCAATAATATTGGAACATACCAATCTCCTTTGGCTACTTCCTCAATTGGTTCACAATATTCAAAACCTAAATAATCACTTCCAAAATTATTTGCTATTACATGTTTTTTCGCTTCATTGTAAATCTCATCAAGCGCACTGGTCAGCTCTGGTGATGGACTATATAGACCATTGACAACTAGCATTAACTGCCACCTTGATACATTAAAGCCATACTCATAGCGTAACATTTTCGATACGAGTTCATAACCAGGAAAAACTACTTTAAATCTATTTCGCAAGTTCCTATCATTAGCGTCCATCCACCTATGGTCTGATTTATATTCTTTATAATACACCGGCTCCTTATTATAACGATTTAATACTTCTTCTAAATCATCAAGAAATTCACTCGGTGCAAACATTTTACCATCAAAAACTCTTTTCATATTAAAAGGGCTAATTTTATACGGCCCAAAATAGAAAAGATAATGCGTCAAAAAGAATATATCAAGGCCTAACCTTTTCCTCTTTTCATTAAGCTGCAATTGGCGTTCAATTATCTTTTTCTTTTTGTACTCTGGATCAAATGCTACACTTTCTGGAATTATAACCTTTTCATATGCAACTGATATAGCATCAAGCAAACATTTCAACTGTGAAATATTACGAGGACTATGTGCTTTCTTAGTCCAGTCTAAAACAGCTCTTCCAGAAGGCATATTCTCTTCATCTTTTTTCGGCAAAGATTTGACATAGTTTTCTATACCTTCTTTACCTCTTCTGATATCAAGTTCTGCACTTAATGTTTCAATGTCAATGTAATACGTTATGCCATTATCAATGTAAGTCTTTTCCAAATAATCCATATCAAATACCTCCTTCTGAAAACAACCATATCACAAATTCAAGTAAAACATTAACGCGAGATTGTTTTTAAGGAGCGCGACTTACTTTTTTTACATTATTCTAACCTTTTTCATATTTTCCGGCTTCTATTGTTCATCCGAAAAATCAATTTGAAACACGCTATCTATAATTTGATCTAGGCCTTCTATATATTTTTGCTCCTTTTTATCAAATACTCTCATGTATGTACGAATCACCAAGTTGCCTTTTTCATCATGCAGAGTATCCATACTATAATGTACTTCTCGTTCCAAGAGTTTATATAATTCAACGGTGAATATTTTTTCTATATCATTTATAGTTTGATCTTCGCCTCTGTTCTGTTGATATTTTTGTCCAACAAGCGCAAAATGTTCTTTAATCCAGTTCTTATAATTACTGTCTTGTTGATCAATCATTCCAATATATTGGTTCCACTCTTCCGTAATTCCTGAGGCAGTGCTCTTAGCTATTCTTTCATAAATATCCTTATTAAGAATATTCATCATATGAAATTGAACCATTTTATTTAGATAACCAATCAAACCACTATCATCTTTTTCGATTGAATTAATATATGCGAGCGGAGTAATACTCTTATTTCCAGCTAATAAATTTAACTCTACTAAAAATATTTCAAATGATATAAGAGCATAATTCTCTGTTTTACAAATTGAAATGGCATCTAAATCAGGAGTTCCTAATAAAAGCCGCAGTTGAGATTCTGGAATATTATTTAACGAAAAGTCCTTCTTATTATCAACTGTAGGTATTTTTTCAGCATATTCTAGCAGTTCAGTTACATACTTCATCAATTCTTGCTTTGAATCATCTGAATTTACAAAAAACTGCAATTGATCATCAACAACAGCTACCGTTCCTCCGCCATCTCGTTTGTTCTCAGAAATAACTTTATCTTTCTCATCTCTTAGTTCTAATACTGTGGACTTCGGCAGATATACATTATTATTGATTAACATCTCAACCGGTACATCTAGTAAAAAAAGAAGGATAAGTGATGAAAACGACAGAATGTAACCTTCCTCATTTATGCAAGCTACATCATTGTCATAATCTATCCATTCTCTAATCAACAATGACGGATCTTTCAAGAATTCATACACTAAAACTATATAATTAGGACGAAAGCTTTGTGATAAAGAAAATAAACTTAATGGTACTTTTGATAAGTCTTTGTAATCTTTAATCAAATCTTGAATCTTGTTATTTCCGAAAGAGTTCTCTTTTAAGAAATTAACAAAGTATTCCCTCATCTTTTCTGGTTCAGAATCTTGAGGTACAGATAGAACTTTTACATTGTCATAATCTATCATTTTTCCAAGACAATATTCGGAAAAACGAGCATCCATAGTTTTTATCTGGACTATATTATACTGAATACTTTCATATTCAATAACCGCCCCAACTTTTTTCCCAATCCAACCTCGCTTTATAGCGTTATCTGTTGGTACAATGAATAAATCATCTAAATTAAGCTCTGATTCTAAGTACTCTTTTGAAAGAATTCCCAAGGATACTCTTCTATTACCATCAACTTCATCTGCGATAATACATGTATTTTCATCAGATATTTCAACTTCACCATTGCCTTTTATATGATTTGTTGAGAAAAACCAATACGTACCATAAACTTTTGACTTAGCATTTTTATTAAATAATAATGATTTCCAATATGTCTTTTTGGCAGACGCTATATCACCACGCCGTTCATAGGCAACTGCTAAGTAAAGATTAATCTCAGGAGTATTAATCTCTTCTGCTGCTAATAATACCTCCTCAGAAATCTCTCTCTGTAAACCAAGTGAGCAATTTAATATATTACCCACAACTGCCTTATCCTCCCTACATTCAGGAATAAGCTCATTCAAAATAGAAAGACCTTCAACCGTTCTATCAGTATTTATCAAGGAAAAAGCACGCAGTTTTTTTAATTTATGGTTGACAAATCCCTTAAGTTCCAAGGCCTGAAGAACATTCAGGCACATCTCATATTTTTTCCAATCAAACAAAAGGTAAGCAATTGCTATATCCGTTTGATTAGTAATATAAGACAACTGCCGATTATTCCATTTTTCCACAAGTACTTTCACGTCTTCCTCATCATGAAAAACTTGTATCTTATCAACCAAGAATTCAGCATACCCATTGCACAAAGCTTCATATTGTCTTATTAAAAGCTTTGCTTCATCATATCTATCCTCTTTTAGATAGGTTTCTATGTAAACTATAACTAATTCCGGATTTTGCATAATATCAGGAATTTCACTAATAAGCTGTTTAGCATTATCGGCACTAGTCTTTGCAAAATATGGAATCATAATACGTGGTTTTTTTGTCTTATTCCATATATCAATGACTTCTTTGTTGCTAATGTCTTCTCCATTTTCAAAACGGGCCAGAAAAATACTTTCAGCTAATTCTTCCTTAATTATTTCCGGAATATTTGAAACAATATCATTAACTCTATGGTTGTTACTAACAGATGCTGCTTGTAATAATATACGCCAATAAATCACTTGTAATTCCTTACATGTTTTGACATATTTATTTTTCTCGCCCCATAACTTTTCAAATAAAGCTGACGATAGTTTTCTAGCTTCTGTTTCACTTTCACAAGTTATTATAGAATCTTCATAATGCCTAGTATCACTTAACAACTCTATAATAAAATTGGATTCTCTAACACCAATATCATCGATAACCTTAGCAACGCCTAAAATACCCTTGCCAAATATATAAATAATCTGGAGATTTTTAATAGTCTCATCTTCTTGCTTGAGTCCAGAAAAAGGCGTAATGTTATAGCATTCAACATTATCCTTTACCTCTTTAGACTCACTGAATAGCCATTCATCACCAATACTAATTTTCTCTACTAATTCTTTAAGGTCTCCTGAAACATTGAACGCTTCAATTTCATCTGTTTTTTTGCACAAATACGAAAAAATTATATTCTTCCTTACAGCATCCTCTCTTATATTTGGATTTTTTATATCATTTATAGAATGAAAAGTCCTATAGCTTTCACCATTAAGAAGTGCCATATTTAGCACCATATTTACCCATATATCAAGGCTTTCACTCTTTTCATGAAGAGCAGGTTGTATGCTCTCCAAAATGTAGAATTCGCCGTTCCAAAAACTATCATTAAGAATCTTAAAGATTGCATTCTCCTGGCTAATCTGTAATGATCCCTTGGCGGATATAGCTGCCAATAGTTCATTCTTAGTATCTTCATTTATCGATTCAAAGCTGTTTATAATTTCTTTCGTATTTCTATCATTATTTTGAATAATTTGCTTAGAATCATCAGTCAAACATTTTTCTCTGTACTGTCTATGTTGTAAAAGCAATCCATTTAAGAATCCTCGAATAGCTTTTTTATCTAAAACAGTAATAGGGTATTCTAATTCTTTCTCAATTCTAATCATTTCAGAATTAAGATATTCACTATCAGTTTCATCTACATGCGCTTTCCCGGTATAAATAAAAAGACGTTCTATAGTCTGATCGTTTTTTATGAATTCAGCAAAAACAGGATTAGTTATAACTGTTCCATTATGCTTTATAAAATATGAGTAACAGAACCTTTTTATTTTTCGCCTATGAAATCTTTCTATAACTTTATTTTTAATCTTATTCTTTCCTGATGATATTTCATCATTAAGAAAAAGGCTTATTATATTATATGCAATACCTGCAGCCTTACCCCATTCAATAACCAATTTGCGCGCCTCGATTCACTTTATTATTTTTACTATAGTCCTTGTACATACTATATTTTTTCCAAATACCTTACCTTCTTACCATGTGCCTTTGCATACTCAATTTCAGAGCAAGTACTATCACCAATATATCCATTAACATTGATTACAAATATTTCATCTGCCATATCAATCTTGCGTTTATGCATATCATCCAGCATTTCTTTAGTCTTGGTGAGAGTTCCTTCATCCATATTTTCCCAGACTTCCTGATCACCAGAATGTCCAAAGAGACCTACGCTAATAACAATGTTGCCTTCCAATGTAAGTCTCTTCTGTGCTTCCATAAACTGTTCTTTAAACCTTGTACTTCCGCAAAGAGTAACAACAGGATACTTACCTTCCATAACTGTATCTAATCCTCATCAAATGTATCTTTTATAATCTTCTCTATAAGTTCTGTATCGATTCCGCCATTGTCATCATCGTAAGTAACGATAAGATTCTTGCCTTCCACAATGCCATTCTTCTCATAGAACTTCTTTTTATCTTCCCACCGTTTCCTGTACTGAGGATCTGTCATCATGCCGCAATGCTCCCAGTACCAGACAACTCCGGTATCATAATCCTCGACCTTGAAATCAGGGCGCTTAATCTTATCTTCCAGCTTCAATTCAGGCTCGTACTCATAGTCGATATGGTGATAATACAAAGCATTCGCAATAGCCACCTCTGACTTGCTACGAACAAGCTCTCCGCGAGCGGTTCTATGAATCAGCTTATCCTCATAGAATTTTCCGCCGACTTTGACAATCTGAGGTCTCAAATCAGGCCCTTCATCCTTAAATACATCAGCAAATAGATCAGTAAACCTTGTAGCTATATCTGAATTTGCATCTGTCGAGTAATTAAGCAGATGATAAGGCTCTTGATTATACAGGATAATAATCTTGTTAAGCTGCCTTGTAAGGGCTGTATAAAGCATTTCCCTTGAAATAATCTGACAAGGTTCAGCCATTACAAGTATGACAGTCTTAAACTGGCTTCCCTGTGCTTTATGCACTGTGAGAGCATATGCAAGTTCAAGTTGTGCCGAGCCACTCTCTTCATCAAAATCCTTCTTGTCAAAGGAATACATATATCCAGGCTGTGATGAAAACTCTACATGCATGTAGTTATTCTTGCGTTTCGCAGAATAGTCACCACATGCTATTCCTATTTCACCATTGGCAATATAATTTCTTGCGTCATCATCCTTCGGCCATGCTTCCTTTTGAGAAGTATTGATTACATTAATTACCTTATCACCGTAAACAATACCCTCTGGGCCCAGGCTATTAGCAATACGCTTACGTGCTCCCCAGTGTTTTGATACCTCAAGATACTTTTCTCTGTATTTGAGATGAATCAAACGGTTCATATTCATAACGCCCTGAGGCATATTTCTAACCGGAGCCAGAATTTGCCACTTGTCAGCCTGCTTTGCCGCGCCAACATTAAAGAATGTGCCATATTCACCGAACTCAGCACCGAGAGCTCTATCAAAGCCTTCCTGATCCTCTACATCTTTCATTCCGATTTCACGAGCCATGATAGATAAGAGTTTTTCTTCCAGTTCCTCTCTGGTGCTCCATTGTTCAAATTCAATATTAGGATTGCCATCACGAAGAATATCCGTAATAACATCGTCATCTGGACGTTCTTCTGTGCTAGTGAACAGCCTTGATAAACGCACATCCATACGGACTTCATCCGCCTTTTGACGACGGTTTACTGTCAGCTCACCATAATGGTCGCAAACCCTCGGGAACCCAGGCTTAAGGTTCATCTTAACCATGTAAACAAGATCTACAAACGGTCTTCCTGCTCCAATCGGAGGAAGCTGGTTTGGATCGCCTACAAAGATTATTCTCTTGGCTCTCTTCAGTGATTGCATCAGAGCTCCAAACATTTCCTCTGTCAGCATAGAGGATTCATCTATGATTACGGTATCCGGCACATCCGCAAATTCTTCATCAGACAGAATGTACCGCATATCGCTAAAATCAAATCTTTTACTACGAACTAAAAACTGGGCTACATTAAGAGCTGTGAAGCCCTTACCTTCTTCACCCATGCTCTCTAATAAACGCACTGTTGCCTTTCCGGTAGGTGCAAGAAGTAAAACTCCACCAGCTTTAATATCAGGATGGCTGCATAATACTGAAAGCACGGTTGTCTTTCCAGTACCGGCATCACCAACAAGTACAGATATTCTTGACTGTGCCAGTTCGTTTAGAATCGCTGCCTTTTCCTGACGAGCTCTCTCCTCCTGCTCAGATATAGGAAGAATTTCGCCAGTCTTCTCATCTACCTCATTAAACTTTGAGTCAAGATAAGCTCTCCAATCCGCATTAAGCGGAAGTCTCGGAGCATTAAGCCTTCTGCTGATTCTGCGCTCGATAATATCATCGAACTCCTGTATACGAACAAGCTTGTAATACTCAGTTCCATCTTTCATTTCACGCTTCATAATCTCTGGAAGCATGAACTTTTCAACAGCCTTAATAATATCCGGAGTCACTGCGCATTCTGGATTAAGCGTAAGGCTTCTCATTGCGTCAGAGAGATTCGTACAAGGCATAATTGTACTACCATTCTCTGCTGCATTTTCCATTACAGAAACTGCAATAGCACGTACTCGGCGCTCATCATTATCAGAAGTAAGCTTAGAAGGTGCTTCAAGTGGATATTTCTCAGCGATTGAAGGGATAGGAAATACCGCTCTATCTACCTTCTTTACAGAAACAAACAGCGCTTCCTGCTTCAATCTTGTCTGCTCATAAATTACATAAGGATTCTCAATAATCTCCCTGTCTGAGCAATTAATACGCTTCTTCTGTCTATCACTCTCTATAAAAAGAACTTTTGCCTGGTCAATACTGATAGACATACGCGATAACAATCTGAATAAGGTCTTTCTTTCCTCAGACATTGCCTTCCATGTCTGCTTCATGATAGGCGTAATTTTCACTGCCAAGTTTTCTGACAGCACTTCTTCCGGAGCTTCAAATACTGTATCAACAATATCCCAAATATTATCTTCCTTAGATGCCTGCTCCCTAATCTGCTTAGCAATAAGTACACCAAGCGGTACCTCCATAGCACTAAGCATCGGTCCAAGCCCCGGAAAAGCTCCTCGGTCTTCCCATACCTCAGCAAGTCTTGCATTAAGCCAATCTAGGACATTGGAATAATCTTCATCAAGGCAATCATTAATCTTTTCAAAAGCCTTTATGCACGAAAGAATCACGTCAATCATTGCATCATAACTAACGTGTTCAGTTGCATAAGAAAACTCTGCGAATGCATCATCAGGCGCAAACACAGTTATCTCATTTATATCAAACTCGGGATGTTCCTCGGCATATGCCATCATCTCCTGATAAGGGATAACAAATCCGTCCTCATGATCAGGTCTAATCGAATGACATACGTGTGTTTCCCATGTAAGTGAACGAAGTGGCTTTTCATCTGTATGCTTATGCTCTTCAGCCTCAACAATTCGCTTAACATGGCCCATTCCGATAATTACCCGACGATGATCCTCTACGAAAGGAACCTGCTTAGCATACGCAACTACAAGAGACTGATCTGGAATCACATCTCCATAAAAATAATCAAATATAGCCTTGTGATTATCTCTTTCCTGAATCCAGTTTGTTTCAAAATTCAACAGAGGCTCTATGCTCTGATCAATCTTTATGCCATAGTTCTCCTGCATGAACTGGATACTGCTTTTCATCAGCCATGCAAAAGGTCTTGATGGGAAAGAATATGCCGGGTACACAATCTCAGTATCTTGAAAATGACCATGTGTAGCCGGATTGGATTTTTTATACGGATGCACAGTTGTTTTTACAAGGTCTTTGTCAGACATAAAGGCAGAACCCTCCCCTATGCAAGGAAGCTTCTCTTCCAAATGTTCCATGCACTGACCACAAATATCTATTTCCTCGGCATCATTACGATTTTCATAGATATTCTTTAGTCTAAGACATGCGTTGTTTTCTCCCGGGAACTGACATACTGTGCCATTCCATCCATTGTCATGCCATGGTACTCTGACCGAAATATGCTGTGCCATACCGTTTACTCCATTCTATTAAAGTCCTATAATTTCATATTCCTTACCCTGAAACGTTACTACATCCCCGACTTTATGCCCTTCCAGTGCTTTATGCAGAGGGAACTTATTGGGCTGCAGTACGTTATCGTAAATTTCATCATTAGCAAATTTTTTCTTGTAACTGATAAACCTTCCTGCTACTGCCACATCCTCTGTTTCTGTAGAAGCTTCATGCGTTCCTATATTTCCCGGAGCATTAAAAGACTCAGCTGCAATAGAATCATCAGCCTCTTGAGTTCTCATAGGATGCATTAGTGGACCGCCAACTCTGCCTTCAATCTCATCCTCTTCTTCTGCAGGTGCTCCATATTCAGCAAGCAGCCTTAATATTTCCTGTATTTCTGCTATATGAGTCTGTGTAAAGTAGAGCGTAGTATCTTCATTGAACTGAATAGAATAATCATCCGAATATTCTTCAATATCAATCGAAAGCAGTGCAGCTCTAATCTGCTTCTTAAATTCTTCCTTATTTCCATCACGCATAGCATGATACTTTGCGGAACATTCTCTGCAGAGACATAGATTCAGTTGTGGCATCTCAATTCCAAAATTTGAAATCTGATCAACTTCAATAAATGCTACAGGCTTCCTACACATCTGGCATATCTTTGTATTACTCGAATTGGTATACATACCAATTGCATAAGAACGATCTGCTTTGGCATTCTTGCTTACACGAATCTGTCTCCATACCTGCTTATAGGTAATAGGATCAGCACAATAGAACTGCTCCTGTACATGGCGAATCAGATAATCGATGTTATTGACTCTATTTACCGGAAACTCCTCATCTCTCCAAGCATTCGGGTCAAACACTTCTCCGTCATCATCATCCCAGTCATCATCATTACTTGCTTCGGACACCTGCAAACCAAGTTCCCTTGCTAACTGAGTAACAAGAATCTTCTTGTCTTGCCTGTTAAGATTAGCGGCTTTCTGGAACGTTTCTTCTGTCTCGTCAGCTTCTTTCTCTATGAATCCCAAAATGGTAAACGCCTTTTTATCTCTGGTGTTATCTCCATAAAGAGCTGTGCTAAGGTCAAATCGAGACATTTCTTTCGGCTTATGCACTTCCAACTCGTTATCATACAGCCATTCATATTGGCGAATCACATTCGTTAGCACACCTGCATTACGAAGTTCACTGGTATACGGATTCATCTTTCTAAACTTCTTCTTACCTTGAAGTTTATTGGCTATACTTAACAGCATTTTCAGAATCTCAGCAGATTTTTTCTTTGCCAAATCATCTTCATAGTATTCTGAAATATATCTAAGATTGTCATCCAGGCCATCGATTTTTATCTCAGGGCAATATTCCCCGAGAGCAACCCAGTGATTATCTCCTACACCTTCCTGTGATCTTCTGCCCTCATTGATTGGCGTAGATACCATACCAAGTTTGGAAAGCGTAGATATAGAAATGCCATTTTCCTCGTAAAACTCTTTGTCAATGGCATACATATCGAAATCGTACCAGTTATCAGGGTCTTCCATTTCTTCTTCATCAAGACCGCTCATCGGAATCGGCGCATAATAAAGTTCAAGATCAATTCCTTCGTCAGAAACAGGAACATAGCAGTCACTTGGCTTACTAAATGTAGCCTTTTCTTCATCCGGTTCTGGCTTTATCTTAATAATATAAGCATCCGTCAATAACTCCTTAATTCGACTCACATCTCCGGTTTCCTTAATTAATGCAAAAATCTGATTCAGATCCTCGACATATTCATCTGTAAAGTCATCATCATTAATAAAGCCAAGGCTATCCTCAATATCAATATATTTCTGTATAACCTTCTCTTTAATGTATTGGAAATTGTTAAACTCCTGGATATGAAATCCGTCCGTCAACACTTTTCCAAACGTATCTGCTATACCTTTGCTTACCAAAGCAGATTGCATCACACTCTTGTATTCACTTGATGCTCCTAGATAAATGGTTGATTTACCATCTACTTCCGCAGGCACAAGATGGTTAAGGCGATTAAGAATGATAGGCGCCTTTCGAAAAGCTTTCCAAGCCTCCTTAAGATCTCTACGTAATCTCTGCTCATAAGGACCACTTCGCATATACGTAAGTCCAGTATCATATACAGATTCTCTATTATCAGAAAGAAAATCATAGAAATCCTTTAGGTTTTCATATTTTTCACCTGTGGTAGGTACAGTTGAATCAGCAAACACAGATAAGTCCGTTGCCAGCTCACGTAATCCATAAACCGGTACTTCTAAATCATTTACTAGCCAGCTATAGTACTCGCTAAATTTTGCTTCACGTTCGTTATTAAAGGCTACGAATACCTTATCTTTAAACACCTGAGAAAATAGTGGCTTATCTGCAAAATCGGCCATTCGAAAAGGAACCGGAAGAATCATTTCTTCTGGCTTTCTGTATGTACCATTTTTATCAGGTAAAAGCCCATTCTCTACAATGACATCCGTTATCTTCTCTTTTAATCCTGGAATAGTCTCATTATCCTCTTCATCCTCAAATGCGCCCAGAATGCTTCTTCTCAAGAACACCTGAGTAATCAATTTACGTTCTGCCAAATCCAGCATAGATTCCGCTATCAAATCGCCTAATTCATCAAAAAGATCATCATTGAAAGAAGAAGGTGCCATAAGTTTTTCTCGTGAAACCGCTGTTTCAAATGATCCATGAATCAAAAAAGGTAAATCGGTCTCATCTCTAGTTGGAAAATAAACCCATACCGAAGAACCATCCACCTCATTGATATTATCTGCACGGCTATTGAGCTTATATGCTACGCTTACTTCTGCATTATCCATTTCAGGATGATCGAATACACGCTTAAATTTCAAATATCGTGAGATTTCCTCTTTATCGTCATAATCAGTTCCTTCAATGCGACATGTAATTAACTTTTCGTCTGTCTCATCCTGTTTCAGCGTAATATAAGCAAATTTACCAGTTTCTTTGTTTACCCAGTAAAGATTCTGAATGTGCGACAAGAATAAAAGAATCTCACCATCCAATTCATCAAGCTTCTTTAATACGTCATCTCCGGGAACCGGCACTAATACGCCGTCCTTACCATACTTCTGAAAAGGAATAACTATCTTAGTTAAATGTTCTTCTTTAGAAAAAGGTACAAAGGATCTTCCTTCTCCTAATTTACAAATAATGTTCTTCTTTTCAGTCTCATAATCCCAGCCATCTGTAATCTCTACAGGGAGAAGGTAATTTGTAATCTTAAAAGCCTCATCATCAGAATAAATTTCGGGCTGGTAGGTGTATTTGAACACGGACTTAAAGCCCATACCAAATCTTCCGATGGTTTGGGCATCATCCCTATCCTTTGTTCCCATGAGCATTGATGAAACGCCCCTAACATCTGCCTCATCAAAAGGCTTTCCATTGTGATAGAACACAAGCTTATCAGGGTAATACTCAATAACAACTTTGCTTGCCGAAACTCCTGTACTCTTATCAAAAGCATCTTCCGCATTTTGCAAAAGCTCATATACAAAATGGTTACTATCTGAGTAATGTCCTGCCAACAGAGCCTCATACTTTTGAGGATCTCTTGTCAAAGCTTTCCACTCATCCTGATTTTGCTCAAATATAGCCTTGTAATCGATTCTTCCCATGGCTGCCTTCTCTCCTTATGCCTGGGCTTTACTCAACATGTAAAACACCCTTAACCAGTGGCTGAGTATGAATATCAGCCTTCTGGATTGTTTCTTCCAATACTTTCTTTTGCTCTTCATAATGCTTACGAAGGTTCTCCAACTGCGCATTTCTCATGCGAAGGATTCTTTCATCCGTAGCATTTGCAATCTGTCCCTTAATAATGATTTCACGCTTAGTAGTAGTCTGCCTAAGTTGCTCTACTCTAAAATCACAGTCTTCCTTAACCAGCTCTATATAATCTGCCTTAGCAGTCTGCCAGTTTTCGTAATGGATCTTGTCCATGCTATCCCATCTTGCAGAATGCGAAGCATCATCAAATGTAAAGTCAGATGCGTATTGCATAAAGTTAAGGACATTATCCCTAACCGCATCATTATCACTTACTGCAATCAACTTAATATCCGGACGAAGGCCCACATATTTCCATGCATAGATTAAGAACTCGTAATCGCCTGCAGGGATTGAATCATCGGATACGCTGATTCCAATCTCACAAGGTAGCATCTCACACTCATGCTTAGCTGCTTGTAAAACAAGCGGATGCATCTGTGTAAGGAATGTTGCATCTCTATTATCCTTTGCTGTAGTTGCATCATAAGTAATACGAAGCTGCGCCACCGTAGACTTCAGATAAGCATTCCAGAGCTTTGTAGCATTATTGTTGTTTACAAACTCCATCTTTTTGAAATCATCAATCAACAGCTGCTTCTTGTCAGATGCAATACGCATTGTTCTAAGTTCATTCTGCTTGTTTGAGCGAATATATTCACCGTCACCAAGGAAATCAATCAAGAATGAATCAACGAGATTGCTAATGCTATCAGGTGTTATCCACTGGCTTTCTGCATCTTGTACATCCTTGTTCTGGATATAATTTGACAAATCAAAGCCATATAAGGATTTCTCCTCCTGTTCTAAGCGATTCATCTCCTGAACCTTCATGACCTCATTATCAGCCATCTTCTCAATCTTCATTTGACGCTCTTCGTCAGTAAGACCAGGATCAAGCATAATCTTGAAGATTTGTTCACTTATATCGCCAAGGATTTCAGAGCAATCACCTATGCTAGCTTCAAATACGCCAATCTTAGAAAGACATCTATCATGAATAACCGCATCAATAGTGCCGTCGGTAATCATGTTATAAATTCGAACTGATTCACTCTTCTGTCCACGACGATCAATACGACCGATTCTTTGCTCGATACGCATAGGATTCCAAGGCAAATCATAGTTGATCATAGTATCGCAGAACTGATAGTCCAAACCTTCGCATCCGACTTCCGAAAATAGAAGGACATCCACTGCCTGCTCGTTATCTCTGTCCATGAGAAATCTCTCACGAATCTTAAATCTCTCCTCGTCAGGGACAGAACCATCCACCTGGGCAACTCTATATCCTTTTGCCTGAAGATGCTTTCTTACATAACTGAGTGTATGACGAAAAGAGCTAAACAGAATAACTCTGTTGTTTTCCTCCCTCTGCTTCTGATCAATTACTTCATAAAGCTTCTCTAACTTAGGATCTTCTTCCGGAAGTGATTCTGTCAGCTTATCCAGTTCATCAGCTAACTCAAAAATAGAGTTTTCAAGATCCGAGTTCAGATCGATATCTGCCTCATATAATTCACCGTCTTCTTGAATCTGAGACAGTTTCTTATTCACTATATCTTTTACAAATGGAGCTAAACCATAGATGCAGCTGGCAGCCTGTCTCATGATGGTACACATCATAAAACGTACAGATCTGCTTCCATGCATCTGTGTAAGAGCATTAGTTTCAAATTCCATCAGGGCATCATATAAATCCTGCTGTGCGCTTGTAAAAGGTACCTTTATCGTCTGTGTGTGTCGGATACAGAAATCCTCAATGTCACGTCTTCTGGTTCGTGTAATCAAACTATTGAAAGAATGTAAACTCTCAATAAGGCTAATAGCCTCTACCTTCTCTTCTCTTGTTATTACACCCTTGTCAACAAGCTCAAAAACTTGCGCAAAATTCGGATTATGCTGGATTACATTACGTCCCCATGTTGTTTCAAGTATATGTGATATTTCTTCCTTTGCTGTCTCCTGCCAGCCTTCTTCCTGATTACGGACAGCACGAAGCAAACCATTGATATAAGCATTTGGCTCAGCCATGGTCTGGAAAGTATCTTTATCGAGTACAACATCCGGTCTTAAAAGATTCAATAACGTATAGAGGTCATTATTACTGTTCTGCAGAGGTGTAGCAGTCAAGAATACAACTGCATCCGCAGCCCTCGTAAAGAGCTCTACACCTTGATAAGCCCAGGTGTTTGAGTTACGTATATTATGAGCCTCGTCCACAATAACAAGGTCAAAATGAGGCACAGGATCAAGCTGTAATAAACCCTTCTGTTTTCTCTTCTTATCACTTGTAGACTCAGTTCCTGCAAGCATATCCTCTCCGAAAAGAGAATATGGAATAATCGTTTTCTTGTGTCGTTCCGGCCATTCGCCATCACGATCCGTTTCGGAAATACATTCAAGAAGTTCTTTACCATCAAGCTGCGTAAAGTTTTCATCAAAGCGCTTCATTTCAAGTTCCCACTTACGCTCTGCTACCAGTGGTCTCGGGCAGATAATAAGTACAGAATTGATGCTGGAACGTGCTTCCATTTCCTTAAGAATAAGCCCCGCCTCAATAGTTTTACCAACACCGACATCATCAGCAACAAGGAGCCTTGGGCTGTCTGCTTTAATCATCTTAAGAGCCGGTCTAAACTGATACGGTACAAAGTCAATACGCGCAGAATTAAGTGAATAAAGGTTACTTGAACTCGGATTATTAATCTGATATGCAGTAAGAGCAGAGCGTACTCTTGATAATGCTAAATGAACACTTGTTACTTCCGGTGCCTTTAACTGAATCTGCTCACGGTAGAATGTCTGAGGTGCGTTATCCATCCATACAGTAAATTTACCGTTATCTACTGCAATAACAGCTCCTGCTTTAGACGGATCACTAACAAGCGTAACCATGCTACCGGCTACTATATCCCCTGCTGTAGGGGTTGGATTGGCAAGCGGAACAACGACTTGCTGTACCGGTGCCAGAGCTGGCTTATCCTGAATATCCTTATCTTCTTCAACATCCATGATGAACTGCTCCATATCTCTGGTCTCGCTCATCTTGGCATCAAAGGTCTGCATCAGTTCAATAATGATTTCAACATCACTGATAACCTTTTCCTTGGATAATTCCTCAGAAGAAATATGAGCCCACGAATTACGAACTCCCATCATGTCCCTAATCTTCTGACGTTCCTTGTTATTCACAAACCAAGAGCTTGTAATAACAAACCAGTTGCGATCAAACACGCGAAGTAAAGCTGCAAGGTCAAGCCCTTTCAGCTCTGTAATATTCTTCTGATCTACCTGATCTCTCTGAAGCTGAGAGAGATTGTTATATACCAGATCTCTCCACCATTCATCAGTCAGTTTCGGCAGACGTGTCCCCAACCATCCGCTCATTTGCTCCGCCAGGCGATGCATGAATGTATTCATTTTCCCAATCATGTAGGAATCGTCCATGACAGCTCCTCCTTCTCTTGTGTAACCTATGCCTTAGTAAGCCATATCTGAGATATCAATCTCAAACTTATATCTATGCAACTCTTTCTTTTCGTCGTCCTGATCTGCAATAACTAAGAAGTATTCCTGATCTCGGCTATAGCGCCCACTCTTCAAAGTAAATTTCTCTTGAATTAAACGATCCTTTGCATCAGCAGACTTGATATTTGCCGTAATAGGTACAGGGAAGCTTATCTTTGCTCCATCCGCATCTACAAAGAATGCCTGAAGTCTACGAGGTTTAACAGTATCTGTAACAGCTTCCATCTGCATGAAATCAAGTTTCACTTCAATGTTAGTTACCCGGTGATGGAAACTTGAAAGTTCAACATTTACAAGACCTGTGTCCTGTTTGCCCTTAAATGTGTTTACCTTGATTACCGGAACAACCATCTCCTGAAGTGATGATCCTCCATGTACATAGTTTTGTCCGCCGCCCGGCATCTTGATAATATCTGCACCGATTGGAGTCGTGACAAAAACTGTATTCAGCTTACTGAGGTAAGCCATACATCTACTTACAAGTGCGTCATTTAAGATTGGTTCATCTGACAGCAAATATCTCTTATTCTTGAAGCTTGCTGTAATCTTCTCCATCTTAATCTTGTCGCTTTCAGGCAGCTTGTCTCGTTTATAAATAAAACCATGATCTGCTGTAATCAGATATCTTGTATTTGAAATATATCCGGTCAACCTGCGAATCATTGTCTGAATCTCTTCAATTGCTTCCTGACAGGCATTAAATACCTCATTGTCAGAGCGCATTCCTTCGCCGCGCTGGTCAATCTGGTTCTGATAGATATAAACAAGATCCTTATCCTGGAACATTTCACGGATTTCAGCCTGTTTTGCCTGCATTACACTGTCAAACTCATAACAAGCCGACTTTGGTACAACAGTCTGAAGAATCTTCTGTCTCTCAGCTGTGCTGTTGCCGCAATGAAGATCATCAACAAAAATATCGAGATTTCCATCAACCTGAATTGCCTTATTCGGAAGAAGTGAAGCCATACCAAGAGTCGTTTCTGAAGGCAATACACTAAGCATATGGTCTATCTTTGCATCGCACTTCTCATCAAGGTCTAAGTTATCAAGAAGTTCACGGGCGCACTCATATCTCATGCCATCAGAAATAATGACAACTACTCTTCCGCCGCCGGATTCACTCATAAACGGTCTTACAAAGTGGCTAAAGAACTCTTCCTGCCTGATTTCTGTATAAGCATCATATTCCTCGTCAGTAAGCGACTGATTCCACTTATTAGCAAAGTCTGTAAGATACTTATTGGTATACATGTTCTCAACAAGATCCCTAATTTTCTCAATATTCGTATCCATTCCGATACGATCCAAATAGTAATAGAACTTACGGTAATATGTATCAATCAGATATGTTCCACCTACATAATCTTCCACAGCCTCTTTGATAGTAGACTGGTATCTATGTAGTGAAACCTCCTTAAGCACATGATATGCCGCAATGAGCATCTGATATTTTTCTCTATAAACGCTTGAGAAATGATATCCGCTCTTTGAACGGGTCTCACAAATTTCCGGTATCGTCATGCCAGAAATCTTTTCATCAAGCATCTGATCCTCAAGTTTAGCTGCAATCCAGTCAATAATATTGTCGTCAAATTCTTTCAGCGCATCTGAAGAAACAACATCAGCAAGCGGAATCTGTGTAATAAGACCAGTAACATTAAGTTCATCAGCAGCTTTACTTGCAAATCCATCATAAAACTCTTTGGATTCCTCATTGTTCATAAGGTTCTTAATGAATACAACAGCGTCATTCTTCTTGCTAGAAACAAAAGTTTTCCATGCCTTAGGCTCGTTGCCATTCATCTGAGCATCCATATAAGTAACAAGCATTGTTACAAGGAACTTCTGAATAGTTGGATTGGAATCCTTATATCCATACTGTTTCTCGCAGAATCTCCAGAACACTCGGTCAATTTTCTGAGTCTCTAGCTTTTTTATAATGCTGTTATCATTAAATCCTGCAAGGATTGTCTTTCTAAGCATCTCTTCAAAGCTAAGTGTTTTAACTCCTGCAAGCACGCAAAGAATACCTAAATCAATAGACTCATTGGTATATGTCTCTATCTCAAGGCTCTTAAATTTCTGAAGGTTATTACCTGCCCAGAATTTCTTATAAAGCTTCACTTCATCCTGACATTCCGGAGGGATATTTAATTCTCCCATCAGCTGAATCAGCTTGTCAGAATAGAAATGCTCTGAATAGTAGAAAATATCTACTAATGAGTTCTCTTTATCCTCCGGACGAGCAAACGGAGCATACACCAGGTAATTTGTAGTCAAATCCTGATGTTCCAGCAACAACTTAGTAGCAAAGTTATTGCTGCCGGTCAGTTTGATAACCTTGCTATCTCCTGCCAATTCAAGCTGATCGATTTCGTCTACATATGCAGCATCATCGTCATACCAGAATACAATTTTTCGCTCTGTTCCTTCCAAAAGGATATTCAGTTTGTCCTGTATTTCTTGTAAATCCATGAGTTCAACTCCTGTTTAAATCTTTGCCAAAAGGTCTATCTTTTGCTTCTTTTCGCCCTCTACAGACACTTCTATACCTTGGAACTTTGCATAATTTGCTTTTACGCCATCATCGAGATCTAATTCAATTCTCTGAAGTGCGATATGTGATAGTGCAGGATAGTAAGCTCTAATCTCCGCTAACTGCTTAATATATTTGTCTCGTTTTTTTGTCGCTTGAGCTTTATCAACAGCACTAGTGGAAGAATTAATGGCATATTCAGCATTTCTCAGAGCATTTTCTATCATTCCCTGTGTTTTTGTGAGATAATCTGAGCGAATGAGCCCTACTGTATCTTGAGTATACCTATGTAGGTAAATCAGGCATTTGAATCCATTCTGTTTACCAGAATCAAACAGCCAATAAATCGGACGTTTTCCCAAACCTGTAACGCTATACATATCACAGTGAAATTTATAAAAATCATTCAGAAAATATTTTCTAATCATTTCACGGGAATTACTATTTTTCTCGCCACAGAGTCCTTCTGCAATAAAAGATAAATTATCCTCTAAGTTTTCCTTTCCAAAAACAGTAACAAGAAAATCAATAAATCTTTTCACAATATCATCATCAAAATATTCTTCATCAGTTATCGGAATAATATTATCTTTATCCGGCATATATGATTTATATTTGTCTGTGTTCCAGTTTCCTCCTGCATATGCAACACAAGGCTCATCTATAGAATATCTGCCAAACATACATCCAACAGCATAAGAAATAAACTCTTCAATTACTCTCTTTTTTTCGTAGATTTCTATACTAAGTGTGTTTTCTTCAACCTTTTTAGAAATCCTTCCAGAAAGTCCATATTCATCAATAAGAATTTCATTAATCCTTTCTTCATAAGTTCTTAATTCATCTCTTCTGCTTTTGTTATCTTCATCAAAAAGATTATATGCATCCTCTAATCTTTTTACGTCATATTTAAGAAATGGATGACTTGAAAAATCCCATGATGTCTCGTGCAAATCCCAATCTTCCTTGCAAAGATTAATGCATTTATCCGCCATGGCCTCTATTTTATCAGCCACTCCTTCATCATAATAAAAAGGAACTTTTGATAGATTTCCCACCTCAAAGCTAACTGTTGGCGATAAAAACTCCAAATATCCTGCGCCGACGTTTGAACACAAAAGTGCTATGGCATATTTTATATTTCCACTATTCGAAAACATCATAGAACCTCTGGCGTCAAATCCAAATCCCACAGGTGTATACCTCATACTAAAAAAACCATTTGTCAAAATAGACCATGAACCACCTTCTCTGAAAAAATACTGTATATTCTGTGGACGGGATAAAAGTTTTCCTTTGTCGTTTTTAAAGTTTTTAATTTCAAATCCATCATTTTCCCAATTTACAACTAACGAATTATTGCCATACCATTTTCTGTAATCTCCACCTTTCGTGTAAGGAAGCCACTTCTTTCCCTGAGACACAAAATCACTTATACTTGCAGTGTTTAATCCAATTTTTTCAATATTTACCTCCTGCCAATACCTCAAAAATCGATCATTGTCAGCAGTAATAAGTCCTTGCTTTAAATCAAATTTATCGGACAATGCAGGAGCATTAACAAAATGCTCAAGCATTTTGGGACCAGCCCAATAAGCTATTGGCTTTCCTGGAATAACATCGAAAGATTCTATTTTATCTATAGAATCCCTACAACATCCCGTCGGAAATGCATATGGTTTATCCTTATCAATATCTTTTAATTCCACGTAACTAAACCGCGAATTATATCTTGGTATTTTCCTCTTTGAATATATAGAAACAGCCGTTCCAAATGCGATTCCCATCACCATGTTTCCCATATGCAATAGTGAAGATAACGTGGCATCTCTTTCTAGTTTTTCACGCATTTTCTCAAAACTACTTAAAAACATCCATGATTGCATCGTTACAAGCGAACTAAATCCCGAAGAATTAGCCATTTTTAAACATCTGGAAATAAATACAGCAAAAAGATCATATTTTTCGTCCAAATAGTTTTCTTGTATATATGATTGCAATGTTGCAGACATTCCCTTACTTCCCATATAAGGAGGGTTAGTAACAACAGCATCATATTTATCTGACAATATAATTCCGATATCAACTATTTTTTCAAGCAGCCCTTTTGACATATAAGCTACATATCCAAATAAAGACCCTTGTCCTTCTTCACTTATACTTGAAATAAACAAACGTAATAGCTGCCAATCATAATTCTCGACATTCAAAATTGAGCCAAACTCTTTCGCATCTTTCAAAGAATCAAGAAGACCATTCATCTGATTAACTGCATTATTCTTCTGCAATTCGTCCAAGCCTGCCCCATAAAACTGGAGCACACTTCTATCTATAGAATTGCTCTCTTCAATAGCATACACTCTTGGCACTGCCTGCACTCTATTTCCGTCTATGTCCTCATGACCGCGGAAGAAGATTCTGTTGTATCCTCTTGCCTTCATCATAAGAGCAAAGTATGAGAGCTGATATGCACGACGGTCAATATCAAGACCTCTAATGTTCTTTTCGAGTACATCAAATACAGCTTCTCTTTCAGAGAAACCTTCACTGCGATAGATATCCATAAGGACATCAAACATATATACAAGGATATGACCGGAGCCCATGCATGGATCGATACAGGTAATATCCTGAGGAGTTAAATTCTTATAAGACTTTCTTATTTCAACAAGCTGAGCCTGTACATCATCTTCCTGTTCTGCCTCAGGGAGGTAATACTTCCAGCCAAATTCCTCTGCTTTTGCTTTCTCATCAACAGAAGGATTTACTGCACGTAAATGTTCAATCCATACTCTACCAAGGGAGTTCTCGACCATATATCTTACAATCCAGTCAGGTGTAAACAACTGAGTTGCTGCTGGGATTCTCTCCTTGGTAATCTTTACGTTCTTCTTGAGCTTCGCAAATGTGTCATCCTTAAGCTCAGTGTTGTAGTACTGATACATCCAACCAATAATTTCAACCTGACCTTCGGTCTCAACATTGAAATTATCTTCTGGAATAGAATCCACAAGCATACGAATTACGCCATCACCGGTGTATGTAATTTTGAGAAGAAGTTCCATATAGTCATCAGTCTTCTCAAAAAGGCCAGGCAATATAGCATTCAATTCATTACACTGCTTTATAAAGAGCATTCTGAATGCATCATCATATCGATTCTCTCTCTTAGCCGTCTGAATTTTTTCAAGTTCATCTGAAGTAAGGTTCAATTCCACAGTATCAGCCTGTGTAATAATGTCAGGAGTCCCACTACCTGTTTCAGAGGATAAGACACGCACTCTTGTAGGGAGGTAGTTGTTTACCTCCATGAAACGGATTGCGATAATTCGGTTGAACCATGTGTACGCAGTTTCTTCGATTACCTGCTCAAAGCCCAAGGTTTTAATCGCCTGCACAAGATTTGCACGGCGCTTAATATCATCTCCAAAGATTCTGTTTTCTGTACCGGCAACAGTTTCGTATACCTCAAAATCATTACCTTTCTGCACAGGATCTTTGCATCCATCTTTTGTTATTCCATAAAAACCTGCTTCTGTAATAGCAGACTTCATTAAGATTTTTCTTGCTTCAATCGCAAAATTTCTTATCGCAGTCTTATCCATAAAAGCTTCCTCTCTTAACTAAGTTTGATAATCGTATCCTCTTCCAGCTGAGCCTTCAGTGCGGTTCTAAGTTCATCCAACATCTGATCTATATCAGCTTCCGTCTTAATCGAATATGTTTTGTTTCCTGTAATTGTTCTGAAAGAAACCGGCTTGTTCTTGATAACCTTCACAGGTTCCACAGGAGGTGCTACTGGAGCATCACTTCCATCGCCCTGCTTCTCAGCTTCTTTCTTCTTACGCTCAATTTCGGCCTGGAATGCATCCTCTTCTGTCTGAATCATTCGCAAACAATTCTGAAGCAATGCATTACTCTCGGCAGGAATACCATTCAAAGTTGCAATATCTGTAATCTTTTCAAGCTTATCAATAAGCTCCTGGAATTTAGGATCAATCCTATCCAGCAATCTCTGTGCATAAGGTCTGTCAGAAGGAATGCTTGTTTTAACAGTCTTCCAGTCAGCATACACATCAGGCTGAATACGCTGTGTATCCTTTTCAAGAAGTTTCATAATTGCATCCCAAAGTTTGTTGTCATACTCTTCCAACTTCGGTATGAATGAGTAAGGCTTTTCGACACTAAGAATCTTCTTAACCTCTGCAGCGTAATCTATAATCTCCTGATCAGAGATATAGTTCTTACTGTTCTCGTAAATTCCTAATACCTTAACTGCGTGAAGGTATTTATCCTTCTGAACTCCACCAAGAAAGCTATTCAAGTCACCTATATCAAGACCTACTTCAATAAAGTCATCACACAGTTCATCAACTCGTTTGTAGAAGCTGATTGGATCACTGATTTTCAAAGTATCATCAATGAGTCTTAATGCTTTTTCAAGAACTTTCTTTCCAGGAAGTTTTGAATTAACCCCATAGTCCTCACGAAGTACTTCCTCGATAGCACCCTTCTTTGTTGTTGCGTAGTTACGATAATCGCGCATCAAAGAATCCTGATCATCTGTGGTTACAGTCTTTCCATAGAACTCACGGATGACATCTTTAACTGCCTTAATATGCTGCTGAGGAGCTACTTCTTTAATCTCAATGAGCACCTTCTCACGGAACTCTCTCTTAGTAATGTACTTATAAGCATCTTCCGGTGTAGTACTTGCAGGAGTGTAAATAACGCTATTAACCTTAAGGCTAATCTGTCCCTTTCGGTACAATGTAGCAATAAGGAACTCAATATCCTCTTCTGTATACCCGTAAGGAGGATCCATAAACTGATCCAATGCCTGCTTTACAGAATACTGTGCAGCATGAGCACCAGCATATCTAATTTCATCAATGACAGCTGCAAGGGCGTCATGATTTCTTTCATTTCCAAATCCCAAATCGCTCATGGATATCTGAGTCTTAGGCTGCTTTAATACGTCCATGATGTCAGACTGAGAAGGCTGAGACTCCATACATTTCAATTTGTGATATTCGCTGTTAATTAGTTTTTCAAACGCTTCCGAAATGCGAGATGTAACGTCCTTAGATTTCGTAGAAATCTTAGAACCAGCCACATAAATTTCTGCATTCTCTAATGCGAAACGAATGTAATCACTAACTCTCTTTGCTTTCTGAGAACGCTCTTTCCTCTTATTTGCACTAATCACCTCAAAGTCTGTGAGATTTGCAGATGTAGGATCGTTCAAAAAAGCCTCTATCTTCTTCATTCCATCTATCTCAGAAAGGTACGCATAGTCATCTGACAAACGCACAACTACACACTTTTCCTGGTATGAAAGCAAGCCAAGAGCAACCTCATCTTCTTTTCCACTATATGCAGTAAGAAGTTTGAGTCCAATTTTATGAGACACATTATTTCTATATGCCTTGTCATCAATCAACTGATTAAAGGAGAATTGATAACGAGAGTTATATCTGTATTTGTTGTTCGGGAATACGATTACTTCCTCGAAAGCAACCTGTGCTACATAATCAACCACATCTTTAGGGTCGATATTGTAATGCTGGATTCTAATTTCCGCTTCCTGTTCTTCGTTTGTAAGGAAGGTATACTCATCGCCATTCTTCTGAACAAGTGCTTCATCACAAAGAGCACGCAAAGACTTCTCTACAGCCTTAGATAATTCCAATCTATCCTGATCTACTTTTGAGATCATAAGAGTAGTAAGATTCTCTACGTCACGCTTAAAGTTATTAAGATGCTTTGTCATGAAGAGAACCTTAAGGAGTTCAACATCAAAATTGTTGAGTCTGGTATTTCTTGATGCCTGAGTGATAACGATTCTATGGGTGTGATCAATAAAGTCATCCAACGCACTGTAGAAAGCGTTAAAAGGAACTAATAACCCCTCTCTCTCATCGGCATAAGCAACAGCAGCTTCTTTGAACAAAGCAAGCTGTGATCTCTCACCATCAGCAAGATGTTTACCGCTGGAAGAGAACTGACGAACTGCTGTAAGGACATCTCCAACCAACTTAAACTGATAAGGAATAAACGGATAGACATCTGCAAATTCCTCAGCATCGGTATAAAGCGGCATGTTCGGTGTGCCTTCACTAAAGGTGATAATATTTTTAATTGAGGACTCGTATTCCTTATACAAGCTCTCAAGAATAGGTCTTGCCTCAGGCTTTTTGTAAAGGATACGCTTCTTAATAACCTCTGCTGCATCTGCTCCGGAAAGAGCAATTCTTGTTGCGAAACGTCCCTGAATCTTAGAAAAGTCTTCGCCCATTGTCTGGGTAATCGAATCAATATCCTGCTGTGATGTAACAACAATCCATGCTTTACCTCCGCAGGCTGTTCCGAGATCCTCTGTTACAGTCTGGAGGTTCAACATTAACTTGCTGTCGTCCGCAATGTACTGTCCAATTTCATCTACAAGGAAAAGAATATGATGGTTCTTACCCTTCTTGTCGCAATACTTCTTTACATACTCAGCAAACTTATCTATGGATAAGCTGTAAGACTTTTCTGCATTATCTGCCCAACTACGAGCAGACTCTTCACTCATAATTCCAAGTTCAGTGATAGCCTGAACAATTGAATCCTGAACAAAATAGTAATCTTCTCTACCTTCTTTCCACGAAGTTCCTTCTATCTCTTCGAACTTCTGCTTAAAGGCTTCGTACTGTCCCTGGTCATCCAGCTTACGCTCAAAATCTGCAAGGAAAGGAATTGAGCCACAGTATCCAAGATGATCATTAAAGACTTTCATGAATACATCCTTGATAGCCTCTTTGTTGATCTTGGAATCAGTCGTACTCTTTGAATCTACGTTAAAGAGAATTACATCAATGTCTCCACTCTCAGAAGCAACCTCTGCAATCTTGTCTTTCAGTTTGCTGTCCTCAACTTTGACTCCCTGAGTGAAGAAAGAAACTGCTTCCTTCTTTGCTCCCTCTTCATCTTCTACAACACGATTACTTAAGATGTATGACAAGATTTTAAGGAAGTGAGACTTACCACTTCCAAAGAAACCGGAAATCCATACACCCATATTGTCCGTTCTTCCAGTAACACTTCTCTTATATGCATCGAAGAAACGGTTCATGTATTTTTCAAGCTCAGTGGTAACAACGTACTCATCCAATTCCTGATATACATTCTCGTCATCTTTCTGGCCAACTTTGATTACACCTTTAATCTCACGGGTAATCTTTTTTTCAAACATATCCTGGATTTTCATTTGTCACCCTCCTATACAATGAGCGGAAATGCTCTATAGTAATTACCGTCAGTTATCGTTCCAAATAAGCTTAAGCTCTGTCCATTCCATGTGCCCGGATAAAACATAATTACTGGCACACTATCAAGAACCTGATGCAAGTTGTTTAATACATTGTGAGACCTTACAAAAGGAAATACCTTTCCAACTCCTGTCAAAAAGACAACTGCATTTTCAGGTGTGCTCTCCAAAATTCGATTCACAATCAAGTTGTCATCATTTGTAAGACGAAGCATCTTTGTTACTGCTGTGTAAAGATACTCCATGCCTTTTTGTTCTTCGAACTTAACACATTTATCGATGTATCCCTTTTCTTCCAAGATGCTTATTACCATCTCATAAAGGTCAAACTCTAAAATCTGAAATCCGTCAGCATCCGGATTATTCTGTTTCTTTAATGCTTTGATTTTGTCTCTGATAATAAGTTCATCGCATGGCTCATAATCAAAAACATAGTATCGAACCTCATTAGCAACTCCTCGGTTTGCCAAGAAGTCCTGATCTGAAATTCTGTCCCAGATTTTGTCTAAGCGTTCATTAAACTCCATTACTTTTCTCCTGTTAATGCAAATAAGTAATTCTCCATAGCGTTTCTTTGCAACTCATAACGAAGTTCTTGGTCAACGTATGGTTTAGATACAATCTTCTCGGTAGGTTTTCCTGCCAACAAACCACACTCGAGCATATACTTGCAATATGTCTGTTTCAATTTTTTGATAGATGCTTCTGACATCCTCGCTACTTTTTCGCTCTGATCCTGCTTGTTTTTAAAAAAGATATTAAGATCTGCATCTGACAAATTCTTTTCTCCTAAAAACAATTTCTCTCTATACACTTCATAAACAAGTTCAAATAGTAAACGGTCTGTCGCCATACAACTAATAAAAACTATTAACTTTGCCGTTGAAATATCTGATGACACTATCATTCTTGCCAACGACTCTGGTAAAGCTTCTAATCGTTTTCTAATCACATTGAATTGTCTCTTCGCACGTTTCAAATCTTTTTGTTGATACACATTTTCGTCTATAACCCGATTCATTACATTATCCACTGAATCAGTATTAAGAAGACGCATTGTTTCTCGCGTTTCAACGAACCAAAGCAAATTGCTTACATTCCCTGCGCTATACTCCATATGTCATTCTTCCTTTTCGTTTTTATCTTCTTTTTCAAAACTCATGATGTCGCCAATGTTGCAATCCATGTACTCGCAAATTTTCTGAAGAACATCAAGAGAGACATTTTCACCTTTGCCCATTTTAGCCATAGTAGCAGAACTAATATTAAGCTCT
This sequence comes from Butyrivibrio sp. MC2013, assembly GCF_000424585.1. Taxonomy (GTDB): domain Bacteria; phylum Bacillota; class Clostridia; order Lachnospirales; family Lachnospiraceae; genus Butyrivibrio. The sequence continues at coordinate 264,272 of NZ_KE384211.1, forward strand.
GCAGCAAGATCCTTCTTGTACATGTTTTTGTCAATTAGCATTTTCCATAAGCCGTTATAAGATATAGCCATATTTTTCCCTTTCACTAAGTTGCGCACATAGCGCAAAACAAAAAATACGTATCCAGTGAAAAGTATATCACAGCGAGCCTCAAAAGTCACGGTAAATCTTTAGAAAGTAAAAGATGATATTTTGTTTTCTTGAAATCAATTTTCCAAATTAAAATTTCTCAGCCGTGTTTGTTACCTCCGTTACCTCCATTAGAATTTTATCAAAACTACTGTCCCATTATATGGACTCTCATCTTATTTTTTCGGTTTTTCTCATTATTCCCGCTCTTCGCGCGGCACCATCTTTGATGGTGTTAGGGCGCGTCTTCGCAAAGTGGCGAGCAGTGCTTTTTTGTACAAAAAGCTACTTTTCGCTCGTTGGAGGCACATCCCCAATCCCCTTGAACAAGCTAATCGCTTGGCTACGCAATTCTTACGAATCGCTATTTTCTTCCGTTGGAATTTTCTTCAGAAATGAAAAAAGAAGGGAACCTATAAGTCTTAAACCTACAGATTCCCTATTAGAATTATCGAGTGATATTGTGTTTTCTGACACGTTCCTTCTTCTGCTCTTCATCGCTTTTAAGGAACTGGTCGATATCGTATTTTGCTCTTTGAATCTCCTGCATATCTTTCTTAACCTGACGATATTCACCGTACAGCTTTTTCTTTTCTGCAAGGATTTCGGCATACTCTGCATTGAGATCTTTTACCTTAGGAAGCTTCTTCAAATGAAGCTCATCAAAAGCACTCTTGGCTGCCTTATGAATCAGGATTTCCTGTCTATGCTCTTCTAAGAACTTCTTGCTGTATCCGCATTTACGATAATCCGCATATACGTCTTTGGTCTTGAAGTAATCAAAGATATGTTTCTTCAAAACCTGAATCTCAGCAAGCCGCTTCTCCTTTTCTTTAATGGAAGCTGAAATTTTCGTAAATCGCTCTGTTGCTGTTTTCACATTTTTCTCCAGATCATCGTAGCTTCGGATGTCATGCTGCTTCAGATATAAAACTGCCTTGGCCACCTGCTTTGTATTAAAGTTCTTGGCAAAGCGGACATAATATTTTCCCTTGCCCTGAGCCAGCTTCTTTTGAATATCAATAAGAAGATCAAACTCATGATCTTCCTTTTTTCGTTGGTAAGTCTTTGGCTGCTTTTCAGCTTTTTCATTATCGTAGAAAGCATGCTCCATCTCACCGGCAAGAATCTTCTTAAGATCATCTTCTGAATAACCATCACCCAGAGAACGAAGTCGGATGAAACGCTTCTGATCTTTTCCTTTTAGAGAAATGTGCTTTTCACGCTTAATCTCGTATCCGGCATCTTTCAGTTTATAAAGCAGCTCATCAAAATCTTTTGTGCTACCTTCCTTAAGAATCTGATCAATCGCATCTCTAATATCATCGCGAAAGGATTTCTTCTCAGGATAAGTGGTTCGCTTAACACGCTCACTAGGCTTTTTCTTTTCAATGACAGACAGACCATGCTCTAGGCAGATGATATCCGATAATCTCTGCAGAGCCAGTCCAACAAAAAAGAAATCCCTGAACTTATGCGTACAATCAAGACTGGTGGAATTGAAGATAATATGATTATGAATATGCGCCTTATCTGTATGAGTCGCTACGATAAAAGCATGATTGCCTTTGGTAAATCGCATGGCGGTTTCATAGCCTACCTGATTAGCTTCCTCCGGTGTGATTTCTCCCGGCTTAAAGGATTGCCTGATCTGATAAGCGATGATATTGCCCCTGGGATGTCTTCCTGTCAGACGCTCATATTCTCTTTTTGATAGCATGAATTCTTCATCAACACTCTCAGCCTGGCAGGCGTAGGAACTAATGAATTGACCATTTTCGGTCTTCTCTCCATTCTTGGCATAATCTGTTCTGTCGCTAAGAGACTTCGCTACGCTTTTACCTTTATTCTGATGCATCGTGATAAGTCTTGTAGCCGCCATGCGCATTCACCTCCTCCCTTAAATTGTAGACAGGTGCTTTAGTATTTCCTTCATCACTTTCCAAAGTTCTTCCTGATGAAGTCTGATATCATCGATATCTTCTTTGTAGATACTGCCGGTTTCATTTGCTTTCTTTGCATACTGATTCATGTTGGAAGATGTAATGCCAAGAAGCCTCACAGCCTCTTTGACATCACTTAAATCCATCTGGATGAGATAACCATCAATCGCCATTTTGCGAAGATAAGCACTCTCATTTAAGATGCCGATTTCTTTCTCCCTGTCACGAATCAGTTTAGCTTCCTCAGGAGTTGCAAAGAAATGAAACTGCTCCGTTCTGTTATTCATGATTACATCTCCCTGCAGGGACAAATCACAGGAGTCTTCTTCTCAGGTTCCGGTATTGGAGCCAGCTTCACTTTTTCCTGCTGCTCTTTTATCTTCTCCATCACAGAAGCTTTGGTATCTGCAATAATATCCTCCTGATCTGCCTTTTCATTGATTTCTGCAAAATCCGGCACAGGAGCTACAGGCACATTATTGATGATTCCGTCAAATGAATTATCATTCTGTTCCACCATATCCTCGATACCGCGCATATGATTTCTGCTGATAGATGGGCCTGCACCAACATCCTCTATCGGATCAATGGACTCAGGAATCTGTTCCTCTACTGCATTACCTGTGACTTCATCCCATTTTCTGATTTTTTTCATCTTTGCCATCTGGACGCTCCTTTCTTCGGATACTTTTTATACTGTTTGTACTGACGAGGTGGAAAGAGTTTATCTGCACCCTTTACAGGCTCATAAGTTTCAATCAGATCAACAATCATATCCTTGATCTCAGCCATAAAGTCTTCCGATGCAATATCCTGTTTTTCCACTTCCAGAAGTTTCTGTTCCCACTCAGCTGTCATAGATGCCGACTGAATCTGTTCCGGCATGACAGTAATAAGAGAAGTTCCCTTTTCTGTTGGAACTAGATATTTTGTTTTCTTATTGCCCTGTCTTTCTACAAAACCGATACGAACCAGCTTTTCAATAACACCGGCTCTTGTTGCAGGAGTACCAAGCCCTTTACGTTCAACTTCATCTGGCATATCTTTAGCACCAGCCGATTCCATAGCAGAAAGTAGCGAGTCTTCGGTAAATCGTTTCTTAGGTGTAGTCTTTCCTTCCTTTACCTTAGGATCTCTGGCAGGAAGCTCACGACCTTCAGCTAAAAGAGATGCATCAGCTTCTAGGATTTCCAGAATACCATGTGAACCACCATCATCTTTTTTACCGGAGTCCTCTTCCTCCTCGTCCTGCTTTTTTCCAAGAATCCAGTCTTCCAATAGATGCCAGCCAGGACTTGTGATGCACTTACTCTTTGCCTTAAAAACTTCACCAGCACATTCCACTTCCAGGGCATACTCTGTAATCTCAGCCGGATCTCCAACAGAAGAAAGAAGCCTTGCAGTTACAAGACCAAGAATCTTTTGTTCACCGGATGGGATTTCTGAGTAATCAGCATCCGAAACATTTTCTGTAGGAATAATCGCGTGGTGATCTGATACTTTGCTGCTGTTTAGAACCTGCTTTGTAGAAATAGGAACCATCTTCGTATATCCGTATTTATCTTTCATCAGGCAGCAAAGACGAGCTGTACTGTCATCCATATCATCTGTCAGATATCTGCTGTCCGTTCTTGGATAAGTAACAAGCTTCTTCTCATATAAACTCTGGGTATAGTCGAGAGTCTGCTGAGCAGTAAAGCCATAATATTTATTGGCATCCCTCTGAAGACTTGTCAGATCATAAAGAAGTGGTGGCTTCTCAGTTTTCGTAGTAGTCTCCATTTTAGAAATTTTCGCCTTATCAGCTGCATTAATTTTCTCTACAAGTTCATCTGCCTCCTGCTTATGTTTAAAGCGTTTTGAGGTAACTGCAACACCGGATACTAACATCTGAACAGTATAGAAGTTCTCAGGCTTAAAGCCCTTGATCTCAGCTTCACGCTCTACAATCATGGCAAGTGTTGGAGTCATAACACGACCAACATTTAAAGTCTGACCGTAGACTGTAGAAAAGAATCTTGTAGCATTGATACCAACAAGCCAGTCGGCACGTTCACGGCAAAGTGCAGCTTCATAGAGATCATCATAATCAGCACTTGGCTTCAGATTAGCAAAACCATCTTTGATTGCTTTATCTTCCATAGATGAAATCCAAAGTCTCTCAAACGGCTTTTTACATCCTGCCTGCTTATAAACAAGACGAAAGATAAGCTCTCCTTCACGCCCTGCATCAGTTGCCTCTACAAGGCTGTCTACATCAGAACGCTTCATGAGATCCTTTAATACCTGATACTGCTTTTTCGTGGAAGCAGTTACCTGATATGAAAATGGCGCAGGGAAAATCGGTAAATCTTCCTTGCGCCACTTCTTATATTTCTCATCATAATGTTCCGGATTTGCCAGCTCGATTAGATGCCCTACGCACCAGCTGACAATATAACCATTACCTTCAAGATATCCATCCTTTTTCTGATTTGCTCCAATGACTTTCGCCAGGGACTGAGCTACCGAAGGTTTCTCCGCAATCACTAATTTCATATAGCAACTTCCTCCTTCTTCTTTGATGTTTTGGCTTTCTTAGGCCTTGCAGCCTTCGCCTTTTCCTTAATCTTTTTGGATACGGATTCTTCTTTTTCTGCATCCTTTACTGCACCTTTCTCAGTTCCTTCAAGTTCAGGCATAAGCTTTGCTATTTCATCTGCTGCCTTTACAACCTGTGGATGAGCAGCCAGATCAGGAAGGATATCTTTCATCTCCTGCATATTTAATCTGTTGCCAACAACCAGGTCATATTCATTAGCAAGAAGCTGATCATCATTAATGACAAAACCGATTGTCTTTACTCCATTCATCCTGTCAGACGGAATCGACTTATAAATATCTACTGCCTGCTGCAAGGTCAGGTTCTCATGGAATTCACCCATGGAATGAAACTCACCGCACTCAGCTACATAGAAACTGATAGGTTCCTTCTCAGCTGTAAGCTCCTGTACTTTCGCATCAATCTTTGTAATAAGATCAGCTGCTGCCTCACGAATCGTATTAAGTGATTCTTTTAACTCAGGCATCTCTTTACCCTGAGACCAAGTTGCAACATAAGCAAAGCTGTAATCAGAAGTATCAATTCCATAATGCTGACAAACGGTATAAGCAACACTCTCCGCTTCAACCTCTTTACTGTTTTTGGATTGCTTATTATCTTTCTGGGCTTCCAGGTTATGAAGCTTGGCATGAGCCATTTCATGAATTGCAGTCTTTACTGTCTGGATCTCACTCATCCCGTTATTGATAGCAATGCGATTGTCCTCAACGTGAAAATAGCCCTTGGTACCTGACTTGATATCTTCAAATCCGATAGGCACAGGACTTGCTGCCTTGATTGCTTCAAAGAATGTCTGATATCCTTCCACACTTCCGGTAAGCTCATCTACACCAATGGTAGGAAGTGGCTCGCCCTCTGTCTGAGAAACATCAAAAGTACTAACTGGCTTAAAAGCAGTCAGGTTGATTTCAACCTTTTCCTTTACAGCTTCGCCATCTTTATCAAGAATGACTTTGCCGGCCTCATCTAGTTTTTCCTGTTCTTTTTCCAACTTAAAAGGAGCCGGAGCAAGGATACGGATTCCCTTCTCACCCTTCTTTACAAATCGTCCCATCTTCTTCCATCCGGTATAGGATTGAACCAGTGTTGCGTCAGGCTTTTGCATCATAATGAGGATATTGTTATTCACCGAGTAATGCGGAAACTTCGCCATGGTGTCCAGTAGGTTTTGAAACTGCTCTGAGCCAAAGACATCCTGCACACCCTTTTCCAGCTTCTCTGTAATATCCTTCATTTCAGCTTTTCGCTGCTCAGCTGCCTTCTCAGGATCAAAATTTGTGGTCTTACCCATTCTCCCTCACCTCCTTCTTGTACTGATTCAGTTTCCTGGTAAGAGACTTTTCCTTTTCGATTTTTCTACGTTTCTCATGCTTGGCTTTCATCTGTTCCAAGCCTTCCACGTAACCCATATATCTTGATTTTCTTGCCATAACTTGTCCTCCAAAACAAATCAGGGCAGCCTTTATGGACTGCCCTTTAGAATCAATTATTCAATTACTCATCATCAGAATCAGATTCTTCCGATGTATCTTCGTCAGCCTCAGGAATCTCTTCATTTGATTCCTCTTCTGCATCTTCAAGATAATCGTCCTCTTCATCCTCTAAGTAATCTTCATCAGGATCAGGTGATGCCTGTACCTTCTTAGGCTTCTTTTCCTTCAAGTACTTAAATCCCATGTATCCACCTGCACCGAGGAAAATAATAAGTGCCACAATAGCTGCTGGACCAACTGACGGTTTCTTCTTTTCTTCCTTAACCTCAGGTTCTGGTGTGGTCTCAGTCTCTTCAACTGTTTCCTTTGTAGCTTCCTCTTTTTCCGCGCTCTCTAAAGATTCCTGAAGAGCTTTCTGCTCATCCTCATCCATTAACGCCAAGAGATCTGCTTCATCAACCATATTCAAGAAATGAACGGTTTCAGTGCCGTTATCATCACGGTCAATGATGATATAGAAGTAATTCCCCTTCTTGGTAACAACAGTAATAAACTGCTTGCCACCAGCTTCCACCGAACCATAATCATCTACCAAAGTCAGATTTCCATCCGGTGTAAGAGGCCCCATTTTCTCTTCTTCCTTTTCCTCAGGCTCCGCAGGCTTCTCTTCGCCCTGGCAGATAGAAATATCCTCTTTGCATACAGGACACTCTTCATTTACAGAGTCTTCACTGCATTTCGTCTCACAGGTACATTCCGCTTCAGGACCTGTATGCGCAAAGGCTGTCATGGGAGTCATCCCTATAAAAAGAGCTGCAGCACATGCCACAGCTCCAGTAAGTCGCTTATTTAATTTAGTAATCTTCATCCTCTGATTCCTCCTTATTATCATCACTGTCATCATCGCCATAGATTGATGACGTTGCTTCAGTAGTTGTGTTTTCCGTCTTATTCTCAGCTGTTGGAACAGAAAGCTGTCCAGATGCTGCAAGCTGTAAAAGCTTTGCCACCTCTTCCGGAGAAAGCTTCAAAGCACCTACATCAGATAAAATCTGACTAGCCTCTGCATCCTTTAATTTTGCCTGAGCTGCTTTTAATCGCTCATTGGCTTCATCTCTACGCTTTTCACAGCGCCTGACTTCTTCACGAAGCTTATCTAATTTCTCAAACATGCTGTTTCCTCCTAGTTTTTAATTCTTCCAAATGTATAAAAGTGATTTTGCCAATAATTTGTATTGATGGATGTGTACTGAATCGGGTTGCCGCAATGAATCATCATGCCATTACCAACATAGATTCCTACATGGCTGGCTCCTGCCGTATCATAGGTTCCCTGGAAGAAAATAAGATCTCCAGGTTTCGCATCCTGTTTTGAAACCCTAGTACAGCAATTATTCAGAAGTCCATCAGCAGTCTGTCTACCATAGCTCCATCCATTACCACAGTGATTGATGACGTAGCTTACAAAACCTGAACAGTCAAAGCTGGTACTTGGGCTGCTTCCTCCCCACACATATGGATAGCCAAGATACTTTTCTGCCTCTCGAATCATATTGGCGAATCTGGTATCTGTAAGAGCTTCCGGTGGAATATCATAGTCCTGATACTCACCTGGATCAGGATTGGAATAAGGATCACCCTCAAATAGATAAGCCTTGTTGCCTCTTGTTTCTAACAGAAGCTCATAACGGCTCATCTGATCCTCAGTCAGCCCCATATTTCTTACAACAGAATCCATAGTGCTGTTGGTAAGGGTTGTCACAAGTACATGCCAGTCATACTCAACTTCCACCGTATAAGTGTAGGAATGAACATTCCCATTCTCATCTGTATAATGACCGGTTCTTCTTTCTGTTCTGGTTTTCTTTTCAATGACTTCCCTGGTCGTAAGCTTATACTGTGCATTGAAGATTTCTGTAAGCTTAGCTTCCACTTCTGCCTGCGTATAATCCTCATACAGTACTGTCAAAAGAGCTGCCAGCTGATAAGGATTATGATTGATTTCAGCCAGATTATAACGATACTCATCATAGCCGGGATACGTTGTAGGAATGTTATTTACCTGCGTCTGCAGGTCTGACTCCTTACTCTTATAATCCTGCTCTACAGCCTTAATATCATCGTCATCCGCTGTATAGGAAGTAGCTACTGTAGTATCACTAAAGGAACCAAGCATTCCTCCTGCAAGACCGGCACTGCCGGAAAGCATCAAAATCAGAATAAGAATCACAAGTGCCATGATAATTACTAATGGATTATCCATGATCTTCTCACGAATCCATTCTGCAAATCTGCCAACCAGGTCTTCTGCCTTATCGACAAATTTCTTCGAGATGCTTCCAACCTGGTTAGCTGCTTCCTTCTGTGATTTCTTATAAGCAGCTCTCTGGAATTCCTTTTTCATGTAATTCTTTTGAACTGCCTTAGTGGAAGTAGTCTCCTCAGCTGACTTTTTGACATCCTTCTGAAGCTTTTTAGAATACCGGCTCTGATGAAGTGTTCTTGCTGTATTTTCAGCAGTCGCTGTAGTCTTATTCAAAGCCTCTGTACCCACATTCTGATCTTCATTCGTTCTGTCAATCTGACGATGAACAGATACATTTTCAGCTACCTCACGGCGGATTTTATGCCGCCCTTGAACCTGAAGCTTTTTAATCTTTTTCTTTTCCTCTGCTGTAAGCTCCAGGTTCTTTTTGCCATGGCGGAACTTCTTTCCATAAGCCTTCTTAGCAGCAGTTTCGCTTTTCAGCTTCTCACCCTGGCTCTTCTTCTGATATCTACCGGAGGCTCTCTTCCGTGGCTTTTCTTTCGTAAGCTTTTTCTCTTCATTCATTTAGCTCTCCTCCTGAGACTGTGCCACCTCATCAAGCTTGGTGGTCATAATACGATAGAGTTCCAAATCCTTAGGGAAACGATCCACAAATGGAAGGATGACATTGCCATAAAATAAAAGCCCTTCACCTTCTCCCGAATGTGTGACATACGAGAGCTGATGAGGGCTGATATTCAGCTGCTTGGCAAGGATAGCTCGATCTCCTACCGCCTGATTCAACATATAGATAAAATCAGAGTTTTCAAAGATATTCTCAACTTCCTTAGAAGCAAGTAAGTCCTTTACGTTCTGGGTAATACCGGTTGGAATACCGCCCCACTTTCTGAAACGCTTCCAGATTTCTACGGTATAGGCTGCTGTCTGCTCCTCACGAAGAAGAAGGTGCATCTCATCCATGTAGTATCTGGTGGATTTACCCTGGCTTCTATTCTCTGTAACTCTGCCCCAGACTTGATCCTGAACAACCAGCATTCCGATTTTCTTCAGCTGCTTTCCAAGGTCTTTGATGTCATAGCATACAAGTCTGTTGGTAATATCCACGTTGGTTCTGTGATTAAACACATTCAAAGAACCTGTAACGTAGATTTCAAGGGCTGTTGCCACATTCTTAGCTTCCGGCTCATCCTGCTTCAATAGCGCATTGTAAAGGTCCTCAAGTAAAGGCATGTTCTCAGGAACAGGGTTCAGGAAATACTGCTGATAAATCTGATGAATACAACGGTCAATAACAGTCTTCTCAACAGGCTTAAGTCCTTCCTTTCCACCAACAATAAGCTCGCACAAAGACAGGATAAAATCTGCCTTAAGAGCAATCGGATTATCATCATCCGAGTAGTTCATATTGATATCCATCGGATTGATGTACTGACTGCTGGTAGGGCTAATCTTAATGACCTGACCTCCAAATCTTTTTACCAGAGCACTGTACTCTGACTCAGGATCTGAGATGATAACATCATCATCTGTAACAAGAAACGCATTTGCGATTTCTCTTTTTGCCGAGAACGATTTACCGGCACCAGGTGTACCAAGGATAAGACCGTTAGGGTTCTTAAGCTTCTTTCTGTCCACCATAATCAGGTTATTGGAAAGAGCATTCAAGCCATAGTATAAAGCCTCATCTCCTGCCTGGAATAATTCCTGCGTTGTAAATGGAACAAAAATAGCTGTGGAGCTTGTAGTCATTCCACGCTGGATTTCGATCTCGTTGTAAGCAAGTGGAAGGGAGCTCATAAGCCCCTGCTCCTGCTGGAAATTAAGTCTTACCAGATTACAATTATGCTTCTGAGCAATGGAATTTGCCTGGAACACATTGTTCTCAAGCTCCTGCTCTGTCTTTCCGGTATTGAGTACCAGGAATGTCAAAAGAAACATACGCTCATTCTGACTCTGCAATTCCTTTAAGAGTGCTTTTGCATCCTTACCATAAGTTGCAAGGTCTGATGGAATAATGTCCATATCATAACCGGCTCTTACAGCCTTCTTCTGCTCCTCTATCTTGCTTCGATCAAGTTCTGTAATGGTATGTTTTACCGTTTTAATCGCCTCAGTCTGATCTACTGACTGCACATGCATTGTCACAATCTGACTAGACTCCATACCAAGGAAATCTGCAAGCATTCTGTCTGAGATATCAGACGCTGTGATGCTTAAGAAGCTCATGGCTCCATAGAGATTTCCCATTTGGAATAATCTGCCGTTTTTGAAATTAAGTCCTGCAGGTGCAACAAAGTCTTTTACAGAAAGGCCGCTTCCCACAAGCCATTTCCAGTCGAAGAAGAACTTCTCATCATCTCCCATATGAAACTGCTGGTGAATCAGCTCTAAGCGTTCTGCGCCGTTTAGCGTATTTGCCTGAACACCAAGTCTCTTAAAGTTGTTAAGAAGATCCATCTCGATATGAATAAGTCTCGGTTTTGCTGCTTTCATAGACTCTGCATGAATTCCAAAGGATAAATACTTGGTCTTGGTAAGACCGTTGTTACCAGCTTCCATCTGACGCTTTAACATGCCGGTATACTCATCCCTTACTTCATTAAAGCTATCGTTCTGATGTGGTATGGCAATGGACTTTTCAAACTTCTCAGCATCCGTAGCCATGTTCATGAAGCTGAGTTCAAAGTGAACCGAGCTGTCAAAGAAATTCAGGAAGCTGCACCACTCCTCAAAAATCTCTGTCTGATCCTCCTGCTGTGCCAGCTGATAATTGATATCCTGAAACTGAATCGTCTTTGTATAATAATCGCTGCCTATTCTGCAAATGCCATCCTTAAACATCCTGTCAAAAGGAATGCTCTGCTGAGCTGTTCTGGGAACACCATCATTTTTCTGAGCTTCTTTGATGACGGCTCTTACTCTTTTCTGGTCTGCTTTCGATAACCCTGCCGGCATTGCGATGTCTCTTTTTTTCGCTTTCAGAAACAATTTTTTCTACCTCCTTCTCTGCTTTCTCCTGCCTCATCAGGGCAGCGTAATAATTATCTGTTTTGTAAGGCCTGATCTTCGGCCTGATAAATGTTGCCTGAATAAAGTGATGCAAGAATACCTCAAGCGGCTGTCCGTTCTTTTCATACATTGCAAAGAAAAACAGCGGCATCATTACAATCATCATGCCCATAGCTGCAAAGGTTGAGTCTCCGATCTTTTTCAAAAGGAAAAAGGTAGGAACACCAATAGCTGCAGCTATACAGAAGCAGATGAGCTGACGCTTGGTGAGGTTGAATGCCACTTTACTCTTTACCTTCGTGAGATCACGAGGCACCGGAATATAAGATGCCATTTCTTTTCCTCCTTAATGTGCGTGGAATACAGATCTTGCAATAGAACCTGTCTTAAACAAGGTGAATGCAAGAAGTAATGTGATACCAAGGACATTCCACAAAGAACCCATGATATCCGATGAAAATGAAACTGTCTGAACCAGGGCTGCATAGATTGCTACGCATACCATGATTAAGAATCCCTGGAAACCAAGAGCAAAAAGGGATCTCAAATAGTTCTGTCCAATCATGCTCTGTTCTCTATTGCCAAAAGTCGCAAATGGAATCGGAGCAAGGCTAATGGTCAGGTAAATCTCTATCATTCGACCATAAACAATAGCCCAGATCAGAATCGATAAAATCTCAAATAAGAACTTCACTGCAAAGGACTGTAGGAATATGCCAAATAGCGGCCCCACATCCATTGCTTCTAATGTGCTTTGCATGGTTGCCAGAGTTGAACCGTCCACTGCGGTACTTCCGGCGATAAGCGATCCCGATTGACTGACCACATGTTGTGCTACGTCAAAGACTGCCATGGTGATATTAAAGGTATTTGTAATCAGCGTTACTGCTACAAAGGTCTTGAATACCCACTTGAAAAAGATCCAGGTTTCAAAGTTTGCCAGGTTATTGTGAGCGATGACCAGCTGTATCAGTTCATAGCAGGCAATAAACGTAAGGATGATTCCTGCTATGGGTAGAATCACATTCTCCGACAGGTTCCTGATGAGGTTATAAACCGTGGGCTGGAACTGATCCGGAGTCTGTGCCACCTGTGCTGTTACTTCTCCAATCTTCTGATTCAAGGTTGAAAATGTAGATGTGAGGTTATCCATAATCCCACCTACCAGCATGTCTTTGAGCCAATCAGTCAGTTTTTCTAACAAACTTTCCAACGATTGCCTCCTTTCTCAGGGAAGGGCAGCTTGTTACACTGCCCCTCCTGATTTTTTGTTGGTGATAGGCCGGATTAGAAAAGTCCGGAAAGAAGTGGAACGAGAGTAGTACCGATGAGGGCAACTCCACCACCGGCCATGAGCTGCTTCATGCCCTGTGACTTAGCTCCAGGGTTGTCATTGCCATATCCCTCCATGAGGTTTACAACACCCCAAATTCCAAGACCTGCACCAAGTGCGATAACGAGTGTCTGAAGTACACCTACTGCTGAGTTGAAAAATGCCATAATAAAATCCTCCTTGTGATTAAAAAAATTGATTGTTTGTAGTTGCGGGCATTAAAAAAGAGCCATGGCTGATCAGGCCGTGACTCTAGTTAATTACCCTTGAAAAAAGTTCCATATTCAGTTGTAAGCCGGATGTCTTCTGCAGTGACTTTTCCGGCACAGCGCTGCATTAATTAACGCGGAATCTTCCGCTATACTCCTCTACAGGAGTAAATACGGCGGCAGGTTATGACTCCTGCTTTACAATCGCACTAGGGCTACGCCGCAATTTTTTATAAAATAGTTACCATTGAATCAATTGGATTTCTTTTTTTATCGCTAGATACACCTTTGAAATCGCTAGCGCGAAATCCCAAATCCAGGAAACAAATAGGATAGATGTTTTCTGGCAAATCAAAAACATTCTGTGTTTTAAGAACGTCATTCACTCCAGCCCAACATGTATCCAATCCTATATCTGTTGCTGCCAGCATCATATGTGTTGCTGCAATAACACCATCTGTCAAATAGCTATTTCCACCCTGAAAATTACTTGCAGCATTTTTATCGGAACATACTAGAATTACCATCGGTGCTCCATAACGGCATGGATGAACACTGTCCATCTTCTGAAGAGCTTCTCCACTTTTTAGTATATACACTCGTTGTGGTTGTTTATTAAAAGCTGTTGGTGCTAAGCGCCCTGCTTCTAGAATATATTTCACTTGATCTTCTGTTGGCTTTGTATCGCTATACTTACGAACAGACTCTCTCTTCTGAATAACTTTATTAAATTCCATATCTATAATCTCCTTTGCTACATTGATTCTGTTATTTAAAAGATATGGTAGTTACTCAAAAAATCCAAAACTCCACAGTAACATAGCAAATTTCATGAATCTCATTCCTCCAGCGAATATATTAAATATAAGTTAAATAACTCATCCTCAATTATACGGGATGAATTTTAAAAATGTCAGTGAAAAATTTCTTCTCTTATACTCCATTAGCCTAGGCATCGTTAAATACTTCGTATTCATCATTTGGATGTAGGACAAGCTTTCTGTTAAGATATTTCTCAATGTCAAACCAGTTCTTCTTGTCATAATCTGCAGTCAGCGGATAGTTTGGATGCTTTGTCAGGTCATACTTATCTGAAAGAAAAGGTCTCACACCTCTCACCTGCACGATACATTTACTGCCATCCATAACTGCAAGCTCATCCATGCTCATCAGCTCTTTGCCAAGCTTCTGGTAATTCATATTGTAAGACTCCTGAGAGCCCTTGGTATTTCCTGTGGTGTACATATCAATGGTTTCCTTGCCGAGAATCTCTGTGAGATCCTTTAGCGTTGTCTTTTCAGTTCCACCAAGGAAGATCTGTGAATCCATGTTACCGATAATGGTATCAGCATTATCTTTGTAGATCGCCTTAAGCTGTGACTTTGCCTGAAGCACTAGGCAGGCACTAATCTCACGGGATCGGATGGTTGCAACCAGCTTCTCCAGGTTAGGGATCTGTCCGATATTGGCGCACTCATCTACAAGGCACCTTACATGGACCGGAAGCCTTCCGCCGTAAACATCATCAGCCTTCTCACAAAGGAGATTAAACAGCTGTGTATACACCATAGATATCAGGAAATTAAAAGTGGCGTCTGTATCTGACATAATCAAAAACAACGCCGTCTTCTTATCACCTATCGTATCCAGTTGTAATTCATCATAAGCTGTAATCTCTCGAAGCTCCTTGATATCGAATGGAGCCAGTCTGGCACCACAGCTTACAAGGATTGACTTAGCTGTCTTTCCAGCTGCCAATTTGTATTTCTTATATTGGCGAACTGCAAAATGATTTGGATCTTTTTCTTCCAGCTCTTCAAAGAGCATATCGACTGCGTTTTTGAACTCCTCATCATCTTCTCTGACCTCCATTGCGTTGATCATTTCAAGAAGTGTTGTGAAGTTCTGTTCCTCTATCGGAGCCTCATAATGGATGTATCCTATAAGCGCTGAATACAGCAATTTCTCGGCTTTTTCCCAGAACTCATCTCCGCCTTTTCCTTCACCTTTAGTGTTGGCTATCAACGTAGTTACAAGCTTTAGGATGTCCTTCTCACTATGAATATACGCGAAAGGATTGTAATGCATACTCTTGTTAAAGTTAATGGTATTGAAGATTTTAATTCGATACCCCTTCTTCAAAAGTGCATTGCCACATTCAAGAACCACGCTTCCCTTTGGATGAGTTTTGTCAAGACCAAAATGGTGTCATTTGCATAAAATCACGCAGGCTTACTATCCTCGGAAGCTCCCTCTTTTACCACTCTGAGAGCCTTTTCCTGCATACTCATGCCTTCCTCCTTGAAGTTCATTACGACTTCATACTGTGTCTTGCCAATGGTGGTCTCAAAAGTTCCTCCGGCATTGTATTTCTGTTCGGTATTCTCCATAATCCTCCTCTCCAAAAATAAAGGCACGATCATCTATATGATAACCATGCCTTTTCTTCTCATTATTGTTTTGATTTTTACAGTGACCGATCATTATTTCTGCTGAGATTCTTCGTCCTCTCATTGCGCTCGTTCTGAAGCATTTGCTCAAGATACCGCTTGTTGTAGCTGAGTACTTCCATCTTAGCAAGGTTAATGATTGCATCAGACATCGGCTTTTCTGTCTGCCGATACTTTTCCTGCAAGCCTTCAAGCTCCGCTCTCCATGCTTTCGGCTTAATCTTCTTGTCCGGCTCCTCAATCATATCCTTCATCACGTTCTTATACATTTTGAAACTATTAAGCTGTGACTGATGCTGTTTCTTATATTCCTCTGCCTGACTCTTCTTGAAGAATCCAAGTGGCTTTCCGTTCTTTTCCTCGGCTTTTTTCAGTTTCCAATACTCAGCATTGATCTTGTGATATGGCTCATAGGTTTCATCATGAAAATCGAGTAGCTTTTGAAGATAAGCCATACGATCAGTCATAACGCTTCTGTTCTTTTCCATCGTTTCATAATTTGCTTTCACTTCTTTCCTGTCAGCCTGCATTGCATCAAAGGTAGTCCAACCTTTGCTCTGCACATATGCTTCCATTTTTGCCTTGTCCTGCAAAGATGCACGATCAGAAACGGCACCGATAAACTTACCCTTCATGACGGGAAGTGTCAGACGGTTATTGTTACGCTCCGCCATCTTTCGGATCATATCAACGATCTCACTCTTGAATGTCTTAATAACAGTGACCGGAATAGCCACAACTTCCGCAAGTTCTTCCTTGGCTTTTTCATATGCCGCACGGGCAGCATTTATGATTGCATTTCTCGCTATGATGTCCCGATTGATATCGCCTCGGATAGTCTTAATTCCGGCACGCTCCATGGCACTTGCTTTTTCCCCAAGATGGATCTGGGGTATGATATCAAGTCCCTGCTCCTTGAATGAACGATGCTCCCAATGATCCTCTGTCATTCCAAGCTCTGCATTGGCAGAATTGATAGCATCCGTCAGTTCCTTTCTCCACAACTTTCCATACTTCTTATCGTCCCAATCGTTGGTCTTGATCGTGGTACACTTCCATAGCTTTCGGTTACGCTTATCAACCTTCTGTTGTCCGGTCTTTTCATCAATAACAGGAATACGCTCTCCGTTCTCATCGGTGAGATAAACCTTCTTCTGTTTTGGCATCCAATGTCCCTGTTCGTCAATGCTCCGCATGGTGAGCATAATATGAGCGTGAAGATTGCGCTGACCTTTATCATTTTCAGAATCATGGATGGCAAACTGCACGCACATACCTTTTGAAACGAACAACCTCTTACATAGCTCCCTCAAAAACATGATTGCAAACTTATATGTCCAATTATTCGGAAGTTCAATTCGCCAAGTTCTTGCAAGCTGCGCATCATCTTTCTTCTCGAACATCTCGACAGAGTTCCATAAGTTTTTCGGATCCTTAAATTCCTCGGGTGCATTCTCCGGTAGCAATACTTCATTATGCACCAAGTCCTCGGCATACTTCGGATAATATGTTTTGCCGTCATACTCGGAATACATGATCTCTCGGCTGATATAACCGGACTGCTCAACGGCAGAGTGACCTCCGGTACACTTCGCCGTCCTGCCGCATATCTTCATGCGGGTACTTATGTTTTTAACAGCCATGCCGACACCTCGCTTTCCTACACCTTGACGGGTTGCGATAGTGACAGGATGGCAGGGCAGACTTTGTGGATGGTGAAGCTCTGCTTTTTAGAGCTTCATCAGACGCAAAGTATACAATAGGGTAGGTGTGCCTCGCACACCGGAGGGGAAGTGTAGCTTCCCCTCTTGGCTGCCCGTGGCAGACAACAGCTGTCCGCAGGACGCCTCCGGCAGGACGCGCAGTACCACCTCTGGTGGTATATCTGTGCGCACCGAGAAAATCTCGGTGAAAGACCTGTGCGGGAATCCCCCTCGGCACCGACCTACTCTTCATCATCAGAATCATCACTTTCGGCTTCATCATCTGCCACCTCCTCTTCATCGTTTTCTGCATCGGGATCCGGTCTTTCCTTGATAACGGTGTTGATCATGTTTTTCACATCCTTAAGACTGAACGCACAAGATATGATCCGGTTCATTTCAAGCTCGTTGAAGTCGAATACATTAAGCCCTTCGGGGAAGTATTTCTGCACACAACCGCCCATCATATACTTGTGTCGATCCTGAACTTTTCGCTCCTGCTTTTTCTGCTCACGGACTGCCTTTCTGTACTCCGCTTGTGCCTGCTTCACTTTCCGTGCCGCACGATCAACCTTTGTCTTTTTTTTCTGTTCTTCCATTTTGAAAATCTCCTTTCTTTGTGTGCCGTTTCCGGCGATTTACTGATAAAAAAAGACGATATCGATGAAATAAAATAATCATTCGTTACCGTCAGATGAACAAGTTTAAATATGCATGAATACTACTCTTGACAATCATCCGAAAATATATATAATGTTACTTATAATCTACATTAGAGGTGTCAAGAATGGATGAGAATGTAATATACAAAATGGACTGCATTTCGGGCATGAAAGATAAGCTCGAAGATGAGTCCATTGATTTAATCATAGCCGATCCCCCATATTTCAAGGTTATTGGTGAAAAATGGGATTACAAATGGAGAACCGAAGAAGACTATATTGAGTGGTCAAAACAGTGGTTTAGCGAAGCCTCCCGTGTCCTCCGAAAAGGAGGATCCTTTTATCTTTTTGGGTATTTTAGAATGCTTAGTCGCTTGCTTCCTATTCTTGAAGAATGCGGATTGGAATTGCGGCAGCAACTTATCCTCAACAAAGGTATGCAAGCAGTATCCGGACGTGCTACGAAGAACTATAAGATGTTCCCCAATGTTACCGAAAGCATCCTTTTTCTTTACAAAGACAGTAAACCTTTTGTTAAGCAATTCCTAAAACAGCGTCAAAAAGAATTAGGTCTTACTGCTAAAGAGATTAACGAAGCTCTTGGCGTAAAATCCAATGGTGGGGGTATGTGGAGTATTTATACCGGTAAAAATGTTTGTAAACAATTACCCACCGAAGAATTATGGCACAAGCTTGAAAAAATACTTGATTTTAATATCCCGTATGATAAACTCTCACAAACTTATAACGCACAACTCGGAATAACTGACGTATGGGATGATATAAACTTCTATGGAGAAAAAGCGCGATTTCATCCTACTCAGAAACCACTGAAGTTGATTGAGCGATTAGTTTTGGCAAGCAGTAACGAAGGTGATCTGATTCTTGATCCCTTCATGGGAAGTGGAACAACTGCTGAAGCTGCTCTTAACCATAATCGTAAATACTTAGGATTTGAAATAGACGATGAATACTATAGCAAATCTCTTGAAAGATTACAGTATATGCAAACATCCCTCCCGATTTGATTCGGGCGGGATGTTTTTTCATTACTTAATATCAGATATTTTCTTGAAGTATGTAAACAGATGCTCTGGTATCTTATCCTTCTGTATTTCGATATATGGATAGTAGATTGCATCCGCTAACATATCGCACAATTCTTTATTTCCGATTTTCTTTTCTCTTCTAAGATTTTCAAGCCTTTCAAGCAATTCTTTCTTGCTTCCTGAAACCGATGCACTCGGAGATATTTTTTTTATGACCGATGATATATTCTCAGGTGTTAATGTAGTTGCTGAAGAATACGACGGCATTGGTTTAAGTTCATCAATATATCCGTTTTTCAATGTCGGAAATATCTTCGTTTCAATTTTTCCATCACTATATATTACCGATCTGTAAATGAGCTTGGGATTTGTGATTTCAAACTTTAAATTGTAGGGCCACATATTAAACGGTGCCTTAGATTTTGATTTTGCTCGGATATTGAAATAGTAGTCAATCATGCAATACATAAACCCTTTGCATTTCGGATCCACTTCCCATATCGAAGCTATGATATTGTCATTATCATAATCCTTAATATCTTCAAACTCGAATAAAACAAAGTAATAACTTTTAGGATCAGATATCTCAGAAAACTCTTGATCATGCTGAATTCCTATCAACCACTTTGAATCATCTTTTCTAATAATATTTTTTGATCCGCAACTTGAACACTCTTTTTCCAAACTTGATACGACAGCACCACAATCCCCACATGCTCCAAGCTGATCAACACGATAACATGTCTTGATTTCGCCGTAATCACCGTTATCCATAACCAAGTCATATCCCCGGGCTCCCGATTTGCCCCCTGGATAACCTGTAACAACACTTACCAAATGCTGACCAATGTATCCCATTCTTGCCTGCGGTGTCTGACAAGTAATCTTAGACCATGCATTTACTTCATTTCTTAAGTTGATGTACAAGTCCTTTATCAACTGTTCTGATGCTTCAATTGTCCCTAATACATATTTGCTCATCGTCTTATTTCACCTCGTAATCCTCGAACAATTCCGACAGTGTACATCCTAACGACTGCGTTATCTTATCAAGGTTTTTTATAGATATATTTCTGTGCCCTGCTTCTACGCTTGCAATATATGTGCGATCAAGACCAGACTTAAACGCCAACTCTTCCTGCGTAAGCGAAGCGTTTTTACGAAGTTCTCTTATCTTTTCTCCCACGTATTTTTCGATCATACTACAAGCCTCCAAACTATGATAAACTATATTTGTTTGTAGACTATAAGTCAATCGACTATAAGTCACGTTCCATTGATTTTACGCATTCTTTGCCTCATTTTCTTGCGTGTATCATTGCTTATCTTTCTCGGCTTACGATAACTAACGGCAGATTTAGGCATTTCATACGTCTTGTCGATGTCTGTTTCGCCTATGCACTTATATATGTCGGGAAACTCGATAACTAACGCATCAATTTTTCTCATAATGGCAGGATCACGGGTGTAAAGGGTGGCGGTCTGATCTCCGGCATTGAAGTTGATGATTGTTTCCTGCTCATATCGGGTTAGCCTCATAGCACGATCCCCTTTCCCTTTCTTCTCTCCACGACAAGGTTCTTGACCTCTGCATTGTGTTTCTCCGCCTTTTCTCGTGCCACCTTAAAGCGGTTTTCCATGCTAAACTCTTTCTCATTTTCCATCTTCCGCTGTCTGACGGAATAAAGATCTGCATAGGACTTATCCGATATCCTCCCAAGCTTATCAATAACCGCCTGTGCGCTCTTCTTTGTGCCATCGTCCTTGAACCTTTCAAGCAGGATATCAAGCTTGCCTCTCGTGGTATTCCGGTCAAGGTCTCCATAGCGTTCAATTACCCTCAGTTCTGCGGGGGTAAACAGTATCTCACTGCGTCCGCTGACAGATACCCGAATAGCCTCGATCTGCTTAACGGCAACATTCATCACCTCGTAGTTGTCCCAAGATATGATTTTTCCGGTCTCGTCCGTCATGCGTGCCTGTATGGCATTCTCTCCCTTGCGTTCAAGGACAAGCCAACAGTCGCTATCCGGTGAGGTGTAAACCCTGACATTGCTCTCACTGTACTTCTCGTTCGGGGAATACTTCCCAAGTGCCATGTAATAATCAGCGATAATGTCCATTTGTTTGTCTTTCTGCATAATTGCTCCTTTCTGCCATATATGGCTATAAAGATATTGATTGACGGACAGACTGACTGACAGACTGACCGCATACTCAGCGTTCCCCGCAGGGGGACGGAAGGAAAGAAGGATAGGATGGGATAGGATAAGAGAAAAATAATAGGGGTATATCTTTCTTTTATCTTTTCTTTGGTTCTTTCTTTTCGCTTTTCTTTCTAAGGGGGAAGAAGAGAGGGAAAAGGGAAGGACAGGAAAGGAAGAAAGGGAACAATCCGCATACTCAAAAGGCACCCTCTGGGATCTGTATCTCTGCTGATCTCTTTGGATGCCTTTTTTCTTTCAATTCATACGATAGTTATCGGATGAAAAGAAACTGCATTATGCTCTTTGGATATTTCCCTACCTGCCCTATTGTAAGGTTATGCATTAGCGGTAATTAACGTCATGTTTGCATGCGCCTCTTTCTCGGCTCTGCGCTTTGCCTTTCCCTGCTCACTCACACGTTTCTTCCGGTACGCTATCCTGCGGTCATACTCTGCCAAAAGCTCTACCGCCTGCGGATCTCCCTGCTCTGCAAGTGCCTTGGTATTCGCATATTTCTCCTGCTCCCTGCGATAACGCTCTTTGAAGTATGCCTTGCTTCGCTCCCGCTTTTCCTCTTCTTTCCTGCAATGCTCCTCATACTGCGCCTTCGCCTCGGGATCTCCGGATTCAGCGGCAAGCCTGAGTTCTTCAAGCCTCTTTTCCCTTTTGGCGTTATATCTGACAAGCGTAGCCTTTCTCTTCTCGGCACGGATCCGGTTCTTCTCCGCTTGTACGGCTGCCTGCTTCTTGGCTTCCTCCCGTATCTCCTCTTCGGGGATCGGTGGGATAAACTGACCAATGAAGTTGAAATAGATTTCTATCTTCTGCTTTCTGCCAAAACCACGGATCCCGTTGGATTCGTGTACGATGATCTTGTCGATAAACTCACTGACCATCAATGGTGTAAGTTCCTCAAAGTCCGCATATTTCTTGGCAAGCGTTATGAAAGACTCCATATCAGCCTTGGGATCACGTTCTTCCGCTCTGGGCGATAACTCAGCCACCAATGCTTCAAGCTCCTCATATTCGGTGTTATATTGGCTCATAAGGCGCTCATACTGCTTCGGTGCTATCTTCTCCATGGCATATGTTTCATACAGCTTGCCTATCAGAACATCAAGCTCCTGCATCCTGTTCTCGGCAGATGTACGCTTTTCTTCGTTCTCCGAATCATCAAGCTCCTGCTTGACCGATAACTCTGCCATGATCTTTTCTCTGAATTCCTGCTCGTTAGTTATCGAATACTTGCTTGCTCTCTGTATTGCCTTGCGGATCAGTTCAAGCATATCGTTTCGCTTAACGTAATGCATGGTACAAACCTTGTTGACTCCCTTACGGTACATCCCACAACAATACGCCCGATCTGAATCCATCTTTTCCCGTGTGGTCGGCTGTGCATCATGACGGATCAGCTTTGATCCGCAATCGGCACAATATAGCAATCCGGTAAGATTAAACGGATCCTCGGCATATGGTGTTTTCTTCTTGCGAGCTTTTATCTTATTGGCAAGCTTCCAAGTTTCCTCGTCAATTATCGGTTCATGTGTATTCTTAAAAACCATCTGATCCTCAGCAGCCACATTCACTCTCTTCTTGGATTTATACGATATTCCCTTTGATTTCTTAAGTACCGTATGCCCCAAGTATTCCTGCCGGTGGATGATATATCCCAATGTTGTTGAGTTCCACATATAGGGATCCGGCACGGGATTATGTCTGCAATCAGATGGTGAGTGTATTCTCTCGTATTCTGCCGGAATAAGGATCTTCTCATCGTGAAAGATGCGGATAATCTCGTTATAGGAATATCCCTGCACAACCATGTCAAAGATACGTCTTACAACCTTTGCCGCCTCTTCATCAACATACAGAGTCTGCTTATCATCCGGCTTGCGGTAATACCCGTAGGGGATGGCACCGCTACAACGCAGTCCACGCTCCATACGGTCGGTAAATACCGCACTGATCTTTCTGCTTGAGTCCCTGGCATACCATTCGTTCATGATGTTCAAGAACGGGGTAAAATCTGAGTCTGTCTGATTTGCGCTGTCTATGTTGTTATTAACAGCGATGAAGCGGACACCTTTCTCGACAAACATGATCTCGGTGTAGTAACCGACTTTCAGATAGTCACGACCGAAACGGCTCATGTCCTTAACGATGATCGTGGATATGTTCCCCTCAAGAACCTCTTCGATCATTGCCTTAAAGCCTTTACGGTCAAAGGTTGTCCCGCTGATTCCATCATCGGTGAAATGACGGACGGGATCGAAGCCGTGCTTTTTAGCATAGTCCTCTAAAAGCTGCTTCTGATTGGTGATACTGTTGCTCTCGCCCTGCAATTCATCATCCCTTGAAAGGCGTTCATACAGGGCTGTGTACTGGTGTTTACTCATATGAGCCTCCTTTCTTTTTTCAAGGTGACATTACTATTGTCCTATCCAAAAGTAACCTTTTGGATCAGTTACTACAAACGAACAAGGGTAATCCTTACTGTCGCACTGCAGCAAGTTTGGTTTAATAAAAAAGCGTGTTTTACCTGAGCCGGAACCACCTACAACCAGCACATTCTTATTTCTTGCGTACTTTGGCTGTGATGGTCTGGAACTTAGTGTAATCTGCTCCGTCTGGGACAGAATCACATTATTCTTCGGATCAGGATCTTTGAAAGGTTCTATGTCGGAGGGCTTCCCCCATCTGGCTGAACCATATTCTGAGCCATGCCGAAATTTCTTAGAATTCTTTCCCTTCAGATAAACTGCAAGTCTTAGTGCTGCTCCACACGCTGCGCCAATAAGCAAATCAAAGGGATGTAAGCTAGGAAGCGGATTCGTAAATGCGGTTTGAAATCCACCTCCGATAATAAGCCCCTGAAGCTTTTCCGAAGCATTCATCCCCTCTGCAATTCGCCAGGCCTCACCTAAATTGGTAGCAAACAGACCTATTGCTATATAAGGGATATTCAGGATAATCTTCTTTTTTAATTTTTGATTCATCGTGTCTGCTCCTTCCTCTTCTCAACTACCTTGCGAGGTATAGAAGCAACCTTTTCCTTAAGTTTCTTTAGCTTACCAAGTATGCTCTCCTTTGCACCTTTTTCTTTTCCAAGGGTACGTTTGGTATAATCCGCTACTAGATCAGAGATAGCATCTGCATCCTGAGCCTTGAAAAAGATCTTATAAGTGCCAGCCTCCTTGTCCTTAACCACGGCATAATCTACACCATACTTCCTGGCAAGGCGATTAAATAAATGGATATCTTCACCATCCAGCTCAATCTTCTGAGCACCTTTGCCTTGCTTTATGAGCTTTTTCACCGGCATCTTACCAGTCTTAACCTTTTCCTTCCCGAAGTACTTTTTATCATGCCTATGACGCAAATAAGCTTTTAGAACATTAAGTAACAACCTAGCTGTTGGCTTAACACCTTTTTCCACCATGAAATGGAGCGACTTGGCTGATAGCTCTTCATTAACCACGAATTATCGCCTCCCTTCTATCTGGGCCAGTCATAGTCCAATAACTCCATCTAAGGTTGTAACAATAACCTTGGATTTTCTGGCTATTGCGATATCATCCTTCACTTCCTCATTCTGCTTATTACCACAGATAACAAGGAATCTTGCTCTACGAAGCAGATCCTCTGACATCTCCTTGAATCTCTTATGAGCTTCTGTATCCTCAGCTGAAAAGATTCCATCAAAAGCAAGGATAGGGCAAAGGGGAAGATATCCTTCCTTTACCAACTCCTGGCAGTACTTCTTTGCATCTTCTTTTGCCACAACCGGATTCTTATTCCATGCTGCAGTAACATAAGCTCTCGGTATTGTTCTACTCATAATTTTCCTCCCTTAATCAACACGCATTGCTGAAAAGCAGGCGTCTCCTGCCTTCAAAGTATCCATCTGTGCCATAGCAACCTCTAAGAGATCACCAATCTCATCATCAGGGATAGCCTTAAGCACATTCCCTGCTCTTTGAAAAATAAGCACGCTGCCAACTAAATACTCTTCACCCTCTGCCTTAAAAAGCTTATCTTTGTTGTAAACAGCAATATAATCTGACTTTCCAAGGTGAGTCCCTGCACCACAAGTGGCCATCTGATCAAGAATATGCTCTGCTTCCTTCATAGAAATCTGTCTGATTTTGCCGTTGGTTCCAAGAATCACAGCATGAGCATCAGGCCTTGATACATCTGTCTCCGGTACTTTAATTCCATCCTTCATAGGATCAAGCTGAATATCAATTGTAATCTGTTCCATTGTCATTCCTCCTTAGATTTTTCCTGTCGCCATGTCATGCTGGACCAGCGACTGATAATAGTTGTTAATCGTAATTGGCGCATTATAAAGTGCTGCCACTATGTATTTCTTCACATTGCGAACCTTTGTAGTCTTGTCCTTCATACTGTCCATTACAAACTGGATATGGCTGCTATCCAGCTTCATGAATCTGCTTTTCACTACATTAATAGGCTTTTTATCCCCGGATATAGTGATAAACTTCTGATTGCTGCACAGCACATCCAGGATTATGTCAAAAATCTCATCTATCTCTTCTACTCCATAGGGGTAGCGCTCTTTGAGTATCTCTATATCCAGTGACTGGTATAAATATTGTCTGTATAGCTCCCTCTCATCTTCTCTGCTCTTAGATAAGATAAGATTAGTATTACTACACTCAGTATTATTTAACTCAGTATTATTAGGTGGTGATTCTCGACATTCCGGGCTGGTGATTTTCACTACACCGGCATGGTGATTTTCACCACTCCGGACTGGTGATTCCTGAAGCAGGACAAAGTTCTTCACATAGATCCTGTCAGGTTTACAAAGTCCCTGCTTAACTCTTTCGATAAGTCCATAACTCTCTAGCTCCTTTAAAAGCTTTAAAGCCTTCTGACTCGCACAATGCAAATCCTCCTGAATACTGACAAGTGTGTAATAGACATACACTCTGCCCTCGTCATCAATCCAATGATTCTTTTTGGAAAGAGATACCCGATTCAGAAATAATCCATACAGAACCTTGGCATCCGTAGAAAGCTTTGCAAACTTATCATCCTTAAAGAGAACCTGGGGAATCCTATAGAAGGCAAACTGCTCAGACTCTTCCTCATGAAAATAGCCAAAGTCCATACCACACCTCTTTAGGCATTACCTGTAGCAACACTGTTACTTCTGCTGTCAGCAACAAGCTTCTGATAGCAGGGAAAGCAAAACGTCCTTCCATTGCCATAAGGGCAAGGATGACTGCAATTGCAAGGTGTAACTGGGCCAAGCTTAGGTGCCACACTGTGAGGCACTCTTGAAATGCCATTCTTATTAAAGTTCTTCTGAACTCTCATATATTTCTTACTCATCTTAGATATCTCCTTTCACCACTGAAAAAGGCCTCCCTAAAACTAGGGAAGCCTCTCTCTTACTTATTGATGGAGCTTATAAAGAAGTCTCATGCTTCTTGGTTGCAGCCTTTGTTGCTGCATCCTTAGCCGGATCTTTCTTTGCAATCTCCTGTTTCTTTTCTTTTAGATCTCCAAGGACAGAATCTTTATCAACAGCCTCGTGTTCAGCCTCACGCTGACGTTCCTCATACTTATCAGCCAACTCAAAAATATGATTCTGACTGTCGTAATGATAAACGTGATCTGTAAGCTGATCTGCAGGCTCAACCTGAGTAGCATTGACCTCTTTGACCATATTTTCCAGCTCCTTGGCTGTAATCTGGCCATTGTCCTTCACAAGCAAAACCTCATGGATACTGCTTGGGAGAACGAAGAAGTCACCGCCCATCTTCTGAGCTGCATCCTCCATGAAATTCGGATATGCGATAACACCGGCTCCATGAATCTTATCCGGAACTGTAGCAACAAACATCTGCTCATCTTCCGGTGCAACCTCAGGAATCATGCCAGGTGCAAGCTCACTCATCACTTCAGACATACCTCTGATTTCAGATGGTCTAATCTCTGGTGCATTCTCCATGGCATCAGCGCGAAGCTGCTCTTTGGTAATGCCATACTGATCAAGCAACTGATTGGTAACAAGGATTGTTCCATTGCCGGAATCTGTCTGATCAAGCACAAAGCGATAAACAACAGCCATATCCTCCATTCTTTCATGAGGTACGCTCTCAAGAAGTTCCGCATTCTTCTCTGCAGAAACCACTTCCATAGAAAGCTTGCTCTTCATCTGCTCATAATCAGAGAGCGACTCCAGATCGACCTGAGGGGATTCACGAAATCCTTTCTCCACTGCATCAGCAAAATGCTCTGCAATCTCAGGGATTGGTGTACCATTCTCATAAGCAGCAAATGCTTTCTCAACGCTGATGTTCACTCCAATGGAACTGTCCACAGGTCTTACTGTGATAGCATCATAGCTATCATTCATCTTATCTACTCTACGAGCAGTAAGTTCAACATCAGCTCCTCTAACAGCAAGTTCTGCCTTTAAGGCATCCTGGAAACCTTCTTTGAAACGTTCATAATCCATATTCAATTTTCTCCTTTTCTTTGACAGTTTTAATAGAAACACCGGCGCGCGCTTTCCGGTTTCGGACAACAAAAAAAGCGCCAAGCATGACCGTGAGGGTTTGGTCATGCTGACGCTTAAATCTGCTTCCTATTCTTCTGCAAAAGAAAAACAAGTGGGAGGCTTTTGTTTACCTCTCACTTGTCTATGATAATAATAGCACCGTTAAATCCATAAGAAAAGTGCTAATGTCGGTCATGGCGAGACATAACGAGTCAAAACGAGACAATGTCGGTCATACCATTAAATTCTTCCTAAAAGTTCCTTTAATCCAAGTAATCCTTCTTCTCCCCAAAGAGTTAATGCCTGAGGAATCACTGCAACAACAATACCCACAAGAAGCCCCTGCCATCCAAGAGATATATCTCCATTAATAAATGAGCAAATGCCACCAATTACAAAGAACGACCCTATTAATCCACATGCAATATTTGCAAAACCACCAATAAATCCAATAGCAAGCATAAGCAAGGTAAGTGCCGCCTGAACTGGTAATAAAGCAATTTTTAGGATAAATCTTAATATCATTCCAATACCATATAATACTGTCATCATAGGTTCCCCCTTTCCTTCTCCATCTGTACTTTATAAGCAATTAGCCGGAGCACATATTCTGGAGCCTGGGTATTTCCTAGTTCCCAATCCTGTAAAGTTCTATAAGGAATTCCAAGGTATTCTGCAAACTCCTTCTTATTCATTCCAGTCTGGCTTCTAATATACGCAAAGGCGCTTGCATACATTCTTTTCTTCTTGTCCGCATCGGCTTTTTTCTTATCAGTTTGTTCAACTAATAATCCATTGGCGATACCATCAAGTTTCAAATCTAAATCTGCCATAACGCACCTCCTATGTACGGTCTCCGTATATCTTTCTACTTTTTATTATATATACGGTCTCCGTATATGTCAATGTAAAAAAATACCCGCAAAGCAGGTGTAATCTGCAATGCGGGCAGCACGGTATTTATTAGGTAAACATAATCTCATTATTTGATTACTTTTCCTACCAAATGTCCTTCATTGTTTTGTAGCTCTATATGCCTTGCAAAGAAAGCAAAGCTTTCCTCCTCATGATCTACAACTATAACCGTTTTATCTTGTTCACATAATTCAGCTAACGCTTTGGCAACAACAAATATTTCAGAATTATCAAGTCCCTTGAATGGTTCATCTATTCCATAAACCTCAGATTTCCCTTTAAGCGCAGATACAAGCTTTATTCTTATGTTTTCTCCTCCGGATAGGGAAGATATTCGTTCACCAATTTGAAGATGCCCTAGCATTAACTTCTGAGCCGTTCTTAAAATCTCACAAACCGTCTTTTCAACATCCTCAAAATAATCAATCGCCTCATCTATCGTCATTTCCCAGATATCCAAAATTGATTTTCCTTTAATCTGATAGTTTTGTAATTTTTTATCAAATCCCGTTCCTCTACAATCTTTGCACTTCAAAACTATTTGACTTTGTAACTCTGAACCATACGTAATCAATCCCGTCCCACCACATGTTCGGCAAGCACCACTTGCACTAGACATATTTGAAAACAGGCTTTTATCTTTTTTGCAATTTTTCGCAAAACACTTAGATATTCTTTCCAAGATACCTAAATTTGTTGCAACAAACGAATGCGAATTTCCTTCAAGTGGTTTTTGATTAATATATTCATAGTTGTCAAAATATCTAGGTAAATATTCTCGCAAAACTGTTGATTTTCCAACACCAGATTTACCGGATATGATATTTAAAGTGGATTTTCCAAATGAAACATCAACGCCAGTGTATCCATAAATTCTACCAGATAAAGAAACAGTAATTGTAGCTTCCTCTGTTCTAGGTTTCAATACGTACTTTTTATTTTGTTTTTCCAAGTACTTAGAAGCATCGATAATATTACCACCTTTTTTGCCGCTCCCCTCCCCCAAAGCTATTATTTGAGCAGCATCTTTGACAAACATATCATGATGATCAATTATCAGAAGGGTATGTTTTTTTTCAAGTGCTTTAACATTCTTATATACTATTTTCTTTTCATCAGTAGATAACCCTGCTAATGGTTCATCCAATACAATTAACAAGTCAGTAAGCTGAGTTGCAAACACTTGAATCAATCTCAAACGTTGTAACTCGCCACCAGATAATGACGGGATATTTCTATTCATAAATAGATAACCCACTTTTAACTCTGATGCTTTTTGTGCAAAAGTCTCTAATTGTGTAAGTGAAAAATCTATATTTTTACAGTCATACTGTTTTCGAACCAGCGATGTCCATTCATGTAATTTATCAAAAGAAAGCAATAAAACTTCGCCTACTGAATAGCCACAAATTTTATATTTTTTATGCCCTGATTCAAACTTTTCACCATGGCATTCGGTACACGGTAACTCAGAATAAAATTTGGAACTCGGCGCAAAGTTTTTGAGCATAGGCTTTTCTATCAATGGTCCATAATATGAAGTCGTCCTTGTGCAATAGTGATTAGTTACTTTATACTTTATTGTATATTTTTTTGTTCCGGAACCTTCCAGTAGTAAATGCTTTTGATTATCTGATAACTGCTTAAATTTTAGAGACGTATTGATTCCAACATCTGCACAATACGATTCCAATATTTGTCTGTAAAAATCCTTGTTTCGATTCCAACAGCGAATCGGTACATCAGCAATCTTTTTATTAAAATCAATAATCTTATTTGCGTCTAATTGCTTCGTATATCCCAGTCCTAAACAATGTGGACAGACATTTTCCGTCTTATTTAAAACGAATAAATCATATGGTAGATCCAAAAGAGATGAAAAAATCTTTGAGATATTAGAATTTAAAGAAAAATATGTCCCAATAGTTGAACGAACATTATTATTGTTGTTCATCTGTTTTATCGGAACTGTAACTAATATATTCTCATAAGAATCCACCTTATACTCGGGTTCTTTTACACCATCGTAATACATTGATCCGAGCTCATGAAGGCCAATTTGTGCAATTGTATCATAAGCCAAAGATGATTTTCCACTTCCCGATGGCCCAACAATCAAATTTATCGCATTCTTTTTTAGGTTAACAGAGACTTTTTTAAGATTATTGGTTTCTGCACCTCTGATTATGATATCCTTCATGACAGATCTCCTTTAATTACATAATATCCTTGTACTCCTTAAATTCTGGCATAAAATCTTTCTTAATGCGTTCAATTGCTGTAATAGTATTATATACCCTATCCTTAGGAAGCGAATCTGGGTTTTTCAAAAGGCGTTTTGCAAGTAAATCAGCAACATATAATGTTATTAACTTCTGCGCTCTACATTTTGATTTATCGCGATTCTTAAACGATTTCTGCGTTAAATAATTTGCTCCTGGACAATAAGGGCAGATTGGATGAATAAAACAATCAAAACATTCCTCGTCTACAAAGCCATCATCATTTTTAAAGTCAGTCTTTTGAATATCCTCCAGTTCCTTCTCATCAAATGTCATCGGGGTTACAAAAGGACATGGATATCTTTTACCATCAGTATCAAAAAAGATTGTACCAACGCCAATTCCACACCATTTTCGTTTGTTCTCAACTTCCTCAACGCAGACACCAATTTGTCGTCCCATCATCTGATCCAGCATTAACTCATCATGCTCAACGTAGAACTCGACTAGCTTCTTTAATTGAGGAATAAGCATTTTTATATATTTTTCATCACTCCAATCAAATTCACCTTCAAAGAGATTCACGCCATCAATCTCTTTAAAACCTAATCTATGAATATGAATTATATTGTCGGCTAAATTAGGAAGTGTAAAATCAGAAATAGTCATCTTAACTCCTTGATTTGGCCACGTATTCAAGAAGAACTCTTTATCTATTTTATCGTATGAATTACTTCTATTATGGTTGTGCGTTTCAGGCAATCCATCTAAACTTAGTCCTAAAACAAATTTATTCTTTCTTTCAGCAAACCAAGTTTTCATTTCATCATTTAATAATGCTCCATTTGTTGTAGCATAAAAAATATACGAATAATCAGCACCATACCGTTTATGAGTATACTCGTATATTTTCTTTATTAACTCAAATTCAACTAATGGTTCTCCACCAATAAAGGTAATCTCAACCCCATCCATATCTTCAGGAATATTAGAAAATATCCAATCAATACAACTACATGCTGTCTCAAAAGTCATTCGATTATTTCCATCATGATTTTGATAACAATAGACACAATCTAAATTACAGCTATGTGTAACACATAAACTAGGAGAAAACCTAGTACCTTTTCTAATGTCGCTCATTTTTTGCTCTCCCTTGCAATAATATAAAATAAGCTGCTCACCATAGATCGGCAAGCAGCTTTTTTGCGTATTCACTCAATGAAAATCAGCTTCCTGATCCACTGCAACTTCTACCACAGTTTCCAGAGCAGCCTGTTTCACATCCGCCTGAACATGACTGTCCACAATTACCTGTACAACCACATCCATTAGCATAATAAGCAACTCCGGCAGGAGCAGGCTCATAGTTTTTCTTCATGTCGTTAAGCGCATCAATAATTGCATCCGTTAAAAAACCCATAGAAGCACCTCCGTTAATTATTAATATAAGTATATTAGCATATTTTCACTACTCATTCAAGTTTAGTTATTTTTTTATCGTTAAAATTTACCAAAATATATTTTGACTATACCATCGAAACGCCCAAAATACTTGCTTTTTTTATTTTATAATTATGCACTATCTTATTTGATATTTGGTTAGCGAAGCTCTATAACCCTTGTATTTACTGGGATTTTCTGAAATATCTCAAAATATTTTTTAGGATATTTTAAAATGCAAAATTTAAGAAGCATAATAATGCCCGCAAAGCAGGTTTGATCTGCAATGCGGGCATCCTAAGCATTATTTAGTTCTTAAAGCAATCCTTCAACCTTACGCTTTATTACCCAATAAACATCTTCGACCTCTCGATCAGATAGTTTTTCAAGTAGCTTAAGGAAAGAACTATATTTGGCAGTTAATCTCTGCTCATCACCAGCTTCTGTAAATTCAACAAAAAGCAATTCTCTCACATCTACATTATAAATACGAGAAAACTGAGCAAGCTCATCTGCAGATATACTTCTCTTACCTGCTTCCATCTCACTAATCGCTCTCTTTGCAACATTCATAAGATTAGCAGCCTCATCCTGGGATAATCCTTTCTTCACACGTGCTTCTTTAAGCTTTTTACCCGTAAATTCAGACATTTTTAAACCTCCTTCAAAGTTCCGATTTTCGGAACAAACATCAAAATGGTCCATTTTTCGTGTTACGATTTTCGGAACAAATGCTCCGAAATTTTGTCGAATGTAGTCAGCAAAAAATGTATGAAGTACTCCGGCAGCTTAATTGAATTTTATCTTTGTGTAAAAAAATATAGGGTGTCTAAAGTAGACACCCTATACTAGAAATAGCTTAATTACAAGCTTTTCGGGAAATCTGAACCCGTTTTTCTTATGATAAATCTTTGAAGATTGTCTCATAAAATCCTTCGAGATTTCAAAAGTTCCCAAAAAACAACTGGTCTCGCTTACTGACGTGACTCGGCGATAGCTGCCTGTGCTGCAGCCAGTCTTGCGATCGGCACACGGAAAGGTGAGCATGATACATAGTCAAGACCGATCTTGTGGCAGAACTCAACAGATGAAGGATCACCGCCGTGCTCGCCGCAGATACCAACGTGAAGCTTAGGATTAACAGGCTTACCAAGCTTGATAGCTGTCTCCATAAGTCTTCCAACACCAGTCTGATCCAGCTTAGCGAAAGGATCGTTCTCGAAGATCTTGGTGTCATAGTAAGCATTCAGGAACTTGCCGGCATCATCTCTTGAGAAGCCGTATGTCATCTGAGTCAGATCGTTAGTACCGAAGCAGAAGAAATCAGCATCCTTAGCGATATCATCAGCTGTAAGAGCAGCTCTGGGGATCTCGATCATTGTACCAACTTCGTACTCAAGGTTAGCGCCTGCAGCTGCGATCTCAGCATCAGCTGTCTCAACAACTACCTTCTTAACGAACTTAAGTTCCTTGTCATCACATACAAGAGGGATCATGATTTCAGGAACAACCTTCCAGTCAGCATGCTTCTTCTGTACGTTGATAGCTGCACGGATAACAGCCTTTGTCTGCATCTTTGCAATTTCAGGATATGTAACTGCAAGACGGCATCCTCTGTGACCCATCATAGGGTTGAACTCGTGCAGAGAGTTGATCATAGCTTTGATCTCTTCTACGCTCTTGTTCTTAGCCTCAGCCAGCTTCTGGATGTCAGCTTCCTCTGTAGGAACGAACTCATGAAGCGGAGGATCAAGGAATCTGATTGTAACAGGGTTGCCCTCAAGAGCCTCGAAGAGACCTTCGAAGTCTCCCTGCTGATAAGGCAGGATCTTGTCAAGAGCAGCTTCTCTCTCTTCTACTGTATCGGAGCAGATCATTTCTCTGAATGCTGCAATTCTGTCAGCCTCGAAGAACATGTGCTCTGTACGGCAAAGACCGATACCTTCAGCACCAAGCTCACGAGCCTTCTTAGCATCAGCAGGAGTATCTGCGTTTGTACGAACCTTAAGCTTTCTGTACTTGTCAGCCCAGCCCATGATACGGCCAAACTCACCAGCGATCTTAGCATCTACTGTAGGGATCAGGCCCTGGTAGATGTTACCTGTTGTACCATCGATAGAGATTGTGTCACCTTCGTGGAACTCTACGCCACCAAGTGTGAACTTCTTGTTCTCTTCATCCATGATGATATCGCCGCAACCGGATACACAGCACTCACCCATACCACGAGCAACAACTGCTGCGTGAGATGTCATACCACCACGTACTGTCAGGATACCCTGAGCAGCCTTCATACCTGTGATATCTTCAGGAGATGTCTCAAGACGAACCAGAACTACCTTCTCGCCTCTCTCAGCCCATTCAACAGCATCATCAGCTGTGAATACGATCTTACCTGCAGCAGCTCCGGGTGAAGCGCCAAGGCCCTTTCCAAGAGGAGTAGCAGCCTTAAGAGCAGCAGCATCGAACTGAGGGTGAAGAAGTGTATCAAGGTTACGAGGATCGATCATTGCAACAGCTTCAGCCTCTGTCTTGTGTCCCTCATCAACCAGATCACAAGCGATCTTCAGAGCAGCCTGAGCTGTTCTCTTACCGTTACGGCACTGAAGCATATAGAGCTTCTTGTTCTCTACTGTGAATTCCATATCCTGCATATCATGGTAGTGATTCTCAAGAGTCTCACAAACCTTGATGAACTCAGCATAAGCTTCAGGAAATTCCTTCTCCATCTGAGCGATAGGCATAGGAGTACGAACACCAGCAACAACGTCCTCACCCTGTGCATTGATCAGGAACTCACCCATGAGCTTGTTCTCACCTGTAGCAGGATCACGTGTAAATGCAACACCTGTACCGGACTGATCATTCAGGTTACCGAATACCATGGGCATTACGTTTACAGCTGTTCCCCATGAATAAGGGATATCATTGTCACGACGATATACGTTTGCACGAGGGTTATCCCATGAACGGAATACAGCCTCGATAGCCAGCTTAAGCTGCTCTACGGGATCTGAAGGGAAATCTGTTCCCAGCTGGTTCTTGTACTCAGCCTTGAACTGTGTAGCCAGCTCTTTAAGATCAGCTGCAGTAAGTTCAACGTCGAACTTAACACCCTTCTCTTCCTTCATCTTGTCGATCAGCTGCTCGAAGTACTTCTTGCCGACCTCCATAACAACGTCAGAGAACATCTGGATGAAACGACGATATGAGTCATATACGAAACGCTCGAATGCAGGATCAGGATTGCCCTTGATCATTGCATCTACAACCTCGTCATTCAGACCAAGGTTAAGGATTGTATCCATCATGCCGGGCATGGAAGCACGAGCACCGGAACGAACAGATACAAGGAGAGGATTCTGGAGATCGCCGAACTTCTTGCCGTTCTCTTTCTCCATCCAAGCAACGCCTTCCATTGCCTGAGCCATGATCTCGTCATTGATCTTGCGGCCATCTTCGTAGTACTGAGTACAAGCCTCTGTTGTAATTGTGAAACCCTGAGGAACAGGAAGACCGATCTCAGTCATCTCTGCAAGGTTAGCACCCTTACCACCAAGAAGATTTCGCATTGACATGTTACCTTCTTTGAAGGTATAAACCCACTTGTTAGCCATATTCTTTTTCCCTTTCTTTGCCGTATCTTCCATTTACGGCAATCTACCATAATACTTGTTTCTATAATCATCCGTATAAATGTCAAATCCCCGGAGCTACCCGCAGTTTGTCCAATTATATACAGATATTACCAAAATCATGAACGGAGGGCGGTATATTCCCTCTCAATATTGCCCTCATCCTGGAACTCGTCGAACTTGTCGTCACTGTCCGGAATAAAGGAATCAAATATAAAGATATCAAACTTGTTTCGGTTCTCATCAAGGGCCTTCTGGTCTTTGATGGTCCAACCAGCCGATACATTTCTGTAGAGTTTCCTGACTATACGTCTGCTGAAATTATTGGCATGCTTGTAATTATATGCCACAAAATCAGGCTTTGTAAGGAAGTTCAGCATCAGATTGGAAGGCACCTTCCATATCCTGGAGTGGAGATCCAGCTCATCATCCTTAAGGAATTCCTCTGCAAGCTGTCCCCTCATGACCTGGGGATGATGCTTCTTGTACCATAGAAGTGCCAGCGGATTAAATGACTCTATACAATAAGGACCCTTATACTTCCTGAGCAGCCCGTCAGCCACCGCACATACACCGGTATCAACCATATCTATCTTGATCTCTATGATAAGAGGAACTCTGCCGTCAACCATATCCAGGAAGTCCTCAAGCTTGGGTATCTTCTCTTCTGAATCCATCAGATGAAAATGCTGCAGCTCGTCGTAGCTGTAGTCACTGATCTTACCCCTGACCCCCTTGGAACCATCCAGATTCCTGACTGCAAAATGCGATTCATAACCCTTGTCATATCTGGCCACCCTGGCAAGAGTTGAATCGTGAAAGATCACCGGTATACCGTCTCTGGATAGCTGAACATCACATTCTATACCATATCCGGCTTCCACAGCCTTTCTAAAGGCCTTCATGGAATTCTCCGGTGCATCGGAATTATTGTCATGCAGGCCTCTGTGAGCGTATAGTCTGCTAACAAAAGGTTTCCTGCTGGGCCGCTTTGTCATACGCGGCATGACCGCAACCAGATAGGCACCTCCTGCCAAAGCAGGTATAGTCAAAAGCCTGAATAAAGCTTTATTAAATTTCATCATTTACCTTTCCGGTTTGGACAATTGTCTTAAAAAGCTATTATATTTTAACGCATAGCAATAACCAAGGCAAGAAAAATCATATAAAATTTTTCCTGCCTTATGTTGCTTAATCGTCTTCTTCGTCTTCGTCGGTAGTCTGATAAACTGTTCTCTTACGAGCCATCTCATCGCTTTCAAGATATTCGTCGTATGTAGTACGCTTATCAACAAGGCTGCCGTCAGGAAGGATCTCCATGATCCTGTTGGCTGTTGTCTGCACTACCTGGTGGTCTCTGCAGGCAAAGAGCTCAACTCCGGGGAACTTGACCATACCGTCATTAAGAGCGGTAATGGATTCCATATCCAGGTGGTTGGTAGGCTCGTCAAAGATCAGTACATTGGCTCCGCTGATCATCATCTTGGACAGAAGGCAGCGCACCTTCTCACCACCGGAGAGGATCTTGACCTTCTTTACACCATCCTCGCCGGCAAAGAGCATACGTCCAAGGTAACCTCTTACGTATGTGGCATCCTTGACCTCTGAATACTGGGTCAGCCACTCGGCTATGGTGTAGTCATTATCAAATTCCCTGGTATTATCCTTGGGGAAATATGCCTGGGATGTGGTCACACCCCACTTATATGTGCCTTCGTCAGGCTCCATCTCTCCTGTAAGTATCTGGAAAAGAGTAGTCTTTGCAAGCTCTGTACCGCCTACAAAAGCGATCTTGTCATCATGCTGTACTACAAAAGAAACATCATTAAGCACCTTTACGCCGTTTACAGTTTTGCTGATGTGCTCCACTGTCAGTACTTCATTACCGATCTCTCTGTTGGGCCTGAAATCAATATAAGGATACTTACGGCTTGAAGGTCTCATATCATCCAGCTGGATCTTCTCAAGAGCACGCTTTCTGGAAGTAGCCTGCTTGGACTTACTTGCATTAGCTGAGAATCTTGCTATAAATTCCTTTAGCTCCTTGATCTGCTCTTCCTTCTTCTTGTTAGCTTCCTTCATCTGACGGATCATCAGCTGTGAAGACTCGTACCAGAAGTCATAGTTACCGGCATAGAGCTGGATCTTGCCATAATCGATATCAGCGATATATGTACATACCTTGTTAAGGAAGTATCTGTCATGGGATACTACAATAACGGTGTTCTCAAAATTGATCAGGAACTCTTCAAGCCATGCGATAGCGTCCAGATCCAGGTGGTTGGTAGGCTCGTCCAGAAGGAGTATATCAGGATTACCAAAGAGTGCTCTTGCCAAAAGGACCTTGACCTTCATAGCACCGTTTAGCTCTTTCATGAGCTTTTGATGATATTCTGTCTCGATGCCCAGACCATTAAGGAGTGATTCTGCATTGGACTCAGCTTCCCATCCGTCCATCTCGGCAAACTCAGCCTCAAGCTCGGAAGCTCTTATGCCGTCTTCATCTGAGAAATCTTCCTTGGCATATATCTCATCCTTTTCTCTCATGATCTCAAAGAGTCTTGAATTACCGCCTATAACAGTATCCAGTACCACCTGATCATCATACTTGTACTGATCCTGCTCCAAGAATGAGAGACGCTGGCCTTCAGTCATGGTAACATCGCCGTTTGTGGTCTCAAGTCTTCCGGAGAGGATCTTAAGGAATGTTGATTTACCGGCACCGTTAGCGCCGATAATACCATAGCAGTTACCCTCAGTGAACTTGATATTAACATCTTCGAAAAGGGCCTTTTTGCCAACACGTAAAGTAACTCCGTTTGCCTGAATCATACTAATCCTTTCAGTAAATCTACTCGTGATAAATAATTAAACTTCTCTTGTTATGTATTATAATCAGTATCTGCCGCCCTCAGGGAGCAAATACGTACTTACGTTTATACACCAATGCAACATTATATAGGAATATTATTATTTTGCAAGTGCCTTATTATCAGCAGCTTCCCTTATGGCAAGATAATATTCCTCCGGTACGGATAATCTCCCCTTGCCGCTTCCCAGATCTATCCCTTCCTTATTGGCTCCATGGAAGTCTGAGCCCCCTGATCTTAAGAGGCCAAAGTCACTTGCTATCCTCTTCATATCCCTTTCTTCGGAAGGAGTATATGTGGAATAAATGACCTCTATGCCCATAAGCCCTTCTTCCTTAAGCTCTCCCACCAGGCGCCTTAGCCTTGCATCAGACATGTGGTAGAGAACAGGATGCGCCAGGATGGGTACGCCTCCTGCTTCAAGGACCATTTTTACAGCCATTGCAGGGCTGATCTTTTCCCTGGGCACAAAGCATTTGCACCTGTCTCCAATATATCTGTCAAAAGCCTCCTGGAGAGATCCCACCATCTTATGCTCCAGCATATATCTGGCATAATGAGCCCTGGTAATAACAGATTCGGGAAAAGCTTCCTGCAGCCTGTCAAAGCTTATATCCAGGCCGTTTTCCCTAAGGAGCTCGCACATCCTGATATTTCTCCTGACTCTGGAATCCACAAATTCATCTAGCCTTGCAGCCACAGATTCATTTCGGTAATCCATGTAAAGGCCCACTATATGGATATCTCTGCCTTCATATTCACTGCTAAACTCAATACCCGGTATAAACTCCAGATCATCATAGGCTTTTGCTGCCTCAGCAGCTTCATCAAGTCCTGCTACAGTATCGTGATCTGTAAGAGCCAGAGCTGCAAGTCCCTTATCATGAGCCATTTTCACAAGCTGTGAGGGCCTTACGCTCCCGTCTGAAGCAGTGGAATGTGTATGTAAGTCTACTATTCTCATAGTCCTCCTCAATCTCTTATATTGTCATGAGCATCAAAAGTGCTTTCATAAAAGAAACCAATCCCATAAAACAGATCAATCCCAAAAAGAAACCGGTGACACAAAGTCACCGGTAATATCAAAGTCCTGATCAGGATAAAAAAGGCATCAAAGTACCTCTGCCGTTCCTCATCCCTCAACTATAAGATATCTTCCGTCTCCTATATCAAAAACCTCAGAAGCTTCAAGGATGCTGTCAATATCAAAATCAACACCGGCCTCTTCGAAGTATTCCACAACCTCTTTGGCGGAATCAACTACAACAGCACAGCAATCATCCAAAAAAGCCTCAGCCTCTTCAGGCGAGTCGGCAACATTCTCAGGAAAGAGCTGACCCTGATTCTTCAGAAAACAATCAAGAACTTCATCATCATACATAAGCAAACACCTCTGGTATATCTGTAAAATCAAATGAGTCCATATATATCCAGGCTCCTGTAAAGTCTGGAAACAGGTAGTCCTACCACATTATTATAATCGCCATTTATGCCCTTAATATTAATAGCAAAACTACCCTGGATACCATAAGCCCCTGCTTTATCATAGGGCTCCTCGCCGGATATATAGTCCTCGATCATTGAAGATGACATAGGATAGACCATGACTCTTGTAAGCTCATGAAAGGTAACATATTTATCGCATCCCTCATCCGGCCAAATAAATGTAACCCCGGTAAACACCTCATGCTCGCCGCCCTGGATGCTATCTATCATTTCCCTTGCATTATCTTTGTCAACTGGCTTACCCATCACCTTATGATTATATGATACAACGGTATCTGCGCCGATTACAACAGGTCCGGAGCCAAAATAAGAAAAGCCATCTGTTATATTATCACCAGCTTCTCCATTGTATGCAGGAAGCCTTGTGGGAGCTATCATCTGTCTGCCGGTAACTTTCTCAAATACTTCTCTGGCCTTTTGAAAAGACAATTCTTCAACCAGGAGCGCCGGATCATCAGCCTCTGCCTTTTCCTCCCCTACAGCGGGTATTATCCTGCATTCAAGTCCTGCCTGTTTCATAAGCTCGCGTCTTCTGGGGCTGGCAGAAGCCAGTATCAGATCTGTCATTATCACTACTCCTTATATCAATGTTCTAAATTATTTATTTCCTCCGGTCCCTTTTCCGGAATAAATGTACGGGAATCTCCAGTCAGGGAGATGTTCTTACTCTCCAAAAGCCAGGCTTCATCGCCAAAGAGCTTCTGGGAATTCAGCTCGGTCTTGCCCCTCTTGTCCACCTTGTTGTAGCTGTCATCAGGAGCCAGGATATGCGCCTTCTCAGTATCTCTGAGCTCTGCATCCAAGATATGCCTGATCTTGTCCTGCAGCCTTCCCTCTTCTATAGGGAACATGATCTCAACGCGGCGCTCCAGATTCCTGGGCATCCAGTCAGCTGAGCTGCAGTAATACTCAGGCTTACCGGCGTTTTCAAAATAGAATATCCTGCTGTGTTCAAGATAGTTACCCACAATAGATCTGACTCTTATATTGTCTGACAGACCGGGAATCCCTGCCTTAAGAGAGCATATGCCTCTGACTATGAGATCTATCCTGACTCCTGCCTGGCTAGCTCTGTAGAGGGCTGCTATCACGTCCTTGTGGCAGATGGAGTTCATCTTGGCTATGATCCTGGAAGTCTCACCGCGCCTTGCATTATCAGCCTCTCTGTCGATCATGTATATGATCCTGTCCTTGAGCCATAGGGGAGCCAGGCTCAGTCTGTTCCAGGCCAGAGGCTCTGAATAGCCTGACAGCATATTAAATACCGCCGTAGCATCCTCGCCAAAGGCATCCTTACAGGTAAAGAGGCCTATATCCGTATAGAGCTTGGCTGTGGAATCATTATAGTTACCTGTTGCCAGGTGTACATATCTGCGGATACCCTCATCCTCTCTTCGTACCACAAGAGTTATCTTGCAGTGAGTCTTGAGACCTACCAGACCATATATAACATGACAGCCCGCCTGCTCCAGCTTCTTGGCCCATACTATATTATTCTCTTCATCAAATCTGGCCTTGAGCTCTACCAGCACAGTAACCTGCTTGCCGTTATCAGCAGCTCTAGCCAGGGCTGCTATGATAGGCGAATTACCTGATACTCTGTAGAGAGTCTGCTTGATAGCCAGGACCTTGGGATCGGAAGCAGCGTCAGATACAAATCTTACCACAGGATCAAAGGTCTGATAGGGATGATGCATCAGGATATCACCCTGCCTTATAGATGCAAATATATTCTCATCAGGGCTGATCTCGGGAACAATGGCTGGATCCTTGTAGCCATGCTCTTTGAGATGCTCAAAACCCTCTATCTTGTAGACCTTCATCAGGAAAGTGAGATCCAGAGGACCATCTATGGAATAGATATCCTTATCGGATATACCCATCTCATCCACTATGGTCTTCATGAGCTTTTTATCCATCATGCTGTCAACTTCCAGCCTGATAGCTTCACCCCATGCCCTCTTCTTGACCTGCTTCTCGATCTCTTTTAACAGGTCCTCAGCCTCATCTTCATCTATGGACAGATCGGCATTTCTCTCTACCCTAAAGCAATAGGAGCTCTCAATATCATAGTTCAAAAAGAGCTTGTCCATATTTCTGAGAATGACCTGCTCAAGGAGGATGATCTTTCTCTGCTCTCCTTCATATTGAGGAAGCTCCAATATCCTGGGCAGTACGTCAGGTACCTGTACTGTGGCAAAATCATATTTGGAGCCCTTGGACTTTTTGCTCTCAGGCCTTACCTTTGGACGGATCAGCGCTCCGATATTGAGACTCTTATTTCTGATAAGAGGGAAGGGCCTTGAAGAATCCACAGCCATAGGTGTGAGAACAGGATATACAAACTCCGTGAAATACCTGTCCACATATTCAGCCTCTTCCTCTGAGAGTTCCTTGTGATTGCGGACAATATAGAGTCCGTTCTCTTCCATGAGGGGCAGCAGCATCTTGTTAAAAGTGTGATACTGCAGGCTGACAAACTCATGCAGAGATTCGGACACCTGCTCCAGCTGCATGGAAGCCGTTAGTCCCGCTATGTCAGGCTTGGAATACTGGGCATGGATCATATCCTTTAGGGATGCCACCCTGACCATAAAGAATTCATCCAAATTGGAAGCAGTTATAGACAGGAACTTTAGCCTCTCAAACAGGGGATTGGACTTGTCCCTGGCTTCTGACAAAACTCGTTTATTAAAGGATATCCATGATAATTCCCTATTGGTATAGTACTTGGGATCTTCGACGTTTATAGCGCCGCTTTTGTGATTATTCATATCAGCCATAACCCCTCCATATCAGTAATCTTTTAATAAGCAAGATCACATATACCTTTTTGAAAATTTCTTTTCCCTCATCTGTAAGCTTATCTTTTGACCGGACTAAAAGCTTCTCTTTTGCTTGATAACGGGTCTTACACCGTATATTTCCTCAAAGAAATCCGCTCTCTTTCCGATCAGGCCTTTCTCAACCGTGATATCAAGATCAGTATCCACAGTGATGATCAGATCATTGTCACTAAATGAGATCTTAACACTCCTGAACTTCTGCTTGTGGGTACGATCCAGTCCGGAGGATATACGAAGTATGGCTGTAAGCCTGGCAATAGTCATATAATCCGTTCTGTTAAGACCTTCATAGCAGGCAGGAGAATCATCATAGTATTCAAAGCGGTCATAATTGAATCTCACAATATTGGCTACCATGTGCCTCTCCCTGTGTGACAGGCCTATGATCTCTGTGGACATGATGATATTGTAGCCGCAGTCTCCCATATTGATAAAGCTGATCATCTTGCCGCAATCATGGAGTATGGCCGAGAGCTCCAGCAGCAGCCTTTCTCTTTTGCCCATGCCATGCATCTTTTTGGTCTTGTCAAAGATATTGAGTGCTATGGAGCGCAGAGTCTCTCCTCGCTGCTTGCTGCCGCCATAGCGCCCCGCTATTGATTCGCCGCAGGCTATGATATCAGCAGAAAAATCATGCTTGAGATTCAGTATCTTCTTGTTCTCGGCAAATTCATAGGCCATTCCGTCACATAGCGTAGCTCCCGGAGCCCAGAAAAGCTCTGTGCTAAGGCTGTGAGCCAGACGGCTGATCAGAAGTCCTGATATGCAGGCAAGTCCTGCATACTCGGGGCTGATATTCATTTCCTTGCCAAGGTTTTCGGGAGAAAGGGACATAAAACGCTTTATCAGCTTGTCAAAATCTTCTCTTGTAAGATAAGACCTTGGATGACCCTCAGATGATAGTTTCTGTAGAATGGGGCTTATATATTCGTCAATGATTATGAGATTCTTGTATTTTTTGTCGGACAG
Source organism: Butyrivibrio sp. MC2013 (assembly GCF_000424585.1). GTDB lineage: Bacteria > Bacillota > Clostridia > Lachnospirales > Lachnospiraceae > Butyrivibrio. The sequence goes on from NZ_KE384211.1 coordinate 308,211, forward strand.
GTACATATTGGACAGGATCGCCAGCTGAGGATCCACCAGCTCAGATATGAGATTCTCATAGAACTGACGCCCTTTGGAGAGGCTCTGCAGAGTCTGATTAAGGCGCAGTACACCCATCTTGAGATTCTGGGTAGTCACCAGCTTGTCCTTGTTAAACAGTGACACCTGAATGGATCCGCCGCCTATATCTATAATGGCGGTGGATTTTTCAATGATATTCTCAAATTCATCAGTATGGAGAGCTATAGATTTGTAATCCAGAAATCTCTGCTCGGAATTGGACAATACGTCAACATGGATCCCAGTCCTTTGCTTTAGCTGAGACAGGATGATATTGATATTGCGGGTCTCCCTCAGGGCGCTGGTGCCATAAGCCATGGAATAATCTGTTCCATAGCTCTTCATGATAGAGGAAAATTCCAGAAGAAGTCTGGACAACTCATTAACATGTCTGGTGGAAATAGTACCTGTTGCATAAGTCTCGGTACCAAGATCGATCCTGTGCCTGATATGGTCCAGGGTCTTGATACCGCTCTTTTTGGATATCTCGTAGATCTTCATGGACAGTTCATAGGAGCCTACGTGGATCGCTGAAAAAACCGTACTCATGTCTACCTCCATGCTATATTTACAGGTCAGATTCGCTAAATTCCAGCAATCTGCTATATAGATCAGCAGCTAAGTCCCAAAAGATAATCTATAAACTGGGATGCAGTGCGCCCCGACAAACCGGAATGTGCCATCTCCCACTTGCGAGCCTCTGCAAGGAGCTCTTCTTCAGAAATATCAAGGCCTGCCCTCTGGGCCAGAGTGATAACGATATTCTGATATTCGTTATAAGAAGGTCTGCCAAAATATATGCTCACACCGAAGCGGTCTGCCAGAGACAGCTTCTCCTGCACAGTATCATTTCTGTGTATATCACCTTCATCTGACAGGGATTTCTTGTCAGAAAAGCTCTCCTTGATCAAATGCCTTCTGTTAGATGTTGCATACATAAGAAGGTTCTCAGGCTTCTTTTCCAGGCCGCCTTCTATCACAGCCTTCAGATATTTGTATTCAGTCTCAAAATCTTCAAAGGACAGATCATCCATATATATGATGAATCTGTAGTTCCTGCCCTTTATCTGGTCGATAATATGGTTCAGGTCCTTGAACTGGTGCCTGTATACTTCGATTATCCTCAGGCCCTTGTCATAATATTCATTGGCAATAGCCTTGATACAGGTGCTCTTACCTGTTCCTGCATCGCCGTAGAGCAGGCAGTTGTTGGAGGGCTTTCCTTCTATAAAGGCATCTGTGTTATCCACCAGCTTCTTCTTGGCTATTTCGTAGCCCACCAGATCAGAGAGCTTCACATGCCTGATATTCTTGATGGGGATGATCTCTCCCTCCAGATCTCTAAAGGCCTTGTGAAGGCCAAGCTTGCCCACGCCAAAGTCTTTGTAAAAAGCAGTAACAGCTGCTTTCATCTCTTTGGCATCAGCTGCCCTGCTAAGCTCATCTGCCAGATTACAGATCCTGTCCCTGATCCTTTTGTTGTATCTGCTATGATCAGCGCTGTCCGGCCTATAATCAAATATCAAGGGCAGCTCAGGAGCGCCCAGCTTCTTGATGATACCGGAGAAGTCATAATCAAAATACTCCCTGAGCTTCTCCATATCCATAAGAACCAGGTCATTTACACTGCCGTCTATCTCGCCTCTTCTCTCACATGCCAGAGAATAGGCATTCTCATCATTGACAATGAGCTCTGCTATATGCACATGCCAAAGATTCCCATAAAAGCCCCCTGCAGATGCTCTCTCTACAAGCTCAGCCATACATTCATAAAGAAGTGTCCTGTCTCCGGAAAAAGATATCTTATCATCCTCGTCTCTCCGGATCAAATCTGCAAGTTTACTGAAAATACTGTCTTTTCCGATTGTCTGATAGCAAATGAAATCTCTATTCATTATATCATTTTCCCGTCTGTTTTTTGACTGTTTACTAGTTACTGTTAATAATTTCCAAGGATCCTGAGTGACCTTGTTTCCTCGCGAAGTCCCCTTATGGCATTCATAACGCCGCTGTCAGACAGACTTCCCTCGATATCTATAAAGAATCTGTATTCCCAGTCTCTCTCCTCTATTGGCCTGGATTCGATCCTGGTCATGTTCACATGATTATAATGAAAATGTGAAAGAGCGTGATAGAGACTGCCGGATTCATTGGATACCTCCAGCACCAGGGATATCTTCCTGGCATCAGGCAGATATATCTTCTGATTGCATACTACGATGAATCTTGTGGAATTGGTATCTGATGAATTGATCTTCTTTTTGAGTATATTCATCTTGTAGTAGTCCGCAGCATACTCGCTGGCTATGGCAGCCTTTCTCTTGTCATTGTCAGCTGCGATCTTGGCTACTGCAAATGCATTGTTCTTCATGCTGATCTGATCCCAGGAAGGGTACTCGGCAAGGAATCTTGATGACTGCATAAGGGACTGAGCATGGGAATATACTTTTTCAATATCTTCTATAGTGGCTCCCGGCACTCCTATAAGGCAGTGTTCTATAGGTATGATCTGCTCTCCAACTATATAATTCTCGTATTCTGTGAGCAGGTCATATATCTCTGTCACAATACCCGCAGATGAATTTTCGATGGGAAGGACTGCATAATCAGCAGATCCCTCATCTATGGCCACCATAGCATCCCGGAAGGTCTCAACATGGAAATTCTCCACATCTTTGCCAAAAAAGCTCTGCATTGCAGCCTGGGAATAAGAGCCTTCAGCACCCTGAAAGACCACTCTCATCTTATCTCTCTTAAGGTCCTTAACTTCAATAAAGGGAAGCCTGCCGCCTCCGCCTGCTTCAGAGAGCTTCTGATACTGGAGCTTTCTGCTGACACTCATGAGCTGGTCAAAAAGTTCTTCTGCACCGTCACCGTTAAATTCGCTTGTACAGAGCTTTCTTACAGCGCTCTTCTTTTCCTTTTCCCTGGCAGGGTCAAAGACCTTTTTGCCGCTGGATATCTTGTAATCAGCAACCTTGCTGCACAGATCCATTCTTTTTTCGTAGAGCTCTACTATCTCTTTGTCTACTTCATCCAGTTTATTTCTAATCTCTTCCAGTTCCAAATCAGACTCCTTCTAAATCCTTTATCAACTCAAGAAATTAAGATTTTATCATATTAGTTCATATTATTTATCCTATACTTTATGCCGAAATAATAATGGGAAAGGTATATCGAAATCCCTAAGGCACAGGTATTGCAAGGAATACCCGCTTGACAACCTTGATGCATAGCATATAATGCCGCTTGATCACGTGTTTATGTCAATGATTGTACAGCTAGAGCATTATATATGCAATGACAAGACTGCGAAAAACAGCCGTTTTATTTTAGCAATATATTTAGATGCTTTTCTTTTTACGCAGGGAGGCTGTAATAATGAAAAAGATTTTGAAAATAGTGATAAGCATAATAGTGATAGCCATTGCAGTGGGCTTTGCAGGCATCTATATATACAGGAAGCATGTTCCCATGAACGATCCGGGGGTCAGGGGCAATACTCCGGGCAACATGAACAACGGCGGCTGGTTCCTGGAATTGGATGGCAAGGTATATTTCAGGAATCTCTATGATTCAGGCTGTCTCTATTCCATGAATGTCAACGAAGAAAATGTCAGACAGCTCACAGATATGAATGTAGATCACATATCCGGCTACGGACGTTTCCTTTATTTCTACATGAATTCCAAGAATCTCTCAGGCAGCGGCACAGGCTTTGGCGCTGTCATGCGTATGTACGGCGTATACAGGAGTAATCTTGACGGCTCTTCCCAGGTATGTCTCTACAGAGGCTATACAGGTGCTCAGAACCTCATAGGCAGCTATGTCTATTTCCAGGAGCTTCAAAAGGAGTTTGGAACATTTAATAAGATACGTATAGATAAAACAGATCTCACCAAAGTCTCTAATGATTTTATTGATCCAAGCTGTGCATCAGAGGACGGAGTGATCTATTTTACAGGCATCCTTGAAGATCATAATCTATATGCACTTGATACCAAGAACAATGACAAGATCACTACCGTAAAGACCGGTAGCATCTTCTATCCCATATACCATAAGGGCAGCATATATTTCATGGACGCTGAAAATGATTACCGTATCAGCAGGCTCGATCCTTCTACAGGTACAGTTACTGCCCTATCAACTCGCCGCGCAGACTGCTTTAACATGAATGATAACTACATCTTCTATGCCTGCTCTGTTGATGACAAGCCGGCCCTTCGCGTGATGAGCCTCACAGGAGGCAGCGATGTAGCCGTAATGGAGGGAGTCTATCACAATATCAACCTCACCTCCCGCTATGTGTATTTCACAGCCTTTGATGATGACACCAAGATCTATCACATGCCCACAAACGGGGCAGCTCCTCCCAGCGTCTTCACCCCCAAGAACCCCAAGAAACAAGTCCCATGAACATAGGCAATGACCTTGGGGAAGTTTTTTTAAACATTTGGTCAAATCCTGTTGCAGTTATGAAGACGGCGTGATATCATACCTAAGAAGTAAAAACGAAGCAACAGGAGGCCGGATATATGTTAAAGCTTTTTAAACTTTCAACTTCCAAGATGTATGCCGATCTACCTTCTGTCACTATTTCCATTTTTCATAATAGTCATTATTTTAAATAGTTTATAACAGGAAGAGATATTTATTCATAATATCTCTTCTTTTTTTGGGAACAGTTAACAGCACAGAAAAGAGGCAAGCATGAATAATTTACGACATTTGATGAGTCCAATGGATTTTAGTCTTCAGGAGCTGGATGAAATGTTTGATCTGGCTGCCGACATTGAGAAAAACATGAAGGATTATTCCCATATGTGCGACGGCAAGATCCTGGCCACCTGCTTTTACGAGCCCAGCACCAGGACCAGACTCTCCTTTGAGACAGCAATGCTCAGACTTGGCGGTCAGGTAATAGGCTTCTCTGATGCCGGATCATCCTCCGCAGCCAAGGGCGAAAGCGTATCCGATACTATAAGGGTCATCTCCTGTTTTGCAGATATTTGCGCCATGAGACATCCAAAGGAGGGCGCTCCCATGGTAGCCGCAGCCAGATCCTCGATTCCCGTGATCAATGCAGGTGACGGCGGCCATCAGCATCCCACACAGACTCTCACAGATCTGCTCACCATCAGATCTCTCCATGGAAGCCTTGAGGGCTTTACTATTGGTCTTTGCGGAGATCTGAAGTTTGGCAGGACTGTACATTCCCTGATCAACGCCCTTTGCAGATATGACAATATCAATTTCATATTCATATCTCCCGAAGAGCTCAGAGTTCCTGATTATATCACAGAGAAGCTGGATAAGCTGGGAGTCAGCTACAGAGAAGTCATCAAGCTGGAAGATGTAATGCCGGAGCTTGATTTCCTCTACATGACCAGAGTTCAGAGAGAACGCTTCTTTAACGAAGAGGATTACGTAAGGTTAAAGGATTTCTATATCCTGGACAAGAATAAGATGAACATGGCCAAGGACAGTCTCAATGTCCTTCACCCCCTTCCAAGGGTAAACGAGATATCTGTAGAAGTAGATGATGACAAGAGGGCAGCATATTTCAAGCAGGTACAATACGGGCTCTATGTCAGAATGGCCCTCATACTGACGCTTTTGGGGATAAAGGGTAGAAACACAGCTTCTGATAAGGAGGATGCAAATGCTTAACGTAGGTAAGATTGAAGAAGGTTTTGTACTGGATCACATAGAAGCAGGCAAGAGCATGTCCATTTACAGGCATCTGGGCCTGGATAAGCTGGACTGCACAGTAGCCATTATCAAAAATGCCAGATCCCAGGCCATGGGACGCAAGGATATCCTTAAGGTAGAATGTGATATTGACAGCATGGATCTGAATATTCTGGCCTTCATCGACCACAATATCACGGTAAATGTGATCAAGGATGGAGAGATCATAGAAAAGAGAGCTCTCACTCTTCCTACCAAGATCAAGGGAGTGCTCCATTGCCACAATCCCAGATGCATCACTTCCATCGAGCAGGGACTGCCGCATATCTTCTATCTGGCTGACGAAGCCAATGAGATCTATCGCTGCAAGTACTGCGATGAGAAATATTCAGATAAGGCCGTATATTTCAATTGATCATTTTCAGCAAATAAATAAATAAATGATCCGTACATGTATATATATGATATTCCGAATCAAAAAAGGAGCTACCTGCTAATAATCTTAGCCAGGAAGCTCCTTAATAATTTTAATCATATTTAATTCTGATCATCAGCAGATCAATAGCCAAATTCCTGCGCCCAATACCAACCATTAGGCCCCTGATAAATAGCAATGCCGATAGTCTTGAATCCGCCGTAGAGGATGTTGGCCTTATGTGTAGGGCTGTTCATCCAGGCAGCTGTAACTGTATCAGCTGAATTATAGAGCTTTGCAAGATTTTCGCCATACTGAAGTGCGGAATTAACTGTCCACCAGTCTGATCCGTTAGGCCTTGTATGTGAGAAGCTCGTAGTGATCTCATTAGCTCTAACTGCTGCAGCCTGTGCCAGTCCATCGCTCCAGGTAAGTGCTGAGAGTCCTGCATTGGCTCTGTGTGTATTTACAAGGTTAAATGCTGCTGTAACAGCTGCTGATACCTCTTCAGGTGTAGCATAGCTACCCGCAAGAGCAATAGCAGGTTCATCAATATATATCTCGCCAGCACCTACACCCTTGCCACGCAGTGCAGCTACATCATCAATCCCGGCATCTCTTGCTCCGCAGGCCACTGTCAGACCAATAAGTGCAACCGCTAAAATACTGGAAAATACCCTTTTCATCCTCTCGTTCATTTTCATATCGAATCCTTTCGAGCTATGCTCAATATTTTCTACTAGAATCTTACCATATTTTAATCATATTTTCAAGTCAATAATACATTCCCAAGGTCAAAATATGATATTTTTGATATTTTTTTAACGATATTACGAACTTTAGCTGATTGTTTTATCGACATAAGTACCATGTCAGACTATAGGTTTTATGAGCTTTTCAAAGAAAAATTTAACGGTTTTCAAACATTTCATGAGCATTTAAATGATTTTTTACAAGATCACATTTTCATCCTATAAAAGTCCTGATCTTGACCAGATGTATTACAAGTCTGCTGCTGGTGCCCGCAGGCCCGGAACAGGTAGAGAGATTCAGTATCTCAGGCCTGTTGTCAAAGGATACATCAATGGGGCATTTATAGCTGCCCAGCTTTTTCATCCTGCTCACATAGGCATCATAAGCCTCGTCGTTTGCTATGACGCCGTATACATCAGGATTACCTGACTGAGTCCTCTCATATGCATATACCACATATTGAAATACTGCGTCCTTGGTATAAATATAGACATAAAGAGGCTCTTTCTCCAAAGTGTCCTTATCCGTTGTCTTGTATATACCATCAAGAGAGCCAAACATGCTGCCGTTTCTCATATTATGACCAAAGAGAAAATCAGAGTAGCCTTCAAAATACTCGTTTGAGGCCAAATCCATAAATATGCAGCCCGCACTGTTTTTCTGCCTGTCATAGGTAAGATGGAGATACTCATCCTTGCTGTTTTCTTTGACTATAGGATAGTTTAATGTAAAGTCATACTTGTCATCCACCACGTCAAAGTCCCAGTATATCCAGCCTATATAGTCACTGTTACTGCTCTCTAGCAGATCATTATTAACATACAAGCGCGGAAATTCAATATCCTCAGACACAGCGCCTTCTTCAGTATAGTCATCAAAGATGGCATACTTCTTCTCGGGCTCCGGTATTGCCATGACTACATCTGTTTCCAGCTCTTCATAGTCCTTTACAGCTCTTGCCCTCTCGCTCTCTTCCGTATATATAGAATAAGCCTCATATACTATAATGCATAACAAAATTATGATCAGTATATAACGAAGAGCGGACAGGACCTTTCTCCTGCCGCTCTTTTTTTGACCGTTATCACTCTCGTCCTCTTGAGGCACAGCTGAATCCTTTATTTCTTCCTGAGCTATATTCTTACTGTCTTCATTAAGATCTTTTGACATAATACCTGACCTTTCGTCTGATCATATTCAGTCACAAGTGCAGGGATGCTTATACAAGATCACAGCTTGCCGCTGTGGCCTGCATGGCTGTGACCGGAAGATGCATGATGCATGGTGGTATGACCACCACCTCCCGAAGACTTATTATCATCATGCTGAATCTTTGTCCTTGATACATTCTTTCTCAGGAAGAGATCCTGTCTGCCTGTAAGATTCATACCACCGGGATTCTTGTACATACCGGCACTGTCATTCTTGACTACATTCTTAAGCGCAGCCTTCATGGAACTGACAGGAGCCATGCCAAAGAGTCCGCCGCCCAACAGGCATATCAGCCATTTCCACCAGGCAACTCCACTGATACCCTTATCCTTCTCACCATACTGATCATATGTAGATTCGCCATTTTCATAAGCTCTGCAGATCTTATCACAGCCTGCAGAGAAACTCGCAAAGGCATCATAATATCTGCCATCCCTCAGATATGGTATATACATATCATCAAGAGCTGTCTGGGCATTATCAGTAAATATCCCGGCTGCAGCATTCTCGATCACTACAGCGTAGGTCCTCTCGGTAGGGCAAAAGGCAAGTAGTATAGCCTTAACGGCTTCATCACCTGCAAAGCCCCAGTCATTGTAATCCATAACGTCATCGCCGTAATAGAGGATGTCAGACTGCTCATAGGACTCCACGGTCACAACAGCTATCTGCAGATCATGAGCTGCTCCGTCAGACTCCAGTTTTTCCAAGAGCCCCATCTCCTCTTCTGTCGATAAGAGGTCCGCTTCATCCTGTACAAATCCATAGTTGCCATACTGCCCTATGTGATCATCTGCATGAGCCTTCAAGCAAGGAAGGCCCACAAGAGATATCACGCAGGCAATAAGCGCAGCGTTTTTTAATATTTTCATCTCCTGCTCCCTTCTTATATCTTGAAGATCATCTCAAAAATGATCATTGCAAGTGCAGCAATACCTGCATAGATAAAGTAATATTTCTTTACAAGGCCCTCATCCGCAGGGAGGTCGCCGATAAATTTGCCGGTCTGACCATTCATGGCAAAAAGGTAGCGCTGCCCCTTATATGTAGTATTTAGGAGCCAGACAGGATAAAGTGCGTAGTTGACCTTCTTTTCATCAATATTGATGGTGTTATTCACAACATGAACAGATGAATAGCCTGACACTGAGGCCCTCATATCAGATGAAAAGCTGTTGGTGATACGCTGTCTTGCCCTCTTGGCGCATTCTGCCTCACTGACATCATACTGATTGGCAACATATCCGGCCAGATAAGCTTCATCATAGGCTACAAGCCCTTCCTTATTGAAGGGCTCAATAGCCTCTGTGAGTTCATCCGGCATATGGCTGGAGCCATCTACAGGAACCATGGTAAATGACTCATTGCCATCTCTGGACACACTGTAATGACTGGTCTCTGTATAAGCATAATCCTTATCGGACCAGGTCCTTACCTTGGTACATTCTGCATCCAGATGTCCCTGAGCACTGGCATCAAAGAGCCAGTAAGGGATATATACACCCTTGATCTCGTCTATATGACTTTCATTGGTAAAAGCTTTGGGTACCAGTTTTTTGCTTTTAGCATATTCCCTGTATTTATCCTTGGCCTGCTGCTTTGTAAGCTTAAAGGGAATGATATAATCAGGCTTTCTGCCTTTGGTAAATACTTCTTTGAAAGTAACGTTATTACCGCAAAAAGGACATGTAGCCGCCCCCTGAGTCTTATCAGCTATGATCTCACCGCCGCAGGACTGGCACAGATATACGTTTTTATCCTCGCCAAAACCGGCATTATCAGCATCCTCTGCAGTCATCTGATCATGAAAACCACCGGGTGCATGGTTAGCAGACTCAGATTCCTTTTTGGATACCATTTTCTTATATTCATCAACCGATATGACAGTATCACAAAACTGACATTTGAGCTTCTGGAGCGAAGCATCAAACTCCATCACACCGGCGCAGGCAGGGCATTCATATTCGTGTGCTGCCATTCTATTCCTCCAAAATCCTAGTTAATACTTTATGTCAATCTCATGGCCTGGGCTGTCCGCAATTAGAACAGAACTTACCGCTGTTCACAGCACCGCAGGAACAGGTCCAGTTAGCAGAGGGAGCAGGCTGACCGCAATTAGAACAGAACTTGCCTGTATTGGTAGCACCACATGCGCATGTCCATGCTCCTGCCTGGGATGAAGGAGCCATCTGAGGCTGTGCCTGAGCCTGCTGAGCTGCCATCTGATAGAGGCTGTTTTGCTGTGCCTGACCCATCTGAGCTGCAGCATTCATATTGGCAAATGCAAACATAGGACCTGTAGCTGTATTCTTGGCAGCATCCCTCATAGCATCAGCTGTAGCTGCGTTCATATTGGCAGCGCCCATTGCTGCATTGGTAAATACTGCTGTCTCCTGCAGCTTCTTGATCCTGTTCTCATCCTCTTCGGGAATGGTAACAGAGCTGATACCAAAGTTTACGATAACGATACCGCGCTTATCTCTCCAGTCCTTGGACAATACATCATTAAGAGCATTAGCGATCTCCATTGTATGTCCCGGAAGGGATGAATATCTGATGCCCATCTCACTGATCTGAGCCAGAGCAGGCTGCATAGCTGTAAGGAGCTCGCTCTTAAGCTGTGACTCGATCTCATCTCTTGTATAGCTGCCTTCAAAGTTGCCGCATACATTCTTATAGAAAAGAAGGGGATCCTCAATCCTGAAGCTGTATTCACCATGAGCCTTAAGCTTGGTGTCCAGATCCAGCCCTGTATTCTTATCCACAACACGGAAAGGAATGGGATTAGCTGTGCCGTACTTGTTACCCATTATTTCCTTTGTATTGAAGAAGTATACTCTCTGATCTGTGCCTGTATTGCCACCAAAGGATACTCTCTTAAAGAACTGCTCAAAGGTCTTGCCAATATTGGCAGAAAGCTTGCCATAGAAAAGTGAAGGCTCACTGCTCTTGTCATATGTAAACTGACCTGCTTCTGCACAAAGTTCAACCACCTGGCCCTGGTCAACAATGACCATGCACTGTCCTTCATTGACTGCAATAATAGAACCGTCACTGATAATATTATTGCTTCCCTTCTTATTACCTCTGTCAGTCTTCTTCAGAGCCCTGCATGCCAGAACAGTCTCATCCATAGAATCACAGTAGAAATAATCTCTCCAGGAATCTGCAAGAACATCTTTTGCTGAACCGATACCAACTGCTAATAAACCCATCTTATTCCTCCTTTATTAAGTTAACTTGTCATTATTTTCATGGAAATTAGGGCTAGAATCACGCCCTGTAAAATATATTGTATCAATAATTACAGACTTTTTCACCTGCAATTCAGAAAAATAGCCGTAACTATCCAGCTACGGCTATCATAAAATGATCATGGACTGACAGAAGGCTCTGCCGGGGCGGTCTGCTCTATGTTTGCATCAGGATTATTATCAGCAGGCGATGTCTGCTGGGCATCCGTAATGGGAATATTCTCACTGGGAGCCGGAGCATTAAGCTGGGCTTCGTTTTCTTTCTTACGCCTTACATATGCTTTGGCCTGGTCCACGCTCATACCACCATAGACCAGTACTGCTTCTCTGGGGAATACATGCTCAAAAATCTGTTCAGCAATATCAGGCGGCAGATTAATGCAGCCGTGGGAACCTCCTGTAACATACAGATCTCCGCCAAATTCAGATCTCCAGGACGCATCATGAAGACCCACATTACGATTAAAGGGCATCCAATATTTTACATCAGAGCTGTAATTGCTGCCTCTAAGAGTGGCATCTCTTTCTTTATATGTAATGCCATAGGTACCTGTAGGAGTGATCCTGTCAGCTGTAGGTTTACCGGATACACAATCGCAGTCTATTATGAGCTCGCCATTTTCATAAATATATACATGCTGCTCATCAAGATCTACTTCCACATAGCTATCGCCCCAGTCATTATCCCCATAAGCCGAGGCTGTGGCATAATACACAGGGGTCATATCACAAACGCGGCATTCCTTTATAGCTTCTACCAGCTCAGCAGCGGTGGATTTTCTGTCCATCCACCATCCATAATCTCCGCCCCTAATGGTGATCTCCTTGCCATCATGATTTACAAACTGCCTGTCCTTGCCGAAGCTGTCATAGGTTCTTGCAAGCTGATTGATAAAATCACTGACCTTTTCTTCTTCAAAGGTCACACTGGTCCCGTCCACGGTAAGCCAGTCCTTGATCATGCTTCCATCTACCACCACTTCATTATCACCAAAGCTGTAACTAAGCCTGGCAGAGGCATATTTATTCAGATTAGTAACTAGTGTATTAAGCTCCTTATCATCAGAATCTATTGACGCATTATGATAACAATCATTCGCATCAAGATCAATATCAGGAGTCATACATTTTATAGCTTCTGCTATCGTTTCCTTTTCTTTTGATATATCAGGCTCAGTTCCGTTATCTTCAGGTCTGATAGCATACTGTGCAGCTTCATCATCAAACACAAGTTCAGCATTCACAGGCTTTCTGATATTAGCAGAAAGATTAAATACGAGCCCGTCAAACTCAGCACTTAACAACTCATCATCATAATCAGCCACTGCACCGGTCTCATATTCATGAGCGAAAAAAAACGAAGACGGCCACTTAAGGCCTTCAGAAAAGCTGACAAGATCATCCCTTATGCCGTCAAAATCAGGGACAAAACCAATATCGCGAGCACTGATACTGTCAGTCATATCTTCTCTGCCCCTAATAGTCAGCTTGTAGCCGGAAGCCTCATCAGCAAAGCGCTTCCTGACTTCATCCACAGTCATGCATGACACATCCTGTCCATTCATCATGGATCCCGGCAAAAATCTATTAGAAAAAAATGCTGCTACACCAAGATATATAAGTAAAACAGCCCCTGTTAAGGATAATAATATCTTCTTTGTCATAGATGTCATCTAGGGCTCCCTGTTAATATTGTTTACAACTCACGAAAGGCATGGCGGTCGCTTGCCGGGTGCTGCTATAAAAAATGAACATATGGCAGTGCCACATGTTCATTGAATTAAATCAGCTTCTGATCAGCGAAGAGCGATCCTCATCGCCGAGTAGATCAGATCAGGCAGCTTGGTGGCACATGCCAGGGCAATCTGCGCGAACAAAGTGATATATACGTTATTGGTTTTCAAATATACAAAAGTCAAAGGCAAAGCAAGAAGCATGGCTTCGGCGATACCTACAATTCCCTGTGCATGAAGCAGTCCGCAAATAGCAAGACTAAGAAATACAAATACAGGGAGGAGCTTTCTATTCTTTACAGATAAGAGAGCACTCCTGAGCACCATATTCTCAGCAAGGGGCTCTAAGATCACAAAGATGATACCATAGAGAGCAAGGATCCAATACTCTTCTCTCATCCAGATACTGATAGTACCTGTATCTGTACCGGCTAAAAGCTGAAAACTGATGTAGTAATTTAATTTATTGATCAGAAAAAGGACCGCAAACAATCCGCCTGTCACCAGCCAGAACCAGACTCCGCTTCTAGCGCCCTTCACCATCTCCTTAAATGAAAGCTCTTTATGAAAAAGAACTATCAGAACAGTATACAGAAACAGATAAGAATAAAGTACCTGTCTGGGAAGAAGTACTGCGGCTACTGTGAAGGCAACAAAAAGTCCCACTGCTGCTATCCATTTAACTGCCTCAAAAGTAGATGCCGTTTTGATACGAACCTCCTCAGTCCTGCTCAAACACCTGCTGCGTGCGACAGACTCGCGGCTTAAATATATTCTAGTATCCATCAACTATCCTCTTATTGAACAGACTTTTCAAAAATAAGCTCATTTCATGATAATCCAATAAAAATAGGCACGCAATGTATATTTTAAACATAAGATTAACATAAAATGAACAGCATATAAACAAATTATACAAAATGTCAGCTAAAAATCAAGTATTAAGAGGATTTCAGGAGACAAAAATTATATTTATTATTTATTTATATTACTTACGGTATTCAATAAAGTAATTCTGAGCAAATGTATTATCAGCAAATAAGATCAATGCCTGGTATCAAAAAGAGGTTCATTCTCCCTTTGCATCCTCTCAAGGAGCGCCTTGCAGCTAATGACACTATCCCACCTGCAGTCTTTTACAGGGATCATGATCCTGTTTCTGATGGTCACATAAGGATAATACTCATATGATCCTCGTCTGATGGCATTGTCGGAAATACCTGCAGTCTTGGCAAAAAGATGAAGATATGGTTCCTCTTTGGCACTATTGGCGAACACAAAGACTCCACTGCTAACATAGTCAAAGGCGGAGCGAAGTCTGTAATCAGTCCTTGGCTTATGTGAAGGAACAGCCTTCATAAAGCGGTCATCCTCTTCCACTATATCAAAGCCGGATGAAAGAGCTCCTGATACAGTACCCGTAGCAGCTCTTTCCATTTCTCTCATCAGATGATCATAGAGCAGCTCCATATGATCACTATCCGATCTGATACCTACCAGATGGACTCTACGTTCTACCCTGTCATATAAAAGCCCCATGGACGATCTGATAACCTCCTCATCCTCCTTGTGAATACAGATGAAGGATTTAACAGCTTCCATATTACATCCACAATTCAGAGCAGAATTATCATGCATGTAGATCTTAAGAGCAACACAGATCTCTTCAAGGTCCATGGCAAGCTCTGTACCTGTCACAGCGCCTCCGCCAACCTTTTCCGTCAAAAGACCTACCGCTCCCGTATCTTCCGAAAACATCATCATAGCAAAGCCGTCCGACACTATAAGAGGATCACTCCCCTCACATATCAGTTCGATGTACTCTTTGAATTTTTCCAAAACACTCCTCCCAAAAGAGACGCAGAGACTAAATTCTCCCGTAATTTTACCCAGTCCTTACGTCAAAAGTTGGTGGAAATCACAACCCCTTTATACCCACATTGTGATTTCTATAACAATTTACCATATTTTGTATAAAATATACAGCTTTTAACAAGAAATTGTTGTAATTTTTTCTCAAAAGCTCTAAAATACTGTCTGCAAGAGCATTTAAAGAAATAAAATATTTACCCTATACAACGATTGGAATTATGATATACTACTAAACATGGATATTCAATACGTTGATTCGGTAAAGTGCAAAAGTAGTTAAAAAATCACAATTTTGTACAAATGTCTTCGATATTTACAAAATCCATAGAAAAGCTTTCCAAATACGAAGTAGTATTTATTCAAAGAGGGACCGGATCCGAGATCAAACTGCAAAACAAGTCAAAACAGCAGAGTCAAAGAAAGGAGACAGCCCGAAAAACATATTCGGGTCAAAGAAAAGATGTCATTTAAATACATTCAAAAAATCCCAACTCCTCAGGAGATTTTAGAGGAAATGCCCCTCTCACCTGAGCTCAAAAAAGTAAAAGAAGAAAGAGACAAACAGATTGCTGATGTTATCACAGGTAAAGACGACAGATTCCTGGTGATCGTAGGGCCCTGCTCAGCAGATAATGAAGATTCGGTTCTTGACTACATCTCAAGGCTTGCTGCTATCAAGGAGAAGGTTGAGGACAGGATCATCCTGATCCCCAGGATATATACCAATAAGCCCAGGACCACAGGTGAAGGCTACAAGGGTATTACATCCCAGCCCGATCCTGAAGGCAAGACAGATTTCAGACAGGGTCTCACAGCCATGAGACATATGCACATCAAGGCTATCGAGGAGTCAGGGCTTACTCCTGCAGATGAGATGCTCTATCCCGATAACTGGGGATATGTAGCTGATATCCTTTCCTATGTAGCTATAGGTGCCAGATCGGTAGAGGATCAACAGCATAGAATGACTGCTTCCGGTTTTGATGTACCTGCCGGTATGAAGAATCCCACCAGTGGATATCTCTCAGTAATGCTCAATTCCATATATGCTGCCCAGCATCCACATTCATTTATGTATAGGGGCTTTGAGGTAAAGACAGGGGGTAACCCTCTGGCGCACAGCGTACTGAGAGGATCACAGAACAAGAACGGACGTAGCATTCCCAACTATCACTATGAGGATCTCAATCTCCTCTTCCAGCTCTATGCAGAAAGAGACATTGTAAATCCTGCCTGCATCGTTGATGCCAATCACAACAACTCCGGCAAGCAGTATCGCCAGCAGATCAGGATCGTAAAAGAAGTACTCCACTCCAGGACTCATTCCGTAGACATAAAGAACCTGGTCAAGGGCGTAATGATCGAGAGCTATATAGAGGAAGGCTGCCAGAAAGTCGGCGGTGGTGTATACGGTCAGTCTATTACAGATCCCTGCCTTGGCTGGAAGGATACAGAGAAGCTCCTTTATGACATTGCAGAGCTTTGCTGATCAAACAGCTTCTCCAAATAGATCATATAAAACTTACTTATTTGTCTTTAGCAAAAAAAATCGCATTCAGATGAATGCGATTTTTTTATGCTGTTAAACTCGCAAACGCTTCGCTTTTTGCTCGTTATAAAATCACTGCTGACGCAGTTCTACGGGTACGGGGCTTATAACCCCGCACCCGTAATCAAGTGAATCTGTCTTTACCTGGTCTTGTTCTCTCATATATCTCACGGACATAATTATTTTTATTTGCTGCATACCATTTGGTAGATGCCTTGTCCTGATGTCCCAGCATCTCCTGTACCACAGCTATATCTGCACCATTATCCAAAAGGTGTGCTGCAAAAGTATGCCTGATAGTATATGGGGTGATCTTCTCTCCAATACCTGCCTTGTCACCATAGCGCCTGATCATCTTCCAAAGCCCCTGCCTGCTCATGGCCTTTCCGCTGGCAACTGCCAAAAAGAGTGTACCATCGTCAATATTGTCTCCCAGAAAATCCAGCCTAACATCCATGAGATATCTCATAATAGCCGTTCTGGCTTCCTGACTAAAGGGAATGATCCTCTCAATCCCCTTGTCCTCTAACCTGATACAATTCACTCTGAAATCAATATCATCTATATTAAGTGATATGATCTCTCCTGCTCTCATGCCTGTGGCATACATCAGCTCCAGGATAGCTATATCTCTCTTGCCCTTTGCGGTATTCCTGTCAGGCTGTTCAAATAAAGCGTTTATTTCCCTTACAGTAAGCACTTCCGGAAGACCCCGCTCCACTTTTGGAGCTCTTAATATCTCTGATACATCATCCGGCAGTTCACCATTTTCCACCATAAAGTGAAAGAAGGAATGGATAGATGATACCTTTCTGGCAATGGTGGAATCTGCCATCATATTCTCTCTAAGGTTCCTGATATACATTACCAGGCGGTCATCTGTCACGTCAGCCCAGGAGCTTATCCCATCACTCTCCAAAAAGGATATAAGATTCTCAAGGTCGCTCAAATAAGACTCTGCAGTAGAGTCAGACACACCCTTAACACTTTGTTGATATTCAATAAACTCATCTGCTGCCTTGTGCATATAAGTTCCTCTGTATCAGATCAGCTATTTTTCTATATTATATCTTTTGTCTTATGCGTTCATTTCCTTAAGGAGCTTCTCTGCACTTGCTATCTTAACGCAAAGAGTAAAAAGAAGTGCTGCTTTTTCCAAATCTGATACAGGCGGGAATGTAGGAGCAATACGGATATTGCTATCCCTTGGATCCTTGTGATAAGGGAAGGTAGCTCCTGCCTCTGTGAGCTTGACACCTGCCTTCATGCACAGGGCCACAACTGTCTTGGCACATCCTTCAAGAGTATCAAAGCTGATAAAGTATCCGCCCTTGGGATTGGTCCACTGACCTACACCCAGGCCGCCAAGCTCAGCTTCAAATATATGCTCAACTGTCTCAAACTTGGGACGAAGGATATCAGCCTGCTTTCTCATATGTTCCATGAGTCCGCAGATATCTCCAAAATAACGAACATGTCTGAGCTGATTAACCTTATCATGACCAATAGTCTGATTCTTCATCTGCTTGATGATATCTTCCATATTATTAGAGCTGGTAGCCATTGCAGCAATACCGGATCCGGGGAAGGTGATCTTGGATGTGGATGCAAACTTGTATACCAGGTCAGGGTTGCCTGCTCTCTTACACTCAGCCAGGATCTCGATCAGATGATCCTGATCCTGATCATAGAGGTGATGTACGCCATAAGCATTATCCCAATAGATCCTGAAATCAGGAGCAGCAGGCTTAAGGCGGGCAAATCTTCTGACAGTATTATCTGAATAGGAATATCCCTGAGGATTGGAATACTTGGGAGTACACCAGATACCCTTGATAGCAGGATCTTCGGATACCAGCTTCTCTACCATATCCATATCCGGTCCATCCTTGGTCATAGGGATAGTGATCATCTCAAAACCAAAATACTCAGTGATAGCAAAATGTCTGTCATATCCGGGTGCAGGACAGAGCCACTTAACCTTCTCCAGCTTGCACCAGGGAGTGTTACCCATAACACCATGTGTATAAGACCTGCTGACACAATCGTACATTACATTAAGTGATGAATTGCCATAGATGATGATATTATTGGGATTATTCTCCATCATATCTGACAGCAGTTCCTTGGCTTCATCAATACCTGTCAGTACACCATAGTTACGGCAATCAGTACCATCTTCACATCTCAGATCAGATCCGGAGCTCAGTACATCCATCATTCCCATGGACAGATCCAGCTGTTCCTTGCAGGGCTTACCTCTGCTCATGTCCAGTCTCATATCCATTGCCTGATAGCGTTCATATTCCTTTTTAAGACCTGCCAGCTCATTCTTCAGCTCCTCGGCAGTCATTTCAGTATAAGCCTTAACAGCAGCCTTTGTTGCAACCTTCTTAGTCATTATTCCAGCCCCTCTTCCTTAATTATTTCTTTGATATCTTCACTTACAGGCAGACAGTCAAATGTAGCAAAATAGTCCGCCATCTTCTGCGCTCTTCTTATGAGTTTAACAGATCCATCTCCTCTAAGGAGAAGCTCTGAGGACCACAGTCTTCCATTATAGTTGTAACCCATGGCAAAGCCATGAGCACCTGTATCATGTATAAAGAGAAGATCTCCCTCTTCGATCTTGGGAAGAGCTCTTTCTACAGCAAACTTATCATTGTTCTCACAAAGGGATCCTACTACATCATATTTGTGATCAAGAGGTGCGTTCTCTTTGCCCAGGACTGTAATATGATGATATGCACCGTAGATAGCAGGTCTCATCAGGTTAGCTGCGCAGGCATCTACGCCAATATATTCCCTGTAAATGTGCTTCTCATGGATAGCCTTGGTTACAAGAGCTCCGTAAGGGCCTGTCATGAATCTTCCCATCTCTGTATAGATAGAAGTATTAGTAAGACCTGCAGGTACCATGATCTCTTCAAATTTCTTTCTGACGCCTTCACCAATCTCATAGATATCATTTCCTTCCTGGTCAGGCATGTAGGGGATACCTACGCCGCCTGAGAGATTGACAAATGCGATATCAGCGCCTGTTTCCCGGTGAAGCTCTACGGCCAGTTCAAAGAGCTGACCTGCCAGCATGGGATAATACTCATTAGTCACAGTGTTGGAAGCCAGGAATGAGTGGATACCAAAGCGCTTTACGCCCTTCTTCATCATAAGCTTAAAGGCTTCACTGATCTGCTCTCTGGTCATGCCATACTTGGATTCTCCGGGATTATCCATAATGCCATTGCTCATCCTGAATACTCCACCGGGATTAAAACGACAGCTCATAGTCTCAGGAAAAGCAACTCCGATACGCTCCAAATATTCAATATGTGTAATATCATCAAGGTTAATGATAGATTCTATCTTGGAAGCAAACCGGTACTCCTCTGCGGGAGTATCGTTGGAAGAAAACATGATATCACTGCCTCTTGCTCCGCAGGCCCTGGATAAAACCAGCTCTGACATTGAAGAGCAGTCCATTCCGCATCCCTCTTCCAGCATTATCTTCAATATCTCAGGATTAGGTGTTGCCTTTACTGCAAAATATTCTTTAAAGCCGGGATTCCATGCAAAGGCTTTCTGAACAGCCCTGACATTGGCTCTGATGCCTTCTTCATCATAAATATGGAAGGGTGTGGGATATGTTTCTGCGATCTTTTTAGCCTGATCGGCAGTTAAAAATGCCTCTTTCATATGCTACCTTTCGTTTACATGTATTTTTGTATACAATTTTGTTTTTTAATAAGTTAACATACTTCTTTTCAAATGTACAGATGAAAGAATTAACTTTTGACCATTTGGACAAAAAATCACTGTTCACTTCTTTCATGACATCAAAATGCACTAGTATAAAAGA
The DNA here is from genome assembly GCF_000424585.1 of Butyrivibrio sp. MC2013. Taxonomy (GTDB): domain Bacteria; phylum Bacillota; class Clostridia; order Lachnospirales; family Lachnospiraceae; genus Butyrivibrio. The sequence continues at coordinate 328,609 of NZ_KE384211.1, forward strand.
AGTGAGCAGTTACAGATAATCAAAAAAATCGTATTTAAATGTCTGCTATCTGCCAGTCAATGGGCTCGCAGCCATTTTTTACCAGAAAATCATTACATTTAGAGAAATGCCTGCAGCCAAAAAAGCCCCTGTAAGCAGACAATGGACTGGGATGAGGCGCCTTAAGAACAAGATGACGTGGATTGGACAAGAGAGCTGCTTTCTTCTGAGCAGGACTGCCCCAAAGCATAAATACGATGGGCCTGTCTTCTTTGTCAACAGCAGATATGATCGCATCTGTAAAAGTCTCCCAGCCCTTATCCTTGTGTGAAAATGCCTGGTGAGCTCGTACAGTAAGAATTGTATTTAATAAGAGGACTCCCTGCTCTGCCCAGTGGGTCAGATAACCGTTATTAGGAATCTTGCATCCAAGATCATCATGGAGCTCCTTATAGATATTCACCAGAGACGGGGGAGTCTGAATGCCCGGCTTAACCGAGAATGACAGGCCGTGAGCCTGGCCGGGTTCATGATAGGGGTCCTGCCCCAGGATCACCACCTTAACTTTATTCAAAGGGGCCAGATGCATGGCATTGAAGATATCATCAGCCGGAGGATATACAGTATAGTTATTGTATTCATTTAATACAAACTTATACAAATCCTTATAATAATCCTTTTTGAATTCACTTCCGACTGCGTCCAGCCATTCCCCTGTGAGCATTGACATGATCTTTCTCCCTTATTGCTATAGTCTTCTTAGACTCTGCGAACTGCTACGCCCATTTCGTCCAGATAGTCCTTGAGTTCTGAGATCTCAAGTTCCTTGTAATGAAAAAGTGATGCAGCCAGCGCTGCGTCTGCTCCGCCCTTTGTCAGAGCATCATAAAAGTGGACCTTCTCTCCTGCGCCGCCTGATGCTATCACAGGGACAGATACGTTATCAGCCACTGCCCTTGTCAGCTCCAGGTCAAAACCTGCCTTGGTGCCATCTGCATCCATACTGGTCAGGAGTATCTCTCCTGCTCCAAGCTCAGCTGCCTTCATAGCCCATTCTATAGCATCGATACCTGTATCGATCCTGCCGCCGCTCCTGTACACGCTAAAGCCGCTTTTGTCAGATCTTCTCTTGGCATCTATTGCTACCACAACGCACTGGCTTCCAAACTTGTCAGCACCTTCAGATATCAGCTCAGGCCTGAGTATAGCTGCAGAATTGATAGCACACTTATCAGCACCTTCTCTAAGGATAGCTTTCATATCATCACAGCTTCTGATGCCTCCGCCTACAGTAAAGGGAATAAATACCTTTTCTGCCACCTGCCTGACCATCTTGGAAACTGTAGCCCTGGCATCAGAAGTAGCAGTGATATCAAGAAATACCAGTTCATCGGCTCCGGCCTCAGAATAAGCAGCGCCTACACTGACAGGATCTCCGGCATCCCTCAGATTTACAAAATTAACCCCTTTTACAACCCTGCCGTCATTGACATCAAGGCAGGGGATGATCCTCTTTTTAAGCATATTAGTCCTCCAAGCCGGAATATAGCTTCCGGTCAACAATCCGCGTATCAGATCTCAACGAAATTCTTCAGGATCTGCATGCCCACATCAGAACTCTTCTCAGGATGGAACTGACAGGCAAAAACATTACCCTTCTCAACAGAAGCGTCAATATCCACACCGTATTCACAACGAGCTTTGACTATATCCCTGTCACCGGCCTTTAGATAATATGAATGTACAAAATATACACAGCTATGCTCAGGGATTCCCTTAAAGAGTCTGCCCTCTGAAGGAAAAGTAAGTTCATTCCAGCCTATTTGAGGAACTTTAAGGCCATCTCCTCCCGGGATCTTCACTATTTCCCCACGCAAAATGCCCAGGCCTGCAGCATCCTTTGATTCCTCACTGGAGTCAAATAGCAGCTGCAAACCCAGGCATATACCCAGAAACGGTGTCCCGGAGGCAGTAACCTCTTTTATCACACCATCAAGTTCATATTCGCGGAGCTTATTCATGGCATCGCCAAAAGCTCCCACACCGGGAAGTACTACATGATCTGCCTTTGCAATCTCAACCGGATCTCTAGTGACCATGGCCTTGCAGCCAATGTAGTCAAAGGCATTTATAACACTTTTGATATTTCCTGCATCATAGTCGATTATAGCCAGCATGAAGGTAACCTTCCTTAAAATTATTAGTCAGGTGCCTTCCTCATACCGCATATAACCTGCAATTTCTTGGTATATTCACGGTCGTGCCTGATCTTACGAAGTTCCAGAGCATCTTCTACTGTGAGACCATACTTCGTCTGAAGCACCGACGTTATATTATAGTACGCTAAATCGACTTCGTTTTCAACAGTAGTATCATGTCCTTCGCCCTGATAGAGGACGCTTTCTATGTTATATATCTCCTGTATACTTTCCTTGATATCCGCATATTGACCCACGCCTTTGATCAGAGCATTGAGCGCTTCCAGCTCATGACCGGAAGTTGCAAAGGTCTCATACTGATTGTAGTAATGCTGCATCTGCATTACTGTTCTGGACTTCCAATAGATCAGTTCCTGCTCTTCATTTAACTCGCCTTTTCTATAGAGAGCGTAGAGATCCTTGTAAGCGGTCCAGTAATCAGCATTTTCATAAGCCTTTATGCCTTCATGCAGTATTCCTGATCTGGGCAGAGCCATAGCAGGTGCGATCGCCATAAGACCAATAGGGATAGCTATAAGGAATCCCAGTATGATCTTCCGCTTTGGCATAGGCGGCGGCGGAGGACCGGGATCCGGCTTTGGCTTCTTTTCCTTCTTTGGTTTCTTTTCTTTAGGCTTCTTTTCCTTCTTTGGCTTTTCTTTCTTAGGAGCCTTTTCCTTAGGCTTTTTCTCCTTAGGCTTCTTTTCTTTCTTCTTTTTCTTGCCTGCGGCAGCGGCTTCACCCTCCAGCTCGTTGAGGACCTCCTGGTTCTCACTGGTAAGGGACGCCAGCTCGTTATTTTCTACATTTACTACATCAGCCTCTTCTTCTGCAAAAATAGCTGAGAGTATCTTAGCAAATAATCCTTTGCCTTTTTCTTTCTTTTCCTTACGCTTTTTGCCGTCTTTTCCCTTCTTCTCCAGCTCCAGGTCATCCAGCTCATCGTTGGAAGGAGCGCCTTTCCTGGGCTTCTCGGGCAGCTCATCAGCTCCTTCAGGCTCTCCTTCGGGCTCAGCTTCATCTTCAGGAGCTTCAGATTCCACGCCCTCTTCGGACAGGCCCATCATAAGCTCGTCAAGGGATTCTTCGCCGCCTCCTTCATCGCCCTCAGCCTCTTCACCTGCAGCTTCCTCGGTGGTGGGTGCTTCGCCTACATTATCCCCGCCCAGATTCTCAAAGAGCGATTCTATATCCTCTACAGAGCTCTCTTCCTCCTGGGCAGGAGCCTTTTTTGCACCGTCTTCTTCGCTAAAGGAGGATTCGTCAAGGAGCAGCTCATCGGGCACAGCTTCCGTCTCTGACTCGGCAGCATCACTGTCATCACCTTCTGCTGCAGCAAACATGGCAGCTATCTCATCAGGAGACATCTTCCTGTTGGGATCATCATCAGCAGCTGCAGCCGGGGCTTCTGCTTCAGGTGTAGGCTCGGGCTCAGGCTCAGGTTCGGGCTCTGCTTCAGGTTCGGGCTCTGCTTCATCTCCGCCGCCTGCGCTGGCAAAAAGAGCTGCTATCTCATCAGGAGACAGCTTCTTGTTTGGATCTGCATCCGCTGCCGGAGCAGG
>NZ_KE384211.1:332697-392837 GCF_000424585.1 Butyrivibrio sp. MC2013
GCTGCTATCTCATCAGGAGACAGCTTCTTGTTTGGATCTGCATCCGCTGCCGGAGCAGGCTCAGGTTCGGGCTCTGGTTCGGGCGCAGCTTCAGGCGCAGGAGCCTGATCAGCACCTGCGCTGGCAAAGAGCGCCGCAATTTCTTCCGGCGATAATTTCTTATTGGGATCTGCATCTGCAGCCGGTGTTACCGGTGTGTTGTTATCAGCCACTGCCGTCACATCCTCCGCCGAGTCTACACTTGTATCTTCGCCATTTTCTATTTTTTCCAAAAGAGCCTCTGCCTCTGCGATCTTAGCATCAAGGTCTTCTTCCTCTTCATCCTTGTCATCAAAGAAAGACGGATTTTCTTCTCCCACAGTATATTCAGGTATACCCTGAGAGCTTTTAACAGCAGACATATACTCGCGAGCCTTCATACCGGTTGCCGCATCCAGGATCTCACCGCGGTCCAGTTTACCCAGAATATCACTTATCTCATCCAGTATATTCTCTTCGCTATTAACTTGGCCCTGCCTCTTTGTATCATCTGCTCCCATCCCACCATACCGTTATTAGAGCTCCATAATAAAACTATATGAGTTATCCGACACGGATAACGCTTTATCGGATATTTCTTTGCTAACCTGGAAAAGCCTTTCGTTAATACGAACAAGATATGCCTTATTGTTATAGTAAGCCATCTTCTCGAAAGGAAAGCGGATAACGCCCGGATTATCCAGAGATACGCCAAGTTCCAGGATAAGGAGATCCTTGCCCATGGTAGATGAAATAAAATCCTGGTATCTCTGCCATGCAGTCAGATAGCCATTTTCGTTGTAGGCTGTATCCCTCATGTCAGCTCGTTTCTGGTTAAATACAAGACCGGACTTTGCTATTCTCCTTTGTATTTCGGCTATGGATAGCTCTTTATTTAGAAGAGCATCAATATCTTTCATGATCTCTGATAAGATCTTGGATCCTTCCGAGATGGTGATCTCTCCCTGAGAATCAGTCTTTGCCTGCATTTTGGCCATTGTACCAAAAGGAAAAACACTATACTCTCCGAATAAATTATATACCTGCTCGGAGCTGTCATAGAGGGATGATATCACAAAATAATCTTTGCCTTTTAGTATATCTTTTAGCTTCTCAAGCGCTTCAATCCTGGGATCTTTGCATTTCCTCAGCTTATGGTAGATTAGGGCTGACATCAGCATCTGATCTGCCATTTTCCCAGCTTTAATATATGCAGGACCATATATAGGATCATCTGACATATATTCATCACTTATCCTCCACTCATCACCTATCCCCACCAGGATCTTGCTGCTCTCTTCTATAGCAGACTTAATCCTGACTCTCATATCCTTAGCGGCTATATCATTACCATTCATATACTTATCCTTCCTGAAATATTAGTTCATAACCATACATTCTTGGATAAAACATCCAAGAATGTATGCAAATAGGCCATTTATAAGCAGCTAAAGCCGCTGGCCCAATTGGCTAGCTTCATTTTCTCACGAAACACGCAGTAAATGCGTGTTTCTGAAGGCTCGTCTAATAATACATACATTCTTGGATAAAACATCCAAGAATGTATGCAAATAGGCCATTTGAGAGCGGCTAGGGCCGCTGGGCCTATTTGCTAGCTTCATTTTCTCACGAAACACGCAGTAAATGCGTGTTTCTGAAGGCTCGTCTAATAATACATACATTCTTGGATAAAACATCCAAGAATGTATGCAAATAGGCCATTTGAGAGCGGCTAGGGCCGCTGGGCCTATTTGCTAGCTTCATTTTCTCACGAAACACGCAGTAAATGCGTGTTTCTGAAGGTTCGTCTAATAACATATACTATACCATTAATATCCATTAAGCTTATAAAGCATATTCTCCGATAAAATAATACGACTTTATCTATATTTATAGTAAAATTATATATATGTATTATTAGACAAAATAAGGCAGGTATACAGAGTGAATAAGAATACTAACACACCCTCAAGCTCCAAAGGCAAAAAATCCCCTCTTAAGCTCCCCTGCAAGATCCTTGCAATTATACTGGTTCTTGTATTTGTCTTCTTACTGGTATATACACTGGCCGAATATCGTCCAAAGGATTTTGAAGAGCTGGAAATATCGGGCTCTGCCGCGCCATACCCTGCAGACAAAAATACTCTTAGTGTCCTGTCCTGGAATATAGGATATGGTGGTCTGTCTGCCAATGAGGACTTCTTTTTGGATGGTGGTAAGAATACAGGCCCCGAGAGCAAAGAGGAAGTAGAAAATAATCTTGAGAAGATCGGCGCCTTTATCAAAGAAAGCGCTGCAGATGTATGCTACCTGCAGGAGACTGATAAGAACAGCTCCAGGAGCTTTCATATTGATGAGACTCAAAAGATAAGCGCAGTAGTTGATGGAGCAGAAAGTGTATACTCTCCCAATTACAAGTGCTTCTATGTGCCCGTGCCCCTTCCCCCTATTGGCAAAGTGGATGCGGGACTCTTCACACTGTCCTCCTATCATATAGACAATGCTGAGAGGATCGCTCTTCCCTGCCCCTTCTCATGGCCCCTGCGCACTGTCAATCTTAAGAGATGTATCGAAGTCAACCGTGTTCCCATAGAAGACAGTGATAAAGAATGGGTTCTGGTCAATATCCATCTTGAAGCCTATGACAGCGGCGAAGGCAAGATAGCTCAGACCAAGGTGCTATCAGACTTCCTTAAAGCCGAATACAAAAAGGGTAATTATATCGTAGCAGCAGGCGACTTTAATCAGAGCTTCTCCAATATTGATACATCAGCTTATCCTCTCACAGACGAGAGTCTATGGCTATGCGGTCAGCTGGATGCCGAATCCTTTGGTGAGCATTTCAATCTGGTCATGGACAACAGCACTCCTACCTGCAGGTCTCTGGACAAGCCATATCCAGGCGGTTCACCCTCTGATTTTCAGTATTATATGCTTGACGGCTTTATAGTATCTGACAATCTGCAGATAGATAAATATGAGACCATAGATCTGGACTTTGAAAACAGCGATCACAATCCTGTATATATTGAAGTCACTATCAAATGATATGTTACTAGATGAAGCTTCAGAAACACGCATTTACTGCGTGTTTCGTGAGAACATGTTGCTGGCAAATAGGCCCAGCGGCCCTAGCCGCTCTCAAATGGCCTATTTGCATACATTCTTGGATATTTTATCCAAGAATGTATGTGTTATTAGATGCTGGTTCTTTTGTGTCTGCGGAAAAGGAATACCAATAGGGCAGCCAGCATATACAGCGCTGCCCCTATCATCATAGGGGATAATAAGCCCCTGTCAGGCAGGAGCATCAGCTCTGCTATCACAGGTGATATAGTGATCAGCACATATGAGATCACCACCGAGAAGATAAGAGCTGATGACTCATCCACAGCATTCTTTACCACTCCAAGCTCCATAAACTGATCGGTACACATAGGTGTAGCAAAGCCGTCCAAAAAGCCCAGGATCATACTGGTGATCACTATCATAAGGGCCAGGGGCGGAAGGCGCAGTACAAATATGCTCACTGCAGTCAGCCCAAAGGCAAAGGCTATGCTGATGGGCACTCCAAAAGTTCTTTTGGCTCTGGATACCAGAAATGGCCCGATATATATACCTGCTATCCCATTGGCAATGTAGCAATAGCTGAGCATTACTGAAGAGATGCCGTTTGTCTGACATATTGCAGGTATAAGTGTCACACAGAGCATGACTCCGATATTGAGGGGGATACCTATTACCAGAATATAAAAGAGCATCTCTCCGGACACTATCATTTTGGCTATATCTCCCATCCTTATTGGCCTCTCTTCTTCTAAGGAAGATAGCTCTTTACTCCTCATTGCCCTCCAGGGCAGGAGGAAGAAAGCGGCCAGGAGATAGAATATAAATAGAGCTGCAGAAAAGATAAATGTTATAGCATAGCCTGAATTAGCAGAAAGGATAGCGCCAAGACCTGCGCCGCATGTAGCTCCTGCAAGAAGGCCTGCATTATCCTGGGAAATATTATTGCTTCTGCCTGTCTCAGTCTCATATCCCTTGGTGATCAGATAATTAGATACCTGCTTAAAACCTGCATAAGCTATACCTGCAAGAGCTCTGCAGATCACTATTACCAGCGCTCCGCCCATAACAAAGGCCGTGAGATTGCATATGATCATCATCACAGATGCCAAAAGGAGCATCACTCTTACATTATATTTCTTCACAAAACGGGGAAGACATAGCATTGCTACCATCTGCATGACGCCTTCAAGTGTAAGGGGAAGAGCTGCAGTCATACCTACTGACAAGCCAAATAAGGCTTCACCACTGTCTCTTATGAGCATGGCAGCATAAGGCACACACATATATTCTGCGGTGGAACACAAAAAGCCTGTAAATCGAAGCGCGGTGCCCACCTGCTTTTCAGAAAAGGCCTCTTCTTTGCTCCCCCTGCCACTCATTTTGGCAAGCAGCAGATCCGTGAGATTATTAAGCTCCACCACAAAGATCATGAGTATGATCATGGTAGACAAAAGAATGAGGATAATATTCCTCATCTCTCTGCTCACCGCTCTTGTAGACAGCTCAGCTTCCAGATAGAGCATGCTTTTATCATCTTCATTGATTCCTATCTCATAGGACAAGAGATTGGAGCTCTCATCAGTAGTCCTGACTTCTGCTATATGATCCGATATACGGACAGAGCTCAGCATCCTGAGGGAAGATACCCTTTCTTCTACATAGGATCTCAGGTCGTCTACCTCCCTTAGATCCACGCCCTGATCCTGAACTCTTCGCATGGTATCTTCAAGATTGTGCAGAGACAGCTCCACCGAAGCCTCCATTTTGTCCATATAATCCACCTGAAAACGATAGATGGAAAGGCCCGATAGGATCATGATAGACAGACCCATTATTATGACTGTAGATACCTTTTCAATGGCACGGTCCAGACTCCTTCTGTGACCCGTTTTCCACTTTTCATCACTTATTACCCATACAAACAGCGCCAGGACAAGGCTCTCTGCAAGGAATATGATACCGCCAACGACAGCTATATCTCTTCTGACTCCCAAAAAGCCTTCGTCAAAGGCATAGGTAGAATATAGGCATGCAAAATATCCTATTACATCCTGATCCTGATGAATAGGGGTTAGTATCATCTCAAGGTGACCCTTTTTGATAATGCCGCCTTCAGTAAATTCTTCTTTTCCAAAGCTCTTATCAAATTCTCTGCCGGATATAAAGGAATGAACACTGTCCGATCCGCCATATAGGACTTGTCCGTCTGCCCCAAGGATAAAGGGCTCTGCTTCCCTAATCTGCCTGGTAAAAGACTCAAAGACGTCTTCCATACCATAGTAATTGTAGAAGCTCTTACCAAAACCTATGGCCGTCTCCAGATCAGCTACATTATCCTGCTCAATCCTCTCTATAGCCTGTTCTTCCAGATCCATTGCTGAAGAACGGTAGTTAAGATACCCCATAAATGAGACAAAGGATATGGACAAGGCAGCCATTATTATAAGTATAAGCAGATATATCCAGGTATCTTTTTCTTTTTTCATGGCTTATTCCTTTTCGCTGTAAAGATCCTGTCGCAAACTGACAAAAATTCAAAAGACAAAGGATAATCTATTTCCCTGGCAACATCATAATTTACATATATACTTGGCGCGCTGGTATATACACAGGGAAGGCTCCCTGCATCGCTTCCGTTTAAGATCCTGGCGATCACATCTGCCACGAAATGCCCTACATTTTCCATATCATTGGCAGATATCAGCATCAAAGCTCCCGCTTCCACCACTGACACATCATCCATGAGATACACCGGGATATCCCTGGCATACAAATGGTCCAGGCAGGGCCTTAGGTATTCCATATCATTGATCAGATCCACCGTCAGGAAGAAGGCATCTATATTTTCTGCAGACATTTCCTCAAACTTATCTTCTACCAGCTCATAATAAGCTTCCTTGTCCTGCCTGCTCTCTCTGGGCTGCTCCTCGATATTGTATTTAACGATATCAAAGCCAATCTCTGCAGCAGATGTCTCAATATCGGGCACCCCGGATATAGTCTCATCCCCGTATATGATCACTCCAAGATTATTAAAGGGTTTTATTGAATGATAATATTTCAGCTGTCTAAGGGGGAGAGAGGGTTCAACCTGAGCCCATACATAAGGGCTGCCTGTTCCCTCATTAGCAGAAGCTATGATTCCTGAGCTCACAGGATCCGTAGCAGAATAGTCCACCATAGGGACCTTTAGACCCAGGTTTTTGACAAAGACTCCGGCACTGGTGCCGGTGGTGATAATGAGATCAATATCTTTATTTGCAGCCCTCTTTTTCAGATCGGAAGCGATGCTTTCTTCATCCTCATAGGCAAGGTAGTAGCATGCTCCGGGCGCAAATTCCAGATAAGGCCCAAGATCTGCTTCCTCCAGACTGTGATAGAGTTCCGCCACATACAGTTTGTCTTTTTCTATGCTCTCTGCATCAAAAGGAAGGCTCCCCTCTGTAATCCAGCCCAGCTTCTCAAGACCTGCAAGGATATAATACAGCTGCTTGCTAAAGGGTATATATTCGTCATAGGATACTACGCAAAGCCGCTTTCGCTGAGCGCCCTTTTCCAGGGAAGGTTCTGCAGGATATTCACCCAAAGAAGACATGGGAGCAGCAGCCTCAGCACTTGCAGATGCTATGACAACTGTAAGCAGGATCAGAGCTCCTATGCTCCTTATTATAGCTTTGATATTGGGGCGCCTTCCATTTTTCATTTATACACCTTATCCAATCTTTCTGCGGTATAGCACAACCAGTCAGCGTGCAGCATAGCCATATGATTATTGATGACTACATCTTCTGCCCTGACGCCGCTCTCTCCCAGGAGCACAGCAATGTCTCCTTCTGTCACATCATCGCTCCCTGTAACATCTATGCAGAGATTGTCCATACAGCACTCGTCAGCCTGAGGATATATCCTGCCATGGATCATGATGCGTACATCCCCCCGAGTCAGCAAAATAGGACAATCACAATAGCCTATCATAGCCCTTGCTATCTTCCTCTTACCCAGCCTCTTGTCCACAGGCTGATAAGTCAAAGGGGTTGCTGCATCTATCTTTCTTACATCAAATATCCTGGCGCATACTTTCATGACAGGCTTAAGAAGCCCCTCATCCCCGCAGGGCAGCCCATAGATAGCAGTGCCGGCTCTAACCATATCGTAGGTATATTCAGGAAAAGAAAAGATAAGCGAGGAATTCATTACATGAACAATAAGCCTCTTCCTATGCTCAGGCCTGATGCTCTTTACCAGCTCATCAAAGGCCTCAAGCTCTCTTCTTGTAACCCCCCTGTCCTCGTAATATGCAGAATAGAGATGTCCGTACAAGCCGCATATATCAAGGCCCTCTGCAGCAAAGAGCTCATCCTCGTGTTCTCTGAAATATCCATAGCCAAGCCCCATGCCGGAGTCCCAGATATCCACTCTTATGTGCACTCTGATCCTGATATTCAAGCGGATCCCCAGCTCATTTAACTCGTTAAAATGACGGATATTATAAACAGAAAATACGGCTCTCCGGGATCTGTCTGGGACCTTCCCGAGCATAGCTTCCACTTCGCAAGCTTCTGCCATACCCAATAACAGCACGTCCTTGCCATCATCCTCTGTTTTTCTGAATACACGCAGCATCTCACTGATCTTGCCAACAGCACACATGTCTGAGAGATCATTCTCAGACAGTATTTTTTTGACTCCTATCAGGCCATGTCCATAGGCATTTCCCTTTATCACAGCGCAGAGCTTTGTATGGCTGCCAATCCTTGTCCGAATCAGCTCTATATTATGAGAAAGAGCCTCACTTGATATTTCTACCCATGCATTTTTATTCTCGTCCATAGGTCACCATATTCCCCGGATAAGCCAGGAAAAGCTCTTTTGCTATCTTCCTGTACCAGTCATCTTCCCTCTCATCACGGCTTGTCAGATCAAAGTACATCTCAGAAAGTCCTATCATATGGGCATCCCATAGAGATGTACCTTTTGCCAGCTTCCTGATGATGTCAAAATCAATTGGCCCCGGCCAGATCTCCACAGGTCCCATAGGGGTGGCATGATCTGTCACCTTGTGAAGAGCCATCATAGGCCCGCATATATATCCTGTGCAGTCATAGGCTCTTATGAGCTCTGATTCCTTCTCGCAGCCGGCTTTTTCAAGCAGATCAGCCAGATTCTTTTGCCAGGCCGAAAGGTACGAGGCCTGAAACATTCCGCCCATCCAACTGATCCCTCTTTCAAAGAATAAGAGCAGGGTCTCTGTAAATACTCCCGGCAAAACAGTTCTTTGTTTTATAAGCCTTGTCAGCTTTTCTTTATCTGTTTTGTAAGTGACCTTTTCTTTTCTCCAATCACTGCCTACAAGCATATCGCCTGACAAACTGAGCATGATCTTACGGCCCTTCTCGTCAACTGAGCGAAACATAAGATCCAATATTGTGAGTCCATCTGCCATAGGCGTTGCAGCTGCTATCTCTCTAAGCCTTTTGTCATAAATAAGTCTATATAGAAGAGATGAATCGTCAGATAGCTCTTCTAGAAGGATAGGCTCTATCACTTTCTCCATTTCCAGATAGACAAAGGAGGGGCCGCCGGGGCTTATAAGGCGCTCCATAAGCTTTTTTGCTATAAGGGTCGTCTGATCTGAGAAGCTCTGGGCACTAAATACAGCTTCATCTTCATATATTTCAGCAGCAATCTCATCAATAGCCCTTATATCTCCAAAGCGCTTACGGAGTCTATCTATCATCTCACGGGATATGGGATCAGCATGGGATGCCAGTTGTACACTGTATTTAGCCGGAAAAACAGGTATAAATTCCTTTTTATCCGCTGACGAATAAGCGCATATCCCCCTGGAATAGGTGGAATTTTCCAGCTCTACCTGGCCTGCTCCAAGAACAGGCAGGGGTGAATCAGTGATCCCAAGCTTCTCCATCACCAGAGCAAAAAGAAAGTCCCCCTGGAGAAACTGGGCACAATATAGAGAACCGTGGTGATCCGCTGTACATATCACCTTTTCTTCAAGGCTCTTTTTAAGTCCGGGGATAATATCCCGCCCCAATAAGAATTCTGCCCGGTCTGCTGCGGCATTTATAAGATCAGCAGAATCCCTAAGAGGAGTGAGTCTCCTGTTATGCATCACCTTACGGGCCTGGAGCATGGCAAAATTGTCCAGATCCATGTCTCCATAGACATAGCTGGATCTCACAGTATCATTGCGCTGCCTGCACAGCTCTGCCATACGAAGTACATAATTAGTCATCTATTCACCTTCCCCCAGGTACGTGAAAGCAAGCATGGTAATATCATCAAACTGCGGAGCCTCACCTACAAAGTCGTCAATTTCCTTCTTAATAGCTGGCAGGAGCTCTTTGGGTGCAGCTCCAAGATTCCCGTTAAGAGCTTTTAAGAGCCTCTTTTCGCCAAACAGCTCCATATCCTTGTTGGTGGCCTCAGTCACGCCGTCAGTATATACAAAGAGCATATCTCCCGGATCCATATGGAAGAAAGTCTCTCTGAATGACAAGCCTTCTATAGTAGCTACAGCCGGTGAATGCTTGGTCTTTATCAGTTCAAAAACTCCTCCGGCCTTTTTGAATGCAGGATATTCATGTCCCGCATTGACTTCACGAACATCTCCAGTCTTGAGATCTATCACCACTGCCCATACTGTTACAAATAGCTCTGCATCATTGCCCTCACAGAGCTGGTTATTCACATTAGCCAGTGCTTCTGCAGGAGCTTCGCCCATCTGGAGTCTGTTCTTGATCAGGGTCTTGGCGATGACCATAAAGAGGGATGCAGGTACACCCTTACCTGAAACATCAGCTATCACAAGTGCCAGATGATCCGCGTCCACCAGAAATAGATCATAGAAATCTCCGCCCACTTCTTTTGCGGGATTCATTGTGGCATAAATATCAATATCTTTTCTCTCAGGAAAAGGAGGAAATATCTTGGGAAGCATATCTGCCTGTATCTTGCTGGCTATGCTAAGATCCGCATCGATCCTCTCTTTTTCAGCAGTCACCCGCTGAAGATTGATCATATGGTCTTCCAGCTCTGTGATCATACCTGCAAAGCTTCCTGCCAGACTCCCTATCTCATCAGCATCACCGGCATTTGCTGATATCTCTCCTGCAACAGCCGGGTCTTTTTGCTCGGCATAACTGCGCACGCCTCTCTCAATCCTGATGATACGCTGGAGTATCTGACTATTAAGCAGCAGATAGAGTATGAAGGTAAATATGATCAGTACCAGAGCTGTCACCAGTCCCTGCTTTATCACATTGGAGGATATCTCGGAATTAACATATTCCACACTAATCTCAGAACAAACAAGGCCTAGCTTTTCGCCGTTTATGATCAGTGGAACGCAGTAGGTATAGACATGGCCGTATTCATTATCAAGTGAGTCAAAGCCGTCCTGAATGATGCCGCTGTTCCATGCATCCCACATATATTTATGGATAGCCGGATCCTCATAGACAATGTCGCCCAGGATCAGTATCTCGCTGCCATCTTCTGACGTCTTTGTTCCCAGAGTAGGATCAAACATGTAGTTCATTATGTGATCCTGCTCATTTTCCGGATATATAAAATAAACATAACTCAGGTCAAATTCTTCAACAGCATCAAAGAAGATCTTAAACCAGTATGCAAAGCGGTAATTTACATACAGCCGCCGTCCTTCCTCATCCAGGTCAACATAATCAATATTCTGCCAGATCACCTTGCCCGGATAAGTCTCCTGCATATACTCATTATATTTTTTTTCTAATTTGGGAAGTTCACTGCGAAAATCAAGGGGCACCTGAACTTTTTCAGGATGCTCCTGAAAGTACTGCTTAAGACATATAAACTCATCTTCCTCATTCTGAATAAGCCTTGTAAGATGAGTGGTCAGTTTCCTAAGATCAGCTACGCAGTCCTCATGATATGACCTGGTCTGAGTCAAATAGGTCATTGTGGATGTTACGATTATAGTTCCCAGAGCAAAGGCGACAAAAAGACGCACAAATCTTTTAACGAGACTTTTTTTAGCGGGTAAAACAGGATTATTATCAGACATCTATACTCTCTCCCCGTACTAATGCTTCTATCCCGATCAACATTACTTGATAAAATAAAAAGGGGCTATTTTTGTAGCCCCTTCTCATTATGTTTTATCATTCCAATTCCACAAGCTCATCAATGGTGGAAACCAGATTTCCTATCTCAGGCTTTGATAGCTGTCTGTCAGCACCAAGGGATTCACCCTTTCTCCTCATCTCCTCATTGACAAGAGATGAGAAGATGATAAGCGGGATATTCTTGGTCTTATCATCTGTCTTGATAAGCTTGGTCAGACGGTGCCCATCCATGATAGGCATCTCAACGTCGGTAATGATACACTTAACCTCGTCCAGTTTATCTTTTTCCTTGAGATCGGTAATATAGTCATAGGCAAGCTTGCCATTTTCAAAGTTCTTGACATTAGTATACCCTGCCTTACTAAGAGCATCCACGATAAGCTTGTTCAGAAGCTGTGAATCCTCTGCAAGAACAATAGGGATATCCGGTCTGGAACGCTCTCCGATATCTTTGAGCTGGTCCATATTCAGACCGGTATTGGGATTGATATCAGATACGATCTTCTCAAAATCGAGAATGATGATCAGTCTGTCATCATACTTGATTATACCGGTAGAAATACTTTGTTCAGCTGTTGATATAGTAGCATTAGGCTTAATGATATCGGCCCAGGATACCCTGTGGATACCAATGACCGAATCAACATGAAAAGCTATATCCAGCTTGTTAAAATTGGTTACGATGAAGAGACCGCCGGGCTGGGATGTGCCTCGCTGCAGGCAGTTTCGAAGGTCTATAGCCGTGATCATAGTATCACGAGGCATAAAAATACCTTCAATACTGGGATGAGCATTAGGAACCGGTGTTACATCCTGATAAGTGATTATTTCCTTGATCTTAGCTACATTGATGCCATAGCAATGGTCATCGATCTTGAACTCAAGTACTTCCAGTTCGTTAGTACCATTTTCCAACAGTATTTTACTTTCCATCCTTGTCACCTCATAATGAAATTAACAATGGTCACATATATTATCGGAAAACAATTAATGAACTTAACACTTATTTTGGAAAAATTACGATTTTTCAGTATATATAAGCTTAGATAAAGCCCTGGTCCAATATGATGTGTAGTTCAGGCATTTGAGCCTGTATTATCATCAGCAATGCTAACAGCATAATAAGTATTCTTATAGTTTATGATCTTGACAGCAGATGCAAATTTCTCATCACCTACATAGCATCTGTCCTTTTCAGGGTCGCATACATATCTGATACCATCTGTATCCTCCTTGTTGATCCTCTCAAGCATGGACTCTACAGTATCATCTCCCCTGCACAGATAAAAAGAAAGCATGTATATCTCCTCATTTAAATAGTAATAGTAACTGTTCATCTTGCGCTTCTACAGAAGTTATTTCCCTCGTTCGCAACACTACAAATGGTGTTTTGCTAAATTCTTCATCACAGCCTTCATTTAATACGCCACGCTCGAAATAACTCCGGGCTTTCAGCCCGTTCAGACAACTTTCTCACGGGCGTGTTGAAGGCTGCGATTGAAGAATAAGCAAAAGCGACCATTTGAAGTGAATGTTCACTTCAGAAAATAATCTTCTGTAGCAGCGCTATTATGATCATTGTACAAGCGTGAATAGCTACAGATTATTCTCTATATGCCCCGACAAAACAAAAGCGACGGTCCGGCCGTCGCTTTTGTTTTGTCGGGGATCACCTTTTACGGAATCTTCGTCTGAATGAAGCATGCGCCATTCTTTCTGATTTCCGATGACCTTACAATCCGATCGTTTGTTAGGATGAAGCTTATGCCATCCTTTCATCGTCGATTGTTTTTCCCTCGTTTATTATGAATTCATTTTATCAATTCATAATATAATTGTCAATCACTTTTAGCCACAAAGTTAAATCGTCTGTATATTCAGAATATTCAGTACAATTAAGCTTTTGTTAATGCATTTTTATATCAGAAATGATACCTGCCCTGAGTATCAGTATATCCCTTTTGAGCATCAGTTTTCTGGGAACTTAACAGTTCATCCAGATCCTCCAGCTCCTGTATGTCATCATCAAACTCATCCTCTATATTTACAGGAGTAAATACCGCAGGCTTTCTGTCTGAATAAGCAGGCGTTTTGCCAACGTCCCCGGACTGTATACGAGTCTCTTCATGGCGCTTAGGACTATCATCTCCGCCGCGGCTTGCAGGATTAAGCAGGAAGGACATATCCTTGCGGCTCTTTGCAAGAGCAGGTTTATTGTGGCTATATTCATGATCTGAATCATTGTTGCTGTCATAGATCTCGCCAAATATACCATTCTCCGAAGCTTCACTCATGCCTGCATTCTCATCATAGATATTTCCGGCATTTTTTCTCTTCTCATACACTTCTTTGACATGGGTAATAAAAGACATGACATCAGTACCCATCTGGGTAATATGGCAGCCGCAGGCCTCAAAATCTCCCACTACGAATATCCTGACCACTTCTCCTTGCATAGTGATCCTATGGGGGTTGGGATTGTCTCTGAAGGTAACTTCTACTGTATCACCAAGTTTGTAAGCACCTCTTTGAAGTGCAACAATAGAAAATCCCCTCATGGAAATATCATAGATCAGTACTCTGTCATCATCCTCCATACCTACATGGGCGACGCCCTCTATACCTACGGGATATCTGGCCGCGTGCCTCAGCTCGGACATATCCATGCCCTCAAGGCCTTCCATGTAATAAAAGCGATTATTCCATTTTTGAACGGGACGGATAAGAGCGCAGCGGAAATCATATCGATTATTCCAGCTGTCGGTAATACTGAATCTGAAATGCTCCATCTGATTCAAGGGCACTCCCCTGTACCTGGGCTGGGTCACAATAAGACCTTCACCCAGAGGACCGATGGCATTGCAGACAGCCTGAATGGTCACATTCATGATCTGGATGTAGATAGTAATTTCAGTACCTGTAGAGATATCATTTAGATCCATAGGGCACCCCCATATTATGGATGTCTTATACCGGCAGGTTTATAATCATATTCTATATATTATGATATCACTTAAGGTCCCCGCCGTCATCATGTAAGAGGCCTGACGGGTCAGAATCAGCAGCACTGGTCGCCAGGTAGTCACATTTTTCATTAAGCGGCTCGCCTGCATGTCCCTTGACCCAATGCCATTCTATCTTATGAGGTCCTGCTGCGAGGAGCATTCTCTCCCAGAGCGCTCTGTTCTTCACAGGGTCTCCCGAGCTGGTCTTCCAGCCTTTTTTGATCCAGTTGTAGATCCAACCCTTGGTCATGGAATCGATTATATATCTTGAGTCTGAATGCAGCTCTACTTCGCATGGATATTTCAGACACTCCAGCGAACTGATCACCGCCATCATCTCCATGCGGTTATTGGTAGTACTGTCATAGCCGGCGCTGAGCTCTTTGGTATGTGTCTTACCCATATTATCTGTATAGAGGATCACCGCGCCGTATCCTCCCGGCCCGTCAGGATTACCCCTGCAGGCACCATCCGTATATATTATCACTCTCTTCATATCAGTCCTTAGATCATCTCCCAACGGCCTTTTGTAAGGAAGCTCTCTGCCATGAGAGCTGCAGCTTTTACAATGTCATCATCGTAGCCCACCTCTCCCAGGAGCCTTATGGCATTCCTGTTGGTAGCAGGGCCCCTGCCTATCTTGTAAGTAAAGCGGATATCATCTCCTTCAAAAAGGCCTTCGAAATGATAATTATCATATATGTCAACCAAAAGTTCTGTCAGCTCTATATCATGAGTAGCAGCAAAACACTGTATATTCCTATGTATCAGGCTCTTTAATATAACAGAAGAAGCTGCTATTCTCTCCACCGTATTGGTACCGCGAAGTACTTCATCCACCAGGCAGAGTATACGGGGGCCATCAGTCTTTGCAGCTGACAATATCCTGTATAAAGACTTGATCTCAGCCATATAATAGCTGTCACCACCTGTCATATCATCTCTTAGTGCCATTGATGAATATATCCTATATACAGGAGCATGATAGCTGTCTCCTGTCACAGTATGAAGTGACTGAGCCATAAGGGCAGCTACCGCAACAGTCTTTAGGAAAGTAGACTTGCCCGAAGCATTAGAGCCTGTTATAAGTACCCCTTTGTCAGTATCAATGGAATTCTTTACCGCGTCTCTAAGGCATGGATGATAGAGACCCTCTCCCTTAAAGGAAACGGCGATCATGTCCCTTGCATCAGCGGCATGATCAGCTGAGTGTGCAGGCAAAACGCCATTATCAAAGACCGGAATGCAATATCCCTGTTTAAGGGATTCTCTAAAATAAGATATGGATATATAGCTCTCTATCCTTCCCATGACAGTGATCATATGATCGATCCTGTCATAATTATGCCTCACATCCCGGAACATAAGACTAAACTTGATAAGATCAGCATGAGTCACCATGCAGAAATAATTGATGAGTATGCTGATAAAGTCTCCGCCTCCTGTCAGACCTTCAAAGGTCATGAGGATAAAAGAGCCCTTCCTGAAGCCCTTCATCTTATCAAGGTCTTCTCTGATGCTCTCGCCCATTAAGGATAGTCTTTCATCCTTATAATTTACAAGCCTCTCTCCTCCGTCCAATAGCCTGAGAATATATCCAAAGGTAGAAAGGTAAGGAGCGATCTTACTCTTACCGGCAAAATAGCTGATGATCTGATAAGACAGGATGATGATAGCCAGCACAAAGAAAAGGCCAAAATTAATAAACATGCCAAACACTGACAGTATCAGCAGCACCAGGCCAATGACAGAGCCTGCTACTCCTGGGACAGCTGCTTCTTCCAGCTTGTCCAGATAGTCATATACAGAGTATTTCTTCCCGGATCCTATTCTCTTAAAAAGCAGGGACGCCCTATCCCTGAAATCAGGATCAGCGCTAAATACAGCTATCTTTTCTTCAAAATCCTCAAAATCATCAGTCTGTGAAGGACTTCTAAGAAGATGATAGAGGTACTCCTGTCCTGCACCGGAATGACAATAGCAGACTCTTTTGTAGAGATCGTCCAATGACAGATCATTCCAGGTAATATCATCAATATAATAAGAGCCCTTATGATGCTCATGATAAGCGCCAAGGCTTTTAAAGCGTTCCTCTGAAATGGGCACAGAGGGTTCCTTGCCCCTTTGAGCCTTTAGCCTGGCAAGAAATTCCCTTTCAGCATTTATCTCGTTTCTGCGGCCGAGCATAGCTGTAATGATAAGGAGTAGTATCACCACTCCGATTATAGTCAAATATACCTGCATGAAAAATCTGTCCTTTTTCTGTAATTAAGATAATGCATCAGACCAAAGTCTTATCTATTCTTTCCTTGATGAGCTCAGCCTGCCTGTATATATTCTCAGGGTCGTCACCAATATTAAATACCCCGTCTTCATACCTGATGACGCCTCTGATCATGGTCATTTTCACATTCTGCTTTGAGCCTGAATAGACGATATTTTTGGCAATATTATTAATAGGCTGCATATTGGGCTGATGCAGGTCTATCCTGATCATGTCAGCCTGTTTGCCCTCTGCCAGGCAGTCGCAGTCCTCAAGGCCCATGGAGCGTGCGCCGTTTACTGTAGCCATTTTCAGTACTTCCATAGCATCTATGGCAGAGGCATCCTCTTCCCTAAGCTTGCCAAGGGCTGTTACCAGGAACATCTCTCTGAACATATCAAGCGCATTATTGGACGCAGGGCCGTCAGTACCTATAGCCACAGGTATATCATGCTTCATATAGTCTGATATAGGAGCTATACCGGAAGCCAGTTTGCTGTTGGATCCGGGGTTTGTGACCACATAGAGGCCTTTTTCCTTGATGATCTCCATATCATCCTCTGATACATGGACCATATGATATCCGCCTCCGCCGTAGTCAAAGATACCTCTTGAAGAGAGATATTTCACAGGGCTCATGCCATAACGCTCTACGCAGCCTTTGGTCTCAGCTGCAGTCTCAGCCAGATGGGTATAGACAGGCGCCTGATACTTGTGAGCCAGAGCTGCCATCTTGTCTATTACTTCAGGAGACGAGGTATACTCTGCATGAAAGCCCAGGATATATGTATTAAGAGGATCCTCCGGGCTATTAAGCTTATTGTACATATCTTCTACCAGCTCAGCAGACTGCATGAAGCTGTTGTAGCAGCCGGTCTGTACGCAGCGCATACCTGTATCTCTGCAGGCAGCAGCTATAGTCTCAGGAGTCAGATACATCTCAAATATAGCTGTGATACCACTGGTTAGATATTCCAGAACAGCAAGCCTTGTCAGATGATAGCAGTCCTCCCCTGTCATATGAGCTTCTACAGGGAATATCTGCTTATTAAGCCATTCATCTAATGGCAGATCATCTGCCCTTGAACGCATGAGAGTCATGGCGCTGTGTGTATGGGCATCCTTAAAGCCCGGCATGATAAGGTCGCCTGCGCAGTCAATCTCCCTGTCCCAGGAGCAGCTTATCTCTGAAAGCCTCTGCTCTGCCTCACTATCAGTCCCTACAAAGCTTATCTTGTCATCACTGACCCATACTTCCCCTTTAAATATCTGACGCCCTTCTTCCATGGTCAGTATCCTGGCGTTTTTAAAACGGTATTGCATCTTCTCCCCCTTAAATCAAATAGACTTATCACAGATAATCGTGAAATTTCTTAATAGACTCAGTAACCAAAAGGCTAAACTTGGGCGCTGTCATATCAGCTGCCATCTGTACCTCTTCATGAGTGAGAGGGTTATTTGTCATGCCGGCTGCCTGATTTGATACACAGGATACGCCTACTATCCTCATGCCCACATGTCTGCCGGCGATAGCTTCCACTACAGTGCTCATACCTACTGCATCTGCGCCGAGAGTCCTGAGCATCCTGATCTCTGCAGGGCTTTCAAAAGAAGGTCCTGTAAGCTGGCAATAGATACCTTCCTTCATGCTGATGGAATTCTCAAGAGCTGTTTCTCTCAGGATACTGGAGAGCTCTGCATCATATACGCTGCTCATATCCGGGAATCTGGTGCCCAGCCTGTCATCATTGGGACCGATAAGAGGATTGGGCGCAAAGCAGCTGATATGATCAGTGATCAGCATAAGGTCCCCTGCCCTGAAGTTATAATTGATACCGCCACTGGCATTGGTCAAAAACAGGACCTTGGCTCCCATAGCAGCCATAAGTCTGGCAGGCAGCACTACATCACTGATATCATATCCTTCGTAATAGTGGACACGGCCCTTCATGCATACCACTTTGGTCTCACCTACATAACCGAATATAAATCTGCCATCATGTCCGGGTACTGTAGAGACGGGGAAACCATCTATCTCTGAATATGCTATCTCACATTCTACCTTTATATTCTCAGCATAATTGCCCAGTCCTGAACCAAGAGTAAGAGCAACCTCCGGAACAAAGTCAGTTTTTCTTCTTACCGCTGCAAGGCAGTTTTCAATCTTGTCATACACTTTAGACATATTATTTTCCTCCAAATTATGATGTAAGTATTAAATGTATCCTATAGGTATATATTATTAGATGACCATTCAGAAACACGCATTTACTGCGTGTTTCGTGAGAACATGTTGCTATTATCCGTTTATCATGGCAGCTTTTTCTTCAAGGTAAAAATACCTTTCCATGAGCTTCTCGAGTTTTTCATCATTAGCCTCTTTTTGCTCGGTCAGCTGCCTGAGCTTCCCGTAATCAGAGGCATTCTCTGCTATCTCTTTTTCCAGCCTTGCCCCTTTGGCCTCAGCGGCAGCAATATCATCCTCTATTGTCTCATATTCCCTTGCTTCGTTGTAGCTGAATTTGACCCTGTGCTTTTGGTCGCCGTTTCCACGCTTATCTTTGCCGCTCTCACCCGCAGCTGCTGTATCAGAAGTTTTTGAGCTGCCTACTGCAATAGCGCCTCTCTCAGAAAGCGCCTCGTTCTCTCTGCGCTCTGTATAATAGTCTGTATATGAACCGTTAAAGAGCCTGACTTCGCCCCCCGGATTAAAGGTCAGCATACGCCTGACAGTACGATCCAGAAAATATCTGTCATGGGAAATGACGATGAGTATACCCTTATAGCTGTCCAGATAATCCTCCAGTATCTGCAAAGTAGATATATCAAGATCATTTGTGGGCTCATCCAGTATAAGGACATTGGGAGCTTCCATCAGTATCCTGCACAGATACAGCCTCCTCTTTTCCCCTCCGGAGAGCTTTGCGATCTTTTGATACTGAAGAGTTCCGTCAAAGAGAAATCTCTCACACATCTGACTGGCAGATATATATCCATCCTCGGTCCTTATATATTCTGCCTTGTCCCTTACATAATCTATGACACGCATCTCATCATTCATAGAATCTGAGTGCTGTTCATAGACTGACAATACCACAGTGTCGCCTGTCTCTATATATCCGCTGTCAGGGCGCAGCTTACCGCTTATCATATTGATAAGGGTAGTCTTGCCGCAGCCGTTAGGCCCCAGGATACCTATCTTATCGTCCCTTGTAAAAGTATAGGTAAAATCCTTAATAAGCTCCCTATCTCCATAGGCTTTGGATATGGCATTTATCTCTATGGTCTTCTTGCCAAGGCGGGATGAAACAGCATTTATCTCAACGCTTTTTGTAAGCTCAAGCTTTTCTTCATCCCTCAAGGCTTCAAAGCGCCCAATATGGGCTTTTTGCTTGGTGGATCTGGCCCTTGCGCCTCTCTGCATCCAGGCCAGCTCCTTGCGCAGGATGTTGGCATGCTTGTCCTGGGTAGAAAGTGCCATATCCAGCCTCTGCTGTTTTAGCTGTAGATAGCCCTCGTAATTGCAGTCATAGCTATAAAGGGCACCCCCCTCCACCTCTACTATCCTGTTGCAGGTCAGGTCCAGAAAATACCTGTCGTGAGTTACCATTACCAATGCTCCCTTATATGAAGAGAGATAATCCTGCAGCCATTCATTCATGGCATTATCCAGATGGTTGGTAGGCTCATCCAGTAGCAATATATCGGCTTTTCTAAGGAGGCAGGCAGCAAGAGCTGCTTTTTTCTTTTGCCCTCCGGACAAGGTCCCCACCCTCACTGTCTGATCTTCAAAACCCAGCCGGTGCAATATCTTTGCAGCTTCTACTTCCAGCTGACTTCTATTTTCCTCAATTTCATATTCGTCCCGGCTCCCTTCAGATTTTTGGTTCTCCGTCACCACATAATCATGAAGGGTCTGATCCTTATCAAATACAGGATCCTGAGGCAGATATGATATCACCACATTATTACCTTTTACCATATCTCCTTCATAATGCTTTATCTCTCCGGCTATGATTCGAAGGAGGGATGATTTGCCGCTTCCGTTGATGCCTATGATACCGATTTTGTCTCCTTCATCCACTCCAAAGCTTACATTTTCCAGGAGGACCTTGTCTGTATGAGACAGACTGATGCCATTCATTGATAATAAATTCATTAACTTAATTCCGTTTCTTTTTTGTTTCTATTTCTTTTATTTTTTTATCCATCCAGCCCGGCACGATCCATCTCTGAATTTGCTGCATCTGATGTATTTATATCATTATCTGTATGAGCGATATCTGCTGCAGTTTCCGTATCAGCCAGATCTAATCCTTCTGCAGAAACTGTATTTTCAGTATTTTCTGTGATCAGCACGCCATGTACCCTGGGACTGACAGTATAATGCATGGTCATGGAAAGGACATTGCCCGCTCCATAGCCCTCCAGGATGCCTATGATCTTGCTCTGGAGACTTCCCTTATAGGCGGATACATTCTTCATACTGCCTGTGAGAAGATTGTTGCCTGGATATTCGCTAAAATGTATGTCGATATCCGTGGGCACCCTCCTTGCTACAAGGCCCGAAGTATCCTCGTCCTTGTATTTACTTCCCAAATAGATATTGATCCTACGCTCTGTAGCCTCTTCGGTGTAGACGAGCCTTAGCATCAGGACCACTCTACCGTATTCGTCAGTGGAGAGCCTGCTCTTAACAGCCACATTGTAGTATTCGCCGTGCATGCAGATCTGCACTCTCTCACTCTTATTTCTCAGAATAGGGAGCCGATACATCTGGTCGCCTTCATGGATCTCCAGGACCATATCCGATCTGTCTTTGCCCGCAAAAGATATAGCTCCTATACCATCTGTAAAATTATTGTGCACCATCTGGATCATAAGAGGGAAAATACCAATCCCACCCTCCAAAAGGCTATAAGCTGAGCCTGAAAGATTCCTGATCTTCTCATAAGCAATAAGGTCAGGCGAGTATTCTCTCATTCCTCTGTTCCAGCCGCCGTGCCTGATAAGGGGCATATCTCCGGCACTTCCTTCTATGCGCCTTATGATATTCTGCAGGCGCCTTGAAGAAACACTGCTGCAGGTGGCAGATCTACTGTCATCCACCTGGAGCTTTTCCATCATATCATATATGACATCAGCCATGTCACCTCGCTGAAATAATTCAGGATTGCTGGCATTGGTGGCTACTATCATATCCACATCAGGGAAAATATAAACATTCTGGCCAAGCATACCATTGAAATTGTAAGCACCTTCCCTGCAGGCAATGCGCCATAGCTGATATCCATAAGAGGGAGCATGAGGCACGTCAGTCCGGGCATGCTCCATTGAAGAGATAGTCACCCAGTCCCTGGGCACGATCTGCTGATCATTCCATGCACCGCCGTTTAGATATAACTGGCCCAGTTTGCACATATCTTCTATGCGCATAAAGAGGCCCCAGCCTCCCTTGGTAATGCCCTTAGGATCAGCCTCCCAAAATACTCTCCTTATACCCATGGGCTCAAATATACGCTCTTTGACAAAGTCAAAAAGACTCATTCCTGTAACCCTTGAAACAATAGCTGAGAGCATGTAGGAATTCATGGAATTATAGTCAAACTCTTTGCCGGGAGGGGAAGAAAGTCCGGAATCCAGATATCCCTTGATCCAGTCGTCTCCTGTAATAGCACCTATCTCATTAAACTTTACGCCGCTGGTCATGGTCAGGAGATTCTCTATAGTGATATCCCTCTGCCTCATCACAGAACCAAGGCCGGCCTCCTTCTGAAAATAGTCCAGGACCTTATCCCCCAGCCTGATCTTGTCCTCAGACTCAAGGATACCTATGGCCATGCCCGTAATAGACTTGCACATGGAATGGGCAATGTGCCATTCATCCAGATCATAAGGCTCAAACGCAGCCTTCATGATCACCTTGCCATGTCTCATCACCATAATCTTGTGCATAGCAGCGCCTTCAGACGCTTCAAGCCTCTCCAGAAGCTCACACAGCCATTCCGAAGCTACTCCCTCTGCCTCAGGCTGCG
Organism: Butyrivibrio sp. MC2013; assembly: GCF_000424585.1. Lineage (GTDB taxonomy): Bacteria > Bacillota > Clostridia > Lachnospirales > Lachnospiraceae > Butyrivibrio. The sequence continues at coordinate 355,211 of NZ_KE384211.1, forward strand.
CCTCTTCAAGAAAACTTTCTCCATCCACAGGGCCCTGAGGAAAAGCCGGCTTCTGCGCACTATAAGTAACCTTACTGATCTCACCTGTCTGGTGACCTACAATCTTAAAGAGCAGTTCGGTGAAATTCATATCAGATCTGATGGGCATGAATGTCTCTCCTTCGCAGTCAAAAGATTTCGATAAGCGCTGATGCAGAAGTTTTTTCCTCGTTCGCGGCAGTCCAAATGGTGTTTTACTAAATTCTTCCCCTCAGCCTTTCAAGATGCGCAACTCTCGAAAGAACTCGCAGAGGCGAAGGTGGAAATATTTTTCAGCAATGGTCATATGCCCGCTTCGCGAGCATATACAATGAAAGCAACTATCCATCTCTTTAAGCAAGCTTAAGAGCTGGATAGATACTTTCATTTATTGGGTGCTATCGCCCCCAATGACCATTGAATATAGACATTTCCTTCGCCCTGCTCAGACAGCTTTCTCGCGGGCGCTAAAAGGCTTCGTATGAAGAATAAGTAAAACTACCATTTGAACTGAATGCTCACTGCGGAAAATAACTTTCTGCAGCAGCGCTGCTATCCTGCACTTCTGGACATGTCGAAATGCATCCATGCATTCCGCACTTTGTGCTCCTTTGGTCATGTTTGATTAGCTCCCAGGTCAAACACTAATAATGATATACGAATTGCTTCGTTGCTCCGCAACTCTCGCAATTCTCCAAACATTCGCATAATTACGACATAGAAGTGCCTCCCTGCACTTCTGGACATGTCGAAATGCATCCATGCATTCCGCACTTTGTGCTCCTTTGCTCATGTTTAATTAGCTCCCAGGCCAAACACTAATAATGATATACGAATTGCTTCGTTGCTCCGCAACTCTCGCAATTCTCCAAACATTCGCAAAACCACAATATATGCTCCTTTGCTCATGTTTGGCGGGTCATTAATACAAAGTATTATTCAAGCAAGCTTGATAATACTTTGTATTATGACCCTGGATATCATTATACCACATATATCCAAAAACTCGGATTTGTCCGGGACTTACGATCGCAGCGAATATGTTAGATACAACATCTATCTCGTCAATAAAAAAAACGATCATATGCCCTGGCGCAGGCATATGACCGCTGATTTAGTCACTATTCTTTCCGCCGCAAGGCGGCTCTATTCGATTCGCGCAATAGACAGCCTTCAGGAAGGGATATTTATTATGACTTCCTGCGATTTCATGGCTGCGGAGGAGAGACCTGAGGATCATGAGTGCCTTAGCACGATATGATCCTCGTATAGGGCTCGCCGGAGCGCCCAGCCATGTAAGCAGGAGGCATGATAATATCCCACTGAAGGCGTCATATTTCACCTAATCGCCCAGCCATGCAAGCAGGAGGCATGATAATATCCCCTCCTGAAGGCGTCAAATTTCACCTAAGTGCAAAGGGCAGCTCATCCACAGGAACGTCCAGGTAGAGAGTCTTACTGGTCTCGCCATATTCGGTGACCATATAATCCTTTAGTCCGATCTCAAAATAGGCTATATCCTCTGTTTCCTCTTCATCCCAGTTTGTATACACATCATAGCGATGCCATGTTTTTTCATATAAGCTGTACCTGTTACTGTTAAACAGAGGAATAATATCTTCATAATGAGCAGGATCCAGATCCATATAGTCCCCGTCATTTATGCTATAGGTGATATTGTCTATGATATCCATGGTGACATCGGGGCTCACCCATGAATTTATCTTTTGTAAATAATTAATTGTATTATCATAGCCATCATATACTGTGTATGACCTGTTTATCACCTTTCCTTTTTTGGCCATTTCAGGATCCTGCTCTATCTCTTCAGCTGTGGCTTCCACATTTGACGCTACAGTCACCATTCCTACGGTCCTGTTATCCAGGCAATATGAGTAACAGAATTTCTCCTGGTCTTTCTTATAAGCTTCTATAAACTCATCAAAATCAGCAGATGTGATCTTACTGTCAGCTTCACCATTTAGACTCACGTAGCTCAATGAGAAGGGATCCATCTCATTATCATCATGATACCAGGGGAAATATCCGCTCTTAAATTCCAGGCTCCCTGTTACAGCATCCATCTTTGCAGGGTCTACATCATAAGGTATGGAGTACTCCCTGTATACATCCTTGCCATTTTTCAGATGCCATTTGATAAAGGTCATATAGCCCTGATAATAAATGCTCTTATCTTTAAGATTATCAACAGCTGATCGTGCAAGCTCATTAATGGCATCAATGTCAGTGATCCTCATGTTCTCTTCGACATAATCAAGAGCTCTGATATCACTGTTATTCTTATAATAATCCAGGTCATTGTACTGATACATTGCAGCATATTCCACATCTGAAGCTTTTGGAATATAGGTATTGTATCCAAAGATGTCCATACGTGTACCCAGGTAGAGGAACATGGTGATCGCTGTGATGATAATGATATCAGTCTTCCTTAGCGCTGCTGCTCTTATGTTAAAGGACATAAGAGCTTCCATAAACATTGAAGTAAATACTGATACCAGTAGTACAGTTACTATAAGTATCGGTATCTCATGTCCTGTATACTCAGCTTCGAGTATCTCCAATATAACAAGCACGAATACTACAGAAGCAAGCACAGATACACATATCTTTACCAGAGTTCTGATACGGGGAAAGACAATGGATCTGGCTGAAAAATCGAAATGCCTCTTTTCAAATGCAAGATAAGCAAGTGTAGTAAAAAGAGCTATCATAACAAGAAGCGCTATGTCATATCTGTACTGATAACTTATCAGCCTGGAGATACTCTTAAAGCTCTCATAGGTAAATCTCTCCAATTCCAAAAATACAGGAGTAAATCTGAGAGCAAAATCAGATACAGGCTTGTAATCGCTGTATGTAGGACGGTACATACTGATAAAAGCAAGTCTCAGTAAATGGATCACTATCTCGCCAAACAAAAAGCATCCAATTCCCATCACACCCATGATAATATTGGCGCACAGTACCAGCGCCAGTATAGAAAGGGAATAAACTGCCACAAAGAACAGGATATTAGATACAAATGCCAGTAAGCTCTCTGCCAAAAGCATTCCTGTAAGATAACCCATGGAAGCGATAATGATATAGTCAAATATCAGTCCAAGAAAATATGCAAATACATATATCTCGATACCTTCAAAATATATACGAAAAAATATGTTCTTTCTATCCATGGGCCTGGACAGGTAAAAATCTGAAGCAGGCTTATTGTAGATCCATATAAATCCTGCAATGGCAAGAAAAACAGCCAGTACAGCAGTAATAAAAGCGGTCATACCGCTATAGCCGATTATCTCTCTAAGAGAATCCAGGGTCATCTGCCTCTGCCCTGCATAAGAGCTGGCACTCCAGTGACTATTCAGCATGATAATAAATGCTGTTCCCGCAAAATATATGATAAAGATCAGGCTGCAAAGGACGCTTTGCCATAATCTGATCCCAAAGAGATCTGCTTTTGCAATACTTTTACTACACATAGTATTATTCGATAATAAGCTTTTTGACATCATATCCGGCCCCCTTTGTCTCACTGATAAATATTTCCTCCAAAGTCAACGGCAGCATTTCAAAGAAGATAGTCTCATAGGACCTGAACAGCTGCATCACGTCCTCTCTTTTGCCCCTTAGGGTGATGGTATATACTCTGCCTCTCTTCTCGTAGCTGATAAGTCCCGGCATCTGAGGGATCATCTGCTCATCTGATTCATTAGTGAATACACACTGGACCTTCTGCAGCTCCAGCTTCATATCCTCTATATCCTCTGACAAGAGCACGCCTCCCTTATGAAGAAGGCCTACATGGTCACTGATATCCTCCAGCTCTCTCAGGTTGTGGGATGTCATGACCGGGGTGAAATCTCTGGACTGTATCTCGCCTGCAAATATGCTCTTCACAGCCTGTCTAACCACAGGATCCAGTCCATCAAAGGTCTCATCCAGAAAAAGGTATCTGCTTCCTGCACATATTCCAAGGATCAGCGCCGTCTGCCTCTTCATACCCTTGGAAAAGCCTCCGATCTTCTTGGTCTTGTCAAAGCCAAAGTCGTCCAGGAGCTTCTCGCATCTCTCCTTGTCAAAAGAGGGATAAAAGAGTTTATAATAGCATGCCATATCCATAGGTGTGGAATCAGGCAGGAAATACAATTCATCAGGCACAAAGAATATATCCTTTTTTATATCAGGATTATTAAATACCTTTTGATTATCTATGATCATACTGCCCTTATCCTGAAGCAATACGCCTGCCATGATCCTCATAAGTGTGGACTTGCCGGCACCGTTGGTTCCTATAAGTCCGAAGATCTGATGCTCCTTGATATCAAGAGTCAGATCTGTCAAAGCTTTTGTCTCCTGTCCTTTTTCTTCAGAGTAGAAGGTTTTACTCAGGTCTTTGATCTCTATCATTTGTCTGTCACCCCGCTCTCTCTTAAACTGTTTAATATAGTCTCTCTTGTGATCCCTATCTCCTCAGCCTCTCTTATCAGAGCATCGATAGCCTCCAGGATCCTGGTCTTTCTGATATCCACTCTGCCGGAGTCAGCCTTTACAAAGCTGCCCCTGCCCTTGATGCTATAGATAAAACCCTCACGTTCCAGCTCACCAAAAGCCTTCTGGACCGTATTGGGATTAGTGGACAGTTCCATGGCCAGGCTTCTCACAGAAGGCATCTGCTCGTCAGCTGTTAGCACTCCTGATAGGATCAACTTCTTGAAGCCTTCGGATATCTGCTCATAGATAGGTCTGCTGTCGTGATAATCAATATTTACCAGCACATCCATCCCCTCCTTTTTGAGTGATCACCAGCATACGTTCATGTATGTAGTGTATTAGTTGTCCTAGTACAGTTATAGTACACCTAATATTAAATGTCAATAATTAATTTAGCTTCTTAGTATCAAAAAACCGGAACAGCTAGCTCGCCATTCCGGTTTTTGGACGGGTTTATATACTTTCCTCTATTTCCTCAATTATGTGTATCAGGTCTTTGATAGATTCTCCTCTCCTTATCCTCTCCTGAAGGCTTCGCTCCAAGGTCAGATATGATATCTTCTCAGGTATCAGGTCATCTGCTACTCCGGGATACTGAGCCTTGATGTTATCCACCATGATCTTTACCAGCTGCTTATTGAGTACGTCTGCGTAATTATCCCTGCAACAGTTAGCAGCCTTATCTATGATATCTTCAAAGCTATCTGTAGTTGAAGAGCCCCTTTCTCTCACCTTGCCATATATCAGCACCTGATATGCATCATCTGCCAGATCCGTATTATCCCGAAGGTGCAGCAGGGGCATCAGCATACCTGTTTCACTTGCCAGAGCCTTTCTCTTATCAGCTATATATTCTGTCTTTAGCCCCTCTATAAAGAGAGGAATGACATCAGCTCCAAACTCTATAGTCATAGGCTCTGCAATGAGGCTGGCTGTAGCCTCCTTGAGGTCGCTGTTTTCAGCAATAGAGTCTTCTATCCCCAGCAAGGTATCTGCGCTTACTCCCAGCACAGATGCGATACCTGCAAATACGCCCAGATCTGGCAGCCCATTGTCCCGCTCCCATTTGCTCACAGCCTGAGCAGTCACACCTATTCTGGAAGCCAGCTCCTCCTGAGTCAGTTTCATAGCTTGTCTGTAATGGCAGATTCTCACTCCTATACTGTTTCCCATATACGCAGCCCTTTCTTATAACAAACAGCTACAATTGTTTCTGATATACATTGTACAGCAGATTCCGGCTCAAATATATCAACCATAAGTTTATATGATATAAACTGCTTTTTTCTTTAACTGCAAAACAGGCACCTACCATTAGTATTTCTACTAAAGGTAAGTGCCTAAAGTGCTTTCAAATCCCCTTATTAAGCTCTGATATCAAAGCGATCCGGCACATGTCTTTGACATATAAAGGCTTAGAAGGTCACTCTCTTAAACGCCTTCTTACCGCGCCTCACCATCACGCCGTCACCTGAGAAGAAATCCTTGTCATAGGCTGCAGCAATATCTGTAACCTTCTCATCAGCAACTGTTACGCCGCCCTGCTGTACATTTCTCCTGGCTTCGCTTCTGGTTGCGCACAGACCTGATGAAACCAGAACCTGAAGGATATCCACCTTGCCGTCTCTGAAGTCTTCTTCCTTAAGAGGAGAAGCAGGAACTGTACTGATATCTGAGCTGCCGCCTGCAAAGAGAGCCTTGGCGCCTTCCTGAGCCTTCTTTGCTTCTTCCTCGCCGTGTACCAGACTGGTAAGCTCAAATGCCAGGATCTCCTTCTTTTCATTGATCCTGGAATCATCCCATTTTGCCATCTCATCGATCTCATCAATGGGAATAAATGTCAGCATGCGCAGGCACTTGTCCACATCATCATCGCCCACATTTCTCCAGTACTGGTAGAAATCGTAAGGTGATGTCTTCTTGGGATCCAGCCATACAGCGTTACCTGCTGTCTTACCCATCTTCTTGCCCTGAGAGTCTGTGAGCAGAGTGATTGTCATAGCGTGAGCGTCCTTACCCAGCTTTCTTCTGATCAGCTCTGTACCGCCCAGCATATTGCTCCACTGATCATCACCGCCAAACTCAAGGTTGCAATCGTATTTCTGGAACATGTAATAGAAATCATAAGACTGCATGATCATGTAGTTGAATTCCAGGAAGGACAGACCCTTTTCCATACGCTGCTTGTAGCACTCAGCACGGAGCATGTTATTAACTGAGAAGCATGCGCCTACCTCTCTGAGGAGTTCAATGTAATTGAGGTTCATCAGCCAGTCTGCATTATTGACCATCATAGCCTTGCCATCAGAGAAATCAATGAACTTCTCCATCTGTCTCTTAAAGCACTCTGCGTTATGATCAATATCTTCCCTGGTCAGCATCTTACGCATATCGGTCCTACCTGTGGGATCACCGATCATAGTGGTGCCTCCGCCGATGAGGGCGATGGGCTTATTGCCTGCCATCTGCAATCTCTTCATCAGTGTCAGGGCCATGAAATGTCCTGCTGTAAGAGAATCTGCGGTACAGTCAAATCCAATATAGAATGTTGCCTTACCTGAATTGATCAGATCTTTGATCTGATCTTCATCTGTGACCTGAGCTATCAGGCCTCTGCGTTTGAGTTCTTCGTAAATGTCCATAATCCACCTCCATTTTAGCTGCTCTCACGAAGGATTTCCGACAAAAAAGTCCTTCGTGACCCATTTGATCACGAAGGACGAATAAATCGTGTTACCACCTTCATTCACACGCAGCTCACACTGCATGCCTCAGCGGGTACAATATTACTATCTATACCCTTCCGCTATAACGGTCGGACTCCGTAACCCCCTACTGACAATATGTTCAGGGATTCCGCTCACGAAGGTATTCACAAGTCATACGCTGCATGCGCCTCTCACCAACCGGCTGCTCTCTGTCGCCCGCTCATGACTGCTAATTGTTTCGATCACTGCGTTTGAATCTTATTATAACCAAGCTCGCCCAAAAGTCAACGGGTGAGTCAATGGGGACGTAACAAAATGACTCACATGATTATCATATTCCTCCCCTTTGCCTTGCCCATGTAGAGCTTTTTGTCAGCAAAGGTGATAGCTTCGTCTATGCTTGCCTGCACTGCCTGGGGTGTGAGATCCGCGTCCATGGGAATTTCCATGTCAGTGACACCAAAGGTCATGGTCACCTGCAGGTCCAGGTCATTCCACTCTATATGTGAGAAGCGGATCTTATCCAGCAGTTTATTCAGCAGATAAGCGGCATCATCCAGGTTTTCGTTTTTGAAGATAAAGAGGAATTCTTCGCCGCCCCATCTCACAGCCATGCCGTGGTCTTTCATAAAGGAGCTAAAGGTAGAAGCCAAAAATCTTAGGACTGCGTCTCCTGCATCATGTCCGTAAGTGTCATTGATCTTTTTGAAATAATCAATATCACCAATAGCTACAGATACGCCCCTTGTGATCTCCCCGCCCAGGATCATCTCGCTCAGATATGCCAGAGCCTTGGTCCTGTTGGGGAGCCTGGTCAGATGATCGTGACCTGCCTGGTCCATAAGCTTGGCATTGTACCTGGCAAGCTTGGCCTCAGTCTCCATCTTGTCGTGAGTAAAGAGAAAGAGGATGATCACAATAGACACAAAGATAGTGATGATATTGATCATCTGAAATATGATAGAGACCGTCCTGGCCAGATGCTCAACGGGCTCATGGCTCATGTGCCAGATGTAGAGCAGCATTCTGAGGATAAAGACGCCTATACTCAGGAGGATCTTGCCAAAATCGCTGACATAGGTACCTGCAAATGCAAGCGTGATCAGCACAAAGACAAAATGCTGTACGCCGCACTCCCAGCCCCACCAGGCAACAAAGTAAGCCATCCATGCGCATAAAACAGCAGCGAATACGATCCTGGCAGGACCGTTTCGCTTCTGGTATGTCATCTCCACAGCGACCATATTGGCGACCAGCGCCATAGCGCTGATGATTATAGCTACAGACATTCTGTAAAAGGTAAATACAGACATCCAGCACATAAAATAAAAGCACATGAGAAGGGCGTTGAATCTTATCATGTAAGAAACACGCCTTCCCTCATTTTCGCCGGTCACATCTTTTACTAATACGTCAATAAAGTTATCCATAATTGTTAAACTCGCAAACGCTTCGCTTTTTGCTCGTTATAAAATCACTGCTGACGCAGTTCTACGGGTACGGGGCTTATAACCCCGCACCCGTAATCAAGATATTCCCACCACCTAAAGGTGGTGGGTTATCTTGATTATTTTATATATAAGGAGTAACATCAATGTTTTCTCCGCTTATTCCAACGTAAGCACCATCACCGGCTTCAGGAGCATCGCTATGAGCTATGAGCCATTTATTTCTTGCAAAGAGGAGCTTATCTTCCTTACTGCCTGCCTTAGGAATGACAATACCCTGATTGGTAGTCTGAGGCAGGGCTATGAGCACCTTAAAGCCCTTGTCCTTATGTCCCTGACAGGGTGCATAATGAAGGCTGGTAGCAAATACCTCAACCAGTACTCCCTTGGGCACCAGAAAGGCTTTGACCAGGGATGAATCCAGCTTATAATCATCATCCAATTCCCATTCACCTGCCAGGAGCAGGATAAAATCCTCAGTCCCCAAGTTAAACTCGCTGCTCCTATGATACTCAAGGCAGTTCATCCTGGTATTATGTCCATTACACCAGCCAAACTGTACAGGCGTGCCGCCGTACAGGGAATCAGCCAGGACCTTGCTTTCTTCCAGGCACTGAAGCTTTGGCTCCTCTGCCAGATATGCAACGCTATCTTCAGGGCATGGAGTATCCTCATCCAGTACCTTCAGGATATCTGTTACCTTTACGCCTTCAACCACTCTTCCGTATTTTTTAAATTCAGGATCTGTAACATTATAGATTTTCATAGAGCCCCCCTTTTCAAGACACATAATGCGCAAGCCATGCGCAGATCATGACTTATATTACACAAAATATAGTTAAACTCGCAAACGCTTCGCTTTTTGCTCGTTATAAAATCACTGCTGACGCAGTTCTACGGGTACGGGGCTTATAACCCCGCACCCGTAATCAAGATATTCCCACCACCTAAAGGTGGTGGGTTATCTTGATTATTTTATATATTTTAAGTATAAAACCTATTTTACTTTTATAGAATATATTATTTTGTCTGCTTCTAAATATTTTTTATGAAATTACAGATCATGAAAGCTGGGGCGCCTGTCCTTGAAAGTGCAGTATTTGGTAAAGCCTGCACGCAGGGCTACGTCCCTGCCCTTATCAAAGCCTCCTGCTACCCCCTCAGGCACATGAGCATCCGAGCCAAATGTTATGATCTCGCCGCCCATGGATCTGAAGCGTTTCAAGAGTCCCAGACAAGGATTGGGCTCATTTGAATTTCCGCCAAAGATGCTCTTGCAGTTCACATCCAGGCCCTTGCCCTCTTCTGCAAGGAGTCTCAGGATCCTGTCTGTCACATCCGCATAGTCCTTCCACTTATACTCAAAGGGCTCAGGTATATATCTTACAATATAGTCCAAGTGTCCAAGTACATCATAGTTTTTGAAGAGCCTGATATTCTCATAGGTGCACTCAAAAAACTCCCTGACAGCTTCCTTCTTGGACCTTCCTTCATAGAACTCGGGATAATAGGGATCCTTCTTGTTGCACAGATGATTAGACGCTATTACAAAGTCAAAGGGCCAGGAGTCAATATAATCGCTGTTCCTGCCGGATATATGAGGCTGCATACCCACCTCTACTCCAAATCGCACATCCACAGATCCTTTCGCTAAGGCCTTTGCCTCCATACAATCGTCATAATACTGCTGGGTATCCAGATAGAAAATATTGCCCTCCTGGCTGCCGTGACTTGGATAATCCATATCCATGTGCTCTGTAAAGCACAGCTGCGTCAGCCCCCTTTCTTTCGCAGCTGCGATCATCTCCGACATCGGAGCCTGACTGTCTCCCGAATGCTCGGAATGAACGTGGTAATCTCCAATTATCCTGCCCATAATAAAACACCGTACTTTCCTTTATATTCTAGATAATATGACGTAAGGGTCAAAAGTCATTTCGATTCGAGCTTGCTCGAAATCGAATATGAATTTATGACCCGCAAAACATGAGCAAAGTAGCACGTAGTGCGGAATTGCGAATGTTTTAGGATTGTGAGAGTTTCGAAGAAACGGAACAATCCGTTAGTCATAAGGTGTCAAAAGGAACTTTTGACACCTACCTCATAATAACAAAACGCTCTAATTTTATCGACACCAAAGTCTTATAATACAAAATTCTTCAGGGTGCCTACAGATATATATCCGTCCAGGATAGCCCTTATATCTGTGCCCTCAGCCGCCTTCGTAACAGGTATAGGTGTGAGCCTCAGCTCCTTTTTGCCATAAGGCACCATGGCATCTGATGAGGACCATGCGCAGGCGATTTTATGACCTATATCATAGTTATCATCCCAAAAGGCGGTCCTTGCAGGGACTCTGTCATATTTTACTCCCTTATAATCTTCTATACTGCAGGAAGGGAAATTGACATTGAATATAGTGCCATCAGGAAGCTTTTTGGTGATCAGCTCAGCCATAATATCCCTGATATGAGCCTCCATTACCTCTTCATGGTAATCCGGATCATCAGGGAAAAAATTCTGGGAAAAGCATATGGCAGGTATATTATATAATACAGCTTCCATAGCTGCTCCCACAGTTGCAGAATAGAGAATATCAAAACCGCAATTGGCTCCTCTGTTAATGCCCGAAAAGACTATGTCCGGAAGCTCATCCTTATCCATAAGGCCAAGAAAGGATGCTCTGACGCAGTCAGCCGGTGTGGCATCCATGGCATAGGCCTTGACACCTTCCACAGGGAAGTCCACCTTCTCTATATGCATCTTATCTCTAAGAGTAATATGATGGGACATAGCGCTGCACTGCTCTCTGGGAGCTACTACAGTAACTTCGCCAAATTCCATAGCTGTCTTGGCCAGCAGGATGATCCCCTTAGCTTCTATTCCGTCATCATTGGTCACAAAAATCCTCATCATTACCTCCGTATTTACAACTGTATCTTGGGCTGCATCTTATCGCAATTTTTATCTTCGAAATCTACTAGCCACTTACTATCTTTCAGCCCATAAACCGCAAGCTAATCTCCACCTATTGTACCTTTTTGCAGTTTAAAAAGTAAAGGAGTCAAAGACTATTTATCTTATCCCCTGTCTGTATAATCATATCTTTTGATCTCGCAGTTTTTAATTCCGCAGGATGAAAACTCCTCATTAGTCATTTCTCTGAAGTAGGATTCCACCATCCTTGTGATCCCGTTATGTGCCACCAGGATGACCTCTCTGTTTCCCGCCTTTATATCATCCAGAAGATTATATATTCTCTGAGCCAGATGCAGCATAGATTCGCCTGTTCCAAATCTGCTTGCCATATCCTTTTTGGCTTCATGAAACTCGTCACCATTTCTAGGTGTAGACTCATATCTGCCAAAATTCTGTTCTATAAGCCTTGGCTCTACTTCCATGGGTATCCCTGTTATCTCTGAGATATGCCTGGCTGTTTCCTTGGCCCTTACAAGGGGTGATGTCAATATGATATCCGCAGTGATGCCCTCTTCCAATATTTTCCTGCCGGTCTCTATTGCCTGCTCATGACCTCTTTGCGTAAGCTCTATATCTGTGGCTCCGCAGATCTTATTTTCCACGTTCCACACGGTCTCCCCGTGCCTGATAAAATAAAAATGATCCATATTTCTTAGATTTCCTTCCTGTCCACTTCATATGCAAGATACTTTTTACTATAACAGAAAAAAAGCCATTTAACAGTAAAATGCACTGTTAAATGGCTAATATTCTCACTTATGATATCAAGCGTAGAAAGCCTGCATGCCGATAAGGACAAAAAGGTTTCTTCCGTTAAATGTCTGCTTGCCGTTGTATCTTCTGAAAAAAAGTACAGAGTTATTGTTAAGAACGTTATGTCCACCGCTTATAACTCCCTGACATACAGCGATCACTTCAGGGCTGGTCTGCTCTGCGGGAACTGCTGCTGCACTGGCATAGGTGGTGAACTGATGTTTCTGTGAAAGCACTTCTGAAATGGTATTAGGGAAAGCAGGTGACATGACTCTGTTCATGATAACCTGGGCAACCGCAACCTGACCTGCCAGATCTGTAGGTCCTGCTTCCTTTACTACTACATTGGCCATCAGCACCAGTTCTTCAGGTGTTGCTTCATAAGCGTATCCTACGGCTACTGCTTCCTGTCCTTCAGGAGCCTGTGCTTCTGCTGCTTCAGCTGTCTGAGCCTCTGCCACTACCTGCTCTGCGGGTACTTCTTCTGCATGAGCTGCGATATTAAGACCAGATAAAGGTGATGAAAGTGATATCACCGTCATAGATAAAGCTAATTTCTTTGCAGCTCTCCTGATCATATCCCCTGCTGCATTTACGGTTACATTGTTCTCTTTTTTAATAAAACTAACGTAATTCATAACACCGGCTATACCCAAATGGAACAATCTTTCACCTGACTAATTCAAAAGAATTATTATTCTCCCTGCAGGCTTGTAAAGTCGATAACGTGCATCAGCTTTACAGATTATTTGGTCTTATAGCCTTGCTTCTCCTTTTCTTACAATTGTTATAATTTGTTACGACAAGCGTAATAATATCAGATTAGATATCATAAAAACAATCATAAAAAATAGAGAATTTGCGTTTTGTTACGTAAATCAGATTATTTTCTTACGTTTCTGCGAGAAAATATCATGCTCAAGCCCAGTAAATAAGCCATTTTTGATCTTCATCTCTTTTGATGGTCACAGGCTCATTTTTTATATTATTTTTATTTTTAGCCAAAAGAACAACAAGTGAAATGTTACAAAAATAATACAACGTCATATAAATGATTATTCATTTTTACCATAGACAGAAAGCTTACCCTTCTCTCCCCTCTTCTGATTATCCTGGGCCACAGATGTGAGCCTGGGGCATACCTTTACTTATCATATTTATTCCAGAACAAGTTCTTCACCGGGTTTAAGAATGATCTTTCCCGGTGCATCAAAGCTCTCTGCCACACTTATATCAAAACCGCTCTTATCCTTCACCGGCTCCATATGATAAGGGATTGTATGCCTGGATCCTATAGTCCTTGCACATTCAGAAGCTTCGGTAACATCCATGTTATAGATCCCATCACAGCAAAGGAAGGCGTAATCCAGCTTTCTGTCTGCAAAAGAGGCCATTGAAGGCGTAGTAGATGTATCACCGGAAAAGTATACCTTTATGCCATCAGAGAATGTCAGTATAAATCCTACACATTCTGAAACATTATGGTTTTTGTTATAACCTGCTTCCACCGCTTCAACAGACACAAAAGCAAGGTCATAATTCTGATACTTTCCATTCTTTAAGGCATCAGACCATTTGATGAGAGTACATCCCTCATTTTTGCTGCTGATGAGGTCCATCTGGGTGTGATCATAGTGCCCGTGGGTCATCAAGATAAGATCCGCAGGAAGATCATAGCCATCTCCCATAAATGGATCAAGATAGATTACTTTTCCTTCTCCTGTAACAATTCTTATGCTACCATGTCCCTGATAAAGTAATGTTGCTGCCATGACATCTTCCTCCTCTATAACGTAGTTTTTTATCATTTCTAATATAGCAAAAAGAGGCGCCATTTAACAGCAATCATTACTGCTAAATGGCGCCTCTGAAGTGCAAGGATGTACTTCTATGTCGTTTATACATGGATGTATATTGACATGTTCAGAAGTGCAAGGATGCACTTCTATGTCATAAATTTTATTTAATCATCAGATCCGGTGATCTTATCTACTGTTCCATCCTTCTTGACGATCTCCAGCACGCAGCCAAAGCCAAATGCTGCAATTGCAGCGCCGATAAATGCCCAGGGTGCTGCAGTAACACCTACAACGCCTCCGATAATACCTACATTTACAGGTACTGACAGAAGTATCTCATCCTTTCTTCTGATCTGGACCTTAGCCACATTACCTTCCTCAATCTTCTCCTTGAGCTTTGAAACCAGATCCTGGCTCTCTTTGTTGTCGCTGTCAGGAGTCAGGTACTTGATAGCATCCTCTGCTACTCCACCTGTCTGCTCCAAAGCCTTCTTTGCTGTCTTGAAATCCACGCCTGTCTCGTCAATAACCTTTTCGATTGCTTCAATTGTGATGTTTTCCATATTCTTTTCCTCCATTTTCATATATGTTATCTAATTGTAGTGTCGCCTGTTGCCAGTCTGATGTTGATAGTGCCTTTTTGTCCGTTACGGATCACATTTACGCCGTTCTCACGGACTATTGTATACTTGGAATCTATATCACCGGTCACAGCCTTGTGCCTAAGCACAAATTCTGTATCCGAGAGCTCTAGCGTCACATCTCCTGATGCTGTACGGATATCATAATTGTCTATCTGTCCTATACTGCTGACCAGGATATCTCCTGAAGCTGTCTTAATGCTAAGGCCTGTGATATTGCTATCCAGGGTCAGATCTCCGGTACCGGATTCGGCATAGAGAAAGCCTATCTCTGAATCACTAACCTTGCAGTCACCTGCACCGGATTTAAGATCCAGGTTACTGATAGTAGAGTCCTTAACAGTCAGATCCCCGGCTCCTGTATGTACTATGAGCCT
Organism: Butyrivibrio sp. MC2013; assembly: GCF_000424585.1. Classification (GTDB taxonomy): domain Bacteria; phylum Bacillota; class Clostridia; order Lachnospirales; family Lachnospiraceae; genus Butyrivibrio. The sequence goes on from NZ_KE384211.1 coordinate 370,446, forward strand.
GGACAGGCTGAGCTTATACACATCCAGATCACCTGATCCATTGCCTATCTTTACTCTGGTGATCTGAGCAGGCACAGTCAGTTCCATTCTTCCGGCCAGTCCCCTGGTCACTATTCCCTTCAGGGAGATGTCTTCATTTTTTCTGCTAAGCCTGATAACAGAGCCCTGCCTTGTCACCCGGATATCAGCAGCAGACGATGGATGTGAATAACAGTAGCTTAGTCTGTCTCCTTCTCTGATATTGATATCCAGGCTTGCTCCGTCCACTACCAGATCTGTGATTCCCGCTATATCTGTGATCTCGTCCTGGCTAATGATCTCTTCATCCCCACCTGATCTATAGAAGCGCTCACCCTGGTTGCTTCCGAATCTTATGGTCTCTCTGATGATATTCTTCATATTCTGCATGACATCATCATGTACTATACGGGAGATGGTAGATCCCAGATTATCAAAATCGAAATCAAAATCCAGGTCGATATCTATCTTCTTACCGGAGCTTTTCTTTTCCTCTTCAAAACTTCCAAACTCAGTCAGATCATCAAGGACATTGTCCACATCACCCAGTTCTCTGATGATCTCTTCTTCTGTTCTGCCTTCCTTTATCCCCTCTTCAAAATGCTCTTCGAAGGCAGAGAGGATATCCTGTGCAAACTCCTCAGAACAGTTAGACAGCTTGGCTTTTACACTGTCCATATATTCCCTTCTTGTCATATCAGCTCACCTACCTTCTCAACAAAATCAAGCCACTCTTTCTTTAGCTCATCCCCGTACTCTCTTCCTGTAGGAGTCAGATGATAATACTTCCTGGCCGGCCCTGACTGGGATTCCACCAGGTAAGTATCCAGATATCCCGCATCCTTTAGCCTCTTTAATATCAGATACAAGGTCCCGGCGCTTACCATCATCTTGTTTGAGATCTGATCAGTCAGTTCATAACCGTATCGGTCTCCATCTCTTAAGAGGGATAGCACGCATAATTCCAATGCGCCTTTCTTAAACTGTGGATTCATGGCGGTCCTTTCTATCCAAGTGCTCTTGGATTTATTATTCATTCATTAAGAACACTGTAGCACATGCTATTCAGTTATGCAATATACTATATTGTATTTAATATTATTTTTAGAAAGTTAATGTCTGTATAAGAAACTACTCAGATATGGATGTTCATACACTAAACAGTAAAATTGCTCAAATACGTATTTCTTTCATCTCAATAGATAAAAGGTACTATTACAAAATAACGGTATGGATTAGAATATAAATGTCTTACGAAACACTATGTAAACACATGTTTCTCAAAGATCATCTAAAAATAAAATGAGAGGAAGCTATGGAAAAAGAAAAACTGCATTTCACATCAGATTATATGGAAGGCGCTCATCCTAAGGTATTAGAGGCCGTTGTAAAGACCAACATGGTATCTGTACAGGGATACGGAGAAGATCCTTTTTGTCAAAGCGCCAAAGACAAGATCCTGAAGGCCTGCGAATGCCCAGGCGGGGAAGTATACTTTCTCTCCGGTGGAACCCAGACCAATCAGACTGTAATAGACTGCGTACTTAGAAAATATCAGGGAGTAATAGCTGCAGATACAGGCCACATAGCAGTACACGAGGCAGGTGCCATAGAATATGCAGGCCATAAGGTTCTCACAGTTCCTTCTAAAGACGGCAAGCTTACAGCTGCCCAGGTGGAGAAGCTCTCCAAGGATTACTATGATGATGCCAATCATGAGCATATGATCATGCCGGGCATGGTATACATCTCCCAGCCCACAGAATACGGCACTCTCTATTCTCTCTCCGAGCTCAAAGAGCTAAGAGCAGTATGTGACAAATATGATATCGCTCTCTACCTGGACGGAGCAAGACTTGCTTATGCTCTGGCAAGCTCCGCAAATGACGTAACTCTCCCTGATATTGCAAGATACTGTGATGTCTTCTACATCGGCGGCACCAAATGTGGTTGCTTAAACGGTGAAGCTGTAGTTATACCCAAGAAGGGCTTTATCCCTCACTTCTTTACCATGATCAAGCAGCACGGAGCACTCCTGGCCAAGGGACGCCTTCTGGGAGTGCAGTTCGATGCGCTCTTCACAGATGGTCTCTATGATGAGATCGGAAGGGCAGCTATTGAATCTGCTGAAGCCATCACAGCAGCATTAAAGGATAATGGTTATCACATCTACATAGACTCTCCCACCAACCAGGTCTTCTTCGTAATAAACAATGACAAGATGGCTGAGCTTTCCGAATATGCAGAATATGGCTACATGGAAAAATATGATGAGAACAGCAGCATCATCCGCTTCTGTCCTTCCTGGGCTGTAACCAAGGAGCAGACTGCGGCATTATGTGAGCTGATTAAGAAATTCGCCTAAAATAACAGCTCCCGTATTAGTGCAAAAGATCTGGGGCACGCTCTCGCTCCTGCTCGCTGGCAGCACTGCTAAGCGGCTAAAAAACAGCCGCAAAGCAGTGGCCGCTCGCAAGGGCCCTGCGATTCTTTTGCAACTAATTACGGGAGCTTATTATTTGCTCAGGCATAATATTCTTTATCTTATCAATAATCTTAGGCGCCTTATAATTTTCATTTAACTTTGCTTTTCCATATCTAAAGACCGTTCTCTGAGTATTCTGTACCAGGAAATCCGTGTAAAACTCTTCCCAACTCAGGAATTTATTGCTATCTGCATAATTATAGGTTTCCTCTAAAACAGCTTTAGGAACATCAATAATATCAGCCTTCAATATAAGATATTCAAATGACTCGGGTGCAAACAATACACATTTCTTACCTGTTGCAGAAAGATATCTCATAAGTTTGCCAACATCGGGGCCAAATGCCGCGCCATCAACTATTGCAAGAATACTTTCCTTATTACTATTTCTTATCCGGTCGTATACCTTACTCTTACCACCGGCAGACTCGCAATTTCCACCATATATCTGTTTATAGAACTCATATCCGGAATTAGAATCCTCGGTTATGACAAGCCCTGGGTTGACTTTATTACACACGTCAGACAGGTTATAAAGCTTATACATCTCATTATAAACTTTTTTATAAGTGTTATATTTTGATAAACCTGATACATCTCTAAGCCCATATATCTCTTCAACACTATAAGGAAGTAGTGCAAGGTCATCCCTGCTTACAATAACAAAATAGTTATCTGACCCTCTAACCATTTCAGCAAACTTTGTCTCTTTAAGAAAAGATGCAGTTTCATCGATAAAAATGATACTTTGACTAAGTGAAGATAATCTCAATACCCAGTCAACATTTGTAAGAACAGTACACTTTTTATCACACTTTATTGTAATACCTGATGAATTACCGTTAGCTTCGTATTCACCTATAAGTCTTATGAGCTCTGTTTTGCCACTGGCACTATCTCCCTGAAGAATAGTTATATTCCTTTTTACTGTGAGGAAATAGTGAACTTTGTTGTTATATATTTCAATATCGTATTTTCCTACCATATATCTCTCACTTTAAATTAAATGATTATCCAGTACCGATTCAGCTAATTCACGTCTATTATGAACAATCTTTCCAAGATTCAATATTTCAATATCAAAATCATCTGTTCCAAAATCCATCAAATATCCTAATCTTATTGTAAGATCTTTTTTATTCGCAATCTTCAAAATCCACTTTGCACAATTATCTCCGCATGCAGAAGCATTAAAAATATGTTCGGAGTCATTATTCATAAGAATTAAAGTCTTAACTCCACCTGACAATCTTTCAACAGGAATGGATCCAAGAAATGGACTGTCTATAACCTTAGGTCCAATTACATCAGATTTATCTATATCCTTTATCATCTGAACCGAAATAGGATCAGTTATCCACTCATCCTCATAGCTATTGTTGAAAAATATATCAGGATTAAAAATATAGCTATTTGATTCTAAATCTCCATAATAGATTTTCAGCATGATTATCTTATCCCCTCACTTGTCTGCTTGTACCAGTATAATTATATCGCATTTACTATATTATCAATAGTTTTTCATAAGGTATATTATAGTATTCACATTGCTGATAAACAGTAGTCATAATAAAATCCCTGCAGGACATCATATCCTGCAGGGAGAAATACTGCTTAGCCTGTATTTATTAAGCTATATATAACTGTTTGATCATTATCTCTTGGTATCTACCTTTTTCCAGATCAGCATACCATCATAGTTACCACATCCGGAAATTGTGATCACTGCCTTACCCTTTTTCTTGGTCTTATCTCTTGCATCTGAGTTAAGAGTTACTCTCATGGTGTAATCCACACCCTTCTTAAGAGTTCGACCATCCACAGTTACCTTGACACTAGGGCTGGGTCTCTTATCTCCGGAAAGCTTGAGAGTACCTACATCAGACATTGTGACCTTAGCACCATTCTTGGTCTTTGGAGTAATTTTGAAACTATCCTGCAATGTTCCTTTCAGGTTCTTCTTACCTGTTACTGTAACAGTTGCATCACCCACATTTACGTTATTGCTGTATTTCACAGTATACATGGATGAAGGAACTGTTATTTCCTTACCTCCCACCTTCTTTACAAGTTTAACAGTAGGCTTTATGGATTTACCGCTATATACCGCTGAGCTAAATGGCTTTTTCTTGCTATTAAGCTTCTTTACAACATATACTGCATCCGCAGGATTCTCAGGACTGGTGATCGTATCTGCTACAATCTTGAAAGTAATAGTCTTGGATCCGCTATAGTTACCTATACCCTTGATAGTAACCTTGGCAGTACCTGCATTTACGTTATTCTTGTAGCTGACAATATAATCCTTAGCTTCTACCAGCGGCTTATCACCATGCTTGATCACCAGAAGGTCATTCAGGTAATAAGCTTTTTTGTTATATTTTACAGTCCTAAGTTCCTTTCTAAGGTACTGGGCAACACCCTTGTTAACCTTAGAGGAATTGTGCTTATATACAGTGCTATATCCGCTATCAACATTAATGGAATTACCGCTTACGGTCTTCTCTTCATTGCCATTTACCACATAGCTGATATCTTCATCGGTCATAGCAAAGGTTACGATGCTAAACCTTGCTATCTTACCCTTCTTTCCTTCAGTTGTTCCCAGGAAGTTAGCGCTGCCATCGGATCTAAGCTCAACATATGTATCTTTTGAATTCTTATTGGTGCGGCTACTTCTATTGTCTCCATAGGAAGCAATATCCACGCCTTCAAGATCAGCTATGCTAAGCTTTACCTTGCCCAGCTTGAAGCTAAGATCTGCCATAGTAAGCGAAACATCTTCACCTGCCAGGTACTGCTGCTTGGGAACAGATACAGTCAGGGAGTTCAGATCAGCCTGTGCTATCTTATAGTTCAGATAATACTTACCATCAAAGTTGCCAAGACTGCCTGCTGAAAAATCAATAACTGCTCTGTAATCTCCTGCTTTCTTTGCAGAGGAAGCGCCAACCCATTCACCTGCATTATTGTACTCATAAGAGATACTATAATCCTTCTTGGGTGCCAGCTTCTTTCCATTGTACTTCACTTTTACAGAAGGCTTTTGAGCTTTTCCGTTATAGGTGTAATACCACTTGGGAGCTGTAAGCTGCAGCTTTAATCCGTTTACACGATGCTCGATCTTTACCTTACCGGGCTTTTGTCCGGCTGCCAGGCGGGTATGACCTACCAGGCTTACACCATCAGGCAGTACCTCATCATATCCGGGATTATCAAGGTCATTTAAGTTGTTGACCTTGATCACAAAGCTCTTTGTAACAGAACCTACATAGTTACCCTTACCCGTGATGGTTACTGTGGCATTGCCTGCTTTTTTGTTATTCTTGTAGCTGGCAGAATAATCCTTCCCGGCTCTAAGCTCTCTTCCGTCTACGATCAAACTCTTAAGAGGTGTGACTTTTTTACCTGTATAATAGATAGAATCAGCATCCTTAACCCAAACAGGTTCGGTATTGGAATCTGTCAGGATTGTCTTGCTGCCATCATATACCTGAATAGCAGACTTGATGCTGCCCTTGTAATTGCCCACACCGGTTACAAGAAGCTCATACTTACCGGGAGCAGTCACTGATGCAGCTGACTCTTTGCTTCCCTTAAGCTTATAACTAACTGTATAATCTGTATCCTTTACCAGTGTATTATTTCCATCTACAAGTTCCAGCTTAGCTGTGAGCTCTTCGCCCGAGTAAGCATATATACTCTCTCTCAAGATCAGCATCTTGCTATCCAGATTCTTTCTGGATACGGAGAATGCCTTGGTATATACATAGAATCCTGTATAATTGCCGTTACCCCTTATGATGGCATTATAGCTGCCTGCATCAACTACTGTATCTACAGCAGCATCCCATAATTCGGCGGCTGATGCTGTACTTCCTACATAATCCTCATTCTTTATATAACGTATTCTAAGCTGCGCTTCATCAGAGCCGGACTTAATGCTCAGCTTCTTGCCATTATAAGTCACTTCAGGAAGAGCACTAATGCCCGCACCACTCTTATAAGCCGCCTTGGATATAAGGCCATATTTCATACCTTTACTAAGAGAGATATCCTTAGGAAGAATCCTGAAGGTAAAGCTTCTGCTGCCTTTGTACTGGGACTTACCTGTCAGTGTTACTTTTGCCAGGCCTGCCTGAACATTGTTCTCATACTTAACTGTATAAAGAGATGTGGGAAGCTTCCTGCCATCAAAATACAGAGCAAATGAAGGCTTAAGAGCCTTACCTGTATATTGAATTTCCAGACTGCTCTCTCCTGTCTCTTCTCCTTCAGGAGCAGCACCTATTATCTGCTCATTGCCATGATCTACGCTTACATTATCAATGTCATTGGCCTCAATGATAAATGAACCCTTAACAGTTCCCTTATATTTGCCAATACCTGTTGCTGTAAACTGAGCTGTACCACATTTGATATTCTTTGTAAAACTAAGCTTATAGTCCACTCCTTCATTAAGAGTGACAGTTTCATCTGCAAGTTGAGCCTTGATAACGATATCATCAGGTTCAATAGCAAGACCTGTATAAGTATAGTTCTGAACAGGCTCTACTGTTATGCCGCTGCCTGCCAGAGACTTTGGAGCAATATTAAATACGATAAGAGCATTACCGTTAAAGCCCTTATTCTCAAGTCCGGTAATTGATATCTGATACTGGCCGGGATTACCGTTTACTGTATCAGCATACACAGGCTTTAAGTCATCATTTACTACGTAATCTTCTCCAAGCTTCAGTTCCTTACCTGCATCATATACTTTGATGACATTTTCAATATCAGCCTTGGTCAGTGCCTTGCCATTGTAGATAAAATCAGGAATCTTCACTACCATGTCTGCGCTTATTGCGCCGGGAGTCATTACTGCAGTAAGATCCGGTATTGTGTCACAGTAATTTCCTATACCCTCTACAGCAGCGTAGATTGTACATATCATTTCACCTTTTTCGTTTTTTTCAAAAGTGGTATAACAATTATTATCGTCAAACTTATAGTCAACTCCGTATTTAAGTTCTACATTCTTAAATTTTCCATCGACCTTAAGATAATCAGTTATAGTGAAGACAGCTTCTAGATTATTGCTATATTCCATATTGTCTTCACGCTTAACTTTTACATCATCATAGTCATAGTGATATTTCAGATTTCTCGGTAATATCTCCAATGCCCATGCTTCAGAACCTGTAGGCAATGTCAATGAGCCGACAAGATAATTTTTACCTTTTACAAGTAACTTGTACTTGCCCACATTTTTTACAGAACTCTTCTTGTTGCCTTTGGAATCTACAAAGTTAAGAGTTATATTATCTTCAATAACTTTCTTCAAATGTGAATCACTGATCTTAGTGAAGTCTACAATGGCAGAAGGATTCCTGCTTGTACCGTCATATTCAAATCTTCTCTTATCCTTGAATACTATCTTATCGCTTGTAAGCTTATCGTAGACATATACCTTAAAGGATTTTTCAAATTTTTCGCCTGTTTTATTGTATACAGCGGAAATAGTGATCTTCGCTTCACCAATACCTTTAGGATTAACTTCTACACCATTAGTAACAGTTGAAGTAGTTGCAACAGCAACATTAGAAGACTTATGTGTGATCGTAAACTCGCTTAGCTTTCCACCGGATATAGTAGGGGTGATCATAGCTTTAGCAGGATACTTCTTACCACTGACTGTAACCTGTCTATCTGCTGAAAGAGACAGTTTGGTATTGTTTATCTTTGCAGTAAAGCTGGGTCCATATAAAAAGTTAACATCACAGTACTGAGAGCTGATGGCTCCGCCAAAAGCTTCACATCTGCTGGAATACTGCCAGAGATCAAATCTTCCTGTATAGTCGGTATTCTGTGTGAAATGAGCAAGCCAGATCTTATACTCAGCAGGAATGCTTGTAGCCATAAGACCACTGTTGAGCATGGACTTATTGGCATATACACCTGCAGCATGTCCATTTGCTTTTACTCGTGCGCAGAATGCATTTACGATCTCTGTCTGCTGCTGTGCATTAAGCTTTGCTTTGGCAAGTCTTCCGTTTCCTGAATACTCAAAATCTATGAAATAAGGAAGGTCAGTTGCTGTATTTTCTGTTAAACCACACATAAAATCAGCTTCCTGAACAGCTTCACTTACATTGACAGCCTGTGAGAAGAAATATACACCTACTCTGACACCTGCGCTTCTTGCGCCTGAAATATTAGCAGCATACTTCTCATCGGGATTAAGACTTCCCTGATCTGTGCCTCTATAACCGGCTCTGATTATGGCAAAATCAACGCCAAGATTCTTAAGTTGTCCCCAATTAATATTACCCTGATGCTTAGATACATCTATACCATTGGTATGGCTTCTGTTCCTCAGGGCTTCAGTAGTACCAAAGCCGCTGCTGAAGTCGCCAAGAGCTGACTGTGCAGCAAAGAGGTCGGTAGACTTATCTGCTCTCTGAACAGATGCGATCTTAACTGTACCATCTTCATTAATTCTATCGCCGTAGTATTTCTGAAATTCAGGGTCATCAGATGTGAGATCCCATTCATTATCATCAAAATCTGTATATCTGTAATTGCCATCGCCCAGATATTCCAGGTAGTCTCCGCCGGGAAGTCTCTCGCCCTGTCCAAGTGAATTATCTGATACAGAAGTAAACTCCGCATTTGCATCATCCTCATCAGATGATCCATCTGCTACTTTATCAGTATCGTCAATTGAGATATCATCTGCAGTTTCCTCGTCAGGCTCTACTGTGACCTGCTCAGAGTCATCTGCAGCCTCTCCTTCTGATACAGAAGAGTCATCTTCTACTGCACCCATGCCTTCGGAATAGGGCAACTCGTCCCCATCCTCATAGGTGATCATTCCATTTTCATCAGTGAGATCATCTGCAGAATACTCATTTACAACCTCAGCAGCATAAGCTGTGCTTGCGGGAAATGATGCCAGTGCAGACAAGGACGTCATGGAACATGACAGGCTCAGGAACAGAGCCAGCAATCGTTTTCTCATATTTGTTTCCTCCCCCTTGTGTTTCCTGATTATTTGCAAGTATCCTTACTTCATTAATTACATTATATAGTGATACCTGTATAATAATATCATATCCATGTTAATTTTTTGACATAATAATACTATTTCATCCTAACATTCAAAGCTTAAAGAAGTCTTAAAGAAATATACATTCTTGGATAAAATATCCAAGAATGTATGCAAATAGGCCATTTAGATTATTTGCGGCTGGTAATTCTTTTACCTGCGAAATGGGATACAAGAGTCAGTACCGCAGCAATTGCCGCTACAAAGACATTGAATATGAGCATGGCCCTGATACCCATATAGTCGATGATCCAGCCGCCGGCCAGTGATCCCAGCACTGCGCCTGCAGCCATCATGCTGGTCATGAAGGCCTGACCAGTGACCTGATCCTGAGCATCGATATGCTTTGCAGTGTAATATACCGAGGCTCCCGCCAGGATGGCAAAGCTGAGCATCTGCCCCAGCTGACTGATATAGATAAAGGTAATGCTATAAGAGGACGCATAGAGAATAGCCTTGATCAAATAGCCAAAGCCGGCTACTATCATAAGCTTATCAACGCCCAGACGTTTCTTTAATGGTACTATCAAAAAGAGCACAGGGATCTCCACTCCTGCCTGGAGAGCCAGTGCCTTGCCCAGCTCTTCGCTCCCACCGCCCAGCTCTTCAATGACCTGGATCAGATAGGTTGCCACCGTATTATGAGAGAAATACATAAAGAGCACAGCCAGGAGCATCAGGCTAAAGCCCGGATACTTTGCAAGGAAAAGGGGTGCACTTGTCTTATTAGCCAAGCCGGTGACTTTTTGATCCATATCACCTGCGTTATTTCCGGCGATGTCTTCATCTTCTGGTGAGGCCGGATTGGTATGTTCCTTGACTGATGCAGTGCCCAGCCAGGGCATGGTAAGAGCATTCACTATGAGTATACATGAGAATATCATGGCCATGACAGGCAGTACTTCACTGCCATATGAATCTGACAAGAGACCTATGATATAGGACATAAGAGCAAAACCGCCTGAGCCTATGGCCCTTGCGATGCCGTAATTGGTCCTTCTGCCAATGCTGTTGTAATAATAATCAGCTGAGCTGATAAAAGGCATTATTGCATGGGACAGCATGAGTATCATGCCCATGATAAATCCTCCTGCCATCATCCCTTTAAGTGGAATGAGCAGGATAGAACCGATCATAACAGGGATTGAGATAAAGACGATCATCCTCCTCCAGTTAAAGAAAGAGTGATGATCGGCAAGATTTCCCAATAAAGGCTGTATTATCACAGCCAAAAGACTAAAGACCGCAGTAAAGATCCCGATCAAAGAGGGGGTCATTCCTCTGCCGGCCAGAAAGAGCGAAAGGAAACCGGCCCCTACACAAAAGAAGGACCAGAAATTTCCATTTAATAGAATATATCTAAAAGAAATAAATCTGTCATTATCCTTTGAGAACAATTCTTTCTCCCGATAGCAAGCTATCTAAATAAATACCAATGACTGCATCACTGATCCTGTATATCTCAGCCAGGTCTTCACTCATCTTCTGATTGTTAAAGCCGGTTGCCTCCTACACCCTGTCATAGAGTTTGTCAAAAAGTTCCCCGTCCACAGGCCAGATGTCGTATTCGCCCTGTCCAGCCACAATATAGTCTCCGGGCCTTGAGGATATATAGAAGCGCCTTCCCCATCCGGAACGAAGCTTGTATGCCTGAGTATGAGTCTTAACAGCACGCACGGGATCACTCTTTTTGCTGTAGCAGGCCTTGGCATACCTAATGATATCATAGGATTCGCCTGTATCAGAGCTCACCAGCTCGGGGCCTTTGCATTCTCTGTCATAAAAAGCTTCTTCTGTAGGCTGATAGCTGTTGAGGAACTGCACCATGGTAAGAGGATATATGCGGCCGTCTATACCTATCATGATGACCTTATCCCTGTCGATATCCTCTATAAACTGCATCTCAGCCTTATGGACAGATATGTTGTCTCCCCAATCCTGCTTCAGATCCAGCTGGAAATGGGTATTATGGTCCAGTCCTTCGTCACGTATGATATCCGCGGTAAAAACAAATCCCAATCTCAGATTGTCCTTTTTGCAATAATTAAGTATCTCATTGCCGTAATACTTGTCGATAAAGGTACCATCAAGAGGCGCAGTATCTATTATCTTATAAATATCCAGATAATCATGGATTCTGGCGGTCAGGTATTTTCTCACATTAGCCGGCCCCGCAAGGGTATCTCTGAGTTCAGGATGTTCTTTGGTGGATATGGTGCCTCCTGCCTTGACGCTGTGGCCTCCGCCATGGCAATCGGTGATATAGTAGGCAAGGTCTGCAGCACTAACATAGTCCACATGGCTTCTCACAGATATTCTCAGATCGCCTGCAGGAGTAATGGCATAAGCCACACATAGATCGATATCATCTGCAGAGATCAGGTCATCTGCTATCTGTCCCAGCACACTGTTACTACAGATCTCACCACAGCATATAAGAAAAGACAGATCCTTTCTCACAAAAGGATAATAACTACCGCTATCTATGCTGTCATAGTCACTTTTGTCCGGCAGCTTAAAGACGTGATAAGTATCCTTAATAGCACCGGTCTCTATCTTGGCAATCTGGAACATCTCATCCAGAGAGTATTTCTTGCGGCTGAGCTTATTAAAAATATGACTGTCAAAGCTTTGATGCTTTTCCAGATGGTTTTTGAGCCTCTTATCCAGATTGGATCCAAAACCAAAGCCATTGGTATCCATGAACAAACCGTAATAAAGAGCTGTTCCCAGATAGTGGCGCCCCGGATACGCTTCCAGATCTGATACGCCCAGAGGCATCCCTCTGCTGTTATTGCACTGCTGTACCAGATTCCAGATGATAGCTACACAGCTACCCACCTGGGGTCTGATATCACAGAGTCCCGGAGCATCATACTCGCCCTTGATAGTATGATGGTCTATGACTGCTATCTCCTTATAAGGATAGGGCTTTACATTCTTCTGACCGGTCCTGCAGTCTACAAGCAGTAATATATCAGCAGGCACCTGATCTTTTAGTTCATTCTCTGCCACATAACGGATCTCAATACCAAGCAGCTCTACCATCTTGATAGCATTGGATTTGCTGATGGGATTATTGCCGCTGTATATAAACTCGATCTTTCTGTTAAAATATTCTCCAAACCGGCATACCAAAAGGCCGGAAGCAAGCGCATCCGGATCAGGATCATCATGACATTGGACTACCAGCCTGCCAGGTCTGGTTATCATTTCCCTAAGAATATTCATAAGCACTACCCTTTAGGGATCAAGAACAGATATGCAGGCTTTTCCGCATACATCAGCGGGGTTCATAAACTGCAGATTGATCCCTTATTTCATCCGGCTCCGTTGATGGTAACATCCTTAAGCCTTGTAAGCTTAGGGATAAGCATGTTATTGTACTGCATGCTATCCTTTGACATCTTCATTGTCTTCATAAAAGAGAGCATTGATCCCGATACGGAGCCACCGGTCAATATGCGTCTCTTACCATTCTCATACAGATATGCCAGCCTGATCTCTCCAAAAATATCACCTGTCATACTATCTACCTGAAAATCAGAGAATTCCATGACTTCCAGATAATTATCACGCCTGATCTCTTCTTCTGAGCAGCTGCCCCCTGTGAATTCACTGTTAGTGACCATGAAAGCATCCTTCTCGCCCAGGTAAGAACTGTATTTAGTCCCGCCCCAGAAGGCCACCGGCTTCATATCCTTCATAAGGTCAGTATCCTTAATGAGACTTCCTTCACAGTCACAGGGCCAGTTGGTAGATGAATTCTCAAGAAAGCGTCTTGCGGTTATATTCAGCTTATCCCCTGTTATACCCTCACAAATGTATGCATCTTTTTTCCATCTGCAGAGCTTCATGTATATGTTGGCTGCATTTAGATTATCCAGGAAATACCTGTATATCTCACAAGCATCCTTTGTTGAAAAGACGCAGTCTATCTTGTGCATGTCAGGAGTAGGCTCTGCTATAAGCCTGTCAGCTGCGCAGCTTAAGGCCTCCTCTATAGAAGCCTTGATATCACTAGAAGCGCAGCTTCCAAGATAATAGGACCTGTAGAGCTCTATCTCATGCTCCTCATTTCTGGCATTAATTACAGCCTCCATCATTGATGAAGGATATTCGTAGGTCAGATCCACTCCGCTGCTGGTCACGATCCTGGTCTTTCTTGTGCCGCCAAATACCTCATAACTGTTAATATCAGCAGTTGGACTTTCGTTTACTGATTCCATTGTCCTGACAAAAGCTGCAGATATATCACCGGCATCCAAAGCCACTGATCCATTATCTATATCGTAATCTTTGGCTGCAGGCTTAAGAGAGTAATATTTATCTTTTACATCCAGCGCCCTGTCCATAAGCTCAGATATGATCTTTTTAAGATATTCCTTATTTTCACCGGGATTGATAACAGCCTCAGCCTTACCTGTTGTTATCTTGTCAGGGCTGTTCTTAAATACAGTCACCCTGTAGCTTACTACATCAGTCAGCCTATCCTGATCCAGCCTGTGCCTGATAAAGTAGAACTCGCTGTTCTTCTCGGCCTTTTCTTCCACTATCCAGGCGTCAGCACCGCATTCCTTTATGATATCTATTATTTCATCTATATACATTTTTTCTCCCCAGTGCACGGATGCACTTCTATGTCATGATATATGGATATATCTTGACATGCTCAGAAGTGCATGGATGCACTTCTATGTCATGATATATGGATATATCCCGACATGCTCAGAAGTGCATGGATGCACTTCTATGTCATTCTATCCCAATCTTGCAATTGTTTTCAGATACGGGCCTCCATCAGATACCTTGACCCATTCCTTATAGCCCTTGCCGCAGGCTCCGGAACCAAAGCTCTTCCTGTCACTTGAGCACATACTGATATTGCCCAGAAGGTCAGGCACATAGCCTGTCATGATAATAGGGGATACCACCTTGCCTGTGAGCTTGCCATCCTTTATCTCTCGTCCTCTCTGGACAATACACTGGATACCCCAGTGCTTTGGATCTTCCATACCGGACCTGGCGCCTTCCAGAAGATATCCATATTTCACAGAAGAGATCATCTCTTCCTTGCTATATTCACCGGAGTCAAATATAGTATTGGTCATCCTGGTATATACCTTATGTGAGAAGCGCTCCCTCTTGCCATTGCCTGTTGGAGCTGTGCCCAGTCTCAATGCGCTAAGGCTGTCACAGATACCGGACTTTAATATGCCCTTATCGATCTCTGTTACATCTCCTGCCATCACACCTTCATCATCAAAGAAATAGCTGGCTACATCCTCGATGCACAGGGCGCCCTCATGCATGGTCACCTGCTCAGAGCCTACTCGCTTACCAACATAGCTCTTACCCAGTGCTCTGTTCTTTACGAACATATCCATCTCTACACCATGGCCAAAGGCTTCGTGAGCGATAAGGCCTGTAACCTCAGGATCAGTGATGACTTCATACTCTCCGGGCTTGATAGCTGTAGCATCAAGAAGCTCTACTGCTGCTTCTACAGCCTCTTTCAGCCTTCCTTCCAGCTCATCTATAAGCTCTGCACCCACATCACCGGACACAGAAACGTATTCGTCTTTGTTTTTGCCGTCCCTGTTCACAAAGGGCATGAGACTGCCTTCACTGACACAATAGGCCTGTCTCAGGTCACGACCGGGACTAATGAACATCTTGGATATGTGAGTAGATGAGAATCTCGTAAAGAGATCCACCATATCCTTACTCATAGCGAGGCCCTCATCTGACAGCTTCTTTAGCCTGTCTGCAAGCGCTGTAACATCCGCTTCTTCGGGCAGTATCTCACATTCCTTCTGGCCAAAGAATTCAAGCCTTGTATCATCTATCAGATCTGTATCATAATATTTCACAGCCAGATCTCCCAAGCGGGCCCTCTGGGCCTCAATCTTGTCCTTTATAAGAGCTGCCAGCGCTGCCGGATCAGAGAAGTCATCAGTATTCACAGCATATTCGGAATAGCCTTTATCACGGCACACTCTAAATACCACGCCCCTTTCATTGATAAGGGTATTATTGGTAATATTCCTTGCATGCTTGGACACACTTATACCTATGCCCTTTGAATCAGTGCAAAGAGCACTTACATAATCGTAATCACCGGCCAGTATATTGACCGTAGTTTTTACATTTTCCCTGATAGACTCAAGGTAGGGTGAAAATGGTGTTTTCATATATTGCCTTTCTTAATGACCTTAAGATGTGTGCGTCAAAGCAATTTATTGACGCCCCGGCCCTCTTATTCTTTTATCTCATCGTCAGAGCTTTTATCTGCCTTTTCATCCAGAGGAAAGCCCACAGATATCTTTAAGAGCCTGATAATCCTGTCCCTGTTGCCTGACATAAAGCCTACTATATTTCTGATAAAGAAGAGCTCCTTGTATCTAAGCTTTGGGACCCTGCTCAGAACCTCTTCTCTTAGATAATTGCCGCCGTGCTCATCCACAAACTTGCCTGCGGCATCTCTTCTTTTCTTTGCTTCTTTCTCTATGTCATCAATAAAGCGGTTCAGGTCTACCATATTGCCGATTGACAGGAATACATCGCCCCCTATAAAGCCTGCAAGCACTATAGCCACATTTACCAGTATATTCATAGGCAGTGACTCTATGAAACTTATAATAGGAAGTATACCGTAGGGCAAAAGGATCACGCCTGCAAAGCCAAAAGCCATGGAACAGGACAGACAGATACGTCCGTGAACATTAAAGGGAATAGTAGAATAATCCCACCATCTGGCGCCAAAGAATTTCTCCAGTATAAAGCTTGTCAGATATTCAAGGATCGCTGAGCTGACCATACATATAAAGAAGAGAAATACAGGCCTGCCAACAAAGCCTCCAAATACCCTGGCTGCAATGATCGCTCCAAAACCATAAATGGGACATAGGGGGCCGTAGAGGAAGCCCCTGTTATCCAGCTTCCCGGATAAAACAGTATAGAGTACAGACTCCCAGAGCCAGCCTACAAAAGAAAAAACAGTAAATTCAATTACAAAAATTGCTAACATAGATCTAAATCCCTTTTCTGATAATTAATTGCGTCTCTTGTTCTTACCAAGATAAAAGCCCATGGCAGCGCCAACAAGGCCTCCTATGATATGTCCCATATTGGATACATTGTCATTGATAAAAATACCCTGGAATACCTGCTGGCCCAGATATATAGCAGCCACAAGTATAAAGGTCAGGGGAAGCTCACCTTCTCTAAATCCTGTAAGAGAAGAGAGCATGATAAAGGCAAATACTACGCCGCTGGCTCCGCACAGTCCTACACCGGGGAAAAAGATATAGTTCACAGCCGCTGTCACAATAGCTGTAAGACCTATGACCTCCAGCATGGTAGCTGTTCCATTCTTCTCTTCCAGCATAGGTCCAAGAAGGAGCAGGTATGAAGCATTGCCAAGGAAGTGTTCCCAGCTGCTGTGCCCAAAGATATAGCTGATAAATCTGACATAGGTCATAGGATCTGACATAGACGATCTGTAAGTCATAAAAAACGCCTCTGTGATCCTGCCACCTGTAATAGCACCGGCCAGAGTCGCTCCAAATGCAATGATCATGAACCATAAAGTTACGGGAGCATTAAAAGTGATTGTAAGTTTCTTCATAGCTTTGCCCTTTTTCCCCTCGTATTTAATTAAAATTTTTCCCATTGAAAATCTTACCCTATCCGGGACTATTTGTCACTTCATAGATTTGCAGTCGAAAAGCCCCTGGGCACATAACTGTACTCAGGGGCTTTTCTGGGGTTTAAACAAATATGGGGTTATTACGCTGCGTTATCTGATACAGAAGCGGCCTTGTCACTGTCTGTATCCTCCTGCATAACTTCAGTAGCCTGTGAAGCAGGCGTTGTTACTGAACTTGTTGTCACAGGAGCCGAATTGTTGCCCAGTCCCAGGAAGGCCAGAAGCTCTTCTCTGGAAGGGAACTTGGTAATAGTTTCAATGCAGATATATACATGTTCATCATCGCTTATGATATAGGAATCAGTCTGATCACCTATTGTATTATTAAAGATGATGTTCAGGTTGCTGGAGGGAACAACAGGTGCTGTTGCCTTCCACCAGCCATCTCCAAGATCAGTACAAGCCTTGCCGGGCCAGTTGCCAAATCCGGTGCTGTCGCCCCAAAGATATGCATATACTGTCTCCCAACCTTTTGAATTGTAGAAGTATACATCAGTCTCGCCTGTGATAGCATGTGCCTGGATCAGCTCTTCCTTGGAAGCAAAAGTCCTGGTGTCATAAGCTGAGCAGTACCTGTTGGTGATATTGGAGATCAGGATGTTGCCGGTCTGAGATCCTGCACCACTGTTGTTGAAGATCACGTTAAGGCTCATTGAAGGATTCTCATTGATAGTCACCTTCCACCATCCGTCACCTACTTCAGTACAATGTGTTCCTGGCCAACCACCAAGTGCCTCACCTGTTCCCCAGGAATATGCACTTACGTCACTCCACTCAAGGTTGTTATAGAAGAATACTGTTACAGTACCGGGTACCATATCAATATCCTGCCATGCAGCATCCTTGCTCTCGTATGCATTACCATTTTCGCCTGTGAAATATACATTTACATCATCTTTTACTACAAAATCAGCTGACTGGCTACCCTGGCCGTTGTTATTGAAGATGATATGCAGGTTGTTATCAGGAGCATGAGGTATGCTTACTGACCAGAAGCCGTCACCTTCATTGCTGCAAGCCTTGCCGGGCCATCCGCCAAAGAGTTCGCCTATGCCATCGCCATAGATATATGCTGATACACCCTCCCAGCTCCTCGAGTTAAAGAAGTGTACTGTAGTAGACTTAAGTCCCAGAGCTTCTTCGAGCTCTGATCTGCTATTAAATACTTTATCAAGTGAAGCTGAGATATATGCGGGTTTTGTAGTATCAAGCTCGTACTGCTGGCTGCTCTCACCTGCTCCGTTATTAAATGAAACTGTTGCTGCACTCTTGCCTGTAACATCAATTACTGCTCTGTACCAGCCGTCACCATCTGCTGTCATCTTCACGCCGGGAGCTGTCTCTCCATCCTCAAGCATGTATACTTCATTCCAGTTCTTGTCATTGTAGAAATGAACTGTCATAGCCTTGCTGTCTTCTGCGCCGTAGAGTACTACTGCAGACTTAGCTGCTACTGTACCTGATATCTCACCGCCTGTTACTGTAAATACTGCTCCTGAACCGGCATGGTCTGTATATCTGCCATCAGCAAGGCTTGTAAGCTGGTCAAGAGTAAAATCATTACCGGAAGCATTTACTACTACCAGTCCCTTAGTACCTCTCTCGATGAGGAGAACACCTGCATTACCTGCAGGATTGGACATCTTCTCACCTTCGCCGTCCATCTCTACTCTGAAGTGATTGATGGCTGCTACCGTTTGATCCTTATAGTTGTCATTACCTGCGATACCTATGATATTGGTACCGAATTCATCACTCTTGCTGCTGCCCTGAGGTCTTGAGAAGAAAAGCGGTGTACCATCTTTTCTGGCACCGATGATAGCCCATCCAAGTACGATATCTCTGTCATCAAGAGCTGTCCAGCTGCCGTCGTTGTAATAGTTGTCATGGGATTCAACCCAGGTTACCAGCTTGTCAGGGTCTGCGCTGTCGCCAATGCAATAATCGGACAGGTTGGATACCAGGAGATTGCCGCCTACAATAGCTGTCCTTATATTAGCACCGTAGCTGCTGGCTGTTACTCCGCCGATCTCATCGATATACTCGCCCAGCACCTTGTTATTACCACCCTGGAGTACTTCACCATAGTTAAAGATCTTATCTGCTGCTGTGATATCTGTAGTAACTCTCTCCCAGAAATTATTTTCCACGCCTTCGGGATGAGGGTCGCCGGGGAGACCTATGTGCTTTGCGGAATCATATCTAAAGCCGTCTGCACCATCTGCAATACACTGATCAAGGAAGGCGATAAAATAGTCCTGGAAGTCCTTGTTCTCAGTATCGATATCCGGAAGTCCACCGATCTCATATCTGGTGCAATAAAGTCTGTCTGTATAATTGGATGTAGCTGTATGTCCTTCCTCGTGGAAGAGATTCTCTTTACCACCTACTGCATCTATAAGTGCCTGACTAACCTGGCTCTCATCTGTAGTTGTGTGGTTGGGTACTACGTCTACAATTACTCTTACGCCCAGGCTCTGTGCCTTGTCACACATAGCCTTGAATTCATCTTCTGTACCCAGCTGATAATTACCGATTGTGTAATCAGTAGGCTGATAATGATAATACCAATGTCCTGTTCCACCTATAGTCATAGTCTTATTAGTATCAAGACATGCCTGGATAGGTGAAGTCTGGATCGCAGTGTAGCCTGCATCTGCTATTGCCTCAAGATTGTCAGAGATGGTATTAAAATCCCAGCAAAATACCTGAAGGATAGTACCCTTTGCAATTGCTTCTCTGTCACTGTCGCCTGTGTAACCGACTTCAGGTGTATCATTACCTTCGTCTCCGGGCTGATCCTCACCGCCGGGTACTACTTCCTCGCCTGAACCGCTGTTTCCGGAACCGCCGTTATCTTTGCCATGTCCCTTGCCGTTACCATTGCCATTATTTCCAGAATTGCCATTTCCATTTCCGTTGTTTCCGGAATTGCCATTTCCGTTTCCATTGTTTCCATTATTACCATTGTTTCCATTGTTACCGTTATTATCGGAATTTCCATTTCCGTTGCCGTTATTTCCATTATTGCCGGAATTTCCGTTTCCCTTTCCATTGTTACCCTTGCCGTTGCCGTTATTACCGGCATCGTTTTTATCTTTCTTCTTGGAAGTGGTAGCTGACTTTGCTGCACTTGTTTTAGTGGATTTAGCAGCTGCAAGAGTCCTTGTAGCACCTGCTACAGCCTTTGTCTCTTCCACTTCGTCAAGCTCTTCTTCAGACTCTTCATCCTCTGCCTCGAGCTCTTCTTCCTCTTCTTCATCTTCGAGAGCTTCTTCCTCTTCTTCAGATGTTTCTACCGTTTCTATCTCTGTCACTTCCTCTGTATCCGAAATGACTTCTGATGCCTCTTCCTCGCTCAGAACTTCACTGCGGACCAGTGAGTCAGGAGCATTCTCGGCTTTTTTCTTACTACCTCCATAAGCCACTGCTCCCACTGCCAGCGCCAGTACCAGTACTGCCGCTATCAGTACCCCTAACAAGCTCCTCTTTTTCATGTCCTCTCCTTTCAATTTGTAAATAGATCAGATCAGCCCCCCTGAAAGGTTGATGATCCTTTGATAAACGAAAATACGGATATCATAATACTTATTTCAGATTATGATCAGCACATAATGCACAAAAGGCAAGATAAGAACTGACAAAGTAAAAGCATAAATCAGCTTACCGATTAACCTGATCTTTTTTGCCTAATTTACATGCATTCCTTTAATGCTGTTTTATATTTTCGTTTACCGCTTAACTGCATTCAATTATAGCTTTTGATGATTTTTCATGTCAACAAAGAGTAACATGTAATATCTCACTAAAATAAAGGGAAATATTTAGATATTTTGACTTTTGATCGCTATATTGCTTCCGCACCCATAAGGTATATTCAGGATTTGCGTCTGCGCGATATTGTGATAATATATATACGTAGATTATTAATTCTGTGATATAGGCATAAATAAGGGAGGATTGATTATGGCAGTAAAAAAGACAGTAGCTGCTGAGACCAAGGCAGCTGAAACAACCAAGAAACCCGCAGCTAAAAAGACTCCTGCAGCTAAGAAAACAACTACAGCAAAGAAGTCTACTACAGCCGCAAAGAAGCCTTCAACAGCAAAGAAAGCTCCTGCAAAGGAAGTTGAAGAAGAAACAGCTATCGAGCTGATCCTTCAGTTCCAGGGAAGAGATATCGATCTGGCTGATATTCTTGACAAGGTACTGGATGCAACAGATGATAAGGATCTGAAGAAATCTCCTGAGAAGATCTGCATCTATGTTCAGCCTGAGAATGGCGTAGCTTACTACACCATCGACGATGAGGGCGACGAGAACAGCAAAGTAGAGATCTGACAGGGTGTTCTATATTGCCCACATCTTTTGGTATTATAGTTCAAATAATACGCTGTGAAAAAATGAGATCCTTTTTCATTTTTTCACAGCTTTTTTATTTAAAAGAGGTTGTCCAAAAGGACAACCTCTTTTAAAGCTTTTACTGATTATTTTCCGACTACACTCTAGCCTTAAAATACCACTCAAGAGTATTCCATACCTGAATTGTCATCAATCATCAACAGATATGGTTTTAGAAGCCCTTTCAACATTGCTCCAAGGTCCATAAATACAATTGCCTGTTGAATCACTAACCCCAACCCGAACCCTGACATAATATACCTGACCTCTTAATCCACTTGCCAGTGTATCGAAATCATCACTGTTATTCGTAGTTTTACTATCCTTAGTCACAGTAACGGTATTGTTAATAATGTTGCTAATTCCTTCCGCTGTCACAGCCTTACTCTCACTCGCTGTCACAAACCTTTTCATTTTTCTGTCATAAGTTTGGAGAGGTTTGTGCGGCATCAGCCGCACTCCTCTTTATGATATTTCTCAATCCATCTGTCTGCCTCTGCAATGGCTCTTGCTATTGCTTTTGCATTATCCTGGTTCAGGTTCGTATACTTTTTGAGCCGCTCCTCATTCCAAAACACATCTCTTAGTCCTGCCAGTTCACTCCCGATATTCCAGTTCGGTATACATATATAGTTTCCATCTCTATGCTCGCCAACTATTGTATGAAATGTCCAGCCACTAGCTTCT
>NZ_AUKE01000004.1 GCF_000424585.1 Butyrivibrio sp. MC2013
TCCACAATTCCCCTTTCCATAGTTTGGATTTTATTTCAGGGAACTGTTCAAAAAGCTTTCTTCCTGTAATGCCCTTAAGGTACTTTACAATAGTTGTGACCGATAACTTTGGTGGTGCAGTAACAAAGCAGTGGACATGATCCATTTCGCCACATTCAAAAAGCTGAACAGTGAACCCCTTCTCATCAGCAATTTGATTGATAAGCTGTTTTAGATACGTTTCAACTTCATTATTGAGTATCTTACGCCGATATTTGACAGACCATACCACATGGTAGTTGATATTGCACACAGAAGTGCGGTAATGTATTAGATTTTCTTTCATACACATAGTATAGCACAAATACAAGAAAAAGCAAACATACATTCGTTGTATGCTTGTTTTTTCTTTTGACCTTTTTTTATAGCGCTTTCATCTCGGCAATTGAATTACCGAGGATTCCCGCTTGATGTCCTAAACCTGCTGATACTTTCTCATCTTTTATTCCAAGTGAACCTTCCTCAATCTCCATCTGTGGCTTTACAAAGACTAAGATTGCAAGAATAGCTATCGCAAAAATTACGCATAAAACAAGAATTACTTCTGTGCTGATCTTAGTTATGACTGCGCTTAAAAGAAGTGATCCCACAGGCATACATGCTGTTCCGCAAGCGCCCATTACTGCTGCTGCTCTTGCAATATATTTGGGATCAGCATTTTTCATAAACTGGATGTTGATCGTACCGCCTATAATTGAAGCTGCCACCATCATGATAAAAAATGATGCTGCTACGTCCACATAACAAGCAATATTATTTCCAACAAAGACTCCGCCGAGGGCAATACCAAGCATTCCTGCTCCGAGAAGTGATGTTCCAAGCATGATCATCTTAAGCGGAGATAGTTTCTGTGAAAGAATAGGTACAAGTGCGGATCCGGCAATACCTCCGATTGCAGCAAATACACCTGCAATACTAAGGATTTCTCCGCCCATCTTGAATATCTCTCCGGCAATTGGTGCCTGAAGTGCATTTATAGGAATGAGCATGAAGTTAAGGGCAACTGCAAGTAAGCCATAATTGCAGATAACTCGTGAACTTGCCACATATCTAAATCCATCCAGAAAGAATTCAATTTTACTCTGTTCTTTGTTCTCTGTTTCTCCAGCCTCGGATGTTGTCTTGGATGCTTCATTCCGTGCTACTTCGGTAACTTTTGCTCTCCCAGCCTTCATTGCACTGATAAGCACCGCTGCAACTGCAAAAGTTACTACATCAATCATCATTGCTGCAAAAACGCCTGCAGTTGCAATGATCACGCCGGCAGCACCTGTACCTGCCAGTGATGCCGCACCCCCAAGCATGGAATTAAGACTCATTCCGCAGGTCATATGCTCTTTCTTGACCACCTGGATTGTAAATGCTGAAGTTGCAGGAAGATTAAAGGATTCCACTGTCGTGATGACCAAAGTGAAGATTGCCATAACCAGTGCATTCACCAGGCCTGCTCTATATAGAAGTGCAAACAATGTAATAATTACTGCCCTAAGAAGATGTGTTGCTATAATCACATGCTTCTTGTTCATCTTCTCAACAATAGCTCCGGCAAAAGGCTGTACCACCACGTTTGGAAGTGTATTAAGTGCAAAAACTATTGCTGACCATGCTGCGCTGTGTGTGATCTGATAAACCAGCCATGTAAAAGCGATTGCATCTACAGAATCGCCAAATCGGTTGATAACCGTAGCAAAAATCAGCTTTCTATATTCACGTTCCTTAAAGATTTCCCCATACATTTTCTTGTTCTGTTCCATATCTGAAGCCTCCATACTTGTTTTCATGACTTCATTCTACATGGAACTTACACAAATCATAATACACTTATTGTACTAGTTATAAAAGAAAAACTTTCCATTACGGAAAGTTTTTCTTTTGCCCACTGGTATGAGGTAAGTGATATATTTAACTGTAAGTTAAAGTGTGTGATAGTACTATTGCATCATCCCAACAAACTTGAATTATCAACATGTTTTCTTATTATTTCTGTAATCTCCTTGGATAGCATAATTGTCTCTTCTTCAACGTCCTCTTTTACCGGAATAAAGTAATTACTATCTGGAATAACAAAATCAAATGCCTCCAAGAAATCTTCAGATGGAAGCTTGCCAGTAATTGTCTTTGTAAGGACCATTGAAACAAGGTAGTCGCCAACAGCTGAGGCATGTTCTCCGTCTCTAAAGTACAGATCTGATTCAAGGCATGCAAGGTCCTTCATAGTTGCACTCCACACTTCTCCGATTGGAGCAAGCAACACGTCCTGACTTTTTGCAAGATTCTGATATCTGCGGTTCATTTCAACTTGATTCTCTGGTTTTTTCTTCTCTGCCCAAGTTTCGAAGATGACTGGTTTAGTGCCGGCAATTTTACACAATTCTATGATCTTACTGGCGTTTGTTATAGTATCCTGCTCATCTCCCATTGGATGAGCCTGTTCCTGAATTACGCAATAGTCGTAACCGCCATGCAGTATATTAAATCGCTCAGAGAAGTACTCTTCTTCCATATGCCATTTTAGGGATCTCCCAGAATACGCCAACATAGTGACCAGGCAAGGCTGACCAGTGGCACTCTCAATCATCCGTCTTGTGAGCTCCGGCATGTCATTCATATATGTGTGGCTGTTTCCGATAAAAAGTACCTTCATTGTCTCCTCCGCTAGTAAATTATTCAGTAACCGTCCTTAAGATCAGTCTTTCCGTTTCTATCCTTCTTTCCATAATTTCTATCTCCCTGTCTACTTTTTTCTTACGCACCATATGACATTTTTAGCCGATCCATCGCCGGATTCTTTTCTGTATCCACCATACACATTTACGATCTCATAGCCCGTCAGTTCCAGCAGATACTTCATTTCCTGACGATATGTCTGGCGCATTTTCAGCGGACGTACTCTTTCATCTATGACATTGCCATAGTCGTCCAGCGTTTCAAACTTCCAGTTGCCGCTCATGATCTGCGTATAAGGATCATAGGAGATCGCATTATACAATTTCTCGCATTTTCCGTCCTTATTCACATATTCCAAGCGGAAGGAATAATCCGTATCCTTCGTGTTCATTTGCTGAGCCTGAAAAACAGGGTGCGGATCAAAGGTTAATTGCACCTGCTCAAAGATGAACCTCCTCTGTAGGTGTCACCATATTCTTCCTCTTTCCACGTCTCATAATATTCCAGCACATCTTTATCGCTTTCAGCGGTCTTTAATGTATATTGGATCCCGGCTGATGTTTCAGCCTGCACAATATATTTCCCGGGCGAAGTTTCCTCCAAGTAAGAAATTTCATCTGCATGGTCCACAATAAAGTCAGCATCTTTCATATGTCCGTAGTTTATCTGAAGACCCTCAAACTGAACATAGTATTCCGGCTGTAATTCCCCATCCATCTCATATCCTATGGAAGCTGTCTGCCATGTACCTGAAAGCACGTCTTTCTGATTCTCCGAAGCCATGTCTTTTCTTTCCATGTTAAATTCCATATGCCCGGTATCATATCCGCAGTCAATGGGAACGGTCTTGTTCTCAATACTATTATCTGACTGGACCGGATAAGTAAAGTAAAGTCTGTCACCTTCCCACTCAAACTCCGGCTTATCTTCTGCCTTTGCTGTATAAGCCCAGGCCTCATATGAATAATTGACATTATCCTGTGTTCCGTCTATGGTATCATTCAGGATTATTCCATAGCAACCTGCTTCTTTACTGATGATACCCAGTGCCTTATATCTTCCTGTTGGATCCAGCGCCAGGGAAACAACAGCATCTGTTTCTCCCATAAGGTCAATTGCAGTCCCCCATTCCTGATCATCTGATCCGCATTCTCCAAGTATCCTGTCAATCACCATATAGTATTCATCACCATCAATCGGATCCGAATATCTGAACCCTTCGCTGCCGGAAGAAGGTGCTAGATAAATTGAAGTCGGTCCATCTGCGCCACCTATTATCGTAATGTTATCATCTTTCTTTTCCCCACATCCTGATGCGCTCACCACAAGAGCTAACATCAAGACGGTAACTACTGCCTTTTTCATATACTTATTACTCCTCAATCTAGTCCTAATAAAAGCTTTTTTCTCCGTATTATATTTTTTGGTAACACAAAAAGGAGACTGGACCAATATCCAATCTCCTAATTCACAAATATATATTCAGAAATATAACTATTACATTATCTGTCTGATACATTACCTTCTGTCAACCCCCGGGAAGCTATATTACAAACACTATCGTATAATATACAAATAGTAATATCAAATGAGTTAAACTCGCAAACGCTTCGCTTTTTGCTCGTTATAAAATCACTGCTGACGCAGTTCTACGGGTACGGGGCTTATAACCCCGCACCCGTAATCAAGATATTCCCACCACCTAAAGGTGGTGGGTTATCTTGATTATTTTATATATTCCGATATAGCTTGCTATCCTTTTGTTAATACCATACACTCTGTCGAATTAGTAAATCCCATTTTTTCATATAGTGGTCTTCCCAATGTAGTAGCATCGAGACTAATCTCTGTAGCACCTTTTTCCCACGTCTTCTCAATCAGCAATTCAACCATTTTACGGGCAATCCCCTTACGACGATATTTGCTTTTTGTATAGACATTCATCAGATGAGCTCGCTTCCCCGTGGGATGTTCAAATGTAGGCATTATCCTAATAAAACTCATTGATGCACAACCGATAACCACATCATCATCCATAGCAAGAACAGTCAGATGGTCTCCATTTAAAAAGTAATCACGACTCTCATTTATTATTTCTTCAGAGTACTTGTAATCTTCAGGCAGATCATTGACGACCTTAAGCATTTCAAGACGACTGCTCATCAGTTCATTTATATTATCTTTTGTTGTAATTTTAATATCTATCATTTTTTCCTACTATTCATCTTCTTTTTGAATTAATTCACGCCGTCTTTTCAGCTCTAGCTCCAGCATATCTTTCTTTAATTGTCTTCACAAAATACCTGTTATATGCAAAGGCCTTAAAATGAAAGGATCCTCCCTGCCATTTAAATCTGAGATTCGCAAGGACAGGAATATCATTACCCTTAATCTCTTCCATCTCAGACATAGGAATATCATACAACAGATCCTTGATCCTGCCATTTATGCCCGCATATTCTGCATCCCATATAAGGAATCTATCCTTATTGATTCCGAAACATACAAGGCCATATGCTCCATCCGGAAGCCTCACAGCATCAGCATAGCTGAACTTCCTGTCATCGTCCAGCATTCCCTTACCATAAAGCTCTTCTACCTGTTCCTTAACACTACTCATTGTTTTCCTCCAGATTTCATAGATAATATATATCCTCATGATAAAAAGAATCTCTTATCATAAAAGAATCACTCTGTAACTGCCTCACAGTAAGTAAATGACTCCACAACTTTCCCTATTTCATAGACTTTGATATCAACAGTTTTCTCGCCGTTACTACTGTATCTTTTTTGGATATCATCTAAATATTTCGATAATGTAAAGAAGAATACAGACTCTGCCCCAGTCGCAGTTTTTGCTGCTTCTTTTTCATGAACAACAAGCTCATAAACAAGGTTGCCTTCCCGGCCTCTATATGTTGAAATCGGAATCATATCTATTCCCAATGACAAAGAAGGTAATGCAGATAAAAGCTCAGCTTTCTTGTCTTCAGCAGCCTGTTTTGATGCAAACATTCCTATTGTTTCCGTATGATCCCCAAGTTTGCTATACAGTCTTGAAAGTCTGAATTCATTTCCGTTAGAAAAATGTTTTTTTACCCTTCTGAACACGACTATTACCACAAATGCACTTATAAGCCATGTATTATTTGTGATTAACTCTGCTATAGTATTCATTTGATGTCTCTCCACTATGTCCTTATATTCAATCTTTCTAGATAAATCTATAGCCAATAATATGAGAGGCCTTTTATTCTGCCCCTCATATTATTGCCAAATTATCACAACAAATTTATTTCATATACAATATTTCGATATCACCATCTACAAAGCCTGTTCCAACGGCCGTTAATCCCTTTAAAGAACTGGCATATTTTCCTTTCTCGAGATATTCCTTGATAATTCCAATCACGTTCCCAAGAACAGCTTCCCATTCTTCATCTGACTCCATTGTAAACAGGTTCTCTCGAGAGCCAAAGTCGGTAATTTCATCACATGCCCAATCCTCATCTTCTTCATCAAATGATCCTGTGCCCACTATTTCGATCGACCAGTTATTTCCTGTTTCTTCGTAGATATTAAAGTTAACAGCAACAACCTCTTGCGGAATCCCTTTCTCTAAATAGCCATTTAACCATTCTTCAAATAGCATATACATCAAACCAAACCTCCTTTTGTTTCTTTGTGTTTTCATCAAATTACATCAATTTTTTTAAACGAAAAGCCTGTTAGTTTTTCTTGCTCTATAATACTTTTTATCTTTTCAGAACAAAACATTGCAACAGAATGTTCTTTTAGTCTAAATAAATCGTAATTCTGGATTATATTCTCATTTAGAACATATTTCCATATAGCATATATTTTTTTATCACCATCCTTTAATACACCATAACCAGATTTTTCAAAGTTAATTGCTCCCTCCAATACATGAAGAATATTAACAATATACCCCATTGTATTGGAACCATCTTTACCATTTCTTATAACAATCGGCAAAAACTGTACCCCTGTATATAACTCTTGCTTTAGCACGTGATAACACCTTGATGAAATAATAAACCAATCACGTTTATTATTAATAAAATCAGTAATAATGTTCCCCTCGCCAGGATCATATGTGTATATAAGTTTTCCTTTTTTCGGTATATACGTTCCTCTATGAAAATCATGCAAATCATATAATGACTGATCACTCAATTCCGTACAAAAAATAGCATCTTTACTTCTTGAATATGAATAATCCATATCATAATAAATCATAGCTGATCCCCTTATTTAGGTGTGTACATGATTCCAGGAGTATTTTTAACTATTGTCTTCAAATTTTCAAACAGCCTCAAAAACTCGTCTATATTTCCTGCAGCTTCTGCATCAATCAGTTTCAAATGCCTAAGCATAAAATTATGATAAAAATCTGTATGTCTTCCAATATGATTTGTCATCGCTTCAATATTCCATGATGCATCATTCAAATCCAAACCATATTTATCTGTAATCTCCATAAATTTTGATGTGAATTTTTTGCTCTTATTGCTAAGAAAATGATGATCCTGGGTATCTAATTTTGTCTTGGAAGCACACATATTATGCACCAGCACATTTGTGCTGCCCACAAAATACGTGTGGTAGTTATCAACAGCAAAGTTGTAGACGGGGACTGCATCTCTAAGGTGCTGCCAGCGCTTGTTTAGAAGGTGGATCTCATTACCTTCGTTGTCAACAAGTGTTGTGCCTACGGTAAGCTTTTCTGCAGTAACAAAGCCCGTGTCCTTTACATAGAAGGGATGAGCAGGAGTTGTTACTATCTCCTCTGTTTCAGCCTTCTTGCCATCTTTGCTGTCCTTGCTAATGGTCAGATGTATGAGGTCATTAGTATCATTCTCATAGGTCTCCCATACCATCTGGTAAGTAACATCACCTGTTTCTGGATCTTCTGACAGGACCAGGTCACCGGGACTGATGTCCTCTATGGGCACCATGCCGTCTATAGTCGCCACAAGGGTCTCTGCTACAAAGCAGTGCTTCGACGTCATGCCTCCCGTGATAAATCCTGTTATGGCTCCTGACATAAAGCCGTCACATGCACCGTCTACCGCTGCTTGCTTTGTCTTTTCAAGGTCACCTCCGCTGGTAACAAAGGTGATACCTGCATTAACTGCAGCTCCCGATACCGCACCTGTGACCGTACACGCTACACAGTATTAGATTATCAAGAACAGTTAAGTGCTATAATATCTTCCTTAGTCAATCCAAATGTATTCAAAACCTCATCCAAATCTTTTTGGTTTACAGGATCCCTAAGATCTATTTTATATGAATTCTTTCTTTTATTATCCCAAAAAGGTTCGTTGGAATCCATCCTGATACACGAAGCAATTACAGACATATTAACAGTAGGCTCAAACCCAATAGTATTATTAATATATTTGCTAGTATCTACCACCGCTTTTGACAGATCACATTCTCTGTATACTTTTCCACAGGAAAAACATATTTTATCTCTATCAATTGCCGATAGGTTTCTTCCGTACATTATAGGATATTCATTTGTGGACTGCGATGATAAGTTGCCAATAATATCAAAATCACCATAATACAGAACATTATCCATAATATATTCAGACGGACACTCTTTGTATTTTACAATTTGTTCCGGAGTAAGGAATGCATTTTCTGTTATAATACGAAAAATCGATACACAGAGAGGCTTACCCATCAATATATCCCAAAACTCACCTCCGCTCTTCTTCCACCTGAAAACATCTAATAATACCCTTCCATATCCATACATTCTTCTGTTATATCGAAAGCGAAAAAAATCTCCTTCTTTGTATCTATGATGACTTCTGGATTCGTTTCCCCAAACAGCTATTTCATCTAAATCGTGTTTAGTCGTTTCTGTGACCCATTTATCTACAAACTCTTCCGGAACGTATCTAATACCATCTCTTTCACTACTGTAATATGTTTTTTGCGAATCATAGTTTCCTATACAGATATCCGCAAGTCCGTTTTCGAGTATATTACATCGAAAATATATGCCTTTGGGTTTACACATGAATATATTATTATGATTTAGTTTTCTGATTTTTGCCTTGGATGAAGCGGGCTCTATCGTTGTATAAGTCTCGTTTGTACGCATGACGAGAGAACCTTCATAGTAATTGCCGTTATCATAAATTGAAATCACCTTTTTCAAAACATTCTTATCAAAAAACAGATAATCAATTCCCAAAGCTCCCTCTTTACGTGAAACAATAGGGATTTCTATTTTCGTCCAGGCATCATCTATTATCTCAAGTCCAAAATATTTTCTGTAATTATTTTTGATCATCATCATTTACACTCCACAAAATGTAGGTGTTTCTATACAAATGAAACATGTATATAACACCTACAATCAATGAAAATAAAGTAGTATTTTTATTTCGATTTAGCAATATATTTAGCAGCCCATTCCATTGCTTGATAATAGTATTTATTATCTGGCGAGATACTATTAATTATATTGCGTAAATTTGGCCCCTCTGGCATTTCTATAAAGAATTGTTCTATTGCTCTTGCTTGATTCCTTGTCAATTTAGGAAATCTTACTTTGAGTTCATTAAATGGTTTTCCACTTCGTAAGTGTTGATATAATCTGTTTTGTATAGGTTGTTTGGTTATTCCTGTATAAGTCGCGTTACCACCTTCCATCCCGTGATACACCGAATTATTTGCCTCACCTTTATTCAACCAAGTATTAAATTCTTCTTCGCTAGCACAAAAATTATGCACCAGCACATTTGTGCTGCCCACAAAATACGTGTGGTAGTTATCAACCGCAAAGTTGTAGACGGGAACTGCATCTCTAAGGTGCTGCCAGCGCTTATTCTGAAGGTGGATCTCATTACCTTCGTTATCTACAAGAGTCGTACCAACTTCCAGCTTTTCAGCTGTAACAAAGCCTGTATCCTTTACATAGAAGGGATGAGCAGGAGTTGTTACTATCTCCTCTGTTTCAGCCTTCTTGCCATCTTTGCTGTCCTTACTGATAGTCAGGTGTATGAGGTCATTTGTATCATTCTCATAGATCTCCCATACCATCTGGTAGGTGACATCACCTGTTTTGGGGTCTTCTGACAGGACCAGGTCACCTGGACTGATGTCCTCTATGGGCACCATGCCGTCTATGGTTGCCACCAGGGTGCCTGCTACAAAGCAGTGCTTCGACGTCATGCCTCCCGTGATAAATCCCGTTATAGCTCCTGACATAAAGCCGTCACATGCACCGTCTACCGCAGCTTGCTTAGTTTTTTCCAGGTCGCCTCCGCTGGTAACAAAGGTGATACCTGCATTAACTGCAGCTCCGGATACTGCACCTGATGCTGCTCCTGCAATAGAGCCTTCAAGAGCTCCCATTGCGAAGCATGCAAGGCCTCCCGTCGCACCTGCTGTAGCTACTGTCAGTACTGCAGCCACTCCGATCACAGCAAGTCCTACTGCTACCTTCTGTTTATTGGTAAGTGTAGGCCAGCATCCTGTAGCATCGATCTTATTTACAGGATCATTGTCACAGTATGCATAGAGATTGTAGCCTGTTACATCATCTGATACTCCTGCTATCTGACTATCAGCACTGATAAACCTATGGGTTTCAGGATCATAATACCTGGCATTCAGGTAATAGAAACCCGTCTCAGAATCATAGTAATAGCTTCTGTAACGGAGAGGATTCCTATTCAGGATATTGTCAGTATCTGTCACTTTAGAATTAGGAGTGATCGATACAATATTTCCCCAGAGGTCATACTCATAATTGCCTACAAGCTTAGAATCTGAGCAGCGGTATATTCCAATGATATCTCCCTGACCATTTCTGGTATAGAAGTATCTGTTCTCCTTGGAATATTTACCGTTTGCATCCTTGGTCTTATAGCCGATCTCTGTTACTATGCCGTCTGAATCATAGTAGAAGTTTATCCTGTCACTATCAGTCTCTTCAGCGATCAGCATACCATTATTGTAGAAGTATACTGTCCGCTTACCAGTTTCTGCGCCCTTATCCTTTACTTCCTTGCTCAGGCGGACACCGTCTGTGTAGTAGGAATAGCTGATATCCTTGTCGGTATCAGAGATACTGGTCAGGCTGTCGTTGACAGCATTCCAGGACATAGCCTTGCCCATATAATTTATGGGATTGCCACATACGTCATAGGTGATCTCTTTGCCGTTAAAGGACTTTAGCTGATCCTTCCATACGCTGTCGTATGTATAGCTGTTGGTTGTTTCTTCACCTTCAAAAATGTTATACTTGGTTTCTTTGAGAATATTTCCGCCTTCGTCATATTCATAGGAAAGTTCAATCCTTGTTCCATCAGCATAATGCTCTCTGGCTCTCCACACTTCGCCAAAAGCATTATACTCATAGACACGTCCTATTTCAGGATACAGGAAGTACCCATCCTCACGAGGATTTGCCTTTGGCTTCTTGGCAGACTGGTCAATGACACATATATTCCCTCTGTCATCATAATCATATACAAAGGTAGATTCAGTATTATAATTACCGCTTGTACCCGTCCCCAGCTTATTTACATAGCTGCGCACCTTAGTCTGAGTACCCTTATAGGACTTGCTGCTCGCCTTACCTCCGGTATAGGCTATTATGTTAAGGAGCTTTGCATCATCTTTCGCCGAAGATGTAGGAGCATATATTGTCTTGGTATTACGCCTTAGATCATCATACTTGTAGTCCTTAAAGCTGCCTGCCGGAAGCTGAGCCTTGGTGATATTTCCATCCTTGGCATAGCTATAATTATATTTCGCAAGCTTATCCGCATCACCTTCCTTATATTCAAGAGCTATCTGCTGAGCAAGGCCCATAGTATTGTAGGTATACTGCATACGGCTTGAGTAATCAAAGCCGTAGGTATTTCCTTCCACCCTGGTGCGGCTGATCTTGCCAGCCAGGTTGTAGTCATACTCAGTATCTATACCACATAATCCGTCAGTAAACGAAGCTACCCTGCCATCATTATAGTATTTATAGCTGTCTGTAAACTTCTCACCGTCAGCAGTCTCTATGATCTGATCTGTGATATTGCCATACTCATCATAATCCATATATGACCTTGTACCGTCAGCATAGCTTGTGGACTTCAGGCTGCCATTATTAGGATTATAATCACTCTTCTCTACCACAGTTCCGGCAACTGACTTAGTAATTATATTACCAAAATCATCATAAGTATAGCTGTATTCAAAGCCGTTATGATTTATACTCTTAAGGTCTTCCAGAGCACCATATTCATATGATACAGACCTTGATTCTTCATTTGACTTCCTTGTAACACCTGATATATTGTCTGATTCATCGTACTCATATACCAGCTCATTACTGGTCTGCAACGGTGCTTCCGGATTGGTGATTATATATTTTATAACATCATTCGCAATAGGGTATGTTTTTTCAGAGCCCAAAAACTCATATCTGTTTTTCGATTCTCTAACAAAGATAATGTGTCCCGCATTATATACAGGCTCTTTACTTTCCAGCATCAGTCCCGACTTTTCATCGTAACTATAGCTGGTTACACTGCCTGCAGTATCTATTGTGCTCTTTAGATAATTACCATTATCCGTATAGGTATTTCTGGTATATAACTGCAGTGGTGTATCTTTAGCATTGCCATTTTCGTCCTTAGTAATCTCCTTATTTATTCTCTGCGCCACCACATTTCCGTATTTATCATAGGTCAGATGAGTATTTGGGCCATAGTTTTTAGCCACCTTACTGTTTTTACCTGCCTTATTATACGAATATGTTTCAGTAACACCTCCGGGAGATGTAACAGTCTTTACCCTGTTATAGGAATCATATGTAGTAGATGTGCTATTCTCTATGCTCGCTTTGGAAATAGCATGACCTTCTTTATCATATTTCTTGGTACCTACATTCACCCTGGACAGCTGGAGGCCGTCAATATAGAGGTCTCCTGCATTCTTATTAAAGGATATTGTGAGCTTTGTATCTTTCCACTGGTGAGCCGGCATTATCATGGAGAAGTACTTCCAGCCGCTGCTATATTCATTTATTTTGAGCTTACTGGATAAAGTATCATGAACTGCACTTACCGACAGCTCACGTCCTTTTCTCACAGGTGTGCTGGTCGTCCTGATCCATCCGGAGAGGACATAAGAGCTTGTAGCATCTCCAAGCTGAAGTGTAGTAGTAAGAGTCTTATCTTTACCGGGAATGCCGTTTATATGGTAGCTCCTGCCGCCATCTATTCCTTCTCCTACTATTCCATCAGGAAGAGCCTGATCTCCTGTCCTCTTCCAGCTATAAGGAAGGCCTTCACTTGCAAGCTCGAAATCACCATCCTCCAGGATGTTATAATCATTTGCCACATCACCTTTTTCAAGCTGTACACAGTCATAGACGATATTATGGGAGACGTCAGTGCCGTCGGAAAATACTTCCAGAGCTACTGTCACATCCTGCTTTAGAGGATTATCAAAGGTAAGCTTTATCCTATCCCAGCCATCATTAAACTGGCTCAGTGTCTTATCCGTTATCTCTTCGCTCTTATACTCATTTCCAGCTGCAT
This sequence comes from Butyrivibrio sp. MC2013, assembly GCF_000424585.1. GTDB lineage: Bacteria > Bacillota > Clostridia > Lachnospirales > Lachnospiraceae > Butyrivibrio. The sequence goes on from NZ_AUKE01000004.1 coordinate 13,299, forward strand.
CTGTTACCTTGATATAAGCCTTGGTCCCTGTAGCCTTAGGATTATATACATAGGCTGAGAGGGTATAAGTCCCTGCTTCCAGATCCTTCTTTAGTTGTCTTACGCCTCCTGTCTTATTCTTTAGATTTTTGAGAGCAAATACTGCTGATCTTGCTCCAATATAGGGAGTTGTTTTGCCGTATTTACTTACAGCATTAGCAGTAGAGCTTCCGTCAGTGATATATGCTTCCCAGCTCTTGTCATCATTTTCAAAGCTGTGGTTCTGAAGAAGGTTAAATGTCTGCCTGCCGGTGACCGCATAATCTTTGATCTTATATCTAAGGCCGTTATCCTCTTCCGAAGTAGAATCAGCAGCAGGCGCAGATGATGCCACAGTTGTAGAGTGATCATGTGCCACTGTTCCCTTTTCCAGATGGATGGTATCAAAATAGCACTTGGTACCATTTTCCGCATACAGTCCCAGACTTATTTCCTGCTGAGTTTTCAGTTCAAAGCTGCCATATACCCTGACCCATTTACCGTCATCTGCGGAGGATTTGTACTCTATCTTTTTGGTGTCATAGTCATTATCATAGGCAAAGGCTGTAAACTTTGCATTTTTCTCATCACTTACAACCTTTATCCTAAAGGAAACGGCATAGGTGCCTGCATCCAGTTTTAGCTTCTGCCTCACCAGCACAAAGTCATCTTCAGGAGCGGACAATTTTAAGCTTTTAGAATAGAGATACTTATCCTGACCGGTGATCTCTGCTCTTGATTTATCTTCTGTTATGATCTCCCAAGAATCCATGTCTGATTCAAAATCAGGATTCTTTATAAGGTTTTCATATTTGGCTGTAGCCTGATCGTCATAGTCAGTCCTTGCAGTATTCACCACACCATTATCAGCGTAGGTCTGTGACTGTGCTCCAAGGACTTCCACAGAATCAGCACGTTTTGAATATTTGGTGATGAGTCTTCCCTTTTCATCAAAGACATAGGTATTTAGGATATCATCAGAATTCCCAAATATATCATCCTGTCCTGAGAAACGAAATACGTTACAATCATTATCACCGTATTCTATGGTATAAGTCTGACCCTTATTATCTCCTGACCATTCACTGACCTTTGACACTCTGTCATCAGCATAATCAAAGGAAAGCTTATAGCCGCTGTCATCCTGCATAGCTGTCAGGTTATCATCTTCATCATATGTATAAAGAGCACTCTTGCCATTTGCAAAGACTATACTTGTAAGTCTGCCTTTGTCATCATAGCTGTATGTATTTACAGCATCATCCCTTGTGGGATCAGATATAGTGCTTACTCTGCCTTCAGCATCATAGCTAACCACAGACTTAAGACCTACAGCATCCATCACAGATACAATTCGCTCATCATGCAGGTCTATACCGGATGCAGTACTACGAGCACTCTTAAGAACCTTAAGCTCTGAGCTGGTGGTTTTTGTAAGAGTATCCATGTCGTAGGAATTACTAAAGAGCTTATTTAGTTTTTCCCTAACCTGGTATACCTTTTGGCCAACCCTGTAATCAGACCTTGCATAAGGATCAGAGAGCAGTTCGTTCATCAGCTCCTGGATTCTGTTTACATTTTCAGTCTTTTTAGTTTCTATTTGCTCATTAGTACTCTTGATCTTTGTATAATCATATATTGCCTGTAGACAGCTGACTGCTTCGTTATATTTGTCTATAGGATACTTGTCCCCAGTGTTTTCATGTCCAATAGTCAGGTTATTAGCTACAGTAACGATTGTTTTGTCATTTTTGTCTTTGGCATTCTTACCATTTTCAAAATGATTAGAGTCAGAGATCCTGGCAAGACGACCTGCCTTATCAAAATACTTGACCTTGCTGGCGCTCTTATCTATAAGCTTTAGAGGATATTTGCTCTTTAGCTTCTTGTCAGTAACAGGAACTATATATAGCTTAAGGCCGTCTTCATCCGCTGCAGCAGGATAAAGTACAGAATCCTTAGGGGTTTTGCTTGCGGTCGTCTTTTCCCCGTTCTCTATATATGTTACACTTTTCGCCTTGAAATAATGCTTAGTGCCGTCTTCGTCTGTATAGAGATAAGGATAGGTATTAACATCTACAAGACCGGTTGGTATCTCTATACGCTCATCATAGCTCAAATGCCAGGCATCCTCCGGTGCAAAGCCTGCATTATATACATGCTGGATATTAAAGGGCATCCTTAGGCCGTTTGTACTCACGTCTGTATTAACTACAGTAAGTGCACCTGAATAGTCATTTATATAACCTATACCGGATGTTCCGGCAGCCACCTTATGATTTTCAAAATAGGATTCCAGACCTGTGAAGTTCTTAAAGCTTATCTTCAGATAAGGCTTACCCTTATCAGCAGAAAGTCTTACTGTTTCCTTGGATTTCCAGTTAGAATTTTCATCATAGGCCATGACGCCTATTCCGTAGTTAGGGCATTTGCCACTGTACCACTGCCTTGCCAGCCTGGTGATATTAAAGTATCCACCGGGAACATCATAATCTATAAGGTTCTTCTTGGCTTCATCAGGATCAAGAGGCATTGGCTGGCTATCCCAGCTATTGATAGTACAATTATCTCCATCCTTATATATCCAGTCCTCATCCAGTCTGACTATAGCCAGATATTTATCAGAACTAGAGCTGCCTGTTCCGCTGAGGTCAAGCTGAGCATCTGTTACTACACAGCCTTTCTCGATATCAGGAAGCTCAAATTTGATAAAGGATCTGTAGATAGCGCCATTTTCATTTCCCACATAAAGAGATTTATTTTTGGCGCCTTTGTTGTTTATACAGCCGCTATCGATAGCAAGATTATTTTTTACCCTTTTGATAATAGGATCGATTGATACCGGATAAGATGCGGCCGAGAGCCAGTTGTTATCTGCAGTAATGGTCAGATAGAAGTAGTCTCCATCAGCATTTTCTGTAACGCCGTCTATGGATGCACCTGAGGAAGTGCTATTTCTATCATCTATTTTATTGTCAGATACAGTCGATGAAGACTCTTCATTACTATCTTCCAGACTATTGTCCGAAACTGTACGGCTGCCACCGTTTATTTCACCTGTAATATCATCTGATTCGTCATACTTTCCAACGTCAGCTGCCTCTGCTATGCTATACCATACATCAACAGACTCTTTACCTTTTGCATCTGTCATAAACGGAGCGGGGAAATAATAGACCACTTCTCCAGATTCTTCATCATATAGCTCTACTTCATTAGAAGAAAGGAGCCTGGCCTTAAGGCCCTTAAGCGCTATCTTAAAAGAAAAGCTGTTACCACTTTCCTTATTGTCCAGGATAATGTTTTCTTTTACACCGGTGCCAGTTGGAGCATACTCAAGCTTTACTCCGTTTTCATATCCATCATAAGTAATAGTGGACCTCTTGATGATATGTCCGTATTCTTCTAAGGCTTCCTGATCATAGTCTTCATCCTCTACACTGACATCAAGGTCTGAAGGGATATAATCATCGTCATAGTAATAGTCATAATCATCATTATCGTCGTAGTCTGCATGATCTTCGTCGTCAGGATCGTTTTCAAATGATCCGTCTTCACTGTCATCCTCGTCAGGATCATAATCCTCATCAGAAGATCCGTATTCACTGTCATCATCATCGTTATACGATTCTTCTTCGCTGTCCGTATCTTCGTCTGATGATCCATCTTCACTGTCATTATCTTCGAGTAATCCGTCTTCATCATCAGATGCAGGATCATCGAAAGCTAGTTCATCATTACTTTGAAAAACTACTGCGCTATCAGCTTCAAACTTATGATCAAGCTCTGAATAATCTGATTCCAACACATCATCTTTTTCATCAATAGTATTGTCATCTTTATCAGTTTCTGCCCTATCTTCATCGTTATTAGCTTTTACCTCTTCTGATATCTTATCAAAATCATCAGAATCACGAGTTATCAATCCTCTTTCAAGGTACTCCCAACCAATCTCATATTCATCCTCTTCAAAGTGGACTTTTCCCTGGCTTTCCTCATTATCAGTAAATGTTACATGATAGCTGTTATCAGCGTTCTCATAGCCTTCGTCTGTTTCCACAAGAGAATTATCTATCTCTACGAAGCTGCCATCTTCACTTTCATAGTGGACAGGTTCGGAATAAACGACGATACTTTTTGAATCATCGCTCATCTGATATTCTTTGATATATTCATCCCTGCCCTCAACTATCTCACTGACTATGCTTGCTTTTTCGCTCTCACCTACTGAGAGGTTTTCTTCCTCATCTTCTGGAGCAGTCCCATTAGTTACAGCAGCTGCCTCATTATTACTAGCAGTAGCATCTCCACCGCTTCCTGCAGCATAGGCGTTTGTATGAACTGCCCCTGTTAAAACAACGAGAGTCAGTATCATACTTAAGATTCTGTTTGCTCTTTTTCCCATTATCTTGTCCTCATTCTGATAATCAGTTATAAACCTTCAGATTCCATTTTCTGGTAAAACCTGAGCCATCCTTTGCCTTTACAGTTAAATACAGATTTTTGTCCGTACATTTAGCTTTTGGGATTATTGTGATATATCCGTTTTCATAGCTTACATCAAGGTACTTAGTCAGACTGGATGTAACCTTCAGATCCGGTGTAACACATTTATTTAATGCATTACCACCATCCGGCTCGTTATAAATGACAGGTAAAACTTGAGGGCCATTTGATAAATAGAATTTAAAACTGTATGAGTTTTTTTCAGACTCATACGCCTTGGAGTACGGCATAAAGCCAACTGAGATGTTCTTGATGCTGCACACACCTATAAGTTCTATAGATGCACTTGCTCCGCTCCCATCTATTGCCTTAGCAGTTATCGTTACAGGTGTATAGGAATCTGCTTTCATTGTTACTACGCCATTTTTCACTGTCGCAACTGTACTATTACTGGAAGACCAGCTAACTTTTTTAGCAGAGTCCGTAACCTTCCCGAACGCCTGAAGAACTGTCTTTGACAGTTCGAGTGTCTTTCCCTTGGCGACATATTTTGTCCTGCCTGATGGAATAGATATTTTAATTCCAGATACAGGATTTACCACATTTACATAAAAAGATGTACTATAATCTGCCTTATTATCTGAATTACGTGCGCCATCTATTGCTTTTACAGTTATCTTTACTTTACCATCGCCATTTCCTGTAGTTCGAATATTACCGTCCTCGTCTACTGTCACAATTTTTGTATTTGCACTTGTGATCACGTAGGGCCGTTTATTATAATCTCCTTTATTATCTAAAACTGCCTTCACATCCACTTTTGCTGTTGTTCTCGCGTTAAAATTACCTTCACATTTAAAAAGCTTGATTGTATTGCCATTAATTTTGGATCCACCCTTATATATCTCTAAAGAAGATACATATGAAGGATTAATTGTTACAATCATATCCGCCTTAATACTACTATCAGTTTTCGAAACCGCAGTAACTGTGCATTCAGTCAAAGTGCAATTTGATTTAACTGACAATACCCCGCCTGAACTAATGGTAAGATACTTATTCGACGGTGATACAGACCAATTAACATTTTTAGTCTTATTCCCGTTTGCATAGTATGCCTCGTAAGTTCTGCTCTTACCTTTACCAATAACATCGCTTCCTTTAACAGAGATTGTGTTTTGTGTTTCAACAGCAGTACCCTGTCCGCCGAAGAGATCAGTCCTATTTCCGTAATCATAAAAGTCGTATAAACTTTCATTATCATCTAGAGAATATTCATCGCTCACATCGAATTCATCCGTTTCTTCCGAATCTTCTTCCTCTTCGTAATCTTCACTATCTTCGACTTCTTCCATGTCATCTTCTTCGCTGGATTCTCCTTCTTCCAACTCCTCTGTTTCTTCCAGGTCTTCTGTTTCTTCGATAGCTTCGGTATCTTCTAATTCATCATCATCTATCGATTCATTTGTATCCTCTAAATCCTCGGCTTCATCCTCTACATATTCATCTGACGGGACCGATAAAGCACTTGTCGCCCCCTGTACCTCACTCGCTAACGCTCCGTTTGCCAATGTCGCAAATATCGACACTGCAAGCATTAGTCCCAATAATTTTCTTTTCATACTCTGTCCTCCTAGTAGAATTGTTTGTAGTCCTGAAGGCCCGATAGAATCAGCTCAATCTACATTTCCAGACATGCCCCGTTAATGCTTCTTATTTCCCCTCAAAAATAAGCACGCAAAAAAGAGACCTAAAACACACCCCATCAAATACTGATGAGATCAGTGTATTAAGTCTCTTCTAAATCCCAATAATATAAGACAGAAAGAATTACAAGAATATGCTGTCTGTCTGTCTGTCTGTCTGTCTGTCTGTCTGTCTGTCTGTCAACGATGTCTGAAGCATTACTATCTGTCAACCCCCAAAATATGTTACATCAATTATCGTATAGTATCAAAATAGTAATGTCAAATATAAATACTTAGAAATAAATAGTCTGTACCCTCTTTCCCATTTCTTTGAGGTACTTTGACAGCTCCTCTACCAGGTTCATCTTGATAGAGAAATTAATGGGCAGATCAGGGTTCTGATGAGCAGGATTGATGGCTCTTCCAACGAAGAAGTTGATATCAGTGGCTTCTTCAAAGAGGATCCTGCATATCAGAGAAGCGCCGTCAGTGCTACAGGCCCAGTCCTCGTATTTCTCATTAAGATTCACATAATCCCCAGCATATTCCACCACCCTGTTCATGGTGATGACGCCTTCGGTTACCAGGTCTACGCCGTCTATCTCGGCAATGGGCGGGATATCGCTGTTGCCATAGTCAAGCTTTGGCACCAGGGGCCTTTTTAAAAAGCCGGCAACAATAGACGCAGTGGTACCGCCGCTTACTATATGTTTGCCCTTCTTTGAGAAAAAGAGATTCATCATCCTGTTACAATCGTCCTTGTTGCTGGGAGGACCAAAGAGGATGTTAACCGGCTCGCGCTTTATGACCTTGACCACACAGGCAGTTGCATCATCACCCGGTTCTTCGCCGTATAGCTTATTCACCTCATCTATGAGCATGGTGGCCAGAGTCTTGGCAGTGAATTTGCCATTTGACATCATCTTCATATAATCAGCTATATCATCCATCTGCCAGCCAAAGTTGTATTTATTGCCAATCCCCGCATGAGGGCAGCCATCACTGACAGCCAGGATCAGATCTCCCTCCTCTATACGGATATTGGTCTTGTATACCCTCTTACCCTCCATGTTCATCTCGATCCTGGGATAATCCATGATCTCGCCATCTCTGATATATATTACCATAGGATTATCATATTGCATGATCTCAACATTTCTATTTTCGATGATCCTGATAATGGTAAAAGTGGAATAAGCCACATCCCTCTCTGAACAGACAGGAAGTGTGGCAGTAATGGTGGAGACGCAGTCCTCTATGGACATACCTTCAGCCATCATAGTGGATATGATCCTGGAAGTGAGGGTAGAGAGGATGCTGGCTTTGACACCGCTCCCAAGTCCATCTGCCAGTACTATTACTCTGGACTCATCACCCTGTTCCACGATCTCCACATGATCACCGCAGAGGGTCTCACCTACATGATTGATACTTCTGTAACCGATATCTGCATACAGATCATTCATCCGATATTGACTCCTTTAGCTTGGACAGTGCTATCTTGGTCTCTGCCGCAGTTTCACCCAGCAGATATGCTATCTCCTGTACGATACGCATCTGCTTGTCTACCACTTTATCAGCTACTTCTACAGTCTCGCGGCTGATCTCCTCTTTCCTTAGATGCTCTTTTTCTTCCTTGGTCACATCAGTAATAATACAGATCAGCATCTTGCTGTCCTGATCCTGAACTATGGTCTCCTCAACATATTTGCCGTATTCAGCCAGATATGTCCTTTCAGAGAAATGTATCTTGTCATCTGTCTGCACCTTAAAGAAAGGCGTAGGATCCAGAACCCTGACAATAGGTTCGCCTATGATATCGCTGGCATAGGGTATATTCAGGATCTTGCAGGCAGACTGGTTGATCTGCTGCACTTCCAATGTGTCATTTAGTACTATCAGGCCGTTTGGCGTATTCTTTACTATGGTATCAGAGAAGCTCTCTGCCTTGTCCTTGAGGAATGGCAGGCACATGGAAATATCAGCTTTACCCTGATATATGGCAATAGCCTTTTCGCGGCAGGTATTATATCCGCAGGAGCCGCAATTGAGCTCGTCCGAAGGCTTGTTCTTGCCCATCTTCTTTAGGATATCCGCTATCTCAAAGTCATTTGGCATTTCTGCTGTCTGTCTGATAGGCAGCATCTCTTTTCTCACTTCACTGATAGCTGTATGAGGTACGTCAAAATCATCTCTGCCTGCATACATGGTCACTGCGCGATAATCACTGATGGGATTCCTGCGGTTCTTCTCCATCACAGGTCCGTTGATACAGCTTCCTGCGCAGGAAGACATTTCAATAAAGCACTTGTGAACTTTGCCCTCCTGGATATCCTTAAGAGCAGCGATACAGTTCTCTACTCCGTCGATAGCAAGATATGTATAATCAGGAGCAGTCTTTTCCATGGTGTTTAGGATACCGCCTGATGTAGGAAACAGCCTTGCACGGCTCTCCTTCTCGCTATCCATCTCAGGCTCAAGTTCTATCCCTTCAGCCTTCAGCCAGCCTGTCAGCTCCTCAAAGGTCAGCACCACATCCACATATCCGCCATAGCTGGCAGCCTCGTCCTTTTTGGATACGCAAGGTCCAATAAAGACAGTCTTGACAGACGGGTCTTCTTTTTTGATCAGCATGGAATGAGCCTGCATGGGAGACAGTACATCAGCCAGATATGGCAGGCAATCAGGATAATACTTCTGTATCAGGAGATTTACAGAGTGACAGCAGGAGGATATCACTATATCCCTATCCTCTTCCACGAGGATCCTGTCATACTCTTTCTTGACAACAGTTGCTCCAACGGAGGTCTCTGATGCATCAGCAAAGCCCAGCTTCATCAGAGCCTTTCTCAGGGATGCAATACCGCAGCCCGGATAGTTGGCTATAAAGGAAGGTGCCACACTGGCGATCACGCGCTCGCCGCCCCTTATCAGAGTCTGGACCTTTTCTGTGTCATCCACTATCCTCTTGGCATTCTGAGGACATACCACAAAGCATGTACCGCAGAGGATACATTCATTGTCAATGATATGTGCTTGATTGGCTGAGAACCTGATGGATTTCACAGGACAGCTTCTGATACATTTATAGCAGTTCTTACAATTGGACTTCTTAAGCGTCAGACAACTGGACATATTCCCTCCTAACATTTGGCCCTGATCTCTTTTTCAAAGAATAGCGCTGCATTTTCAGGTGATACCGAATGGAAGACATCATCAACCATTACGCTCACGCCCTCCTTGCAGTGTCCCAGACACAGAGTGCCACTAAGCTCCACTTTATTCTCCAGACCGTTATCCTTTATAAGCTGCTGAAGGCTCTCCACCACAGCCTTTGAACCCTTGATATGACAAGAGGATCCTATACATATTGTTACTTTCATATTAAATTGCCCCCGATCAGACTGTTAAAGTTTTGACATGCCTGACCATTCTAACATATTTTGGTGTACAGGGGTACACTTCTGCTGTGAGCGCATAAATGGATTACTGTGAAAAATAACCGCTTCTATGAACTATATCGTCAAAAAGATTATTATTGCTTACTCCAAAGGTGCCCACGCACTCACCATAAAAAATCGCCCCCAGCCATGCCGGAAGCGATTTTTTAATATGCACTTCTATGTCGTATTAGAACATAACTTCCGCGATTTCCTGAAGCTTCTCGATAATGCCTATCCTCTGAGGACATGCGCCTTCGCACTGACCACAGCTTATGCAATCTGAAGCCTTGCCTGCTCCGGATACAGCTTCAGCATAGGCAGCCTTGGCTTCATCCAGCTTGTTCCTATCAGAGAGATATCTGTTATATGCCTTAAAGATATCAGGGATCGGGATCTGCATGGGACAACCCTTGGTGCAGTAGCGGCATGCTGTACAAGGTACAAAATCTGTTGCACCCAGTATCTTTCTGACCTTCTCAATGATTTCCATCTCAGCATCATCAAGGGGCTTGAATCCCTTCATGTATGAGAGGTTATCCTGCATCTGTTCCAAATTGGACATACCAGAGAGTACAGTAAGGGTACCCTTCTGTGAAGCTGCGAATCTTACAGCCCAGGAGGCAATAGAGCTCTCCGGAGCATGATCCTTCATGAGCTTCTGAGCATCAGAGGGAAGATTTACCAGGTTGCCGCCCTTTACAGGCTCCATGATGGTAAAAGGTACGCCATGGGCATTGGCTATCTCAATATTCTTCCTTGCTGCTACGCTGGGATTATCCATATCAGCATAGTTGATCTGCAGCTGGATAAAATCCACGTCAGGATGCTCTGTGAGAAGCTTTTCAAGGAGCTCAGGTGAACCATGGAAAGAGAAGCCGTAGTGTCTGATCTTGCCCTCGGCCTTCAGCTCTTTGACATATTCCCAGATATGATACTCTTCATATTTCTGATAGTTATTATCCTGAAGAGCATGAAGCAGATAGAAATCAAAATATCCTGCTCCTGTCCTTGCAAGAGAGGTATTGAACTGCTCTTTGGCCGAAGCTTCATCATGAGCTACCATAGCATTGAGCTTGGTTGTCAAATAAAAGGAATCTCTGGGATGTCTCTTAACCAGAGCCTCCCCGGCAGCCAGCTCGCTTCTGCCATCGTCATATACATATGCTGTGTCAAAATATTTCATTCCTGCTTCCAAAAACAGATCTACCATCTTGGAAGTCTGCTCAATATCAATTGTCTTGCCATCTTCAAGCTTTGGAAGCCTCATGAGACCAAAGCCCAGCTTTGGCATTGCATCTACAAAACTATTATCCAGCGCCATACTCATCCTCCTTCAGAGCATTAATTAGCTGATCACATATATGATAACTATAATTTCCTACACTGGATAATTGTAACACAAAAAAGGCTGCTAATGCTTAGAACCTGCTCACAGGTACTATGAAAGGAGAACCGGATACCGGGTCGCTTGTGACCACGCAGTCCAGCTTAAATACCTCTTTTATAAGCTCAGCATTTATCACTTCCTCTGGAGATCCCTCAGAAATAAGCTTTCCTTCTTTAAGGGCAAAGAGATGATCTGCATAACGCGCTGAAAGATTGATATCATGAAGGACCATTACGATAGTAGTGCCCTTTTTGATATTAAGCTCTTTTAACAGGTCCAGGATCTGGATCTGATAAGTGATATCAAGATAAGTAGTAGGCTCATCCAAAAAGAGGATATCCGTCCTCTGGGCAAGAGCCATAGCTATCCATACTCTCTGCCTCTGACCGCCGGAGAGCTCATCCACATTTCTGTCTGCAAACTCCGTAACACCCATGAGCTCCATGGCTTCGTCCACGGCCTCATAGTCTTCCTTTTGCATCCCCTTAAAGGCTTCAAGATAAGGATACCTTCCTCTGGCTACAAGGTCAGCTACCTTGATGCCTTCGGGAACTGTAGGTGACTGAGGAAGCAGTCCTATAACTCTTGCCAGTTCCTTGCCCGGCATGCATTTATAGTTTTTGCCATCCAGATATACTCCGCCGTCCATAGGAGATATGAGCCTGCAAAAGGACTTTAGAAGCGTACTCTTGCCGCAGCCATTGGGGCCAAGGATCACACTGATCTTATGAGCAGGGATCTGAAGGTTCATATTCTCCAGGATCGCCTTATGATCATAGCCTGCTTTCAGGCTTCTGGCATCAAGATAATGATCTCTTCCATAGGAAGATGACTTATCTGCTGCAGGCTCTTTGCCCGGCATTCCTTTAGCGGTCATATTCTTTTCTATATCAGTATTTATATCTCTTTTAACATCCATTCTCATAACCAATCCGATATCCATATTTTTAGCTCTGTTGCCGCAAGGCTCTATCAGCTCACCGGCAGAATACATATCATTTGATCAGCGTCCTTTGCTCATCTTCACCAGAAGATATATGAGATAAGGCGCTCCTATGATGCCTGTGATCACCCCCGCAGGATACCTGGTCTCAAAGGCAAACTGACCTATCAGGTCGCTGACCAGTACCAGTACTACACCCACAAGACCTGACGGGATGATGCCAACGCCTCCTGTCTTTAACAGCCTGCTGCTGATAGGACCTGCCATAAATGCAACAAAGGACAGGGGGCCTGTCACCGCAGTAGCAGCTGCGCAGAGCATTACAGCAGACATGATAAGGAGGAACCTGGATATGCCCGGATCAGCTCCCAGGGTAACAGGAAGCTCCTCTCCCAGCTCCAGTATCTGCAGCCTTCTGGACATGCACAATATGACAATCATGAAGAAGAAGACCAGGGCTGCCAGGACTGCTGCGTCCTTCATCTTGCTGCCATTAAGGCTTCCGGACAGCCACCTGAGAGCTTCAGCAACGTCATAATCCGAGGACTTTAATATAATATAATTGATCATGGCCTGGAGCATAGCCTGAGCGCCTATTCCTGTAAGGATCATCCTCTTAACTGCCGCTCTTCCCCTGCCGGATATAAATATGATCCCAAGGGCTGTGAACACTGCACCTGCCATTGCTATAACTGATACCAATGGCCCGTCAAGGCCCAGCATCATGATAGAGAATACCGCACCGGCTCCTGCTCCTGAACTGATCCCCATTACATCAGGACTGGCAAGGGGATTACGCATTATCTTCTGGAAGGTATTGCCGGCCACTCCAAAAGCCAGACCTGCAAGGCTGCCTGTGATCAGCCTGGGAAGGCGCAATGTCCTGATAGCATAGCTGGCACCTTTGACTTTATCCCCTGAGAGCACCTTGATTACTGTAAACGGCGAATAGTTCCTGTCTCCTATCATAAGAAGAAGTGCCCATAATAGCATTACCAGGATAGCGAGTATAGCTATGACCAGATATTCTTTTTGTTTATTTTTGCAGCGGCATCTATATGCATAACCGCCTGTATCCGTTGTTTTTTCTCTAACTCTATGCATCTTTGTTACCAAAATATGATGATCAATTGCTCATTCTGCTGTGCCTTATGATCATGATGAATACAGGTGCTCCTATAAAGGCTGTTACAATGCCCACCTCCATCTCGGAGGGCCTTGCTATCACTCGTCCTACAATATCTGCAATGAGCAGCAGGCAGGCGCCATATACAGCAGACAGCGGGATCAGCTTTTTCATATCACTTCCGCAAAAAATCCTGACCATATGAGGTACCATGAGACCCACAAATCCAATAGGCCCTGTCACTGATGTGACAGCTCCGCATAATAAGACTGCGCAGAGGGAGGCAAGGATCCTGGTCCTTTTGACATTTACCCCAAGTCCTGTTGCCAGTTCATCTCCAAGAGCAAGTACATTTAAAGATGGTATGAGCAGCAGAGCCATGCATAGTCCTATAAAAAGCAAAGGAGCCACAAGCCCCACACTCTGCCAGGACCCGCCGCCTATACTGCCTGTCTGCCAGAATCTGAATACCTGCATAACATTGGTCCTGGGCAGCATCACAGTACTGATCAGACTGGAGCAGGCTATGCTCACACATGCTCCCGCAAGAGCAAGCCGTATAGGATCAGATGAAGACGACACCCCTGCAGATGCTATCTCAGTTATGCCAAATACTATAAATGCAGCTATCATGGCACCCAGCAGGGCAAAAAAGATATATTGACCGGGCCTTGATATACCAAGAAAGGCAATGGCAGATACCACAGCAAGGGAAGCTCCGGTATTTACTCCCAGTATGGAAGGGTCTGCTATGGGATTACGTGTCACAGACTGCATAAGACTGCCTGAGATTCCAAGCGCAGCTCCTGAGAGGAGGCCTATCACTGTCCTTAATAACCTCTTTTGAAGGATAGGCATATATAAGGGATCTGCATCTCCTCCGGATATCACCGTTATGAGATCCCGAAGGGGTATATATCTGGAGCCTACCATAATAGAGAAAATTAGCGCTATGACCAGAATAACAGCCCCGAGGGCTGTTATTAATGGTGTTTCTATATTTCTTTTTTTAGACTTCACTTACGTTCTTTATCCTCAAAGTTATGACAAATACCAGATATTATCGCATACAGCTATTAATCATCCTGATCAAGACAACTTTTGAACCAAAAGCATATTATTCAGCTGCAGCTACAGCTGTGTTTATCTTCTCCAGATACTCGTCAATAGTAGCAGGAATGGAAAGAGGTGTAGGTGTGCAGGAAGCTGCGATAAGCTCTGAATTATTGGAGAGGAATACTACTGAGCCTCTCTCAACAGCAGGGATCCTGCTCATAAGTGGGTCTGCCCTGAGCACATCAAGTGTATCCTCTTCGCCCCACGCAACCAGTACGTCCAGATCATCCAATACGTCAATATTCTCAGCACTTACAGTCATAAAGAAGAAGGAGCCATCATCCAGATCTCTGATATTATCAGGGAGCTCAAGCCCCAAATCCTCAAGATAAGCAGCTCTGGGATCCTTGGGCATATATACATAGAACGAACCAAGGTTACTGGTGTCAAAATAGCAATATGCTCCGGTCTTGCCCTCTATGTCAGGATAAGCAGCTTTCTTGCTGTCGATCATAGCTTCAAGATCTTCTACCAGCTTATCAGCTTCTGCTTCCAGGCCAAGGGCTCTGCCGCCCTCTCTGGTCATATCCTGCCAGCTTGTAGCCCATGCCTCCTTGCTGTAAGGAACTGTTGGAGCTATCTCTGACAATGCCTCATAATCCTCCTGGCTGATACCTGAGTATACTGCAAGGATCAGATCAGGCTCTGCATTGTTGATAGCTTCCAGATCAAGACCGTCTGTATCATCCATTACATTAGCTTCTGTAACGCCAAGCTCTGCAAAAGCATTGTTGGTCCAGCTAAAGAGTCCATTATCTTCAGTAAGACCGTAAGTAGCCTTGGACACACCCACAGGTGCAACTCCAAGAGCAAGAGGCACATCAAGATTGCCCCAACCAATGGTCACTACCTTACGAGGCTCCTCTTCTATTACTGTCTCGCCAAGGGCATGAGACACAGTTATAGGAAACGTTCCCTGCTCATCAGCACTATCATCCCCTGCTGCAGTTTCTTCTGAACCAGTCTCACCATCATCACTTGCAAGCTCTTCTACGCTATCAGATGTTCTTTCTTCTATTACAGCTGAAGATGATTCCATATCTTCTGCCGGCTCAGCTGCTGAAGAACACGCAGTCAGGGCCGCAGCCAGGATAGTTGTTATCACCGCCAGGGATAAAGTCTTGTTTGTAAATCTTCTCATTATGATCCTCCACCAAATAAAAGCAAATAATTAATTAATGTGAACGTTAGTTGTTAATATCTATTCTACATTAGTTATACCTAACTCACATTAAAAGAATCTATCACAGCAAATCTTTTCAGTCAAGTGTAAATATATAAAATAATCAAGATAACCCACCACCTTTAGGTGGTGGGAGTATCTTGATTACGGGTGCGGGGTTATAATCCCCGTACCCGTAGAACTGCGTCAGCAGTGATTTTATAACGAGCAAAAAGCGAAGCGTTTGCGAGTTTACCTAAAAAAACAGCCAACATGGCTGTTTTTTTAGGTAGGGATATATGCAGAAGCCATCAAATGAGGTAGGTGTCAAAAGTTCCTTTTGACACCTTATGACTAACGGATTGTTCCGTTTCTTCGAAACTCTCACAATCCTACGTCATCAAATGCTTATTTGATCAAAATCCTGTATATATGGAATCTCCTTCACTGAATCAGCTGATTTCTCACCAGGATCAGGATTCCATCCTGTTATTTGGTCAAGATCAAACATGCTTCCTCTAAACTCAGTTAAACGATATCCTTTATTTTCTGCCAGTTTCGCTGCTGCATTTAATTTATCAGAAGACAGGTTACCTGTATAGAACAGGGCTCTCATACCGCATTCCATGGAAGCAAGAACGTCAAGACGCAGATTATCGCCGATCATAAGACTAGTTGATGCATCTGCAGCATCAAAGCCCAGGATGTACTCAAAGAACTGCCTCTGAGGCTTCTCAAATACCGCCTCTTCACTGGTGACCAGAGAATCAAAATAGTCTGAAAGTCCCAGGACCCTTATCTTCTCAAACTGCACATAAGAGGTCATATTGGTGGCAAGGCCTATATGGTAGCCATTTTCATGAAGAGATTTTAGAAGGGTATCTATACCATGGCCTGGACTTATGCTGTCTATCAGTGTCTTCCAGTAAAGATGGCCCAGTTCCCCCGCTCCGGGTATCACCTTCTGCCCCAGCTCTTCTAATATCAGCTTATACCTGATAGTCCTGGAATGCATGCCTGAATTGGGATAGGGAGCTTCCTTCTCCTGCCTGTACATGTATTCATTATATTTATCTACCCAGTACTCTTTTGATGCTCCATATTTCTCAGAAGCATATCCGGCTACTGTATTCACCGCCAGGTCAGAAGCAGTATCAAAATCATATAGTGTATTATCAAGATCAAAATAAATATTCTTTATCATAATATCGCTCTTGCTATCCTCTCACTACCCTTGCCGTCCACATACTTTTGCATTTTCATGCTCAGCTTTTTTCTAAGTAAGACATCCTCGGACAGGCCCCGGATCATCTTGAGGAGACCTTCGGCAAAAGCCCCCGGATCATTCCTGCAGTCTCCTGCATAGAGCATGATATCCTTCTTTTGAAACTCCATGGCATTGATCTTCTGATTGTCAGCAAGGATATATGTAATAGTGGGAGTACCACAGCTGCAGAGTTCGTACAGGGTGCTGCCTGCTGCAGATACTGCTATATCTGCCTTTTTCATAAGAGACGGCATATCACTGACCCCTGTTAGGATCTCTATATTATCACAGCTGCGGCTGTATTCCTCCAATAGCTCCAGATCGGGATTATAAGCTCCTGCCAGTATCATGAACTTAGTCCCCGGCATATAGTCTTTTTTCTCACTGATAGCCTTTACCAGGAGACCTGCAGTTCCCAAAGGGTCTCCGCCTCCTGTAGATATCAGCACTTTACCCGCTCTAAAGCTTATCTCCTTTGGCGGCATCCCTGCAAACTCACTTCTAAGAGGGGCATAAGTCGGTCCCAGAAGGGCAGAGCCA
The DNA here is from genome assembly GCF_000424585.1 of Butyrivibrio sp. MC2013. Lineage (GTDB taxonomy): Bacteria > Bacillota > Clostridia > Lachnospirales > Lachnospiraceae > Butyrivibrio. Next base: position 30,435 of record NZ_AUKE01000004.1, read on the forward strand.
TTTGGCTTTAAGAGGAAAGTCACATCCTTCTTTTCAGCACCAACAGCATAATCCACCAGCATGTCACAGGCTTCCCTGAAGGGATAGTTGTATTCCATTACGCAGAGCCTGACTATAGAAGCCATTTTCTTCACATATTCTTTGTCTGCATAATAATGGTCCAGTATCAGCATATCAGGCGAGTCCTTTACCAGCAGCTCCTTCATTCGATCTTCCTCTATGCTCAGATCATCCCATTTACTATCAAGGCAGATCATTTCGTACTTGCCTGCTACGAGCCTTTCGCTGTCATGATCAGCAGTGACAAACTTAACTTTCTCTCCTTTTGCAGATAGTGCTCCTGCAATGGACAGACATCTCATGATGTGACCACTCCCGAGAGTCTTATTGGCATCTGCTCTGATATATATCATCTCAACCTCCGTGACAGCATTATTAACAGGCTATCAATAACTAATGATCAAGAAAGTATGATAGTATGATATCATAATGAGGTAGATGTCAAAAGTTCCTTTTGACACCTTATGACTAACGGATTGTTCCGTTTCTTCGAAACTCTCACAATCCTAAAACATTCGCAAATCCGCACTACGTGCTACTTTGCTCATGTTTTGCGGGTCATAAATTCATATTCGATTTCGAGCAAGCTCGAATCGAAATGACTTTTGACCCTTACGTCATCATAATATCATATTAATAGATTATCGTCTTAATGATATTGTAGCTGATAAAGGCATAAACTACTGCAGCTGCGCCTGATGAATACTTGATAACCAGCCGGCAATGACTGTTATGGGGGGGAGAAAATCATGCAGGGAACTGATGAAAGACTGAAATTCAGAAGCGGTCAGACTGTCAGGATCGGCTTCGCCTTTTTATCTATATGCGCCTTCTGGCAATTGTACAATACTGTAATACCACTTATCCTGACCAATACTTTCCATATCAATGAGACCTTCAGCGGTGTGATCATGGCCATGGATAATATCCTGGGTATCTTTCTGCTCCCCTTCTTTGGTTCACTATCTGATAAGACAAAGACTGCCATCGGACGCAGAAAACCCTATATTCTGTTTGGCACCATCTCTGCGGTGATACTGATGCTCCTGATACCTGTACTTGATGATCGTTATGCCGCATCTCCCTCAAGGAGTACCCTGATCGCATTTATAGCCCTTCTGGGCGTCCTGCTTTTGGTCATGGGCGTATATCGTTCACCCGCAGTAGCTCTGATGCCTGATTGCACCCCAAAGAGTCTCAGGAGTCAGGGTAATGCAGTGATCAATCTCATGGGCGCCATTGGCGGCATCATATATCTGATCATCTCTTCTGTCCTCTATTCCAAATCAAGGACAGAAGGCCTTAGCCATGTAGACTACGGCCTGATATTTGTGATAGTGGCTGTGATCATGGTACTATCACTTCTTATCATCATGCTCACTGTAGATGAGATCAGGCTGAGTAAGGAAGCAGAGGAGATAGAACAATTATTTGAAGAGAAGCTGTTAAATCCGGAAAATACTAATGCTATCAGCGATAATTCATCCGGAAGCATTGCATCTTCTGACACAGCAAAGGCTGGCTCAGCTGTTCCGGATGATAACGCAGGTAATGACAACTCCGACAGTGTTAGAAAATCCCTTGTTTTCTTATTGATCTCTGTATCACTTTGGTTCATCTCCTACAACGGCATCGAGACATGGTTTACCACCTATGCCAATCATATGTGGAAAATGAGCCTTGGCCAGGCAAATCTCTGCCTCACCATAGCCACTGCGGGAGCTATAGTATCCTACATTCCCATTGGCAATCTGGCAGCCAGATTCGGCAGAAAAGCCGTTATTAATTTTGGAATACTGGATATGACGGGATGCTTTCTCTTTTGCTTTGTATATACCTATCTGGTAGGCAGCTTTAGCCCCGTCCTCTTTGCCCTCTTTGTACTCATAGGCGTAGGATGGGCATCCATCAATGTCAATTCTCTGCCCATGGTGGTAGAGATGTGCAGCGAGCAGGATATCGGTAAGTTCACAGGCTACTACTACACCTTCTCTATGGCCGCGCAGATAGCCACTCCTATAGCCGCAGGCTTTCTCATGAATAGACTGGGCTATAACACACTCTTCCCCTACTGCACCATCTTTATGTTTGCTGCTTACATCACCATGAAAATGGTCAGACACGGAGACGTGAAGCTGGGATAAACAGATATTTCATTTCAATATACATATTCACTGATACCATCAAAAATATCTGCTGCAGGCACGCCTCCTATGCTATCCGGAGCTGAATAGGAATCGGGGTAGACTCTCACAATATCCCCGTCATCAAATAAGAGATCCAGGTAAGCTCCAAGATCAGGCACTATCCTGTATACATAGCAGATATCCCCCTTCACAGCCGTCTTTGTATTACCGGTAAAATAGTCTCCGTTTTCATCCAGAAGGTCCGCTTCCAGATCCCTTTTTAATGTCAGTCTGTTGACCGCCGTCGGGATGTAATAGGGCGTATCTGCTATAGGTTCATAAGCCGAATAAGCACTATAGGTCCTGTATGCATAGACAGCATCAATGCAATAGGGAGTGCTGCCAAGGATCATATAATAGGGATCACACAAGAGGCTGTTCTTGCCGCTGTTCTCACCCTCAAAAGGGAAGAAAGCCATATCACTGACATTGGAATAAGAATCACCAAAAGCCACTACCTCATTGACCTCAGCTCCCGTCAGGTCAAAAATAGCAAGTCTGTCCTCTCCTGCGCCATAGTTTCCAAATAGGTATAGCTTATAGGAAGAGTCAGCTGCTATAAGATAAGCCTGTCTCAAGAAATAATCATTGCCTTCTTCAAAGGTCTGTATCTTTCTGCTGCGGCCATCTATATTAACGGCGATTTCCCTGCAGCAGCCATCCTCTCTTTGGACCAGAGACAAGGATATGAGCTCTGAGTCACTGTCGTTGTCAAGATCAGCCAGTATACCCTCCCCTGCTTCTATCGGGCTGATATAATCAGCCGCGCTTCTACTGTACTGAGGCTTTATAGCAGACCCTGCTTCATCAAATGACAGCATTATAGGATAACTATTCTGCACTCCCCTTAGATAAAGTGTCACACCGCCATTATCCAGTGACCAGGGAATACCTGTGAGATCCGTAAGCGAAGTATCTATCAGAGACGATATCTGCTTTGCTGAAGGTGACGATCCGTAATGAGTATCCACGCTATTTTTTACAGCTTTGATAAACTCATCTTCATCAGCAATGATATCTGTCAGTGCCAGTTGCTGCCCACTTGCCGCATCAAAGGTCACGCCATATTCCATCATTGATGTCAGCTCATAATACTCGCTGTACTTTTGGATCATCTTGATAGAAAAGGCCAGTTCATCTCCCCTTGTCACCACAGCTTCAGTAGTCCTGTCAGCAAGCTTGTAAGCCTTGTTGCCAAGCTCCTCATACTCGCGCTCTTTTGTCTTAAAAAATTTGTCCTTCTGATAATCATGGCTGGCACTATAATCCCTAAAATACTCATCCAGAGCCTCGCTAAGCTTTGGAAATGAATCATAGTCCTTGTCAGATAATGTTACTACGGGGTAAGAATAATAGGCCAGAAAATCCTCATCTTTGGAAAAGAGTCTGTCCTCTTTGACCTCCAGATAAGGATGAAGATACAGATTGGAGCCGCCATAATAACCGGCATCTGTAAATTCCACTACGTCACCGGAAGGATACAATCCTCCTGTAAGAAGGTCATAATCTTCCTCGCTGATATACTCAGCTCCCCGTCCCTGCATCTCCTTTATAAAGGCGTCTTCCATGGCAGCCACATCACCATCTTCTGCCCTCTGACCGGCGCAAAAGCTGGTCTTACCATTTATAGTCACCGTGCTGACCATGATCTCTGAATCGTCAGTGATAGTATGCTCCACTTCTGATGTATCAGCCCCGGGAATATAATAAGGCATAGAGTTTGCAAAGCTTCCCCAGAAGGTATTCATATCAGCAGTTTCCACAACAGTTCCATCAGCCTGCACCTGATATATACTGCTGCCATGCGCTCCCGCGCCATTACTGCCGCTTATAACAATAGAGCCGTCCTTGTAAAGCGCAGCATCAGATCTGTAGCCATATTCATAGCTGTAATTAATACTAAGCGGAGCACCACCGCTCTTATTCTCGTAGTTAATAAAAAAGACGCTGGATAAAAATGAAGGATCATTGCTTTCAAATAGCAGTACCAGAGTGCTATTCCCGTCCGAGTCAAAATCCTCTATAGAATACTTTACAGTGCTGCCGGTCATATTGTACTCAGCAGCTGCTGCTCTTAATCTGTCAAGATTGTAGATACCCTCCGGAAAGCCCCCATAACCGTCCTCATCAGGAATAAAGAAAGCTCCGGTCTCAGCTTCAAGCCTTCCTTCAAGGAAAGCCATATAAGCAGACTCTGCATCCGCAAAGGACACAGGAGCTATTTCATCAGCTTCATCATTTTCAGACTCATTTATTATCATCTCTTCTTCTGATGAGTCTTCATTTGACGAAAGCTCTTCTGATGATGATTTGTCATCTACATCATTGACTTTTGTTTCGTTATCATCGAAAACTTTGTCAGATTGGTCTGTGACTTTTTTACATCCATCAAGATTTATAATAATCATCAATCCTAGCAATGTAAGTGACAAAAAACGCTTCTTCATCCTAGTCCTTTCATTCAAACAAAAAAACAATTCATGAGTTGTTTGCGAACATCCCAAAATCCAGTGGTGTTCCCCTCTTGATATCCACCAGAGCCTTACTTCCAAGCAGTATATCATAATACTTTGGAGGCAGGCCATAACCGGGACGGATACTCCTGACATTTTCCCTGGTCAGGGTCTCGCCCGCCTTGATATCCTTTACTGCAAACAGGGACCTTCTAAAGGCAAGGCTCTCCATTTCCTGCTTGCTTGGGCCATAGCTTACTCTGCCCAGTGCCTTCTCAGCCTGTCGCACATCACTTACCATCTGGGCAAACTCTGTAGGATTCATGGAAAAGGCACTATCAGGAGTCTCAATCTCCCTTCCCAGGCAGAAATGCTTCTCTATTATACTGCCGCCCAATGCCACAGCTGTCACAGGTCCTATGGAACCCATGGAATGATCGGACAATCCCACAGGCACCGAGAACACTTCCGCCATATTGGCCATAGTCCTGAGATTCATCTCGTCGGTAATAGCAGGATATGCGCTGGCACAGCGAAGGAGGGCTATATTGTCATTGCCCTGGCTCCTTACAGCATTCACTGCCTCCTCTATCTCGCCTATAGTAGCCATGCCGGTACTCATGATCATGGGCTTACCTGTTCTGGCCACATACTTGAGGAGGGGTATATCCACCAGTTCAAAGGAAGCTATCTTATAAAAGGTCACTCCCAGGTCTTCCAAAAAGTCTACCGAGCTAAAATCAAAGGGTGTGGAAAAGAAATCTATTCCCACTTTGGCAGCTTCGTCCATTATAGCCTTGTGCCACTCCCAAGGGGTAGTAGCTTTTTCATACAAATGATATAGATTCTCGCCGTTCCAGCTCTTCCCTTTTATATAAAAATAATCATTATCACAATCAATGGTCAGCGTATCGGGGGTATATGTCTGGATCTTGATACAATCGGCTCCTGCACGTGCTGCTTCATCCACTATCTTAAGAGCCAGATCAAGCCTGCCGGCATGATTGCCGGACATCTCTGCTATGATATAAGCACTGTTTCCGGGGCCTATCTCCCTGTTATTTATCTTCATGCAAACTCCTTCCCATTTATCTATCTGCAGTTTTTTTGATTTTAAACCTATACTACATCTTATCACACTAAAGTCTTAAAAAGTGATATCATATTCGCGAATGAAATACTTACTCAAATAAAGGATAGCAGACCATGAATTCACATTTACTCTTCGCACTTAATACCACGCTCCCTATGTTCTTTCTCATGATGCTTGGATATCACCTCAAGCACAAAGGCAAGATTTCTGATTCATTCTTAAAGGATGCCAATAAACTGGTCTTTAAAGTAGCGCTCCCCGTACAACTCTTTAACAGCATGTCCACCTGTAATATCAGAGCCAATTTCGATGGCAGATATATACTCTTCTGCGCTATTTTCACACTGATCAGTATAATAGTTCTCTGGGTATCTGCAAGGATCTTTCTTAAGGACAAGACTCTCGTAGGAGAATTCGTCCAGGCTTCCTACAGGTCATCTGCAGCAATCCTAGGCGCAGCATATATAGAACTGATCTACGGACATGCTACGGCAGCAGGTCTTATGATCATAGGCGCAGTGCCTATTTATAATATCTTTGCAGTGACCATACTCATGTTGGAATCTCCCGCTCGTACAGGCCAGATGGATTATAAGAATACTATCAAAACTACTATTATTAATATAGCAAAGAATCCTATAATAATAGGCATCTTTCTTGGTAGTATATGGGACCTGTCAGGCCTGTCCATGCCTGATGTATTCGCATCCACTCTTTCCTATGTGGCCAAGCTCACCACACCCCTTGCTCTTATATGTATAGGTGGAGGACTTAATCTGCAGCTTCGTGGCAGCAACCTAAGGACAGCTCTGTCTGCCACCTTTGTAAAGCTCATGCTCCTGCCAATGCTGGGCATGCCCATGGCTATCCTTATGGGATTTAGAGAAGAAAAGCTCCTGTCCGTACTTATCATGCTGGGTAGTATCACTACGCCCACAGCTTATATCATGGCCAAGGAGACAGGTCATGAAGGTTCCCTTACCGCAGCTATCTGCGCACTTACCACCCTGATCTGCTCATTCACACTTACCTTCTGGCTCTTTGTGATAAAGAGCATGGGGTATATATAAGACATTCTTGACTTTTTTTCACATTAAAACCTTGCGTTTTTATCCTTCGAAGTATAAAATAAAAAAATGATTTTAACAACCAAAAGCGTTAAAGCGTTGAAGTGCAAAAAATGATATTGTATCTTCAACTAAGGAGGAGAATATGAAAAAGATATCACTTATGAAGAAGCTGGCTGCTGTCAGCATGTCAGCTGCCCTTGCTGCGTCACTTGCAGCATGTACCCCCACTCCTGCTGCACAGCAGCAGAGCTCCAATGAAACTGCTAACGAGGCTACTGATGATGCTGCTACGCCTTCTACAGATAAGAAATATACCGTAGGTATCTGCCAGCTGGTTCAGCATGAGGCTCTGGACGCTGCTACCACTGGTTTTAAGGATGTACTCCTTGATGAATTCGGAGAGAATGTATCCTTTGATGAACAGAATGCAGCAGGCGACAGCGCACAGTGCGTTACTATCTGCACAGGCTTTGCAGCTAATGGCGTAGACCTGATCCTGGGCAATGCCACACCCGCTCTTCAGGCTGCTGCATCTTCCACTTCTGAGATCCCTGTACTTGGTACTTCCATCACAGAGTACGGCGTTGCCCTTTCAATTGATGATTTCTCAGGCACAGTAGGCGGCAATATTTCCGGTACATCAGACCTTGCTCCTCTTGATCAGCAGGCTGATATGATCACTGAGCTTGTCCCTGATGCACAGAATGTGGGCATACTCTACTGCTCAGCTGAGGCCAATTCTGTATATCAGTCCAATACAGTACAGTCCGCTCTTGAAGCTAAAGGCCTGAATGTTACTGTATATACCTTCTCTGATTCCAATGACGTAGCTTCCGTTACAGAGAGCGCATGCTCAGAGAATGATGTTCTCTATATCCCTACTGATAACACCGCTGCTTCATGTACTGAAGCCATCAACAATGTAGCACTTCCTGCAGGCGTGCCCATCGTATGCGGCGAGGAAGGCCTGTGCAAAGGCTGCGGTATCGCTACTCTGTCCATCGACTATTACGAACTGGGACGTACTACAGGAGCTATGGCTGTTAAGATCCTGAAGGGAGAGTCAAATATCTCCGACATGCCTGTTGAGTATTACACAAATCCTGTAAAGAAATACAATGCAGACATCTGTTCTCAGCTGGGCATCAAAGTTCCTGAAGGCTATGAAGCTATCAGCAACGACTGATCAATTGATCCCCGGATTATTAAATCATTGGGTCATTTGAACTTTATCCATTAGCAATTGATCTTTTGACTTTTATAGATGATCGAAGTTTTTTCGATCATCTATATGTTTTTTATTCTATCGTTTAGAGGTTTTATATGGCACTGATATCTTACTTTGAATCATTGACTTTATCAGGATTCCTTAACTGTTTCCCCAGCGGAGCCGCTCAGGGTCTTATCTGGGGCATAATGGCTCTTGGTGTTTATATCACCTTCAGGATCCTCAATATCGCAGACCTTTCTGTTGACGGTACTTTTACAACAGGAGGCGCTATAGCTGTCATGATGATCATGGCTGGCTTCAATCCTTTCGTTGCTTGTATTTCAGCAACTCTTGCAGGTATGCTGGCAGGCTTTGTAACAGGTCTCTTGCATACCATGTTTGGTATCCCCGCTATTCTTGCAGGAATCCTCACCCAGTATGCTCTCTGGTCCATCAATCTGGCCATCATGGGCATGAAGGCAAATCAGGCTATCAGCGTAGACAGATTCCAGCTGATACTCTCTTCCAGGTATGTCAATCTGGCACTTGGAACAGGCCTTGTGATCACTATGATACTTATCGCACTGCTCTATCTCTACTTTGGTACTGAGCAGGGTTCGGCTATCAGAGCTACAGGCTGCAATGCCCAGATGGCCAAAGCCAATGGCATCAGCATTAACAAAATGACAGTACTGGGCCTTTCTCTTTCCAATGGTATAGTAGCCTTCTCCGGCAGCCTTATGGCTCAGTTCCAGGGCTACGCTGATATCAATATGGGCAGAGGCTCCATCGTCATCGGTCTGGCCGCTGTTATCATCGGTGAAGTCCTTGGTGATGCCTTATTTGGCAAAAAGATGAACTTTGCACTCAGACTCACCTTTATTGCATCCGGCGGCGTTATCTATTACATCCTTGTTAAACTGGTATTGTGGCTCAAGCTTGATACTAACTATCTCAAGCTCCTTACAGCTGTAATTGTAGCTATCTTCCTTGCTGTGCCCTATATACAGAACCAGCGCAGAGCTTCCTTCAAAAAAGCAGGCAAAAACGCGCAGAAAGTCAGGGAGGGCTGAGAAATGGCAGAGAAAATGCTTGAATTACAGAATGTATGCAAAACTTTTAATCCCGGAACCATCAATGAAAAGGTAGCCTTAAACGGCCTGAACCTCACTCTTAATGCCGGAGATTTCGTGACAGTGATCGGAGGCAACGGTGCAGGTAAATCAACCATGCTCAATGCCGTAGCCGGTGTATGGCCCATAGATGAGGGCAAAATCACTATAGGAGGAGTCGATGTAACAGGACTTCCTGATTATAAGAGAGCCAGCCTTATAGGCAGAGTCTTTCAGGACCCTATGACCGGAACAGCTGCAACCATGCAGATAGAGGAAAATCTCGCACTTGCTTACAGAAGAGGCAAGCCCCGTCTTCCCTTCAAGACACAGATCTCCAAAGCTGAGCGAGAGATGTACAAAGAAAGACTCTCTATCCTGGACCTGGGTCTGGAAGACAGACTTACTGCCAAGGTAGGTCTCCTCTCCGGTGGCCAGAGACAGGCTCTGACCCTTCTCATGGCCACGCTCCAGACTCCCAAGATACTGCTCCTTGATGAGCATACTGCAGCTCTTGATCCCAAGACTGCCGAAAAGGTATTAAATGCAACCGAAAAGGTCGTATCAAAGGCAGGGCTCACCACCATGATGATCACTCACAACATGCGCGATGCAATAGCTCATGGCAACAGACTCATCATGATGAGCGAAGGCCGTATCATCCTGGATATCAGCGGCGAAGAAAAAAAGAACCTGACCGTTGAGACTCTTCTTCACAAGTTTGAGGAAGTATCCGGCGAAGAGTTCGACAACGACCAGGCGCTATTATCAAAATAATAGCAGATGATTCAAAAAGCTATTGTACCAAAAAGTGACTGGTACAATAGCTTTTTTATTACTATTTGTTAAAACAAGTTAAACTCGCAAACGCTTCGCTTTTTGCTCGTTATAAAATCACTGCTGACGCAGTTCTACGGGTACGGGGCTTATAACCCCGCACCCGTAATCAAGATATTCCCACCACCTAAAGGTGGTGGGTTATCTTGATTATTTTATATATTCAATCAGTTCCCTGATAACAGTCAATGAACTTCAATCTTAAGTGGCTCCTGACTCTTCTCTTCGATCTCTTTCTTAGGGATGGTAACAGTCAATACGCCGTTATCATAGCTTGCATTAATATCTTCAGGTCTCATATCATCACCAACAGTGAAGCTCCTCTGATAAGACATCTCTCTGCGCTCACGGCGTACATATTTGCCTTCCTTATTTTTCTCATCCTTGTTTTCCTTGTGGCTAGCACTGATTGTCAGTACTCCGTTTTTCAGATCCACACCGATGTCTTCCTTGTTAAAGCCGGGCAGATCAGCTTCAAGAGTATAATCGTGCTCGTTCTCTATAACATCAGTCTTCATACCGCTGCTTTGAGTAAGATCATTGGTCAGGAATCTCTCAGCAGCCCTATTCCAGTTTTCAAATGGATCCCAAAAATCACTATCACAATCATTTGACCAAAGCATAGGCATCAACATAACAAACACTTCCTTTCATTGTTTCTTACCTTGCAGATGCTTTTATAAGGCAGCTGCAGCTACTATTGTTGTTTTGTTACCGCTTTAGAGATTTATTTCTTCTTTTCTCATCTCTTGTATATGTTATAGCACAGCTATAACAGTCATTCAATTATCTAACGGTTAAGAAACAATGATATAAGTATTATCTGATTATAAAGAAATTAATAAGAATCCCCCGTGTAACAGTAATCAAACAAATATCTTTAGCACATATTTTTACCCAATATAATCTAACGCATATTCTATAGAATTTTTTTTCTGGCCAACAGTATCCTATCTCCAATTACCATAGCATTCTCAAAACCAATGGAAGCCAGTTCTCTCGATGATTCCAATATAGCCTTCTCAAAATTGCCTAATACTTCTTCATACACCCGTATAGCAATCCTCTGACCTATTCCTACTTGTGAAGCCAATATTTTAAAATCATCTATCTGTATGTCATCCAAAAATCTCTTTCCACCAATTCCAAAAGCCATTTCTCTTGTTGTAGCTTCATATATTACGGTACTGATCATATCATATGCTGGAGCCAACCTCTTTTTCATAAGATCTTCACTATATAATAAAGAATAGTTCTTTATATGAGCGTCAGTATTCCCCAGAACAAAATTGAACACAATCCGTCTCCATAACTTTATCTGGTCTTCCAAAGGTATTGCTGAATACTTACGGATAATATCAAACATCTTAACGGCATAGTCATCTCCAATTTTTTCATATTTATTTGTTGATGAAATGCCCATAGCCTGGGCAAAATCCTCCTGATGAAGCCTAAAAGGACGTTTTAGTCCGTTAATAGTTTCCGAGTTTTCCCTAATTATTCTGTCATATCTCTTCGTTGCAAATAGAACTTCAGAGTCTATTCCTTTTCCAAGATTAATGATAAAACTCTCCGGTATTTCTATACCGCTTTTAGCAGCAGCCATCATTGATATTTGCTCATTTGTCACAATCCCATCAAGGCGAATATGACTCTGTTTTACAATATGTGTACTCGGAGCAATTCCTCTTGGAAGGAACCATTTATTGTTCTGCTCATCGTAGTATAAACCAACTTTTCCTGATGCGCCTGTTAACGACAGGTGCGTCTTTATCACCAACTCTGAAGATTTGCTTGCTCCTTCGGATGCCAGTTCTTTGACCTGTTTAGATGATATAGCATCGTAGCCATGTGTTTCTTTGCTTCCTTTTTCATCGATCCTAATTGCGCCAAGGCATTCTTTTCCCAAATGATGTAATATAGACAAATAATCACCTTCGTCAAAATGCATGTTACTTGCAATGGCTTTTCTCATAAAACCTTCAGGAAGTAATCCATCAAAATAAGCTTTTGTTCTTTGAGGAGAAAAAGATATTTCTCGAAGTGGCATAGAAACCGATATTGCCTGTGAACTGCTTTGTGATAAATATTCCGGTGCATAACAAAAACTTGCATCCTCAAATGAATTTCCTTCAATATTCCCTACAAGCACCTGCTCACCACTTATTTCCAAAAATACATCATACTTCTTCATTTGCCACCTCTTACATTGATTTCAATATCTAGGCCAAGCATATTTGCAAGATATATTGCTTTCCCAAGCTCAGCCGTACTTTTGCCATTCTCGAGGTCGGAAATAAAACTCACACTAAAACCGGTGTACTCTGAAATATAGCTCTGAGTATACCCAAGTTCTTTTCTGCGCCTTTTTATAGCATCACCAAATAAATATGTATCTGTTATAAACATATATACTCTCTCCTTATTATGGATTTGTATAGTATAGCAAATGTATCGCTTAGCCGTACGGCTTCGAACCATAAATATACAATAGTTTTAGCCGTACGGCTAAACTCTTATAAGAATAATATAAACTTAGCCGTACGGCTAAGTCAATCATTTACCAAAAATAAATAGTCTTGTGGTCACGGAATTATTTATGTATTATTGCTATTAGCGGCTTTATTTCACATATTCTTTGTTCTTCCATGAACACTGACAATTAGGGAGGGTGCAATATGCGTTTTGTGATACAGCTTGTAGATAATGCAGATGTAAAAATAGAAGGTAAGACAGTGGGCGAGATCAGCAAGGGCTACATGGTGCTCATAGGTATAGGACATGAGGATAATGAGCAGATTGCTGACAAGATGGTAAAGAAGATGCTGGGCCTGCGTATATTCCCTGATGAAAACGGCAAGACCAATCTCTCCCTTAAGGACGTGGGAGGTTCACTTCTTCTCATATCCCAGTTTACTTTATATGCTGATTGCAGACATGGGAACAGGCCCGGCTTTACTGATGCAGCCGGACCTGAGCTTGCTAATGATCTCTATGAATATATAATCTCCAAATGCAAAGAGTCAGTTCCATGCGTGGAAAAGGGAATCTTTGGCGCTGATATGAAGGTGGGGCTTGTTAACAGCGGCCCCTTTACTATAATTCTTGATTCTGATGCATTATAAAATATCATTCTGTCAGTCAGTCAGGGGCGCAGGAAGGTACTTTTGCCTCTCCCGCTCTATGATCTCGCTGATCAGTCTGTTATTCTCCAGCTTCATATTCTCATGTCCCATAGCCGACTGATCTGCATAGTTATCAAAGATAGTCTCCTTCTCCTCAAGAAGTGAGAGTATCTCATCGTCAATGGTATTCTCACATAGGAGATGATGTACAAATACGCTCCTGACCTGGCCCATGCGATAGGCCCTTGATAGGGCCTGCTGTTCCAGTGAAGGCTTGATCTGAGGTTCGCAAAATATGACTATACTGGCAGCCTGTATATTAAGACCTGTACCTCCTGCCTGTATCTGATCTGGCAGTACGGCGCCATCTTCTGCTTCGTTAAACTTATCCACTATTTCCTGACGCCTCATAGGACTGATACTCCCATTTATCATAGGCAGGCATATGTCTCCAAGAGCCCTCATCACCTTATCCAGAGTATCCAGATAATAGGAGAACACTATAATCTTTCTGTGATCAGCCCTGGCCTGCTCGCAGATCTCAAGGAGCCTTCTGATCTTGGATGAAGTCAGGGGATCATCCTGGAGATATGCTACCCTTCTAAGGGTCATAAAAGCTCCGCCTTGAAGTGCCTGCTGGTATGCCAATCTGTCTTCATCAGTCATCTCACACCACTCTGCCTTGTCATTTAGCTCAGGAAGTTCCTTTAAGACATCCTCTCTGTTACGGCGAAGATACGCAGGAGAGAGCATCTCACGAAACTGTGGTATATCATTCATAAAGCTGTTCTGCCTGGCTTTCGCAGCTATTTCAGGCTGAAGGATCTCCAGCAGATTACAGAACTCCGCCACATTATTTTCCAGAGGAGTACCTGTCATAAAGAGTATCCTTTCTGCATATCCGCATATCTTCTTTAGATATATGGTCCTCTTAGCCTCAGGATTCTTTACATAATGGGCTTCATCAGCCACCAGCATGTCTATGTAAAAGTCGCGGGGCGTCTTCTCCAGAATCTCATCCACGCTTTCATAATTGGTGACAGCCACACCTCCACTTGCCACCCATTCCTCAGCTGCAGGGTATTTTTGGCTACCGTGGATCATAATGCTCTTTAATTCACTGTGCTTTCTGATCTCCCTCTCCCAGTTGATCAGTACGCTGGCAGGACATACTACCAGGAAATGACCCCTTTCAAGCCCTGCTGCCAGAGAGCTGATAGCTGCTATAGCCTGAATAGTCTTACCCAGACCCATTTCATCTCCAAGTAGCACCCTCTTCTGATGCAGGATATATTTGCAGCCAAAATCCTGATAAGGCCTGAGGGTTACATTCAGCATTGACAGGTCCGGTTCTTCCTTCATGATCTCATCGGCCAGTCTGGCAGGGAAAGAGCCGCTAAGGGGCGCAGGACTAAAGGACTGATCTATGGTCTCAAGTACAGCATAATAAGCAGCAGAGCTGCGCATAAAGCCCTGCCAGGAAGTGTCTGTGCCATAATTCATCAGATCTGTACTAAGACCCTGAAGCCTGTACACTTTATCCCCCAGCCCTCCTGCCAATATGGAGAGAAGGGATGTAAAGGCTTCCTGCACTTTATATTTATTATCTGATGATGTAAATATCCATTTAATATAATTCCTGCAGCTAAGACCATTTATTGCAGCTACTATCCCTTCGTGCTCTGCCTTGTATATCTTATCTGCTTCTCGGGATATCTCTCTTTGATTCAGATATCTAAAGAGCATATGTACCAGCTCTATATCAGCTTCTGAGGGCCGATCTGCATTAATATGAATATAGGCAGTCTTTGCCATAGACTCCAGAAATCCATCTGCAGCCGCCTTGATATTGGCAGCTCCCTGCTCACCTATTCCGGATATCAAAAGGAGCTGTCTGTGACTTGCATCCAATACCTGCCTGATATTCGTAATGCCGGCCTTTTTAAGAGGCGCCACTCTTATAGAGCTGTCAGCTTCTGAGAGCTTATCCACAGACATATCTCCCAGCAGCTCATAAGCCTTCTGATAATGAAGCTTATTTATTACAAGGAGCAGCTCTTCTTTTCTCTTATCTTCTTCCTCGATTAATTGAAGAAGAAGAGCATCCAGACTCTCTGCCTCATGAATGCTCTTCTTCATTTGTTTAAAATCAGGTGTATATGACATGTAAGATCCTCTTTATATCTTGATAAAAGTCACTTTTCAATCCACCATCAAGGCTTTATTCCATTATTTATAATACTGCTCAGAAATCCTCTTCGCACTTTATTTTGTCTTCAACACTGATATCCTTGCCCATTTGAACCTCAATAGCTACTATCTTGGTATCAGCTATAAGTGTATGGCGCTGGCCCTTTTTCATCTCTATCACATCTCCTGGCCCCACAGGGGTCTTGACACCGTCCACCACTGCAGTACCCTTGCCGGATACTATTGTCCATACTTCATCCCTGTGCTCATGGGCATGATAGTTCATCCTGTGTCCGGGGCGAAGTGTCACCTTGATGGTCAGGCTGGTATCCTCTACATCCACAGCCTTAAAGGATCCCCAGGATTTCTCAGAGAACATGATCTGCTGATTGATACTGTCCACTATAGGCTTGATATAGGATGACTGCTCCTTGTCAGAAACAAGGACACCTTCAGGAGATGCAGCCACAACCATATCCTTAAGGCCCATGCATACCACAGGTACATCCATCTCATTGATCACATGGACATTGGAGCATTTATCATTGAGGACCACCTTGCCGATAGAGGAATCCTCCATAGCCTCGGTCAGTGTATTCCAGGTACCCAGATCCTTCCAGACACCGGAGAATCTCACCACTCTGATATCAGACTCCTTCTCTACAACAGCATAATCAAAGCTGATCTTTTCCAGAGATTTATACTTATTGTATAGCTCCTTGTAATCTGTAAAGTCTATAAGCTCATGTGCCCTGCCCAGTATATAGGACAGCCTGCAGGCAAAGACGCCTCCATTCCAAAGCGCACCTTTCTGAATATATCCCTTGGCAGTCTCAGCATCAGGCTTTTCCTTGAAAGTAGATACCCTGCTGATCTTATCCTTGGACTCAGGGATGATATAGCCGTATTTCTCACTGGGATAAGTGGGCTCTATTCCCATCAGGGTAAGTCCTCCCTCTCTCTCCTCAGCAATACCAAACATCTCATTTAATACTCTGAAGTAGTCATCATCCACGTAAGGATCCACAGGGCAAATGACTACGCCTTCATCCTCTCCCACCTGCTGTACATCCTTAAGATATGCTGCAGCAAGGGCGATAGCGGGAAAAGTGTCCCTCCTGGCAGGTTCTACAGATATACCTACCCTCTCGCCTATCTGGTTGTGGATGGCAGATACCTGGCTCTTGGATGTAGCCACAGTTATGGCTGCATCGGGATCTATAGCCAGGATCCGGTTATACATGCGCTGGACCATAGATTCATAGGAGCCGTCATCTTTCTTGAATATCTTGATGAACTGCTTGGAGCGCACATCATTACTCAGGGGCCAGAGTCTTTTACCTGAACCTCCTGATAGTAAAATTATGTTCATGAACAGAACCTTTCGTTAAACTCGCAAACGCTTCGCTTTTTGCTCGTTATAAAATCAGTTATCGTGGAAGAGATCCTTGGTATATACCTTATCCTTCCATGCATCCAGATCCTCTGAGTATCTGTTAGCAATGATAACATCAGCTTTTTCAGCAAAATCCTTCAGATCATTAACTACAGTGCTGCCAAAGAATGTGGAGCCATCTGTAAGAGTGGGTTCATATACAATACAGGATACGCCCTTAGCCTTTACCCTCTTCATGATGCCCTGGATAGAGGACTGGCGGAAGTTATCGGAATTGGCCTTCATGGTAAGGCGGTATACACCGATGGTAACGCTCTTCTCGTGGTCAGGCTCATAGCCTGTCTCGTCAGAATAGGTATAGTAGCCTGCTTTCTTCAGCACCTGATCAGCAATGAAATCTTTTCTGGTACGGTTGGACTCTACAATAGCCTCAATAAGATTCTCGGGCACATCCTGATAATTGGCCAGGAGCTGCTTGGTATCCTTGGGCAGGCAGTATCCGCCATAGCCAAAGGAAGGATTATTATAGAATCTGCCAATTCTGGGATCCAGACATACACCCTTGATGATATCCTGGGTATTCAGTCCCTTCATCTCAGCATAGGTATCCAGCTCGTTGAAATATGATACTCTGAGAGCAAGGTAGGTATTGGCAAAAAGCTTAACAGCCTCAGCTTCTGTAAAGCCCATGAACAATACGTCTATATCTTCCTTTTCAGCACCCTCCTTAAGAAGCTCTGCAAATGTATGAGCTGCTGCTGTGAGCTTATCATCCTCAGGATCAGTGCTGACAATGATACGGCTGGGATAGAGATTGTCATAGAGTGCCTTGGACTCTCTCAGAAACTCAGGGCTAAAGATCAGATTACGTACATTCTTGGCTTCTCTGATATGTCCAGTATATCCTACAGGGATAGTAGACTTGATGACCATAACTGCTTCGGGATTGACCATGCTTACCAGATCGATAACAGCTTCAACTGCTGATGTGTCAAAGAAGTTCTTGGCAGCATCATAATTAGTGGGAGTTGCGATAATGACAATATCAGCCTCTTTATATGCAGCCTCCCCGTCTGTAGTTGCAGTGAGCCTAAGCTCTTTTTCTTTAAAAAACTTCTCAATATACTCATCCTGGATAGGGGAGATCCTGTTATTGATCTTCTCTACCTTCTCAGGGATAATATCCACCGCTGTAACATCGTGATTTTGGGATAACAGAGTTGCCAGGGATAATCCCACATATCCCGTACCCGCAACAGCTATTTTCAGATCCTTAAACTCTCTCATTCCTCAACACTCCTCCTAAGAAATATTATTGAACAAAGCTTATATATACCTTTTATGATAAGTGCAATAATAAGCACAATGGTGATAGAAACAAAATACCCCATAGCATCTCTTATGATATCAGCAAAATCAAATTCTCTCCCGGGCACAAAGCGCTTATGGAGCTGATCCAAAAAAGAGATGTAGAAACATATAAGAACAGCCAGATAGGACCTGAGAAAGATCCTGACTTTTTTGCCCGGCGCAGTGAGCACCAAAGTCTCTACGATGACGCCAAAGGCAAAACCCTGATATACATGTATGAGCTTTCTGGGATTATTGAGCTTGAGCATCACCCAGTATTGATTCTCATGCCAGGGAAAAAACTCTGAAAAAGCTCTCGCACCGGCGTTACTAAGCCACAATGTCTGCTCCCTGGTCTGCCTGGTCAGATAAATGATGATCAATATCCCAAGAAAGAGCAAAAATATTGAAAAATAAAAAATAAACTTTCTTAACTTACGCAATTCTACTTCTCCATAGCAGGAAGGCATACATAAAAGCTGCTACCTTCTCCAACCTTGCTTTCACACCATATAGTTCCGTTATGCATGGAGACTATTTCTCTGGCAATGGCAAGACCAAGACCGCTCCCTTTAGTGCCTGTAGGAGTCCTGGCATCAGAGACCATATAGGTTCTCTCAAATATGTCCTCCAAGGCGCCTTCCGGTATACCTATGCCGCTGTCAGTCACAGCAAAAATCACAGCATTCTTGCCTATTATACCATCATTAAAGCCATAGGTACACGATTTATTATCGGCAGCGCCAAGGAGCGAGAGCCTGATCATGGCATCATCTTCGGAATATTTACCGGCATTTGTAAATAGATTGTCCAGAACTCTGGTCATAAGTCCGGGATCGATATTCACATATGCAGCGTAGCCCTCATCTATATCCAGCTCCAACTTTTTATGAGCATACTTGGAATCGGATTCAATGCTGTAATAATACTCCTCAAGAAACTGGTCAATTGGCACCTTCTGAAGTTTTGGCTCATATCGTCCATTTTCAAGGCCGGCCAGATAATAGAGATTATCCACAAGAGATTCCATAGCCAGGGTCCTGGAATCCATAATATGGAGCAGACGCTCCATTTCTTCCCACAAGCCATACTGTTCCGAACCAGATGAAGCTTTACCCTTAGCTATTCCACGCTTCATAAACTCACTCTCCATCAGCTCCACACAGCTCCTGATAGCTGTAAGGGGAGCCCTGAGGTCATGAGATATGTTCTCTATCATCATGGTCCTG
Source organism: Butyrivibrio sp. MC2013 (assembly GCF_000424585.1). GTDB lineage: Bacteria > Bacillota > Clostridia > Lachnospirales > Lachnospiraceae > Butyrivibrio. The sequence continues at coordinate 49,746 of NZ_AUKE01000004.1, forward strand.
TGACTTTCTTCTTCCACCAGCTTCTTATTAGCTTCTATAAGTCTGGCAGAAAGTTCTTCTATAGTACTCTTACTAACATCAGGACTTGTAAACTTCTTCATAGCTTTAGCCTTTCCAATGAAGGTTATTTTAGACTAGGACAAGTAATCACCAAATCACAACACCATCATACATTATAGCGCAATACTCTTCCTTCCGACCTATAAATATTCACAGATTATATATTGTTTTTACAAATAAAATCTAACAATCTTGTTATATTTATTCACTTTCAACAACAACTTGCTATAATCAGAATATGAGAAAAAACACTCGATACCAAGAGGAGGAAAATGAAATGAAGAAATGGGAAACACCTGAAGTACAGTTCTGCACAATTGAGAGCACAAGCTGCCATAGAGAGCGTCCTGTAGAGGATCAGCCTGTAGAAGTAGAGCCTATCATCCCTGCATGCAATCCCACAGATTATGCATCAGGAATCGGTGCAGAAGTTTAATCTTCTGAAGTAAGGTTGACTTAAGCCGTGAAAACAAATTCGTTTTCACGGCTTATTTTTTTATATGATGAAAAGGTTAAACTCGCAAACGCTTCGCTTTTTGCCAGCTTCTTGGAGTTGATAAGAGGCCCAATGATGGCTTATGTGCATTCCATATGTAAAAGCTGCAGAAAACTTTATGATTTTCTGCAGCTTATTATCTAAATAAATATCTATTAGGTTCTTAAATTATTTAGTTTTCTTCCTGATGAGAAGAAAAGCTATTCCTAACGCAGCAATAACTATTACCGTAAGGCTTGCCAGCAGGCTGAAATTATCACCTGTATTCCTGCCTCTTACTCCAAGAACCTCTCCGTCTTCTGCACTTCTGAATATTCCAAGAACTGCAGGTCCATCAGTGGCACCAAGAACTGTGATGCCGGGCCTCTCTGAAGGGATAGTCGGAGGTGTTACAGGCGGATCAACAGGAGGATTGACAGGGGGATTTACAGGCACTGTCTTCTTCACCCAGATAGCATAGAGATCATTCTCTGTCAGATTATCCAGGAGGATATCACCCTTATATGCTATACCTGATCTGTCGGGCTTTGTATTCCACTCTACAAATGTATATCCGGGATACTTGAAGCCAAGCTTACCTACTGTGCTAATGGTAACTGTCTTATTATTGGCCAGGTCAACCGTATGAGTCTTACCGCTGCCATTATTTGCATGATAGGTCAGAGATGTGGGAAGGCCAGCATCTGCATACATAGCATAGAGCCTGATATTGCTTCCGTCATTGTAATTCTCTTTTACAAATTCAACCTTATCATTTGCAAAGTAACTCTTGCCGCTTCCATCAGCAGCTGTATTCCATCCTGTGAAGCCGACTTTGCCTGCAGGAGGAGTGAGCACGCTTCCATCCTTTACATCTGCAGCGGAACCTTCAGCATAAAGAACAGTATCCGATACGTTACCCATACCACCATTGGGATCATAGATCACCATATGGTTCTCTTTATTGATGTAATAAGGGAAAAGCTCCTTATCCTCATAAAGCCTGGTATTAAAGTTATAGATGATATAGTTACCGTCTGCATCCTTCTCGGTCCAGCCCACAAAGCTGTATCCTGAAGGAATAGTTATAGCTTCCTGTGCAGATTCTTCTAATGCTGAGAAACTCTTTTCACCGTTATTTACCGAAGGAAGCCTTCCGCTTTCAAATGCTTCACCATAAGGTACATCATAGCTGTAATAATCAGAGTCATCTTCCATAGCTACATGAGCTATCAGCTTACATTGTTTCAGACCTTCCCACTTTGCAAATGCCAGAACATTATTGGCAGGCATATTATAATCAAAGTCAAAGGGCACTTTACAAGTCTTGTCCTTATACCATCCTGTGAATTCATAGTGAACAGGTACCTCAGCAGGATGGGATACTTCAAAGTCATATGCATCAGCTGCTTTAAGAGCACTCAGGATATTATCCTCATACTTTACAGGTACTACCAGCTCCTCGCCATTGTAATTGTAGTATACAAAGTCGTAAGAGAGTCTCTTATAACGAACTGCAAGGACCTGACCTGTCTTGCCATGATTAAGTCTGGTATTTGCTGTAGCAGATTTCCAATCAGCATTTTCAAACTTATCATCAAAGCCATTCTTATCTATGAATGCATAATCATATAGAGCAAATCCAGTAAACTTATCAGTGAGATCAAAAGTATTCTTTTTACCAATGTTGAAGGTCTGGAATACATCCCAGTCTCCATCAAGGTTCTCTGTGTAGAATCTAACTTCGCACTCAGCAGCTCTCTGATTCCAATATACAGGAAGCAGCTGCTGACCATCTCCCTTACTGTATTCCTGATCCAATATGAAATCATCGAAAAGGAATGCATCCAGATAATTCAGAATCCTACCAACTTTATAACTATTAGGCTTCGCTTCTGTAAAAGTACAGAACTGGAATGCTGTGGATCCCGGCCAGTTATAGCCATACTTAGAGAGCTTTTGTCCATAGAGACCAGTGAAATAGCCGTTCTCACCTATTGTGTAATAATCTTTATATACATACTTAGTATCTGTACCATAGTCTACATATTTGAATGCTACCGTCATGTAATCTCTGTCGTAGCATACATTTATAACAGATGTTCCGTCTGCCTTAGCAGTGGTATCACTTGCCATATCACCCTGGATACCCACATGTCCAAAATGGAAGCCGTGATAATCCAACTCTTTGTCAGCTTCTTCAATACTGATCTCAGAACCGGTAAGCGCATACCTTGTAACAGACTCCTTGTAATCATAAGTCCTGTCAGTCTCTTCCAGATCCTTATCATCATCTATATTCTGCTGCCAATATACAACTGTATACTTCACCAGAACCGGCTTCCACTTAGCATATACAGTGGTATCAGCTGTCAGTGCCTTGCCAAACTCAAAGGCAGCTCCGCCTTCAGTAACAGTCCACTCTACAAACTCATAGCCCTGGCGAACAGGAGTTTTTCCGGGCTTAACTGTCACATCTCCAACAGCTACAAACATAGGCTCTGTATAGCTGCCCTCTTCTCCGGCATCAAAATACAGATAATGTCCCATACCTACATTAGGATAAAGTCTGATATCTCTATCAGCAATAGTTACTTCATTTACCTTCTTGGTAAGATCTGTATCAAGGCACCAGCCTACCAGGCCCTCAACAGAGCTCATGATCACGTTCACATCTGACGTACTGATCACATCACCCTTCTTACCTTCTTTGGTAACAAGTACTCTGTTGTACTCGCCGTTATCATCTGCTCTGTCCATGAAGAACACATAATGAACTTCTGCATATACGGCATATACATTTACTGTGCCTCCTGCTGTTACTCCTGTGATCTGCTGATCAAAGGTAAAGCTCTCAGTTGCAGTATCAGCCTTTGCAGTTCCGGCCCATCCAAGGAACTTGTATCCTTCAATCTCATCTACTACTGGCTCATATAGCATTTCAAGAGTAGTTCCTGCTCCCTCACCTTCTACAGGAGCTTTCAGTGTCTGTGAAGACAGAAGCTTACTGCCTTCTGCGTTATAGAAATTGTATGTAAGAAGATAGTACTCATTGCCCTCCTCATCAGTCACGATATCGGGAGCGGCAATAACATATATGGAGAAGTCTGTGGCATTATTTACTTCAATATATCCGTCATTGGATGACTCTGCAAGCTTGGTAGCCTCAGAATTCTCATCCTTCATGTGATATATTTCCAGGCTGTCACCTGAAAGATCAACATTGGAGAACTCCACGCTGATGGGAAGTCTGGGCTGAAGATCCTCAGTGATATCATTTACATAGAAGCTGATATCAAAAGCAAGGATATCAGACTGCGCTACTTCTGTTCCTGTCATAGCATCGTTGACATTGTCTACAACGCAGGCTGCGCTTACAGGATTGATCACCACCTTGACTCCTGCAGGAAAAGCGCCCTGGGGTGCCTTGATGGAGATACCAGTGCTGCCCACAGTCTGAGTGCCAAAATCCACAGCAGGGAAAGAAGCTGTATCTGCAGCCATAGGAGCAAAATTTGCAGTAAATACAATATTATCGCTAACATTTGCATAATCTGCAGGATTCAGATAAGGCTCAGTGGAAACACACTCTTCATTAACCGTCCAGTTGCTAAAGCTGTATCCCTCGCCTGCAACAGCAGTGCTTCCCTGATATGAAGCATTGCTACTATCTGTACATTCACTTGTAAGAGATACGCTTCCGCCCTCTCCTGCCAGATATGTAACAGTGATCAGATTGCTGACGCTATCATCTGCGGTCTCTGTAGCAGCTTCTCCGGAAGGCTCACCTGCAAGGACTTCTACTGCTTCATCTGCAGCTATAGAAGAATCTCCGACAGTATCCTCATAAGCTATGTTCTCAGTCATCAACTCTGCCTGGGCCTCTGCTGAAACTTCTGATTCAGCTTCGCTTTCAGTAGCAGGATCTACTGCTGCTTCAAGCTCCTGATCTATTGTCTGAACCTCATCTGACGCCTGTGCATAATCGGCAAGATCGCTGATCTCATCAGCCGTAGCCACAAGAAAACTATGGCTGAATGTGGCAAATGCAATAAGCACTGCCATGCACGCAGCAAGGAATCCCCAGATTCTTTTTTTCATTGTAACGCCTCCAATAAAACTTTGTTTAATGCCTACAAACCTATAATTCTAATAACTTCAACATAATATGATAAATATCATCATAAAAACAATCAGATTTATAAGTCCACATGAGTTTTGTCATAATCTTGCATTTTTTTGGCATATTTTGGCATCTATATATTAATAGAAGATTCTCATCCAAAACCAAGTATAAAAAAACCGCCTTGACCCTTATAAACAAAGGGCCAAACGGTTTCATGATATAAAAATAATAAATTATCGTTATTTAGTTAAAACAGATCACCTGCTAACAAATCTATAGCCGTATCCCCATACAGTCTCAATAAGATTGTCCATCCCGGTATATTCCGTAAGCTTCTTCCTAAGGCGGGATACATTAACAGTGACAGACCTGCGATCAGCTTCACTATAGCTCCCCCAGATACTAATACCGATATCCTCAAAGGTCACTTCGCGGCCGGCATTATCAACCAGATATCTCAGCACCTCATACTCCTTACCGGAGAGAGGTATCTCCTCTCCAAAAGCTGTAACTGTATGAGTCACTGTCTGGATGGTAAGGGGCGATATCTCAATAGTATTGGACTCATGTCTGACCTGGCCTGCCACAGCACGGTTACGCCTGATGTTGGCTACTATCCTCATATATACTTCCCTGATATTATAGGGTTTTTCTATATAATCATCACAGCCTGCCATAAAGCCCTCTTCCTTGGCCTCTTCAGAAACTTTGCCTGACAGGAAGAGTATGGGAGCATTGGTAAAGCCCCTAAGATCCCTGCAAAGCTCGTATCCATCCATCCCCGGCATCATAACATCCAGCAGGATACAATCCGGATTAAAATTACGAGCAGTCCTGCTTGCAGTAAGGGGGTCGCTGCAGATCATAACCGAGCAGTCATTATTCTCAAAGAACTTCTTGTTGATGCTCAGGACTTCTTTATCGTCATCCACCATAAGTATTTTGTACATATGCAGCCTCACACGTATCAAGCTATCCTGGATCTGAACCTGTCAACAATGGCATAGCCTTCGCCATTGCCTCCTGTCACATATACTTTGCCGCATCTAACCCATGCATGGGCCACCATTTTACCATGTTCATCAAGCTTACAGCCCAGATACATGGTGGATTCCACGCCTTTTTCTGCAAGGAGCCTCTGTGCAGTAAGCGCCCTGACAAGACACTTACTCTCCCACCTGGTACGGTTACATACATGCTCAACAACGAGAGCCACATTTCTGCACAGACGATAAGCTGATATATCAGCATCTTCAGGAGATTCCTCTCCTTCGATGCCCCATTCCTTATATATCTTCTTTGGATCTATAAATAATATCTTGAACCTGAACTCAGCAGAATACAAAAATGCCTTGATAGACATCCTTCTGTGTCTGTTAAAACGAAGAAAACGTATACCTCTTCCTATAACACTCATTAAATAACTCCAAACGAATAATAGATCACCCTAAAACCAAAATATATACAAATGCCATCTTACCCACAGGCAGCATTTGTAATACAAATCCTCGACTCCATCACTGGCTGTTAAAATCCAGCTTTAATTTCTTATATATGGAGATCATGTCAGTAGCGCGGCTCTCACTGCTTTCCACCAGCTTCTTTCTCCTGTCCATCTTACTCTTATCTGACACACCTGTGATACCCCTGTGTATCCAAGTGGCAGGCAGAAGAAAGGGAGCCTTCTCCAGTACAGGATAATGCTCTTTCATACGATCGATCGAAGGGAAATAATACCTCAGCACAGCATCCTTACCAGATGCTCCGCCCTTGTCCTTGGCCAGCTGGCCCCAGACACCGTTCTCACCCTTGCCGTAAATGCCGCAATCAAGCATATAAGCAAAGAGATCATTGTAAAACTTATTGCTCTTTCTCTTATCAAGCCAGATATAAGCCAGATTCTTCATGTGCTCTTCGAAATCTACAAGGCCGCACCTTGAAAGCTCTGCCTTAAGGATTTCCTGATTCATGACAGCGCCATATTTATTCCAATATACATAAATGTCCAGGAGGTTCCTGACACCGCACCCCTGCTCATAGAAGTGCTTGGCCATATGGGAGATCATGTATACATAAAAGTCTTCATTGGTAAACTCATAGGTATACTCTGCTCCCTCTTTCTTTACAGATCTAAAATTATCCTTGAAATAGAGGTACTGCCCCTTATCCACATGCTTGTCATAGAGGGACCAGTGCATCTCTACCATCAGGAAAGGCTTCTTATGAAAAATAATATGATGGGATATAGCCTTATCCATCTCATAGCCCAGAGCCTTCACAACCTCTGTACTATGATCCATGGTCTCATCATAAACCATGAAGTCTATATCGCTCATCTCTCTCATCTCAGGTCTGGGATAGATCTGCTTCAGCACAGTACCCTTCAGCACCTGATTACGTACTCCGTTTGCTTCAAGAGCTTCTTCCAGCTCTCTGGCTGCAGTAACCTGAGCCAGTGTCTTTAATGTACTCCTGACCAGCACAGGTCTTATATGCTCTTTAACCTCTTCCGGAATATCCGTCTGTATAACACCGGACAAGACCATGTAGAGAATCTGACCTCTTCCTGCAACATCAAATAATTCGTCAAAGCTGATCCCTTCAGGAATAGCAGGAATATCGGTCTTGTCGAACTCTGCCTTAATAAGATCGGCAAGATAGTCCATCATCAGTAAATAGTTCATGTTAATATCATCCCCGTCGTATTTCTTTCATATAGTTAAATATTTAACCAAACCCATATTATAAATTCTAACATACTTGAAATAATTCTTAAATCATTTTATTATAAGCATGCACATTAATTTTCAAGAATATATCTGTGCATGATTACGGAGGATTTTTTATGGACATGTCATCAAGCATCAAGCTAAAGCCCGGCATCAATGTGACTGACCTCTCAGGGGAAAAGGTGATGATCGACTTTGAGACCGGCAAGTATTATATGATCAAGGGTGTCGGCAACGATATCTGGGATAGGATCCAGACAGAGACTACAGTTTCCGACCTTGTTGCTTCTCTGCTTGCAGAATACGAAGTGAGTGAGGAAGAATGCAAGACATCTGTCATCGCATTTCTAGAAAAGCTTGAAGAGCTTAATTTCCTGGCTTGATACAAAGATCACCGGGCCGTTTCCTTTTGGGATACGGTCTTTTTCTTTTTGAGCAACAAGACTCCAATTGATAAAAGTTATCATACATAGTGAAAGGAAATAATATTATGTATCATTATCAAATGTATGGTCTGACTATCTCATCTGATATCGATATCCCTTATCTGATAGAGGGAGCTTCCAATGACGCAGATGTGATCATAAGAAGAGGCGATATTCCGGATTTCCTGCGCGGGGCCGACTCTGCCCCATATTACTCTGTGGCCAAGGACGAAGCCTGGTTTCACAATAGTACAGGCTTCTTCTACATGAGAGAAGGCAAATACATTAACTATCTGGAGAGAGAAAACTCATCCACACATTACGATATCAGAGCCTTCCTCACAGGCTATGCGATCAGCATCATCCTCATGCAGAGGGGCTATCTGGCTATCCACTGCAGCGCAGTATACGGCCTCGAAGGAGCCGTGATCATATCAGGCGGATCAGGAGCAGGCAAATCCACTCTCACTTCCCGTTTCCTGGAAAGAGGCTATAAGCTCATGGCAGACGATATTGCTGCGGTTCGCTTTGAAAATGGCGGCGCTTATCTTTATCCGGCCTTCCCTTATCAGAAGCTCTGCAGAAATGTGCTGGATGACAGCGACAGGGATATGGAAGACCTCATATATATAGATGAAGAGAAGGACAAATACCTGGTACCCGCAGAGCATTTCCACAATGAGCGCGCCAAGGTAAGCCGCATGCTGGTGATCAGCAAAAAGGACATTGAAGAGCTGAATATATATGAGCTCTCCGGCATGGATAAATTAACCGGTTTACAGAATAACATGTTCCTCCATGAGCTCACAGGCCCCTGGCAGTCTTCTCCTGAATTTCTCACCAGCTGCCTTGTATGCGCAGGGGCTTTTCCCATTACCCGCATCGAAAGGCCAAAGGGCAAGGACACTCTAAGCGAGATTGAAAGCCACGTTATCCCAAAATAAAAGGGCTTTAAGGACACTGAATATAAATACAATTACAACAATTCTGTTGCAATTGTTTACATAATATCCTTCCAAGTGATATTGTATCAATGGTGCATATATCATTTTAAGGGAGGATATACAAAATGAAGATTTGGAACACACCTGAAGTAGAAACACTTAAGATCGAGAACACAGCATGTCACGATGAGACACCTGTTTGTGAGCAGGCCAGCGGCGCTGTAGAGTGCGAGCCCACTCCTTGCCAGCCTGTAACTCCTGTTTGTGGTCCTCAGAGACCTCATAGACCTGGCAGATGGGGCAGACACTAATTAGTCGGTGATCATTTAGGGTTTTTACTAAAAAAGGCCGATGCCGTTTGGCATCGGCCTCTTTTAATGATAGAATGTTTAAATGATATATGTTCTTAGATGATTCTTCAGAAACACGCATTTTACTGCGTGTTTCGTGAGAACATGAATCATACAGTATATATAAGCTTCAAAATACTTAATATCAAAGGGGTTAGTAAGGTATGAAGAGTGACAGGGAGAAACTAAAAGAGTTCCTGAACAATAAAGAAAACAACAAGAAATATGTATCGTGGCTCATACATTATTCCAAGCCATATATTCCCAGAATAGTTCTGCTGATGCTCATCAGCATGGCCGGAACCTTCTTTTCCATAGAGCTGGCTGTCATATCCAAAAAAATACTGGATAACGCTGCTAAAGGAGGGGCCATATTCAGCGTAATAGGCCTATATATCCTGGTACTGGCTGCATCTCAGATACTGACTATTGTATCAAGGCTGGTATCAACCATGCTCAACGAGCGCTTCTCATTTGGTATCAGGAAGCAGGTCTACGACAAGATCCTCAATTCCGTATGGAAGGATGTGAGTAAGTATCACACTGGTGACCTGATGACCAGGATGACCAGTGATGCCGGATACATAGCAGACGGTATCGTCAATGTCATCCCTCAGATCATGGTGCTCTTATTTGAGCTGGTAGCAGTCTTTATCACTCTCTTTATGTATTCTAAATTCCTGGCTATATTTGCCCTGGCCATGGCACCCTTTGCAGCACTTGTTGCACTGGTCCTTGGCAGGAAGCTCAAGCCTCTTCAGGTCAAGGTCCAGGAATCCGAGACCAATTACAGATCCTTTATACAGGAATCACTCTCCCATCTTCTGGTTGTAAAGGCGTTTGATAATGAGACATTCTTTTCAAAGAAGCTGGTCCAGCTCAGAGAAGAAAGATTCCACTGGGTATGGAAGAGAACCCTCCTGAGCACAGGCACATCAGCTGCCATGTCAGTACTCTTCGAGCTGGGTTATGTCATCGCCTTCTCCTACGGAGTACTCCAGATAGCTTCCGGCGAGATCACCTTTGGTACTCTGACAGTATTCCTGCAGCTGGTCAACCGTGTATCTGCGCCTGTTCTTGAGATAGCCAGCAAGCTCCCTTCCATCGTATCTATCATAGCCAGCGCAGGCCGTGTTATGGAGATCCAGAATATGACTCCTGACGAGAGACTGGGCATAAAGGAAGTACCTGCTGTCAACGTAGGTGTCAAGGTGTCAGATGTATCCTTTGGTTACTCCAATGATACAGTACTAAACGGCATCTCCTTTAATCTGAATCCCGGAGATTTCGTAGCACTGGTAGGCGAATCAGGAATCGGTAAGACCACACTTATCAACCTTTTAAACGCCTTCTTCCTCCCCGGAAGCGGCTCCATTGAATACTATGATTCCAAGGGCAATGTGATCCCTCTCAATGCTGATGTACGTAAGTTTATCTCCTACGTTCCTCAGGGCAACTCACTCTTCTCCGGTACCATCAGATCCAATATCCTCCATGGTAAACCGGATGCCACAGAGGAAGAGATTGCAGAAGCTGTTAGATTATCGTCTGTTGGAATGTTTATAGATGACCTGAAGGACGGCCTGGATACCAAGCTTGGTGAAAAAGGCACAGGTATCTCCGAAGGTCAGGCTCAGCGTGTAGCCATTGCCAGAGCCCTGATCAGAAAGTCTCCCTTCCTGATCCTGGATGAAGCAACCAGCGCTCTGGATGAAAAGACAGAGCTTGCTGTACTGGGCGGCCTCTCACAGCTTAATCCCCGCCCCACATGCCTCATGATCACTCACAGAAGGAGCGTTCTCAAATACTGCAACAGAGAGCTCAGGATCGTGGACGGTGTGCTCACAGAGATTGATATGGATAACGATCCTCTTCAGAGGGATGTGTTTATCTGATAATATCTTTTCCAAAATGCGTGTTTAGTTAAATAACATCTGATAACACATAGTAAGATTAGTTTTACATCGACACAAATGTAAAAGCCGCAAACTGTATCCATACGGATTCTGCTTGCGGCTTTAATTATGTATGTCAGAAGTGCATGGATGCACTTCTATGTCATCTGTTCTCAAGTATTATAATCCTTCTTCACTTTAAATCTTATGTGGAGTATTTCTACCATTAAATTCATCAAAAGCTTACTGTAGTGCTTCATGATGTATCCTTTAACGCCGCCTTTTATATAAGGATTGGCGCTCAGATCAGATATATTATGGCGAATATAGTCATAAGACCTGGATACCAGTTCTCTTCTGTCACGCCTCTTATCAACAAAACTTACTCTGTTTAGATTACTAAAAAGCATCACCTTGCCTATAAGATAGTCCAGCTCGCTCTTATAATCTTCATAGAGGCCTTTTCCCTTATAGAAGGATAATAATGCATCAAATACAGGCATGATATTGGCTACCTTCTCAGGCCTGACACTGGTCATAGTAGAGCCCTCATGAAGAGTCCTGACACTGAGAGCCTCTGTGATATAGACAGGCTTACTGATCCAGGGCAAGAGTTCTGCAAAAAAAGCAGTATCTTCATAGATAAAGCCCTCAGGATAAAATGCACCGGAATCAACAAGAATCTCTCTCTTAAAAAGAGTTGTAAACATACTGACATTGGCATCTATAAACATCTCTCTGTTAGTGGAGCATATAGGCCTCATGTCAAGATCTCGGACAACAATCTCCTTGTCGCCATCATATCTTACAGCCTTATAACCACAGCCCACAAAATCCGCATTATTATCTTTGGCAGCTTTATACATTTTCTCAGCCCAGGCGGGATCATATTGATCATCCGAATCCAGACAGGATATATATTCACCTGTGCAATATTTAAAACCCATATTCCTGGCACTGCCCTGACCACCGTTAGCCTTACTATAGCACTTAAATGAATCAGGGTATCTGCTCTCATATTCCTTCATTATAGCGGGGGATATACCATCTGTAGAGCCATCATCCACTACTACCGCCTCTATATTATCCAGCCCTATAGTCTGTGACACTATACTGTCAAAACATTTATACAGAAGCTCACCTGTATTATATACAGGGATCACTATACTTATCATTTTCATAAATTATCTCCTTCAATAAGCCTCAATGACAGATTATATCAAATAAGTGTTTTTTGGTAAATCATCACAATTATCTGTATCTATTCTGACCATTATTCCATATCAATTTTTTAATGGATCTTCCGAAATATCTAAGTGTGATCGGCCAAAATAATAGTTCTACAAAGCATTCAGCAAGGAGGCTTCTATGAAGCGAAGGTTATGGGCACTAGTATTTTCGGTAGCTATTACAGCCAGCACTATATTTGGACATACATCTCCCACCGTCATATCAGCATATGCAGCAGGACAGTCTTATGACAGCTCCTGGTATTTGGACTGGCTATATAGCATAGAGGGATCAGATATTATCCTGGATGAGTATAGAGGAAGCTCTACAACCGTCACAGTTCCCGGTAGCGCTTATATAGATGGAGCCTCTTATAATGTTGTCATTGATGACCCGGATAGCCTCTGGGGCATGATGCAGGATGATATCGAGGAGATAAGCTTTTCTTCTTATTCAGGCTATGTAAGAGCTCTTAGCTGCAAGAAGCTCTTTAATGGTTGCACAAGTCTTAGGAGCGTGGACCTAGCAGGTCTTAATACATCCGGAGCCAGCAGTATGGACCGTATGTTCCGGGACTGCAGCAGCCTAAGGAGCCTTGATCTCACCGATCTCAATACTTCTTCTGTAACTGATATGTTTGGTATGTTTGAAGGATGCAGCCAGCTATCATCTCTTGACCTTACAAACTTTAACACCTCATCAGTCACCAATATGGACGGCATGTTTAACGGCTGCCGGGCCCTGACTGATATCAACCTTTCTTCTTTTGATACTTCCGCTGTAACTAATACAGCATATATGTTTAAGGACTGCTCATCCCTGAGCAGACTGGATCTGTCATCTTTTACTCTCAATAACGCTGATGACATGTGGAATATGTTCAAAGGTGACTATGCATTGACCTCCCTGACACTTCCATCTTCCATGTCCTCTTCCGTAAAATATTACGCGCTTCTTCCTGTAGAGCTATACAGCTATAATGACGGCGTACTGTCAGGCAGCTACGATATGGGAAGCAGAATTGGCTCTGAGCATTCCAGCCTCACTTTGACCAAGGCTATCAATACGGTCAATTTCTATACAGACAGCTCAGTTGAAATTGCTTCTCAGACCTTAGAACCCGGTTCCCTTATCACAAGACCCGATGATCCGGAGAAAGAAGGCTACTCTTTTACCGGCTGGTACTCTGATCCCGATCTTGAAACACTATATGACTTTAACAGCCCTGTATTATCATCAATTACTCTCTATGCAGGCTGGACACATATTAAATGCAGCGTAAGCTATAATAGTCTCGGCGGCTCGGAAGTAGAAGAGGGAGAAGTATGGTATGGTTCCTCAGCAGAAAGGCCTGCTGATCCATACAGAGAAGGCTATGATTTTGCAGGCTGGTATACAGATGAAGCCTTGACAGAGCTCTACGAATTCTCAAGCACCATTACAACTGATATAAACCTCTATGCCAGCTGGCTGATCCAGAGCCGCAGTATCAGCTTTGATCCTCGCGGAGGCAGCGCAGTAGAGACCAGAGTAGTCTCTTATGGTGAGGCCGCAGAAGAGCCCGGTGCCCCCACGAGAGAAGGCTATGATTTTACAGGCTGGTATACAGATGAAGATCTATCCACCAGGTATGATTTCTCATCCTCTGTAACTGAGGATATTACCCTCTATGCCGGATGGTCGCAGAAGGTGCTCAAAGCCCGCTTCTACACATCAAGCGGTAATGAATGGACTGTAAAGGATGTATTATGGGGCGAAAAGGTAGATAAGCCTGAAGATCCGTCAATGGACGATTACAGCTTTGGCGGATGGTATTATGATCTCAGCACAGACAGCCCTTATGACTTTAATAATCCGCTGCTTAATGATCTGGAGCTCCATGCGAAGTGGATAGAGATACCAAAGCCTGTAATCATCGATGTAGAATCTATCACAATTGATAGAGACAGTATAGAGATCAAAGAAGGGGAAAGTATGCCCCTTAGCGTGACCATCAATCCCGCAAACGCTACAGATACATCCTTTGTCTGGAGCAGTGATAACGAATCAGTAGCAAAAGTAAGCAAGGGTATGCTCAGAGCTCTGTCCTGCGGCACAGCTACTATCACTGCAAGCTCTCCTTCAGGACCATCAGCAAGTTGCCTGGTTACAGTCATCACCAGCAAGGTAACCAATGTGGAAGCCGTCACTCTAAATGAGAGAAGCCTGAACATGGTAGTAGGCGATACCCAGCAGCTGACTGCAACTATCTCCCCTGCAGATGCAGATAATAAGAGTGTATTCTGGACAAGCTCAGAAGAAACAGTTGCCACTGTATCAGAATCAGGCCTTGTCACTGCTACAGGTCTGGGTGAAGCAGTGATCACAGCCAGCTCCGCTGATGGACTTTGCAGAGCTAGCTGCAGCATAAAGGTCGGCAAAAATGGAGAACTATTAGAAGGCGGCGATGCTCCTGAAGAGCCTGCACCTAGCGAAGACCAGGAAGTAGGAAGTCCAGAACCAGAGCCTGAACCGGAGCCTGCTCCCGGAGCTACGCCTGCGCCTACTCCTACTCCGTCTCCGACTCCTACGCCTAGTCCCACACCTACTCCTTCGCCCAGTCCTACACCGGATGAGCCTGTAGAAGACCTTTCAGATAGTCCGGTACTGGATGCAGACAGCGACATGGTACTGGAAGTAGGTGAAAGCGACAGGATCAATATCACTTATGGAAATAAATATGTAGAAGGCATCGTATGGAAGGTAGACAGCTCCAGCAAGAAGATAATCAGCGTCAATAACGGCGTAGTCAAAGCACTTAAAGTAGGTAAAGGCAAAGTGATAGCCAGCTACGAAGGAAGTACTAAGATAATCACTGTATCTGTAGTAAATACTACCCCTAAGGTTAGCAGTGATAAGAACTGTTCTGTAAGTGCTCTAAGTAGTCTGTCTCTGAAATATACAGGAACAGAGACCAAGAATAGCTATTATGTACTGAGCGTATCCGGCAGCGGCAAGGTAAAAGGCGGCGAGATCACAGGCAAGTCCAGCAATGATGATGTATGCACTGTTGAGACATATGGTAAGCGCTTCAAGCTGGTAGCCAGAGGTAGAGGCGTAGCCTATATTACCTGGACCGTGTCCAAGAACGGATTAAAGGCACAAAAGAATACCAAGGTAGTAGTAACCAAGCCTCTGCAGCAAGGCGAGCTCAAGATAAGTGCAGCTGATGCCCTATATAATTTCTGGTCTTCGCTATTTGCCAAGGTAAATGGAAGCTATGATTTTGATCAGCCTGTAGCACTTGCTTCCGCTGCTGACAGCAAGGATATCCTCATGGCCCAGGGATATGACCAGTCAACCATCACTCCCATACCTGATCTCTTCTCAGGCCAGGAGGTGACCACAGATCAACAGACTGAGATCGAGCTGGAAGTAGGTCAGGGCGTGGATCTGTCAGCACTGGTACCTGAAGATTATACAGATACAGCCATTGTCAAATGGAAGAGTTCCAACTCTGCAGTCAAGGTCAGCAGTACCGGATATGCCATGGCCACAAGACCTGTCAGCAAGAAGGTCAAGATCACAGCATCCATAGGCAAAGTAAAGGATAACATTTATATTACTGTGAAACCCGCAAAGAAGTATGTAGCATTTTCCAAGGCTTCCATAACTGTCAAAAGAAGCAGCAAAGCAAAGAAGGCTACTATCTCCATGAACGGAAAGCCCGGCAGTCTAAAGAAGCAGGCAGTATTTAGCATAGTCGGTGAAAACGGAGCTGCAAACGGAATCTCATTTAGCTCCAAGAACGGCAAGGTAACTATAACAGTATCACCTAGCGCTGCCCCGGGCACCTACTATGTAGTAGGATGTACCACAGAAGGAGCTGCATCGGCAGAGCTGATAGTGAAGTAATTTCATGATGAATTAACAATAAAAAGGTGATCACTTCCTGATATGTCCCAGAACACTGGACACATATCAGTTAAGTGATCACCTATTTTATTTGATTGTATTCTCCTCAATGATATACCTGGGCCTTCGCTTGGACTCCATGTAGATCCTGCCCACATATTCGCCGATGATCCCTATGCTCACAAGCTGTACACCACCAAAGAACCAGATGGAAAGTTCTAGAGATGCCCATCCATCTACAGTATTGCCGTTATACCAGTCAAAAAAATCATGGATCATAACACAAATGCTGACTAAAAGGACCATAAGTCCCAGATATAATACGCATCTGATCGGAAATATACTAAATGACGTGATACCATCCAGAGCAAGCTTAAGCATCTTGTGAATAGTATACTTACTACTCCCCTGCTCTCTTTCATGGACATCAAAATATACCTTATCAGTTTTAAAACCAAGCGTGGTGATAAGACCTCTGATAAAGAGATTGGACTCCTTGTACTGAAGAAGAGCTCTGGCACTACGCCTGGACATCAACCTGTAATCGGCGCTATTTGGAACAATACCGGCTCCGACCATTCTCATCAGTTTGTAATAGATAAGAGCTGTATGTTTCTTAAAAAAACCATCAGTCTGTCTGTCATTCCTGATGCCAAATACTATGTCGCTGCCCTTCTCATAGGATGCCATAAACCTGGGGATTGCATTAATATCCTGCTGCAAGTCCACATCTATAGTGATAATAGCATCAGCCTTTTCCACAGCCGCCTCAATACCTGCATAGAGCGCAACCTGATGTCCCCTGTTCTGAGCCAGTTTTACCCCTTCTACCATATCATCAGTCCGGTGAAGCTTATCTATGATAGACCAGGTCTTGTCTGAAGATCCATCGTCAACAAAGAGCATCTTGCTTTCGCTGGATATGATTTTTCGATCAACCAGAGAATCCATAAGTGATCTTAATTTCCTGTGACTTATCTCAATGGTCTCTTCCTCGTTGTAACAAGGCAGGACCAAATATAAAACATCTTTCTCCATAGCTCTCCTCCAGGCCTTGCTATGTCCGGCAAAGTAATAGCACAAGGCACAATTATTATATCATACTGCTGGTCTTTAAGCGCAGCAGTGCCGTGGCCTCACCCTTTCTGTTGTAAGATGCAAACCAGTCTTTAAAGGTATCATCAAGGAGATACTCCCCATCATATATAGCTCCCGGATGAAACTGTATCTCTACGTCTCGGCCCTGATAGCTCTTAGTCCTCTTGATCCGCCTAATAAGAGGTGCAATATTGCTGTAGAACATCCTGTCTGTGAAGATCACGCCAATATATTTAAGCGACTTATCATATAGTCCCTTACGCTTTAAGAGAGGCTTGTCAATGATCAGGCACGCCTTTAGGATCATAGCTTTGACCACGCTAAGAGGGCTGATATTTTTCCATAGACGCGGCTCTTTGATATAGAGCCCAAAATCCTCTATGGGAAGGCGATAATATTCAACAGGAACTCCTATCCTGTCTATAGCTCTGACAATTCCCTTAGTAACTCCTGGAATCATATGATAATGCCTGTGGCTATCTATCCTGAGCTTATATCCCTCAGGCATGAAAGAGAGGATCCTCCTCATCTGGAGGTAACACTCTTCTGCCACCTGTGCTTCCAATTCCTTTGGATGGGTAAAGGAGCAGATAAGCAGATTAACAAAGGATCTGTTAAATACCCCCTTCTCATCTGTCAAAAGAGGAACAGAGCCAGGCTCAGACAAAGCCTTACCTTCACAGAAATTAAGATGGATACCCTTGAGGCATCCATCATCTAATAGCTCCATAGTCTCCGGGAGCTGCTCACCATTAGGGATAATGCTGACACTGTTAAGGCAGCCGTCCTCCCGGCAGGCAAGTATTCTTTTGGATTGTTGAATGTTAATGCCGTAATCATCGGCGTGGAAGATGAACATATATATTTACCTAGCACTTAACAAAGAAACAAATAATAATTTTAAAACATTCACAGAATAGCACAAAGACTCCTATATATCAATATACCCATCTTACACATCTACTACCAATCAAGTAATAGCAATGCATAACCAATCATTCTTGACACATTTTTGACGGATACTATATACTTTTTATAATCGTGTTGTAAAAAGGTATAATCAATTTAGAATGGGAACAAAAGAATGACAATCAAATCTAAAAATCTAACACAGGAAAAAAAGACTATTAACGTTGCTTTACTAGGTTTACAAATACAAAATGATAACAAAGGTTGTGAGGCATTAACTTATTCATTCATATATGAACTAGATAAGATCGCATCAAAAGTCGATTTAATGATAAATTACAAAGTTATAGGTTTTTCAGATAATAAATTTGTTACAATTTCAACTCATCCTGCTCCTATACAATCAATCAAAATTCAATATCGAAGCCCTCGCTTTTGGCATACACTAATAACAATATTCAATTCAAGTGATTTAGTTATTGATTTTACTGGTGGAGATAGTTTTTCAGATATATATGGAAAAAAACGCTTTTTTATGGGTTCTCTCATAAAACTTTTGGCTATAAAAAACGCCCCTCTGTTTATTCTTGGGCCTCAAACGTATGGTCCTTTTAATTCAAAAATAGTTAAAAAACTCGCCAAATATATAATCATGAAAAGTGATTATGTGTTTGCTCGTGATGTCATTTCTAAGAAGGTAGCTGAAAACATTTCTGGAAGAGAAATTAAACTAACCACGGACGTAGCATTTAATCTGCCATATGATGATTCTATCAAATCTTCATCAAATAGTATTAAGGTAGGCATCAATCCATCAGGATTGCTGTGGGAAAGCATATACGCAGAACAGAATAAATTCGGATTAAAGTTTGATTACAAAGAATATTGCAAATCTATCATTAAAATTTTGCTCGATGAAAATTATACAGTATATCTTATACCACACGTCGGAAACCACCTATCCCCTCCTGGCGAAAGTGATTACACATGTTGTAAAGAACTAGGTGCGATTGATGAAAGAATTATCATTGCAGAAAACATAACTACGCCAATCGAAGCTAAAAATATCATATCTCAGATGGATGTATTCATTGGCGCAAGAATGCATGCAACAATTGCCGCATTCTCAAGTTCAGTTGCAACAATACCTTTTTCCTATAGCAGAAAGTTTGAAGGTTTATACGATGGTATTGGTTATACCTATCTGATATCTGGACAAAAGATGTCCCTAGACGAAGCAATAGACAAAACAATTATGTGGGTTCACAATTATCAAGAACTATTATCACATTCCAAAGAATCCATGAAAAAAATCAGATTATCACAGATGTCATTCCAAAAAGAATTAACCTCAATTCTTTCCGAATTACAATATAATTTCTCAAAATCGAAATAAAGAACACTTAACATCGTAAGAGCTAAATTTTCGTGCAATACAACATGAAAATTTAGCTCTTTCATTCTTCGTGATAATTATACCAAGATAATCTGTCATTACTTTTCCATAATACTTTACTAGAATAAAAAACTAGTTGCTTTGAATGCACCATTCTCGGATAGTTAGTCCACTTACATTCTGTTGATTGATCAGATGTAACCGGCAAGTACTTTTCCCGAAATATTAGGGGGGGGGTGCGGACAGAATCTTGGACCGTCACCCCTATTTATTAACCGTTTACATCAGAGTAGCCCAGTTGATAATCTCATCCAGATATAGCTGTTGTTTCCCATCCATGCGTTACGTGCATTGTATTATTACGAATCGCTTAAATACACAAAACGTACGTTTCGGGGGCAATAATCTCATGAGTCTGATAGAATTACATGAATATCGGTAGCTGATAATAATCGTTAATCATTTATTTGATTCATGTAATTTGAAATATCTTCTACATATCTCAAAGCAATATCATCTTTGGTTTGCGGATAATTGAGCCTAGCTAATATTTTTTCGTAATCAGGAGAAAATGACGCAGAGTATCCACGATTACATTTATTACGTAATTCTTCTTTTGATTTAGTCCAATAATGATTAATCCTAATATAAGATGAATTATTTTTTCCAGTAAAAGCAGGTCCACTATTTGAAAGATACATCCACTTAGTATCAATACTATGCCCATTTTCATCAACAGCATATTTACTATTTTTTAGAATGCAAAAATGAGGAGAGGTAATATCATAAACCATAGAAGGATCTGCAACTGTTTTAATTCTGAGATTCAAAATATTATTCCTATCTTCAAAAGTACTTAAATAATTACTTATAACAAGTCCTTCCGGAATAACTTCATGACAATCCGGCCCGTAAACAACCCAATTGACACCAATAGCCGGATATTGCTCTTTTTTTTGGAAAAATCGTTTTAAATCTTCGGAAGGATTTACCGGAATCATAAATTCATCAATATCAATAAATGCAACCCATCTATATTTTGTTTTTAGGCATTTGGCCGCAAGTCTATATGCTGGTAATTGGGCAAGCTTGCCAGGAAACCTTATTACTGTTACAAATCCATTTTCAATCCATTTATTCAAAACACTAGGTGTATCATCTTCTGATCCGTTATCAAAAATATAAATATGATCCATCCCCACTATTTTATAAAAACAACACCATTCATCTATATATCTACATTCATTCTTAATTATACAGACTGCGGAGACATAACCATCAGGGCTATTCGAAAACTGTAAATTGATTAATCGACGACTGATACGATTCTTCATAAAAAAGCAGTAATCCTTAATAATATTCGAGAGACGATTAATAAACCTATATATTTTGTTACTATCAACACCGTTTGTAATATAATACAATTTTTCAAATTGCTCTTTTGAATCGGGATTATTACAAATTCTCACATATGTTTTTTTTAATTGTCTATAACTATATGAAGAAGCCAAGAGAAATAAGCGTTTTTTATCTTCAAAAAAAGACTTGTTTAGAAATTTTTTTTGTTCAAATATCAACTTAGAATAATCCATCACACCATTTTCTTTCTTATTTTATCGTAAAACATAATACAATATTGTAATCATTAGGTCAAACTACAAATAAAAAAACATTGTAATTATAATAAATTTATAATTCAATATCCATAAAGATATAACTTCACAAACTACATTTTTGCTTTGTAAAAATAACTTAAGTAGAGTAAGAACCAATTAAGAGCTTACATCCGAACAATATACAACAAATGAGAGATATGTATGTCTGAAAAAGGAGATGAACGCACATTTGGGGCCCTTGACACATATCTCTCAATATATTTATATGTATAATAGATTGATATTATCTTACTATTTTCAAATCAGATTCAACTGTTATGTTCAGCTTATTTCAAGAGAAAGAAAAAATCAAGAAACATATTCAAAAATCCACGAATCTAATCTGATTCATTTGGCCATCGGTATCATCAAAACACACGACATACGGGCTACCTGATTTAATTACGTGATGAACATCTATCGGAAGATCATCAAAAACAATCCCTTCAACGAGTTGAGAATATAAAGGAAATGCAGGAACATTTATCCTAGTGTCTCCATCCTCAGTTCGCACTAAAAGAATTCGATCTTGATTTGTATCATTTGTCACTGAAAGATGAATACCGTCACTATCTCTCCATACGGATCCAACATATAATTGATCCGTGTCTTCTACATTGTTTATTGTCAAAACACTTGATGTATCTCGATCAATGCAATAATGCTTTCCCCACTTTTTAGCGCAACCCAGTCTAACATTACTCATCGTAGTATGAATCCCAGGTTTACCTGCAGCAGTAGTAACATAAAGAGTATATCCACCTCCGTTAAAAAAACAATCCTCAATCGTAAAATTCGGGCACTCAGTCTTATTTGTTGCAATTATACATGAATTTACAGCATTTTCTGTCACTTCTACAGGGTAAATCAAATTAGGAACTTCAATACGAACATTTTTTAAATGAATATTATCACACTCTTCAGTACCACTAATAATCTGAATACCGTCTGTATGGCCTAAAGGATTTCCTAGAACATAACTAGGATTAGGATGTATCAAATCCGAAATATATGAATCATATACAGATACATGTCTACTAATATCCAGCGCATCCTTGTTGGCACCACCAAAATAGCAATTACGAAAAGTAGCATGCGAAGCAGTAACCTTATTAAAACTACAATTATTGAAAATAGCAACCACGCCACCATCATTATCTGTAGTTGAAAATTCTTTAAACCTACAATTGTTAAAAACAACAGTTTTTGAAGTTCCTACATCTTTCAAATCAGCGTAGAAAAATGAAGTTTTATTAAACTGAAAATCTGTATCCGAAAAAACTATTTCATCAGGATAATTTACACTATATTTAGGCTGAAAAGTGATAACTCCGTCAGTTCTTATCTTAACAGGCAAATTTAATGAATCAACATTATCGGGCGAAACAACCAAAGACATGTTTTTTTCATTACACCCTGTATTGTATTTATCAGGAATGACCATCAAATCACGTTCCATTTTTGAATATACAGAACTATAATCCTCTGTATATGTCCCTTGACTATCCGTTTCTGATGTACCAGCATTTGATGTTGTTTCATCAGTCAAAGGCACTATTGGGTTCACAATCAGCTGTTCACCAAACTCACTCTTTTGAAAAGAGGAAACAAATGACATAGTGAAAACGACACCAGCAAAAAGAATGACTATAAGAAATGCGGATAGCACTGCCTTTTTTCCGGTAAACACATATTTCTCACCCATAGCAAGTCTCCTTCTAAATTTTAATATTACTACTCTTAAGACCATACTATATATCGGATAATAATTTCATTTTTCAAAGCAGAATTAACGCAAACAAGGTGAATTTAAGATTATAACGCTATGCATTCCATTACAAAATTACTTTCAATGTATTCCGCCTCAGCAAATAAATAACAACCATAATATTAACATTGTATATATCTTATAAACAATCATAATACATAGCACTTTTGTAATCCAGGCGCAATTATATAATATTATGATTTTGACACGATTTTAATTATCTTTTCGGTTATCATTCTGAATTCTTTTGTTCTGCAAAACACAGCAATAATAACTCCATTAACAGTAACCGTACATATAATCCCCTTTAATATCATCACCGCAAAACCAGCTCCTGTAATCAATGATGTCAACCTAACAGATAGAGCACATATCACCAAAGCGACAATATAATATTTAAACAGTTTGAAATAGTATCCAAAAACATTAGCATTAAAATAATACTTATATAAAACAAATCCTTCAATCCATATAGCGACCGATAACATACTAACAATTGTACCTAGCTTTACGCCCATGATACCAAACTTAATTGTTAATGGAATCGATACCACAAGATTCACAAATGCCTCTAACAAAGCCTTATACCTGTCATTATAAAATGTTCCAGTTGCATTTCTCATAATAAGTGCAGGGTTCCTCATTCCTCCTAAGAAGAAGTATGCAGCAAAAACATAAACCGTGGATACATCAAGGAGATAATGTTTTCCAAGCCATACTGCAATAAAAGGCTGAATCAGACACACAAATCCAGTGGCTATAAACGTATATATCCAAAAGGAAAAAAATATCATTCCATCAAAAACTTCCAGACTTCTTTTCCTATCTGCAGATGCAACAAGATTACCAAAGCTAGCTGTAAACGATGTAAATACACGATTGATCAATGATGATGCTGTGGTAATGATCAGATTATAATTTGAGAAAGACCCAAGCGCCACAAGTCCAATTAGTTTAGATATTATTATGCTGTCAGTACCGCTAACAATAACGCTACCAATTTTATGCATCAGCATTGCTTTTATATTCTTTTTTATTTCATCATACTTTACTTTAGCAAGTGGAGTAATATCTTTCTCTTTGATATATGGATATTTATTATCAGCAATATAAGAATTAAGAACATTTTCTCCAAGTGAAAACAGGATTTGCACACTAAGATATAACAAAAAGCTACGAGAAATGAGTAAAACAACCACTTGAAACAAACGAGACAACACTGAGAAAATCGATGAAACAATAGTGGGAATATATTCTTCCTGATTACAGGTAATCAATGTCTTTTTGTAAACAAGGAAATACGATACCCCCGAGTTTAACACATACATAACATAATAAAGTCTTATAAGTGGAATATCAGGCATTTCCTTGATAAAAACCTGAAGGAAAGGTGTGATACTGCATCCAACAACAATGATAACCGTGCCAATTGTTGTATACATCTTCTTGTAAAGATGCATCAAACTCTTAATCTCTTCTGTATTTCTGTCAGCTATAGGCTTATACATAGCATAAGACATAGCTGTTCCAATACCTAACTCAGAAAGAGAAAGCATATTCAATATATCCGAAAATAGACCATTTAGTCCAAGATATTCATTTGAAAGCATCCTTACAAACACGCCTCTGCAAATAAACTGTAGAAGCATTCCAAATATTGCACCTATAAATGATATTGATGCATTTCTAGCACTATTAACTGTCCTACTCTTTACTGCCATTTCTTCCTTGTATGATCCATTTAGAAGCTAAGGATCACACTTTCCTTCCTATAATTTCAAGCCCAAATTTCAGTATTTATGAGCTTTTTGTTTATTGATATACCTCTTTAACAGGAGCTAGTGGTGATGAATAGTCATATATCATGTACTAAATAGCTGATTGAAGGTAACACTAATAAAGCATCCCTTTGTTTGCTCTATAAAGGCTATAATTCCTTTGATCAACTATGATGGTGAACCTTCCGTGTCTAAAGGGATCGTGTCCCAACTTCCTTCGTCCCACCTACTCATACACCAAGTGCCAGCAAAGCTTTCTTGCAGGGTCTAGGCCCTATGGAGAGAACTCCCGCCAGCTACAGCTCTTGTTTGTCTTTGGTACTTACTAACTGACCTATATGTCTTGAATGGTACCGACAAGCGGTGGACGCAATCCATTAAAGGCATATGTTGGTAGTTGTTCTGTAGGAGATGTCCCCCTACTGTTAACGGGTTACCATCCGGAACCCTGCTCAGCTGTCGCACTGCATTCAACAGCTCGGCAGGATTCCGGATATGTGATACTTATTTATGCAGCTACTGTCTCAGCGTTATCAAATCTCTTGATATCATCAAGCATCTTTTGAGGGTCATAAATGACGCCTTTCTTGAGGATCGCAAATATAATCCTCAGAAGCTTGCATGCTATAACTATCAGCGACTGCATCTTCTTTAGCGGATTCTTCGGCCGTGTAGTGTAGTACTCATGTATCAACTGGAATTCTTCAGCATGAGCCACAACTGATTTAGCTCCTTGGAACAGCCAGGTTCGCAGTTCTTTGCGTCCTCTGTGGCTTATCTTTGTTTCGCCATTATGCTTGCCCGAACTGCATGCAACAAGGTTTAATCCACTTAGTTTCTGTATTTCCTTAACATCGTCAAATCTATCAATATCCCCCATTGAAGATATGATCCCTGCAACTATGTTCTGACCCAACCCAGATATTTCAAGGATGTTTTCAGCGTGTGGTATTTCCATGCATTTCGCATTGATAGCGGCCTCCACTTCCGAAAGTTTATCACCCAGAGAGAGCATTTCTTCCACAAACCATCTGACAGCTTCTCTGTCGTATTCTGCACCTTCATTTCTTCCCACGCTTGTACTGGCGTATCTGAATAGTTCAGTTGCCCTGCTATAGCCGCGTCCTCTTAGCTTAGCATTGTGCCAAATCTCTCTTATGCCATCTTCACCCAATGCAACTATGTCCTCTGGAAATGGCGCAACCTTGAGCACTTCTAAAGCAAAACTTCCATCCACTTTTCCAAATGCGTCCTTATATTCAGGAAAGTGAATCTTCATTAGCCTGTGCATCCTGTTTGCACAACGGATCCTGTTCTCGGTAAGCTGACTCCTTAGAAGCGAGAGACTACGCAGATCTGCGTATATGCCCTCTGGAAGATATGGCATACCATAGTTTCCGTTCATTACCAGATTTGCTATTACTTTGGGATCTTTTCTGTCATCCTTTAACTGGCTGTTGTCTTCAACCTCCTTTGTCTGCTTGACTGCATATGGATTTACCTGTACAACACTGATACCATTGCTTATAAGCCATGTCGCTATACAGAACCAGTAATGACCTGTAGGCTCAAGTCCTAATACTATCTGCTTTTTGCCATTTACTGCAGCAAGCTCAACCATCCATGCCTTTGCAGCTTCAAATCCTTCTTCATTATTCGTGAATGAAAATGGTTTTTTGCTGAGTTCTCTGCCTCGTATATCTATAGCTCTCAGATAATGAGTTTCACTGCCTATATCGCATCCTACTATAAGCATGTCCTCCGATATAAAAGAGAGCTTGGCATTCTTATCAAACTTTCCTGATGCTTCCAGATCATGCCAGGTCTTAGCCTGCATTGTCTTGAGAAGATCATCGATTCTTGACTGTCTTTCTTCGGCTGATAAAGTGTTTATCACCGAGAAAGCTTTGTTTACTTGATTTTTGTTTTCATTTGCTTTAGCATTCATGTAAGATACCTCTTGTAGTCTTGGATTATTACCAACTGCCAGGTCAGTAACAATCCAACTTTACTCGAGGTATTCTTTTTAGGTCAATCCCTGTTTAAATCATACAGGAAGCTTTCTTTTTCATATAGTGGTTCAATACAACTCAGATACTGTGGACTTTTGATTTTTCTTTGTAGCTATGACTACTCTACGGGAGTGTATTGCCGCTACCTTTATCTGAATTGTTTATAACTGGATGTTGCCATAAGCATTGCTTATGCGTACTTATTTCTATCAAGTCTACAATGATAATCGTTAGTGGATATCACGGTATCAGACTTTTTGAAAGAGAGGTACAACCTCATGATCTATGTTGGCGTTGATATTGCCAAACTCAACCACTTCGCCTCTGCGGTTTCTTCCGAGGGTGACATACTCATCGAGCCGTTTAAAATCACAAATGACAATGATGGCTTCCGACTGCTGATCTCCAAGCTCGAATCACTCGTTTTCATAGCTGGTCTCACTTTACATTTTTACCATAATATTGTAAGATATCCTTCGATATGCCTGTAAAAGTATATCATAATAGTGTATCAATCCACAATCAATGATTCTCTTTGACTTCAAAAAAACAGTAATATATTTAATTGATATAATATAGACTCAACAAACACAAAATATAAGCATCGAGATATGTCGCCGATTATTTGAAAGACCTTTTCAAAACATGCAATATGACTTTTTCATTTCATATGAACATTAAACACAGATATTGCCATTAGCAAAATACCATTGATTGAATAAATAATTATATTGCATTCAAAAAATAGCATAGTAAAATCGGAATCAAATAACCAAAAAACATAAACTCATTTGAGAACAAAAATTCACAAATCTTAATGGATATTAATTCAAAGAACTCTCTATCTACCAAAAAGGAATAATATGTCTAAGAAAAAAACAATAATCAAATATTGTTCAGGTTGCGGATTATGCAAATCAGAAAACAAAGCTTCATTATCAGTTAATAATAAAGGTTTCCTCACTCCTTCGTCTGAAAGTATTAATATGGAGTTTTGTCTTAATATTTGTCCTTCCGCAGGTCAAAATCTCCAATCCAATAAAATTTGGGGAAGCGAATCCGATTCCATATACTATGCGTGGTCATCAAACAGCAAGATTCGCAAATCCGCATCTTCCGGTGGAGTATTATCCTCACTATGTATATACCTGCTTGAAAACAAGCTTGTAGACGGAATAATTCAAACAACAGTTTCAGAAGACTGTGTTTATGGAACCAAAACCATTATCAGCCGAAGCGCATCTGAAGTATTAAAATGCTCAGGTAGCAGATACTCTATATCATCTCCGCTTTCTGAACTTAGTTATTTAATTAATCCCAATGAAAAATATGCTTTTGTAGGAAAGCCTTGTGATGTAGCAGCTTTACGATCATATAAAGATAAGTATCAGCAATATGATAATATAGTTTATCTGTTTTCATTTTTCTGCGCTGGTTTACCCAGCAATGACGCCCAAAATAAACTACTGAACCGTTTAAATACAAATAATGTAAAGTGCAAAAGCCTTCAATATAGAGGAAATGGTTGGCCAGGAAGCGCCACTGCTGTAAATAATGACAACACTATATCGACAATGTCTTACAGCGAATCATGGGGCGGTATATTAGGACGTGATGTTAATCTTTTATGCCGATTTTGCTACGACGGAATAGGAATCAGTGCTGATATTTCGTGCGGAGACGCATGGTATGTTAATAGTGACAACACTCCTGACTTCACCGAAAAAGAAGGTAGAAATGTAGTATTCCTGAGAACAGAAAATGGGAAAGTATTATTTGAAAACTGTATAAAATCCGGAACAATAAGCGGAATCATTAATACCGGATCCGAACTAAAATATATACAAAATTATCAATATAAACGTAGAGCAACAATGCTTTCTTCTATCATAGCTCTTAAACTAATGGGACGTCCTGTTCCGTTTTACAGTTTTAAGCTAATGCTCGCAACAGCCAAGCATGCATCTATCGCTTCGCATTTCAAACAATTTGTCGGTATAATAAAGAGATGTATTTACAAAAAAATATAACACATATAAATATATGCAGTGATTCCCACTAGCAAAAGCCCTCCAAACAGTATTAACTTGAAAATACTGTTTGGAGGGCTTTATATAATAAAATTATGATGTCGATAAATCCGTCGATCAAATTACAATATACTTATATTACTTAATTTGCCATGTTTTTTCCCAGAATATCCGTCACTATAATCTCTTGTTATAAAACCACTTATAGCATCAATAATCCTGTCTGTATTAGATTGATACTCTGAAAATTCCATATTTCCAATATGGCTATAAATATCTCCCAGCTTACTAATATCATAACAAGCGCATATTAAATGTTGGGATTCATCAAACTGCCTTAATATTTGAAGCTGATGATCATCAACATACTCTCCATATTTGGCCAACCTAGGAACAGCTATTACCTTCTTACCTGCTTTTACAGCAGTAATTATAGCACCTGTACCAGCGTGGGTAATAACTATCTTACTTCTATTCATCAAGCTGCAGAACTCATCACGCTCAATGAACTTACTATATTTATAATGAAGTGGTTTATAATCACTCTCACCTACCTGAGCAAACACTTCATCTTTGATTACGCCAGAAGCTACTAGATCATCAACTGCTTTAAGGAGTCTATTAAACTGAAATTTCTGGGATCCAAGTGTAACAAAAACCATCATTTCCTCCTTATAAGCATTTAGTTAGTATATTCCTCCATAGTACTTAGCATTAGGATATACTTTTAACATTTCTTTCCACTGAACAATAAACATGTCGGCAAATTTATACATAACTCTCCCACTAAGTGTTCCACTATTAACCTTAGCAAAAGATTCAATATATATAACTTTAATACCAACAAGTTTTGAGATAAAGCAGATAGGCAAAGTCGCCAATACTCCAGTACTGATCAAATAATTAGGCTTCTCTTTAATGAGAATCCTTATAGATCTAACCGCATTGGTAATTGTATTAAGAACAAATGTCTTCTCATGCCTATTAGTCTGCTTTAAATAATAGGTATTCAGATCCGGATCCGGAGTAGAATATGCAGTTTTTTCTGTAACAAGAAATCCGTCATACTTAAGTGCAAGAGGCTTTAACATCATTATCTGCTCAAGATGACCACCCGAAGATGCAGCAAGACAAATCTTAATTTTCCTTTCGTCGTCAAAAGAAAAACCTTCAAAACTATTATTCCCCATCACTTTAACTCCTAAACCAATCCCTAAAAGGATCAGCTATCTCAAATAAACAAGCGTTCACCCAAAGAACTGTTTATCTGATAAAAACCCTTAACCTCGATCATTTGGCTAACCACAGCTCTCAAATATGATGCACCTAATCCACCACGATCAAGTACATTATATTCTTACTATAAAGACACCCCATCTTTTAGCAATAAAACGAAAAAGCCAGCTGTCATAGCCATTGAAATTACTTATTCATGTTAACATAAAAAACATCTTAAAAATTATCATATTTCAGAGTATTTTTGAATGGCATCTTATAGTTCTAATCATTTGCTATTTTTTATCATAATCAGCGGTTCTGTAATATATGCCCTTTTTGAATGGTAACAATCTAGGTAGAATACCAGCCTTAACATATTGGAAATTTTATGGTCTTTAACAAGGTCCAATCTTAATTGTGCTGCCCTGATATTCTTTTTTATTCTAGATATAGCCATCTCATTCATGTTATTGGATATAGCGCACCTCAATATATTTTCATCACTTTTCAAAAGGTCTTGTAGATATTTTATACGAACATCTATTTTGTGTTTGGGTCTCATCGATACATTCGACGAGTGCAGCCTCCTCTTCACAAGGCGTCTATGCAAAATATACAATCCGTCAAAGCAGAGCGCTGTCCTCCACAAATACTCATCATGAGCCCATCCAGAGTACCAGAATTTATCTGCTTCATGCAGAAAACTTCTCCTAACACACATAAGGCATCCTAATCTACTGAGATACATAGTCCTTTTGTTAAGATGATACTGCTCAACACTACCATCATTTCTCATTGATCTGGACACCTCTCTCTTGATAGAGGGAGCATCAGAAGATGATACGAGAGGTGTAAAGTCGGAGCATAAAAGCTTAACACCATTATCTTTCTGCATCACACCCAGCATTGCTTCGACTTTATCAGGCTCCCATACATCGTCCTGATCGCACACGAATATGTACTCGCCACTACATAACATCATAGCCTTATGAAAATTATCAGCATAGCCAAGATTATTATCATTTACGACAAGTTTCCAACTGTCAGATAATCCCTTTTGTTCAATGAATCTCTTCACTATCTCACAAGTATCATCAGATGATCCATCATCGCATATGATGACTTCTTCAACTTGCACAGTCTGTTCATATATAGACTGAAGCTGCTCTTGAATATAGTCACTACCATTATAAGATGCAATTGCAACCGAACTCTTAATTTCCATTTTCAGCCTCATTTTCAGTCGCTACCACATCTTCCACATTCTGAGCTTCTTCACCTACCTTTTTATTACTAGATGACACATTGTTCTTTTTACTATTCAAAGTAGATGTTTTCACAAAATTTGCTTTGATATCAGCATTAGAGCTAACAGTTACAACCTGATAGTTTTCATCGCGATCGATTACTTTTACGCCCTTTCCATTAGTCCAACCTGTAAAAGTATATCCCTGCTCGGGTACAGCTATAAGTGTAAACTGTTCATCTCTGACCTTAACAACTTTCATATAACCATTATCAGAGTTTGTCGCATCTCCGGACTCTGCAACAGACACCGATCCTGTAGCCTTATCAGCCGTATGAACCTTAATCTCATATACTCCGGTATACGTATCTTTAAAATCAGCAAGATAATCATCGATATATGTCTGCCTGTTTTCAAAGAATTCGTATATATCTGTCATTACAAAATCATAATACTTGTCATTATTATTATTAACAAACCTACTATAAAAACCACGCATAATAGGAGCTTGAGATAAAAATGAATCGATTATTTCCCCTGTTGAATCAGAACTAAAGAAATCATCTTCCATTTCTTTAAAACGCTTTACAAACTTATCCCTAAAAGTGTCATTGCACATAAGTGATGCAAACATGTCATTACAAGAAACAAGTTTACTTGCAAACGTATTAATCTTCCAATCTGTATCGTCTGACGCTCCGCTGGAAGCGTTACTATCTCCAAGGATCATCCTCCATTTACCGTCGCCGTATTTAGAGTCTTTATCTTTGGAAGCAGATCTCCACATTGATGCATTTCCTTCAGTGAAAGAATTAGCATCTCCTATATACAGCTTAAGAGCATAGTATTCTATAAAATTATCAATATCTACCATATCACAAAGCTTTTTATACTCTTCATCCTTCGAGATATAGTTGTGTGCAATGTAATCAACGAGTTTTCGATACTCTTCCTGCGCATCTTCAGAATTAGCTTTACCATTATTAACAATATATGAATCTGATACCTTATATGTCTGTGAGATATAATCAGAGTCTATAGTATTGTTCATAGTATAGACCCCCCAATACTCGCCGTCCAAAAATACAGCACACAGTTGGGATTCGGCTACAGTAATGGAAGTATTGGAAGCAAGTGAACTAATGACTCTGTTTCTGCTCTTTGTAAGATAGTCCTTCCCACCATTGCTAAGCAATAAACTATATCCATCTTCATTCTTTGCCAGAAATCTGCTTATTCCCGAAGTTGCTCTGCCACCTAGATCAATAGAGTCAAGTTGCAAACTCTTCTGGCCCTGATAGATTCCATCATCAATGCCGATACTAAGTTTCGTTTTTTCTATGAAACTAACAGATCTGTCTTTCTCTATATAAGTAATCTCAGCATCACAACTATCGCCATTATAGAAATTAGCTGATCTGGAACTTACTTCTCCATTGATAAGAGCATTTCCATACTCCTCGCCGAGGACATAAATACCGGTTCTATAATCAAATAGATCTGCAGGATCAGTATTAATTGCAATAATAGGTATTCCCTGGTACTCAGATCTTTTACCATAATTTATAAAATAGGTCTCACTAACAGTATCACTCCTGGTACCATCCTCAAAAACAGACATAGCCTTAAGAACAGTCGCCTTGTCAATATCATCTGCAGGAGGATTATAGCCTGCATACATTGTTATTTCTTTTTCATTTGCATAAATATTATCATCTCCCGAACGGTCAGTGATAGTAATAGCATCTGTATAAAGTGATGACTCAGTAGTAGGTTCAGTTCCATCAAGGGTATAGTAAGTCTTACTGTGTTCCGGAGTATATATTTGAACAGTCATCTCAGAATCATACATGCCGGATCTAAGGGATATTACAGGTTTATTCTTTGCGCTGACAGGCGAATCATTATTACTTGATCCTTCTGTAGGATTGAAATAACCAAATGAGTACTCACCGTCTTTGGTCCTTCCAAATGCCTCATTAACATTGCAAGTAGGTACAATAAGACTATCGATCAACTCACCTTGAGAATCTCTGACTGTTATATAGTCAGTATTATCAAACTTAAGCCTCTGAGTTATATCGCAATCTTTTGTGCCAAGTCTTATAGTTTTATACTGCCCCTTTGATAATACAGTCCCTGATGAAAATGAAAATGAGTAATCACCGACATTAAGGCTCACATTATAGGCACTTATATCTACGTTTTCTTTGCTGGAATTAATTAGCTCAATATAATCATAATCGCTCATGTGGCCAATTTCATTGATCACAATCTGCTTTTGAGCAAGTTTCTTGCTTTTTTCCTGCTTATTTACATCATTTTGGGTAATACTGGAATCAACCACATTTGCTATCTCACGTTGCTGTAATCTGTTAACAGCCATGATAAATATTCCCAGCATCATCATTGACAAAACAGCTATAGCTATAATGATCTTCCCTGAACTGTTAGACTCATCTCCATCTTTTCTAAACATCTTTTTCATCTATATCCTTTCATCGAATCAGTGAATCTTTGTAAAAGCTGATCCAATCGAATAATGAATATTACTTTTTCTTTTTCTTCTTACCTTTGCCATCTATCCTATTACCATTGGCATCATAAGAATGAATATATTTATAACGATAATCCTCACTGTCAGGAGCCACACCGTTATAGATAAATCCGCAAATCTTAGCTCCGATATTTCCCAGCATCTCAACAGCCTGTTTAGTAAGGCCAAGCTTGGAATAGTTAGCTCTTACTACGAAGGCATAACTATCTACATCATTAATGATCATACTTGCATCACTAACAACACCAATTGGAGGAAGGTCAATGAATATATAATCATAATTTGCTTTCTGATCAATCAGCATATCAGAAAACTTCTTATTTGCTAAAAGCTCAGACGGATTGGGAGGAACAGTTCCTGCTTTAACTACGTATAAGCCTTCATATTGAGTATCCACCACAGGAAGCTCTTTAGTAAGGCCTCCCAGATAGTCGCTAAGTCCCTTCTCATCATTATCTACGGCAATTATTCTCTCTACAGAAGGATATCTCATATCCGCATCGATCAGCAGTATCTTCTTGCCAAGCTCTGCAAAAGAGATAGCTACATTTACAGAAGACAAGGTCTTACCCTCGCCTCTAAAAGCACTAGTAAACGCTACTACAGGGCATTCAGAACCCTGATTAGTGAACAGCATATTGGTTCTGAGAAGATTGTATGACTCTCTGATAACAAAGGAACTGTCTGTAGACAGGATGTCACCAACACCGCTTTTATTCTGCGGAACATCTCCAAGTATAGGTATATTAAAAGTATTAGTAACCTCATATTTCCTACGAATGGTTGGATCCAAAAGTCCACTAATAAGAAAGATCACCAAAATAAGTCCGCCAAGTCCTACAGCACCTAACAATGTATACTTGATCATGCTCACTGACTGATATGGAGCAGTAGGAAGCACCGCATTGTCAATCACTTCAATACCACCGGATTTGACAATCCTGGTAATAGCTTCAGGCGCCACTTCTGCTATACCATTAGCTATCTCCATAGCTTCATAAGGATTAAGATCAGTCACATACACATAAAATACAGCAGTGCCTTCAACTGCACGTGAACTGATCATGCCATTTAGCTGCCTTGAACTCATGTTTAATTCAAGATTATCAATGATAGTATTTAGTACAGAGTCACTCTTAAGTACCATCATATAGCTATCAATAAGATTCTTAGCTGCGTTAACATCACTACTGGAAATATTGACAGATGTATCATTAATGTAATCAGGATTGGAATAAACATAAAAGGACACTGATGCAAGATATGTAGGAGTACCGGTGAGAGCGGCATATGTGCCTCCGGCTATTCCACCCAGGCAAAAAGCGATTATAATAACCGCCAAATGTCTCTTCAAAATATCAATTATCCTGGCAAAATTCAGATTGTAAACTATAGTCTCAAACATAACATCCCTTCCTTGTCCAGCTTTTAAGCTAAAATATTCACCTAATAAGAATGATCGCTTTATTATTTTAAATAAATTGATTTCTTCTTATCATTTACAAGTTCCTCACATTCCACACAAAATATTGCCAATAGTACATATGTGTATTTAATGGTCATTAAATGATCCATATACCACAGATTGATATAAAATGCAGAAAGAGCTATTATAATAACTACGGAAATTTTATAACCTTTCTTTATGGCGACAACCTGCTTTTGAAGCGTCTGTATCATGAATAAGATATAAGCGATCATTCCCGGATAAGCATATTTTATAAATAAGCAAATATAAAAATTATCCACAGAATGAATAAATGCACCATTAATCTCAGCTGCAAACCCACGTTTTACTCCACGCCCAATAAAAGGATTCAAAAAACTCACATGAAATATATTTAATAGTTGCTTTCTATATTCAGCACTTTGAGCTAATCTCTCGCTTTCAGCGCCATATCTTACAGCATATTCAGTACCCAAGACCGTATCAACAAGCGTTGCGAAAGAACGCAGTATATATTGTGCCGGTCCACTCTTAGTAAAAAATATAACCATAACAAGAATAACAAAGACAACGCACATAATGAGCAAGCCATTACGTTTCTGATATTTCTTTTCACTGAAAATCATCAGCAGAAACAATTCAATAAGTACAAGTCCCAAAGATGATCTTGATCCATTAAGTATTACATTAATGAAGAGCATTATTATAAGAAAGGGTCTTGCAAATAAGTTAATTTCTTTTTCTTTATACTTATAGCATGCAAGTGGAACAATGACCAAAAGCAGCAAACCATACGACAAAGAATGATTACATGGTCCCATTACCCTATAAGAACCATTTCTTATAAATGCTCCGCTATACATTCCTTTTAACGTTTCCAAATAAGAAAACAAAGATCGTTTCATAAGGAACTCAATAATACCCTGAAAGCACAACAGATACCCATATAAATAGATCAAATCCAGCGTCTTCTCAACACCAAGAGAATTCTTTATGATGTACACAAGAAGATAAAAGCACACCAGATCTATGAAGGGCCTGAGAAAAGCATTGACATCTCCTCTCAATCCACCGGTATATAAAGTAATAAATGAATAGATTGCAATAGCCGGAGTAAAATAATTATTTTTAATTATATCCAGAAACTCTCTACTCCTTATCCTCTTTTCAAAAATAAACACAAGCAAAGCCAGCATGAAAATTCTCTGAACAGACAGATCAAACACCTTAATGTCTATGCCAAAATAAGCTGGCATAACAAACAAAGCAAAGAAAAAAGCGACTGACAATCGATAAAATGAAGTTTTCCACCTAGTATCTTTAAAATAATTTATATGTTCCATATTCCTTATATTTATACTCAATATATATTTATCATAATTTAATCAAAAACTTTTCACATGTTATCATGAAGCGGCTCATATAAACCATCATATTGACAAAGATTTTTGTCCTTAAAAAACAACATATATGTTTCCTCTAAACAAACCCAGAAACTAAGTATATCACAGATTGGTTCAGAAATAAAAAAAGCGTATCGATGTTTTTCATCAAATAGATTATGTCAACAAATGTTACGCGCCTATTAATTGCATAAAAATACAGAAAGCACAAAGCAAAGCCAACAATACCAACTAAATATAAACGTTCAAACTAGTATATCAAAAAAGTTCTTGCAATTAATGTTACAAACATGTTAACATATATACATAATAAATATCAGGCAAAATATACGAAAGTATATCACGCAAAACTATAGGGACTTTAAAATGTCAGCCAGCTACGGATATTAAACTGAAGATCTGGCGGCATTATGGTTTTCCATGATGCCGTTTTTTATGAAAAGGAAGGAATCCAAGTTCACATCTTCAGAATATTCTTAGCCTACGTTAACGTAAAGGAAGGGTTAGTGTAGACGAGATGAGAGAAAAGATTATGACTTACAGATACGATGGAATTGTTGTAGACCTATATTGCTGTACCGAAGAAGACAACTACAAGCTGGGATTTTTAAGACGCAATTTACAAAGCAGAGAATTCACAATGGAAGACCTTTTCCATTGGCTTCATGTTCAGGATATTTACTTCCGTATTCGTTATGAATATAATCGATGTCTTTCGATTTGTACAAACATCAACAGCTACATCAAGTATCTGAAAGCTCATCGCAGCTACAGGGCAACAGGTAAAGCCAAGCAGAAGCATGACAGCAATGATCTCATTGTAAGAGAGGTCATTTCACTTCTTGATGATACATCCTACAGTGTATATAAGATTTGATATTATTCCATTCTTCATTTTTTAAGCCATCGCTATTACAGCAATGACTTGATTTTGGTTACGCTCTATATATAACTTAATCACTGTATTAATATGAAAAGAGGAGGATCATTTAATCCTCCTCCTACCGTTTCAATTAGTCATTAACGATAACTTCAGGTGTTCCGCTGTTGCTTGAAGGACCGTAAGTAGGCTTATAATACTTACCGTCATCGGACTCATAGTGTCCATCTTCTCTTGTTCCACTAAGGGGTGAGTAAGCTGTAGCCTGAACGCCAAGTTCCTCAACAACAGGTGTATTCCATGTCTTCATCTTTTTTCCTCCTCTAACGAAATAATAACTACATTTTTAGTATAACCAAGATTTTTATTTTTTGTATAATTCTAACACAATTGTAATAATTTTATCTGTTTTATTATTTCCTCAACCGTATCCCCTTCAGTAGGCCTGTCAATATAATATATAGCGACCTTATCATACATTTTGCCTATCATCTGGATCATAGACATGGGCACTCCCAAATCTCTCTTATAGTTCACTGACAGATAGAGATTGTTCACCACAGCATCTATATAATCCTTGCCGGTCAGCCTTTGGTACTGCACCTTATCTATATCATCACGTACTCTGAGGATGTATATTGCATTAACTAGCATTTCCTCGGATATATATTTCTCTCTTCTGGGAACAGCAAATTTATCCCTCTCTTCATCGATATAGATCATTCCCTCTATACCCAGCTTCTCAGCTACGTCTCTGCATACCTTCTGCTGAGGATATGTGGGCTGCGCGTAGACTCCCTCATCTCTTGTCAATATCCTGACAGTATCATCTGCCAGGAAATAGTTATCATCCTCCGCCAGCAGCTCCATGGTTATGGTTGATTTGCCGGCTCCACTCTCTCCGCTCACAACAAATGCATGACCGTCTCTAACGATCACTCCTCCATGTAATACCATTTCATTTCTTTGAAG
Source organism: Butyrivibrio sp. MC2013 (assembly GCF_000424585.1). Taxonomy (GTDB): domain Bacteria; phylum Bacillota; class Clostridia; order Lachnospirales; family Lachnospiraceae; genus Butyrivibrio. The sequence goes on from NZ_AUKE01000004.1 coordinate 88,243, forward strand.
GATTATCAGACATAGTCCGGCGCTTAACAGCATAGAATACAGCAGCTTGTCATCTCCGTTTGGCACAGGCTTGACTACGATCCGTCTTCCATCATGCACATAATACTGACCGGTACCGGGAGTATTAAACCATGCCTCGCCAAATCCATTTATCCAGGAATTATATCCCTTTGAAACAGCATCTTCCAGCTTCGATGGAATATCTCCAAGAACTATCTCGACATCTACCGTTCCTTCATCCTCAGCATCAAGAACCTCTGCAGGAGGTATCTCAATATCTGAAGCCACTTTCAATCCATATATTTTATACATATACTTATGATTCATACATCTTCTCCATATATTCACACAAGAATCCCATATATATTGCCTTGGTGAATCTGAAATTATACTGATCCTCTTTTGTCGTAAGTTCATCCAGACTCTTTTTCAGCTTATCCGTATCCAAGTATCTCTCCGCTCCCGGAAGACTATACATTCTGATAAGTTCCTCTTTAATAATGTCCCACGACTTTAGGACCTGCCTGCCTATCCCTACACCTTGCCTGCCTCTATGTCTTACATCCAGAGCAATCTCCTTAGGGATAATATCAGACATATAACTTCTTACCAGTCTTCTGTCACAGCCAACATCTACAAAACGTTCTATAGGGAGAGACATCACCAGCTCAATCAATCTTCTGTCTCTAGTAGGATCTCTATGAATAACTCCAGTCATCAGAGATTGATGCAATTCTGCTTCCCCTATCTGCCTGAGGGCACCCTTATCATACATAAACCTTCTCGAAGGACTAATAGAGTATTCCTTATTCTTGTCAGCCAGAATCTGCAATAATGTATCCTTTCTGCTTCTTTTGTAGATCTTGGAATATCTATTCACTGCTATCAACAACTCAATTATTCGCCCCTGATACTTAAGCGTAGCAAAGAGATTATCAAGTATGCCATATGATATAGTAATATTCCCGTATTGACCTGATAGGAGGATCCTGCACCCATCTTTCGCCGCATCACAGTATGCCTGATAAAGCCAGGGAATATTAGCAATTGATTTAATAGGGCTTTCCATGACTTTCAAGAAATCCCTGTTACTTTTCATCACATCAATTTGAGAAGTATCTATATATCCAGGCTCTAGATTATCATGATATTTCTGTAATATCTCTATATAAACTCTCTCGTTTTCCACATCATATCTGTCCGCAGGAATGGCTTCAGTCTCATTCTTGGGAATTGATGTATAGGAATAAAGCTTTTTGCCTTTTTTAGCCAGATATGGTGCAGCATACGCAGCTACGGCATTGGAATCCAATCCTCCGCTTAGAAGTATGCCTGTTTCACCGCCATCTCTGATCACAGACTCCACACATTTTTTAAAAGTCTTATTTACAAGTTCCTTCACATCCTCATCGGACAATTTTCCCAGGGATTTTCTATGCTTCATAGGTTCCCAATAGGCTTTATGCTTCAAGCCCTCTCTTGAAAAAGTCAATAATTCTCCAGGTTCCAGGCGATATATACCTTTGCATGGTGTTTCCGAAGCAGAATCAACTATCTTGAGACTATCATTGTCAACGTACTCAGATAGCCATTTCTCATTTATTTCCACCCTGTCCAGAAAAGGAATAAGAGACTCCATAAGTGAAGAAAAGCAAAGCCTTTCTCCCTTAACTGTGTAGTATACAGACCTGTTTCCTACTGCATCATTGCCTATCTGCAGAACTTTATCTTCTTCATCATATCTTGCAAAAACAAATGCTCCGCATGCTTTATCAAGGGTTCTGTGGATATCCTGATCTATGCATTCATTTAATATACTACCATCCACTCCTTGAAGACTAAGATTACCTGAAAGTGAAAAGCTATCAAGAAGTTCCTCCCTATTATCAATGATGGCATCAGCCACGAAATACCTTGATTCCGAATTAATGTAGGGATACTTCTCCATAGCCGCCTCTTTAACTACGTATTGAAGGCCCACTGCCATGTACATAGAGTCTCTTCGAATATCTTTTATCCCATCTATGTTCTTAATCTTATAAGGATCTTGCAGAGCCTTGATATAATCATCAGTTACAGGCTTATTATTCAGATCAACGATGCCCCATATTGCCGACATTACATACACTCCCATTTTGTAATTCTACGAAACAAAACACATTGGATTATAACATATAGACACGAAAAGAGGGAAGCCATGCTTCCCTCTTGTTCACTCATGGATAGGATCCAATGATCATCTATACATGTTGAATGACAATAACATTAGACACCATTCATTATTTCAGATGATATCCATCCTCTTGATATATCCCGGCTTATCCTCCGAGAATACAATCTTATTATTATCCTTTACCTTGGCCCATTTATCCACAACCACATTTTCAAGGCGTACATTCTCTCCTATTTCTGAATGTCCCATGATCACGCAGTTCTTGACTACCGAGCCCTTCTTGATCTCTACGCCTCTTCCTATTACAGAATTCTCAACGCTTCCTTCGATCACGCAGCCGTTAGCCACCATAGTCTTCTTCACAGAGGCACCGGGACGATATCTAACTGGACAGGAGTCTGTAGTATGGGTATAGATTGGCCAATCGTCAGTAAAAAGGCTATTGGCTATATTCATATCCAACAGGTGCATATTAGCATCAAAGTAAGCCTTGAAATCTGTTATTGCCGCAAAGAAGCCCTTATGCTGTATTCCTCTGATATCCAGTTCTTCCGACTCAGCATCAATGATATTGGTCAGCCTGGAAATAGATGAAAGCTTCTTAGCCTTCACAATCAGTTCCATAAAGAGCTCTCTGGTCATTATATAGGTATCCATGAAGATATTCTTCTCAGCTTCGATACCAGTATTGATTCTCATGGATTTGAAGCCCTTCTGCCTGTTAAGCTCCAGTGTATAGCAGTTCCTATAGCAGGTATCTGCATGACTGGTCTTGTGATATAGAAGGGATATATCAGCGCCAGAATCAATATGAGCTTTTAGTAGCTGATCAAAATTCTGTTTAAAGACCATATATCCGGGAGTGATTATCACATACTTCTGAGGACACCTCTCGATGATCGGAAGATTATCCAAATAAGCCTTAACATCAGTATTATATATATCACTCAGAACACTTTCTCTTGAAAACATCATTTCCAGGCGTCCGCGCTTGGAATTGATATTATAGATTCTGCCGTTTCCCACGTGCTCTGCCAGAGACCTGGGATTCTCGCTGGTCACATAGACCTGCACTCTCTCGATTCCGCTGTTGGACAGGTTGGATACAGGAAAATCAATGAGCCTGTATCTGCCCAGGAAAGAAAAAGCGTTAATGGATCTGAATTCCTGCATGCCCTCGACCTTGATATATCCTCCGGCGGGAGCTACAATTCCCAATGCATCTTCCATTACTATCATTCTCCTTTCCCCTTTACATCATGTGCTACCAGCAGGATGCTGTCGCTCCCTGCCTTACCCACTACTGCTCCCTTGCCGATACGAACACCATCTGCCACAAGTGCTCTGGTAACCTTAGCTCCCTCCTCGACTATGGCACCTGTCATCAGTACTGTATCCTTCACCACAGCTTTCTCCTCAACACAGCTGTTTGTAAAAAGGACTGCATTCTCAACAGTTCCTTCTACATTTACTCCCTGGGTAATGTAGGCATTGCTGACCTTGGCATTCTCTCCAATATACTGAGGAAGCTCTGTAGCATCCTCTGTATATATCTTCCATCTGGGATCTGCCAGATCCAGTTCACTAGCTTCATCCAGAAGGTCCATATTTGCTTCCCAAAGAGAATCAATAGTTCCTACATCCTTCCAGTAGCCTTTAAATCTGTACGCATAGAGCATCTTATTATCAGCCAGCATTACAGGGATAATATCTTTACCAAAGTCGTGATTGGAATCCTTCTTCTTGATATCAGCCACAAGGAGCTTTCTAAGGAGCTTCCAGTTAAAGATGTATATACCCATAGAAGCCAGGTTATTCTTGGGTTTGGCAGGTTTTTCTTCAAATTCCACTATCCTGTCATTATCGCTGGTGTTCATGATACCGAAGCGGCTTGCTTCCTTGATCGGCACTTCTATTACACCTATGGTAGCATCAGCCTTATTCTCAATATGATATCTCAGCATTTCTTCATAGTTCATCTTATATATATGATCACCTGACAATATCAGCAGGTATTCAGGATCATAGGAATCTATGAAATCAATATTCTGAGAGATAGCATCGGCTGTACCTCTGTACACATTCAGTCCTGAGTCAGCCTTTTCTCTTGGAGGTAACACGAACACACCGCTGTCCTTACTATCCAGTCCCCATATTCTGGAGGCAGCAGCATATGAATTAAGGAGTACAGACTCATACTGAGTCAGAACACCCACAATATCAATACCACTATTTGCGCAATTACTTAAAGGGAAATCAATGATCTTGTACTTGCCACCGAAAGCTACCGCAGGCTTGGCCACCTTATTGGTCAGATCAAGCAAACGGCTACCTCGTCCCCCCGCCAGCACCATAGCCAGCATATTGTTCTTAGCCATAACTTAATGCTCCCTTCTAAAACTTTTGCTCGGAATGAGCCTTGATATTTGTGCAAATTTTCTGATAGTTACATTATATAACCTCTATAATTCTTGCACAATGCCTAGAAGAGATAAAGTTTTTGAATCAAGCGTTATAATATTGCACCATTTCAGCAAGCATCTAATAAGGATACATACAAGGTATACAAAAGATTTCCTAATATAGCACCAGTTGTGTCTTATCCATTACATCGCAGGAATCGTTTTACAGGAAGACGAAGCACTATTATCCAGCAGCAGAGCAATAAGGGAAAATGTTACACAAAACGCGTGGCAGCCATATAGCTGCCACGCTATAAAAATCTATCTTCTTGAGATCACATCATACTATACATTACACCGCAACAAAAATTCAATCATTAGATTATCAAAGCTTTGGTAATTCAAGACCATGTAGCTGTGCTTGCGAATATGCATAAAATGGAATATACTTATTCTTTTTTTTATATCTAATAGATCTAACAGCTATACGTACTTTATCATATACCCAAGGAAAGCTTATCAAAAAAGCCTTTACGAAATCTTTGAAAGAACGAGTTGTTGACTTATTGTTTCTCCAAACACCATCACAAAGATGAATAGCATAATGCTTGCCATCCAGCCTTCCTATTTCAAACATCTCCTTGGGATAGATAACGAAATCTCCCATATCCTGAAATTTATTATTTAATATGAACTTTGGATAATGATTTAAAATATAATAAGTAAAATAATAATTACTAGTAGGTGCAAAGCCATTGGTATGCAGCATCCCATCTTCTTTCCACTCTATAGGCTTTCCGCTTTCATTATGGCTTATAAGGGTCTTGTCATACATATCCATAAGGCCCTTAATAAACGGATTTCCCTTGCGAGATCCTATAATAGCTGTTCCCACAGAACACTCATATATAAAATTCAGAAAACAATTATGCTTCAAAAGATCGTCAAAAGATTTATTAACCATAACATCCGTATCCAAATAAATACCGCCATATTCATATACAGCCTTAAGCCTGTAATAATCACCAATAAAGCCTAATCTGTGCTCAGCATATGCTGTTCTGACAAAATCATTTTCATCAAAACTACAATTACTCTCATCCCACCTTTTAATCTCGTAGCCTTTTAGCTTTGACCATGAATCCAGACATGATTGTAAGTGATCTGGAATAGGCTTCCCCCCAAACCAGCAATAATGAATTATCTTTGGAATACTATTCTGCACTATAGACATACTTACCTCACTCACATTCTTAAAAAACTATTTTTGTTTTATTACAGTATTGGTTATATAAAAAAGCCATCAATTTATTGGTATTTGAATAAATGATTTTTCTAACAAAGGCCACTTTACATTTGGACGATACCAAATATCTGGACTAACAACTATTTTCTCTTCATTTCGAGACAACCACTGAGCCCACCAACTAAAAGTTGAGTTGGATATAATAAAATGCTTACAACCAGACATCAATCGTAATTTCTCCCATACAGGATCAATTCCCGTCTCATATAATACTACTCCCTCAATATCAATGTTTTTTTTCACCCATTCAATATCGTCAGAAAACATTATAAAAACAGGATTTTCAACTCTGTTACGAATCTCTGCTATAGACCTTTCGAAATATGTCTTATCGCAAATGCTAAAAGTTTTTCGAGCTTTAGCATTTGATTCATAATCTCCTCGTCTGATTGAAATGCATACAGAGTTTGTATTACAAATAGTATTATACAATTCCCTATTTGCTAGCACTTCTTTTTTTGAACTCAATTCTTCCAATAATTGTTGTCTAATATCATTAAATAAACTACTTTTTTCAAATGGTCCTGCAACATAATAATTTTTTTTCTTCATTTGGTCCGGTAGTCGAAAATTCTTCAACGCCTCTGTATGAAATGGATGCATTATAAACAACCCATGTTTCCAAAGGATACTATTAAAATGCATAAAAAATCCACTTCTTTTATCCTTCATCACATGAAAAGCGATGCTATAAACTCCATATAAAAGCTTTTGAGATAAGTCACCTGTTTTTAGAATAACCTTTAATAGACTCTCATCAACAGTTAAATACTTCTTCGTGCTAAAATAATTTAAAGAATCTTCAAAACCATCTCCATCTTTTGTGTGTAGAATATTAACTTGACGTTCATCAAAAACAAGTTCAGAACAACCGCCTGTATATTTCTCATCAATGGCGCGGGAAATAGCATAGTAAAATAGCTGATTTCCGCACCTACCATTCACATAAGTAAAAACCATTTATGTACCTTTCTCCAAAGAGCCATTTTTAATATCTATAAAAAGTATCTCTACGCCAATATATCAATAAACCCATGAACGCTCCTACGATTATACTATAAAAGCTCTCGTTTTCATAATGTTTTTTATTTTCACAATAAAGCACCGGACAGGCCCAAGCCCATCTGACGCCATACTATACATCTATTCCAAGCTCTCGGCACTCAATCTCCCGTGCTTGTAATATAAAAAACGCGGGACAATACCAACACGCTGTGATATTGTCCCGTACACATAAGCTTTTGCGACTTATACAATTCAATCAACAATCCCATACTTTTTGTACAGCTTCATTCTCTCCCTGGCTGAAGCTCTTAGCGCTTTGTTAAATTCCTTACCGCCGGGTTCTAGTGACATAAGGAGTCTAGCAAGCATGTCTGCGCCTTCTTCGCGACCCTCTTGGCGGCCCTCTTGGCGGCCCTCTTCGAGGCCCACTTTGCGTGCTTCAGCTCTCTCGTCTTCCATTATTTCCTGCAAAGCCTTACACACCTTCACTTGTCCTCCTTCTGCCTCACTTACAGATAAACTGGGGCCAACGTAAGTATTGATCATATCAACAGATATCCATTGTTTTCCCTTCTATGTGATTAATTAAATCACGAAACATATCTTTGTCATCAGATGCACGGATAAACTCCATAACTATTCCCAGCTCAGAAGAAAAGCCTCAACTTGCAGATGACCTTCTGTATGAAGTTGTCTGCCCTTAAGTTTGTCCTCGGTTACATTCATTTCCTAACATCTCCTAAAGTTCAGCACTTCGCCGATGTTTGCAGCCATCGGTTTACTATGGCTTCTGCTGACTTCTCGCCATTCGTTGTTACTACGGCTTCTTACTCTGTTTTCACCGCTCACAAGATTCTATATTCATAACAAGTCTTCGTGAATATCTGGGCACATTTACCTGAGAAATATTATATGAAACTTTTGAAAAAATTTTTTCCCACGAATCAAAATTATCATCCTAAGATTCACGTAGACTACAGCTAGTAATTGCACCATATTTCTATGAACTTATCAAATCTTGGCAACTTTGCTTGAAGATATCCTCTTTTTTCATCAGAAAAGAAGTGTTTATCAATAAGTCGATCTCTATACATATTATATGCGTCAGGATTAGACATGTGAGCTTTGGTATCTTTGGCCTTCCCAGTCTTTCCTTTGTAGAAGCTTCGAATAAAATCCTGTTCCCTATCAGTCAGTTCAGGCCAATCCAAATTATAAGACTTGAACAAGGTCCTTTCATAGTCAGGAATCAGATCTTCAAGTTCCTCTGAACTTTTCTTGTTGAAGTATAATGAGCCTAGTACTTGGTATGCATATGCATATCCAAGGGTCAAATCATATAATCTCTTTGCTTCTGCTGCATCCACACCTAAATATTTTTCGTAATTACTTGCAATATCAAATTTATCAAGCGGTTTAACTTCTCTTGTATCTCCGCGCCTAAAAAAAGACAGGCTCTTGGATATAGTCTCACTCCTAGGATCTTTCTTATTTACTGTAAAAAACTCTTCAATATTCTTTGAAAGTCCACTCACGACAAGATATACCCTTCTCCCCCTATTAAACATAGTTCCTAATATAGACAAGAGTTCTACTGTGCTTTCAGTCTTTGAAATATCATCTATCATGACAAGAACATTTAGTTTTTTCTTATTTGCTTTAGCAATCATGCTAGCTAATACAGCCTCTTTATCAAAATAATTATTATTTTCAGCATAGGTATTGATTACTTCTATGCTTCCTTTTCCTGATATTATCGGTATACCAGCCTCAGCAATTGCATTTGTTTTGACAGATATTTCCTTCTTTTTATCATTAATAAATTCTTCCTGGCTAAGATATGATATAAGCGCTGTGACACAACTACCCTCAGCAGCAAGCGGGTATACCAGCCAGTTTTTGTCTTTTTCAAGTGTCTGCAGCACCTTGCCATATTCTACGGACTTCCCGGAACCTCTAAGTCCCGTTATTTTATACACATATTTTGAAGAATCCTCACTTTTGAAATTTGCAATGATTTCATCTGCAATACCGCAATCAATATAAGGTTTCCCTGCAACTCCAGGTGTAAGAGTGAATGGATCAATTTTAACAGCCATAAGCTCTCCATATCTGTTTTACTATTGAATAGCAAATTTTACTATTATTTACTTATTTTTACGCTTTTTTACTATTTTAGTATCGTTTTTACTATTAATCAATATATTTTACGCAATCAAAAAATGAGAAGGGAGAGCGCGAACCATCTTTTCAGACAGTCAGCTACATTGCAGACACCTTCAACACCTCCGTCGACTATCTATTGGGGATAAGCGATGACCCTACATGTAAAAGCATTACTATAAGCTCTGAAGAAAAGCCTCAATTATATGCGCTTATCGAATCCATCAAAGATGATGATTCACAGATTAAAAGATTGATGGCTTATTACAACAAAATCCGAAATGAAGGATTGGAAATCAAGAAAGGGGCAATAAAATACGGAACAATACCATTATAATTTGATATTGTCCCGTACACATAAGTTTTTGCGGCTTATACAATTCAATCAACAATCCCATACTTTTTGTACAGTTTCATTCTCTCCCTGGCTGAAGCCCTTAAAGCTTTGTTAAATTCCTTACCGCCGGGTTCTAGTGACATAAGGAGTCTAGCAAGCATGTCTGCGCCTTCTTGGCGACCTTCTTCACGGCCTTCCTCACGGCCTTCCTCGCGCCCCTCTTGGCGGCCTTCTTCGCGACCCTCTTGGCGACCCTCTTCGAGGCCCACTTTGCGTGCTTCAGCTCTCTCGTCTTCCATCATTTCCTGCAAAGCCTTACACACCTTCACTTGTCCTCCTTCTGCCTCACTTACAGATAAACTGGGGCCAACGTAAGTATTGATCATATCAACAGTAGTCATATCCATTGTTTTCCCTTCTATGTGATTAATTATATCACGAAACATATCTTTGTCATCAGATGCACGGATAAACTCCATAACTATTCCCAGCTCAGAAGAAAATTTTGTAAAATTCTCGATTTCATCTGGAGTGATGAGATTTAGCTTATAATCATCAACATACTTAGCCACTCTTGGATCAACTTCACCAAACATATCAAATAAAGATCTTGGTCCATCCCATTTCTTTTTGTCAAAGCAAATACACAATGTTATTACAGGTAATATATGATCTGTCTTGGCAAAACCTGACAGCTTCTCCGCGCCTTTCAGATCCCCATTTTCTTCATGCCTCTTCCTTATATCCTCAACTTGAGCAGAATAATTGAGAGCATCATAGAGATAATCCCTTACAGGCATAGCATAATGAATATTGGCTTGACCTTCTATACCCAGCAGAATCAGTGTAGCAAACTTGCTATGCTTAATGTTACATAGTTTAAGCACATCTCTCATTTTCTGATTCGCAAATACTTTATTCATATTCTTTATAACTGCAAGCTCTGTAGGGTCCTGTTCCTTCAAATCCTCAGGCTTTATCACATTATCTCCGCCAAAGAGATAGTAATTAAACGCATCAGCAAATATATCATTCTGCGAAAGGTATTGTTTTGTGAGAACATCCTTTTTCCCCATTTTCTCCCTCTTTTTGAAATTTTATCTTGTATAATATTTTAACCAACGGTTATAATATACATATCCAATGGTTATATGTCAACATCATTTTTCTTTCAGGAGGTACAGCATGGAATTCAAACCGGACAGACTTATAAAAATCAGGGAAGAAATGGGAATAAACAAGGCAGAAGCCGCAAGGAGGCTGAATATGTCAGCTATGGGCTACGGGAGATATGAGAAGGGTGAGCGCGAGCCGTCTTTTCAGACAGTAAGCTTTATAGCCGACACGTTCAATACCACAGTCGACTATTTATGTGGAATCAATGACGATCCTACAAGCAAAAGCATTACTATAAGTTCAGAAGAAAAGCCGCAATTATATGCACTTATTGAATCAATCAAAGATGATGATTCACAGATCAAAAGGTTGATGGCCTACTACAACAAAATAACAAAGCAGAAATAATAAGTTCCATCAATATCCAACATTTCAATAAGCATCATATGTAAATATTGATTTTTGGACGCATTTTTGCTATCATAATATCAAACTAATAACTAGGAGTATATCAGTGTTTGAAATTGATTTCTATCGTACCACAGACGGATACTGTGACATTGAAAGTTTCCTCGAAGATCTAGAACAGCGTTCATTAACGAATAAAGACGCAAGAATACAGTTCAAACAAGTTGCGCAATACATTCAGTTCCTTGCTGATCACGGGACCAGGCTTGGTGAGAATATCACAAAACACCTTGATGGTGATATTTGGGAATTACGTCCAGGAAATAACCGAGTTTTATTTTTTTATTTCAAAAACAATACTTTTGTGCTATTACACCATTTCCGTAAAAAAACACAAAAGACACCCAAACGGGAAATAGAGCGCGCAAAATCCGAAATGAACGATTGGAAATCAAGAAAGGGGCAAAAATGAGTGATTGGACAAATTATAAAAATAAAGTACGTATGAACAATCCTGAGATTGGAAAAGATCTCGATGAGGTAGAGGAAATTTCCGCTATAGTCGGCGCCATGATAGAACAGCGCCACAATCTTGAACTATCCCAGCGTGATCTTGCTGATCTATGCGGCATTCCGCACTCTTCCGTTGCAAGAATAGAGTCAGGAAAAAGCACCCCAAACCTCTCCACCCTGCTTAAGATTTTCAAGCAATTAGGCTTAAGCTTCACCGTACAACCTATAATGAAAGCTGCAAGCCCCTCAAAATCATAACCGAAAAGGCTAGAGTCAAACTATTTTATTTAATAACCATACTAGTATTTGCACAAAATACGGGTTAGATTCCCCTCGGAATCTAACCCATAATTTTTCTCAATGCCAACTTATCAGCATATCTCACCTTTTACCTTGCCATCTTCGCGCCATATCCTGACGTTCACAAGCTTATCTCCCATAGGAAGACCTGTGATCGTAGCTTCATTCATACCTTCAGGCAGGTAGGGATCTATAGTAAACTCTCCATCTTGATACTTTAGCCCGGCGATCCCGTAGAAGATCATAGACCAAAAGGCTGTGCCGCTCCAGGTCTGCTTATCGCAGGATTTCCAGAGGATCATATTGTATTCCAGCTCCTGCAGGCCGCCGTATATCTCTCCTGTTACAGGATGATATATCTCTGCAAATTGCATATCACGCACCGCCCTTAAAGCCATGGTTTTAAGCTCTGTATCGAATTTATCGCCATACCCTGCCTTCCTCATAGCCAAAGCCCAGAAGCCCTGAGCATGAGGCCATACAGTGCCGCTATGACGTCCGTAGTGCATAATGGGAGTATCATCAGCCTCATCAGCGCATGCATGATCATCAATCTTCAATGAGCTGTCAATGGTATCCCCGGGCTTAAGCTCACCGCTCATATTATATCTATACCTGGGGAATGCCGGCCATACAACAGGTATACCCTCAGGACTGATATAGGTATTCTCAGCGATACTGCGGATTTGATCATCATCAGCTATGTCAAATAATATTGCAAAGCTCTGACCTATAGCTTCCGTATAATCACAGCGCAGCTTATCATCAAATATGTAATCATAGCGGCCGGTCTTCTCATTCCAGAAATGAGCATTGATGCTATCCTTTAAAGCCAGGGCCTTATGATTCCACAAATTATATTTAACTCTCCAAAGCTCTGTATCAAATTCACCCCTCTTACCAAAACCATTATATAAGCCAGCATCAAGAATCATGTCCTTGGTTATAATAAACATATCAGCTGGGTCTAGCTCCTTAACAGGCGCTTGGCTTATGCACTTCTCCCACATCCTGGCAGCTGCCCTGTATGCCTCGCAATATGCAATGTTGGTAGACAGCGCCTTCATGGGCACGCCGCAGCCCGAAGAAGCCAGTTCACCTTTATTTGCTCCCGGCCAGTCCAGGATGCCTGATCTGCCGCCTTCTGTATGAGCGTATCTGTCAGGATAAGCCGATATGCCATCGCCGTATACAGCTGCCCCGCGAAAGAGTCCGTCTGCAGGGTCATACTCCTCTTCTTCCATCTGGATAAAAGTATTATCAGCTACCTCAAGGGCAAAAGAGCGAAAGTCATCATCTCCAGTGATATCACAGTATCTGTCAGCAGCAATGATCCATAATATCTTGTCCCAATACTGGCCGCCTACGCGCACCCTGCCGTCACATACCTCCAGAACTGACAGCATGGTATTCTTTGCAACATCAGGATCAAGCAAAGCAACCGCATTACCAGTATTGATAGCAGTATCCCTGGTCCATGGCGTATCATAATCAAGGCCCGCCATGACGCACATCTTTTTTTCTGTCATATAGGGCGTACTAGCGCTCACAGTATCAGCCGCCTTATCATCTGATAATGCGGATTCTGAGACGCCCACGTCGCAAGTTTTATCCGCATCCCCCGATACCTTTTCACAATAAGGCAAATAGTTTGCTCTTATATCTCCCAGTGCTATTCGGGCAGCGCGGTTTATTAGTTCATTATCACTATAAAAGCTAATCATCTTTCTCAACCTCAAATAAAAAAGGGGCTGCCGATTTGGCTGCATACAGCAATACTGCAGCAAACCGGCACCCCACCCAAGTTTACTGATTATTCTTGATAAGTGTATAAGGTATATTCTCCCTGCCCGTTACGTCTTCACCCCTCATCCTGTGCGCCAAAAGCCTCATAGCTGTCACGCCCATCTGGAACTGGTTCTGTATGATGTGGTCGTACTTTTGCATAGGATCCAGGATTCCATCGAAGCCGTCGAAATAGACGATGCTCTTTTTCTTTTCCAGTCCCTTATCCAGAAGCACACGGTAGAGATCTGCAGCCACGCTGTATTCAGCAGCATAGTAGGCAGTCACATCCTTGTGGCTGTCGATATATTCAGAGAGCCTGGTCAGGACGTTCACTTCCTCTTCGCTCTGACTATCATCCTCATCAGTTGGGAGATAGACATCCAGATCCCTGATCCAGAGGGACTGGTCTGTAACCAGACCGTTCTGACTCATTCCCTGCAGGTATCCTCTGAAGCGCTCGTTGATAGTAGAGGTTTCAAAAGATGAATGGGACAAAAAGCATATCTTCTCATGTCCCTGGTCGATAAGATGCTGGGTCAGCTCGCAGCTGGCGCTGAAGTTATCCGTAGTGACCACAGGCACGGGGATGCCCTTTAATTCTCTGTCGATGAGCATAATGGGAAATTTGGTAAAGCAGAGCTTTATTATATCCTCGTTATAGACTTCGCCCTGGGCACACATGAGGATCAGGCCCTTCACCCCAGTAGAGAGCATATCCTGCAGAGCCTTCTTCTCATTTTCCATAGAGCCGTAGGTCAGACGAATCTGCATGACAAAGCCTCTCCTGGTGCATTCGTACTCAAGCCCCCTAAGGAGATCGCAGCCAAAGGTCGCGCCAAAAGAGTCCATTATGACACCAATAGTAGTTGGTATACTATTATCATTTTCAAAGGCTCTGTCTCTCTCATCTTCATCCACAGAGTCCATTTGATCCAGATGGGTACTGCCCTTTACATTCAGGACAAAGGTCCCTTTGCCGGGTTTACGCATGACATATCCTCTGTCAGCAAGTATTTCCAATGCCTTTTTACTGGTTATACGACTGACGCCATAGCTGTCAGAGAGTTCTTTTTCCGAGGGGAGCCTGCTCTCCGGAGGATACTGCCCATTTTGTATACCATTATATAGATCCATATAGATTTTCTTGTACATAGGTTCATATGCCATGTTTTCCCCCTCCGAGATCAGTTATATATCAAACACACCCAATTCGGTAAGCTCAGAAGTGCAGGGATGCACTTCTATGTCTTATACATGGATGTATTTTGACATGTTCAGAAGTGCAGGGATGCACTTCTATGTCTTATATACATGGATGTATTTTGACATGTTCAGAAGTGCAAGGATGCACTTCTATGTCTTATATAACATATCATATCAGGTATACAATGTCTAATGTCTTCATGCTCAAATCCAGTAACTGTAAGGTTTTTGCTCATAACCTCATTACACAATAACTCCGTATCCGGCCATATTACACCTCCGGATACGGAGTCATTTATAGGGATTAAAGTTTTTTAATCCATTGTGTTAAGCTTTACTGTGCAGCAGCTATAACTGCATTGACCTGATCAGCCAGATCCTTCAGTACGTTGAAGTCTCCGCTTCCTTCGCCATCGATGAGCTCATTATAAGCTACATCCCAGAGCTTGCTGGCATCAGAGCCCCACTCAGCTGCGTAACGAACTGCACACTTGTCGCTTCTCTCCATCATGTTGGTAACAGCGTCAGCAGCTTCGCCGTGGCCTTTTTCTCTAACTGTGTCAAAGAATACCTGAGCAGATGCCTCATGAGCACATGCAGCAACAGGAGAAACCTTCAGAACATCCTTATATACATCAGAAGACAGGAATTTAAGGAGCTCCCATGTCTCTTCAGGATGAGCCAGATCCTTCTTTGCAGACCAGCCTACGAAGTCATAAGGAACTGTAGCCTTTACGCTGCCCTGAGGAAGAGGAGCATATCCCCAGTTCAGATCGGGACAGTTGTTCAGCAGAGAGTTGATCTCCCACTGACCATAATACATAAGCGGGATAGCACCTGACTCAAACATAGACTGTACATCTGATCCGTCATAGCTTCTGGAAGGGATAGTGCCATCTGCAATAAGTCCGCTGATCCTCTCAGCAGCTTCTATCATCTTGTCATCAACTGTTACCTTCTGAGTATTGGTAATATCATCTACAAACTGAGATCCACCCTCAGCAACTGCCAGATTGGTTATACCAAATATATCAGTATTCAGACTGTAGAGACCGTATGTACCGGCGGATGTATCTTTGAGCTGCTCAGCCATGTCAAAGAGGTCATCCCATGTCCAGTCTGTAGCAGGCTCGGACAGGCCCTTTGCAGCCAGGAGATCCTTGTTGTAGAAGATACCATATACGTTAGCCAGTCCGGGCAGGCCATAGCACTTGCCATCATACTGCCAACCATCCATAGCTCCCTTGTAGAAGCCGTTTATAAAATCAGGCTCCTTCTCTACATATTCTGTCCAGTCATAGAGCATGCCCTTTTTGAAGTTAGCATTTGCACCGTCATAGCCCTGCTGGAAGATATCCAGATCATCTCCTGCCTGGATCATAGCTGTGATCTGCTGGCCATAATCGCTATAGGAGCCGGACAGCACCTTAACCTTGATATTGGGATGCTGTACGGAAAAGACTTCATCGCAGGCCTTCTGGATAGCTGCATTCATAGTGTCATCTTCCCAGTCGGTAACATAGAGAGTGATCACACCATCATCTGATGCATCATCGCTTCTGGATTCCCCTTTTACTGCAGAAGCTTCTCCTGAACCGCATCCGGCCAGCATCGCTGTTGTAGTAGCACAGACAAGTAAAAGTGACAGTAGTTTCTTTTTCATTTGTAACCCTCCTTCAATAATTCTGTTTTTCTCTTCTTTTTCTCATGTATTTATATCTCCCCAGAAAGCCCTGTAATATGCATTTTGGTAGAGAACATGATTCGCCGTCTTGTTTCTGATATAGATCTAACCTTAATAAAACTTCCCAAATCGTAGGATCACTTAACACCTGATGCAGTCATAGATCCCAGGCCTTCCATAAAGTAATCCTGGAATACAAAGAACAGGACCAGAATAGGAAGGAAATACACAATATCCGCCGCCATAAAGAGGTTCCACTCAGCACCGTAGCTGCCTGCGCTAAGCCTTGCCACTGCCAGTGACAGTGTCCACTTTTCAGGTTTGGAGATGACATACAAGAGGGGCGTCATGTAGTCATTCCAAGCTCCCTGAAAAGAGGATATTGCCATATATGCAATGAGGGGTTTGCACAAAGGTGCGATAACCTGCGAGAGGATCTGCAGATTGGAAGCACCGTCGATCTTGGCTGCTTCGTCATAAGATTTTGGAACAGTGCTTAGGAACTGCCTTGTAAGGAATGTGTTAAAAGGGCTTGCCAGAAATGCCGGGATTATCATGGGAAGCCAGGTGCCATAAGCGCCAATCCTTGACCAGAAGCGGAACATAGGCATCACAGTTACCATACCGGGGATCATCATACTTCCGATGATCAGGTAGAACCATACTTTTCTTCCCTTAAAACGAAATCTGGACAACGCATAACCTACGCTCAGGCTACTGATGATAGAACCTATCATGACAAGCACTGCCACAAAGAGTGTATTGAGAAACCTTCTCCAAAAGTCTACCTTCACAAGTCCCTGAGTGAAATTCTCAAAATGGAAACTATCCGGTATCCACTGTGGCGGCATCTTAAATACCGCTACATTATCCTTAAGCGCTGTTGTGAGCATCCACAGCACAGGCATTACCATGGGTATGCCAAAGACTATGATCAGACAATATCTTATGAGGATATTCCTCATTTCATTAGCTTTTTTATTTTGTAACCTCTCTCCCATTAGACCCCCCCGCTTATTCGTTGTCATAATATACATATGTTTCTGATTTCCTGAATACCACTACTGTCAGTACCATAATGATGATAAAGAGTATCCAGGCTTCAGCACAGGCTCTGCCGTATTTCGCATCACCAAATGCCGTTCTGTATATATCAAAATTTACAAAGTGAGATGCATAACTTGGTCCGCCGCCTGTAATAACAGATGCCTCTGTAAAGGCCTGAAGTCCGCCGATGAGACCTGTGATCAGCTGCATGAATAAGATAGGAGTGATCATAGGAATGGTGATATGTCTGAACTTGGCCCATCCTCCTGCTCCGTCCAGCTCGCAGGCTTCATAGAGCTCTGCAGGTACTGACTGTAGTCCACTGAGGAAGATCATCATCATTCCGCCTACTGTCCACCACTTGATGATACTAAGTGCTACCAGTACCGCATTCTCATCAGTAAGCCAGCCTACTGTGGGAAGGCCTATCTGCCTGAGTGCGCCGTTTAACAGTCCCGTATCGCTCTTAAAGATAAACTGCCAGAGGATAAGTGCAGCTACTGCAGGTACAATTGTGGGCAGATAATATATCACGCGGAAGATCTTGATGCCCGGCAGCTTCTTATTCAGAAGTACCGCCAGTGCCAGTCCCAGGATCAGCATGATTGGCACATTGATCAGTGCGTATTCAAATGTTACCAGGAGTGATTTCTTGAAAATGGGATCTAACGTAAGAATATATTTATAATTCTTGATCCCCGCCCACGCAGGTGGATTATATCCGTCCCAATCACAAAAAGAACAATACAGAGAATAGATAAGTGGATATACGCAAAATAGCGGAAATCCTATAAGAGTAGGGATCATGAATGTATATCCCTGAAATGTCTCTGTTTTCCAAAAGGGCTTCTTCCCCGCTTTCGCATCTGCCCTGTCACTGTGTTTCTTTTCCAAACTAATATCCATAAGCCCCCCTCCCTAGAAATAAAAAATTTTTGACTAACAGATCACTTCCAAGACTAAAAGCTCTGGATCGCTGATCTGATCGAAGAAAACCCACATAATTGATATATCATTTGATATATGGTATGTATACATCATATCCATTGATATATCATTTGTCAATATCATGATATCATTTTTATATATTTTTATTCCTATTTAGTTAATTTTTGCATGGAAGCTTTTTGTAACCGGATATTATTAGTGAATATTTACAGCAAAAATGTTGATAGGCGAGATATGCCCAAGCAATATGGCATCTGTTAGATATCTGATCTTATGTAATAAAAAAAGTGCAGATGTCAGAGAGTCAAGACTCGCTCGCGAGTCTTGCGCGCCGGATTCGGGGCTGCTTCAGCAGACAAATTCCTGTCCGAATCCGTGCGCATCCTCGCGGAGCGTTTAACTCAGTCGGAGCTTGTACTCCGACTGAGTTAAACACTCTCTAACAACTACACTTTATATGTACTAAAAAGCACTTACCTATATCAATAAAAGAATTCCTCTTCCATCAGCTTATCCAGCAGCTCCCCAAAGAGTGAATTGGCCCAGGCAAACCACTCTCTTGTAAACTTTGTGGGATCATCAGGATCAAAGGATTCATGCATGAAGTTGCAGCCCGCATGGCTATCCGCGATCATGGACAGGCAGTCTCTTATCTCAACAGGATCATCAGAGGTCAGCGCCTGCATTACTATGCCTATATGCCATACGTAGCCTGCAGGCGTATGGGGGCTACCCATACCTGCAGCAGCCTTACCGCTAAAGTAATAGGGATTATCTTCTGAGAGGACAAAATTCCTGGTATTCTTATACAACTCAGAGTCCCTATCACAACAGCCCAGGTACGGCAATGCCAAAAGGCTTGGCGAATTTGCATCATCCATCAGATTATAATTGCCATATCCATCTGTCTCATAAGCATATATATCCCCATACTTTGGATGCTTTACAATGGCGTAGTCCCTGATGCCATCCTCTATTTCTTCCTTAAGGGCTTTGCACCTATCAGCCAGCTCTTCATCCTTGTAAGAGCTGCTGCATATCTCTGCAGCATAGCCAAGAGCAGTAGCTGCCATGAGATTAGAAGGCACCAGATATCCAAATCTGCAGCAGTCATCCGAAGGCCTAAAACCAGACCAGGTCATGCCGGTCACATTCACAGGTCTACCCTTACCCTTTCCCGGGAGTGTATCTGACTTGACGCAGTCATACCTTCTAAAAAAGTAATCAGACTGTGAATGATCCTGCTCTGTCTCAAATACAGTCAGGATTTTCCCTATCATCTGCTTGTAGCTGTCTGTAAAAATCTCATCAATTCCCGTAGTCTTCCAATAATTATATGACAGATACAAAGGTGCGCAGAGGGAATCCACCTCATACTTACGCTCCCATACATGGTCATTGAGCTCAGTATCATCCTGGTGTCCCAGGCCATTTGCTGATTCGTTAAATGCATTGGCATAAGGGTCTATGCATACCAGCTCTGCCTGCTTGGCTATGACTCCCTCCAGTATCCTCTGCAGATCCTCGTCCTGACTTGCATATCGCACATAGGGCCTTACCTGAGCCGCAGAATCTCTCAGCCACATAGCTGCTATGTCTCCGGTTATCACAAAATAGCTGCCATCCTGAAGCTCTTTAACAGTAGTCTCAATGGTATTAAGAAAGCACTGCTTTACAAGTGGAGCCAGTGGCTTATATTTCTCATTGTAGTATTCTTCCAGCTTCCTTGCTCTTTCTTCCAGTACTTTAGGTATCCTCATCAGTCTTCACCTTTCCTTTAATTTTTATATCTTACATTCCGATCACAGCAAAAAACTGTGCGATGGCTGCAGAGCAGCCCCAGGGCATATAAAAAGTCTCTTCTGACTTCTCCCCCCACAAGGTCCAGATCATGCCCTTGCTGTTTTGATTGCTCCATGCGGTATCAGCATTTAGTTTCATCCAGTCTTTGTACTGCTCCTGACCTTCTTCTATTACCAGTTTGCCAAGCCACCTGGCCAGTATCCCCTTAAAGCCCGGCAGATCCCCGCCTTCATCCTCATTATTGATCACACCCTTTTGATACATATCATTCATGGTATAATCAGCAGCTGCTATGGCATTATCCAGGTATTTCTCATCTCCTGTCAGCTCATGAAGGAGCTGTGATGCTCCTATAAATGTTCCCTGATTATATGTTGAGCACCAGGTATTAAATGTTCCGTCAGCCTCGATATTGTCGTATACTGCGCCGTTTTCCTGATATAGCGTATCGACTTCCCACTGATATATCTTCAATGCTTTTTCCAGATATACCTCTTCACCTGTTATACGATTAAGCAGGCACGCGGCTATAGTCGCAGGGCCATTAATGCAGGCATTCTTGCAGGTCCTATCCGTCTTCCAGAGAAGTCCTCCGCCCAGATCATCAGTCCATGCTCTGTCATATACCAGGTTAAAATTAGTAACTGCCCTGTCCAGGTATTCCTGCTCTCCTGTGAGCTCATATGCCCTGGCGCAGCCTATTGTCATCCACATGATGTCATCGTTAAATGTGTTGTAGGCCCAGTCATCTCCATAATTATCAATGAATCCATGATAGAGCTGATCCATAAGAGTATGATATTTCTCATCCCCGGTCTTCTCATAGGCATCAACTACTATCTCGAACATCTCAGCCTCTGTCCAGAATGCGCCTCCCACTATCTGGCCGCGCTGGCCATCCTCTTCTAGCTTATAAAATCTGTCCGTGAATTTTTGCAACGCTTCTTCTGCCCTTTGAACCACGGCCCCCTCCTCCTTTTTACTCTTTATCTTCACTGTCGCATAAGCTGTAAGACAAGTGCACAACAATAATACTGCGGCTGCTATTATAGATACTGCCAGTCTCCTCTTCCCCCATAAGTCCTTCATTACCTTCTCCTTTCAGCGTCATAGTAGTCTTGCAAAAGCAAAGTAAATCATGAAGTTATTCACAGATATTTTCTTTAGTTAGAAAACAGTACACATATGATTTTCTATATTAGACACCCACATCTTGATATCCATAATATATATCATTAATTGATATGTCAATATGTCATTTGCGCTATTTTTATTTATAATATGACGTAAGGGTCAAAAGTCATTTCGATTCGAGCTTGCTCGAAATCGAATATGAATTTATGACCCGCAAAACATGAGCAAAGTAGCACGTAGTGCGGAATGCATGGATGCATTTCGACATGTCCAGAAGTGCAGGGAGGCACTTCTATGTCGTAATTATGCGAATGTTTTAGGATTGTGAGAGTTTCGAAGAAACGGAACAATCCGTTAGTCATAAGGTGTCAAAAGGAACTTTTGACACCTACCTCATAATATGATATGGCAAGCAGAATACAAAAACCGCCGAACTTGTCTACGAGACAAGTTCGGCGGCAAAAAATTTAAGTGGAGTAGACGGGAGTCGAACCCGTGTCTTACCCAGACTCATCGGCCCTTCTACGTGCTTAGTTTACCTTTATACAGATACGCTGGAGAGCAAACCAACCTTTCCGCATCCGGCTGATGATGGTCTTAGAGGCACTTCTCAACAGCTTACTTTATACCTCGCAGCCGACTAGTTTGAACCCACAAGGATACAGCGGCGATACCTTGTCGGGCTTACACCGGCATTTCAGCCGATGGCGCGTCTGAGACTATGCTCAGGCAGCGGCTAATGCATAATCGTTGTCGATTATTCTTTGGTGACATTTTTAAAGCAGATCATCACCGACTGCTGCACGCTTCTTCCGACCCATCTGACCAATCGAAACCGTGACTACCCCTTATTCAGTTATGCTGATCATATACAGCTTTATCATTATATACAATCAGCACTATCTTTTCAATATACTGAAAATTTATCATTTTAGCCTGAGCTTATACTCTTTTTCTACCTGCCTTTGCTGATCACGCTTAGCAGCGGTCTCCCTCTTGTCATAGAGCTTCTTACCTCTGCCAAGGCCTATCTCCACCTTGACGCGGCCCTTCTTGAAATATACCTGGAGAGGCACGATGCTATAGCCCTGTTCCTTGACTTCCTGCTCCAGCTTCCTGATCTCCTTCTTGTGAAGGAGGAGCCTTCTGACTCTCAGCGGTTCACGATTAAAGATATTGCCATGCTCATAAGGGCTGACATTCATGCCGCAAAGCTGGGCTTCCCCCGCCGTGATCACCACAAAAGCCTCATTAAGGCTGCACTTGCCTGCACGGATGGACTTTACCTCCGTACCAAACAGCTCTATACCGGCTTCATATTTATCTTCAATAAAGTATTCATGGTATGCTTTCTTGTTATTGCATACCAGCTTGATCTTCTCTTCTGCCATACCTGTATGCTATCCTCTTTATCTATATTATTCTCTGCTGTTAATCCAGCATCTCAAAGTCTATCGTCTTCTCCACCCTGTCAGCAGCTCTTACCCTGATCCTGACCTTTTCACCCAGGCTGTACACCTTGCCAAAGTCTGTACCTGTCAGCGTATAATTATCCGGATCAAATTCATAGTAATCATCTGTCATATCAGAGAGCCTGATCAGACCCTCGCAGGTATTCTCCAGCTCTACGAATATGCCAAAGCCTGTAACACCCGAAATAGTACCCTCGTACTCTTCTCCGATATGCTCTTCCATGTACTGAGCCTTCTTGAGCTTATCTGTCTCGCGCTCTGCTTCATCAGCCCTGCGCTCAGTTTCAGAAGAGTGATTAGCCACTTCAGGCAGTATCTCAGCATAATGAGCCATCTTCTTGTCATCCATCCTGCCACGCAGGAAGTCCTTGATGATCCTATGTATCTGCAGATCAGGATATCTTCTGATGGGAGATGTAAAATGGCAATAGTACTGAAGCGCCAATCCGAAATGTCCGCTGCATTCTGTAGTATACTTGGCCTGCATCATACTGCGAAGAGCCACCCTGGATATGATGGCCTGCTCCGCACTTCCGGATACCTTGGACAGGAGCTTCTGGATCTCCATGGGCCTGATCTCATCAGACTTGAAATTCAGATGATATCCAAAGCCTCTGACAAAAGAGGCCAGTGCATCTATCTTCTCAGGTCCAGGCTGCTCATGGGTCCTGTATACAAAGGGCATCTGCAGCCAGTAGAAATGCTGTGCCACAGTCTCGTTGGCAGAAAGCATAAAGTCCTCTATGAGCTCATGTGCTGCATTTCTGATCTCAGGCTTTATGCTCACAGGCTTGCCCTCGCTGTCAAGGACAATCTTACTTTCTACAGAGTCAAATTCCACTGCTCCGCGCTTTGTCCTCTTAGCCTTGAGGATCCTTGCAAGCTCATACATATCCTTGAACATAGGCACAAGCTCTGCATATTTCTCACAATCTTCAGGATCTTCATCCAGGATGATACGAGCCACTGAGTCGTATGTCATCCTCTTATCCACATTGATGACAGACTCCACTATGTCATGGTCTATTATATCGCCGTTTCTGTTGATGGTCATCAGGCAGCTTAGCGCCAGCCTGTCTTCTCCCTGATTCAATGAGCATATTCCGTTGGAAAGCTTGTGAGGCAGCATGGGGATCACCCTGTCCACCAGATATACGCTGGTGCCTCTCTTCTTGGCTTCCCTATCCAGTGCAGAATTCTCCTGCACATAATTGGCCACATCTGCAATATGCACGCCCAGATGAAAGAGTCCCTTGTCATCCACAGTAACATTAACAGCGTCATCCAGGTCCTTGCTGTCAGCGCCGTCTATGGTCACCATCTGCACATCTCTCAGGTCTCTTCTGCCTGCCATATCAGCTTCACTGACGCTGTCAGCAGTGCGCTCAGCCTGGTTCATCACCCTCTCAGGGAATTCAAAGGGTATATCATAAGCTTTAACAATAGATATGATATCCACACCGGGATCATTGATGTTACCGATGATCTCCTTGACCCTGCCCTCAGGGCTCTTGCCATTATCCATATCGCCGTAGTCTGTTATCTCTACAACGACTTTATCTCCATCCACAGCACCTCTGCTCTTCTCCTTCAGGACAAAGATATCGCTGGGGATCTTCTTGTTATCAGGCCTTACAAAGCCGTATGTTTTGGAAGCTTCATATGTTCCTACAAGCTCTGTTATGCCGCGGACCAGTATCCTACCAACCCTGCCTTCCTTCCTGGGACCGGATGAGGGCACCAAAACCACTGACACAGTATCCCCCGGAAAAGCTCCCTTTGTCTCACCCTGAGGGATATAGATGTCTTCGTCCTTTCCCTCTACTGTGACAAAGCCAAAGCCCTTGCTATTACTTGTAAAAATGCCTACGATGCCCCCATCTGAAGGAGCATATCTTCCGCGCTTTGTTCTCTCTATCATGCCGCAGCTCATAAGATCATCAAGAATAGCTGTCAGCTCATCTCTGTCCTCACTGGCCACCTGAAAAAAGACTGCCAATTCCTTTTCCTTCATAGGCACATAAGAAGCCTCGTGGATAAAGTCATTGACTTTGGCTCTTCTCTCTTCGTAGCTGTCAGATTTTATAAAGCCTTCGTCAGTATCATTCATATGGCCATTACGGCCCGAGCTTTTACTGTTTATACTACGTATACTGTTTTTATTTATTTTATTAGTTTTCGTATTTCTTTTCTTATCTGTCATTTCTTCCTTTATCTGTATTTTCTTCTCTTTTCCGTATTTTCTTCTCTTGTCAGTTTTTTCTTCTCTTGTCAGTTTTTTCTTATTTTATCTGGATCTTCTTCTCTTATCTGTGATATCGCTCTCTATTATTATCTATTATATGACGTAAGGGTCAAAAGTCATTTCGATTCGAGCTTGCTCGAAATCGAATGATTTAGGATTGTGAGAGTTTTCCCTTATGAGAATAAAAAAATACGGCCCCCGCAGTAACACGGGTGCCGCATAATCAAGTCTTTCTCAGTCAACAATTCCTGTATTCAGGAAGATAGCCAGCACAAAGAAGAGAACTGAAAGAATGATAGTAGCTCTCAGCATCCTGCCTTCCTTGGAACGGCCCTTATTCTTAACGTAGTAAGTTTCAGAAGAAGCCTGGCCTGTAAGAGCTCCAAGTCCCTGTGACTTACCCTGCTGCATTGTGATGATAACAACAAGTGCAACACAAACACCCACATATATTAAATTGCAAAGCAGTTTAACTATAAAACCAACAGTCATTTCAACCTCCGCTGCCATCAATTTGGCAATAGATTAGTATGTCTGTGACACAGACCTTGTTAAGAATAACACAGAAAGTGCTACATTTCAAGCCATTTATACCCTAATATTGCAAAAACATATTAAAACTATCATTACAGCGCTACTGCGTAAAACAACTTCTGCAGCAGCACGGGTCATCACTGATAGCAAGCGATCATTTAAGCCATATCAAAGTCCATACTTCTGCTCCAGCTGGCTTACCATATACTTAAGACTGCCATCCTCAAAGGGATTGTTCAGTCCTACCTTTACAGCCAGGCCGCTGAAGAAGTCTGAAGCTGAGAGTCTGCACAGTTCCAGATATGACTTCCAGGCTGCCTTGTAGTCCTTGTCCATCCATACCTTGTACTGCAGAGCGTTGGTGCCTGCTATGCAATAATCGATGTAATAAAGCGGGCTGTCGTAGATATGGTGCTTATTCTGCCAGAAGGCACCGCCTTCATAGAGAGCATTGCCTGAATAATCAAGGTGAGGCTTGTACTGACGCTCCAGATCGTGCCATACGCCGTTCCTGTCCTTGGGTGAGAGCCCCGGATTCTCATAAGCGATATGCTGGAACTCATCTACCATGGTACCGTAAGGGATGAAGATCACAGAATCCTCAAAGTGCATCTTCACATAATCATCTGCCCTCTCGCCAAAGAAGAGCTTCATCCAGGGCTCGGTGAAATATTCCATGGACATGGAGTGAGTCTCTGCTGTCTCCATTGTGATATCCATATGCTCTCTTACCAGCTCATTTCTCACTACAAATCCCTGGAATGCATGTCCGCACTCATGGGTGATCACGTCCACGTCAGAGCTGCTTCCGTTGAAATTAGCAAAGATAAATGGTGACTTGTAATCCGGGATAAAGGTCATGTATCCGCCGGATTTCTTGGTCTTTCTTCCCAGCACGTCAAAGAGATCATTGTCGCACATAAAGTTCATGAACTCAGCTGTCTCGGGAGAAAGCTCATTGTACATCTTTCTTCCGGCTTCCAGGATCTCTTCAGGGCTGCCTGTAGGAGCGGGATTGCCATTTGTAAAATACACGCCCTCATCTTCAAAGTGGAGCTTATTAAGTCCCAGGCGCTGTCTCCTGATCTCGTGAAGTTTCTCAGCCAGAGGCACGATATCCTTCTTGACCTGCTCGCGGAAGGACTTTATCTCATCATACCCGTAGTCATTGCGCTGCATACGGGCATAGCCCAGGGGCAGGTAGTTGTCATAACCCAGTTCCTCTGCCTGCTTAGTCCTGTTCTTTACCAGCTTGTCATAAATATCATCCAGTTCTTCTGCATTTGCTGCAAAAAAGTCTGAATACTTCTTCCATGCTTCCTTTCTGACTTCAATATCAGATGAATTCAGATAAGGAGTCATAAGTGAGAGGTTGAGCTCCTCGCCCTTCCAGTCAATCTTTGCTGTAGCAAGGAGATTATTATAATCATCGGTGAGCTTATTCTCCTCTTCCATAAGAGGCAGGATCTTCTCGTCAATGGATTTCTCAGCCAGCTCCATATTTTTGAAAGCAACTTTGCCTATCTTCTCTTCCAGATAAGAGCGATAGGGGGACTTAAGGAGCTTTTTCTTGTAGTCAACAGACAGATTCATGATAAGGGGAATAGTGCTGTTAAAGAAATCATTCTCTTTCTTGTAATACTCATCTGTCATATCAACGTCATGACGGATCTCGGCTATGGTAGCCTGACTCATGATCCTGTCAGAAAGCTCGTAATACTTCTGATGAACTGCCCACTGCTCCTCGCCGCTGCTTGCTGCGTCAAAGTCCTTGCAGAGCGATTCAAAAGTGCTCTTGATCTCTTCCACATCAGGGCGCTTATATTCCATATCCTTAAATTTCATGCTTTATACCTCTTTTTAACGTATCCAAATCTTTGGGTCTCTGTTCTTAATCCGTATATCTGCACACTTTTTATGAACAGATATACGGATTGATATTATCTGCCTTATTTACTCAGCTCTTCCATCTCGTCAAGGAGTCCCTCGAATACATCCAGTGCTGAATCTATCACAGCAGGGCTGGACATATCCACACCCGCGATCTTCAGGAGGCTGATAGGATCTGTGCTGCAGCCTGATGAGAGGAACTTCAGATATCTGTCTACTGCGCTCTGGCCTTCCTTCAGGATGCCTGATGCCAGTGTGATAGCAGCTGCAAAACTGGTAGCATACTGATATACATAATAGTTGTAATAGAAATGAGGGATCCTTGCCCATTCGCTGCCAATCTCCTCATCTACTACCATATTATCGCCGTAATAGAGCTTGTTCAGTGCATAGTATTCCTTGTTCAGCTCTTCTGCTGTGAGAGTCTCCCCTCTTTCAACTATCTCATTGAGCCTCAGCTCAAACTCTGCAAACATAGTCTGACGATAGAGTGTGGTACGGAACTGCTCCAGGAAATAGTTGATCAGGTATGCACGCTTTTTCTTATCCTCTGTCTTGGACAGGAGGTGTCTCATCAGCAGTACTTCATTACATGTTGAAGCCACTTCTGCTACGAAGATCACATAATCAGAATATGCAACAGGCTGATTCTGGATAGACAGGTAAGAATGCATAGTATGACCTGTCTCATGGATCAGTGTGAACATGCTGTTAAGTGTGTCCTTGTGATTGAGCAGGATGTAAGGATGAGGTCTTGAACCTGCACCTGATGAATAAGCACCGCTCCTCTTTCCTTCATTCTCATATACGTCCAGCCATCTGTTCTCATAGGCTTCGTGTACCACCTTAAGGTAATCCTCGCCCAGGGGCTTTAATGCCTCGTATACGATCTCCTTTGCTTCTTCAAATGTTATCTTCTCATCAGCATCAGCCACCATGGAGCTGTAGATATCGTACATGTGCAGCTCGTCCAGACCCATGAGTTTCTTTCTCAAATCCATGTATCTGTGCATGCTGCCCATATGTCTGTGAACTGAGTCTATGAGATTGTAATATACGCTTGTAGGTACCTCTGTCCTGTCCAGACTTCTCTCGATATTTGAAGCATATTTTCTGGAACGGCTAAAGAATGTCTGCTGCTTGTAATGAGCATCCAGGATTGCAGCTGAAAGGCCCTCGTGCTCCTTCCAGGTCTTATAGAATGTCTTAAAGGCATTTTCCCTAAGGGTCCTGTCATTGCTCTCCAGCATAGGGATATATGTTCCCTGGGTCAGTCTGTGGCTCTTACCATCCTTGTCAGTTACTTCAGGGAACTTCAGATCTGCATCACGAAATACAGATCCAATATTCTCAGCACCTTCAGACATCTCTCCTGCAGATGCAAGGAGCTTCTCCTCCGCTGCTGAGAGAGTGTGCTCCTTCATGTGTCTTATCTTGTCAAGAGCTCTCCTGTAAGCTTCAAGTCCCGGCTCTTCCTTATAGAACTGATCCAGCTTCTCATTTGATATCTCCATGATCTCAGCATCAGAGAAGGATGCAGCACTGGATATCTTGGTCAGCAGGCCTACAGCCTTGCCTCTTCTGGCCTGATTAACAGAATTGGTCAGGTCTACATCAGCAGCCAGTGATGAATAACCATATAACTTGCCAATAAATACATCCAGGTCATCAGCTTTTTTAAACCAGTCAAGAAGCTTTGCACCGCTGTCTCCCAGATGTCCCTTAAAAGCTTCTATTTCCTCACAGATGCCATCTACCTTCTCGGCATCCTTGTCCCAATCTTCGGGAGTCTCATAGAGATCCTTCAGATTCCATGTATATTCCTCAGCTACTTCACTACGCTTTAAGATCTTATTTTCTTCCATTGAATCCTCCTGTATAAGTCGTAAGTTGATCTTATTATATATATTATTTATATACAATTGTTACTATAATATAAAGCTTTCTATATGAACAGTTAATTATATGATGTAAGGGTCAAAAGTCATTTCGATTCGAGCTTGCTCGAAATCGAATATGAATTTATGACCCGCAAAACATGAGCAAAGTAGCACGATTCTTTATTCAAGCAGCTGCCAATTAGAGACAAGCTTATTTAGTTTTTACGAACTTGCTAAAATCCATTTTCAGATATACTGTTGCAAAAGCAATTGAGCTCAGCGCCCAGGTTATGGGATATACCATATTCACAAAATTAATGTTATGAGCATAGAGGCCGGTAACATAGAGAAAGCTCACTCTGATGATGCACCAGCATACCATCATGACAACCATAGGTACTACTGCCTTGCCCACACCTCTCATAATTGCTGCCATAGCATGTGAAAAGGCCAGGAGGCAAAAGAATAAGGAGCAGGTCCTTCCCTTAACTGTCCCATACCAGATAGCCAGCTCTGAGCTGCTGTCAAAAAGTGCCACCAGATCAGGTATAAATATATAGGTCAATACACCTATTAACTCCGCCAGTATCACTGCGCAGGTTACACCAAACCTTGCACCCTTCTTTGCCCTGGACAGGTTCCCTGCACCCAGGTTCTGACTGATAAAAGTGGTGATAGCCATGGCAAAAGAAGTGATAGGCAGGAAGGCAAAGCCTTCTATCTTGGTATAAGAACCTATGCCTGCCATAGCATCCTCACCAAAGCTGTTGATATAAGACTGTACTACCACATTGGCAAAAGCTATGATGGAATTCTGAAATGCTGAAGGAAGTCCGTAGTGGAGGATCTTCCTGAGCATGGTCATATCAAATGCTATCTTGCCGGGAATGAGCTTGTAATCAGCATCTATTCTCATTAGCCTTATCATGCATAGTATGGCACTGACAAACTGAGATATAGCAGTAGCCAGAGCCGCAGCCCATACTCCCTGCTTAAAGCCGGCTATCAGGATCAAATCCAGACTGATATTGATAGCCGAAGAGATTATGAGATACATCAAGGGATGTCTGGAATCTCCCGACGCCTGCATAATGCCCACAAAGCTATTATACATTACAAAGCCCAGTGATCCTGCAAAATAAAACCTCATGTAGATAACAGACTGAGGCATTACAGATTCAGGCACTCCCATCCATCTGAGTATGGTAGGTGTACAGGTCACGCCTATCACAGTCATGGCAAGGCCTACTACAAGGCCCATAGCCACAGCGGTATGCACAGCCTTTGAAGTCTTCACCGCATCCCTGGCGCCTATATACCTTGCTATCAATACTCCTGCGCCCATAGACAGACCTATAAAGAAGCCTATGAGCAGAAATATAAGCGAACCAGCGCTGGTAACTGCCGACAAAGCAGATGTACCCAGCACATTACCTACTATGAGCGAGTCCGCCGTATTATATAACTGCTGAAAAAGGTTACCTACAAAAATGGGCAGTGCAAAGAAGGTCATCTTCTTCCACACAGATCCCTCAGTCATCAGATCCTTTTCTGATGCTCTCTTTGCAGATCCAATCCTTTCAGATTCCTTATTATCAGAAGCGACTTTAGGGCTGCTATCATTTATATCTGATTCGAACAATTTATCACTATTATTCGTAACAAACCTCCACAATTATATTCCGCTTCCGTTCAAGCCTGTTTGTTCGCCCATCAGACTTTAGCATACTGCTGACAGCACACCTGCCTCTTGATGGCTTATTGCTACAAATAGCGGCGAATAAACTATCCGCCGCTACATTAGAATACTATAAAGTCAAGGAACGCTATAAAGAGACCAAAGACAAGACCAAATAAAAGAGCCACCAGAAGTGCTGCCTTTAAGGCTGCCCATCTGTAGGCCCGTACCTGCTCGGGGGTGAACTCATCACCCCCGTAGCCGGGTCCCTTTTGCATCGACATGTCGCCTGTCTTATCAGCCTTGTCTTTCCAGGGCTTATACCAGGGCATGCCATCCACATTCATATTTACGATGGTCCTGCCATCGTCTTCCTCTTCTTCAAATTCTTTTTTCATTATTACAGCTCGTCAGAAGAACCTTCGGTAGCTACTACTCCGTTCTTCTCTTCATGCTTCATCTTAGCCATGATCTCTTCAGCTCTTGCATCCTCTTCAGCATTATTGTAGAGGTGGCATGCGCAGAAGTGCTCAGGCTCTACTTCCTTCCACTCAGGAGCTGCATACTTACAGATCTCCTTGCACTCAGAGCATCTGGTATGGAACTTACATCCCTTAGGCGGATTAGCAGGGCTGGGAATGCTGCCCTTAAGGATGATACGATTGATCTTAACATCCGGATCCGGAACAGGTATAGCAGAGAACAGTGCTCTGGTATAAGGGTTCAGAGGATTGGAATAGATCTTCTCTGTGGGAGCGTACTCAACCATGTTGCCCAGGTACATAACACCTACAGTATCAGATATATGCTCTACTACTGACAGATCGTGAGAGATGAAGAGGTATGTAAGGCCAAAGTCATCCTGAAGATCTTCAAGCAGGTTGATGATCTGTGCCTGAATGGACACGTCCAGAGCTGATACAGGCTCATCGCATACTACAAACTCAGGAGCCAGTGCCAGTGCCCTTGCGATACAGATACGCTGTCTCTGTCCGCCGGAGAACTCATGAGGATATCTGCTCTTATAGTAAGAAGGCAGACCACATACATCCATTACTCTGGTGATATAATCATCAAATTCGTTTTCAGGTACTATCTTGTGTTCACGAACTGCTTCGCCTATGATCTCACCTACAGGGATCCTGGGTGAAAGTGATGAATAGGGATCCTGGAATACGATCTGCATCCTGGGACGGATCTTTCTCAGTTCCTCACGGGACAGAGAAAATACGTCCTGTCCGTCAAAGAGTACCTTACCGGATGTCTTCTCCTGAAGTCTGAGGATAGTCCTTCCGCAGGTAGACTTACCGCATCCTGACTCTCCTACCAGACCCATAGTCTGTCTTCTCTTGATCTTGAAGCTTACGCCGTCAACCGCCTTGACATTGCCTGTTGTGTGCTTGAAAAAGCCTGATTTGATAGGGAAATATTTTACCAGGTTATCAACCACAAGGATGTCATCATTTTCGGTTTGAATATTGTTTACGTTTTCCATAACTATCCTTTTATGTGTATATTCACATCAATTATTTCTTAGATTTACAACTTACAGCTATCAGATCAGCTTGCTGACATCAACAGACTGAGGATATCCCAGCTGCTCGCCCTCTTCAAAATATCTGTAGCAGGATACTACGTGAGTATCACTGATCTTGAATTCCGGAGGATACTGACCCTTACACTTGTCACACTGCATCTCGCACCTGTCACGGAAGTAGCAATAGTTGGGCATATCAACAGGATTGGGAACTGATCCCGGTATGTTATAGAGCTTATCTACCTTCTTGCCCACTACAGGCTTGGACTTCATAAGGCCGATGGTATAAGGATGAGCGGGATGATGGAAAATATCATCTGCTGTACCTTTCTCTACGATCCTGCCTGAGTACATTACTACTACGTAATCAGCCATACCAGCTACCACACCAAGGTCATGGGTGATCAGCATGATCGAAGCATTCATCTTGTCCTTCAGAGACTGGAGGAGCTCTAAGATCTGAGCCTGGATGGTAACATCAAGAGCTGTTGTGGGCTCATCTGCGATGATCAATGAAGGTGAGCAGGCAAGAGCTATGGCGATACAGATTCTCTGTCTCATACCACCTGAGAGCTCATGAGGATACATCTCATATACGCCCTCTTTATTAGCGATACCTACCAGCTCCAGCATGTGCAGTGTATGTGCCTTGACATCTTCAGGAGACATCTCAGGATTATGGATCTGCAGCACCTCATCCACCTGCTGACCGATCTTGAATACAGGATTCAGAGCTGTCATAGGTTCCTGGAAGATCATGGATATCTTGGCTCCTCTGATCTTCTCCAGTACAGAGTTAGGTGTCTTTGCTATATCAAGCGCAGTTCCGTCACCCTGATTGAGTCTGATCTGACCGCCTACTACCTGACCTGAAGGTCTGGCCAGCAGCTGCATCAGTGACAGTGATGTAACAGACTTGCCACATCCTGACTCACCTACGACACCAACTGTTGCATGCTTGGGAATACTGAAATTAACACCGTCTACAGACTTTACTGTTCCTACGTCTGTAAAGAAATATGTACATACGTTGTCAAATTCTACAACGTTGTTCTCATCCTTCATCTTGGTGGTGTAGAGCTTGGGATCCTTAATGGCATTTGCGCGCTCTTCTTCCAGCTTCTTGGTTACTTTTCTGTTAAATCTTGTTATCTTAAGGGACTCACGTCCTGATATATACGAACTTTTCTTCTTTTCTTCTGCCATGATAATTACCTCTTAGCCTTAGGATCATATGCGTCTCTGAGACCGTCACCTACAAAGTTGAAAGCGATAACTGTCAGACAGATAAGCAGACCTACAGGTATCCATATGAACGCATAGTGAGCCATAGCACTGGCGCTTGATACTGAGTTGATGATTGTTCCCCATGTTGCAAGAGGATGCTTAACACCAAGGCCCAGGAATGACAGAGTGGACTCTGTCAGGATGACACCACCGATACCCATTGTAGCTGTTACGATCAGCTGGGGAATAACATTGGGGATCAGATGTCTGAATATCCTGTGGTTAACCTTGATACCGGTAGCCTCTGCAGCTACCATGAATTCCTGCTCACGAAGTGACAGGATCTGTCCTCTGACGAGACGTGCCACACCGGCCCATCCCATAACGCCCAGGGCTATCATCATGATGAAGAGACGCATATATGTATCCATACGAGCTGCATCCATCATAGCGCCCAGGATGATCATGATAGGCATGGAAGGCAGACAGTAGAATATATCTACCAGTCTCATGATCAGGTTATCAACCCATCCGCCGTAATATCCTGCCAGGCCGCCCATGATGACGCCCAGGAATATCTCCAGGAATACTACTACGAAACCTACCAGCAGTGATACACGTCCGCCATACATGATACGGCTCATAACGTCAAAGCCGTCACCGTCTGTACCAAGGATATGGGCAGCAGAAGGAGCTGCGAACATATCGATCACATAGTTGATCTGATTGGCCTTAATAACAAATTCACCTGTATCTCTCTGAGCGATATCCAGATCGGCATCGTTATAGAGGAGATTACCATCCTCATCATAAGAATAAGTGCCATCAGCATCCTGCATAGGAAGCTTGTAAGTCAGGCTACCCTTCTGGCTGCCGCTCTCCAGCATCTCTGCTATCTTGTTCTCCAGAGCGATCTTCAGGTCAAAATCCATACTGTCTTCACCGGTATAACGTCTTACAGTGAAGGTACCAAACTCGGCATATTCTTCACCGGCTTCATCCTTGATCACAAGACCTGTGTTTTCTTCATTAGGAGCAATAGTATATGACTCTCCGTCTGCTTCAAAGGAGCCGTCTCCTGCTATTGCCATAAGAGCTGCGGCCTTGAAGCTGTCAGATACCTTAAGACCTGTTTCCATGGTATCAAGAGTATATCTGGTATAAACCCTGGCTACACTTGCATCACCGGCTTCAAAGATTGTATAGTTGCCATCGCTTCCTGAAAGGCTATAAACCTTATCACCAAGAGTGAAGCTCTCACCTGTTGATGCAGCATTTTCAGCAGCTGCTGCAAATTCTTCGCCCAGGTCTTCTCCTGAATAATTAAGTCCGTCAGATACAGCTTCGATTGTAAAGGACTTTGCCTTGACCTTCTTAAAGCTGTACTCAACACCTTCATAAGTGAAGGTGCCGCCGGAACCTTTTACAGATGCCTTGGCAGCTTCTACAAAGCCTTCTTTGTCACCTGATACAGGATTAGCTTTGAAATTAACTTCCTTCTTGATGCCGTCATACTCGCCCACTTCAACCTTCACATTACCGATTGTTGCAACCTGAGTGAGGCTGGCAGCTGATATGGAATAGATCTCGTCAGCTTCCTTTCTGATGATGAAGCTTCCCTTGTCATTCACAACTGACATCTCAGCTATATCATCAGCGATCATGCTCTTGATATTGGAGTTCATAGCATTGAGGACTTTATTGTCTACTTCTAAGCTATCATCTACGACATAACCGTTATATGTGGCATTCTCTTTGGCCAGAGCGTAGTTTACATTGATCTCATCATATTTGTAGAAGATATCCTTCTGACCATAACCGTATACAATAGGTCCCAGGAAGGAGAATATGAAGAGGATGATCAGAGTAACTGATCCAAATACTGCCAGTCTGTTTCTGACAAACCTCTTAAATACCTGCCTTCCGGGAGACAGTACTTTAACACGGGCAACGTCATCAAGCTTTAGCTCTTCGTCCCCGGCCTTTTTCGCTTTTTGCGTTTTCTCACGCTCTTTTAATACTTCATTAAGATTATAACTGGACATTGTTTTTACCTGTCTGTTTCTAATTATGTTTTTATTCTTGCAATATTTATTCAAGAATAATTTGTATTTTGGATAATAGATCCAAAAGGTCAATTTATAGTTAGCTCAAACGTACGCGAGGATCTACCACAGCGTAAAGGAGATCTGAGATCAGATTTCCCAGGAGCGTCAGTATCGAAATAAATGTAAGATAGAACATTGTAAAAGGTATATCAGCCTGGGTCATGGATGAATATGACGCATAACCGATTCCTCTGATAGAGAACAGTGTCTCTGTGATCAGCGCGCCGGCAAAAAGTCCGGGCAGTGATCCGCCAAGTGTAGTAACAAGGGGAATAAGTGTATTCCTGAATGCATGGTAATTGATAACCTTCTTTTCAGGCACACCCTTTGCTCTTGCTGTTCTGATATAGTCAGCATTTAATACTTCCAGCATGTTGGTCCTGGTATAACGCATAAGACCACCGATACTGATGATAATGATAGTTATGCAAGGCAGGATGAAATGCTTTGCCACATCCAATATCTGACCGGTTCTTGACAGATTCATATAATTACGTCCCTGCATACCGGAGAGATCAAACCAGCCCAGCTTAACTGAGAATACGTATTTCAATATTGTCGCTATAAAGAAAGTGGGCATTGAAATACATACCATAGAAATAACTGATGTAAAATAGTCTGTAAAGCTATACTGCTTCTTGGCAGCAGTGATTCCAAGGGGAATCGCAATGATGATCTCGAAAATAAATGAAACGAGTCCCAGGATAAAGCTAAACCATACTGTTTCATGAAATTCCTGTGTAACAGGCTTGGTCCATGCCCAGCTATCGCCCCACTTACCTGTGATCGCATTGGACAACCATACGAAGTAACCTCTGATCACTCCCTTGTCCATACCGTACTGTGCATTAAGGTCTTCCAGCCATTCCGAGTAACTCTTACCTGCGCCTGGACGGGAGGCAAGCTCTCTGGCCTTTTGTTCAATATAACCCGAAGGCATATTGGACATAAGCAGATATACTAAAAACATTACAAAAAACAAAATGAGAACGCTGTATAATATGCGTCTTAGGGTATATTTGAACATTTCGCACCTTTTAATCATGAAAATAGCGGGAGGAGAATAAACATCCTCCCGCTTTTTCTATTTTTTAATATTACTAAATTTCTACAACTGATTTATCTTGTTGCCAGAGTGTCGATCTCTGCTTTCCAACCCCAATAAGGAGTCATGTCCTTAGGCATTGTATCAACATCGATTCTCTCTGTGGATACTGTTGTGCAATCCTTTCTCTGATAGAGAGGAAGCTCACAGCCCCAATCCATGATGATTTCCATTGCGTTCTTGTATACAGACTTTCTGTACTCTGTATCAGCACTGGACTTACCTTCTACGATAAGCTCGTCAAGTTCAGGATCATCTACAGCATAGTGGTTGGAGTTTGTACCCTCACCATGAGCATTCATGGAGTGATATACCTGAGTCATATCAGGATCAACAGTTGCCTGCCATGCAGCAGCCCACATCTGAGCTGTGTTGCCTTCAAGAGCGTTATTCCACTCGGAAGTACCAACGTCGGAAAGCTGAAGCTTGATGCCCATGCTCTCAAGATCAGAAGCAGCAGCTTCTACGATACCGTATGCAGGGTGATCCTGTGTACCGGAACCGGGAATGATCACTTCATATACTGTATCAAAGTCTGTGAACTTGCCTGTAGCATCATCAAATGTGTAGCCTGCAGCCTTGAAGTATCCAATAGCTGCCTGCTTAGCTGCTTCGTATCTTGCTTCCTCATTCATGGAATCGTCATAGATAGGATTGCCATCTACGTCTACTGAGTAAGCTGTCTTGTAGCCTTCATCAGCAGGCTTGGGAGCTGCCCATGAAGTATTGGAGATAGGATACTGGATAACAGAAGCCCTGTCTCCGTAGTAGGAGTTGATAACTGTATCACGGTGTACTGAGAGCAGAGTCATGAAGCCCTTTCTCAGAGCCTTGGAAGCGTCAGAACCGGGCTCGCCTCCAACGTTTACCAGGTCAGCGTTGATACCAAGGTATCCGTATCCTCTATAGTCTACAAGGTATGTTGTGATGCTGTCACCAACGAGATCATCGTTGCCGTTGGCATCCTTGATAGCCTTAACAGTCTCGTCGTTCATGGAAGGTACTGCTATATCAAATGTACCTGTTGTGATACCGGGTACATAGTCAGCATCTACAGCTTCCTGGAAGAGGAGATTCTTGACCTTGGGTTCACCCTCAAAATAATAAGGATTAGCAACCAGAGTTACAACACCGTTCTTGTAGCCTTCGAATGTGTAAGGTCCGCAGCCAAGAGGCTGTGTATCCAGGCTCTTCATCTTGGAAAGGTCACCCTTTTCAAAACCGAACTTGTTGTTGTCATAGTCATAAAGCGAAGGATCACCATAGTAGTGAAGAGGAGCGATAGGGAATGCCATATCATAGATAGCCTTGGCATCATACTGTGTCATATGTACAGTGAGTGAATAATCGCCTGTCTTCTCGATACCTTCAATATTTGCTGCAGACTCACCTGTGCTTACACCCTTTTCATAGTCAGCACCAAGAGCTGCGATTGTCAGCTGCAGACGGTTAGAACCTGCAGACTCAGTTTCTTCTGCTTCCTCTACTGTGTCATAAGCAGCTACGATAGCATCCCAGAAATCCTGAGCAGTAGCATCCTCAGCCAGTTCGAATCCCCAGTTAGCTGCGCAGGCTGATACAGAATCACCTTCTGCATTGTAGCCATTAGCGATACAGTAGTCTACGATCTCCTGAGCGAAAGCCGCGCCTGCTTCGTTATTATAGTAATCCCAGAAAGCATCATACTGCTCCTGAGTATAGTTGTCATTTTCCTTGTAACCATCCTCACCTGCTGCGAAGATTACGTTACCTCTGGAATCCATACCACCTCTGAACTCTTCCATGCCCTTTATAGGAAGTGCATATATTGTGGAAGATCCATCATATGTAGGATCGCAGAGTACATAGATAGAGAAGATAACATCATCAATTGTTGCAGGCTCGCCATCTGAGAACTTGACATCATCTCTCATGGTCAGCTTGTAATCAACTGTTCCGTCATCATTCTGAACGACTTCAACATTACCTAATCCGCGATATGTGTAGTCTGTTCCGTTGTAAGTTCTGGTCTCGCCTTCGATACCGTTCTCAACGATAGCACCGCCTCTGTCAGTAGCAAGCAGGAAACCACTTGTAAGCTCCTGAATCTCTACGTCATAAGCAGTTGTAGCAAAGAAAGGTCCGAACTTCTGTCCCAGAGTAGCTGTAGCATAAACTGCTGTAGAATCAGCGCTTTCTGCAGCAGGCTCCTCAGTAGTATCTTCTGCTTCAGCCTCTTCCTCCTGGGGTTCTTCTGCAGTCTCTTCTGAAGCTGCAGTTTCAGCACTCTCTTCCGGAGCAGGTGTCTTTGCACAGCCGGCCATCATTACTGTGGCTGTTACTGCAAGACCTGCAGAGAGCACTCTCGACATAAGTCTCTTTTTCATTTTTAATCCCTCCTTTTTTATTAAAAGTCTTCGAAAAGTAAAACTCCCATTACTTATTATTCGAAGAACTTTTTATCGTTTTAAAATACTTTCTGTTATTAAAAATCATGACACTCATGATAAAGATCAAGGCTGCACTTATAAGGAAGAGATAATCATAAATGTCACGTGAATATCCAGCCATCAAAGCACAGATGATGTCTGATATGATCGCTCCAGCGCTCAGCACTATGCTAAAAAGGGATGACGGAACTATCCTGTTCTCTATTCCCTCAGCCACTCTCCTCTCCATGGGCATCTGTCCGTATACAGCCTTGATACCTTCCTTGGTCATAAGGAATAACG
This sequence comes from Butyrivibrio sp. MC2013, assembly GCF_000424585.1. GTDB lineage: Bacteria > Bacillota > Clostridia > Lachnospirales > Lachnospiraceae > Butyrivibrio. The sequence continues at coordinate 127,960 of NZ_AUKE01000004.1, forward strand.
GTATGACCTCAAATGCATAGATCAGACTGGTGGACAAGCTCCTCATAGCAAATGTGCTGGGAATAAGAGAAATGATATATGCTGCCGTGCATAGGAACATATAGACAACAGAATAGACTCCCTTGCTGCCTAGCTTCCCTTTTTCGCCTTCAAAGCAGTAATACTCACCTATGTACTCAGTATGTGTTTTTACTTTGCCTTTGCTATCGAATTCTTCAACGATCCGATAGTCTCCCGTATACTTATTAATCGCCATAACTATGAAAATATAACTGAATAAACTTAATCTGTCAATCTGCTGCGAACATATGTCCGCATACCGCGGACACTTTTTTTATATTTATACTAATAATTGACGCCTTTGTCATTAAAGCATGCATTTTTATGAATATCAGTCATTTATCTTCGAATAAATATTTATTTTTTACGAAAATATGTCTTTGAAACAGCGACACTTTAAAGCACTGCATCGTAAAACCAAGGCCTTCCGCATTTGCAATGTCCTTCTCCGGCACACAACAAACATCACAACATTAAATGTATTTAAATATAAAAAGCCCATCTGTAACTTTAAACAAATTACAGACAGGCCATTCTGTCACCAAAAATATTAACCGAAAGAAGGCTGCCATAGCTAGAGCTGTAAAAGCAAGAGCATCGATGGGGCATCTGACGTCATTAATATTTTAACGTTTTTTCTTTTATCAATCAAGCTTTTTTAACAAGGAGACTCTTACCTGTCATCTCAGCAGGCTTCTCTTCACCCATACACTCAATAAGTGTAGGGATGATATCAGCCAGGCATCCGCCCTCAGCCAGAGTATATTCAGGATCATAGTTCACCAGGATGAAAGGAACGGGATTGGTGGTATGAGCTGTCCAGGGCTCTCCTGTCTCGTAATCGATCATCATATCTGCATTACCGTGATCTGCGCAGATGAACATAGTGCCGTTCTTCTCAAGAAGAGCATTGTAGATCTTGCCTACGCACTCATCCACAGTCTCTACAGCCTTGACTGCTGCAGGGATCACGCCTGTGTGACCTACCATGTCAGGATTTGCAAAGTTGCAGATGATCACATCATACTTATCAGAATTAATTGCATCCAGGATCTTGTCGCATACTTCCGGAGCGCTCATCTGAGGCTTGAGATCATATGTAGGTACATCCTTGGGGCTGTTGACCAGCACTCTGTCTTCGCCTTCATTGGGCTCTTCAACACCGCCGTTAAAGAAGAATGTTACATGAGCATACTTCTCAGTCTCAGCGATCCTGGCCTGCTTCATTCCCTTAGCAGCTAGCCACTGTCCAAAGGTATTGGTCAGCTCTACCTTCTTAAAGGCTACTTCCTTATTAGGGATCAGTGGATCATAATCTGTGAAGCATACATATGTCACATCAATGCGCTGACCTCTGTCAAACTTGTCAAAGCTGTCATCGCAGAAGCAATGAGTGATCTCTCTTGCTCTGTCAGGGCGGAAATTATAGAAAATGATGGAATCGCCATCCTTGATAGTAGCTGTAGGCTCACCGTCCTTCATGATCACTGTAGGCAGTACGAATTCATCAGTCTTGCCTGCAGCATAAGAATCAGAAATAGCCTGGTGTGCGCTGTCAGCCTTCTCGCCAATACCCTTTGTCAGTGCATCATATGCCTTCTGAACACGATCATAGTTGTTATCTCTGTCCATAGCATAATAACGGCCGGTAACAGAAGCAACTTCGCCTACACCGATCTCTTTCATCTTGGCTTCCAGCTGATCTACAAAATCAATTCCGCTTTCCGGAGGTGTATCACGTCCATCGAGGAAGCAGTGTACATATACCTTATCAAGTCCGTTCTTCTTGGCCAGTTCCAGCAGTCCGTATACATGAGTATTGTGACTGTGTACTCCGCCGTCTGACATCAGACCATAGAGATGGAGAGCGCTGCCCTTTTCCTTGCAGTTATTAATGGCAGTCATAAGGCCCTCATTTTCAAAGAAGTCACCATCCTGGATAGACTTGGTGATCCTGGTCAGCTCCTGGTACACGATCCTTCCTGCACCCATGTTCATATGTCCGACCTCGGAATTACCCATCTGACCATCAGGAAGTCCTACAGCCAGTCCGCTGGCATATCCCTTTACAAAAGGATATTTCTCTTCCAGCATGTCAAGGTTTGGGGTATTTGCCATGGCAATGGCATTGCCCTCAGTCTTGTCATTAAGGCCGAAGCCGTCCATTATCAGCAGTACTGTTGGTTTGGAACCTTTCATTTGTTAACCTCCGAAAAAACAGATAATATCGTCAATCAATAGTTTTGCAAAGATATATTAACCCCGCAGAGGAAAACAGTCAACATCCTGCCTTACCGGTCAAAGCTCATCTCCCTCTTCATCAAGGATACGCTCCGCATCCTCAATATATTTTTTGGTAAGCTCTATGAGCTTCTTGGCACTCGGATCTTCTTTCCTCCTATAATAAAAGCCTGTCAAAGCATTATTAAGAAGTGTCAGTGCCTTGGGCACATCCGCAGATACTCCAATGCCGTAGAGGAAGCATTGGCCCAGTCTCTGCATGATATCCGCAATGGTGGGATCCGGCCTGCCATCCTCGCTGTAGGAAGCAAACATAGCTCTTTCATATAAGAGATAAGCATATCTCTCATTTACTTCCACATGATAACCGTGGAGATACATGTCTCCCAGCTTATAGAGGCAATTGGAATCATCAAATAAGAGCGCCCCTTTTAGGAAGTAATCATAGGCCTTGTCATAATCCACTTCCTGATGCCTTCCATAATAGTAACAATATCCCAGGTTGCAGATAGCTCTGGGCTCGCCCGCATCTGCAGCTATCTTATAGAGCTCATAGGCCTTGGTATAATCCTGTCTCACATATCTGCCTTCATAATAAAGAGTACCCAGGTTCAGTGCAGCAGCGGCCATATTCTGCTTTACACATTCCTCATAGCACTGGACCACCTTCTGCATGATCTGTATGGAATCATCCCTCTCATGATGCTCTACAGCCCACTGATACATGGCATCATAGTTTTCATCCTCCAGGATCTCCACTATCTGTTCAAGGTCCTCTCTATCTTCAGGAGTCATCACATCGCCGCTCTCGTCGGTCTTCTCAAACTCCTCCTGAGTGATCTGTCTGATGATATGCTTGGTCTGATCAGCGGGAAATGGTACCTTGTCACCCTCAAAGATATCTGACATGATGACAACACCCTTCATCATCACATTGTCCTTGCCAAAGGGTACTTCCACAAAGTCTCCGGCCTGCAAAAGGCCAAAGTCGCTGATATAGAAATACTCAGTATTCATGCCCCTGGGCTGTATACTGCAATAGCAGTATTTCACCTTATTGGGACTTGTACTCTCCACATAACCGCCGTCAAAAAGGAAGAGACCGTCAACAGGTATAAGGCTTCTTAGGTCATCTGATAATGTAGCCATTATCCTGTCTGCCTTCCTACTCATAATACCGTAATAGATATGATTCTTACCCTTGGTATCAGTGATAGTCAGCTGATACTCATCATCCTCTTCGCTTCCTGCCAAAGCTCTCTTACCCTCTATTTTGCCCCGAAAGACCTCTTCTATATGGTCCAGCACCTCAGCAGCTCTGTCTTTGCCAAGAGTGGCACCCAGCTTCCTTACAGGTCCATAATCAGGATCATCCTCTTCCGACCTGCAATATGCGCTAAACCAAAGCCTTCCTGAAGCTGATATAGTCAGCTTTTGTTCTGTTTCCGAAGAGGACGGCCCTGTCCCGCTCACACTGTTCCTATTTGATACCAGACGGATCTTCTGTATTTTCATAACGCCTCCTAGTGATCAACAAAGCAAGGTCAAATTTAAGATCATTCATTATCTGCTGTTGAAGGATCATACTGATCAGAATAGAAAAAGGGCCTGGTTACAGACCCTTTTATATTATCAATCTTTCTTATCTTTTCTGCTGTTGATTCCCACTCTCTTTACTATGGATTGCCACATCTGCTGCTGAAGCTCACCCACATAGCCGTTGTCCGAACATTCCTTCTTAAAGTCGTGATAAGAGGCATCATGTCCCCCCTCAGGATCTGCCTTTAGTGCCTCATAGAGAAGCTTCTCATACTTCTCAATGATCTCACGTTTTCTCTCACTGGTCATACGCTCACCCCCTAATTATGTCATTTATGATGCATATCTTCTTGACAGTCACCCCGGCCATCAGAACAACTGAATAACAACATGGTCATCAGTATGACTGAATAACAACATTGTCATCAGTATGACTGAATACATCAGTCAGTCTGCTCACTGCTCTCTTCCTGCAGATCCTCCGTATCTGACATACTGACCTTGCCTGCCAGCTGATGTCTCAGAAGTGCTATATCATATATTTCCTGCTTCATATCAAAAAAGCCTGCTCTGGGAAGGGACTGTATATTGGTATCCATTCTGCCAAGAGGCTGCCCCCAGAGGAATACATCCTTGGCATGCTGATCCGGAAGAGATAACATATAAGTATTGATAGCTCGTCCGAATGCAGGATCCTGTCTTAGTTCCCCGGGTTTCAGATCAAATTCGTCTATCTTGGGAGCCCCAACCACATCTATGTAAGGCGGAATCTCTCCAAAAGCCAGTGAAAAGAGTCTGATCTGGGTCCTGGCTTCCATAAGAAGCTTGCCCAGCCTGTTCTTGCCCTTCCACTTGGACGGGTCCGCTGAAAAAGGATCTCCTGCAGGCATGCCTATCCCCCACTCTCCATCCAGAGGATTGGCAAATACCAGGATCTTATCCCCTGTAGACAGCAGAAGGTTTCCCATTTCCTTATTCTGCATAAATTTGCTCATGGCAGCTCTGATCACAATTCCTTCGCTGATAACATCCCACTGCATCGTAGAAAAGCCTTCAAACTGGCTGCTTCCCAGCTTCTTGATCTCCGAAGGTTCTTTTTCTTCCATGATCTTGTTAGCAACGTGTCTCCTGCCAAAGAGCATCATCTTATGATACATAACATACTGCATCATAGAATTATATTCACTTCCCGCATAGCGAAAAGGCGAAATCCTGCGAGGGCTAAATTCGCCGAAGGCTTCGTTTTCATTGTAGAAAAAGACAAGCTCTTCTTTCTTCATGATCCCTCCTTAAGAGACGCTGTCTCATAAGAACCGGTGCCCATAACTCCCTGATATATCAGCGTATGATCATCTATGCAATTCCAGGAGCTGGTAGAATTGCCGGTGCAGCACACATAGCTTCTGCCATCATCAGCAACTGCAAAGCTTACTGCACAGTTACCGGACTGTACTACAAAGCCGGTCTTGCCGCACAGCACATCTCCGCCCAGATCTCTATCTTCAATCCTTCTGAGAAACCAGTTGGATATCTCTATACCCTCAGGATGCTCCTGTGTAGAGGTGGTAACATAATGATGACAGGACAGCACCTCCCTGCAAAGGTCATTATCAAGAGCTGTCTTCATGATCATAGCCATATCATAGGCTGTACAATAATGCTCATCATCATAGAGTCCTACGCAATTGGTAAAATGAGCACTGCCGGATAGTCCCATATCTCGGAGCTTATCATTCATCATATCCACAAAGGCTTCATGAGAGCCGGCAACATAATCTGCCAGTGCCAGCGCAGCATCTGCGCCGGACGGGAGGATGAGGCCATAAAGCAGATCCTTTACAGGAACATCTTCTCCCACATCAAAGCCTACTGCGCTGCAGTCCCTGGAATAGGTATAATCCGTGATCTCCCTGGTGATCTCAACGCTGTTATCAAAGTCCTCCTCTGACAGATTCTCCACAGCCACCAGAAGTGTCATAACCTTGGTCATAGAAGCGGGATACATACGCTCCATGCTGTTTCTCTCAGCTACTATCTCCATATTATCAGCATCTACCAGTATGCCGTAGCTGCTGATCACATCCTCTCCAAAGCCTCCTGTAGAGGGCGTGATCTCGGCAGAATATACATTATCTTCCTCGATATCCCATTCTGCCTCGGCATCAGCGCTTTTCTCTTCAAAGTCATCAGCCGTATCATCTGCGCCGGCTATAACAGGAGCTGCAGGAGTCTCCTCTTCATATATGCTATCGTCAGCCATAGCCAGCTGTCTGTCATCACTTCCATTCTCTGTGGTGAATGCAGGCAGTCTCCTGACCACTGAAAGTCCTGTATATGCACCCCACAGACTTACTGTGCTAAGTGCAAGTGTCAGCACAAATCCCGGTATGGATCTCACAAGGCGCTTTCTCTGATCAGCCCTGTGCATATCCTTCTCCATCTCGGATATCCTGCGATTCATGGCGGCTCTGCGCCTTAAATATTCTCTATCTCTACCAGACCTGTGTTCTCTGTCTGCTCTCCTGACAGGCCTTTGCACATAGGCATGGACATTTGTCCAATCCGCCTCATTTACGTTCAGGATCTCCAGATCATCATCTTCCAAGCTGTCATATAAGTCAGGTCTGTCAATTTCGCTAAAATGAGTGTTTCCCCCGATTTTATTCCCCAATTGAGCTCTCCCTTTTTATTCTGACGTGTTTGAAAAAAAGCAGGTAATTCCATAAACAATTTTACCCTAAAACCGATAATATTTCACCCCTTGTAATATTTTCAAAAATCTGCTATAGACCCCCGGAAATTTTTAGAATCCTTGTCAGAATAAGGTCAAGCCAGCCATTTGCTTTATTATTTGCTTTATTATTTGCTTTATTACTTGCTTTCTAATCTCCTTAACAGATCATATTTCCAGCTTACTCTTTTTCCTGGTGATCTCATTCATATATGCAGCTGTAATGATACCTGACGGGAGCGCTATAACGCCCATTCCCACCATAGAAGATATGACAGCAATGATACGCCCCGCCTGGCTCTGAGGCGCTATATCTCCGTAGCCTACAGTCAGTATGGTACAGCCGGACCAATATATGGCATCCAAAAATGTGGGAAAGATCTCAGGTTCAACCTGGAACATAATAAGTGCACAGGCTATGACATATAGTAGGACCAGGATAAATACGGCAGCCAGCGGCCTCCATACCTTTCTCATAACATTACCGATAACCCTCATGGCTGTGGAATACCTGAGCACCTTAAAGAGCCTGACGATCCTAAGCAGCCTTGTCAGAGCTATAGTCTTGGATACCGGAAAAAAGATAGCCATGACAGGTATTATGGACAATAGATCCACTATAGCCATAGGAGTAAAAGCATAGAACAAGTATGCCTTATAACTCCTGATACCCATCTTGTAATCAGATGTAAAAAGGCGAAGAAAATAATCAAAAACAAATATACATGCAGTAATAATATCTATAGGAAAAGTAAAAGGATTCTCTCCTTTGATAGTAAGCGGCATAAGGCCGACGACAACCGCTATGAGCATCATAGTGTCATAGGCCTTACTGGTCTTATCCCCATCATGGGATACTTCTACTATCTCGTATATTCTCTTTTTTAATGTCATGAAATCAGCCATGAACATTTCTCCCGTTTATACTAAGGCAATTACCGACCCTTTTGTCACAAAAAAGGCGCGGCCCTGCCGGCTGCTATCTCCTTCAGTAAATATACAAGCATACTCCCAATACTATTAACACTATGGACACAACCGCACATACAGCCATCACAAGCAGGTCTGCTATATGCGTTCTCTTTACTTTACCTCCGTCATATATGAGTTCTTCTTCTTTGATCAGCTTTTCTTTCATGGAATCCTCCCTGATACTATATGTATACATTATCGGACAAATATCATCCATTCTTCATTCATCTTTCATGCTAAAGACCCTGCACCATAAAGGTGCAGGGCCTTTTCAGGTCATACCTTATCCGCCGGCTTATTCTTTTTGCTCTCTACGATCTTTTCTGAATAGAAGCTCTGATAATGCTGTTCCCATTATGGTCATCATCAGCGCAGGAAGATCATAACTGCAGCTGCCATAGAAGAAGAGGATCACAGCTATGCCATTAAAGATGATGAGCACAAAGTAGTGTCTGCTCTTTTTGTCCTTCTTCTTTTCTTCATCTTCATCAGCATATGCAGGATGATGATCCTGAGCATCTTTGTCATCTCTGTCATCTTTATCCTTCTCATCCTTCTTTCTGCCATAATAGATTATGATATACACAAGTGACAGGATCAGCATCAATAGTATCAGAATATGGATGATGCATTTGCCACCAGCCGCCTCCTCTATAGCTATGCCTGCTGCCAGTATATAGAGCGAATCATTATCAATATCGATGACTATCACCTGATCCCTGATGGCACCCAGTACCATTTCAGTTACAAGTTCACCGGATTCGTTCGTATAGACCCTCAGCAGCTGGGCATTTCCTGACATGGATTCATCCCATATCTCATCAGGGATACTAAGGGTTACGCTCTTCTTGCTGTATTTTTCATCAAGAAGCACTTCTTCCTCTTCATTTACCTGCATAAAGAGCTTTGCATCAAATGCACCTGCGATGGTATAGCCATCAGGGATCACAGCAGTTACATTTTCCAGTACTTCTTCAGTCAGCCTATCATCGTCTTTCTCTATCCTGACTTTGTAGAGACGTTTTTCGCTGCTGCCTTCATCGCCCTCAGGAATGCTTTCCCATATATCGATCACGTATCCGGAGCTTCTCTCTCCTGAATCCTCAGACCATAATAGCTTATCGCTATCAAATACGCTTCCTGCATTATCCAAACCGCTATCGTCCGCATCTTCAAATACAGATCTGCCACTTTCTTCACGGCTGTCTTTTTCCGGCTCCTTTCCGTCAGCTTCGTCCGACTCTCTCCTATCATCATTCTTCTTGACCTTGGGCTTTTCATCAGGAAGCTTTTCTTTCTCATTATCAGGCTCTATGTCTGCGGTATTTTCCGAAGCAGGTGTGTCCCCTGCATCCCCTGTTGTCTTCTTGTCAGATGCCTGTTCTTTATTATCGTTTGCGGTTTCTGATTTATTTGCATCCTCACTTTCTGAAGGATTATCAGTAGCAGTCGTTCCAGGTGTTTCTTTAACAGCCTTTACAGTCAATAATCCGTTTTGATATGTCAGCTCATAGCAGCTGCTCACATCCTGATCTCCGGCCATTATCACAGCTTCTCCGTTTATCTTATTGACCACTGAGCCTGGATTTACTATATATCCCTTCTTGTTATCAGCTCTTACTCTGATAGAATCCTCTAATATCTCGTGCCCCTCTACCAGACTACCTTCTGTTATTGTCCAACTTTCCCTGGTCAGACGCTTACCGTTGTATTTTCTTTGGGCAGAATCCGCAGTAATAGTCAAAGGTCTGGGAGTGATGATCAGCTTCACTGCTTTTTCAGCCTGCAGGTAGAGATCGCTCTCACGGCTGATCAGTGTCACTTCCAGTTCGCCCGTAGCTGTGAGACTGTCACTTTGAGCCTCGCGGTCTATAAGAGGCTGATCTTCATACTTAAGTGTCATAGGAATGTCACTTATCATGTGACTCGCTCCATCATATACGATCTCCAGATCCTCTGCATATATCTCCTGATGGCCTTTAGTAACTGTCAATAGACCATTGTTGTAGCTTATAAGATAATTGGCAGTTTGATCTTTGCTGCCTTTCTTTATGACAGCAGCAGATGGGATATTATCGGCAGTTCCCACACTGTCAAGGCTGCCTGTCACAGTAACGCTTGTCAGGCTGTCGCCATCAGCAAGGCTCCCCTGAGTGATCCTGTAAGAATCTTTGGTAAGAATAATGCCGGGAAGATAAACTGCAGACGCAGAGTCAGCTGTGATAGTTATCTTTCTTGGCAGCACAGTATATTTGCCTTTTACAGGACTCAAGCTATAATTGGCATTATCTGTATAGGGAACGATGTCATATTCACCCACATCCATACCATCTGCGTCACATCTATAGCTTATATCCGCATCGCCTTCTGCCGTTTCACTACCCTCTGTTATAGTGTATTCCAAAGAAGCCATAGCTTCTCCATATATGCTTTCTTTATCCATAGCCTTAACAGTTACGGGCCTTGGAGTGATGGAGAGACTACCGTTTACATAGCTTACAGCATAGCTGCCTGTGACATCTGTATCACCTCTCATGATACGCACAGCTGAGGGAACCATATTTCTTGTGCCTGCATTAGTCACAGAGCCCGAAAGAGTGATATCAGTTATCTCATCTCCCTGTACAAGGCCTGTGATATTACAAGCATCAAGCTTGTCATTAAGGCTTCTGTCATAGCAGCTCAGAGCTTCACCGTCATACTCTCTGCTCAGCTCCTTGCCTTTTATGGTCAGTTCTGCCTGACTGACAGTTATATGTCCGTTATTGTAGCTGATATTATAATTGCCTGTTCTGTCCTCTTCACCATTCTTTATGATCAGAGCTGAAGGTGTAAGAGGAGTCTCTCCTGCATAAAGGCCAGTTCCTGTCAGAGTAATAGTGTCAGCCAGGTCACCTTCTGCCAGGCCCCTTCCGCCTATGCTTATAAGGCTATCTTCTGCGGCATAGCTTCCATCATAAGCCAGTTGAGTTCCGTCATATACCTTTGCCTGATCCCGGGCAGTAACAGTGATATTTCTCTTATTGATGATGATAGAGCCGTCATTGTAGCTTATGTTATAACAGCCTGTAACAACCTCATCAGCATCCTTTATCACCGCATCAGATACAGATACATCATAGCTTCCTACCAGCATGCCGTTACCTGTCAGAGTCAACTCGGCCACGCTGTCATTGCCTGCAAGGCCCATTCCGCCTATAACATAATACTCATTATCACCATCATTCTTGTCAGACATATCCACCGGGCCTGCAAATGTCGCAGCCGATGCATTGTACTCAAGGCTTTGATCCTTGAAGCTTACCTGCAGATCCCTTGGTGTAAAGGATAATATGCCATCCTCATAATCTATGAGATAATCACCTGTCACATTTTCACCATGAGCATTTTTGATAACAGCAGTTCTCACATGAGAAGCTTCTGTATCTCCCACTCTCCTGGCAATACCATCATTATATACATCAACAGAGGCAACATGATCTCCCTCTGCCAGGGACGCTTCCTGATCCACGCTATATTCTATATCTGCCAGGCTGTGAGGACTTGCATCATAGACCTTGGACTTGCTATCAGCAGTAATAGTCAGCGCCTTTTGACTGATAGTGAGCGTTGCATCCACTGCAGCAGCAGGCAGATGATTAGCTGACTCAGTATAGCCTATCCTGATCTTGTAGCTGCCGCTATGAATAAATGACAGCTCTGACTGCTCTTCCCCAACATTTTCGTGACCTTCCTCATCTGTTGTCACAAGAGCATATGTGAATGCACCTCCCACTATTTCTTCTTCCGGATGGACTGTCCCGATCTCAGGGCTGAGAGTCCTGGGACTTCCATTATATGTATAGCTTCTGTCATCTACTGTTATAACAGGGACAGCCTTTGTCACAGTCAGGGTGCCGGGTATCAGACTATAGTCGTAGTTAGCTGATACATCCCTGTTATCATGTGCAGTATCAACTACTACTATGCTGGCTTCATCAATCTGATTAGAGCAGCTGCCAACCTCTGTTTGGCTGCTCTGTGATGTCATGGCAAGACCGGAGAGTACGTGCCCGGGCAAAAGACCTGTAGCCACAGCCAGCTTATCTGCTGCCACACCCTCGCCTATCCCGGGAGCTGTAAGAGCACTTCCGTCATAGATCTTCTCATCACAAGGAGCTGTTATCTCGGCGGCTTTAGCCGTAATAGCCAGCTCTCCTGCTATATAGGTCACTGCATAGTTCGCCGTATTGTCTGCGCCGGACCTTGTGATCTGCAGATCATATGGCATATTATCCTCGCTGCCCACATCAGTTATGCTGCCTGCAAAACTAAGGCCCGAGATCTCATCACCTGCAATAAGGGCACTTGTCACTCCTTCGACCGTGCCTGAATATGCTATGGAATACATATCCGTAGTCAGACTGCTGCCATTAAATACACCGCTATGTGTCAGAGGAAGGTCATTGTATACTCTGCTCTCAGATGAGCCAGTGACAGTCACAGGTCTTGGAGCGATCGTTACCAGGATAGTCTTACTGGATATCCACTCACCTTCTGTTTTGGCAGATAATACATCGACGCTGTAATGACCGCTCTCTGCCACATCCTTTATCTTGTATGTCCTCTCATCAGCACCTGTTATGACTGCGCCGTTCCTGTACCATTTAAAGGAGTATTCCGACTCTGCAGAGCCGTCAGAATAACCGGCTGTCATGGTCACTTCTTCGCCGTCATATTCTTTGGAATTGCCTTCAATATCCGTGGTAACCTTGGCACCTATGATAGGAGTATTCTTAACAGCCTGCTCACTGTCATTGCAGTTATTATTTCCATTTTCTCCTCTTTCATTAGCCAGCGCTCTGACCCTGAATTTGTAGAAGCCGTCTTCATTCAGATAATCATTGATATTCAGCTGATTATCAGTCACGACCACAGTATCCAGCACTGTATCAGATCCCCAGTTGCCATTGTTTCCGGGAGCCATGATGATGGTCACCTCATAGGAGACCGTAACTACGGAAGCAGGATCACTGCCTGCATTTTCTTCATATCCTGTTACAGGATCCCATCTAAGGAGCGCCCAAGGGTAATAACCGTCAGAGCTGTTCTCGAAATTCTCCGGAACTGCCAAAGTGACTTTATTGATGCTAAACTCCTTAACCTCCGAAGTAACCGAAGGATATGAATCCGTTCCTGCAGATCTGGCACATACTTCGTAATCTCCTGCCTCTGTGGGAACATTTTCGCTCCAAGCACTATCGTCCTCTCCATAAGGTCTGTAGAGTATAGTGATATCACCCATATCAGCGCCAAAGAGAGCTATGCATGTAGCAGGCTCCCTTGCAGAGCCGTAATCCCAGCTATTTGCCGTCAGTACCAGGCTGGCAGGATCACCGCTTGTAGGCTTTGTAATGGTGAAGAGCTTATGATCAGCAACCGCTATACTTTCACCGTTGTCCTGCCTAACAGCAGTAACGTTAACATATATATCATATGCCTGTGCCTTTTTGCCTCTTGGGAAGCTAAAGGACTCTTGATCCCAAACAACATCATACTGGTTTGTGACAACAAGGCCATTTTCCACAGTCTTTACTGTATCCTTGCCTGCATTTGACGCATTATATGTATAATTATTGAGCTTGTAATACCAGTTATATGTATAGCTGTAATCCACCTCTTCCTCATGACTAAGGACAGCTGTGTATACAGGGTGGATAAGCGCGCCATAGGGGGCAGATACTGCATCGGAATCAATGGCAACTACTGCCTCTGCAGCTTTCTTTCTGAGAGTGAGCAAAAGCTCAATACTCAGTTCATCCACGTCATCTGATATCGTAACAGCACCTGTAAAACTGCCATTTGCAGAATCATCTGCAACAGCAGCTGCTGCCACGCCTGTATCTGTTGAAGCTTCAAAAGTATCTATCTCATAGCCGGATCTGTATGTATGACTTCCATCTATGCCAAGGCTCGTCCACTCATATATCAGCTCTGTCTGAGCTTCTTCTCCGGCTATCACCACCCTGGAGGGAGCAGCGGTGCTATCAGATATACGTACCTGTGCTGTTCCTGATGAGCTTATAGCCTGACTTGTCATTGCATCATCACTAAATACAGGAGTTACAAGAACAGCCTTTTTGGCTCCGGAAGCTGCACCAGCGCCGTATTGCCCCACATTCTGATAAGAGCTGTTATTATCTTCGTCTGCTATAGCACAGATCGAAACTGTATATCTGCCGCTTCCGTTTGCCCTGATGATATCCGAGAAATCATATTCGTTTTCAGGATCACACGGGATAGTGGTAACAGGGTCATCTTCGCCCTCCTTTGTGAGCTCAAGCTTATAGCCTGCCACAGATACATTGGCAATGCCTGCCACCTCATTCCAGGCTACCACGCCTCCCTGCCAGCTAATACCGCTTGGTGCAGGCAGAGATCTGCTGACAACTGTCAGCGTTGCCGGAAGATATGTGATATCATAGTTGCCGTTTATACCTTCAGCAGGGCTGGACGAGCTGATATCAATTGTATAAGCTCCTGTATCAGAGCCCGGCTGATAAAGGGGCGAAGTGGAATAATCCATGGAAAAGCCCTGTATATCACTAAAGCCTTCGCCATCTATAAATCCGTCTCCTGTAAGACTGATGAGCCCGGCAGTAACATTATCTCCATATCTTATCTGAATATCATCAGGCTTAATGGCAAGTGCTTTGGCTGTAATATCTGAAAGAGCTGTTGTCTGGCTCAGATCACTGCCAAAGATTTCATGGCTGTCATAGAGCACAGCCTCTGCACCATTTGCAGCAGTCAGCAGTTCATACCTGGCTGCCAGAGGGCTGTCTGCCTTTATGGCAATAGTCAGATCAACAGGCTTTTCACTGCCCACATTTGCATCCCGGTAAGATGCTGTTACTGTGATCGCATCATCAGATAAGCCAAACTGAGTCTTGATATCTTCAAAGCTCTGATCTACATAGGGAGATGCTCCTACGTAATATCTGAATCTGGCATCTGCAAGACTTATATCAGACTGTGCTACGCTTCTTGTCCCATCATAAGTCTTTGCTGCTACTTCTATGCCCTCTATCAGGATATAGAATTTCTTGATAGTCAGGCTGCCCTCTTCTACCACAATATTGTAATTGCGGGTATATAGTCCGCCTTCTCCCGAAGCCACATTGGCAGGTGTCACGCTATAGGTCCCCGGCAAAGAATCCCCGCTTGCAGCACAGCTAAACTCTACTTCATAGCTTCCCGCTGACAAAGTAAGTGCTTCGTTAGTATATACATCCACATAGCCATCTTCACTGCCTATGATCTTGGCCTTTTCATTATTATTCTTGATAGTACGTATCCTGTCTCCGTATACATAATCTGTCAGCTTAAAGCTGCCGTCATATATAGTAGGAGGATACTCCACACCATAATTGATATATGCATCAACTGCATAATAGTGAAGGTTCTTCTTGGCCACATACAACAGACCGGAGCTCTCACCTGCCAGTCCCGAAGAGATATGGTAATCTATGCTGTAATTAGTATCGGAATAACGTATATCGTCATCCACATTCATTGCATAATAGCCGCAGTCATGACTTTTGCCTGCTGCCGGACTTACCACTGCAGCATAGTCACAATTCACCTTAGTCCTTACAGGATCAGTAAGACCTGCCATGATGATGCTCTCATCTTCCGAAACGGCATTCTCGATGACAAACTCATGCTCAGATGCCGGACTACCGTATGTCACAGTCTGATTAACGATCTTTACGGTGATATCCCTTGGAGTAATAGCAGCAGGCAGCTCAAAGTCATCATTTACAAGAAGATAATCATGGGCCTTTTCTCCTCCAAGCACAGCTTCTGTCACCAGGAGCTTATCAGCACCCAGAATGTTATTATCTGTGTCAGCCACATTCTTGTCATTATATACAGCAGCTATAGAGGTCAGGACAAGCAAGTCCGCATCTGATGCAAGCACGCCCGAAGCAGCTACTCCATCAAGATTTCCAAAGCTGTAATATCCATGAGAAGCTGCAGCGCCCATGACTGTGCTCCTTGAAGCAGCATCAGTATAGACATTACCATCATAGGTCTTAGTGATCGCAGGAGCCGAGTCTATTCCGCTGACACTGATGGGTCTTCTAGTGACTGTAATGATCGCCGGATTCTCATGATCCCAGCCCACATTATATTTTTCTGAGCTAAAGCCCTCTACAAAATGGTGCCCCGAATCTTCGCCCTCTGTTTTTTCCACAAAGAATACATAATAGGTCCCAACATCAAAAGCTTCAAAGAACGAAAGGCTGTCATCTATGTTAAAAGTATGTCCTTCTGAAACTGCATTTACATATTCGCCCTGCACCTTCTTCATGATCGAAAGCCTGGGATATCCTGATGCTACATTCACATCACCATTCTCTATACTGTCAGCCTCTGCAAGACCCAGCAGTTCATAGGCAAAAATATCAGCATCAGGGCTTTCTCCATATACAATCTGGGCACCTGCACCTGTCACACGTACATTGACCTTGCCATCCTTGACTATGCACGCAGTGGTAGCCTGCTGGCTATGCACCGCATCAATGATATAATTGCCGTATGATCCTGTAGCCTTAATAGCTACACCTCTTTGATCCTCTTCTGTGAGATAATAATGTATGGCAACAGGCTTATCGTCTCCCACATATATGGTGTCAAAATCACCGCTCTTTCCAATATTTTCCAGCGTCAGGCTATCACCGGCATATATGGAGCTCGTCCCGTCACTTGCCAGGCTTATAACTGCATCAGACAGATCAAGATCTGCCAGAGTCGTGCCGTCGTATTCTCTGTCTATACCCCTTATACCGCTTATGACGACAGGACACTTTTCTATGGTCAGTGTTCCCTTGCCATACTCTATTACATAGTTATCTGTGATAACATTCTTTCTGTCATGTTCATCCAGAGTGTAAATGGTCAGATCTGCAGCAGCTATATCCGAATATACTCCGGCATTCTTATAGCTTGCCGTTGCCCTGGCGTTATAATGTTCCCCTGCAGGCAGCAGGTATTCATAATAATCGCCGTCAGCACTGTCCTTGGTCTCGAATCTGAATTCATCCCTGCTGTCAAGCATAGTCTGGCTTCCCGCATTGTATACCTTAGACAGATCCTTGGGATAAACCTTGATATATCTGGGCAGTATCCTGTAGCTCTGATTCTGTAGTGTGAAGGTATAATCTGTAGGATAATAATTTGCACCTTCAACTCTCTCAACCTCAGGGATAGCACTGTAGTTTCCCGCATTTGTCTGCTTGTTTTTGACGGCAACACTAAAATCAGAGGTAGAATCAGGGATCCTGCCCGTATCACCCACTATCTTGATATAAGGCGCCAGAGGGCTGCCTGTATAATCATATTGATAGTCATCTTCTGTATATACGGCATCTTCGTCGCTGTTTTCATCAGGAAGCCACTTGATATCGAGAGGATAAGGCTTGATCTGTCCGGACAGCTGCAGACTGGTCTCTCCCTCAGGGAATACATAATTCCAGTTTTCATATACTCCGTGGAGATCATCAGCGGTGATGACCCACAGATTGCTAAGGGTCACTCTGGTGCCTTCATCCACACCACTGCCACTGGCATGCATATAGTCAAATGATGCGTCAAAATTGAGCATCATCGTCTTTCCGCTCTCTGACGGCAGTATACCGTTGATCTTGTAATAAGGATCTGCCGTGGCACCCTCAGTCTCTATTCCCGACTGCAGCCTGTAATAATCTGAATATCTGCCGTCTTCCTGAGAATACTTATAGGTCACATCTCCCACATGGTCTTCAGGCTTACCCTGTATAAGAGCTGTTCCGTCATAGATCTTGGTAAATGCTTTAACCGCAGTGACAGTTACAGGCACAGGAAGCAGTCCCACTCTCTCACTTCCTGTTATAGAAGCATAATTGGGGTCATTACTAATGACATAATAGTAGACTACATGGGGTATGGGATCTCTGTTTTCATCCACTATTACATCCTTGTATGAAGGCATTGTGCCAAGAGCCTTGGCAGGATCTGAGTCTTCCAGATCCAGTCTTGATGAAATGTCTTCACCTATGGTAAAAGCTTCTTCGCTGTAATAGATACTATAGCTCTCCGGTCTGTAGAGCCATCTTTCACTGTATTTATAGCTTGCTCCCGTATAGCTCTGATTTTCCACAGGGCTGGTCTGCAGGTAGCTATTGTTGGGATATATGATAAATTTGTAAGAGCCGCTGGCAGTCTCTGTTCTGCCGTTATCCTTTCTCTCAATATCAGCCACGCAGCGCAGCATGTAATATCCTGCATCATAGCCCACAGGAAGATTAAAGGTATTGGTGTTGGAAGCAGGTATGGGGATCATCTCAAAGTTATCTATTGTTTCGGGATCCATACTCTCAAATTCGTCAGCTGTAATATCTGTCAGCTTGCAGTAATACCAGCTGTACTCCTTGATGTTATTGGCACTTGCTTCACCTGAGTCGCCCCAGTTGACCAGCGCATTAAACTGATTGCGGGTATCTGATCCATATTTGTAATACAGAGGATCCTGTTCCAGATTCCTGCTGATGGTAATGGTTATGACAGGCTTGATAGCCAAAGTAGCATCTGTTACAGCTATATAATATCCTGATTCTGAGGCCTTAAAGCTGTATTCAGTTACAGCGCATACCTGCGAAAGAAGTGCTCCCTCACTATCCGCAGCTTCCACAAGACTTCTGATATTCTCAAGCTCTTCTGCTGTCAGCGCCCTGCCCTCGTTTATCCTGAACCATCCAAGGAAGCTGTAACCTGTAGGCTGCATGGTCGCATAGAGACCTACCTGCTGCCCGTAGTAATAGCTTCCTTCACCGGACAGAGTAAGGCCGTTTTCTTCATTGCCGTCCAGACAATATGCACTGGTATGAATGGATATAGAGGAATCTCTCTCATAATAGAAAGTCACATCCGCATCCAGATAGGCTTCAAAGCTGTTATTATCCCCAAGGTCCAGTGTCCCCGAATCCGAAGCATTATGCCTATAGGTACCGTTTGCAAAGATTACCATACTGCCTGCCGCACTCAGATCATGATCCTCAACCATGATGATATCTTCTGATTTGACACCTTCCAGATTTTCAACTGCAGCAAAGAGATTATTGCTGTCAACAGACTCTGTGTAATAATAGGTAATCCCGCCATTTGTATCAGTCACCACAGGGACATCCGTAGGCTGAGCGCTTCTGGCTTTTTCAAAGAGATCCTGCTGATATATCTTATTATTGTCCTGATAGAGATGTACTATGGCAAAATCTATCTCTGCCGGTATCCACTGTGCTTCTACCAAAGTATCGCATATGGGCATACTAAAGCTTGCAGAGGCAAGGGATAGTTCATAAGCATAAGCATCCTTATCCAGCTCTTCACCCTTAACGCTGTCTGTATAATCATATAGCTTCCAGCCCGTAAACTCATATCCTGCCTTGGAGGGAGTATTGATAGTTATAGTACTGCCGTTGATCTTACTGATGATCTCATCATTGGAAGCGGTCGCCGAGTCATTCCTTCTGATAGTAAGAATTGCTGAAGTACGTGAATAATAAGATTTAAGATTAATAGACTTACTGCCGCAGAAGCCACTTAGCACGTTCCTGGTATTTCTCACATCATGCTCATAGCCCTCCAGCACATAGCTGCCATAATCCATGCTAAATTCCGTAAAGGCTTTTACATAGTGGGATACCTTGCTGGCATAGAGGATCCTATCCTGGGCATTATTGTAATATCTGATATATAGTCCGGTCTTTTCCACTATAGTATTAGTATCATATTCATACCGGATCGCTACTTCCGTGGTTTCGGCATATAGGTGCTCACCATCCAGGGTCCCGCTATAGTATGAAGTGGATCCCGGCAGGGCATAGTAAGCTATATCAAAGTTTTGGATAGGCTCGTTAAAACGCTTGCCATAAAGGGTGATCCCCCTGGTAACGCTGATATCGCCGTTTACAGGATCTGTAAAATCATGATCCTTATACCATATGATCTCATAGCCCTCACCGGGGTCGAAAACCTCCGAGCCGTACCTGTCAAAGCCAACCTCTGCTCGGGGCACTGTTGTCACCTGCCCGTAATCGATCCTTCTGCTCTTACCGTCGTAAATATATGTAATAGCAAAATCTTTGACAAACTCAAAATAGTAGCTTAACTGAGTCTCAAATACATCTGCCGTACTTCCTGCCACGCCTAATATAGGAGTATCAGAGCCGCGGCCGGAAATCCTCTCATCACCTCTTGGCGTAACAGTGGCTGTACCATAGTTCACCGAAGGAGCATTGTCATCTGCTTCAAAGGTCTCTCTTCCCACATGGGCAGTAACACTGCCGTTGTAGTAATAATATGCCAGATTGCCCACATAGAACCTGTCATCATCTACCACTGTGAACAAGAGCTTAGGATCATGGCTGTCATTCTTTATGGCATAGAACGTAGCAGTTCTTGTTTCTTCTGTTTCCTTAGGATTGATATAAGTAACCTCTACAGGCTCAAACTCTTCCCTTAATGGTGCATCCTGGGCATTAGATGTAAACACATCAGATTTATTTGCTGCGCATATCTGATATGTTGTCCCTTCGTGCACATGTGTCAGCGGAACTTCGCCTACATATGTACCATCTGTATATTTTCTGTATGTAAGTCTCAGATAATAGTGCCTGTTTGTAACAGGCTGCAGATAATAGACCTTGGCATATGTGGCAGTGGAGCCGCTGCCGGCGCCTACAAGCAGCTTTCTTGTGCGGCTGTTTACCAGGGAAGCCTGGGTATTATACTGGGTATAATCGCCATGACCACCTTCAGAGCCCAGTCCCACATAAGATGAAGGCGAATATCTGTACCAATAATCCGCGATAGTATAGCCCATATCGCTAAAGGACGCAGGCTCATCCGGCAGATTAGTCACATCGGAAGAAGATGTAATACTGCCAAGGTATGTATGTGCACCGGGATTATCCCCATTATCGCCCACAGGAAAAGGATCCCTCTGACCGTTATAATAGTACTCAGAATCGATAAAATAGGATGTTCCCCACTTTTGCAAAAGGGTATAAGAGCTGATCTCGGACTGGTTGTAGCTGCCGCTGTCTGCGTTATAGTCCCTTCTGTAATAACTAACCGTAACAGGATATGACTTACGGGACATATAGAGCTTTAGTACAGTTATGGAATCCTCTTTGATCGTCTTGTTATCTTCTTCATATATGTTCTCCAGGATCTCAGACGATAACAGCTCCTCTTCCCTGTCCACATGCTCATAATGATTCTTGGCTTCAACACCATCCATGAGCCTGGAGATTGGTATCTCGTCGTCGTCGCCTTCGCCGTCTTCTACAATGCTCACAATTCTTCCGGGCTCTATATAACGCTCATAGCTGGTCTCTTTCTTAAAGAAGCCTGCATCTGTACTGGTGTATGTACCACCTGAATATGTATGACTGACATCCTTTGTTATTTCCAGATATACTTCTATGATGTACTTGGACTGTTCTCGGGAAGCATATTCTCTTACCACACTGACATCACCGGCAGGCATGGTCACAGGCCTGGAGCCCGTTGACCAGTCTACAAAGTTGGCCAGATAATACTTATCTGCCGTCACTACACCCTCGCCCTGGGGCCAGCGGGCAGTCCAGGCTCTTGAGTGTTCCTTGCCGTTTTCGTAAGTCACCATTCCGTCTCTGTCATATCCGTAGGTCTCAAAATAAGCCGCAGACAATTCCCCTTCCCCCGGGAATGCATATCCATAAGGGAAGCGCCAGCTGGCATCATCTTCAGGATAAGCAGAACCAAAGAGACATACATTCTCATCACGATTGCCTCTGTAGACATTCATAGTGAGATCATACACATTTCTTGTATAGTAGAAGGATACGATGGTAGGTCCGTTCTGGACGCCCTCAGGCAGCTCGCCTTCTATCCGGGAATATACATAATGGCTTTCATCCTGATCATATGTGCCTTCATTCGCAAAAGCATTAAGCGCAGCAAGGCTGTCAAATTCCAGCCCCTCCGAACTGCCATAGGTCACTTTTACAGCAGCAGCTGTAAAGCCCACAAGCTCCCTGGCTGTGACGATCTCTATGCTCTGACTTGTGGCATCGGAATCAACATAGGCATGTATCTCTTTGCCATAGCTGGCAGTGATCAGTTCATCAGCCTGTATGGCAGGATTGAGGCTAAAGTTCTTCCCAAGATAATCATTTTCCCCATCGGATGTATCTATTTCCTGGAAATAATATCTTATTATGTAAGTGGCTGAATCCGCTTTGAAATAGCCTGTTACATTAAGGCTGTTGGCAGGCATGGTAGAAGGAGCCGCACCTGCATCGCCATAATTCCAGCCTATAAAGCTGTATCCTATATGGCTTGGGAGTGCATGCTCTTTAAATTCCTGACCATAGTAGAAATAGTCAGTAATGACCTTACTGGTCTGATCATAATCTGTATAACTGTAGTTAACTGCGTATTGCCTGAGAGCATAATAAATGTTCAGCTCCATATCATCTTCAGTCACTGTGATAGATGATATATATTCAGGACTGCCCTCAGGAAGCTGAGGAGTACTGGTAAGACTGTAACCGGTCCTGTCCTGTCTGATCGCTGCATCATTATAAGAGATGCTGTCACCATACGCACAGGAATATACAGCCGAATTATCCGCTTCATCAGGGTAACTCAGCTCTGTATCATCATCAGCTTCAGTCAGTCTCTGGTAATAGTAATTGACTCTGTAGCTAAACTTCTTATTGGTCCAGCCTGCTTTCAAAGTAGCTGATTCATTTTTGACATAGGATGCACAGTCAGGCAATATTGATGAGCCTGCTGTCCAGTTGGTAAATACATATCCGGCTTTGCTAAATCCGTTGGCAGGAAGTACTACAGTATTATCCTTGAGTTTATATATAGGATCCATAGATCCTGTAGCATCAGCATCATTTTTATCAAAGCTAAGCTTATAAACAGTGACAGGGCTTTCACAATATCTGACATTGCCGCCGGTATCCTTAAAGAAGAGATAATGATCACCTGCATCAGCAAAATCTATTGTTGTTTCAAAAACATGGGCAGGTGCTTCATTAACAGGTTCAATGGTGATCCAGTCATCCTCTGATACCCCGTCAACAGATCCTGCTATCTGATAAGCTGACAGCCCCAGAAGATCGCTGATCCTGACAGATGCTCTCACATATGAATAATCAGGAGCCTGGACAGCGCTGTAATTCTCGCAGATAGGAGCAGAGTCCAGGGATTTGACGACAAGAGCCGCATCCACTGCACTCTCAAGGCTCTGTGACGTGAAGCTCACTGTATAGTAGCCGCCTGACTTAAAGCTGCTCCTCGTAAGCCCGCCAGATCCCGCCGTATAATTAAACACAGTACCTGCATCATCATGCTCATAGCCGCTGTTATAGGTCACATAACAGTCTGCACTTTCGCCCTGGAGCAGATATGTCACGCTATCATCTTCCAAGTCGCCATGAATAGCATCAGCATATTCCAGACTTGATACACCCATATCCATTCCCAGCTTCATCGCAGATAGCCTGGCTGTATATTTATAGGCTATCTTTGACGATGCACTGCCCTCTGTATAATTGTTATACATGCCTGCATCGTCCTCACCTATCCTGGCAGTGATAGTGGCAGAGTATGCCCCGACTCCATTTTCAACAGAATCCTGCAGGATGATATCTCTTACGTCCAGGCTGGTCTGGGCAGTGATGATAGGGCTGCCCATAATATCATCACCCTTATAGAGATCGATCTCATAAAGGATATTCAGTCCATCTCTTGTTATGGCAACCCAGCTCAGAGTTCCTGCCTTCGACCCCCATTTAAGGGATGTAATCTGGGGAAGGGGAGCCCTGGTAATAGATAGAGAGCCGGCTTCCAATACAATATCATAGTTGCTTTCCTTGGTTGCCGAAGTAAGGGTATAGGCTATCGAATTTTGAACGGGAGATTCCTCCACTGTCCTTACGGATCCGGATACAGTCACAGAATGAAAACCTTCGCCCTCTGCAAAGCCGTCTCCTGACTCCACATGATTACCTGATGTATGGGCATTGCCGTCATAAGGCCAGCTTTTGCTGTCAGAGCTTATGATGATCTGCCTCTTTTGAATGGTAAAGAACGCGGGTGCTGCAGTGATCGCGCTGTAATTGGCGGTCTCTGCCACCTCAGCCCAGACATAATATCTGCCGGCATCTTCAGGCACAGTAGTTACTGCAGCAGACTTATCAGCGTCTTCAAAACTCTCTTCATCTCCTGCTCTCAGATATTTATATGTGACTGATGCTGCGTCTCTTATGCCCTCCTGGGTAGCCACGCTAAGGTCATCCGGTCTCTCTGCGTATTTCCAACTGTCATGATTGATAGTGGTAGTAAGCTCATAGCCGGACTTTACTATCTCAAAATGTGTCCCGGCATATACGCCGCTGTAATTGCCTATGAATGTTATGATGACCGTTGCAAGGCTGCCTACGTTAACGTTTTGATCATAACTGACAAGATAATCATCAGAAGTCAGCTCTATTGTCACCGGGCCATCACCACTGTCTATATTTAGCTCTACAGACGTGACCGCAGGCGTAATTGGACTGCCTGAATATACAAATGGCCCCTCTTCTACGGTCACAAGGACCTCTGTTTCTTCGTCCACCAGAAGCGAGGTAACAGTCAAGCTGCCGGGTATAACAGTTAACTCATAATTATCTGCCGTAAGGCCCTGGGCAGTGATATCATAGCTTCCTGTAGCGGTTCTCACCTCGTCATCACATCTGTAAGGACAGCTAAGCTTGTCTGCGTAGCCGCTTCCCAGCACAGACTCAAGGCTGTCTCCGCTTACCAGACCACCATCACCTTGTGACTGTGATGCACGTAAGCTGTATGTGGGAACAGGACTGCCATATACTATCTCTTTGTCATCGATTGTCAGAGAAAGGGCTCTCTTTGCAATGCTGACATGAGCAATATCAGAAACTGTACTTGTCTCTTCGCCCTCTTCTGTAATAGCTGCTACAGCTTTATAATAACCGCTGTCAGAGACGTTTCTTACTGACAATGTGCCTTCAGTTCCTCCCTCCAGGGCGCTATAGCTACCGTTAACGCTGTCAGCGCGGTACCAGGTCCATGTCACTGAATCGTAAGTCTGATCAAGAGCTACTGTAAGATCAACGGCTGCACCGTCATAAGTCTTACTGTATTCTCCGCTAAGGTTGCTTGCAAAGCCCACTCCCTTAAGGGACCATCCGGCATAATATATATTATCCTCAGCAGGGACTGCATCTATAGTTGTACCTGCTGCGACAGCAGCAGATGAGTGATCATCACTTGTATAATATCCCAGAAAATCAAATTTGGTCCTGCTGGCCGCAGGCATAGTAAATGAAGGTGCATCTCCGCTTACAGCAGCTTTTGAAACGCAGTAATCAGAATACGTATTATTAAGATAATAATTCCGGATCAATAGCCTGGTAATATCAATTGCAATATCAGACCTTTTGACATTACCTGAAGCGTCCTTGACATAGAGATAATAGCTGCCCGAATCAAGACCTGCATAAGAGAGCTGGGCCGTAGCACCTCCCCCGCCTTTTACAGGAGCTCCATCAAATTCTGTCCAAGCCGATACTCCCTGGGCCAAGCTGCTTTGTGACAGGGCATAGCTCACAAGACCTGCTCCCTCATCATAGGCAGCTATTTGTATATTGTCTCCCGAAGCTGCATATCCCGTGATAGTAGGAGAAATATTATCAACTATCTCAATAGCAAAATTGATAGTGTCTGTATCCTGCGCCAATATCAGATCACTCACCGGCACATTAAAATACAGATAATATCGACCAACATCCGGAGTTGCTGTCCAGACAGGTGCTGATGCAAGGCCCTCTATGGAAGACGCATAATGGACCTCAACGCCGGAGCTGTAATGCTCAGTGCCATTCTCATCATCAGAAAATATTGCATCTGCTGTAAAAGTCACAGAATCGTCATAGGATATACTGTAGAAATCTCCAAAAGCTCCTGACATAAGAGCATCGCCATTGGCATAAAGCTTGTATATGGGGTACTGAGTGGCTGTAAGAAGCATAGCACCCCGCATCATTTTTTTATTTTTGCTGCCCTTTGAAGGCTCTGTCTGATCCTCGGTCAAAGACTGCGCATCATTTTGGGCCACTTGCCCTTCATTTGCCGCACTCTCCTGGGGCAGCTCTGATATCTTATCACCATCGCCCTCCGGCTCAGTATTATCATTAGCTGCAGGCTGGCTTTCAGGCAAAGTATCTGAAGCTGGATCTGCTGTAGGAGCGGGATCTGCTGTAGGAGGAGCTTCCTCTTCACTAATAGGTGACGACCCTGAACCTTGAGCAGCTTCAGAAGCCGGATCACCTTCTAAGGACGACTCCGTTGCTGAGCCGGGCTGCGCCTCAGGATCCGGAACAGGATCTGTTTCAGACTCATTTACAAGATCTATTTCATCCCCGGGAGCTGAGGATGCAGGAGCAGGTTCTGTTTCAATAAATTCCTTATTCGAAGCTATCTCATCTCCCGCTGTAGCGCTAAAGCATGCACAATCAAATACCATTAGCACTGCAAGCAGCATAGAAGCAATACGCAAGCGCTTTTTATTTGAAATATACAGTTTAATATTTTTATGTTTTTTCATATTCATCCCCCTATCTGCAAGCGACAAGACCGGCAGGATACATTATCAATATTTCATTTATAAGCATAGCAATCTATCATTACACTACTATTACATCCTGAAAATCAGCTTCATATCTCTTTTCTCAGCTTGTCTTGTGCAACAAAAAAGGAACAGCTTATGACTGTTCCTAAATGTTTATTTATTTCTCAATGCATATAGATTCTTTTATTTCAGATTACTTAAGCTATTTAGATATATTTTTGGCCAATATATCCTATTCTTTCCTCTGCCCATTCATATTGACTCATATATTCCCCTTCAAACACAGACAATGCCTTAAGATCGTATTCTTCAGCCAGATAATAATCGCATTTGATATGATCTGCCATAACTGCATAGGAATCCCTGTGCTGGATGAGAACATCCTCTTCTCCCAGGTTTTTAAGTGTTTCTCGAAGAGAAAATACGATCTGTGAGAAGTATCTTTTTTGATTATCATCATCTGATGCTCTGTCTCCCCAAAGAGCTGCCCTGATCTCACTGTTAGTGGCAGAAGCCCCCTTACGATCCACCAGATAAGCAAACAGCTCTTTGGATTTATTTCGTCCAAAGTGTACTATCTCACCATTGTAAAATACTTCAAAATTACCAAAGCATCTGACATACAAGCCATCCGCTCTGCTCTCCACAGGATATCATAGATTGGATAATACTCTCCTTAGATCCTCGGGAAGAGCAGGTTTTAACAGATATCCGCTTACAAAGAGCTGGTGGGCGTCAAATGCATACTCCGGATATGCAGTCAGTATTATGATATTGATCAGAGGCTGATATTTCTTGATCTCTTCAGCCAGGGTCAGCCCATCCATTTCGGGCATATTAATATCCAAAAAGACTATGTCATAGCACTTGTCGGCAACCAGCGCAAGACATCCCTTCCACCCCTCTGCTTCATCTATTTCAGCATGAGGCAGGATACCTTTGATCAATCTTCTCAGATCCAGCCTTGCTCTTTTTTCATCATCTACTATCAATATGACCATCTGATGCCCTCCCCTTTTTGGGAATAGTCACAGTTGCAATACTACCCTCTCCGGGCCTGCTGTCTATAGTCATACTACCACCACACATTGTGCGCAATCTTTCCTGTATATTCATAATACCGATATGGGAGCGTTTATTATCTTTTTGATTCTTATCCGTCACAAATCCCACTCCATCATCAGATACTTCTATCACATATAATTTATCGGTTTCAAAGCTGTGAATCGAAACCGTACCTTTGCCGTCGGGGTTATTTCTGATCCCATGCTGTACAGCATTTTCCACCATTATCTGTACAGTAAATACCGGCAGCCAAAAATCCACAGTCTCCAGATTTTTTTTTACAGTCAGCTTATCTTCAAAACGAGCCTTCTCCATATAGAGATAATTATCTACTGTTTCAAATTCCTTTTCTGCAGGTATGAGCTCAGTCTCAGTGATCATATCCATACTGCCCCGCAAAAAAGATGTAAAGTGGTTCAAAGCCTCCTCTGCCTTGTCAGGCTCATCAAGATACGATCTGATGACAGTAAGACAGTTATAGATAAAATGCGGCTGTATCTGGCTGTGATAGAGGCGGATCTTATCATCAGCAATCTGTCGTTCTTTGGCTATAACATCATAAGTGTACTCATACTGGTGCACCAGGATCAGCAGGATCAGACAGAGAGAGATCGTAACATTATAAAAGGAGATCCCATAAAATAACATTTGGCACAAAGCCCCTGCAAAGGGCATAACTACAATAGCCAAAAAAGCAATAAACTCTCTATGTCTTAAAGCTCTCTTATTAAGCATGACCTGGATAAATATAGGTATCAATGCCATCATCAGGATCAACTCAGCCAGATAAAAATACTCACCGCGATAATAGCGATTATTTCCATCCACACCATAAAAGAACTTCATATTCCCGTTTAAAATAACAAGTATAATGCCAAGCATACTAAAAAAAACATTTACCTTCAGGCAGATATGGCACACATTCCCCTGTCTCGTCCCTATGACAGCTGCCACATGTGAAGCAATCAGGGCCGGTATGATATAGAGGCAAAGATATATGCTCCAATATGCCAGGCTGACTATAGTGATCGATATCTCTGAAGCATTGCCATTGTTAAAGATGGCAAACACTTCTGCAATGTTCATAATGCCATTTGTAAACAGCAGTACCATACAGGACCATGCAGAACGCCTGTCCAAAGGGCTGGCTGGGTATATTGCGATAGCAGATATGATGCTGAATACTGTGGCCCAGGCTTCAAATGCCATCTGAATATATTGAAAAGCAGTCATGGCCATTCTCCATCTGTGTTAAGCGGATTCCATAAAAAGTATACATTCTTGAATATTTTATCCAAGAATGTATATCTTTATGATATTTTCATTACTAAAGCAAAGGATCCTTCTCTATATACATCGTATAAATCACGGATACTATAAAGATATTTGGAGAATGTTTTTTGAATCCCATTTCAGATATGGTACAATTATGTGAGGGTTATTATTATTTGTAGGGGGAGCATTATTTATGTCCTTAGATATTTATATGCCAGGTTTAAACGAACAGTTTCCAAACAGAGTCATGCTTCACATGGACTCAGAAGGACGCACGTCCATGCAGCCTGATATCACTGTTTTTCCTGTAAGATGCAGCAAATGCCACAGGATCCTGCCTCACTTCTATCTTCACAGAGGCTCTTCAAATAATTATGTAGGCAATATCAGATGCCGCTTCTGCGGACACGATATCAGCGTCAGCGACAGAGAATATATGGTAGACAGGATCTATTTTGATGAAGATGAGATCGATTTTGCCTGTCTCTATCTCCTGGACTGGATCTATATAGACGCTATAGATACCATATATGACGGTGCAGCTTCTAAGGTAGTATTGAAAGATTACACAAGATCAGCTCTCAATTATATCACAGTAGACGATCTCACAAGACGTATTGCCAATGCTATCAGCAAGCAGCTCACCGGCAATATGAGCTTTGTGACAGATCCCAGATTTCCAAAGCTTCCTGCTGATATCAACAGATGGATCGAGCTCCTATACGTAGCCGGTATCCAGCTCCCGTCCAATGTAAGGATTGTCCGAGAAGCTCCTGTACTGCCCTCCATGGAAGGCAGTGCCATCAGTGACTTTAGGAGCATGGACAGCCTTATGGCACGTTTCCCTGCCAAGAGGAAGTTCCCTTTTGAGAACAGCGAAGATCCATATGGCTTTGGCGGCAGCTTCGAGAAGGTAATAAATGAAAGTGCATCTCATACAGATGATTTCATCATAAGCGAAGACGACTATGATCCTGACGATATTGCAGACATAGAAGATTAAAAATAAAAATCTCCGACAGTAGATCATGACAATGATTCTGTCGGAGATTTTTATATGCCATCAAAAATGCTGCAAACCGAAAAACTATTCAATAGCGCCTAATGCTTCAATGATTCATTCTCCAGTCGATACACCTCTGGAGGTAGTCAATGTATTCAGGATTCTTGCACATGCCCTTTCCTGCTGTATCAGAAATCTTGGCCACATCCTGACCATTGCACCTGGTGGTCTTCATGACAATGTTAAGAGCAGGCACCTTGGTATCATTGGAAATGTAAGTACCTATTCCAAAGGCTACTCCTGCCTTACCTTTAAAATGTGCAAAGATAGCAGCTGCCCTGTCAAAATCAAGGGAGTCAGAGAAGAGCAGAGTCTTGTTCACCGGATTAATGCCAAGGCTTTCATAGTGGCTGATCATCTTCTCACCCCATTCAATGGGATCTCCCGAATCGTGTCTTACACCGCTAAAGAGTGTAGCATAGGTGAGCTGGAAATCCTTAAGGAAGCAGTCTGTAGTAATAGCATCTGTAAGAGCGGTTCCGTTGAGGACTCCGTACTCTTTTACCCAAGCGTCCAGTGCATACCAGTTGGAATATGCAGGATTGTGCTTGTGATTGCCCTGTCCTACGCACATGATCCACTCATGAGCCATGGTGCCTACAGGCAGTAAGCCATACTTTCTGGCCAGATATACATTACTGGTACCTATGAATCTGCTCTTGCAGTCAGGACAAGCAGCAAGCTCAGCAAGTTTCTTTACAGCAAGCTCCTGAGCCTCTGCTGACAAACGTCTTCTAAGACCAAACTCAGAGAACACTCCAATATCCAGTTCGCCGCCTTTTAACCTCTCAAACTTGGCATCCAGGCGCTCCTTAAAGGAATCAATAAGATCTGCGTAGTCATACTGCATGCGGAAATATACTTCATTGACAATAGCCAGCGTGGGTATCTCATACATGGAAGTGTTGAGCCAGGTACCTGTGGTCTCTATAGATAGGCCGCTATCGCCATCTGCCGTGATCTCAAAATCCGCATATCTGGGCTGCCACAGGCGCAGGAAATCAATATAAGAGCCCTTGATCCACTTAATGCCGTCCAGATATTCCAGTTCCTCCTCGCTAAAGCGAAGCTGGCAATATGCCTGGATCTGCTCTCTGATCTCTTCTACCATCTCAGCTGTAAACTTCACATCAGTATTACGGCATTTGAAAGACCATGTAGTCTTGTAATCGCTGAACTGGTGGTAGATTGCCTGACCCATTGAGAATTTGTAAAGGTCTGTTTCCAGTAAACTTGTGATGATCTGATCTAGTTTCATTCTAAGATCCTCCTATATTCCCTATCTTTATTTATCGTTTGCAGAAGTTCTTTGGCACGGGTCTCATAACACCGCGCAAAGAACCTGTGTCACAATTATACAATCTCAATATGGCAGGCCTTCATGGCTTCAAGGGCTGTATCATGGCTCTCAGGGCTTACACCTGCGCAGCACTCCCTCCTCACCTTCACATGTGCATTGGGAAGAGCTGCTTTGGTCAAAAGAGCATTACTGATCACGCAGATATCTGTACACAGGCCAATAAGCTCCACTTCCTCAATTCCCGCATCCGCCTTTATCCTGGCATTCTCGCTTCCGCCCATCTCTTTATCGAGCTTCTTAAGGAGAGCAGCGAGCTCGTCACTGCCAAATGTAAGCTTATCTATTATATCAGCCTGATCCTCAAAGCTTGTCAGTGCAGGGATGATTTCCCAGCCCTTTGTATCCTTGATGCAGTGAGGAACAGGAAGATTAGCTCCCTCTTCCGTCTCCATATAGCTGTCAAAATGTGTATCCCTTGTCATGATGATATGGTAGCCCTCTTTAAGAGCTTCTGCCACCCTCTCTTTGACAGCAGGGACAATGGCTACTGCTTCCTTTGAACCAAGGACCCCGTCCACAAAATCATTTTGCATATCAACTACGATGAGCACTTTCTTGTTTTTCATTTTTTCTCCTCTTTCCTATGGTCACAGGTCGCCTCTACTTTTCCTGTTTTTTTCCTGTACTCTCCATTTTTCTCATAAGCCAAAAGCAGATATTATCTGACTCTTGCATACATCAAAGGCTTTCTTCCACTGACGCCTTCTCTCCTCTCCTCACGGCCAATGGCATTGACCTTGCCGCTGTTTACGTATTTCCTTATAAAATCCCTTCTAAAATTGGCCGTATCCAGCTTTCTGTCCAAAACAGCTTCATATATCTTCTGCATCTCAGATAAAGCAAAACAGGAAGGATCACTAACAAGGCTAAATGCATCATCTGTATATTCTATCCTGTTCCTGAGCCTCTCCCTGGCAGTCCTGATCACGAGCGCATGGTCAAAAGCCAGATCCCTCTCTGTTATTATGCTCCTGTCGCTGACAAAAGCCATTCCATCCTCAGTATCCTTCAACTCGAACAGATCCGCAGATGCAGCATCATCTCCCGCCCTTATAAGGAGCTTCTTTCTGGGAACAAAAGCCATATATGCTACAGACAGCACCCTGGTCCTGGGATCCCTGTCTACCGCGCCAAAGGTGCCAAACTGGCTGATAGGCAGACCTTTAAGCGAAGTCTCCTCTTCCAACTCTCTTGCTGCGGCCTGATCTATGGATTCATCTATCTCCATAAATCCTCCGGGAATAGCCCAGTGTCCCTTGTATGGAAAGCCTCCTCTTCTGATCAGTAGTATACATAATTTGTTACTGTCATTTAAGGTAAAGACTACTATATCTGCTGTAACCGAAGGCCTTGGATATTTGCCCGGATCATAGCTTTGAAGAAATGCCTTCTCCTCTTCACTTTCCGGTGTATACATATATTGATCACCACCTCTTTATCATTAAGAAAATATCCAAATCACAAGGATCACACGAATATGGTCCTATGTAGATGAGGTAGGTGTCAAAAGTTCCTTTTGACACCTTATGACTAACGGATTGTTCCGTTTCTTCGAAACTCCCACAATCCTAAAACATTCGCATAATTACGACATAGAAGTGCCTCCCTGCACTTCTGGACATGTCGAAATGCATCCATGCATTCCGCACTACGTGCTACTTTGCTCATGTTTTGCGGGTCATAAATTCATATTCGATTTCGAGCAAGCTCGAATCGAAATGACTTTTGACCCTTACGTCATATACATTATAGTCATTTTAACTATATCAATAATAGTCTATATGACTATATTATGCAAGCATTATTTTTATTTTTTCTATAAACTTTTCAGCCCCGTCTCCGATACTATAAGTAACAATGGAAGGACTCCTCCCCCCAATAACCCTTTTCCTTCCATAGTCCTCTTTTAACCCTGCAGCCCTCCCATCTGCAGGGTTTTTCTTTTGAAACTCCCCTTGATTCTACTCATTAAATTCAAATAGATATTATTATCTGATATATCCGGGTATCATAAATTTCTATAAACTTTTGAAGCTAATGACCGATATAAAAAGTGCAGGGAATGATAGATGATCAAGGAAGGGTCCTCCTCCCCCCAACACTCTTACCCTTCCTGATATGATAGGTGCGGATATCCCCCAAATATCCGCATAAAAATAAAACCGATGGTTCCCCTCCATCGGTTTTATTATTTCCTGTTTATCATTGCACCTTACACCTTAACTTAACGAATCACAAAAGCAGGTTCCAGCATCTGATCGTACGCCAGGTCATCTTTTGACCCTGACCATTGAGGTTTCTGATAGTCAGATCCTCAAGCTCGTCCAGTTCTTTTCCCTCCTCCTGCTTCCTGCGGATCTCTGACACAAAATCCACAAGCTGACGGTCTTTTAAATCCATCTGCATGGCATAACCTCCCTTCGTCTACACAGTTCAACACTTCTCGCGAAGGGCCGTTCTGTAAAAATAACTGTCTCGCTGGTAAATCTACGGGCAATCGTCACCATATATATTATATTACGTTTACAGTCAAAAGTACATGCCAAATATTAATTTTTCATAAAATCTTCACTATTATTTTGTTTAAAATAGCGTGTTGCGAAAGCACTGAGCTATATGATACAGTAATCATGTTTCAAGAAGGAACAATACTAAATGAATATGTAAATAGTGTGTAACTGGTAATGCAGGCATGAACTATCGGCTTTCTGAATTTTGTGATTCGGATCAATGCTCGTGGTTTATGCTTTTTTTGTGCTTTATCACTTTTACGATCAGAAAGCCGAAGGGTGAGTGAATGTATAAGATTATCAAGGTTCTGAACAATAATGCATTGTTTGTTAATAAGGAAGGCAGGAGGGAGTGTATCCTGCTGGGTAAGGGAATCGGATTTGGCCATAAAAGCGGCGATATGATAGACAAGACTCCCGCTATGAATGAATATCATCTGGCCAAGGATGATGACAGACGAAACAAGATCGGTACTGATTCGGGTATTGAGCCTGTATATCTGGAGGTCGCAGGCCGCATTATCGATGAAGCCAAGCTTGTCATAGACGGAGTCCACTCCGATATACTCCTGCCCCTTGCAGACCATATCGCTTTTGCAGCACACAGAGAGAAACAAAAGATCTTCGTACCCAATCCGTTTATACCTGATATCAAGGTCCTCTATGGCAAAGAATACTCAGTAGCCATCAAATGCAGGAACATGATAAAGGAAATGGCAGGCTACGAAGTAACTGAAGATGAGGCAGGCTTCATTGCTCTCCACATCCATTCAGGTCTCTCTCATGAAGCGGTATCCAGGACTATGAGGGACACTCAGGCTATCAACAGCGCTATGAAGCTCATTGAGAGTCAGCTTGAAAGCCCCTGTGACCATGAAAACGTCTGGTATACCAGGCTAATGAGCCATCTTTATTACATTATCGTCAGGACCAGGAATGGGGACCCTTTCAGGATCGATCTGGGAGGCTTTATGGACATGCGATACCCCACTTCCAGCCACATAGCTTATAACGTACTCAGACATATTCAGGAACAGCTTGATATGGATATAGATCCTCTTGAGCAGGGGTATCTGGCGCTCCATATTGAATCCCTGGCCAGATCAGCCAGAAATACGGTTCCTGTCGACATCAGATGATAATACATTCCCGGATAATAATCTGGGAATGCATGCACACAGACCAGAAAGAAGGTAAGCATGTTCAATTTATTCAAAAAGAAAAATGTGGAGATCCTTACAGCCATCACAGATGGCAAAGCAATTGATATTACTGAAGTATCCGATCCTGCTTTTGCAGGCAAGATGGTAGGCGACGGAGTGGCCATCATCCCCTCTAAAGGTGAGCTCTGTGCTCCCTGCGACGGGGAAGTGTCCATGCTCTTTGACACCCATCATGCCGTTGGCATCACATCGGAGAAAGGCGCTGAGATCCTGATCCATGCAGGCATCGATACAGTAAAGCTTGGGGGCAAGCATTTCACAGCACATGTTACTACAGGTGATAAGGTTCATAGAGGTGACAAGCTCATCACAATGGATGTGGAAGCCATCAAAGAGGAAGGCTATGACACTGTGATACCCATTGTGATATCCAATACTGCGGCGTTTGAAGCCGTTACTCCCATTAAAACAGGGGAGATTACTAAAGGCGAAGACCTGCTGAGTCTCACTGCAAAAGCCTGATACAAGGTATTTTTAGGGGTGCAGTCAGATCTGCAGGATTTCCAGGGGATAAACAAAAAAGGAGGGAAAAGAGTATGAAATTCTTACAAAAACTGGGTAAAGCTTTAATGCTGCCTGTAGCATGTCTGCCTCTGTGCGGTCTGCTGATGGGTATTGGCTATCTGCTTTGTCCCGCAACCATGCAGGGCGGTGATATTACGGGGTTTGTACCGCTTCTGGGATTATTCCTTGTTAAGGCCGGCGCGGCACTTATCGACAACATTGCTATTCTCTTTGTTATCGGTGTAGGTGTTGGTATGAGCGAAGAGCATGACGGTACAGGCGGACTTGCTGCCCTTGCTTCATGGCTCATGATCACCACACTCTTAAACACAGGCTTCGTTACAACTATCATTCCTTCAGTTGCTGACGATGTAAACAAGACAATCGCTTTTGATAAGATCGCTAACCC
Organism: Butyrivibrio sp. MC2013; assembly: GCF_000424585.1. GTDB lineage: Bacteria > Bacillota > Clostridia > Lachnospirales > Lachnospiraceae > Butyrivibrio. Next base: position 163,645 of record NZ_AUKE01000004.1, read on the forward strand.
TTTCATCGGTATCCTTGCAGGTATCATCGGATCTTATTGCTATAACCGTTTCAAATCCACCAAGCTTCCTGACTGGCTCAGCTTCTTCAGCGGCAAGAGAAGTGTTGCCATCATCTCAGGCTGCATCTCAATTGTTGTATCTGCCATTCTCCTCTTCGTATGGCCTATCATCTTCGGCGGACTTATCGCTCTTGGTAAAGGTATTGTAGGCTTCGGAGCTGTAGGTGCAGGTATCTATGCATTCCTGAACAGACTGCTGATCCCTATCGGACTTCACCACGCTCTTAACAACGTATTCTGGTTTGATACCATTGGTCTGGGCGACCTGGGTCACTTCTGGGCAGGTGAGACCTCTGCTGATGTTACATGGGATCTTGGTATGTACATGTCCGGTTTCTTCCCTTGCATGATGTTCGGTATTCCCGGCGCTACTCTTGCAATGGTACAGAGTGCCAAGACCACCAGAAAGAAAGTAACAATGGGTCTTCTTGGCTCAGCTGCTCTTTGCGCTTTTGTCTGCGGTGTTACAGAGCCCTTCGAATTTGCATTCATGTTCATGGCTCCCGCACTCTATCTGGTATATGCACTTCTCTATGGTATCTTCACAACCATCACTGTTCTTGTAGGCTTCAGAGCAGGCTTCTGCTTCTCAGCAGGTGCTACAGACCTTATCTTCTCTGCTTCTCTTCCTGCAGCAAGGAACACATGGCTGATCATCCCTCTGGGAATTGCAGCATTTGTAGTATTCTACCTGGTATTCCGCTTCATGATCACAAAGTTTGATCTCAAGACCCCCGGAAGAGAGGATGAAGATTTTGAAGAAGCAGAAAAGTCTGCAGTTCTTGCCAATGATGACTTCACAGCTGTAGCAGCTACAGTCCTTGAAGGTCTTGGCGGCAAGGCAAATGTTACAGGCTATGACTATTGCACAACCCGTCTTCGCTTCGAGATCGCTGATTACACCAAGGTAGACGAAAAGAAGATCCGCAGCGCAGGCGTTGCCGGCATCGTTCGTCCCGGTAAGAATTCCGTACAGGTTGTAATCGGAACCAAGGTTCAGTTCGTATATGATGAACTGAAGAAACTCATCAAAGCATAACTATATCAAACCACTTTTGTACCAAAAAGTTCTGAATCCCCTGTATCAAAAGGGCCCCGCTTGCGGGGCTCTTTTGTATTCTATATGGCGCAGGCCAAAACACAATAAATTAGAGGCATCACGATCATATCATCCGATATGATCAAACGCACAAAAAACCATAGGCACAAATAGCTGCAACAGCCTTTGAATCTATTATCTCCTTATCCCTTATCATTTTTTTAAGCTCATCAAGACTAAAAACCGCAGTAGTGATATCTTCACCACCGTCCAGACACTGCCCTTCAGGACTAGGTTCACAGTCATAAGCCACATATATATCTGCCCACTCATTGCAAAAAGCAGGAATAGAAGCATTCCTGCATAGAAATCTTATATCAGACGATATAAGTCCTGTCTCCTCTTTCAATTCCCTGAGTGCGCTTACAGAGGTATCCGCATCATCTTTCTCTGCGCAGCCTGCAGGGATTTCCCACAGCTCCTGGCCAAATTCAGGTCTAAACTGGCGTATGAGCATTATATTTCCATCCCCAAGCACAGGTAAAACCCCTGCACCATAACCTATCTTATGCTTTACAAAATCCCATTCCTGATGACTTCCATCAGGACAGATTATACTGTCCTTGTAAAGATCCAGGATGCCGCCTTCGTATACAAGTCGTCTCCCCGTCAGACGCAGCTTTCTTTCCCCTTCCAACTTGTCTCCTCCCTGTCATGAATATTGTTTTAGTGAAATGCAAGCTCCATCCTGACTCTTCCCAGACAGAGCTCTGATTTATTATATACCATTACAGGATCTGTTGCCTCCTGCCCACAGGCCAATGTCATATTGACACTGCTGAGGTTCTCTACATATATCCTGCTGTCCTTCTCATAGATACAGCAATGGCGTCTTGAAACAGTCTCATCATAGCCTATCCTGATATCGCAATCACTTCCGGAGCCTATTATCACAGGCTGTTTTAGTGAAGCCATAAAGCTCTTGTCAGGCCTGTCCAGATCCCTAAGTTCCAATACTTCAGGAGCTGCGAAGAGAAAAACCGTATCATGGCCTTCCCTTGATCCCTCGTTGCCTCTCATAGCTGCATCAGTCCCCACATCCTCATCAGAATCAAGGGGAGCAGTTATGCTTGATGCGCCTTGATACTCGTTAGAAGTATTATTCGCTTTTCCACATCTAGCATCATCACCGCTTTTAAGTTTATCCATAAACTTCTTAATGATTCCCGCCATCGATTGTCCTCAATCATCACGGACCCTGATCAGTCCTTTGACCCCAGCCCGCAATATCTTCAATATTTTGTATTTTCCCGCTGATATCCTCTATAAGCTCTTCATCAGCCCTTAGGAAAAGTTTCGATTCATCACTCTTCCACGCTGCATTAAGATCCATATCTTCAGCTTTTAGTTTCCTTACAACATCCTTATCTATTACATCGGCTATTTTCGTCAAATCTTCAAATATTTTCTGATAAATTTCCGCAGCATCCCCTGACCAGTAGGAGGACATATCTTTTATCAGTTTAGCTGAGTCGTCTTTGGCATTCATATCATTCCCTTTAAACACTTATCTGTATCTGACAGTTTTATCAGTGATTTACAAGTCTTATACAGCAGATACCGGAAATCATAACAGGCTCCTTAGGAGCACTCTCACATCTTCTGCAGCCTTTATATACTCCTTTGCTGCCATAACAGCCTCCTCGCCTGCCTCCATAATTTCCTGGCGATCTGCCTCTCTTGCTATTTCCATCAGCTTCTCACCTGCTGCTTTTAGTCGGTATACATCCACCTCTATCCTGGCCATATCTTATTCTCTCTTTATACGCATTAAAAGGCATCATTCCTGATCTCCAAAAAGAAATCTCCCAAGCTCATCTCTCGTTTCCCTGATATCTGCAGCTCTTATCCCGGCTCTCGGTCTTACAAGCCTGCTGCCGGAGTCAATATTTTCAATTATCCTCTTCTCAGCAGCATCATATATACGGCTTATCTCCCTAAGGGCCGCCGATGACCTTCGCATCTGCACCAGGTTATCTTCCAGCTCCCTTTCTATGGCGACGAGCCGCATATAAATATCATCTCTTTTATTGGCGTTTGGAGCATCAGCCGTGCTGAGCCTCAAAGCGATGCGCCGGATCTCTTCTATACACTCTTCCAGATGGGCGCACAGCTTTTCCCTGTCATCAGAGATATCCATTAAGGCATTTGTATCTATATACATATCTTTATACGATCATTATGATCAAACAGAAAGCTTCCTCAGATGATAATCAGCCTGCTGCCGTCCTTTATCCCCTGAGTCTCCATACTCTTATCCATATCAAGAGCCACGCCCAGATCTTCACTCCACATACTCAGGCATGACACTGTAGTTTCATTTGCAGAATTTTCTTTTCTGCATACAGAATGGACAGTTTCTTCCAGCACTTCACCTGCCTTCTTTTTTTCATCCAAAGCAAATTCATAGCTCTTGCCTGTTGATGGGATCTTAATACTTGTGATAATCATATCATTCCTCCTTGCATGATATTAGTGTGATCACAATAGATGCTTCGTCATATGATCATTTCCGTCATCAGGCCCCTGTATAACGGGACCACCTCCAGTATCCTGTCAGATGCTGCTACCAGCACATACTCGGTAACACCGCCTCTTGCGATGACTACGCTTTTAAGCAGCTCTGCCTTTACACAGCCCAGGATTTCTATTGCAAATATCACCTTGCAGCCGCTTGTTTTTGCAATCCCTTCCATCCATCCCTCAATATCCATATCGACTCTTGGCGACGCCGCCTTTAGGTCTTCAAGATATATTTCATCCTTTCCCTTATAGGAAGCGTAGTCACCGGCTGCCTTAGAGCTTGCAGATAGATTCATGCTAAGACCCAGCATTTCTCCTATATGATCTTCAAAGTCTTCTCGTGGCATAGTCATAAGCCTTATTTTGTCACCGGAAAGGGCATCGGGAGCCAGGATAAGAAGTTCTTCCCCGGCAGAATATATCACAAGTTCATCTACTGTCTTGTCAAAAGGAATCAGACGGCATATACGCTCAGGCTCTGTTACGAGTCTTACTATCCTGCTGCCTATATCTGTAAGGGCGATACTGCCATTTTTATCATCTACCCTTTCTATAAAGCCTTCCCCTCGCAGTCGAAACAGACTCTCTGCCATATTCCGGTATCCTATAGACCCTCTTTTTTTGCCACACCCCGGTATATAGGCCAGCTCTGCACCACTTCCCGATAAGAGCAGCTTTAATTCTGTGATAGTCAGGATAATACTTCCTGCAGATCCTTTGATCATAGGGATACCACTTCCTTTTGATAAGCCCTGGATATGGGCACCATATCTCCGTTACACATTATCAGCAGATTATTCTCATTATCCACATGATCCAGATATCTGCTGTTGATCACATAGCTTCTGTGACATCTTACAAAATGCTCAGGCAAGAGCTTTATCAGTTCATCCAAAGAATATCTGAAGCTATATTCCCTGCAGCCTGCCCTGATATAGAGTCGCCTGTTCCTGGCTTCTATAGATTCTGCTTCCTCAATATCCAGCTCTTCCTCACATTCACCGTTAAACACTCTTATCCGGCCTCCCCTGATGGGGCCCTTTGTATCCCCTCCTCTTCTTCTTGCTCCTGTTGATATAGCCCTTTTAAGATCACCATCGTCATAAGGCTTTATGATGAGTTCATCCGGATATATACCACCGGAAAGATATCTCATAGGATCCGTATTGTCATCTACAAATACTATGGTATACTGACTCGGGTCATCCTTTCTAAGCCCGGCAAGATCCTCGTCCTCATATGCCATGGTCATATCCCAGCCCATAAGCTCATAAGGGGCTCCGGCAAAGACCAAAGCCCTGTTATAATCCGCAGCGTTGTATACGTGATATGACCATTTATCGTCTGTATACAGAGCAGCCATCTCAGGTGTGATCCTTTTCACCCTAATGACATCCTGCTCAGTCATGACCAGCAAAAATGAGATCATAGCATTATCATCCCTTCTGTATAGGTGTCAGCAGCGCTATAGATCCGCCTTTTCCAAGGCCTGTGAGATAGCCGGTCCCCGGCCTTGTCCTGGCAGCAAGCTCGTGATAGGATATATCTTCAAAATCAAGCACCCTGTTCTCATCTGCATTACCGCCAAGATGTACTCCTGCCCTTGGCGGGAATATGTACTCTGCCAGTGTATAGGACGACAGGTATTCCTCATCACCATGAGCCGCCACTGCACATATAGTCACAAGACCGGCATCATCCCTCTCCATCATATCTGTAATGAGCGCGGGAAGGTCTTTAACCATGCCCTGAGGACTGTATATAAGCCCCATGCTCTCTCTAAGGTCATCCATAGCGATCATGACCCGTCTCCCCTCTTTCATTGCAGATATAGCTCCTTGTATCCTCTCATGGAGAATTTCTATGTCGTTTGCGCCAGAGTCTATTATGATCAAGTAGGGAGGCTCTGCTGCTGTCTGTGATGATCTGATAATGGTATTTAAGAGGCCACTCTTGCCGCTCCTCTTCCTGCCGCAAATGAGAAAGCTTCCCTTATGATCAGTATCTATAGTCACTATAGAAGCAGTGGCCGTGTCATATCCTACTCCTGCAATATATGGTCTTCCAAGAGCTTTTAGCTGCTCTTCAAATATGCTGTATAAAGGAGGCTCCGGAATATAAGGGACAGGCTCCGGACGCACGCCTACATAGCTCTCATCTGCTCTCCTGGCATCAGCTGATATATGATCCATTCTCTCTGCAGGTTCGCTGCAATATACAAGAGCTGTCCTTAAAGCTCTTACCTTGCCCTCCATCTCCATAAGACCGGATCCCGCATCCCCCGGCAGAGGCAGGTCATCTTCCGCCCGTCTTCCAAGGAGCATCCTGTAGGAAGCCCTATCTGCCATTCTCATTACTATCCTGGTCCTGATACTGTCAGCCATCCTGATAGGAATATCGTGAAGACCAAATTCGCTCCCGCTGACTATTATATTTACTCCGCTTCCTACACCCTCAGAGGCTATATGGATCAGTTCTTCATCATAGCGCCCCTCAGTCCTGTCTCTGACTGCAGCCATGCCGTCTATCACCAGCATGGTAAAAGGCGCATCCTTTTTATAAACTTCTGCCCTGCCTGTGCTTATCCTCTCTTCCAGCATATGAAGAAGGGGACCTATCTTGTCTGTATCAGCCTCCGATATGTATCCGCCTACATGAGGATAGTAAGCAAAGGGCTCAAGATTTTTTCCGGACATTTCCACAATATATATAGCCATCTGCTCCGGACTGTAAGCATTTACAAGAGAGAACAATATAGACTGTATGAGACTGGTCCTTCCGCTGCCCTGCATGCCCATTACAGCTATATTGCCATCATCCCTTCCCGGATACCAGGGAATATAGCTTGCCTTTTCGGGAGCATCCAAAAGAGCTGCCATGAGCCTGGTATCACCTGCGCCTTTTACAGAATATCTGTCAAGGAGCTCTCTTGCACCTTCCATTGTCAGATCTTCAGAAAGAGAAGGAAGATATAGATAGGCTTTGGCTCTTGATTTCTTGGGCTTCCTAAGAGCCTCTATCTGTCTGCATATAAGTTCCAGCTCCGTATGGCCTTGTCTGTCACCCGACCTTCTACGCATTGCTGCCTTATCCGGACTTCCCATGGAAGAGAGCATGATCGCAGGCTCTTTGTCATTATCATATACCGCAGCACTATAGGCAGTCTGAAAGAGCGTAGCCGCCCTACTCTCACCTATGGTCAAAAGCGCCCTTCCTGCCTTCTCAATACCAGCTGCCTCAGGCGAGCCTATGACCTCCATGGAATCCTCCCTTGTCTGTACCCTGAGAGCTATCCTGAAGGAGACATTGCTCCTGATATTAGCGTCCACAGCGCCTGCAGGCCTCTGGGTGGCCAGTATGAGATGCAGGCCCAGACTTCGTCCTGCCTGGGCTACCGCAGCCAGCTCCGGCATAAATTCCGGCATATCTCTTGCCAACAATGCAAATTCATCTATGATGATAAAGAGATGGCTTAGTCTGTAACCGGACTTATCCTTAGCTACTCTGGCCAGGTCATCCACATGACTTGCAGCAGCTCTTTTAAGTATCAGCTGCCTTCTGGTCATCTCACCCCTAAGGGCTGTCAGTGCCCTTCTGGCCTCTTCTCCTGACAGATTAGACACAGAGCCTATTGTATGAGGGAGGTCTCTGAATACATCAGCCATACCTCCGCCTTTATAATCTATGAGGAAAAGCTCCAGCTCTTCCGGAGCATAATTGACAGCAAGAGACAGTATGAGAGTCCTAAGGAGCTCAGATTTGCCACTGCCTGTCATACCTGCAATAAGGCCATGAGGACCGTGCATGCCCTCAGACAGATCCAGGATCACAGGCACGCCTGCTTGTCCCACGCCAATGCGTGCTCTTATGCCTTCCCTGCATCTGGCTACGCGCCACCTGCCTTCTATATCCAGATCATCAGGACTCTCTGCCTTATACAGATCCAGGAATGACAGCTGCTCCGATATGGGAGATCCGCTTCCCATAAGATCAGTCTTTAAGCCAAAGAGATATGATACAGCCTTAAGAGGATAATCCCTGCTGACCTTATCAAAGGCTACAGTTTTCCCGGATCCCCTACCTTCCTTTGATCTATATATGCCCGAGTAATTTCCCTTTTTTTCTATTATCAGCTCCGTATCTGAAGGAATACTCTTGTCTCCAAGATAGATATTGATGATACGGGGACTTTCTCCATTTTTAGTCCCGCGTTTTTTAAGCTCAGAGGGGATGAGATAAGCCTTGTCAGTTATTATGATATAGGTCTGCTCCATAGAAGCACTGTTTCTCATATGATCTGTAAGAGCAAGGGATAACCTGTCACACTCTGCCTTACCCATAGCAATATATCTGGCAGGCTCCCCTTCATTCCATACATGGGGAAGCCAGTGTACATAACTTAGTTCATCACTTATCCTGCTATCCTCGGATAATAGAAATACCAGCTTGACATCATACGGACTCAGGTTAAAAGCAAGTCCCAGTATGAGTATGGTCGCTATCCCTATCATGTCCTCAAAGCGGTCAGAACTAATACCCACAGAACCTGCGCTTCCAAGGTCTGCACATACAGGTACATCCTCCAGCTGCCTGTATTCATCCAAAATGCTATCAGCTTCCTTTACAAGCTCATCACCCATGTCAAAATAATGCCAGTTCCTGTGGTCAATCAGGATCCTGCTCTGGGGGCTGCCAAGTCCCATACGTATACACAGATAATCACTGTCAGCAGGTGTCATATTCCACAATCTGCCGGATCTGCCTGCCAGGCTTACCTTGGAAGGCAGCGGCGGATAATTATCATTTAATATCTTCTTGCTATTCTCCAGGATCATATCCAGCTGCCTTCTGATCCCTGAGAGATAATCCCTGTAAGCATTTCTCATCTGCATTACAGATCTGTCAGCAGAGGAGGCATTAGCTGTTAGCGCTTTGTCCGGAAGGCCTTCCAGCACAATGACCCTTTCTTCCACCTTCTCACTTATCCTGGGGGCTATATGCACCCTGTTCTCATTATGGCGCTCATAATTTTTAACAGGTGTATGGGCAGGCCCTTTAGGGAGCTTAACGGTCAATTCGCCCTCTCCTTTTGATACAGCAATGGTCTCCCCTAGCCATACCAGGCTCAGGCCATAGATATATATACAGTCCCCCATATGAAGCACTGCTTCCTTACTGATCTTAGTACCTTCCAGAAAACAGCCGTTGGTACTCCTGTCCCTGAGCTTCCACTGGCCCTTTTGTCTCACAAAGAGTGCATGCACAAGAGATACTATCTCGCCCCTTGGCCCCCCTGCAGAGTAGCAGATTTCGCAATCGCTTCCACGGCCCACGGAGAATTTGGAGATAGCTGAAATATCATACATTTCATAGCTTTGGAATACCTTTCTCCCGGTGGACACCCAGATAGCGATCCTCTCGCCATATCTTGTCATACATACGAAGCGCTCACCGCCTTTTAGCTCTTCACCCTTATAATCCTCGGGATAGATCAGTGCTATGCCCTCTTCCCTGGGATCTCTGTCATAACTACAAAAATGCCACCTGCCGGAGACATTCTCCAGCAAAGCGGCATTATCTTCTTCAAGCCCAAAGACATAACTATCAAGCCTGATACGGTATTCTAAGATCTCTATATCCGGCAATACGCATTCCTGATAAGCATTTTGTGAAAAAAAGGTAAGGAGCATGCTCATGCTGATAGCTTTCCTCACTAAAAGGCATCAGGATTCCATATTGTCCACAATGGTCGGCAGGAGCTGTTTCTTTCTGGATACCACGCCCTTAAGGATGACAGAACTGTCTCTTGCTGTCACATTAAAACCGTTCTCCAGAAGCGCTGCAGCCCTATTGCCGCAGCATACTACTTCCGAGCTCTCTCCTATGATATTGGTCAGCATGAAGAACACCATATCCAGGCCATCTCTCTTAAGAGTAGCAGCCAGTTCAGGCATGATCTTCTCCTTGATCTCCGAGAGCTCTTCGCTGCTCATGGAATTGATCTGACCTATACCTATTGTCTTGCTGTCAACAGTAAACTTCTTAAAATCCTGATGAATGATCTCATCGGGCTTCTTGCTGCTGAGATTACTTCCTGCATGGAACATCTCTCTTGCAAGGCTTTCCGGATCTACGCCCGATATTGAAGCCAGGTCCTCACCTGCTTTTCTGTCTGTTTCTGTGCAGGTAGGACTTCTATACATTAGTGTATCGGACAAAATCGCCGCAAGAAGAAGACCTGCGATTTTCTTTGTGATACGTACCTTTTTCTCATGATACATCTGATAGATGATGGTAGAAGTCGAGCCCAGGGGCTGATTTCTGAAGAAAACAGGCGTGGATGTGGATATGGTGCCCAGCCTGTGGTGATCTATGATCTCAAGGAGCTCTGCAGAGTCCACACCATTAACAGCCTGGCTACCTTCGTTGTGATCGACCAGTATCAGCTGCTTTCTGGCTGCTCCCAGGAAGTTACGACGTGAGATCATACCCACATATCTGTCATTCTCATCAAGGACAGGGAAATATCTGTGCCTTACCTTGGCCATGACATCCTGGATATCCTCAATATAATCATCCAGATGGAAGCTGATCAGCTTGTCCGCATTCATGAAATGTCCTATGGGCATACTGGTATTGACAAGTCTTGACGCTGTAAATGTATCATGAGGAGTAGTGATGATCCTGCAGCCATGGACTCCCGCCTGGGTACGGATAGTCCTTGCTACTTCAGAGCCGTCGCAGACTATGATGCAGGCTGCCTTCATCTCAATGGCACAAAGCTGGGTCTCATATCTGTTACCCAGTATTACCACATCACCGGGTCCTATGATATTCTCCATGACTTCAGGACTGGCTGCAGCCACTACAACCTTGCCAGCTTCAACGCAGCCCTTGTCATCTCCCACTATGATCTCGCCGTCCAGAGTCTTGACTATGTTCTTATAAGGAGTCCTGGCATCAGCCAGAAGATCGGAATCATATACATCCAAAAGGGATGTAACAATGTCATTGGTAGTGATCAGGCCTTCCAAACGGCCATGATCTGTGATACATACTGTTACTACTCCTGCTGAGCGCATCTTGTCCCAGGCTTCCTTAAGGGATGCATCCCTTCCGCATCCGTCCAGTTCTCTGATCTCCAGATCTCTGACCTGAGTACGCACATCAGTGAGCATAGGCGGAGATGCCACCTTGAATTTGTCCAGGATATACTTGGTCTCTTCATTGAGATGACCGGCTCTTCTGGCTTCATACTTTCTGTCTGAAGTCTTATTAAGGAGCTCAGCATATGCGATCGCAGCGCATATACTGTCAGTATCGGGATTTTTGTGTCCTACTACATAAATGGGTCTGTTGTTTTTCATGTCAACCTTTCATATTTGCATTTATATCTTTTATAGTAATCTTTCTAATATCTGAAACAGCTGCCTGGAATTGATGGGCTTACTGATATAAGAATCCATGCCCATATTAATGGCCTTTCTCATACTCTCCTCAAACACATCTGCAGACATGGCTATGATAGGTATATCCTGTGCATCCTTCCTATCCATCTGTCTGATAGTGCGGGTTGCTTCATAACCGTCGCATCCCGGCATCTGCAGATCCATAAGTATACCGTCATAATAGCCTTCCTCTACCCGGGCAAATTTATCGCAGCCCTCAAAGCCATCAGAAGCACTATCCACTATGATACCGGCTTCGCCAAGAATACCGGCTGCCACCTCCACATTGAGGCTGTTATCTTCAAAGAGGAGTATCCTCTTGCCGCAGAGCTTGCTCCTTACGCCTTCCTTACTCTGACTGGCAGCTGCAGTATCCTCTTCATCCTGTTTACAGTGCCCCACTCTGACTACTACTGTAAATACAGAGCCAACACCCTCAGTACTCTCCACACTTATATCACCGTGCATGAGATTAGCAAAACGCCTGGATATTGCAAGCCCAAGGCCGCTTCCTTCACCAAAGCGCTTCTTGTCCCTGTTCTCCTGAGTAAAGGGTCTGAACAACTTCTGCATAAAGGAGGGGCTGATACCGCATCCTGTATCTCTGACGGTAAAGGTCATGACCAGATCCTTGCCCCTTGAAGCCTGTGATATACCAAGACTCACACTTCCATTAGCATCAGTAAATTTAACTGCATTGCCCAAAAGATTGACCAGTATCTGACTGATCCTCTTTCTGTCAGCAATAAACTGCCTCTCTTCAATATCTGCTTCCTCAATGCTGACTGATACGCCCTTTTTCTCAGCAACAGGAAGTATTATATTCCTGACATCATCCAGTATATCATCAATCCCTGTCTTCTCTACTATGAGCGTGAGATTGCCATCCTCTATCCTTCTGATATCCAGGACATCATTGACTATGCCCAGAAGATATTCGCAGGATGAAGCTATCTTATGCAGGGAATCAAGCATCTCAGGGTCCCTGGTCTTGTGCGAAGCCAGCTCTGCGATTCCCATGATAGCATTCATAGGAGTGCGGATCTCATGGCTCATTCGCGACAGGAAGTCGTTGATATATTGATTGCTCCTGCGCTCGGCTTCCAGCGCCTTGTTAAGCTTTTCATTAAGAGCTGTGATCAGCCTCTCCTGGCGGTAGGTCTCTGTAACATCCATAAAGCTGCCTACCAAGCCTACAATCTTACCATTCTCATATACAGGATTCTTGGTAGCCATTATATCTCTCAGCTCCGTCCCCTGCATACATTTACCGCGGACCATGTATGTACTGGCCCCCTTTAGGACCTCCTCTTCATCATTTTTAAAAAGAGCAGGTTCAGGATGCCAATTCATCTCTTCATCATTCTTGCCTATGAAGTCGCTATCCTTGGTAAAACCATAATATTTCCTGAAAGCCTCATTGGCTCCCAAGAATTTCCTATTGGAATCCTTCCAGAATATGGGTACCTGGGTGGTATTGAGTATGGTATTTAAGAGAACCTCATTCTTGTCATTGCTTGCCTTGACCTTGTCATTGTTATAATGCAGGTCATTGACATTACTGAGATTAACATAGATCAGGGAAGCATTATCACTGGCAGCTACAGAGTTGATAGTCACTCTGTACCACTGATATCTGTGACCACCAACTGCCTTGAGCCTGGCGTCCATACAGATATCCTCTCCGGGAGCCATATTGGCAGTCAGCAGCATATTCCTGAGACTGGTCACATCATTGGGATGTACGATCCTCTTGTAGATCTCTGAATCATCATCCTTATTGTCCGAGGATGCACAGCCAAACTTCTCATATACTCTGTCTGAAGCAAGCTCCAGACGAAATATATTGCCGTCATAACTAAAAACAACAAGTAGTGCAGGAAGCTTTGACATAGCCTTTCTGTAATCGCCGGAAATGAAGTGACGCTGCCCTTTTGACATAACCCCTCCAGATTATTTAGGATAATGCGACCGATATTTTCTACTCATTTAAGTATAACTTTAACCAAAGCTAATTTCAAACTCATATTCACTATTATAGGTGCCTACGCTCATTATGCCGTTTTCATAATAAAAGACTTCGGGAGCGGAACGAACTGGAATTGTCTGCACCTTACTGCCATCTCCCAGATCAAGGACATAGATATAATCTGGCTCAGCAGTAAAGCCGTAGCCGCATATGATAGCATCGCCTATCACCAGGAAATTCCTGGCATTGGATACCAGAGGCTCTGATTTCCATAAGAGTTCGCCGGTCTCCAGACTTATGGCAGCTATATAGTTGGACCTGGGCTCAACCGATGCATATCCATTATGACCAAAGCTCACATATAGAACGCTCTCATATATCTTGGCACATCTTATGAACTGTACATCAGCTGAAGCGGTACCTGTTATGGCATCCGCACTGTTCATCAGCGAGTTCAGATCAAAGGAATAAAGCGGCCTCCCCGTCACTGCATCTGAGATATTAAGAGTCTGGAACATGTAATCATACGAGAGGGATTCATCATAGCTATATCTGTAGATACCATCACTATAGCCGTTAAATACATCCTCTACACCCAGCCTCTCTATATATTCGTCTGTATCCAGATAGTCTATGTCCTTTTGGCTCTTCTTATCTACATTGATGAGAGTCCCTGTTGGCGATGCCGCATCTGATACATAATACTCCCAGCTGGGATTGTTATAGGACAGATGATCTGCTTCCTCGTAATAGTCATCCCCCTCGTAGCCCTCGCCTTCATAGTCTTCAAACTTCCTGGGCTCCACATTTATGATGTTCTTATCTTCTCTGCGTTCTATCTTATCTGTAATGGAAGTCTCTCCTTCCAGAAAACGTTCCTTGATAAGGCCGGGATAGTCATCTGCTGAAATAGTCACATCAAAGTCTCCGGCAGCATAGGAAGCCAGCGCATAGGTATTGAAATGGATCTTTATATCCCTTCCGGATATATAGTAATGGATATTGTCATATTCGTTGTAGCACTGACTTATAGCCTCTTTGGTAGCTTCTTCCCCGTCAAAGAAATACTCCGCATATTCATCTATAAGCTCATCATATACGATATTTACAAAATCCCTGTCGTCATCCAATACGCTTTTGACAGAGATGACATTGCCGCTAACAGGATCCAGATTGATCATGCTGATATAAGAATAGGGATGGGCTCCGCCTGCATATGAGTACGCACTAAGCTTAATAGTAAAAAATGTATCATCAGCCCTTAGTATGTCAGCGAGCATCTCATCTTCGCCCTTCATACCCTCGCCTATTTCCATAACATCAGAAGCAAAGATGCCGGTAGAATATTCCACATCTCCCTTCCAGCTGTCATTGTAATCTGCCACCACCTTAGAGAGTTTCTCGTGATCCGAGGCATAGTCCTTCGCAAGGTCTATCCTGGAATACTTGCCACTTGCATATTCCTTATCATCTATACTGCAGCTCACATTATAATCAGTGATATCAGCTATCTTAGAATATTCAGAACCGCCATTCTCTTCTTTGGCAGTGTTATCATTATCAGCTCCTGTCTCATCACCACTGTTTTCATTCTTTTCACCCGCAGAGCTGTCATTTAGCTTTTCATCCTGTCCGTCTCCGGCTTCGACTCCCGCTTCTTCCTTAACAGTCTGTCCATCTTTTGAAATAGCTGACTGACTGCTGCAGGCTGATAAAAGTGCCAATGATATTACTATACTGACAAAACTTTTCATTTTAGTCCTCCCATAATTCAGTATAATTATTATTGAGCTGCTAATAAGTGATCATTAGCCCTTATCCTCCATAATGGATACGAAGGCCCTTGGGATAATGATTCTTGATCCTTTTACCGTCAGACTTGCCCCAGCCTATACTGCAGGATGAAGCCAGCATAAGGGTCCATCCACTCTCCCCATGCTCATCTACTGTCATGCCCTCTGTATAAGCTCTGATCTCCGGAGAGTCCACAGAGTGATCACTTGTCCTTAATACGTCCTCACCTGTGAGATACAGGGCAAGTGAATGGGAAGGTTCAAACCTGCCCTTTATCATAGTCCCTAGATGTAGACCGGGCCGTTTTACTCTTAGCATATCTGTCGAAGGCATGATATCAGGAGCAAGAAACAGTCTGTCTCCAAAGAGAAAGATTTTTCCCTTTAATCTGCCAATCCCGTGCTCAGAAAGATTTTCAGCAGCAAATCCGTAAAAAGCATCTATAGCCTGGGTCAAGGAACTGCTATTGCCGCCTTTTTTGCCTTTCTTATCTACGCCTTTGCCGCCCTGCTTCCTTCCACTATTATATTCCTCATAATAGTAAGCTGAGTCTGACCCTCTATCTTCTCCGCGGCTTTTTTTATTAGTCTTTGACTGCTTTGAAGACTTTCCTTCCTGCATTTTCTTTTTGACTTCATCAGGATCATAGCTGATACCGCTTTGGAAGCCTCCGGGGCAAAAGGAATGATCCAAAGAAGCACTCATCTCTTCATCCCGTCTCCTAAAGGCAGCTACGAAATGCCCTTCACCCTTAATATGATGAGGCCAGAGCCTGATACAGCGGCGTATATTATCCTCTAGTTCCTCCTTCTTCATAACACTCTGATTCATTATCTCAGGGTCTATATCCATACCGGTCCTTAGGCCGGCCCAGGCAGGTACAGCCCTGTCCATACCGGGGTAGCTCTTTAGCTCTATGGTCTCAAACTCTGGATGCCTGATCAGGAATCTGGCCACTTCGCCCTCGTCCTCATCAGGAGCAAAGGTACAGGTAGAATATACGATCATTCCGCCGGGAGACAGCATCCGGGAAGCCATATCCATGATCATATCCTGCCTGTCAGCGCACAGATGCACATTATCAGGACTCCACATGTTGGCAGCTTCTTCGTTTTTGCGAAACATCCCTTCACCTGAACAGGGAGCATCTACCAATATCTTGTCAAACCAGCCTTCAAATCTCTCGGCCAGTTTGTCAGGCTCCATACTCACCACCATGGCATTGGCCACAGCCATTCTCTCAATATTCTCAGACAGGATATCAGCCCTTTGATCTACTATCTCATTGGTGACCAGTATACCTTCACCCTTCATCCTGCCTGCAATCTGTGTAGATTTACCTCCGGGAGCTGCGCATAGATCCAGTACCTTCTCACCTGGCCTGGGATCCAGATATGATACAGGTGCCATTGCGGACGGCTCCTGTATATAATATGCTCCTGCCATATGATAGGGTGATTTTCCCGGCTCATCTGCCTCTTCATAGATAAAGCCCTGTTCCTCCCAGGGAATAGGACTAAGAGCTATAGAGGGCCTGACCTCCTTAAGAGGATTGAGACGAAGTGCCCTTACCCTTTTCTCATCAAGAGAAGCCATAAATGCTTCATAGTCTTCTCCAAGCATCTTTTTCATTCTATCAATATATATTTCCCAATCTGACATATCTCTACCTTATTTTTATTCTTCTATACACTTGCCCTTTTATCATATCATAGATTTATATACTCACGAAACACGCAGTATATGCGTGTTTCTGGTTAAACTCGCAAACGCTTCGCTTTTTGCTCGTTATAAAATCACTGCTGACGCAGTTCTACGGGTACGGGGCTTATAACCCCGCACCCGTAATCAAGATATTCCCACCACCTAAAGGTGGTGGGTTATCTTGATTATTTTATATATCATCCGGGAATTCATAGTTAATCTCAGCACATGAAAAAGGACCCCGCACTAAAGATATTTAGCACGAAGTCCTTCATAAGAATCGTAATCATCTTATGCAGCAGACCTATATGCAAATTATTTCGCAAAGTCTGTTGCTCTGCTCTCTCTGATGACATTGACCTTGATCTGTCCGGGATATTCCATCTCTTCTTCGATCTTGCGTGAAATATCATGAGCCAGGATGACCATATCTGAATCAGAAACCTGATCCGGAACAACCATAACACGTACTTCACGACCGGCCTGGATAGCATATGAGTGATCAACACCCTTAAAGCTTCCGGTAATGTCTTCAAGCTGCTTCAACCTGGTGGTATATGTTTCCAAAGTCTCTCTTCTCGCACCCGGTCTTGCAGCAGAAATGGTATCTGCAGCCTGAACCAGCACAGCGATCAGTGACTGAGGCTCTACATCTCCATGATGAGCTTCAACAGCATTGATGATGAGGCCCGACTCCTTATACTTTCGACAGATATCAGCACCCAGCTGAACATGTGAACCTTCCATTTCATGATCGACAGCCTTGCCTATGTCATGAAGCAGACCCGCCCTCTTGGCAACTCTGGTATCAAGACCCAGCTCGGAAGCCATCAGTCCACACAGCTGTGATACTTCTATAGAATGCTTAAGTACATTCTGGCCATAACTGGTACGGAATTTAAGTCGACCCAGGAGCTTGATGATCTCAGGATGAAGACCGTGAACACCTGCATCCATAGCAGCGGATTCACCTTCCTCTTTGATCTCGGCAGCCACTTCTTTCTTGGCTTTCTCGACCATCTCTTCAATCCTGGCGGGATGGATACGACCATCCACGATCAGCTTCTCAAGGGCTACTCTTGCAACTTCACGACGGATAGGATCAAATCCTGAGATAACTACGGCTTCCGGTGTATCATCAATGATCAGATCCACACCTGTCATAGTCTCCAGCGTACGTATATTACGTCCTTCACGGCCGATGATACGTCCCTTCATCTCGTCGCTGGGCAGCTGAACAACAGAAATGGTAGTCTCGGATACATGATCAGCAGCACATCTCTGGATGGCACCGATAACGATCTCCTTGGCTCTCTTGTCAGCTTCTTCCTTGGCCTCTGCTTCCACATTCTTGATCATTACAGCCGATTCATGTCTTACATCATCTTCCACTATCTTCAGCAGATATTCCTTCGCCTGCTCTACAGTCAGACCGGATATCTTCTCCAGCTCAGCCAGACGCTGCTCATTGAGCTTGTCTATCTCAGCTGCTTTCTTATCCAGATCCTGTACCTTTCTGCTCAGATTCTCTTCTCTGGCACTCAGGCTCTGCTCGCGCCTCTCAATAGTTTCAGATCTCTTCTCGACATTCTCCTCTTTCTGCTGAACTCGACGTTCTGAGCGCTGTACTTCTGCTCTTCTCTCTCGAACTTCTTTTTCAAGTTCGTTCTTGGTCTTCAGGGATTCTTCCTTAGCTTCCAGGAGCTTCTCTCTTTTCGTCTCTTCTGCAGATTTGAGGGCATCGTCAATGATCTTTCTTGCTCTCTCGTTGGCATCTCCGATCTTCTGTGAATCCTTAGTCATCTGACTGACTCTGTTCCAAAGGATAAGACATACAACGAGGAGGGCAACTGCTACTATTATCACAACAATAGTAATAGCATCCATTACAGGAGCACCTCCTTATTCAGTTTTCATTGTACAATATTTTGTATATCATGCCCCTAAAGGGCAACTGTTTATACAATTTTACAACAATTCAAGTTTACGCTAATTAGCCCGCTCTGTCAAGGAAGCATCATTTAGAAATTCAGTGATCCCGCGATTGATAAGGTCAGTAGCATAGCCCTTTCTAAAGAGGAAAGCCATGATCTTCTGCCTTTCTTTGTAGTCCATAGAGGGATCAAAGTGCTTTTTCTTTAATATTTTGGCAATTTGCTGAATCTGAGGGTCATTTTCGCCTGATTCATATAACTCATCCATAAGTTCCTTGATCAGTTCTCTGTCTATTCCCTTGCTGACCAGATCCATATATACCCTGGCTGAAGACCTGCTCTCTTTATAACAATTGATATAATCTGTAGCATATCTTCTGTCATCCAGATAGTTATAGGATCGTACATATTCTATGGCTGAATCTATGCAAAGCTCAGGATATCCGCCGCTTACCAGCTTCTCTCTAAGCTTATATTCGCTGTAATCCTTCTTTTGAAGAAGGTTCATAGCACGAAGGGTGGCCCTCTTGGTCAGTACCACTCCGACTATCTCATCATATACTTCAGGAGATATATCCTCCTCTTCTGCCAGCTTGTATTTCCTAACCTCTGTATTGTAGAGGCAAAAAGCATATTCACCATCTATGTATATATCCTGCCTTCTCTTATCATGTTCTGCGATCCTGCTGATTGTCATAATCCCCCCCAATCCATGCAAAGCCCGAGCAACAGGATGATTCCCTGCTGTTCGGGCTAAAATTACAGATATAATCCTCTTGAAATAATATAATGAGTCAAAAGCTTCTTTGGAAATCCCAAAGAACAGGATATCACATCAATCTTCTGCGTCAGCAGCTTTCTTCCTGCCTGCCTTCTTGGGAGCTTCGTCAGCAGCTCCTTCAACTGCAGCTGCCATGGTGCTGTCTACAGGCATATCGAAATGAGCACGAACCTTGGCTTCTACATCCGCCATCACTTCAGGATGCTCTTCAAGGTAAAGCTTGGCATTCTCACGGCCCTGGCCGATCTTGTCGCCTTCATACTGATACCATGCACCGGACTTGCCAATCACGTCTATGCTGGCAGCCAGATCCAGGATATCTCCGGAACGGGATATTCCCTTACCAAACATTATATCAAACTCAGCTACCTTAAAGGGAGGTGCGATCTTATTCTTCACAACCTTGACCTTGGTATGGTTACCCACTACATCTCCGCCTACCTTGATAGAATCGGTACGACGTACATCAAGTCTCACTGATGAATAGAACTTAAGAGCTCTACCACCTGTAGTAGTCTCGGGATTGCCAAACATGATACCAACCTTCTCACGGAGCTGGTTGATGAATATTACTGTACAATTGGACTTGCTGATGACTGCAGTCAGCTTACGCAGAGCCTGAGACATGAGTCTGGCCTGAAGGCCCACATGTGAATCTCCCATCTCACCGTCAATCTCGGCCTTGGGTACAAGTGCAGCAACAGAGTCTACTACTACTATATCGATAGCTCCGGATCTCACCATGGTCTCTGTGATCTCAAGAGCCTGCTCGCCGGAATCAGGCTGGGAAATATAGAGGTTATCAATATCTACACCGATATTCTTGGCATATACGGGATCCAGGGCATGCTCAGCATCGATGAAACCAGCGATACCGCCTCTCTTCTGAACTTCAGCTATCATATGGAGTGTAACGGTTGTCTTACCTGAAGACTCAGGTCCGTAGATCTCTATGATCCTCCCCTTGGGAATACCGCCCTGTCCAAGAGCAATATCCAGACTAAGTGAACCTGTAGGGATGGTCTCTACCTTCATCTGACTGGCAGGATCCCCCAGTTTCATGACTGCTCCCTTACCAAACTGCTTCTCAATCTGGCCCAGAGCGGCCTCAAGTGCTTTCTGCTTGTCTTCTCTTTCCATACTATCCTTTCTGCGCCGCGTGGCGCAATGACCCATCAAAGCTCCCGGGTCATCTCCTCTCCCGCAGTTGATCCATATTGTTAATATAGTTTAATTTCAAACTGTAACCATTAACAATTTTAGGATATGAACTGCCGCTTGTCAATTATTTTTAGCACATTTCATGCTAAAAATAATTGCAAATAATTTGTTAACAGTTTCTCTAATACACAATAACTCACAGGGAATAAGGGCTACGTAGCCAAAGATTACCCGTCATCAGCCCGGGTACGTATGATAATTTAGCATAGCATGTTATCTAATGTCAATACTCCCTGCACATGATATACGAAAGGTCCTCAAGCCAGCTCTTGCCGTTTTTGCGCAAAAGGTCAAGGCCTGATACAAAGACGCAGTAGGCATCCTCTACGCTGCCATCCTGAGAGGAAGGCGCTATATATGTAGCGCAGGAGCTTATGACATAGGGCCTGCCCTCTTCCATACCAAGATAGATCATAAGGTGACCATCCATATACAGAGGGAGTCCCGGCTTTGTCTGAGACAGGAGTCTGAGCTTAGCCTTTGTGGTCATCATGGATGTATTTATGCTGCCAAGATCCGCCATCTCAGCTATAGCCTTGGCATTACGGGGAAGCTTAAGTCCAAAGCATGCATAAACCTGCCTTGCAAAGCCGGAGCAGTCGTTGCTGGAGAGCTCACCTCCATAACCGTACACTCTTCCCAGAAACTTAAATGCCTGCCCGATCACATTAGCAGATGTCATAGGCAGATATCCTATGCTGACATCTTTGGATACCGGGATAAGAACCCTGATGGACTCAAGCCTCCCTTCTTCATCTCTAACAGGAAGCTCAGCTGTATAGCAGCCATATGTGCTCCTGCCGCCCACAGGGCTATCATGATCATCCGATAAAGGAACTCTGCAGCCCATAGGCAGTATCATGCCTGAATAGGGACTATCAAGCGCCGTCTCATCCAGCACTATTTCGCTTCCTGTCACCACAACAAAGCGCTCAGGATCGCTATAGCGCTTCCACTCATCATAGCCTGAGCAAAGTGCCAGATTATCAGTCTTCACCCAGCCAAGATATGTTCCGTTTAGTATATAAGAGTAGGATCCGTCCCTGCTCTCATGCAGTATCACTACTCCGCTAAAGGGCATGACTTCAGCGGATACAAAGCTGTCAAACCATATATCATCTGCACTGTCAAAAGCCTTATCCCCCGTGGGAAAAATCTTTGCTGTAGTCCTGTTAAGATTAATAGCATAGCGCGGGATAACAGTAGCCGGTATCATATCAAGAGCCATATCTTCATACAAGCCTTCAAGATAGGCATCACTTACAGGCTCACCATCCTGATACAGATCAGGGTATTCCTGCTGGGGATCATCTGCGCTCTCACCGGCTATAAGCGCTCTTACAATATCTCCATCCATGCTCTCCCTCAGGTCATCCATATAGAGCTTGCGCCTTGAGCCCTGATCAGGCAGCTGATAATACACAAATGCAGGATTATTTTTGTTAAAATCCTCTATTTCTTCTTGGTTAAATAGGACTTCATTCTCCGCAGCAGATGTCCAATGATCAGCACTGAGCATATCAGGAGTGGTACCTTCTACGCAGCTGACAAGATCATAAACAGGATCGCCGGACTCATTTTCGTCTATACTATCTTCAGAAACCGAGCTTGCCCTGGTCATATTTATGGACCGGCTGCTCCCTTCTATTATGAGTCCCGCCCCCAATATAGTCATTAGCACAAGCATCAGATACAACAGCACTATTGTCTTCTTTTTCATATCCCCTACGCTCCCCATCTTATGATCTTCCTGCCTTGATGCAATATCCGCTGGCCAGGAAAAAGGGTACAGTGATCAAAGTTTCTGATGTATTAGCAAAAGGCATGGGCTCGCAAATACCCATGATCAAAACTGTGATCATGCTACCAGCCAGAAACTTGTCACCATGATCTGCAGCTTTATTAAAGATTTGCCTCAGCCCATTTATGATCCAGGCAAAGATAAGCGACATCATTGTAATAAATCCAACTATACCATGCTTTCTGAGGATCTCTATATAAGCATTATGCGCATGACTGATAATGACCTCATGATGACCCGCATATACTCCGCTGATTCCCTCTTTGCCAAGAGGAGATATACCCCAGATAAAGCGTCTCATATTCTTAAAGCATGCCTTCAGCCCTGCAGCCCATATCAGCGTCCTGTCTGTCAAAGTACCATCATCTTCTGATATCCTGTGAGCTGATATGCTCATGATCTTGTCACTGCCGCTGCCATCTATCATTTCTCCCAGTACAAATACCAGTCCTTTACAGATCGATATAGGCAGTTCAAAGGACTCCAGTAGCAAGAGGAATATCACTGTAGCAGCAATAAGAGATACAGGCAGTGAAATGTTGGCATTATGCAGCTTATCCTTTATATAAATGCAGGACCAAAGCCCCAGTGCAAAAGATACTCCCACCATAGCTGTCCTGCATCCGCTAAGCCCAAGGCAAAACCAGCCTATGATCATAGTAACAATATAGTATATTTTTAGGGCTCTTGACTTATGGTAATCCGTCAAGAGCCCAAAGGCAGACATGAGCATCAGGGCAGCACAGGAAAAGCCAAGATAATTAGCATTTCCAATAGCACACATTCGCCCATTCAAAAAGCAGCCTTTGATAAAATCCTGTCCAAATCCGGGAAATAAAAGAGAAATGACAGCATGGGCAGTCACACAGATCAATAATAGTCCAAGTATCAGAGAAGCAAAGAAATAAAAGATCGAGATATATCTCTTACTGTCAGAAAAAGTCTGTATCACAAAATAAAGCGCAAGTATGGTGATCCAGATAGACATATATTGTGAAAAGAGAAAAGATGATAATGATATACCATTTGTCACCGCCGACAGACAGGATAAAGATGTGAAAAGACACAAAAGAAAGCTGTCATAATAAAGCCAGAGCCTGCTCCTCATTATGCTGGAAGATATGAGGAGCACAGCAAGGACTCCATCAATAGCAAAAACAAGCCCCTTAAAGCGCTTGTATACTTCAACCGCCCCCATGCTCATAATGATCCCCGCCATGGCAGCAACTACCATCAGGATCAGAATATGTCTTGCACGGCTAAAATCTTCCCCAGAGTGCCCCCTAACAAGCTGCAGTATTTTCATGTCTCATCCCCCATAGACATTGATCATCTCATTTTCACAAGCTCGTCCAGGATGCAGTTAGCGGCATCGTATTTGGACATCAGCTCCAGTTCCCTTTCCTTATCCCCGGTGATCAAAGTGATCACATTTGTATCCACGCCAAAGCCGGCTCCGGACACCTTAAGATTATTAGCACAGATCATATCTAGATTCTTGTTTTTAAGCTTCTTTCTGGAATTCTCCAGCATATTCTCGGTTTCCATGGAGAAACCGCACAGAAGCTGACCTTCCCTCTTAGACTCTCCCAGGCTCTTTAGTATATCCCTTGTCCTCTTAAGAGTCACTGACAGATCACTGTCATCATTAGTCTTCTTGATCTTATGATCTGAAAACAAGGCAGGAGTATAATCAGCTACAGCAGCAGCCTTGATGATGATATCCATATCAGCTGCCCTATTCATTACAGCTTCGTACATATCTGCAGCGGATTCTATCCTGACTGTATCTATATAAGATGGCACCTCCTGGTCCGAAGGTCCCAGTACCAAAGTCACATCTGCGCCTCTGTCAGCAGCAGCTCTTGCTATGGCGATTCCCATCTTGCCTGTGGAATGATTGCTGATATATCTCACAGGATCCATCGCTTCTCTTGTAGGACCGGCCGTCACCAGAAGCCTTATCCCTGTCATATCCTTATCATGAGCAAGCTCATGTATCATAGCATCCAGGATCTTTTTAGGCTCTTCCATCCTGCCCTTGCCCACTGTTCCGCAGGCAAGATAGCCTTCATCCGGCTCCACAATGATATATCCCAGTTCCTTAAGAGTCTGAAGATTCCTCTGAGTAACAGGATTCTCATACATCTTGGTATTCATGGCAGGAGCCAGGATCCTGGGACAGGTACAGGCAAGAGCTGTTGTGGTGAGCATATCATCTGCTATACCACAAGCAAGCTTAGCAATACAATTAGCTGTAGCAGGCGCTATCACCAGTATATCAGCCTTGTCCGCAAGCGCAATATGTTCCACCTCCCAGGGATGATTCCTGTCAAAGGTATCTGTCACGCACCTGTTATGAGTCAGAGCTTCAAAGGTAAGCGGTGTAATAAACTCTGTAGCATTTGCAGTCATTATCACATCTACGTTTGCATGCTGCTTGATCAGCTTGGAAGACAGATCGGCGGCCTTGTAAGCTGCTATACCGCCTGTTACTCCCAGTAATATATTCTTTCCTTTTAGCATATTATGCTCCTAAATATGAGACCATATCAGTCTTCATCTCGTAGATAGCCCTAAGCCCCTCCATAAGGAGCCCGGGTCTGTATACACATTCTCTCTCGATCCAAGGCAGGATAAGTTCTCCATGCCCTCCTGTTATCACAAGAGCAGCATTGTCAAGGTCATATTCTCTTTCTATCCTGTCTGCTGCGGCAGATATCATAAGGCCTGCGCCAGCAACAGCTCCGCTCATCATATTGGACTGAGTATCCCTTCCAAGGAGCTCTGTAACTGAGCCTGCCAGAAGGTCCGGAAGCTGGGATGTATGCTGAGCCTCTGCATTAAGAGACATCTGTATGCCCGGGGAGATCATTCCTCCAAGGAGCACTCCATTATCATCACATACGGTTATGGTGGTGCAGCTTCCAAGATCACATACTATGACAGGTCTGTTAGTGTATATTGACCTGGCTGCTGTCATATCCACTAACCTGTCTGTACCTATGCTGCCTCCTGCATATGCAGAGACATCTATCCCAAAGTCCATATCACGATCCACGAGAACGGGCCTTTTCCCTGTGATAGCTTCCATCGCAGCAAGGACAGCATCATTGATCTCCGGAACTACTGATGACAAAATAGAGCCCTTGGGGCAGCCTCCATCCTGCAGAGATATCCTGCACAGGAATGCCCTGAGCTCTTCTTTTGGGTAATTTCTTCTGGTGGCGATACGGTCCTTATTAATAACTGTATCCCCATCAAAAACACAGGCAGCTATACTTGTATTACCTATATCAACTGTTAGTATCCTGCTCATTTATGCTCTGTGAAGTACCTTAGCCAGTACCATTGCAACTGTTCCACCAAGGATACAGCCGATAATCGCTTCAACTGTTGCTTGGAAGCCGACCATTGCTATCACAAAACTAAATGCATTGCCTGCATTGTAAGTCTGCACAAGGCCCTGAACATAGTCTGTATTGTAAAAGAAAAGGCAAAGGGATGTCATAAAGAATACTGTATTGAAGAGAGGCATAAGTGCACCTGTGATATAGTATGATGCAGTCTTAAGCCTGCCCCTGTGAATAAGTCTATATATAACACTTACCAGAGCAGCATCCAGAAATCTTGCTACTACTGCAGTTACAAATACTCCAACAGGACTGATGGTGAAAAGTGTGGAAAGCATTCCGCTGGCACCTGTAAGCGCACCTGAAAAGCTGTTAAGGCCAAAGACAATTCCACAAATGATACCTGCAGCAGGTCCTATAAGCATAGAAGCCAGTGCAACGGGTACAGTGACGATAGAAACCTTGAGAAAGGGGGTAGGAATAGTACCCAGGATTGTGTTACCCATAATAAGAGTAACTGCGATCATAAGGGCAGTCTCTACCATGTAACGGTTCTTGCTGCTAAGTCCGACCGACTCCTCGTTAGTCTTGCGGCCAAGCATTGATGTGTTTTCCATATTTAATTCTCCTTTGTTATATAAGCTACCGTTTCGGGATATCCCAAATACAGTGCATCATAAATATATCAAGACATTGCAACTACTGCAACAAGCGACTTCACCAAAAAAGTCATTGTTTATCTGCTATAAGCTCGTAAACATTAACAGAAAAAATACTATTTTTATATTCTTTTTACTAACATACTACCAGTACTTTTCTTTACTTATCCTTTTAATGATATATATGTTATTATTTATATGATATGACGTAAGTGATAAATGCCAATATGATCCAGAGATCATGTATTATTAGAAGAACCTTCAGAAACACGCATTTACTGCGTGTTTCGTGAGAACATGAATCTGGCAAATAGGTCCAGCGGCCCTAGCCGCTCTCAAATGGCCTATTTGCATACATTCTTGGATATTTTATTCAAGAATGTATGTATTATTAGATGACCATTCAGAAACACGCATTTACTGCGTGTTTCGTGAGAACATGAATCTGGCAAATAGGCCCAGTAGCTTTAGCTGCTTATAAATGGCCTATTTGCATACATTCTTGGATGTTTTATCCAAGAATGTATAAATATATAAATGCTTTTCTGATGATCACAAAGACATAAAAGTTGCTATATCCAGTAAACAATAGCAGAAAAGGACGCCAATTATGTCAACAGCAGATCAAAGTCCAAGAAAATCTATTTTTTCAGAAACAATGCCTTTTGAATACCGCAGCAGCGATATACCAAGGATACTACTTTGTATAGCATCAGGCATACTGATCTCTATCAATCTAAGGACCTTTGTCTATGCCGGAGACCTGATGCCGGGCGGTTTTGCAGGTCTCACACTCCTTATCCAGCAGATCGCATCATCCTTCTTTGGAATCATCATCCCCTACAGCGTTCTCTATATAGGCTTTAATGCGATCCCTGTAGTCATCTCTTTTCTAAAGATAGGCAAAAAATATACTATTTATTCATGCATCACCATTATACTGATCTCTTTTCTCACAGATGTTATCCCTGAGCATCCTATCACCTACGATATACTCCTTATCAGCATATTCGGTGGTCTGGTCAATGGCTTTGCAGTAGCCCTTAGCCTCCGCGCAGATGCCACCACGGGAGGCACAGACTTCATAGCCATCTGGATATCCGAGAAATACAGAGTGGATGCCTTTAACTATATCCTTATATTCAATGCCAGCCTGCTCTGCATAGATGGTTTGGTTTTTGGCTGGGATAAAGCGCTCTACTCCATCATATTCCAATACACTTCCACTCAGATCATACACCTGCTCTATAAGAGATATCAGAAAAAGACTCTTCTCATCATCACCGAGAAACCGGGGGAGATCACCAATACCATCTATAAAATGACCGGTCACGGAGCAACTGATATAAATGCCTATGGCTCCTATGAAAATGCCAAAAGGACAATTGTATATTCCGTAGTATCCAGCGGCGATCTAAAACCACTTATGACAGAGATATCATCCATAGATCCATCCGCCTTTGTAAATGTCATGAGGACCGAACAGCTCACAGGCAAATTTCACATGCCGCCTACAGACTAAAGCTTTCAAGTGCATAAAAAGAGCCCCGTAAGGAATCACAATTACTGCAATTCCTTAGGGGCTTTTTTTGCCGAGTATTTTATCAATCATTGCAGGCGCTCCCATCATCAAAGGATGGTGCCTGCATATATAATAGGATCAGTCAGTGATCAGAACTTGCCAGCCTTTGCAGCCTCTTCGATTGATACTGCTGTAGAAACAGTCATACCAACCATGGGGTTGTTACCAGCGCCGATCAGACCCATCATCTCAACGTGAGCAGGAACTGAAGAAGAACCAGCGAACTGAGCATCAGAGTGCATACGTCCCATAGTATCTGTCATACCGTAGGAAGCAGGACCTGCTGCCATGTTATCGGGATGAAGTGTACGGCCTGTACCACCACCAGAAGCAACTGAGAAGTACTTCTTGCCAGCTTCTGTACGCTCCTTCTTGTAAGTACCTGCAACAGGGTGCTGGAATCTTGTAGGATTGGTGGAGTTACCTGTGATGGAAACGTCAACGTTTTCCTTCCACATAATAGCAACGCCTTCCTGAACATCGTTAGCGCCGTAGCAGTTAACCTTTGCACGAGGTGAATCAGCGTCCTTGGAGTAGCACTTTCTGAATACTTCCTCAACCTCACCTGTGAAGTAGTTGTACTTTGTCTCAACATATGTGAAGCCGTTGATACGGGAGATGATCTGAGCAGCGTCCTTACCAAGACCATTCAGGATAACCCTGAGGGGCTTTGTACGAACCTTGTTAGCCTTCTCTGCGATACCGATAGCACCCTCAGCTGCTGCGAATGACTCGTGGCCAGCCAGGAATGCGAAGCACTCTGTATCCTCTTCCAGGAGCATCTTGCCCAGGTTACCATGTCCAAGACCTACCTTACGGCGGTCAGCAACGGAACCGGGAATACAGAAAGCCTGAAGACCGATACCGATAGCTGCAGCAGCATCAGCTGCCTTTCTGCAGTTCTTCTTGATAGCGATAGCAGCACCTACTGTATAAGCCCACTTAGCATTCTCAAAGCAGATAGGCTGAATGCCTTCGATCAGGCTGTAAACATCAATGCCGGCAGCCATTGTGATATCTTTACACTCTTCGATGGAAGAGATGCCATACTCCTTAAGGCAAGCCAGGATCTGGGGCTCTCTTCTTTCATATGATTCAAATAAAGCCATTATTTTTTCCTCCTTACCTTATTACTGTTTTCTGGGATCGATGAATCTTGCAGCGTCAGCTACACGTCCGTACTGACCCTTAGCCTTCTCAAGAGCTGTGTTAGCGTCGTCACCAGCCTTGATGAAGTCCATCATCTTACCGAAGTTAACGTACTTATATCCGATGATCTCATCATTTTCATCCAGAGCAAGATCTGTGATATAACCATCTGTCAGCTCAAGGTAACGAGGTCCCTTGTCAAGAGTACCGTAAGTAGTACCAACCATTGAACGTGATCCCTTACCAAGATCCTCAAGACCAGCACCGATCTGAAGACCGTCTTCTGAGAATGCAGACTGTGTTCTGCCGTATACAATCTGAAGGAAGAGCTCTCTCATAGCTGTATTGATAGCATCACATACAAGGTCTGTGTTAAGAGCTTCAAGAACTGTAAGACCGGGAAGAATCTCAGCTGCCATAGCAGCGGAATGAGTCATACCGGAACAACCGATTGTCTCTACCAGAGCCTCCTGGATAACACCTTCCTTAACATTCAGTGACAGCTTACAGCCACCCTGCTGAGGAGCACACCAGCCAATGCCGTGTGTGTAACCGGAAATATCCTTTACTTCTTTGGACTGTACCCATTTAGCTTCTTCAGGTATGGGAGCAGCGCCATGATGTACCCCTTGAGTAACGGGACACATATTTTTTACCTCTGTTGAGTAAATCATGTAAAAATCTCCTTTCGTATTTTCCAAGAGCATCACCATAAAACGAATCAAGAAGTTGATGCAGAGCATCCCCTTCAAATAATCCGCAATGGTCATCACTCAAGTGCCTCTTATTTGAATAGCCGCTTTAATTTTGCCACATCACAACAAAAAAATCCATAGATAGAAGCAAAAAGAGTTAAAAAAATGTCAAAGATGACCGGTGCTCAATCCTCTACCTTCTCTACGATGTGATCCTTGTCCTTGTAGATATGATTTGCAGGAATGCAGCCTCGCACGCAGGAAGTGGGATAGATATTACTCCATCTGCCCACTACTGTACCGGGATTGAGTACGCTGTTGCAGCCTACTTCCACGTGATCACCCAGCATAGCGCCAAACTTCTTAAGACCGGTTTCTACATTAACATCCTTGTCCTTGACTACTACCAGCTTCTTGTCACTCTTTACATTAGAGGTAATGGAGCCTGCTCCCATGTGAGCAAAGTGACCAAGCACCGAGTCACCTACATAATTGTAATGAGGTACCTGCACCTTGTTAAAGAGGATCACATTCTTGAGCTCTGTTGAATTACCTACGACTGCGCCTTTGCCTACAATGGCATTACCTCTGATAAAGGCACACTGCCTGATCTCAGCATCCTCGTCAATGATGCAGTAGTCTCCAATATAAGCTGTGTCAAATACCGTGGCACTCTTTGCGATCCATACATGCTCACCCTTTTTCTCAAACTTGTCAGCAGGAAGCTTTGGTCCAAGCTCTGCTATAAAGTCCTTAATCTTCGGGAGCACATCCCAAGGATACTTGCAGCCTTCAAATATGTCTGCTGCAATGGTTTCATTCAGGTCATACATGTTTTTGACAGTATAGGATTCGATCATTTTTATTACCTCCGTAATATTTTTTAGATATCTATGCTTTGAATCAATCTATTCTATTTCCACCACTTCAGGATTTGCCTGCCTTCTTTTTATCAGGATAATAACTGTCAAGAGCTCTGAATCTATCCATTAGCTGGTTCTTGTAATTATTCTCCTTGACCAGGCTTATACGCCTGGATACAAAATCATCCAGCTTCTGCATATACTCATCCTCAGATATATTACCCTCAGCCACACCGGTAAGGCCCTTCTCCCAGGATGCAGTCAGTGCGGGATTGAGCATAGGCCTCATGGATAGTGACACTGTCTCATAGACCATTTCGCCCAGCTGAGTAGGTGTTATGATCTGGGTCTTCTTATTCAGATTCAGGTATTTTATGGCAAAGAGCTTGGAGAGTATTCCTGCCCTGGTGGCAGAAGTACCTATACCACTGCCCTTTATCTGGCTTCTGAGTTCCTCATCTTCTATAAACTGACCTGCATTTTCCATTGTCAGTATCATGGAACCGGAATTGTATCTCTTGGGCGGGCTGGTCTCACCCTCTTTTACGTTCATATCCTTTACAGGAAGCTGTGTTCCCTTCCTGATCTTTGAGAGTTCTTCCACAAAGGCTTCATCTGTTACTTCTTCATCTTCGCCGCTTTTGTTTTCGCTGCCGGCGCTCTCCTGATCCTCGTCAGCTTTGGCAGATACGCCTGTGCTTTCCTTGGCCTTTTCATCCTTTTTCTTAAAGAAAGAATAATCCATTACATGCAGATAGCCCTTGGATATCTGCACCTTAAAGCTGGCATAGAAGTGTTCCTCATAAGGCTGTCCATCATCGCCGGTGCCTGCGAGAGACGGATCAAGACCGGCAAAAAGATCCAGGCTCACCTTCTGGTACTGAGCAGCAGGGAAAAATATAGCAAGAAACCTCCTTACTATTATCTCATACACCTTGCGGGCTGTGGGGCTGAGAGATGATAATGCTGACAAGCCCTGTCCTGTAGGTATGATCGCATAGTGATCGGTTATGGCTTTGTCATTGCAATATCTGCTCTTTTCTATTGTCTTGTAGGATCCATGTGAAAGTATGCTCTTTGCATAGATAGCAGCCTCTTCATATGATGTCAGACCCTTGATGTTCTGATCTATGACCTTGCATATAGCTGATGACAATACCCTGGCATCGGTTCTGGGATAGGTTGTCAGTTTCTTTTCATATAATTCCTGAGCTATATTAAGGGTCTCATCAGGACCTATTTTGAAGAATCTGGAGCAATCATTCTGAAGCTCCGCCAGATTATAGAGAAGAGGAGCATTTTTGGATTCCTTCTTCTTTTCCACCTTGGCAGCTTTCAAGGTCAGGGGATCCTTTGAAGCACGGCAGAGCTCTATGAGCCTGTCTGCATCCTCCCTTTTCTTGAAGCCCTTTTCAGAATACAGAACCGGTGAATTATTGTATTTGCTCTTATCGTTTACTCTCCATTCTGCATCAATAGCCCTGCCTCCTGCATCCACAGAAGCAATCACACGGTAAAAGGGCGTCTTCACAAAATTTCTGATCTCCCTCTCCCTGTCTACAACGATACCCAGTACACAGGTCATGACACGTCCAACAGAGACTACGCCCTTTGGAGCATTAAGATAAGTCTTGATATTATAGCCATACTTGAGAGTCAATGCCCTGGAGAAATTGATACCCATCAGGTAATCTTCCTTGGCCCTTAGATATGCAGCAGCTCCCAGATTGTCATAGGCAGAATCATCCTTGGCTTCCCTGATACCACGCAGTATCTCTTCTTCAGTCTGGGAATCTATCCATACACGCTTGCGTACCTTATCTTTGACTCCGGCCTGGCGATCAACCAGTCTGTAAATATATTCTCCCTCTCGTCCCGAGTCGGTGCAGATATATATGGTATCCACATCCTCCCTGTTAAGTATTCCCGATACGATATTAAACTGCTTCCTGACATCAGGAATAACTTCGTATTTGAATTCCTTTGGGATAAAGGGCAGGGTATCCATAGACCATTTGGCAAACTTTTCATCATATATTTCCGGATAACTCATTGTCACCAGATGGCCCACGCACCATGTAATTATTGAGTCTTCAGATTCCCAGTAGCCATCTGCTTTCCTGTATTTGGGACCGCCGCCGTTTTCTATGGCAGCTCCAAATGCCTGGGCCACACTGGGTTTCTCTGCGATATATACTTTCTTCAAACCATACCTCTTGCCTAGTTTTATTGATCTTATGATGATCCTTTGATGATCTCAAAAGCTGTCACAAGCTTTTGTCCATAAATATAGAATATGGGAGCTCAATATCAATACAATAAGAGAGCCCCCATTATCGCTATTTTCTGCTTCTGCATTCTCATGAAGAGAATGTGTTCTTTTGCAATTCCCTATAGGCAATCAGATCAGGCCTGCTGCTTTTTCTTATCTTCTCTGATCCTTCTTGAAACAGCCTTTGCCTCAGCCTTTGCTGCCTTTTCCTTTTCCTTGGCAGCCTTAAGCTCTTCCTTGCTGGGAGCCACATACCTCTCCACTCTTGTATTGCTTGTAATATAGTTCTTGAGCTTGTCCACATTATCAAACATGCCGTCAAGGCGAACATCTCTTGATCCGTCATAATAAAGAGTATATTCCTTGCCTTCCCTGGTCAGCTCATAGTTATCAATATCATTTTCAGACAACACTTCTCTGTCCTGGAAGAGACGGTGCACAGCAATACGTCCCTTGTTGATGACCAGCCTCAGAGTGATCCTGTCTTCAATATAATATGCTGCGATCACAGCAAATACAGTAACCAAAAGAGCTATACCCACTGTAGAAGCAAAGATTCTGCTGCCAGCGTTGTGGATACGGTCATAGTAAAGGCCATCAACTACAAAAGCACCATATAATACAGCAATCTTCAGAGCTGTCATCAGTAAATGACTGCTCTTATTCATCTTTACTTCAAAACGTGTATCTGTAGGATTCTCAACCGGATCTGAGAATACATCCTTCCTGTTCTCAAATACAGCACCGGGATGAGCTTTCCTTGAGGAAGCAACCAGGAAGAACAGAGCCGCTACCCATACCAGATTGGCAAGGGCAAGAAGCACGATAGCCTTCACGCTGAAATGCCCCGCAAATCCATACCATACATATGCCACAAGATAGGTCATAGGAGCCAGCTGCAGCAGACCCTCGATCACCAGCATGATGGGGTTATTGTCATGATAAGGAATAAATGAGAGCTTCATCATAGTGCCGGGTATCTTGTTGTAATAAACAGGATTAAAGATCCTCCAGAAAAGGAGCCAGATTATACCGCAAAGGATCAGCATCATCACAATAGATGCAGTACTATATGAAAAGCCTTCTCTAAGATGCCAATAAATATAATAGATCATGGGAATGCCGCCTGTCATAAGTGACAGATGGAAAGAAATGCTATTAGCCATACCCTTGACTGTAAGCAGCTTTCCTACAACGAGTCTGAGTATGATAGCGATAAGGCCGATAGCTGCCACATCCCACACACCAAACTCTTTGCCCACAAAAGGCATCCAGAGAATCAAAGAATCGACGAGTAACTGTAAGGTAATCATTTTTGAAATCCTCCCCTTATTTTTTTCCATAAAAAAACCGGTCGCCTCCCTATACAGACGACCAGTTAATTATAAAACATTAGCCGGGGAATTTCCACAAGCTATCTTAACTCATTAATGTGATCATTTAGCCTCAATGAAGCCAAGAGCCTTGAGAAGCTCTGCACATTCAACAGCACCACCTGCTGCTCCGCGAAGTGTGTTGTGGGACAGGCCTACAAACTTCCAGTCATATACGCTGTCTGTACGAAGCCTGCCGATGGATACGCCCATTCCGCCTTCATAATTTACATCCAGAGCTACCTGAGGACGGTTATCCTCTTCCATATACTGGATGAACTGTGAGGGAGCTGAAGGAAGCTTCAGTTCCTGAGGAAGACCCTTGAAGTTAACAAGCTTCTCGATGAGCTCTTCCTTAGTAGCTTCTTTACGGAACTTAACAAAAGCAGCTGCTGTATGGCCATAAAGTACAGGTACTCTGATGCACTGTGTTGTGATAACAGGGCTCTTTGCAGGTACGATCACGCCGTTCTCGATAGAACCGAAGATACGAAGGGGCTCCTGCTCAGACTTCTCTTCTTCACCTGAGATGAAGGGAATAATGTTGCCTACCATCTCGGGCCATTCCTTGAAGTTCTTGCCTGCACCTGAGATAGCCTGATATGTAGTAGCTACTACTTCGTAGGGATCATACTCTTTCCATGCTGCCAGAGCAGGTGTATATGACTGAATGGAGCAGTTGGGTTTAACAGCGATGAAGCCCTTAGTGGTTCCCAATCTCTTCTTCTGGAATTCAATGACATCTGTATGTCCGGGATTGATCTCCGGGATGATCATGGGAACATCAGGAGTCCAACGATGAGCACTGTTATTGGATACAACAGGAGTCTCAGTCTTTGCATACTCTTCTTCAATAGCCTTGATCTCGTCCTTGGACATATTAACAGCTGAAAGGATGAAGTCTACATCAGATGCTACTGTCTTAACATCTGTTACATCCTTGATCACCAGGTTCTTAACAGCTTCAGGCATAGGATCATCCATCTTCCAACGATCGCCTACGCTCTCTTCATAGGTCTTGCCAGCACTACGGGGGCTTGCTGCAACAGTTGCTACCTCGAACCAGGGATGATTTGCAAGAATGGAGATAAATCTCTGTCCAACCATACCTGTTGCGCCAAGAACTGCTACTTTTAACTTATTACTCATAATTCCTGCTCCTTGATTGACTTTTATTTCTCTTATAATATACCTTACTGCTTTTGAGAATCTTTTTAGCAATTATAGACTCTTCTTAATGATTGTGGAAGAGTTAAAATAACATATTTTCATTCATATTCTGCAGTATTATATAAAAAATGCATAAATATTCATTCTCAAGCTAAATCCAGCGAATACATTCTTGGATAAAATATCCAAGAACGTATGCAAATAGGCCATTTGAGAGCGGCTAGGGCCGCTGGGCCTATTTGCCTGATTCATACTCTCACGAAACACGCAGTAAATGCGTGTTTCTGAAGGTTAATCTAATAATACATACATATTTCTGAAAGACCCCTCATTTTCGGTTTACCTATATTGCGTAATATAATCTTCGTTGATCTTTATAACCTTTTTCATGGCATCAGGGCCGGGAGCGCCGATGGTAAGCCTCTTTTGCACGCAAGTCGCAAGACTGATGGCATCAAAGACATCACTGTCAAAATGCTCGTCAAAGCCCTTAAGCTCCTCTATGGTCAGCTCATCTATAGCACAATTCTTGTCTATACAATAAAGGACTATCCTGCCGATCACACTGTGAGCATCCCTGAAGGGTACTCCCTTAACAACCAGATAGTCAGCCGCATCGGTGGCATTGGTAAAGCCTCTCATAGCGCTCTTCTCCATGACATCCTTATTGAATACCATGGTACGCAGCATATCTGCAAAGAGTGTCAGGCATCCTATGGCATTGTCCATGGCATCAAAAGCTGCTTCCTTGTCCTCCTGCATATCCTTGTCATATGCAAGGGGGATACCCTTCATTGTAGTAAGAAGGCTCATGAGATCACCGTAGATCCTGCCTGTCTTGCCCCTTACAAGCTCAGCGATATCAGGATTCTTCTTCTGAGGCATGATTGATGAGCCTGTAGAGTAGGCATCATCTATGGTCACAAACTGATACTCGTTGGAATTCCAGATGATCACCTCTTCAGCAAAACGTGACAGATGCATCTGCATAATGGAAAGTGCTGACAGATACTCAATAAGATAATCCCTGTCAGATACTGTATCCATGGAATTAAGAGTAGGTCCCTTGAAATCCATGAGGGACGCAGTCATATCCCTGTCCAGAGGATAAGTGGTACCCGCAAGAGCGCCGGAGCCTATGGGGCAATAGTTCATACGCTCCAGTATATCCAGCATCCTTCCGTGATCTCTCTTAAACATTTCCACATAAGCTCCAAGGTGGTGAGCCAAAGTCACAGGCTGTGCCTTCTGAAGATGAGTAAAACCGGGCATATAGGTCTCTATGTGCTCCTTTTGCAGCTCCAATAGCACAGAAAGCATATGAATGAGAATATCTGCAGTCTCCTTTACTTTATCCCTGGTATAAAGTCTCATATCCAGAGCTACCTGATCATTTCTGCTCCTGCCGGTATGCATCTTCTTGCCTGCATCTCCAATCCTCTTTATAAGATTAGCTTCCACGAAGCTGTGAACATCCTCATACTCGCTTGTGATAACAAGAGCGCCGTTATCTACATCCTTCATTATGGAGTCCAGTCCCTCAAGGATGGCATCCCTTTCCTCTTCATTTATGATCCCGCATGTAGCCAGCATGGTCACATGAGCTTTGGATCCTCTTATATCCACCTCCAAGAGTCTCTTATCAAAGCTGATGGATGCATTAAAATCCCATGCAAGCTGATCGATATTACCTGTAAATCTTCCGCCCCAGAGCTGAGCCATTAACTTTCCCTCCTGACACTTTTTGAATAAACGTTCCAAATGATTTTTCATAAATAATAGTGTATTTTTATAAAAAAGGCAATTACTGATATCAACTTTTCTCAAATGGCTTAGTGCTTCTGCTTAATAATTGATAGTAAATCCGCACTGACTTTTTTGTCATCTTCAGCTTCACCGGATGCCTCAGCGACTGGCAAACCCTTGTCCTATATGATATAATTTTCGATTAGATATCATTAATAATAAGCAGGTATAAAATGAACAGGAAAAATTATCCCGTAAGGCGAGTTTTCGTTATAGATGAGTTTTCGATCATTATAGCCATGTGTCTGGCTATTACCATCAGATATGACGGCGACCTAATCCAATTTCACATTCTGCACAGCGGACTATATATGTACATTTTGCTGACGCTGTGCATATTTCATGTAATAGTTTTCTACATATATGATCTGAGGAAGCCTTCAATATTCGAGCAGGACCCTTTCGAAAATCTGATCACCGTAGCCAAGAGCAGATTCATACTCCTGGCCATGTGTATGCTATATCTCTATGTAGCTCAGAGAGGCGTGCAGACTTCGAGAGTGGTGGTGGGACTCCTCTTTGTATTTAGTGTCATCATAGATTACGCACTGAGGATCATATACAGACATCATCATATAAGACGCTTTGGCCTTGGAGTCAAAAGACATGTACTCAAGGTCTCTTATCCCTATCCCGATGAAGAGAGTCTTAGAAAGACTATAATCGAAGGCTCCTATGATGACCTTCTGATCCTGCAGGACGGAGCTTCCCAGGACGAACTGACTGCCGTCATGAAGGCTGCAGACAGGATAGGCATCAGAGCCTACTGTTCACTAATGGCCGGTTATTATACCGCAAGGAGCGGTATCGTCACAGACATAAAGAGCTATGCTTCCATACCTATCTCTGTCAGAAAAGATAAATTCCATCTCTTTGGCATAGAATATTCCATAGGACGTACAGAAGAAGCAGTACTTCACGTGATCAGACATGCAAAAGAGCTGTCCGGCAAATACGTATGCTTTTCAAATGTACACACCTCTGTCATGGCAAGGGAAAATCCTGAATATGCCCATGTGCTCAACGGCTCTGCCTTCACCTTTCCTGATGGCAATCCCATAGCAGTACTCCAGAGAAAAAGAGGTCTGTCAGGTGCCGATCGTATAGCCGGGCCCGACTTTATGGAGCATATGTTCAGAAACACTCAGGATGGTAAACTCAGTCATTATTTCTACGGTTCCAAGCAGGAAACCCTGGACAGATTAAAAGAAAACCTGGAAAAGAGATATCCCGGAATAGTGATCAAGGGAATGTACTCTCCTCCCTTCAGAAAACTCTCCGAAGAAGAAGACAAAGAGCATGTGGAAATGATCAATGCTGCCGGAGCTGATATAGTATGGATAGGTCTTGGTGCTCCCAAGCAGGAGAAATGGATGAAAGACCATGAAGACAAGATAGACGGCATCATGATGGGCGTTGGTGCAGGCTTTGACTTCCATGCAGGCACCATAAAGCGTGCTCCCGACTGGATCCAGAAGATAGGCTTTGAATGGCTCTACAGACTCTTCCAGGATCCCTCAAGACTTATCAAGAGATACTTTATAACCAATATTAAATTCTTTTGGTATATAGCTATGGAATCCCTCAAAAAGGGCTGTTAAGAACCAGAGACAAGCAAAGCAAGAAACTTACATATACGGCAAAAGGCTATCAGTTCCCGGAACTGATAGCCTTTTTCATATCAAGCGATCATCATAAAGCTGGAAAAGGGACTCGAACCCTCGACCTACTGATTACGAATCAGTTGCGCTACCAACTGCGCCATTCCAGCACTTGGCGAACTTTGCCAACAAAGAAGATTATACTAGGCCCGCAACTCTTTTGCAAGGCATAGAAGCTATATTTATCAATGCTGCCTGGGCTTAACCAGTCACGAATAATGGTCAAAATCAAAAGCCTTTCATCAGCTTTGCAAAAGGCCCTATAGCATCCTGGAGGTCCTGTATAGCGGTATTAAGCCCCTCAAAGTCAATCTCAGACATGGACTTGACCGCAGATGTGAGACTCTCTGTATTATCCTCTACCATAGTATTAAGATTATCACCGGCTGTGGTGATAGTCTCCGTCATGCTATCAATATTATCCAGGGAGCTGCTGGCCTTATCCACCATATCCTGGGCTGATGTCACTGCTTCAGATACCTTATCAACAGCATCGCTGGCCTTATGAAGAGTGGACATAACCTTTGGCACCACTATAATGGCGCATACAGCTATTACAACCGCAATAGCCAGAGTAAAGATCGCAGTCAGTCTTGCCAGATAGGTCTGCTTCTTCTCTACTTCCATCAGCTCTTTAAGACTTTTTTCAAGGCTGGTCTGGTCTTCAGATACTTTGCTTTCATGTCCTATCATAGTATTCTTTTAACTCCCCCAAGATTAATAATAAGTGCATGGATGCACTTCTATGTCATATACAAGGATGTATTTTGACATGTCCAGAAGTGCACGGATGCACTTCTATGTCATATGTACATCAAGCTGAGGAAATGCGATCTCAATACCCTTCTCCTTAAGGGCATTGTAGATATTTTCCGTCAATGTCCATTTCGCCCTGAGATAATCACAAGCATTCACCCAGCATCTGACTGACAGATCCACGCTGCTATCTGCAAGATCAGCTACTACAACTTCCATCTCTCTGTCTTTGAGGATATACTTTGATGCCCCTGTGGTGGACAGGAGTACCTTCCTGGCTTTATTAATATCCGTACCATAGCTTACTCCCACCTTGACAGATAAGAGCCTGACCCTGTTGCCTGTGGAATTGGTCAGAGATGTATTAGCCAGATCTCCATTGGGGAGCACTATAAGCCTGTTATCTGCAGTGATGAGCTTAGTGGTAAACAGAGATATCTCCTTAACAGTGCCTTCGTGTCCATGGGTATCTTCGATAATATAGTCCCCAAGTGTAAAAGGCTTGGTGAGAAGGATGAGTATTCCGCCTGCAAGATTCGACAAGGTTCCCTGTATCGCAAGACCTATGGCTACACCTGCAGAACCCAGCAGTGCCAGGACACCTGCAGTATTAACGCCCAGCTGGGCTGCAACTGCAAAGATCAGGAGCACCTTTAAGGTGACATTCATGAGCATAGAGAGAAAATGTACCTTGCTCTCATCTATCTGAGCCCTCTCCATGGACCTTCTGAAAGCCTTGACCAGTGAGTCAATGATCTTCCAGGCTATAACGGTGATGACTATTGCAAGTGCGATGTGGATAAGGAGACCTGTAGCCTTCCTTGGCAATGTTTCCAGATATTCATCCAGTAATGATGGAGTCACTTTCTCATCGGAGAGATTGGAAATCACCTCAGCAGCCTGCTCCTTGACTGCCGTGATAGCGAGGTCAGCATCAGAAGCCGCGCCTTGCACAGCCTCTGATACTCCCTCTGCTGCGTTCCCTTCTCCGGAAGCTGCCGCAATTATTCTGTGAGCAATATTAAATAAATACATTTTATATCTTGGACCTTACCTTATTTTTTACTGTTATTTTTCTTTGCCGTGCTTTTCTTTGCAGGGGCTTTGGATGAAGAACTGCCTGAAGCCTTTGCTGGCTTTGTTGAAGCAGCCTTCTTCGCAGTCTTCTTTGATCCGGTCTTAGAAGCTGTTTTGCTTCCTGTTTTTGACGCTGCGCTCTTAGGAGCTTTTGCCTTATCTGCTGCGTCCGGCGCTTTATCCCCACTTTCGCCCAGCTTCTCAAGAGCTGCATCTGACACGATAGCAAAGATCCTCTCTTCCTCTATCTTGTCATATTTTTCTTCTATAGCCTTTTGCTGCTCAGCAAGCTCTTTTTCATACTTGGCTTTCAGCTCAGCCAGAACCCTGGCTTCTTCCTGTTCATGCCTGGTCAGCAGCTCCTCGCGGTTCTTCTCCTGCTCCTCTAATTTCTTAAGATGAGCCTGCTCTCTTATACTGCGAATCTGCTTCTCCTTCTCTGTATAAGGTATATAAGAGAATACAGCCAGTGACAAAGGAGCCATGTGCACAGGTATGGAATAATTCCTGCCATCACATTCCTTGAGTGCAGCCTCTATCTTTCTGTCATTGACAATACCGCTGCCTCCAAAGGAGGTGTCATCGGTATTGAGTATCTCTTCATAGCGGCCGTCCCTATTGACACCGATCTGAAGCTCTCTCTCAACGCCAGCCATATTCATGACGATCAGCAGATCATCCTCAGGTCTCTTGCCCATTCTGGCAAAGGCTACCATACACAGATCAGCAGCCATGGAATTGATCCATTCAAAGCCATCTGCTGTATCATCCTGTTCATAAAGGGCAGGATGGTTAAAATACATCATATTGAGATGATAGAGGAAGTTCTCAAGCTCAAGGCCTGTCTCCATGCTCACAGCATGCTTGCCATGAAAGAGCATCTTCCTGCCGGGATGGACCATCATATATGCCAGAGCCATACGTACTCCCGCATCCTTCATGGCATCATCACCGGGCATCATCTCACGAAGCTGAGGATATCCGCCTATATCTTCATGAGAAAAGGCCAGGATGAATCTCTCAGTATATGAATACATCATGGAGAAGGTCAGTTCATTATGATGCTGGCCTCTGAGTATGGGATCATACCTGAGGTAATTGAGGAAATCATGAGACCAGCCATTGTTCCATTTAAAGTCAAAGCCCAGGCCGCCCTCTTCCACAGAATCTGTAAGATGAGGCCAGCATGCAGTCTCCTTGGTGATAAGGAGTACTCCGGGATCAAACTCTCTGACCTTGCTGGTGATATCCCTCAAAAAATCCACCGCTTCCAGATTCTCATAGCCGCCGTAGATATTGGGCATCCACTCACCGGGCTTCCTGTCATAATCAAGATACAGGATCTTGGAGACATCAGTAAGCCTGAGGCCGTCCGCATGGAACTTATTCAGCAGGAACAGAGCATTGGCTGAGAGGAAATTCACCACCTGCTTCCTTCCGTAATCAAATATCAGCCTATTGGTCCCCGGCTGAGTTCCCTTCACCGGATCATCATATTCATAGAGGCTGTGTCCGTCATAATAGGACATACCGTAGTCTCTCTTGGGAAAATATGTTGCTGTCCAGTCCAGGATGACCCTGATACCCTCTGCATGCATCCTGTCTACAAAAGCCATAAAATCTGCTTCTGTACCAAACTCAGACTTAATAGCATAGAAACAGTTAACATCAAATTTGTGTTCATTATCATGCTCGCAAACAGGAAGGAGTTCTATGGCATTAAAGCCGTTGGACTTCACAAATCTGATGACCTTATCAGCAAGATGAGTGTAATTGGTACTCTCCCCGTCCTCTTCACAGGTCTGAGCAAAGCTGTCCAGAGTCAGCTCGCATATTGAAAGAGCACTGACAGTCTTCTCGTAATCCTTCCTCTGCTTCATCCATGAAGAGTCGGTCCATTTATAGTCATATTCAGGAGCAACTACGCTCACCTCGCCGGTATAATCCGTCGCCTTTCTGGCATAGGGATCGGGACGCAGGAATATATCACCACCCCTTGTCTTGCACTCATACTGATATGACGTTCCTTCGCCTATATCAGGAATAAATATCTCGAATATGCCATTCTCATCAACCTTGCGCATCTGGTTGATCCTGCCATCATGACCGTTGAAATCACCAACAACAGACACTCTGCCTGCATTAGGAGCCCAAAGGGCAAAGTTAACACCTTTTACTCCGTCTCTCTCACATATATGAGAACCCAGCTTCTCGTATATAGTGTCATGCAGTCCTGAATTAAATCTGATGCAGTCTTCCCTGGTGATAGTGGATGCAAACACATAAGGGTCATGGAAGCTGATCTTGTTGCCTTCCTTATCCACTGCTTCATAGTGATATGTCAGGTCCTGTTTATAAGGCAGAAGCGCTGCAAAAAAGCCTGACTCATCCTCAAGCTCCATCTTGTAACTCTTCTTATCAGAAGCCTTGACCGTGATCTCCTCAAGGTCGGGCCTGAATGTCTGGATCAGAATGGAATTGCCTACTTTGTGTGCTCCCAGAATACGATGGGGATCATTGCCGTCAGAATAGATTATCTCTTCGATCTCCGGCCAGTTCATCAGCTTGTACAATCTGTCGTTCACGCGTGAATCCTCCGTTATCAGTATTTAGATGCCATTACTATAGGTGCAGAAAGGGGCAAAGAAAAAAGCCCTTTGCATTACAAATATTAAAAAGAGAAATAAAGAGAAAATAAAAAGCCTCCCTCTGCATAACATTCTATCACTAATATGCGCGTTTGTAACCATTCACTCACAATTGACAGGTACTTATCGGGACATTATCGGTAAAGAAAGGGACATTTCGGGACATCATCTCCGCTCCCTCCCAAAAACCGACATTTTTACATCGGTGTCTGGAAAAAAGGAAAAGGTGCCTACAAAGCCCGGAAATACGCCATTCTTGTTTTGGGATTATTACATCATCCTATGTAAAATCAGTCGAGCATGCCTGAATAGAACATGTCATATGCTCCCAGTTCATAAAGTCTATCTATCAAACTGTCAGCAAGTATTTCAAATACTTCTTCAGTACAATCCATTCTCCATGGACCAGTATTGTAGCATTTCCCTTTGTATGTATAGTAGACTGCGGCACGCTTAACCGGCCAACAAGGTTGCGCAATACCTTTTGCATCTCTCTTAAACTCATCAAATAGCGCTGTGAACTCCTGAGGTTCTTCAGAACAGCCATTTCTTGATATCTCCAAATACTGCTCAGCTAGATATCCAATGTTCTTCTTGTGAGTTTCTTCTTTCATATTCTTTATTCTCCTTCCCTTGACCGAATACAATTCCGGTATCTGCCTACATCATAATCAAATCTTTTCTCCCGCTAAAGCGAGATAGAATTGAAAGTTATCCCACATTCTCAAGTTTAACTTGAATCCCTTATTGAAATCTCAATCTATGCTCGCTACTATTAAAGTGTAGCTTGAGTTAAGATCATCTCGTAAGGAGGTGATCCAAGCGAGCCACCCAGATCCCCATACGGGTTTGGTAACGGATCTGTTATGGCAGAAATGGATGAAATCTCTTATGATGAAGTCCTGAAACTGATCAGAGGTAATGTATGAGTATAGGAACAAATATCAAAGAACTAAGAGAAGAACGAAAACTCACCCAGGAACAGGTCGCTGAATCCCTCGGGATCACTTTCCAGGCAGTCTCATCCTGGGAGCGTGATGAATATAAGCCTGATACGGATAAACTTATAAGACTGGCAGAAATCTTCGACGTTTCCGTATCAGCCATAGCTGAAGAAAAGCGTAAAACCTTTAAGACCAGAGAAGCCATCTATAATTGGGAACACATGAAAACATATGTGAAGACTACTGCCAGGAATTTCAAGTTAAAAGATACCCTTAAGGCAGTAGATTACGCCGTAGAAGCTCATGAAGGTCAGAAACGTAAGAAATCCAAAGTTCCTTACATCTATCATCCTTTAAATCTGGCCTGCCATGCTCTGTCGATGGGCATTGTTGAGGATGAGATCATTGCCGCCTGCCTGTTACATGATGTTATCGAGGATTGCGGCAAGACGATCGATGAGCTCCCGGTAAACGAAGAAACCAAAGAACTAGTGCGACTACTTACTTGCGAAAAGACAAATGATGATAACCGAGACCAGATCGTAAGTGCATATTATAAAGAGATCGTCGCCAATACCAAGGCTGCTCTCATCAAATGCATGGACCGATGTAACAACCTGACAACTATGTCATGGGGACTTAGCAGGGA
This sequence comes from Butyrivibrio sp. MC2013, assembly GCF_000424585.1. GTDB lineage: Bacteria > Bacillota > Clostridia > Lachnospirales > Lachnospiraceae > Butyrivibrio. The sequence goes on from NZ_AUKE01000004.1 coordinate 208,636, forward strand.
TCGCATTTACCGCATGATCAAAGAAACCGAGGAATACTATCCTGCCCTGATCAAAACGATGAAAGCGACCCCTGAATACAACAATGCTGCCTGGCTGCTCCAATATCAGATTGAAAGCATGTTGGATATATATAAACGATTAATGTGAATCAAACAACTTTACTTTTTCTCCGTAGATAACCAGTACTGTACATAAAAGTCAAAGGCTGCCTGATTCTCTTCGGCTTCTGACACAAATATCTTCCCATGATTCTTATAGTGACTGTCGTCCACCCATGTCATGAAGCACCTGTCTCCGTCCTCATCTATCTTCACGGAATATAATCTTATCCTTTGGAGCCTGTTATCATGACCTATATATATCCGAACAAACTCTCCCGGATTCTCGGCCGGCGGCATCGTGATACGGATCATTCCAAGTATATCCGTTCCAAGCAACATAGCATCTATATCAAAGTCCTTAACCGTATACGGACAAACATACCCCGTAACATCAGCATTCATGTTGTTATATACATTAATGAAGAACTGCTGGTGTGTGACCAGGATGCCCTGGACAATTTCGGATGCCTGCTCACTGAACATGCTCTCCGGCAACAATACGTATTCCAGATACCATCTTTGTTCCTGTTTCGTCATATTAGCGCATCTCCTTCAAATACACTTCTCAAGCAATCTGACCGCTATGGCCACATCCTGCTTTATCCTCATATAACCGCATGTCTTGGCAAGGCTATGATCCATATAGATTTTTCTGTTGATCTCGATCATTACGGATTTTACGCGTCTGTCACTGTGGTAATACTTGATTGGCACAATACATCCGGCAAACGGCCTGTTGAGTTCAACAGAGTATCCCCGTTCCCTAAAGTAGTTGCAGAGCATTTCCTCTGCCCTTTCCGGTGTGTGATACTCATCTGTTCCGATACAGATATCCGGGCGGTTCTGGTTCTGATCGAACTCATATGGAAGCGGTTCGTCATAAAAGGAATGTCCGTCAACGATAAGGCATTTCCCGTATTTTCGCAGTTTCTTCTCCACTTCCCGCTCGAAACGGTTATGATACCGGTCATAATACCGGGAGAGCAGTCTCTCCTTGTGTTTAAGGGATATTGCCTTCAACTCGCTTCCATCCGAACAAGACGTATAGATCGCTCCCATTCCTATGGAAGCCATGATCTCCTCAGAATCATCCCTAAAACGCTCAGGATCACAAACCAGTCTTGATATCGGGAAACGGATCATCTTATCCCCGGTATCATACAGATCATCACAGTAATGATCCGTCATCACATTAAGCTCATGCTTAAAGTTTGATGTTGTATAATACTTTTTTTCATGTGGAGGAATGTACGTAGCTGAATGCGGTACATTGATAATGATTGGCGATTTTCTTTTCATCGTGTCTCCTTTCTGCTATGAGAGGCACGATGATTTTTTTATGTAGAAGGCGTGGGCCTTGCAACAAAAAAGACCCATCGTCTCGATGAGCCATCGTGTCGGACCCATCGATCAAGCATTGGCACCTTGCCGGATATCCGGTAGGTTGTCGTGCGGTCAACGGGCTTGTCCCTCGCGCACTCTACATAGGTATGACAATATTCATTTGTTACACTAACATCTTACATCATATCCTTAATATGTCAATCGCTATTTGAAGATGTACCTAAACAACTAGCGCTGATGCAGAAGTTTTTTCCTCGTTCGCAGCACTCCAAATGGTGTTTTTACCTGATCCTTCTGCAGTAGCGCTATTAATAAATTTGATGATGAATCAACAGTTAATCAATGAGATTGCAAGGAAAGCAAAAGGAATGTCTCTGTTTGTTCCGTCCGGCATATGGTAAGAATACAGGTACGGGAGCTTTCGGAAGGTATATCCGTTCTTCTTCAGATACTCCTGCGCATATCTCACAGAATTGCAGCCTCGGTATATGGGTTCCTTCTCAGATCCTTCTATTGCTATATCCATAGTAAAATAAACAACGCAGCGTTTGGCTATTAAAAGCATTTTATTAAGCGCACAGGGATTGTAAGTTGCAGGATTAAGGCAAGACATTACACAGTCGTATTTATGATCAATTTGAAGCTCATCAAAATCGGCATAAAGGTAGGATACATTGTCTATCCCCAGGTCTTCACACCTCTTCCTGCAAGCATCCAGCATAAGAGCAGAATAATCCATTGCTGTAACATGACCGCATTCAGGTGCAAAAGCTGTTACATAATCTCCGCCTCCGCATCCTATATCAAGCACATGACTATCAGCACCAAGGAACTTATTATGGATCAGATAATCTCTGATAAGTTCAATATGCCCCGTACCGGCCAGGCCTCCTCCATCTATTTGCGCCAGCTTATCCCAATAGTCCGCCTTATTTGTATCAGACTGATAAAAGCCTGCTTTCTCATAAGCTTCCTGCCATTCCATAACTACCTCCCGTATATCATTTGAAAGAAGTACCGAAGCTATCATATAATTACAGAAGTAGCTTAGCAACTATGATGATCTCGAAATCAAAACGCCACAAGATTAATAACATGACGTAAGGGTCAAAAGTCATTTCGATTCGAGCTTGCTCGAAATCGAATATGAATTTATGACCCGCAAAACATGAGCAAAGTAGCACGTAGTGCGGATTTGCGAATGTTTTAGGATTGTGAGAGTTTCGAAGAAACGGAACAATCCGTTAGTCATAAGGTGTCAAAAGGAACTTTTGATACCTACCTCATAACATACATTAAGGAGATGCCATGTCAGGATACAGCAAAAAAGATATCATCAAAATGGTCGAAGAAGAAGATATAGCATTTATCAGGCTTCAGTTCTGTGATGCATTCGGAACAGCAAAGAACATCGCCATCACCCCGGGGCAGTTAGAAGCAGCCCTCTCTGGCAAGATCAGTTTCATTACCTCAGGAGTGGAAGGCTTTAGTCATAATGCAGACGACGAACTCTATCTACGCCCCGACACCTCAACCTTTGAGATATATCCATGGAGGCCCCAGACAGGTAGGGTGGCCAGGATGTTCTGCATGGTAGAAGATGCAGATAAAAAGTCATGCGCCACCGATCCCAGGCATATACTTAAAAGCGTATGCGACAAGGCTGCCAAAATGGGGATAAGGTTTGAGATCACTCCTGAGCTGGAATTCTTCCTGCTGACCTGCGATGATAACGGCCTTCCCGTTGCAGCCACAGCTGAAAGTGCCGGTTACCTGGACGTAGCCCCCTCAGACTGGGGCGAAAATGTAAGACGTGATATCATCCTCAATCTGGAGAAGATGAATTTCAATGTTATATCATCCCATCACGAATCTGCACCTGCCCAGCATGAGATCGATTTTGAAGGTTCAGATCCCTGTACCACTTCCGATATGATCCAGACCTTCAAGATGGCTGTAAAAACTATTGCCAGAAAGCACGGCTGTTATGCCACATTCATGCCAAAGCCCCGTGAAGGCTATGACGGCTCAGGACTCCACCTTCACATCAGAGCATTTGATGAAAAGGGCAACAATATTTTTGCCGGCCAAAATGACGACCTGTCTCCCGCTGCACTCTCCTTTATCACAGGATTGTGCCATCACATGAACGCCATCAGTCTGGTATCCAATCCACTGGTCAATTCCTACAAGAGACTGATATCAGGCTATGAAGCTCCTACAGGACTGTCCTGGACTCAGACAGGGAGCAATCATACTTCCATGATCCGCATCCCTAAGAGGAAGGGTATAGAGACCAGTATCGAGCTTCGCAATCCTGATGCCACCTGCAATCCTTACCTGGCCATAGCCCTTTGCCTTGCAGCTGGTCTGGAAGGTATAGAGAAGAGCTATTCTCCCTGCCCCAGCGCAGAAGTAGCACGCAGCATGAATCTTCCCATAGAGGATCTCCCCCAGACACTGGGGCAGTCCATTGAAGCCTTTAAGGCTGATCCTTTTGCAAGAGATATCATGGGCAAAGAACTGGCTGACATATTTATCACAGCCAAAGAAAATGAATGGAAGAAATTCCGCAGCTGCGTTACTCAGTGGGAGATGAAGGAATACCTTGGAAAATACTAATTTCATCTTAGCATTTGCCAAAGAAGGCGATAGCGATACATTCAAAAGAATACTGGCAAGACGCGGTGTCATGGTGCAGGAATGCTGCAGCTCAGGAGCCCGCGCCTTATCCGCTATGGAAGATCTGGAAAGAGGTATCATAATCTGCGGTTACAGACTAAATGATATGGTCTGGAGCGAGCTGGCAGACTATCTCTCTCCGGATTTTCAGATGCTGGTGATCGCCTCTCCTGCAAGGATGGGCGAATGTGGCCTCCCGGAAGGAGTCCTCTTTTTACCCACACCGGTCACGGCTTCCACGTTCTTGTCCACGCTGGATATGATGGTATCATCCCTTATCCAAAAGGAAAAAGAAAAGAAAAAGAAGAAAAAGGAACAAACAGCTAAAAGCCCCAAAGAGCAAAAGCTCATAGATGAAGCAAAAGCGCTCCTCATGGAGCGCCACCAGTTCTCCGAAAAAGAGGCTCATAAGTATCTTCAGAAATACTCTATGGATACGGGAAGGACCATATCAGAAACCGCATCCATGATCATCTCGCTTTATGCAGGGATCTGATCAACATAAATTCCTTATGCAGTCCTGCATCTGTGCCCTGAAGCCGCCTCAAAACTCTTCGAACTATCGCAAAAGCACTGTTAACATATTACTGCAATTTCTATTATATATAAAAAGACCTTATCAAACTATTCTGTGCTTGACAAGGTCCCCTTATGTAAATATCCCGCATCACTCTCATGTGATGCAGGATAAACTGTTAATTCCTTATATTAGCTAATTAAAGATCACTGGAATCTTCCCCATTCTGAGCTGCTCCGCCGGGACCGTCAGGTGCATTGCCTTTGAAATCATCGGGATTCATTTTTCCATCTGATCCGGGAGGAAGCATTCCACCTCTTCCACCTTCAAATCCATTTTCAGAGTCACCTTTATTTTCAAATCCATTGTCGGAGCCGCCCTTAAAACCACCGCCCATGCCGCCGGGCATTCCGCCCTGACCGCCGAAGAACTGGTTAGATATGGTGTTAGTCTCTTCACCATTTTCTATTATTGTGCCTCCGTTGTACTCTGCTTCTCCGTCATAATCAAAGGTGGACTGACCTGTTATATCTATAGTTCCGCCGTTGATATATATGTTACCGTTAGAATCCACGCCGTCAGTATCTCCCTGGCCCATACTGATCACCATATTACCAGCGTTCAAGGTAAACTCAGGTGTCATGGATGAGGATTTGCGAGCAGCATTGATGCCGTCATCAGATGCAGTAATATTGATTTCGCCGCCGTTAATAGCAATCTGCGTAGCCTCTATACCCTCTGCAGCTGTCAGGATAATAGTTCCATCATCTATCTGGATGGTTGTTGTGGCATGGATTGCATCATCTTCTGCAGTGATATCTATATTGCCAGCACTTATCAGAATGCTGCCTTTAGTATCATCATCGTCATTCTCAGCATGTATACCATCGTTACAGCTCTTAACAGTGATCGTTCCACCATCTATTTCTATATCTTCATTGGCCCTGAATGCATTCTTTTCGCAGTCTATGACGTATGTACCGCTCTGCACCAGAATGTCATCATTTGATCTGATGGCGTTATCTAAGGAGCTTATGATCAGCGTACCCTCTCCTGCCAGTACCAGATCGTCTCTGGAATAGACAACAGCATCACCGTTATTATCATCTTCTGCAAATTCATCTGTTACGGTCAGTGTGTTTTCTGTTCCTGCTGCCGTAACCACCAGGACTTCTTTCGCATTATTTACATATATACAGGATCTGTCATCATTGCTAATGCTTGCATCTGATAGGATTATCGTCACTTCATCTTCATCATCAGAATCCACATAGATCGTCACATTCTCAGCCTGCCCGGATATCAGATATGTGCCTGCTGCCTCAATTGTAATATCCTCTCCGTCAGTCAGACTATATTCATGGTCTGCATTTTCAGCCTCTTCCACTGCCGTAGTATTCTGACCGGGCAGTTCTTTAATACTGTTTTCCAAACTGCAGGCCGATATTGTTCCCGCAACCAGTGCAGCTATTATTATTCCTAATACTTTTTTATTTATTTTCATAGCAAACTCCTTTTATAATGCATCGGCTGATTCTGCAGGTCTCTGTAAGCTGATATCCAGATTTCCGTTCCTGGTCCTAAGCTCATCCAGGAATTCCTTGGTAGAGATACCTTCCTTAAGTATCACATCAATAGATATCTTGTAGAGACTTCCCATGTTGGTGGTCTTAACACTCTTATATTCAAAGCTCTTCAGGTACTTTGTAAACAGATCTTCAAATCTGCCTTCATAATCCAGATTTTCCGGTACAGTAATGTGGAGAGCTCTTACCGAATCATTATCCTGTCCAAAATGAAGCATATTCAGTATATAAGCGATGACAGAGATGAGGATTGTAAATCCCAATGCGACGCCCACATAGCCCATTCCTGTTGCCAGACCCACAGCCATTGCCAGGAAGATACTGGTAATCTCCTGACCTTTACCTGCAACTGATCTGAACCTTACCAGACTGAAAGCTCCTGCAACCGCTACTCCGGCTCCAATATTACCATTCACCAGGATTATCACCAGTTCCACTATAGCAGGCAGTAATACCAGTGTCAGCGCGTAGCTCTGAGAGCATTTATTCTTCATAATATAACTTGCTGCAATGATGAGTCCGCATATGAGCGCCACAGCCGTTGCTATTAGCAGGGTCGCTCCCGTGAATTCTCCGTTAGATATTATTGATGTAAAAAAACTGTTAAACATAATTGACCACTCCTTTTCTATTTACACTATCCTTATATCCTGCATAATCTATCAGTTCGCCATATCCTGCCATTTTCTTAGGATTTCGGCTTATCATCTCTGTATATCCCCGTCCGTATTTGGAGAAGGATACAGGAAAGATCCCCAGTTCGCTTAGTTTTCTTGCAAGGCCCAGAGGCAACGCATTTGCGGCTTTTATCTCCATCAGGGATTGTCCCGGGGAGAGTATCTCTTTTCCGCTGTTAGGGACTCTGAGGTCCATCTTCGCTATGCTCCAACGAATGTTGCTGTCAAATGTCACCCGAAAGTCCGGGTCCTCTATCCCCGCCATGGCTATCCTATCATAGCTTATAACCATCGCCGGTCTTAATCCTTTGTACATGTCTATGAAGGATATGATCTCACGTCCAACCTGCGAATCATCTATGGAAGCTGCTTGTCCCATCAGATAATCGTAGGCCTGCTTATACCTTCCTGATATTCTCCTCTTATAGACTATTCCGTCATACTTTTTCTTAATCTCAATAAAAGCGTTGCTGTCATCGCTTGTGTCTCCATATGTCCTAAGTCTTAGCTTCTCTTTGTACAGAGGTTTGTCTAAAGATCTTCTGATCAGTCTGTAATCCGGCGTGTCATAATATATGTTGTTGATCTTTGATAATCCGTATACATCAACCCTTGCTATAGTCTCAAGATAAGGCATCAGCTCATCATACCGGCTTATATTTAAGAGATATTTGATCTCTGTTCTTTCAAACACTTCCTTATACTCGCTCATATCCTGCCTCCGATTCGTGGCCTGCATCAATTTGATAGTCACATGTTATAAAAGGAAGATTAAAAAAAGATTGAAAAAACACCATTTTCAAAATCAATTGAAAATGGTGTTTGGAATTAGAGGATGTAATTCCTCATGTTTAGAAGAGCATGAATGCACTTCATTGAAACGCCCCTTTAATTCTGCTTGCTTATAGCAATTCCGCTTTCAGTTCTTTAATACGATCAATAGCCCTTACTGTATTCTCGTAGCTGCCAAAAGCTGTCAGTCTGAAATAGTGCTCTCCGGAAGGTCCAAAGCCTGCGCCGGGAGTACCAACAATCTGTGCTTTCTCCAGCAGTGTGTCAAAGAATTCCCAGCTGGTCATATTTCCCGGAGTCCTCAGCCATATATAAGGTGAATGCACGCCGCCATACACTTCAAATCCTGCATCTATGAGGCCCTGCCTGATATAAGCAGCATTTTTCATATAATAGGCTATCTGCTCCTTGATCTCTGCCTTGCCTTCCGCGCTGTAGCAGGCCTCTCCTGCTCTCTGAACAATATAAGGTGCTCCGTTATATCTGGTACCATGCCTCCTGGCCCAGAGAGAATGAAGACTGGTGCCATTACCTATGCCATCCTTTTTGCATACCAGATCCTTTGGAAGTACCAGGGCGCCCAGGCGAAGACCTGTAAAGCCGGCATTCTTAGAGAAAGACCTAAGCTCTATAGCGCAGCTTCTGGCTCCATCACATTCATAGATGGAGTGAGGTATACCGGGGATGCTGTCATCTATATAGGCTTCATAAGCCGCATCATATATGATCACAGCTCCTATCTCCACTGCATAGTCTACCCACTTCTGAAGTTCATCCTTTGTGATCACTTCACCTGTGGGATTATTGGGGAAGCAAAGATAGATCATATCGGGCTTCTCGCCGTATGGAATCTGAGGAGCAAAATTATGCTCAGCAGTGCAGGGCATGTATATAACACGGGACCAGGCACTCTTATCAGGCAGATAGTCTCCTGCCCTGCCGGACATGGCATTGGAATCCACATATACAGGATATACAGGATCACATACTGCTATTACAGCATCCTTTGCAAATATCTCTTCTATAGCTGCAGAGTCGCTCTTAGCACCATCTGAGATGAATATCTCATCGTCAGCTATATCAAGGCCCCTTGATCTGTAATCATTCTCGGCCATTGCATGACGGAGGAATTCATATCCACCATCGGGAGCATATCCGTGAAAAGTCTCTGCCTTTCCCATTTCATCCACTGCCTTATGCAGGGCGTCTATTACGCTGGGGCAAAGAGGCTGGGTAACATCACCTATTCCAAGGCGGATGATATCAGCATCAGGGTGCTCACTTTTGTATTTTTCTACTTTCTTTGCAATTGTGGAAAAAAGGTAGCTTCCGGGAAGCTTAAGATAATTCTCATTAATACCAAATGACATATGCGCTCCTTTAATACTATCTATATATTTGATCTTCTTGAAATATACAATAAAAGGCCTTCTGCCGGTAGGCTACGGCAGAGCATCCTTTGATCGCAAATAATACCGCTTACTGCTTCTTCTTGACCGCAGCTCCAACAAAGCCTGCAAAGAGCGGATGAGGCCTATTGGGCCTGGACTTAAGTTCAGGATGAGCCTGGGTAGCAACAAAGAAGTCGCAGGCAGGATTCTCAATCATCTCTACGATATTTCCATCAGGTGACGTGCCGCAGAGCACAAGGCCCTTGTCCTCGAAGGTCTGTCTGTAGTCGTTATTTACTTCATATCTGTGACGATGTCTCTCACTGATCTCTGTGCTCTTGTATAGCTGATATGCCAGACTGTCTTCCTTAAGTACACAGGGATATGCACCAAGCCTAAGTGTGCCGCCCAGATCATCCGCCTTGCTGTGGCCTTCAAGGAAAGCTATAACAGGATCCGGAGTATCGGGATTAAATTCAATTGAATCAGCCTGATTCAATCCTGCAACATTTCTTGCAAATTCAATAATGGACAGCTGCATACCCAGGCATATGCCAAGATAAGGCACATTATTTTCCCTGGCATATCTTATGGCACAGATCATGCCGCTGATACCCCTGTTGCCAAAGCCACCGGGCACCAGGATACCATCCATATCCTTCAGTCGCTCTTTGACATTATCAGAGGTCAGCTCCTCAGAATCCACCCAGTTGATCTTCACCTCTGTCTGATTACTGATGCCGCCGTGCTTAAGAGCCTCTACTACGCTGATATAAGAGTCATGGAGCTGAGTATACTTACCCACAAGCGCTATATTAACAGTCTGCTTTAAGTTATAAAGGGTATATACCATCTCATTCCAGTCTCTGAGATCAGGCTCGGGACAGGGCAGGTTCAAGCACTTACAGGTAACTTCTGCCAGGTGCTCCTTTTCCATAGCAAGAGGAGCTTCATAGAGATATTTAAGGTCCAGATTACGCAGCACATGATCTGAGGGGATATTGCAAAAGAGCGCTATCTTCTCCTTGATATCATCATCAAAGTATTCCTCAGATCTGCATACTATAACGTCAGGCCTAAGTCCCATACCCTGCATGGTCTTGACTGCATTCTGTGTAGGCTTGGTCTTGAGCTCCTGAGAAGCTCTGAGATAGGGCAAAAGAGATACCAGGATCATCATGGAATTGCCGGGGCCTATTTCCTGCTGGAACTGTCTGATAGCCTCCAGAAAGGGCTGAGATTCAATATCACCTACAGTACCACCCACTTCTATGATAGCTATATGTGTATCATTATCTGTTTCATTTCTATAGAAGCGTTCCTTGATCTCTGTGGTCACATGAGGTATTACCTGTACTGTATGGCCTCCAAAGTCGCCTCTCCTCTCCTTCTGCAGGATGGACCAGTAAACTTTACCGCTTGTAACATTGGAATTGCGGTCCAGGGATTCATCTATAAATCTCTCATAATGTCCCAGGTCCAGATCGGTCTCTGTACCATCATCTGTGACGAATACCTCTCCATGCTGAGTAGGATTCATAGTTCCCGGATCGATGTTCAGATAGGGATCAAATTTCTGCATGGTCACCTTATAGCCTCTGGCCTTTAAGAGTCTTCCAAGAGAAGCTGCAGTGATTCCCTTACCCAGTCCTGATACAACACCACCTGTTACAAATACGTATTTTACGCCCATAATTACCTCCTGTACGAGCACGAATAAAGCTATAAAAAGAGAAAAAGCGCCCGGAGAAATCTCCGGACGCCTTTGTCCAACGTAAGAATTTTATACCTATGATTAATATCAGTCAAGGTTTTTCTTTAGAATTACAACAGCTCAGCTAAGAGCCTGGTCCAGATCGGCGATCAGATCTTCAGGATCTTCTATACCTATGGAAAGTCGAAGGGTAGTTTAGATCTGTAATGTTCCGCAGGATTATAACCTGCATGAAGCTGCCTGGTGGTAAAACCAAGACCTTTTTTATCATATGCCTTATAACTCATAAAAATCCTCTTTTCTACTTAACAGACTAAGCGCTCCTTTTGGACAGGTGTTTACACACAAGCCGCATCCCACACAAGATGCAGGATCTAGTTTGATACGCTTATTGTCCATATGAAATACGCTGAAATGACACCTTCGTGTACATAAGCCGCAGGATACACATTTATCCTTATCAAAGAAGACCACATAATCCGACAAAGGCCAGTGCCCTGTGGTGCCAAGCCTCTTCTGAGAACGAAAGAGATAGCAGCAGTCTCCGCAGCAGTTACATATACCACCCATGGCGGCTGTATGCATCAGGCCCGCCTTGTCTGCTTCTATAACTATATTCTTGGCCCTCTCCTTATCTATTTTCTCAGACAGTCCTCTGTCTACAAAACTGTTAATGCCATTTTTGTAGGTAATACAGGTCCTGGTGGGCAGACCACATTCCCCTGTAAGAGTTCTGCAATCACAATAGTTCAGATATATATCCCTGTCATCAGAATCTATACGTTCAAGCATTTCATCAAGTGGAAGCACTTTATCAGCTGTGGGCTGAGGAGTTTTTGGGTCCAGAGTATCAACGTAAGCATTAAAATACCATTCATCCAGTTTCATTCTCTTGTCCCTGGAGAGTTTGCTGTATTTATCGCTCCTGCTCACTGCAAAAACGTCAAGAAAATAATAGAAAGTATTAAGTCTGTAAAGCTTACCTGATTCATCAACTTTGGATATCAGTCCTCTGTGATACTCTTTGGCAGCTCTATCCGGTCCCATGTCTTTGGCAGTAAAGGTTTTTCCCCCATAATTCAGGATCAGTTCCTGTTCCTTATGTGTAAAAAAGAAATCCAAAAGATCCTCTGCCACTTCCGGTATCTCAAAGATCCTGCAAATCTCGTTAACGTCACTGTATGTCATATAATTCCTTTCCTTCTGTCATTGTAGGCAAAAAGTGTCTGTCTGCCCCAAGTTTTAATGAAGCCTGAGTCTTAATCTTTTCTCCAGTATCCTAAGCCCCAGGTCAGCTATAAGAGCTATGAGAACACTAAGCAGTGTCCCCCAGGTGATCTTATACAGATTCATAGTGCGCATCCCTGACATCAACACTCTTCCCAGACCTCCCGCATTGATCGTTGCAGCTATGACAGCAATACCTGTTGTTGAGATAATAGAGAGCCTGATACCTGCTATCACAGAAGGAATCGCCAAAGGGAGCCTCACTTTCAGGATCAGTTATCAGATCCTTGCCAAGTACCGATAAGAGGCCTGTTCCTGTGTATTCAGGATAAATATCAATCTCATCACTTATTAGAGATGTGTGTATAACAGCCGATTCCACATCAAATACCCTCTCTACTTCAAGGCCTGCATCCTCAAGAGCCAGAGCATAAACCTCCGCAACAATTTCGTTTTCAGTAAAGTCCTTGGATGCAACTTTGATCTTTGATCCTGATGCAGTAGCCGATGCTCCGCATCCGGTCAAAAGGTTGATACCAAATATAGTTGTCATGATAACTGCCAGTATCACAGCCAGCAAGCTGATCCCTATATGGCCCAGGAGTAAAGAGCTGTATTCATTCCAATCAGTTCTAAAGTATTCCGCAATTTCTCTCATGATCACCTGCACATTCTACTTTTCCCGCTTCTCATCAGCCTATTTCAGTGCCCTTGTAGCTTGTCAGCGCAGGATTTGATCACAGCTCATCATTCCTGTTAAGACATCTGTTTTAGGGCTGATTTCATTATATTATTTGAAAATTTTTTGTATATTCGTTCGTTTTTATCATTGGTGATAAGAGATGTTTATCATATTCTTGGATTTTTAATACAAGATTGTATAATGACAATAACAGCTTCAATCTTTATTCAATCTTTCAGATTTACGTTATAGTCAGCGGACACTATCATCTCCTATTTGGATATCACAATATATGCATGGAGGTTATGATGCAGATCTTACTTGCAGAAGACGAAAAGAGAATGGCAGATGCCCTAAGCGCTCTGCTTTCCCAGGAAAAATATGATGTTGATACAGTATATGACGGGATATCGGCTATGGACGCCCTTCTAAGCGGAATATATGATATGGCGATCCTCGATGTGATGATGCCGGGAATGAATGGCTACGATGTAGCCAGGAAAACCAGAGAAGGCGGCATCACTATTCCAATCCTGATGCTCACAGCCAAGAGCCAGTTAGAAGACAAGGTAACAGGCCTTGACTGCGGAGCAGATGATTATCTGACCAAGCCCTTTGAGACAGATGAGCTTCTGGCAAGGCTCAGAGCTCTTTCAAGGCGCACCGGTGGCAGCTACAAGGATGATGCCCTTCGCTACGGCGATCTGTCTCTTGATAGTGCTACTGCCACCCTTTCCTGCAGCAAAAGCGGTCAAAGCGTGAGACTGGGAGAAAAAGAGCTAAAGATCCTGGATTACATGATGACCAACCAGGGCAGGATCATGACCAGGGAGCAACTGGCTGTTAAGATATGGGGCTATGAAGACGAATCCGAATACAACAATGTAGAGGTCTATATGTCTTTTACCAGAAAAAAGCTCGCCTTTGTAGGATCGGAAGTAGAGATCAAGGCTGTACGCGGACTGGGATACGAATTGAGGATGAGAGATGTTTAATAAATCCAGGCGTAAGATCATCATATCCATAATGGCTTCTGTACTTATACTCTTTGCTGCTACTCTGACTGTCATACTGCTGGCAAGCTATGGCGAAGTCAGGAGGACCAATGCTCAGATGCTGGATCGTTATGTGGATCTGTACCCCATAAATAATGAGTTTGATCCAGATATAAACAGCAATGATGATAAGGAAGATCCAGGCAATCTAAAAGAACTATCAGGCGGCATTGATAAAGGGACCTATCAGGCTCCTCCCCTTCCTGCACCTTTTGGCATGAGAGAAGGTCCCATGGAGCTAAGGCCCGACTACCGCCTTTCCACTTTTTACGCAGTTGTCTTTGATAATGATGGCAATGTGATAGATGTAAATGACGGGGACAAGGAAGTCTACAGCGAGGATGAACTTACAGACATGGCCCAAAAGCTCCTGGCATCCGGCAAAGCTTCCGGAAGGACAGGAAGCCTGATCTACAAAGTAAGTCAAAAGGAATCTCATACTCTCATAGCATTCATGGACAGCACGGTTTCTGAAAGCGGACTTACTATGCTCCTTCGCAACGTCATCATTGTAGGATCTATATCTATAGTCCTACTCTTCTTCATATCACTATACCTGTCAGGAAAGATCATCAGGCCTCTTGAAGAAAATGACAAAAAGCAAAAGCAGTTCATCTCCGATGCCAGTCACGAGCTTAAGACTCCCGTCGCTGTCATATCCGCCAATTCAGAGCTTTTGTCCAGAGAGATCGGTGATAATGAATGGCTGGATAATATCAAATATGAAAATAAGCGTATGGGCGATCTGGTTGGAGAGCTCCTTATGCTCTCCCGCGCAGAATCGGCAGAGGTCAAAGCAGAAGAAACCGACCTTTCACGCATAGTCACAGGTGAGATCCTGGCCTTTGACAGCCTGGCTTTTGAACACAACAAGACTATTGACAGCGATATAGCAGAGAATATCAGGATAAAAGGAAATCCTGCCCAGCTATCTCAGCTATCTTCCATATTGCTGGATAATGCCATAAAGCATTCCACAGGTTCCGAAATAAAGGTATCCCTTGCCGGTCACTCTCATGGCGCTATCCTGACTGTATCAAATGAATCTGATATGATCCCTGAGGATAAGCTTGAAAAGCTCTTTGACAGATTCTACAGACTTGATGAAGCCCGCAGCGATGAAGACAGTCATTTTGGCCTTGGCCTGTCCATAGCAAGAGCCATTACTCTGCGCCATAAAGGGAATATAAGTGCTTCCTGGCATGATGGCAGGATCAGCTTTGTTGTTACGCTCCCGCTAACTACAGCTCAAACCTGATTCATTCAATCTTTCTTCAATAAACCTCCTTTACAATGTGCCTAGAAATTGTAAAGGAGGTTTTACTTGTGTATGAAATAAACGTGCAATACAGGCACGAAGTCAAACATGAAATAACTATGGCTGACATGATCACTATCCGCCAGAGACTACGTGCTGTAGCCAGAGCAGATGATCATGCCAAAAACGGAAGCTACCTGATCAGAAGCCTGTACTTTGATACTCCTGAGGACAAGGCACTCATAGAGAAGCAGTCAGGTGTAAGCCGCCGTCACAAGTTCCGTATCAGATATTACAACGGCGACAGCTCAGTGATCCATCTGGAAAAGAAATGCAAGATGGCAGGTCTTGGGACCAAGATATCAGCAGATCTCACAGCAGATGAAGCAGGTAAAATAGTAAGCGGCGACATTGAATGGATGAAAAGCTGTGACAGAGAGCTGGTAAGGGAGCTCTACAGCAGGATGGTATCAGAGCGCCTCAGTCCAAGGACTATCGTGGATTATACCAGAGACCCATTTATATATGCTCCCGGTAACGTCAGGGTAACACTTGATTACAACATAAGGACCGGCATGGACAGCACAGATTTTCTAAATCCCGCTTGCCTCACCATACCTGCTGCCGCAGGGGTATGCATCATGGAAGTCAAATGGGACGAGTTCCTGCCTGAGATCATCAGGGATGCTGTAGCCCTCCCCCATGCAAGAGCAGGCTCTTTTTCCAAATACGAGGCCTGCAGGCAGCCCAGGATAGAACAGGGCTATGGAGAATACTGATCGATAAGGATCAGAGCACAAAAAGCATGTAACAAATAAGGAGAATGATACAATGACCTTTAATGATATCTTCAAATCAAGCTTTCTGGAAAACGTAACAAGTATCAGCATGGTAGACATGCTCATCGCACTTATACTCGCCTTTGTAGTAGGACTCTTCATATTCCTGATATACAAAAAGACATATCAGGGTGTTATGTACTCATCAAGCTTTGGTGTAACGCTTGTAGCCCTCACCATGATCACCACTCTCGTTATCCTGGCTGTGACCAGTAACGTAGTACTCTCTCTTGGTATGGTCGGCGCCCTGTCTATCGTAAGATTCAGGACTGCCATCAAGGAGCCCCTGGATATCGCATTCCTCTTCTGGGCTATTGCAGCAGGTATCGTTCTGGCAGCAGGCTTTATACCCCTGGCAGTATTTGGCAGCGTGATCATAGGCCTGATCCTTCTCGTATTTGCCAACAAAAAGTCACACCTTCTGCCCTATATCATCGTCCTGAGTTGCACCGGTCACGACGCTGAGCTTAGAGCCCTGGATATGATAAAAGGCAATGTAAACCGCATGGTGATCAAGAGTAAGAGCGCCACCAAAGGAAGCCTTGAGCTGAATCTGGAAGTGAGACTCAAAGAAGATAATACCGATTTTGTAAACGCTCTTGCAGACCTCTCCGGCGTCAACAGCGCAGTACTTGTTAGCTATAACGGCGAGTACATGGGATAAGGAGCAGCCTATGTCTACACACAAACTATTCGACAGGATCTGTATCTTTATCACCATCCTGGGAATACTGCTGACCGTCCTCTTTACAAGCGGCAGTATCCCGGGCATCGCCGCTGACGATTCGGTGACCCTTGGATATGAGGATACCCTTTTTGACGACAGCTATGTTCATACCATAGATATAGAAATGGACGACTGGGACAGCTTTATAGAGAATGCCACCTCTGAAGAGTACTCGGCTGCCAACGTGACCATCGACGGTGAGACTGTCAAAAATGTTGGTATCAGAGGCAAAGGCAATACGTCTCTCTCCACTGTAGCCCAGCTTGATAGCGAGAGATATAGTCTGAAAATAGAATTTGACGCATATCAGTCTTCCGGCAATTATCACGGTCTGGATAAGCTCTGCCTCAACAATCTGATCCAGGATTATAGCATGATGAAGGATTATCTGACCTATAAACTCATGAATGAGTTCGGAGCAGATGCCCCACTTGTAAGCTATGCTTATATCACTGTCAACGGCGAAGACTGGGGACTATATCTGGCAGTAGAGGCTGTTGAAGACTCCTTCCTCGAAAGGACAAACGGCAAATCCTATGGCAATCTCTATAAGCCCGACTCCATGGATATGGGCGGCGGCCGTGGAAATGGCGGCGGTTTTGACATGAAGAATGTGGACTTTGACAAAATGGGTATGAGTAATCCCTTTAACAGGGGTAATTCAGATCCTGATGACGACAGCAGTGACAGTGATAATGATAACAACAATATTGAAAGCCCGGGCAACGGCAATGCCGGATTCCCCGGAGGATTTGATGGTGATATGCCATCTCCTCCTGAGGGCTTTGATGGTGAAATGCCCGGTGGTATGGGAATGGGCAGTAGTGACGCCAAGCTCATGTATATAGATGATGACGAAGATAGCTACTCCACTATCTTTAGCAGCGCTAAAACAAATATCCAGACCTCTGACAAAAAGAGACTTATAAATTCACTTAAGACCCTGAGCGAAGGCATAGAAAACGGTGATGCAGAGCAGATTGCAGAAGCCGTTGATGTAGATGCAGTGATGAGATATATGGTAGTGCATAATTTTGTAGTCAACGGCGATAGCTATACCGGCTCTATGATCCATAATTACTATCTCTATGAAGAAGATGGCTTGCTGTCCATGATACCCTGGGACTACAACCTGGCATTTGGTACCTTCCAGGCCAATGATGCTACAAGTGCTGTTAACGATCCCATAGATACGCCTCTATCTGTCACTGAGGATAGCAGCGACAGGCCTATGTTCTCATGGATCACATCAAATGAGGAATACTTGGAACTCTATCACGAATACTATGAAGAATTCATAGAGCAGTTCTACGAAAGCTCTTACCTTGCAGATCTGATAGATAATACTTATGAGATGATCGCAGAATACGTGGACAAGGATCCTACCAAGTTCTGTACTACAAAAGAATTTGACACAGCTGTAGATACCATGAAGAGCTTTGTAGAGCTAAGGTGTCAATCAATAAGGGGCCAGCTGGATGGCTCTATTGGATCCACAGACTCCGCCCAGGACGCAGATCCTGATTCTCTCATAGATGCATCCTCCCTAAACCTGTCAGCTATGGGTTCTATGGGCGGCGGAATGGGCGGATTTCCGGGGAAAAGTAATAAAGACATCACAGGCACCAGTGACGGAGCCGATAGCTCCGTCAACGCCCCAAAAGACAGTGATACTAATACCCCCGGCGGTTTCCCGGGTGGTGACAGCAATTTTCCCGGCGGCTTTGGTAATATGCAAGACTTTACCGGTACAAATAGCTTTAGTTCCATAAACACAACCAGTCTCATATATCTTGGCGCATGTGCAGGCACCCTCCTGCTGGCGATTTTCATAGCACGTCGCTACCGTGTCAGGGTCTGAGCTTTTTATCAACTCAGGAAAACAAAAATATCCCGGCAGAAACAGGTATTGAATTGATATGTAACCTGCATTCTGCCGGGATTTATCATTTTCTTTTCCGATTCACCATACTTGCAATGCTATTCATAATTATCTGAATTCTCTGATATATGTTTTTGCCGCATATTTTCTGCTTCCATCAAACTTTTCATACTCACTATCATGGGAATAATGCATACCAAGCTTTTCCATTACACGCTGGCTATTATGATTCTCTGCTGCGAACTGTCCTTCAATAGCTCTTATCTTTCTGGTCTTACTGATATGATCGATTATTCCCTGCATTGCCTCATGAACATAGCCGTGTCCCCACTTGTCTTTTCTAATGTTGTATCCTACTATCCAAACGTCTCTCTTAGCATTGTATACCAGGCCGCCGCTTCCTATGAGCTCGCCGGTCTCTTTAAGCTCTATCCCTAGATCGTAATTATCCTCCTCATCCAGATCACGGCTTTCAAGCCATGTCCTTACATCTTCCGCATTTTTATAAAGAGGATAGGGCATATATTCATTTACCTCCGGATCTCCACACCATTTAAAAGCAGCTTCATAATCCTCCGGAACAAAAGGTCTTAGTATCAATCTTTCTGTTTCAATCCTGACTCTCATCGTAATATCCTCCCTATCCAAATAAAATCATATCCTTACAGCAATATCCAAAGCAATGTAGAACTTACCCAGATCATGGTTAGCAGCAGGTAACGCTTCCACTTCATATCCACTATCTGCAAGTACATCACCGGCTTCCAAAAAATCATAAAGTTCAAGCCCATAAAAATCGCATAAAGCCTGAACTCCAGCAAGTTCCATCTCTACAGCTATGCAGCCTTCCTTTTTTCTTTTGGCAACAAGTCCTTTTGTCTCTCTTAGCATGGAATCCGTTGTCCAAACACGGCCTTTAACATATGGAACCTTAAGCTCCGTAAAAATGTCCTCCAATTTATTGCAACCCTTAATATCAATATAGTCACTTGCCGGAGCGTAGTAATAAGAAGCACCATCTCCTCTATAACTCTCTGTTGGAATAATAAATCTTCCTGTTGTCTGCTCCGGATCAAGGCTACCACAGGAGCCAAACATTACAAACTTTGTTGCTCCTGTTATCCAGTGCACCTCATAACATGCACCCGATGCAACAGCAGATCCTATTGATGTTAAATAAAACGCTATCTTTTCACCTTTGTATTCCATGCAATATATCGGTATACTTCCCGTGCATGACCCCATCAATGCAATTTCTTTGCACTCATATTTTTCCAGGATGTGATCATGTATTTCTTTTGAAAAAATGATCAGGCACTTATCTACCAAGTGCTTTGGTTCGCCATAAAAGTGCTCTAATTTTACTATTGGCTTAGTCTTATCATCATAAAAATCTTCGCGCATGGTTCACACCTCCTCACTCAAATATATTTGCCATTATGATCTCATCCCTGTATGTTCCGTCTTTTAGCTTGAATGCTCTGGGATTCATTCCATATTCCTTAAATCCCATCTTCTTGTACATGTGCCTTGCTCTGTCGTTATCACTGTATACTCCAAGCTCAACCTGTTCAAAGCCATTAGCTTTAGCCTGATCAAGAGCAAGCTTCATCATGAAACTTCCAAGCCCCATTCCGGTGTAACTCTGCCTGATAGACATTCCAAGATAGGCACGATGTAGATATTTAATATGTGGCCTTACGAGCGTTACCCCAAGATCTCCTATGAGCTCATCCCCAATATAGGCGCTTACCATGAAATCTCTCTCGCTTTCTGCAACACTTATAAGACCCTCTGCGATCTTCCCCGGATTTAGCTCACCGTCTTCAGGTTCTCTTGCCATAAAGTGCGTCTCAGCAGCAGTAGCTTCCCTATGTAGCTTTACCTTCAATGCATCCTCCGGCCCTGCGCTCTTAATGGTGATCTCTCGTCCATCAGGTAAAATGTATTTCTGCTCTTTTATTCTCATAGCAACCTCCGAATTAGTATTTATCTTAATATTTATGAAGAAAAAAGCCTCATCAAACTCTCGCTTGATGAGGCCTTGTATATCGTATCAATTTTAAAGCAGTTACTATGCTTTACTGATAACCTTATCCTCATCATACATATCAAAAACAAACCCCTGACCATAATTCACGGGCTTATTAGAGACTATATAATTTGTGACGAGGATAAATCTTTCCATAGCATCTCTCTTTCTGAAAATTATTAGTTGTAAGTATAGTTGACTGACAACTCACTGTCAACTCTTTTTTTGCCAAAAACCTCAAGCCACCCCTGCTTGCAACTCGCATTACTTGAGTTACAGCGGGGGCTGGCTTATGTCAAAAAAAAAGCGAAGCGGCGGTTAGTACCGCTGCGCTGGCGTGCAGAGCGAGAGCGTCCACGAATTGGACACATAAGCCGCCCCTGCTTGCTTGCAACTCGCATTACTTGAGTATACAGCGGGGCTGGCTTATGCTGTCCGAATGAGGGGCTGTCACGCCACGCCGGCACTTAGCGGCGCGAAGCGGCGGTTAGTACCGCTGCGCTGGCGTGCAGAGCGAGAGCGTCCACGAATTGGACACATAAGCCAGCCCCCGCGTCACCTCACGAAAGCCAGAGTCGCGGCCGCTTCAGGATGCCTGTGGGCTGCAGCTGATATTCGTAGGCCCACCTGCTGCCCTCGCTTCTCCAGGCATTGGGCCCTTGCCATATATCTTTTTTGTCACATAGGTGAAGAGGCCCAAAGGTATTCATCCTGTTGCCATAAGCGGTAAGTCTTATTGTATGACTCCCCTTTGACACCTTGCCAAGGGATATCTCATAAGGCGAATAGGCTATATTGCCCACCTTCCTGCCATCTATCTCCACCCCTATAAGAGGGCAGCTATAATATGTGGTGCTGAGCATCAGCTCGCCATCTGCCGGTATATCCACCTTGCTCTCATAGCATATGTTGCCGCCATAGAAGGCAAAGCCCTGCCTGCTGATATCTCCGAAATGAATGCTGCCGGGAGCTGGCACTATCTCTGCTTCAGAGCCGTATACATTTACTCCGAAATTTCCAAGGAGATACATAGCTTCCACATTTTGCACCTTTATAAAGGGCATAGATACTTCTATCACATTAATGCCTTCTATGAGCTCTCCAATGCCTATCCTGTGGATATCCATGTCCACGTAGTTACCCCGGTCCTTGCCCGTCACTACGCTTCCGTTAAAGATTATCTTGGTATCCTCCGGATGCTCCATTGCCAGATCTACGGGGATTCCGGATACATGGGATCTAAAGCTGTATCTTAAGTATAGAGTATGCTCAGGTATTTCCTCTTTATCATTGACCCAGGGCTGTGCCCAGGCTTCCATCCTAAGAGGATAGCCCAGCTGCCTCCTGTAATGATTATCTATGCGAAGTATCTCGTCCTTTGGTCTGTAGTCTTCATCATCCAGCCTGCTCTCAGCCATATCAAGGAGCAGCACGTTCAGCTCATCGGTTTGCACCTGTGCAGACTCCGGATATGCTATGTCTATGCTCTTTTGGGAATTGTTATCCTTCGATTCCGGGAAAAGAATCCCATTATCTGCCGCTGCCCCTTCTGATCCATCTGTTATATCGCCGCAGAGTATAGCATTCTCCACACCAGTGCTCATAGGATCCAATCTTAGCAGCAGGCTGTCATGCTCATAGCACTGCCTCTCCAGGATAGTCCTGTCCCCTTCATATTTGCAGCTAAGAGGATATATCTCTCCTGTCAGAGTATCATAATAGGTCAGCCTGTATAGACCCTGCAGGATTATAGTGATCTTCTCCATTCTGGGAACATCCTTATTTCCGGGTTTCTCTCCATGGGCTATAAAGAGCCAGCTACTTTCACCGTCGTCTCTTAGCTGGTAGATGAGATCATCGGTCCTGGTGCCATTATCCCTTCTGATATCTATGCTGCGGCATGGATCAAGGGCTCTTAGTATCTCCATTTTCTGATAAGGAACATTCACTGCCAGCTCAGCCAGGGCAGAGGGTCTGTATGAAGGCCTGGCATCTACCAGCTTTGGTACAGCACCGGCTATTATCACCTTCCCGCCCTCTGCTGCAAAGGCTTCAAGTATGTCCAGGGTAGAAGACCTGACAGTAATAAGGTCAGGCATAAGGACCATATCGTAGGTCATTTCTCCCACCTTAAGGCGGGCGTCCTTAGTCACCCTGATCTCCAGGCTGGGAAGCAGAGATTCTGCCAGAAAATCAAAATCCATCAGGCCAAAGAGCAACCATTTGGTCAGGTCTGTGAAATTCTCATCCCTTTGTCTGCGGATATCTCCTGTCTGTTCATCATTGCCCCAGCATAGCCAGAAGGATTCGATAGGATGGATCACAGCTACTCGCACCTTGGCTTTGCCCCTGGTCATAGCAGTAGCCACGCGTGCAAAATGATCTTCCACTCCTTTATATTCCCTGTACCAGGGTGACTGATAGCTGATAGATGCAGGATAATCCCTCTTGGCTTCACCTGCCATGGAAGTCCAGGATAAATGCGGCACCCTGACTGTCACTCCCAGAGCTGCCTGCCAGTCTCCCTGCAGCTTGTGTCCTCTAAAGTCAAAGTTATAGCCTGTAACACCATATAGCTCACTAAGTACACCGGGAGCTCCAAACTGCCTGGCTGCACTCTGAGCCTGCTTTGCAGTAGTATACTCTCTAAAGTCGCAGAGCATATCTATTCCGGGCATGCCAAAGGATCTGTAGGAACGCATGGCTTCACCAAGAGCTGCAGTCTGCGAGGTCAGGGTAGGCTCTTCCATCATGTGTCCTGTGAGCAGTATCCCGTGCTCTTTGCACCAGCTGCCAATATTGTCAGCAAAAGCTTCTGTAAAGCGTTCGCTCACAAAGTCATGATATTCGTATCTGATCAGGGAATAAACATCTTTTCCTTTTTCCCAGAAGAGCTCAGGAAGTCCTTCAAGGAGGCTGTGACCGTATCTTTTTGTAAAATCTTCTTCAAAGTCATCTGAAAAAGGTATGGTCACATCCTTTTCATCAAGTGCATAGCCCATCCTACGTTTGAAGGAAAACTGAGGTTCATCTGTAAAAATAGCAGGAACATCTCCACCAAAGCTATCCCCCAGGGTCTTGTAATATCTCTCGTGAGTAGTTTCTATAAAGCAGTCTATAGCCTTCTTATCCAGGGTATTCACATAAGCCTGATCATTAAACCAGGGGCTGTCTCCGGACACCTCAAGATATGCATACCACTCTTTGCCGCTATCTGCGGCGCTCTCCCCTTCTTTTAGAAGCCTGTAACCCTCCAGATATCCATCTGCCAGCTTAACTTCATATCTGGCAATGAGCTTTCTCTCACCACCTGAGACCACCTCTGCAGATGTGCAGTAGTTATTTTCTTTACTGACAGGCACTTCCGGAGCCTTTCTGCTAAATACCAGGTACCTGCTCCTATTGGCATGATCCCTGGTGACCAGGCCCCCTGCTGCCCCTGAGGGCCATCTGTCCTCATCATAGAGCCAGGTCAGCATATCTTTCTTTGCAAATTCTTCATGAGCAGTCCTGACCAAGTCCATATATTCTTCGCCCAGATATTCATTGGCCATTCCCGTCCTGCAATGTATGTGAGCTCCTCCCATACCCATATCCTGCATGACAGAGGTCATAAACTTAACATTATCCTTTGTCATTTTTGTATTCCATGCCCAAAATGGCGCCCCTCTGTACCGGGAAGTGGGATTCTCAAATAGCTCTTTGGTCAGCTTCTTTCCTTGATGATATAACATAATACCCCCCATTTCTTTAACGTTCCATGACTTTGTCATCCCTTAATTCTCCAAAGATATCGTATCAAAAAAAGAGCATAAAAAAAGGACGCTTTTTGTTCAAAAAACTGTCCTTTTTTGCCATGGCAAACAGAAGAATAAACCGGCTCTTTACCGCGCTTATTTTCGGTCTCTGTACTTCTTGGGAGTCATCCCGTACCTTTCCTTAAAAATCCTATGAAAGTATCCCATATTCTCATATCCAACCGCAGCACCTATATCAGCAACAGGCATTGAAGTGCCGGTGAGAAGATACGCAGCCCTGGATAATCTTTTGTTATGCAATAACTCAGTATATGTGTGACCGCTGCGCTTTTTGATCTCCTTGGAGAGCCAGTAGAGATTGTAATGAAGCCTCTTTGCCAGATCATTTATGCTGCCATCTCTGTAATGCTCCTCTATATATCCAAGTACTGTCATAACAAGCTTATGTCCCTCATCCTCCGACTCTATGTCAGAAGCTCCTGTATATTCCAGAAGTTGGAGGAATAATAGCCCCATGGTGATCTTATTGATACTGTTATCAGAATTCTGCCTATTCATAAGTGTCCAGATCAGATTCTCCACCAAATTCTGGACAGGGAGTATATCAGCCACCTTGAAATGTATATAACTACTGCTGGCCTGCTCCCCTCTAAGGCACTCTATCACAAAATTCCTTAGAGGATTCTCATCCATATCTATCATGGGAAGGACTGCATCAAAGAATTCGGGAAGAATGATAAAATTCACAGCCAGGTCATCCCGACCAGCCTCCTCTATCTCCTGCACGGCATTCTGACTCATAAACAGAAGCTCACCTTGTCGAAGATACAGATCCCTGCCATTGATCCTGTGATGGACCATGCCGCTGCATACATACATAACTTCCACATAATTGTGTGTATGTGCAGGAAAAGCTATAAATCTGGTATGCTTTCTGATGGATATCAACTCCCCCGCTTCCAGGAGCCTTGAGGCTTCATATATCTGATCCCCTCCGCTTTGATAAATGGTATTATCCACCTGCCTGCGCCCTTTAAGGATCTCTTCTTCCTCTTTGGTAACCTTCTGAAGTTCTGATATGATCAGCTGATGCAAATGCTTGTCCCCTCTTTCGCCTTCAATAGGCGTTTATCAGACTGCCTTCCCCCATTCTACAGCTTTTTCATCAATCTTTCACCATATACGGTTAGTACCGCTGCGCTGGCGTGCAGAGCGAGAGCGTCCCCGTATTGGACACATAAGCCGCCCCCGTCTTAAGAGTATCTTCACTTATTACAACAGAAGTCAAAATAATTTTTGGCATTATAGTAGCTGATACCTTTTACTATTGCTTCCAGACGTTTCTCGTCTGCAGGATACTCTCCATTTTCAACCCAGACCCCTATGAGGTCACACATGATCCTACGGAAGTACTCATGTCTGGTATATGAAGTAAAGCTTCTGGAGTCTGTGAGCATACCAATAAAATGTCCAAGAAGGCCCAGACTGGCCAGGCTCTTTAACTGCTCTGTCATCCCCTCCTTGTGATCATTAAACCACCAGGCAGCGCCGTGCTGGAGCTTTGATACAGAAGAGCTGTCCTGGAAGCATCCTATGACAGACCCTATAGCAGCATTATCATTAGGGTTAAGAGAATAAATAATGGTCTTTGGCAGTTCTCCCGTCTCCTCAAGGGAATTTAGAAAGCGCCCCATTTCCACAGCAGATGAGCTATCGCCTATAGCATCTATGCCTGCATCCGGTCCCAGTGCCCTGTATATCCTCTTATTAAGGTCCCTCTGGACTCCATAGTGAAGCTGCATCACAAAGCCTCTTTTATGGGCAGCCCTTCCCTGATGGAGCATAAATGCCGCCCTGTATTTTCTGATCTCCTGATCTGTAAGAGCCGAGCCTTCAAGACGTTTCCTGATGATGGCATTTACTTCAGCATCTGTATGATCTTCATAGTGTATCCCGGAAAGTCCATGATCGGATACCTTGCAGCCATTTGCTGCAAAGAAGTCCATACGCTTATCCAGCGCAGTCAGGAGGCTGTCAAAGTCTGTGATATCAACTCCTGACACTTCACTAAGCCTTGCTATATAATCCGCAAAACCCTCCTTGTCTATATTCATAGCCTTATCCGGGCGCCATGCAGGTAGAACCTGCACCTCAAAAGCATCCTTCCTGATCTTCCTGTGCCATTCCAGGGAATCTATAGGATCATCTGTGGTACATATCACCTGAACCTTAGATGCCCTTATAAGGTTCCTTGCTGACATCGAAGGGTCCCTTAGCTTCCCTCTGGTAAGCTCCCATACCTGCTCAGCGGTATCGGTATTTAATATGTCTTCATAGCCAAAGTATTTTTTTAGCTCCAGATGAGACCAGTGATACAAAGGATTGCCTATGGCCATTTCAAGAGTCTCTGCCCATTTTATAAACTTATCTTTGGCCGGAGCATCTCCTGTGATATATCTTTCTTCCACTCCTGCCCAGCGCATCTGGCGCCATTTATAGTGATCGGCACCCAGCCAGAGCTCTGTGATATTGTCATATCGCACATCCTCATATATTTCTCTTGGAGAGAGATGGCAGTGATAGTCTATGATAGGCAGATCCTCGCAAAGATCATGATAGAGGTGCCTTGCAGTATCATTAGATAATAGAAAATCTTTATCCATAAACTTCTTCATTTGAACATCCTCTTTTTTTCTATTATTCCACTGACAAACAAAGCCAGGGAATTAATTTATTTCCGCATAATGATCTATACTATCTCTGTACCCTGGCACCGGCGCCGCCCATCAAAGCTTCAACCTCTTTGCAGGAAGCCATAGAGGTATCACCGGGAGTAGTCATTGCCAGTGCTCCATGAGCAGCACCGTAGTTCACAGCTTTCTCCGGATCAGCTGTAGTCATGAGTCCGTAGAGCAGACCGGATGCAAAAGAGTCTCCTCCTCCTACCCTGTCCATGATCTCCAGATCCTTATAGTCCCTTGCCTTATATATCTCACCGTCGGCCCAGCACAAAGCGCTCCAGTCATTGACAGTAGCAGTTTTAACAGTCCTTAAGGTAGTAGCTATACACTTCATATTGGGATAGGTCTTTACAACTTCACCTATCATCTTCTTATAGCCCTCTACATTGAGCTCTTTAAGGTCCGCATCATTGCCCTCTACCTCAAAGCCAAGGCATGCGGTAAAGTCTTCTTCGTTACCGATCATGATATCCACGTAGCGTGCTATCTCTTTATTGACTTCTCTTGCTTTATCAATGCCTCCGATAGCGCTCCACATAGAAGGACGATAGTTAAGATCATAGGATACCAAAGTGCCATATTTCTTTGCAGCCTTTATCACGTCGATGACTGTCTGCGAGGATGTCTCTGACAGCGCAGCATATATACCGCCTGTATGTAATACTCTTACACCCAGCTCTCCAAAAATATGATCCAGGTCCCAATCCTTAGCAGTCGCTTTAGATATAGCTGTACCTGCTCTGTCAGAGCAGCCCACTGCTCCCCTGATGCCAAAGCCTCTCTCTGTGAAATTAAGACCGTTTCTGCAGATACGCCCAATTCCATCTGTCTTCATCCATTTGATAAGAGAAGTATCAACGCCACCCTGGAGTATGAGATCCTCCATGAGCCTTCCCAGTTCATTATCTGCAAAGGCTGTAAGTACGCCGCTCCTCATGCCAAAGCATCTTCTAAGGCCTCTGACCACATTGTACTCTCCTCCGCCTTCCCATACCCTAAAGCTTCTGGCAGTACGTATCCTGCCTTCACCGGGATCCAGGCGCAGCATCACTTCTCCCAGTGACAGCGCGTCATATCTGCACTCCGATTTATCCTTAAACTGTAAATCCATCTTGATCCTCCCTAGAATAACTATTTATTATGCTTTCAGGCACATACATTCCTGCTTTTGAACACAGCCCCTGATCTCTCTGACAAGCTCCGCTGCTTCTCTGGTCAGCTCTCTTATCCTGTCATAATCACCGGATTCTATAAGCTCCCCTTTTACCATCCAGCTGCCACCGCAGGCCAGGATACGGTCATACTCCAGATACTCCCTGACATTTGACGCATTTATGCCGCCTGTTGGCATGAATCTCACACCGGTATAAGGCGCAGCCACTGCCCTTATATATTTCAGACCACCTGCTGCTTCTGCAGGAAAGAATTTGACCACATCAAGGCCATGCTCAAGCGCTTCTTCGATATTAGAGGGATTACAAGTGCCCGGGATTATAGTGATCCCTTTTTCCATGCAATGATCCACAACCTTGGGATTAAGACCGGGGCTTACTATAAAGCGTGCGCCTGCTTCTACTGCCCTGTCCACCTGTTCAGTAGTGAGCACTGTCCCGGCACCTACGAGCATCTCAGGATAGTTTTCGGACAAGCTCCTGATAGCATCCTCTGCAGCTTTTGTCCTGAAGGTCACCTCTGCCGCAGGAAGACCTCCATCTATAAGCGCTCTGCCCAAAGGGATCGCATCTTCTGCATCCTCTATTACCAGGACCGGGATAATGCCTATCTGTCCTATTCCTTCTATTATTTCATTCATCTGTTTATATTCCTCTCTTGTAATACTGATCGTTAAACTCGCAAACGCTTCGCTTTTTGCTCGTTATAAAATCACTGCTGACGCAGTTCTACGGGTACGGGGCTTATAACCCCGCACCCGTAATCAAGATATTCCCACCACCTAAAGGTGGTGGGTTATCTTGATTATTTTATATATAGATCTTTTGCCCCATATGAATCAGGTAAGATATTCTCCTGGCCAAAGTATTATCTCAGCTGAGCCACTCTCTCAGCACAGCTCTCACTGCGCCTTTCCCCCGTGTCATCTTTATAAACAGCTCTGTCACTGTATCAGCCATACAAGTAGCTTCAAGATCAATGCCAAATATCCTCTCATCTGTCAGGATGCTGCTAAGCCCGGCCCTTGCATCAGCTAAAGCTTCCCGAGATACGACGGCTTTATCTCCTTCCGGCGAATAAATGGCCTTGTCATCTACTGCAAATGCTGACATATGATCGGTAAGCTCTTCCAGCATAGGATCCGGGGACAGTTCAAAGCTACTGCCCTCATCATCTACTGCCATCAGATATCTGAGCCAGCCTGCAAATACCAGAGGTATAGCCTTTAAGCCTGTAATATCCCTTCCGTCTTTTATGTAATTTTTGATAGTCTCACCATATCTGATAGAGAGCTTTTGGGAAGTATCCGTTGCTATCCTTTGTGGAGTGTCAGGCATGAAGGGATTGGGTAGCCTTACCTTTACCACAGTATCTATGAATTCCCTTGGAGAGAGGACTCCCGGATCTGTAACCACAGGCAGGCCTTCCTTATAGCCAAGGATATCTACAAGCTGTATCAGGTCATTATCCTTCATTTCATCAGATATCTTCTTGTAACCCAAAAGGCAGCCAAATACTGCCAGTGCAGTATGCAGGGGGTTGAGACAGGTGCAGACCTTCATCCTCTCTACCTTGTCCACAGTCTCCCTGTCAGTCAGGATAAATCCTGCCTTCTCCAGATCAGGTCTTCCGTTTGGAAATGAGTCCTCTATGACCAGATACTCTGTCTCCTCTGCATTTACAAAGGGCGCCACATAGGTATTCTTTGATGTGACCTCAGGCTCTAGGCCTTCAAGGCCGTCGTCCCTTAGCATTTTTTCCACTTCCGGATCAGGTCTTGGTGTGATCTTATCGATCATGGTCCAGGGAAAAGACACCTTGGAGCTGTCATTAACATACGCAGCAAAGCCCTTCTTTGCCTTTCCGCCACTCTCCCATTTATCTGCAAATTCTGTCATAGCCTGCTTTAACTTATCTCCGTTATGGGAGCAGTTGTCTGTACTTACCATGGCAATAGGCTTTGCACCAGCCATAAAGCGTGCATATAAAAGCTCTGCCACCTTTCCCATATAGCTGACGCAGTGGCTGGGTCCATTTTCAAAGTCTTCTAAAACCTCAGGCTGATAGGCACCAGCGGACCCCTTTAGGCAGTAGCCTTTTTCTGTGATGGTAAATGTGGCAAGCTGCAGAGAGCCTTCTTCAAATATCTCTTTTAATCTGCCCATCTCTGCGACATTTGTACTGTCCAACTTACAGGACTCAGCTATAGCCCCCACTACTGTCTTATTGACGGCGGCGTCTGACTTTAACGTAACCAGGATGGAATAGTTGTCCGCAGGCCTGTATGCCTTATCTATGATCTCATAATCATAGCCCTCGACCACAGTGATACCCCTGTCTATGACGCCCGCTTCCAAAAGCCTGTCAGCTGCCGCAGCATGGAAAGCCCTGAAGATATTACCTGCTCCAAAGTGCACCCAAAGGGGGGCTTTAACCGTCTGATATATCATTTTCTCCCTGTCATAGGAAGGGAGCTTATAGCCCTTCTCTTCCCAGAGATTTCTTTCCCTTATACTTTTCTCATTAAGCTTCATGACCACCTATCATCCCCTCTTATGTGCCTTATCTATTGCTTCCCAGAGACCGTTCAGATATGCAGCTCCCAGTGCTCTGTCATAGAGGCCGTATCCCGGCATAGCCTTTTCTCCCCAGATCATCCTGCCATGATCAGGGCGAATAGGTCCGTCAAAGCCTATATCATAGAGAGCCTTCATGATCTCATACAGGTCAAAAGAGCCATCGGAAGACAGATGAGCAGCTTCCTCAAAATCATCAGTCGAGTTGAATTTCAGATTTCTGACATGGGCAAAATGTATCCTGCCCTTAAGGGAACGGATCATATCCGGCAGGTTATTCTCCAGATTGGTACCATAGGAACCGGAGCAGAAAGTCACGCCATTATGAGGGTTATCCACCATCTTCATCATGCGCAGGATATTCTCCTTATTGATGATGATCCTGGGCAGCCCAAATACGCTCCATGCAGGGTCATCAGGATGAATAGCCATGTTGATGTCGTACTTGTCACAGGTAGGCATGATGCGCTCCAAAAAGTATTTCAGGTTAGCAAAGAGCTTCTCATCATCCACATCCTTATACATCTCAAAGAGTTCTTTGACATGAGCCAGCCTCTCAGGCTCCCAGCCAGGCATGATAGAGCCGTTCATATCACCTGCAATGGAATCAAACATCTCTTCCGGTACCAGCGCATCTACAGCCTTTTGTGTATATGCAAGCACCGTTGAGCCGTCCCATCTCTTTCTTGCCAGTTCAGTTCTGGTCCAGTCAAAAACAGGCATAAAGTTGTAGCAGACCATATGTATATCTTCCTGGCCAAGATTCTCCAGGCATTTGATATAGTTTTCGATATAACGGTCCCTGTCAGGGCTGCCTATCTTGATCGCATCATGAACATTGACGCTCTCAATGCCTGCAATATGCATACCTGCAGCCTCTACTTCATCCTTAAGAGCGCGAATCCTCTCCCTTGTCCATACATCTCCGGGCTGAGTATCATAAAGCGTTGTGATCACACCCTTTACCCCGGGAATCTGCCTGATCTGTTCCAAAGTCACAGTATCAAAGCCCGTTCCATACCATCTAAGTGTCATCTCCATAAGATTTCCTCCTCTTAACACGCCTTTGATATAACAGATAAGAGCCTTATCAAAGGCAGTTCATTAACGTATATGCTAATAGGAGTATATTAAAGAGAATCAGGAAGCAGAATTGCAGAGATTGTTGTACACATTGCAAAACTTGTGCCAGTAAACTATTATTATATATACGCGGGACTGTATGACAAAATATCCTTTTAACCAGCGGATGGAAAGAGATAGGAATATGAAGAAAAACCTCCAGACAACCTTTAGCACACGCCAGTACATGCTTTCTAAGGATTTCGAGATATATTATTACAGTGACAGAGACCTCCAAAATGTACGATACCATGCACATGATTATTATGAGTTTTATTTTTTCCTGGAGGGTAATGTGGAAATGGAAGTTGGCGGAGCCAAAGTAAGACTGACTCCCGGAGATATGATCCTGATACCTCCCCACCAAAAGCACAGACTAAGCGTGATATCAGCGCCCGATAATAAAGGACAAACTACTGTTAGTCCCTATAGACGTTTCGTCTTTTGGATCAGCAAAGATTATCTGACAGACCTTATGAAATTGTCAGGAAGCTACGGCTATGTAATGCAGCAGGCATCTATCAAAAAGAAATACATTTATCATTTTGATATATTCACCTTTAATGAGCTTCGAAGCCGGATTTTCAGCCTCATAGAAGAACTCAGGTCAGACCGCTTTGGCAGGGATGCCCGCTCCTGCCTGTTGGTAAATGATCTGGTTTTTAGCATCAACCGCTATGTATACGAGCTGGACCATCCAAACAGTCCTAAAGAAGAGCACTCATTATATCAGAATCTCCTGTCATATATCGAAGAGCACATAGATGAGGACATCAGTCTGGATGCTTTGGCCGCTGCCTGCTATGCCAGCAAGTTCCATATTGCTCATATTTTTAAAGACAATCTGGGCATCTCTGTCCATCAATATATATTAAAAAAGCGTCTCTCATTATCGAGAGACGCCATAATGTCAGGCACTGAGATCACCAAAGCATATCTCATGTGCGGCTTTAAAGATTATTCAGCTTTTTTCAAAGCCTTTAAAAAGGAATACGGTATGTCCCCAAAGGAATATAGGGATATTTATACCATGAATATGGAATAAAACAATTATTAATTCTGCTTGTTCCTACTACCCATAAGGATGCAGAAGCCTACTGTCAAGATAATTCCCACAGGAAGAGATATCCACGCCGACCTCGTAATACCAGCCAGCAAATAAGTGATAAAGGAAATGGCTGCACAAGTCATAGCATAGGGCATCTGAGTGGATACATGATCGATATGATTGCACTTGGCACCTGCAGATGACATGATAGTGGTATCGGATATAGGCGAGCAATGATCACCGCATACAGCGCCTGCCATACATGCAGACATGGAGATGATCATCATAGTATCATCCACACCTGAGAAAATAGTAACTACAATAGGTATGAGAATACCAAATGTACCCCAGCTGGTACCTGTAGCAAAGGCAAGGAAACAAGCTACAAGGAAGATAATGCCGGGCAGGATCACCAGCATACTGCCTGCAGAATGCTCTACCAAAGCTGCCACATACTCTTTGGCTCCAAGAGAATCTGTCATAGACTTAAGGCTCCATGCCAGTGTCAGGATCAGTATGGCAGGTACCATTGATTTGAAGCCCTCAGGAATGCATTCCATACAATCTCTAAAGCTCAGTACTCTCCTTATGAAATACCAGCTGATGGTCAGGATCATACCTGCAAAGGAACCATATACAAGACCAACAGAAGCATCACTTCCTGCAAAAGCATTGATAAAGCTCTCGCCTTCAAAGAAGCCGCCGGTATAGATCATTCCAAATATACAGCATACGATCAGAGCAACAACTGGCAGGATCAGATCAAGCACAGTTCCTTTTCCCTTGATATCATCCTCAGAATCTGCACCCTCTTTCTGCTTGCCATGACCAAATACATCCCCCTTCTCAGCTGCCTCCAGTTCAAACCTGGCCATAGGGCCATAGTCAGCCTTAAAGACCACTATGGATACCATCATGATAATAGTTAGGAGTGCATAGAAATTATAAGGAATGGTCTTTACAAAGAGGCCAATGCCGTTCTCACCTTCGACAAAGCCGGAAACTGCAGCAGCCCAGGAGCTGATAGGTGCAATAATACACACAGGAGCTGCGGTTGCATCAATAAGATATGCAAGCTTTGCTCTTGATACCTTATACTTGTCAGTAACAGGTCTCATAACGCTTCCCACTGTGAGACAGTTAAAATAATCATCAATAAAGATCAGCACACCCAGCGCGATAGTAGCCAGCTGCACTCCCACTCTGCTCTTTATATGCTTAGAAGCCCATTCTCCAAAAGCAGCAGAGCCGCCCGCTTTGTTCATGAGCGCTACCATGACACCCAAGATCACAAGAAAGCAGAGTATACCCACATTGTACTCATCACTGAGCACTGCTCTGAGACCATTTGTATAAAGGTGATTCACTCCTGCTTCGACATTAAAATCAGAATATAGAAGAGCTCCCGCTACTACTCCCAAAAAGAGAGAGCTGTATACTTCTTTGGATATCAACGCCAGTATAATGGCGATAAGCGGCGGAACAAGCGCCCAGAAAGACTCCTGAACAGTATCCGCATTGGTAGCCACTGCAGCCACTGCCATTAGTGCTACCATCACACAAAACAAAACAATATGTACCAGGTAATAACGATTTCTTTTATCCATCTCTTCCCCCTTATCTAAATAAATACCTAATAAAGATTTTAGTGTAGTAACGTGTTACAAGCAAGATGCATTAGAAAAATAATTATTCTTTTCAATACAACTAACTGTTCACTAACCAATAATAATCGCGATACAGCAACTAGATAATCTAATATACAAAGAGGTGCATAGAAATCTATGCACCCCTCCGCTATTACTATATCTTTATGAGGTTTACTTATTTACCATCTAAAACCGAAGAGTCCCTTTAAGATGGAAGAAATTGCCTTAACAACAGTCTTAACAACCTTAACCACTACCTTTACGATCACTACTACAGGCTGAGGAACATGGTGATGTCCGGGATCTGTAGGTTCAGGATCTGTAGGCTCAGGATCTGTGGGATCTGTGGGCTCAGGATCTGTAGGATCTGTAGGCTCAGGATCTGTAGGATCTGTGGGCTCGGGATCTGTAGGATCTGTAGGCTCAGGATCTGTAGGATCTGTAGGTTCGGGATCTACAGGCTCTTCTGTTCCGGGTTCTGTAGGATCTGTAGGTTCAGGATCTACAGGATTCTGAACAAAGAGATCATCATCAACTGTATCATCGTTATCTGTGCTGCCGCCTTCGCTAGCTTCCTTAACAAGATCCATATGGATATTCTTGAAAGAGAATGTAGCATCGCTGGCCTGGCTGTCACCAAAGCCGAAATCAAAGTGACAATCATCAAGAGTTGCGTTTGAAGTAAATACTGTCTCATAAGAGATGTATCCATCTTCGTCTGCTGTCTGACCGTTGGAATCCACTTCAACGATATCATGAGCCACTGTCCAGCTTCCGCCGTTCTCCTGAACGATATATTTGAACTTACCGTTGTTGGTACCTGTAAACTTGTAATCAAAGGTCAGCTTATACTTCTGGCTAGCCTGTACTGAGAAGTTGCTGCTGCCCAGCTGAGGTGAATACCATGTACCGCCGCTGGTGATTCCTCTCATGGTGATAACACCATCTGCTTCTTCAAGAGCAATAGCAGAACCTGCACCATTATCTCCTGTCCAGGTGATAGTCTCATCAATGGGATGCTCACTTACTGTAGAAGCCTGGTTCTCACCCTTCATCACTACATTATCGATCTGAACAGATGTACCCTTTGCAAAGCTCAGTACCAGAGCTCCATTAGAGAGATCTTCTGATGTTGTCATGGACAGAGCATATCTTCTTACGCCGTCTCCAGCCTTATATGCAGCCTTTGCGCTTGCAAGCTCCTTGCCCAGTGTTACAGTTCCATCCTCAGCTGTATTTACAGAGTAGATAGCAGCCTTAACAGCTGAATCTGTTTCTGAATACATATCAAATGCAACTGTGTATGTATCAGCGGTCATCTTGATGCCGGGCTGATAGATTGTAGGAACGCCTGCCTCAGCGGCAACCTGTCCTCTACGCTCATAGTACTTGATTCCGTCTGCGATCTGCTCGTAGTTGGTCATGGAAGCAATATCCTTGACTCTTACATCAGAATCCTTAAGTGCCTCAGTTGTGTATCTGGGAACATTAAGTGTAGTTCCACCTACTACTGCCCAGTAACCTGTGTGGTTATTGCCCTGGTCAAATGTTCCATTGAATACCATGTTGCCATCAGCTGTTACGCCATGTGCTCCGGAAGGATCTGTAGCTCCGATCAGCTCAGGATCAACAATCTCAACCTTAACATTTGATACATATACTGTACCTGTTCCCTGTCCACCGATATTGAACTCAATACGGCAGTTGTCAAAATCTTCAGACTGCTGGAAGATAAAGGAATTAGATGCAGGTGAATCTCCAAGAGTAAATGTCTGAACACCATATGTGCTCCAACCTGCATACTCCTTGGAATCGCAGTTAACCTGCTTACCTACCATGCCGCCTTCTGCGTATGCATCATAGGATACCTTGTATACATATCCCTTCTTGGCATCATAGTGACCGATCAACTGTACGCCGTAGTCCTGATTGCCCTGAGATGATATATCAACCTTAGCCCAGGTCTTGCCTGCAGCATCTGTTACTGTCTCTGCTGTAGCAGCAGCATTATCCTGGTTGGAAAGATACCATTTGCCGCTTCCTGCTGCAGCGCTGTCATTGTGTCCGCCGCCTGTTACATCCAAGTTATCAGCTGTGATCTCTGCGATCTGATTGATTCCCTGGAACTCTGTCCAATCCTTAAGAGCAGAGCCGTCAGCCGTCTTTACAACTGCATCCGGATAACCGTCTGTTTTCTGGAAGCAACGGATGTAGTCAACATACATGTTGATATCATCCTGGAACTTTGCCTTATTGGCTGATCCGCCGAACTGTCCGCTATCAACAGCCAGGTTCAGGATCATGTAGAAAGGTGCATCAAAAGGTGCATCAAATCCAAGTGTATCAGATGCTCCGGGAATGGTGCTTGCCCAGTTGCTGGAGGAGTAGATCTCCTGACCGTCATAATAGAAGGTCATCTTGCCGGGCTCCCAATCTACTGCGTATGTATGGAAGTATCTTACATCAGAATTCAGTGCTGTGTAGCCGCTTCCCTTATATACATGGCTGGGAACGCCCCAGTGCAATGTTGAGCAAGCCTGATTGCTCTGAGTACCTGTAGTCTCCAGGATATCGATCTCACCGGATACAGGCCATCCGCCATAAATAGCTGTGCTCTGAGGCAGCATCCAGAATGCAGGCCAAGCACCGGCTGTCTGAGGAAGTGATATTCTTCCTTCAATGTATCCGTATGTAGAATTGAAGAGTTCCTGTGTATGTGTTGTAGTACGGATCCTTGCGGATGTGTAATTCTTCTTGCTCTCTGAAGCGTAGGTATAACCATTCTTCTCATAGGAAGCTGTCAGACGAAGAAGTCCGTCGCCTTCACCGTCTCCATCAAGGTCTTCGTTTACAGAGATATTCTTGGCATCACTGGTGTAGCACTCAAGCTCGTTGTTGCCCCAACCGCCATTACCGCAGTCAGTACTTCCATCACCCAGCTGATAGCCCCAGTTATTAAGGTCAAGACCTGTATTAGCATCAACTGTGTCATCACCGTAGTTGCCATCAAACTCGTCTGCCCAGATCAGAGTATAACCGTCTTTGCTTCTTCCGGGATCAGCATAGTCATAAAGTGCATTGTCCTCGGCTGAGAAATCATACTCAGGTCCCTTGGCTCCAACTGCTGTTCCGCCGCCAAGTGTGATATAGTTGCCTTTAGAATCACAGATTCTCAGGTTCTCGATAACGAGAGATCCTGTAAGATTGGCTGCTTCACCGTCCATAGCACCAAGTGCAAAATAGAGGTTATTGTTAGCCATATCACCTACAGTCACTTCCTTGCTGTACTCATAAACTTCACCGGCAGGCATATCAACTGTATCATAGATATGTCCGTTATCATCCAGCTTGATCCTGACTTTCTTGTCTATGGAAGATGTCAGATCAGCGGATACTGTGTAGGTCTCACCAGCTACCAGTCCAAGATTGTGAATGATATACTGAAGACCCCATTCGCCGTTCCAACCATAGCTGCCAACAGTGAAATTAGCTTTTGTGCCTGTCTCCTTGACATCTGCATTGGTTCCCGCCCAGTCACTGCCAACATAAAGCTCTGTTTCAGCATCTGCCAGGCTGATAGCACCTTCCTTAACTCCTGCTTCCTTGTGAGGAGTTACCTTAAGATTAGAGATCACCATGGTATTCTGGTCACTGCCCCACTTGCTGCCAAGTGCAAAGAGGACCATCATATCATCAATATCTACTTCTTTATCTGTGGTGATGCTGACCTTGGTCTTGCCTGCAGGAACCTGTATAGACTGTTCTGCATAAACAGTACCGTCATTATGAAGATCACCAAGCTTTACAAATGCTTCTCTTTCAACTTCAGAACTGATATTGAAGGAAACATCATATTTCTCAACTGTAGGAGTGGAGATGACTTCTTTGAGCTGGATCTGCCAATGAGAATCATTTCCCCAGTCATTACCCCAGTCGCTTCCTGTTACAATAGCCTTAACGCCCTTATATTCAACAGTTACATTAGTACCACCGTCGATATAATCAACACTGTGATCAAGTGTCTCAAAATCGATTCCGGAGAGATCCTCTTCCTCGGGAGTCTCAGGTGTCTCGGGTGTTTCAGGTGTTTCAGGAGTCTCGGGTGTTTCGGGTGTTTCAGGCTCCTGAGGTATCTCAGGCTCTTCGGGAGTCTCGGGTTCCTCTGCAGGATTACCAATAGTAACAGTTGCTGTAGCAGCTGCTGACAGCTCTCCGTCTCTCTGACCCTGGAGCTCGATCAGGTACTCACCGTCTGCATAATCATCAGGATACCAGTGATATCCCAGTGTCTGATCAGCATAAACTTTCTCGTAGCCTAATTTTTCGCAGGAAATTGTGACAGTATACAGGTCGTATCCTGCTGCCCCCCATACAAAGCCGATACCCTGGTCCTCATTGTAATCAGCTACCTGGCCAAAAGGTACCAGTAACTCTTCGTTGACAGGTCCCTGTGCTGCCAAAGACTGCAGACCTGCCGTCACAGGTGACGACAGAGAAAGAGCAAAGGCGATCGCCAGCGCCAGTCTGCTCTTACCGTTCCGCTTTTTCATAAAAAATGCACCTCCTTCAAAATAGATCCAATAACCATCATTGAATCTAATTCTAAAGGAGGCGCATTTCTTTTTTCAGTGCTTTATTTTTATTATGGTATCTTTTTTCGATATTTATAGTGACATTGTATAGCTTGTATAAATAACACAAGGTATATATGAGCATTATGCCGATAGCCTTTTTGCATCGCTATAATTCTTCCGTCATATGCCACTATAAGAGCAGCAGATCAGATCAGCTATCACAGTTTCCGTATCAAGCTTATAATACGCATATCCCGGATAGGAGTTTTACTGATCCAGTGCCCTCTTGATCACAGGCTCGATCTTGGGAAGCCACCAAACCAGGTATCCTGCCTGGGTAGGATGAACGGGATCAGCCATATAGAGATCATAGCTCTCCTTATCATTCCGGATCAGCTCACCCATCTCATCATCATGCCACAGGTCAGCCAGAAGGATGCCCCACTTATCCCTGATCGCTACGATCAGCTCTATCATCTGAGAATAGAGCTCGCTCTCAAAGAAGCTCCCTGTGTAGAATACAACAGGACAATGATATGTCTCTTTTGCATAAGCGATGATATATTCAATGGCACCTGCTATAGTCTTGGTATCAAAGCTGTCAATATCCTTAGAGTCTGACACCTTGCCAATATCAAGCCCCCTTGCAGCATCATTGGTAGAAAGCTGGCATACAAAACAGTCAAACTTCTCATCCTTACTGATATTTCTCTTCATCCTGCTGATATAGGACTCATCATCCACATCAGCAAGTGTAGTGCCGTTCACAGCCTCTTTTACGTAGCTGCAGCCAAGTCTCTTGGAAATATAATCCGCAAAGGACACATCCATAGACCTGGCACCCAGGGTTACAGATGAGCCCAGAAAGCATATTCTTTTGCCCTTGTAAGGACTATCTGCCAGCGCCTCAACGTTTTCAAGATGATACTTGGAATCATTTCCCGGAAAGTCTTCCATTTTCATTTCTTCAGCCATAATTGCCCCCTTGAAAATATAATAATGAATACTAAATATAATACTACCATTTAAACCTATATAAATACTATTTATGACTACTCAACTATGATATTTGAAGTTTTCAAATATCAGCATAGTTGTGTATTCCTTCAACTCTTCTGAGCTCGATACTTTTATCACACTTTTCAATAACAGTATATTTATCATCAGAATAATTTTTGCTCATAATGGCAAACACTTTCTGTTGTGGTTTAACCGATACATCTCTTACATCTTTTTTTAAAAGCGTATTGGGGACATTCTGCTTTGTATAGCTATCTGCGACAAATCCCATACATGCACAAATGTTACCTGCAACCTTCTCCGAATAAAGCTTAGGGCCTCGATCAGTAAAATCTCCAATCATTGCAGCTGTTTTTTTGATATTCATCATTTTTAATATTACATCTAATTTCTGATCTGTAGTGCCATCTCTTGATAGCATAAAATCATTTTCAGATAATCTACCATCAATACATTTCTCATAAAAATTTATAGCAGATCTGGTTGTTTGCCTGTTTAAGATCACGCCTGTCAAATGTAGAAAATTAGATCTATGAAAGACTACCTCATAATAATCCAACCCGCTTATTACATTGACTTTTTGAAATAA
This sequence comes from Butyrivibrio sp. MC2013, assembly GCF_000424585.1. Lineage (GTDB taxonomy): Bacteria > Bacillota > Clostridia > Lachnospirales > Lachnospiraceae > Butyrivibrio. Next base: position 249,393 of record NZ_AUKE01000004.1, read on the forward strand.
CTGCTTGTTGATAACAGCCGGAACGCCATAAATAAACAAAAGCTTCTGATCCTCAAGGTTTTCGTGATATAGTTTTGCCGACTTTGTAATAATAGATATTGCCTTTTTCTTGTCCATTAAGATCTAAAAAATCCTTTACTGCAATTTAAAATGGGAATGTCATCGCCGCAGCAGTTAACATTCCCATTTAGTGGTTGATTTTTCCGTTGTCTGCCAACCTCCAGCACCTATGTCTGGATAATATCAGGTTTTTCCGTTGCCTGCCAACCTCCGGCACCCAAGTCCGGAAAAAGTATCAGATTTTAGGTGTCAACCCACCAAGGCTTCAGCCTTTTCTTATCTATATCATATATCGGTCCATAAATAAATACAATGTACATTATATCTAAAAATCGTCATGTTGCACGAACATTCGGATTCCGCTCCTTGCTTCGCAAGGGCTACTTCCTCATCTTGATTGATTTACACTTAGTGATATACACGAATTGCTCCGCAGCGTTGCTGCTCCCGCAATTCTACGAACATTCGGAATCCGCTCCTTGCTTCGCAAGGGCTACTTCCTCATGTTCGTGCGGGTCAAAAAAGCCCCGGGACATGCAAGCAAGCTTGCAGTCCCGGGGCTTTTAGACCCTGTATATCAGATCGTAAACCTATCCAGGTTACCGTTGATCGTGTCTACTGCCTCTGTTACAGAGTTTGCAGCCTGAGCAACCTTTTCGGATGAGGATGCAACACCTTTAGCAGCTTCTGTTACATGCTCAACATTTTCTGCGATCTCCTGAGTGGATGCTGACTGTTCCTCGGATACGGAAGCCATATTAGCTGCTACATCGTTAACAGTCTCCATCTGACCGGCCATCTGACTTAGGATATCACTGGCCTTGGACAGCTCAGAGGTGATCTCTTCAAAGGTGCTTGCAGCCTTATTAACTGACTCGGAACTGTTGTTGATCAGCACCGAGTTGGACTCGGATTTTTCTGAGAGCATCTGTACTCTTGCGGACATATCCTTGATAATGCCTGCAATCTGATTAGTAGCTTCTGCAGAGTTTTGGGCAAGTGTTCCGATCTCATTTGCAACAACTGCAAAGCCTTTACCCATCTCACCTGCTCTTGCAGCTTCGATAGAAGCATTGAGGGACAGGAGGTTGGTCTGGGAAGAAATGGAGTTGATCAGGTCGATGATCTCGTTGATCTTATCAGCTGCATCATTAACTGAATTAACTGCTTCTGACATATCGTTCATGGAGCTTACGATATCGTTCATTCCGCTTGCGACTGTTGCCATATCCTTCTGACCTGCATTAGCCTTTACTACCAGGTCATTCATGGCATTCTCGATCTTCTTCTCATCTTCTGTAACATCAGCAACTGTCTGGGCCAGTACTGTTGCATTCTCTGCAACTTCGTTAACTGCACTCGCCATATTGTCGATGTTCTCTCTGATCTGGGTCATGCTCACAGACTGGTTATTAGCCGCATCTTCCAGACTCTCTGCTGTAGTCTTGGAGGTATTGGCATCATCCTGGAGCCTTCCGGATACATCCTTGATCTCTCCAAGGGATGATCTCATGCCTTCTACAAACTCGCCCATGGCTCTGTTCATATAAGCAATCTCATCGTTACCGTCAGAAGTTATATTGATAGCAAAATCACCGTTGGATATCTTTCCAATGTTATCAGTTAGGGCAGTTACAGGATCCTTGATGATCTTCTTTAGTACTATGTTAAGGATGATGACGATGATGATAATGGCGATAAGGAGTCCCACAACCAGGATGATGGTCAGTCTTGTCAAGCTACCCATAACCTCATTCTGATCAGCATAGAGAACCACTCTCCAGTCAGTTCCACTGATATTATATGAAGTCATGTAGTAATTTACCTTACCAACCTTTACTGATGATACTTCAGGCGTATCTTTGCCGGCTTCAGAAGCCACAAATTCTCCTGCAGCAACAAGGAAAGGATTATCTGTGATATCAGCGGTCTTCTGGCCATTGTATGAAGAATCTGCAGAATAAGACAGGATCAGTCCCTGCTCAGTTATCATCATATAACCGCCGGTCTTATAACCTGTGTCCTCGTTCAGCCTCTCCTGGGATGATGCCAGCATCAGGTCTGCTGCAAAGCAGCCATCCCTGCCGTCCTTCATATGGATATGACGGAGCACTGTAGCACACAAATCTCCTGTAATGGTATCGAAATAAGGTACATCATAGAAATAGAACCAGCTGTTGGTAAAGCCGATACACTGCTGATACCACGGCTTTTCCAGAATATTTTCCATGGTAAAATCCGGATCAGGAGCATAGATAAAGGTCTCATCCTCCAGTGTAAGATAAGCACCTGTAGGGATCATCTCATATCTGTTTATAGTTCCTACAAGATAATCCACAATCGCCTGTCTGTCCTTGAACTCATTTTGTTCAATGGCATCAGCAACACCATTCAGATAATAGAAGGTTGAAGACAACTCTTTGTTGATCTCAATAGCCTTCTCGCCCACCTGATTGGTAAGGGATTTATGAGTCAGCTTGGACATCATATTATAGCTGACACCCAGAGTAACAGACTCAGCTATAGCAATGGTTATGATCAACAATGCTACAAAGAGAAACGACAACTTGACGCTAATAGCTTTTGGTGATTTAGTATCTTTTGAATCAACTTTGCTCATCAATCCGAACCTCCGTATTCACATGTTTAAAGTTACTAATACTCACTCTCCGTATTTCGGATTGAAACTATATACAAATAATAGTTTTTTAATAATTATTTATATGACGTAAGGGTCAAAAGTCATTTCGATTCGAGCTTGCTCGAAATCGAATATGAATTTATGACCCGCAAAACATGAGCAAAGTAGCACGTAGTGCGGATTTGCGAATGTTTTAGGATTGTGAGAGTTTCGAAGAAACGGAACAATCCGTTAGTCATAAGGTGTCAAAAGGAACTTTTGACACCTACCTCATTTATATAGATGGTCAATAAATAACAGTCCCTCCTCCCCTGTCTTCAGGGGAAAAGAGACTGTTATGTCATCATTGCAAAAAGATTTTTATTTCAGCTTATGGATAAAGAGTCCGGATAAAAGCTTCGGCTCAAACCATGTAGATTTGGGGGGCATGAGCCTGCCGGCATCAGCCACATTAAAAAGTTCCTCAACCGAGGTGGGATACATTGCAAAGGCCACCCTTCCATCGAGCCTGCATCTTCTCTCCAGCTCTTCAAGGCCTCTGATACCACCTACAAAATCAATTCTTGGATCAGTCTTGGGATCTTTGATGCCCAGTATCTTGTCCAGTACTTCATTCTGCAGGATAGAGACATCAAGGCCGTCCACAGGATCATCAGATCTGACCTCATCTCTTGCAGTAAGCTTGTACCATGATCCATCCAGGAGCATTCCTGTTTCATATTTCTTAGAAGGCTTAAAAGGACTGCTGACCACCTTTTCCACTTCATAGCTTGCAGACAGAGCAGTTATGAATCCCTCACTGTCATAATCCCCCAGATCTCTTACTACCCTGTTATAATCCATGATCATCAACTCATCTTCAGGAAATAGCACTGCCAGAAAATAGTCATATTCCTTTTCCCCTGTTGGCTCAGGATCCTGCGCTCTTCTTGCCAGACCCACCTTTACAGCAGAAGCACATCTGTGATGTCCATCTGCAATATATATGGAATCTATCTCCGAAAAAGCTCTGCTGATCTCATCAACATCTCCCTGATCAGCACATACCCAGACCTTATTGTCTGTACCGTCCGCAGATCTGAATTCATATACAGGAAAGCTGCCATACCTGACCTTATCCACTATCTTACTGATCTTATTATTTGATCTGTATCCCAGGAAAATAGGTCCTGTATGAGCATCACATGCGTCCACATGACGAATACGGTCCTCTTCCTTTCTTGCCAGTGTATTCTCGTGCTTCTTGATCACAGAGTTCATGTAATCATCAACTGATGCGCAAGCCGCAATACCTGTCTGAGTCCTGCCGTTCATGGTCTGCTGATAGATATAATAACAGGGTACGCTGTCACATACATAGGTGCCGTCTTCTATTCTCTGATCTAATATCTCTCTTGCCTTCTCATATACTTCAGGCGCATACATATCATGCCCTTCTTCAAAGGCAGTCTCCGGTCTGTCTATGGCAAGAAAAGACATGGGATTTTCTTCCACTCTTTTTCTTGCTTCTGCAGAATCAAATACATCATAAGGCAGATCAGCACATTGCTCTACCAGCTCAGGCTTTGGCCTGTATGCCATAAAAGGTCTTATCTTAGCCATCTCGTCCTCCCCAAGTCACATCATATTTTAGAAAAAGAATCAAGCAGGATCCTCCTGCATAGCATTATATGCCGGAAATGATCCTGCTCGATCATACCATATTTTACAAAATGAAGATAAAAAATATAGATAAATAAGCAAACGATTATTCTGTAAAGATCACCCTAAGCGGTCATCAAAGTTTTAATCAAAGGCTCTGACGAACAACTCTTACTCTGAATACGCCATCAATAGCTTCAAGCTTCTTGACTGTCTCCTCGCGGATATCCTCTTCAAAATCCATCATGGTGTAAGCAACATCATTCTTGGACTTATTCATCATGTCTGTGATGTTGACGCCCTCATCACCAAATTCCTTGGTAAACTTGGTGATCATGTTAGCTACATTCTTGTGGAAGATAGCAATACGAGGTCTGGTGCATACGCCCATTGTCACATTAGGATAGTTAACAGAATTGCTGATATTACCATTTTCAAGGTAATCCTGCATCTCCATAACAGCATTAACAGCGCAGTTATCCTCAGACTCCTCTGTAGAAGCTCCCAGGTGAGGGATTACGATGCAATTGTCATGACCTGCTGTTGTCTTGTTCGGAAAATCTGTTACATACTTTCTGATCTTGCCGGAGTTCAGGCCTGCAAGAACAGCCTCTTCATCGCAGAGTACATCTCTTGCAAGGTTGAGGATGATAACACCCTTCTTCATCTTTGCAATAGCTTCCTGACCGATAAGGCCCTTAGTGGACTCCATAGCAGGTACATGTACAGTGATGATATCACACTTGGAGAAAATATCATCCAGATTGGTCACATGATGTACATCAGAAGACAGATTCCATGCTGCATTTACAGAAAGGTAAGGATCATAACCATATACATCCATTCCCAGCTGCTTTGCTGCATTAGCTACTCTTACGCCAATAGCTCCAAGACCGATGATACCCAGCTTCTTGCCCATGATCTCGGTTCCGGCGAACTTCTTCTTGGCCTTCTCTGCCTGCTTTGCAATATCAGGGTCACCCGCATTGGACTTAACCCATTCTACGCCACCGATGATATCACGGCTTGCCAGCAGCATAGCTGCGATCACCATTTCTTTAACACCGTTAGCATTTGCACCGGGTGTATTGAATACTACGATACCCTTCTCAGCACAACGATCCAGAGGAATATTATTAACACCTGCACCTGCTCTTGCGATGCAAAGGAGCTTATCTGAAAACTCCATGTCATTCATAACAGCACTGCGGACCAGGATGCCCTCTGCATCATCCACATTATCAGTAACTTCAAAGTTCTCATTGAATTTATTAAGACCGATCTTAGCGATAGGGTTGAGACATTTGTACTTGTACATAACTCTTATCCTTTCCAGAAAGAATGATTTATTTATTGTTCTTCTCAAACTGATCCATGAAGTTGACCAGTGCCTGTACGCCTTCCTTGGGCATAGCGTTGTAGATGGAAGCTCTCATACCGCCTACGCTCCTGTGACCCTTGAGGGATACCAGGCCATTCTCAGCAGCTTCCTTGATGAACTTGGCATTAAGCTCATCAGAGTCAGTAACAAAAGGTACATTCATCAGAGATCTGTCCTTCTTTACTACTGTTCCCTTGAACATGGATGACTGATCAAGGAAATCATAGAGGATAGCAGCCTTTTCCTCATTTCTCTTCTGCATCTGTGTAAGACCACCCTGAGCCTTGAGCCACTTGAATACCAGACCGCAGATATAGATAGCCCAGCAGTTAGGTGTATTGTAAAGTGAAGCTGCATCAGCCTGAGTCTTGAACCTGAGCATTGTAGGTGTGAAAGGCATCACATCATCTCTGATCAGATCCTCGCGGATAATGGAGATAACAAGACCAGCAGGACCTACATTCTTCTGAACACCGCCGTAGATGATACCGTACTTGGATATATCTTCAGGCTCAGAAAGGAAGCAGGATGAAACGTCTGCGATCAGATCCTTACCCTTGGTATCAGGCAGCTCATTGAAATGAGTACCATAGATAGTATTGTTCTTGCAGATATATACATAATCCATATCATCTGTGATAGGAAGATCGGAGCAATCAGGCAGATATGAGAAAGTCTTGTCTGCACTGGAAGCCAGCTCTACTGCTTCACCATAAAGCTTAGCTTCCTGATAAGCCTTCTTGGCCCACTGACCTGTGATAACATATCCGGCCTTCTTGTTCCTCATCAGGTTCATAGGGATAGCTGCAAACTGCTGGCTGGCGCCACCCTGAAGAAAGAGGACCTTATAGTTGTCCGGGATATTGTAGAGATCTCTCAGATCCTGCTCTGCTGTCTGAATGATACTGTCAAAGGTCTTGGAACGATGGCTCATCTCATTAACAGACATACCTGTTCCGTGATAATCAAGCATTTCCTTCTGTGCTTCAAGCAGAACCTCTTCCGGTAGTACCGCCGGGCCGGCTGAGAAATTGTAAACTCTGGACATCTTTCTAATCCTCCATACCTTTTCAAAATAATTGATTCATCATCGCATTGGCGCGTTAAAGTGCGTCATTAAATTCATTCTAAACGCGCAAGAAAAAAAGTCAATAGTTTCAGAAAAAGTTTTTGCGTTTTTGTAAAAATATTTTTTTGATCATCCCACTCCATTACATGTGTTATTATTAATCAACGCGTGCACGAATTCTTTGATAATCCTAGAGTTTTCTCAATTACATTCTTGAATAATTCCACAAAATCATGTAATTTTTCATTGATTATTCTTTGCTTTTCATATAACTTATCGCCAACTTTATATTTATTTTCAAGGCAAACATCAAAGTTTTTTTTAATAAAATCGGAGTATATATGCAAAAAATGTTTATCAGATATAAATCTGATAAGCCTTCTTCATTAACCGATTTATATTCTGCACCTGGATATCCAGGTGCATCAGGAGGTTTTATACCTAAGAAGCTTCATTTGGCACGCCTTAGGTATACTTTACACTTGCAAAACTCTGTGCATTAGAATGTTTTATACCTAAAAAGCCTTATTCGTAGCTCTTTAGGTATACTTTACACTTGTGTAGCCCAATGCATCAGGATATTTTATACCTAAGAAGCCTTATTCGTAACTTTTTAGGTATACTTTACGCTTACAGAGGTCTATGCATCAGGAAATACTATACCTAAGAAGCATTATTCGTAACTCTTTAGGTATACTTTACAATTGTATATGTTATTAGATGAAGCTTCAGAAACACGCATTTACTGCGTGTTTCGTGAGAACATGTTGCTGGCAAATAGGCCCAGCGGCCCTAGCCGCTCTCAAATGGCCTATTTGCATACATTCTTCAAAAGACTTGCGAACACAAGGCTTTTGAAGTACAACACTGTCATCCTTATTTAAAAATACCGGCTATAAAAAAGCGGCCTTGCAAAATCCCCCTTGCAAAACCGCCTTAATCAAACGCAAATCAATATTAGTGTATTTTTCCCGTAGACTTAATCTTTAAAGCTCAACCTTAGGAAGAGTATCAAGAGATTTCTGAAGATCTGCATCTGAAGGGATATAATCACTCATCTCTCCATCATTGTACTTCTGATAAGCTACCATATCAAAATATCCGGTACCGGTAAGACCAAATACGATATTCTTTTCTTCTCCGGTCTCCTTGCACTTAAGTGCTTCATCGATAGCTACGCGGATAGCATGACTGGATTCAGGAGCAGGGAGGATACCTTCCACTCTGGCAAACATCTCTGCAGCTTCAAATACGGAGGTCTGCTCTACGCTTCTGGCCGTCAGGATACCCTGGTCATAGAGCTCGGAAACAACAGAGCTCATGCCGTGATAGCGGAGTCCTCCTGCATGATTGGCTGAAGGGATGAATCCGCTTCCGAGAGTATACATCTTGGCAAGAGGACAAACCTTACCTGTATCGCAGAAATCGTATGCATACTTACCTCTTGTAAGACTGGGGCAGGATGCAGGCTCAACAGCTATTATCTCATAGTTATTCTCGCCTCTTAATATCTCACCTGCAAAAGGAGATATCAGACCACCCAGGTTGGAACCGCCGCCGGCGCAGCCAATGATCATATCTGCCTTGATACCATATTTATCAAGAGCTGCCTTAGTCTCAAGACCTATTACTGACTGATGGAGCAGTACCTGAGAAAGCACAGAACCCAATACGTATCTGTAGCCTTCCTGGCTTGTAGCAGCTTCTACAGCTTCTGAAATTGCACAGCCCAGGCTTCCTGTAGTACCGGGGAACTCAGCATTGATCTTCCTTCCTACCTCTGTCTCCATAGAAGGAGAAGGAGTCACCTTAGCGCCATAAGTCCTCATGACTTCACGTCTGAAGGGCTTCTGCTCATAAGATACCTTTACCATATATACCTGACAGTCCAGATCAAAATATGAACATGCCATAGACAGCGCAGTACCCCACTGACCTGCACCTGTTTCAGTAGTTACGCCCTTAAGTCCCTGCTTCTTGGCATAATATGCCTGAGCTATCGCTGAATTAAGCTTGTGACTTCCTGATGTATTATTACCCTCAAATTTGTAATAGATATGAGCAGGTGTTCCCAGCTTCTCCTCAAGGCAATATGCCCTGACAAGTGGTGAAGGTCGATACATACGATAGAAATTCCTGATCTCTTCGGGAATATCTATGTATCTGCTCTGATCATCAAGCTCCTGCTCTGCCAGTTCCTTGCAGAAGATGTGAGACAGTTCATCAATTGTAACAGGCTGTAATGTAGCAGGGTTCAAGATTGGCGCGGGCTTCTTCTTCATATCTCCGCGAACGTTATACCACTGCTTGGGCATTTCTGATTCTTCAAGATAGATCTTGTAAGGAATATTTGACATAAACCGTTTTAACCTCCCCTATAACACATTAGTACTGCAGCGCAGCAAAGTAACAACTATTAAATAATAGCACAATCCCGCATGCTTGTGAACTCACATAATAGATTAATTAAGCTTACCAGCCATCTGCGAGCATTATAAATGTCCTGAATACAAGGATGTATTTGGGCATGTCCTGAAGTGCATGGATGCACTTCAATGTCCTGAATACAAGGATGTATTTGGGCATGTCCTGAACAAAAGTCCATGTCAGAAGAAAAAGCTAATAGATCACCACTACAGTTCCCACACTGATGAGATCGTAGAGCTCTGCAGCCATCTCTGTAGGCAAGTTGATACAGCCGTGAGAACCGCTTGTCTGGTAAATATCTCCTCCAAACTCTTTTCTCCAGCTTGCATCATGGATACCCACGCCCTTATATACAGGCATCCAGTATTTCACAAAAGATATGTAGCCAGGTCCCTTCAGGTATCTGTTGCGAGCCTTGCCATATACGTAAAAGGCACCTGTAGGTGTATCTCTCTTTCTGGCCTTGTTGCCGGTGACTACATCCGTATCTAGGATAAGCTCGCCATTTTCATAATAATAGAGGTGCTGATTCTCAATACTGATCTCTACATAGGTATCAGTAATATCCGACGGGCCGGCAATTGGCGCCTTGCTATCATATACAGGCTCCCTTTCTCCCTTTATACCACGGGTCAGGGCATCTACCAGATAGTCATATTCACTGTCCAGATCTATTCTGCTGCCGTAGGTACCGCAGCTTACTACTATCTGCCTGCCGTCACTGGTCTTAAATTCGTGGCCCTCATTATAGGTATTGTAACCGCTGCACATAGCAGTCAGCTCTTCATATATCTTACGGCAGCTTATGAGGAGATGTCCCTCTTCATCCGTATAAAAGCCATTCTCCAATATGGCTCCGTCAGGAAAAGAAATAGTCTTATCCCCCGCGATGAAAAGCCCATCTCCTTTAGCTTCACCATCTGTCAATGATGCAGGGGTTTCCTCAGTCACCAGACATTCCGAGATAAATGCCGCTCCTATCTCCTGCTTGTCTTCGCCAAAATCATAAATGATCCCGGTGTCCTCCAAAGCCCTGATCTTGTCATAAGTAGCCTGCATAGACTTCATAGCTTTTGTAGGCTCAGCATCTGCATAGCAGCCGCTTATGGAGCCCAGATCTATCTCGCTCTTACCTCTGGCCGCAGCCAGAGTTATCTCATCCAGTATCTTGTCTTTTACAGGAAAAGACTTACTGTTATCCACCAAAGTCCAGCCATCCTCTATGACATTTACAAATTCAGAGGAAGGCTCAGAATCCTCGATGTCAGTAAAGCCCTGAGCCAAAAGACTTTCTTCTATAGCTTCCCTGTCCACGCTGATGTCTGCAGCAATCTCATAAGCTGAAGCCTTCCAGGCTCCCATGATACCGGTAAAGATATTCTGATTCTCCAGCATCCTTTCCAGAGCAGGATAATAATCCCCGCTGCCGGAAAGCTCATCTGCGGTCAAATGATAGATCCTGCCGTCTCCTGCTGTAACCGTAAGCTCTACAGGTGTAAACTCGGCGTTTAAGAGCTCTGCTGCCTCTCTTGATGTCATACCTGTAAGATAATGCCCCTCATACCAGGTCCCCGGAGCAAACCTCTTACTATAAAAGGCGGCGAGCAGTAAAAGCACTGCCGCCGCTGAAATGATTGATGTTATTATTATTCCTGCGATCCATCTGAAAAATGTCTTCATGATTTAATCAATTGGCCTTGGCTGCCAGATCCTTTTCATCAAAAGCTTCGCTGATAGGCTTTCCTGCAGGTACCATAGGGAATACTTTGTCATCCTTATCAACCACAAGGTCGATGACTACAGGTCCATTTGTATCAAGAGCTTCCTTGATAGCTGCTGCAACATCTTCTTTTTTGGTCACGCGTATAGCCTTACATCCCAGTCCTTCAGCCACCTTGCAATAATCAACCTTATCTGTGAGTACAGTACTGCTGTAACGCTGTCCATAGAAGAGATTCTGCCACTGTCTGACCATACCCAGCACTTCATTATCAACAATAACCTCTATGATGGGTATATTATAACGGGAAGCAGTAGCCAACTCGTTCATATTCATCCTAAAGCAGCCATCGCCTGCAATATTGATGCATACCTTGTCAGGACAAGCCACCTTGGCTCCTATCACAGCACCCAGGCCATAGCCCATGGTTCCCAGTCCGCCGCTGGTCAGGAGAGTTCTGGGCTGCTTGTACTTATAATATTGGGCCGCCCACATCTGATGCTGACCAACATCTGTAGTGATAACAGCATCTCCATCTGTGATCTTATAGAGCTCTTCCATAAAATAGGGGCAGGTGAGCTTGTCGTGGTCATAGCTGGCAGGATACTTTTTCTCCATCTCAGCTATCTCAGCGAGCCACTCATCATGAGCAGCAGGCACAACTACCTCATTAAGATCTGACAGAATATGCTTTAGATCACCAATAACAGAAAAATCAGTCCTCACATTCTTATTGATCTCAGCAGGATCTATATCAAACTGCAGGATCTTGGCATTCTTGGCAAAGGCCTTGGTATTGCCTGTTACCCTGTCTGAGAACCTGGCTCCGCAGGTGATGAGCAGGTCGCACTTTGACACACCAAAATTGGAAGTCTTGGTACCATGCATACCTATCATACCGGTATAGAGCTCATCTCTGCCATCAAAAGCACCCTTGCCCATCAAGGTATCACATACAGGCGCGCCTATCCTATGAGCAAACTCCATAAGCTCCTGACTGGCACCTGAGATAACTGCGCCTCCTCCCACGTAGATATAGGGCCTCTTGGACTTGCCGATCATCTCAGCTGCCTTTCTGATATCATCACTATTGTAATGATCAGCAGACTTGGGCTCAGAGATAACTGCTTTTTCATAATTGCACTTGGCAGCTGTCACATCCTTGGTAATGTCCACTACAACAGGGCCGGGTCTGCCGGATCTTGCTATATCAAAAGCTCTCCTTATGGTATCAGCCAGTTTGTGTACATCCTTAACAATGAAGCCGTGCTTGGTGATAGGCATAGTCACACCTGTGATGTCCACCTCCTGGAAGGTGTCCTTTCCAAGAAGGGGCAGATTAACATTACAGGTGATAGCAACTACAGGCACTGAATCCATGTAAGCAGTAGCAATACCTGTGACCAGGTTAGTAGAGCCGGGACCTGATGTGGCCATGCACACTCCCACTTTGCCGCTGGCTCTTGCATAACCGTCAGCAGCATGTGCAGCGCCCTGTTCATGAGATGTCAGGACATGCCTGATCTCATCGCTGTGCTTGTACAGCTCATCATATATATTAAGGATGGTCCCTCCGGGGTAGCCAAAAACAGTATCTACCCCCTGCTCCTGCAAACATTTGATAACAATTTCAGCACCGTTTAATAACATATTACTCCTCCGAACCCAGTAAATATTAGATAATTGCAAAATGCTTCGCATTCATTAAGTACCGGCGGCTCCAAAGCACCTGCTTATGGAATCTGTACAAGATGCATAAACCACTCATACTGTATATTCCTTAGTTTTCGCCCGGTATCTTCAGTATCGCTCCTGTATTACCGGATGTTACCAGCTTCTCATATCTGGCAAGATAACCATCTGTGATCTTGGGAGCTCTAGGCTGCCAGTTGGCACGTCTCTTCTCCATCTCCTCATCAGATATCTTGACATTCAAGGTATTCTTATTGATATCTATCTGGATGATATCTCCTTCCTCTACCAGCGCAATAGGTCCGCCTACTGCAGCTTCGGGAGATACGTGTCCTATTGAAGCACCACGGCTGGCTCCTGAGAAACGACCGTCTGTGATCAGAGCCACAGTAGAGCCCAGTCCCATACCTGCTATTGCAGAGGTAGGATTGAGCATTTCTCTCATTCCGGGGCCGCCCTTAGGGCCTTCGTATCTGATGACTACTACGTCTCCTGCCACGATCTTGCCGCCCAGGATAGCTGCTATAGCATCCTCTTCACAGTCAAATACTCTTGCAGGACCTTCATGTGCCATCATCTCGGGAGCTACGGCTGATCTCTTAACTATGCCTGTATCGGGTGCAAGGTTACCCTTGAGCACTGCAATACCGCCATTAGGAAGATAAGGATTGTCTATAGGACGGATAACTTCGGGATCCAGATTCTCTACTCCTTCAAGATTCTCACCCACAGTAGCTCCGGTACAGGTCATAAGATCTGTATGAAGGAGATCCTTCCTGGTCAGCTCCTTCATTACAGCATATACACCACCAGCCTCATTAAGGTCTTCCATATATGTAGGACCTGCAGGTGCCAGGTGGCAGAGGTTAGGAGTCCTGTCAGATATCTCATTGGCATATTCCATATTGATCTCAACACCCGCCTCATGAGCGATAGCAGGAATGTGGAGCATGGTATTGGTAGAACAGCCAAGAGCCATATCTACAGCAAGTGCATTCTCAAAAGCCTTTGCTGTCAGGATATCTCTGGGCCTGATATTCTTCTCCAAAAGCTCCATGATCTTGTAGCCGGCCTTCTTGGCCAGTCTGATCCTGGCGCTGTATACTTCAGGAATAGTACCATTGCCTCTAAGAGCCATACCTATAGCTTCAGTGAGACAGTTCATGGAGTTGGCTGTATACATACCTGAGCAGCTTCCGCAGGTAGGGCATACCTTTTCCTCATATTCGCAGAGCTTATCTTCAGTCATAGAGCCTGCTGTAACCTGACCCACTGCCTCAAACATGGATGAAAGGGATCTCTTCCTCTTATCCACATGTCCGGCCATCATAGGACCGCCGGATACAAATATAGTAGGGATATTTACCCTGGCTGCTGCCATGAGAAGTCCCGGAACATTCTTATCACAGTTGGGGATCATGACCATTGCGTCAAAAGCATGAGCCTTGGCAAGACACTCTGTGGAATCTGCTATAAGATCCCTGGTCACAAGAGAATACTTCATTCCCACATGTCCCATGGCAATACCATCGCATACAGCAATAGCAGGTACTACTACAGGCATACCGCCTGCTTCTGCCACGCCCATCTTAACGGCCTCTGCGATCCTGGCCAGTTCCATATGTCCGGGAATAATATCACTCTGAGAAGAAACAATACCTATCAGAGGCTTTCTGCGCTCCTCCTCTGTAAAACCAAGTGCATTAAAAAGACTTCTGTGAGGTGCCTGCTGCAGGCCTCTCATAACGCGATCACTGTTCATAATCTGCCTCCTGCCAAATATACAATTTCATCAACAATACCATTAATTACGAGCAAAAAACACAATACAATTATAACCTTTTTCAGCTTGGAGATGTTAAATTCGCTCCGCTATTCTATCACCCATATCAGAGCATGAGCAGATCTTATCCTTGTCTGTTTCAGCATTTGCAAGGTCTGTAGTCCTGTAGCCCTCGCTTAAGACCGCTCTGATAGCATCATCTATTGCATCTGCTTCCCCTAACAGATCAAAGGAGTATCTGAGCATCATAGCTGCAGATGAAATAGTAGCTATGGGATTGGCTATATTCCGGCCTGCGATATCAGGAGCGCTGCCATGACTGGGCTCATAGAGTCCAAAGCTGGTCTCATTAAGTGAAGCTGAAGGCAGCATTCCAATAGAGCCTGTGATCATAGAAGCTTCGTCTGAAAGGATATCACCAAACATATTCTCTGTAAGGACCACATCAAAAGCTGAAGGATCGCGTACAAGCTGCATAGCGCAGTTATCAACCAGCATATGCTCCAGTGTCACTTCGGGGTAGTCCGCTGCTACCTCATTTACAACCTTTCTCCAGAGCCTGGAGGAATCAAGGACATTGGCCTTGTCAACGGATGTGACCTTCTTACCCCTCTTCATGGCTACGTCAAAAGCCTTGATAGCGATCCTTCTGATCTCGTGCTCTGAGTAACAAAGTGTATCTGTTGCTACCATCTCTCCATTTACTTCTTCTGTCTTTCTCTCGCCAAAATAAAGGCCGCCTGTAAGCTCCCTCATGATCAGAAGGTCAAAACCCTTATCAGCAGAGGCTTCCTTTAAAGGGCATGCATCCTTGAGCTCAGGATAAAGATATGCAGGACGAAGGTTGGCAAAGAGTCCAAGAGCCTTGCGGATAGCCAGAAGACCTGCTTCAGGTCTCTTATTGGGAGGCAGCTGATACCAGGGGGATGTAGAGGTATTGCCGCCTATGGAGCCCATAAGCACGGCATCTGCAGCCTTTGCTTTATCAATAGTCTCCTGGGTAAGAGGCTCGCCGTACTTATCAATAGAGCAGCCTCCCATGAGTACATCTTCAAATACCATTTCATGGCCATATTTCTCAGCCACTTTATCCAATACCTTCTTAGCCTCTCTTACAATCTCAGGACCTATCCCGTCTCCGGGTATACAAGTGATATTAAGTTTCATACTATTCCTCCCTCATGAATATTTATGATTTGATATGTTATTAGACGTACCTTCAGAAACACGCATTTACTGCGTGTTTCGTGAGAACATGTTGCTGGCAAATAGGCCCAGCGGCCCTAGCCGCTCTCAAATGGCCTATTTGCATACATTCTTGGATGTTTTATCCAAGAATGCATTAATATTTATATACGAATTTTATGCAAAAATCTACTACAAAAAAGAGGATGACAGGAAAGCTCAAACTTCCATGTCATCCCCATCTTAACTGGTACAAAATAACAAATCCGGGGTTAAACTCGCAAACGCTTCGCTTTTTGCTCGTTATAAAATCACTGCTGACGCAGTTCTACGGGTACGGGGCTTATAACCCCGCACCCGTAATCAAGATATTCCCACCACCTAAAGGTGATGGGTTATCTTGATTATTTTATATATTATTTTTTGCTGCTCTCAGGCTTAACTGCGTCCTGAGGCTTCTCAACCTCAACAATAGCCTCTTTTACCATAGGGATACGGCAGTTCTTGTTATTACCGAACTCGATGATAACCTTGTCATCACGGATATCAATGATAGTACCGATAAAGCCGCCTGTAGTCCTTACTGTATCTCCCATCTCAAGAGAAGCCATCATCTGAGTCTTCTCCTTCTCCTGCTTGCGCTGAGGACGCAGGATCAGGAAATACATAGCTCCCAGCATTACTACAATCATCAGAATGGATGAATAGCCTGCTGCTGTACTTGCTGCTGCATCAAGTGCCATAGCTCCGTTGTAAAATAACATCTTAATACCCTCCAAAATTCCTCTTTAAAAATCTCTTACGGCAATAGCCGTCTTATCAATGATACACAATTAAAAAGACGGATACAAGAAAAACTTTTACGATTATCCGTTATCAGCCCTTCTTCCAGTTTTTGGCGATATCTCCGCCGGGAGCGCGCTGCTCCTCACCGTACTCTCTCATGGATTCCAGCATATCCTTTTTGTACTGTGCAAATCTTCCTTCATCCAGAGCAGTCCTGATCTCTTCCATAAGATTATTGTAGAAATAGAGATTATGCATTACACACAGGCGCATTCCCAGCATCTCACCGGATTTTAGCAGATGTCTGATATAGGACCTGGAATATCTCCTGCAGGCAGGACAACCGCAGCCCTCTTCTATAGGTTTACTATCCAGCTCATATCTGGCATTAAGGAGATTCATCTTGCCGCGCTTTGTATACACATGGCCGTGTCTTCCGTTTCTGGAAGGATATACACAATCAAAGAAGTCTATGCCTCTCTCTACGCCCTCAAGAATATTGGCAGGAGTACCAACTCCCATCAGATAGGTAGGTTTATCCTGAGGAAGGTAAGGCACCACCTCTTCCAGCACATGATACATCTCATCATGGGTCTCACCAACTGCAAGACCGCCCACTGCATATCCGTCCAGCTCAAGCTCACTGATTCTCCTGGCATGCTCTATCCTAAGGTCATCAAATATAGCGCCTTGATTGATGCCAAAGAGCAGCTGATGAGGATTGACGGTATAAGGCAGTGAATTTAGCCTGTCCATCTCATTCTTGCAGCGGATCAGCCACCTGGTTGTCCTATCCACGCTCATCTTTACATAATCATGGTCAGCCCTGGCAGAAGGACATTCATCAAAAGCCATGGCTATGGTAGAACCAAGGTGAGACTGTATCCTCATGCTCTCTTCAGGCCCCATAAAGAGCTTGTGTCCATCTATGTGGCTATGGAAATACACACCCTCTTCCTTGATACGCCTGTTCTGAGCCAGTGAAAAGACCTGAAATCCGCCTGAATCAGTGAGTATAGGCTTATTACAGGACATAAACTTGTGAAGTCCGCCCATCCTGTATACAGTCTCATCTCCGGGACGAAGATGGAGATGATAAGTGTTGCAGAGCACCACCTGATTCTTGATACCCTCCAGGTCCTGTGTAGATACGCCGCCCTTGATAGCCGCTACTGTTGCCACATTCATAAAAACAGGAGTCTGTATCGTGCCGTGGACCGTCTGAAGTTCAGCCCTCTTGGCCCTTCCTTCCGTCTTAAGGATCTTATACATAAATCAATTCCTCGTATTATAAAGTCATACCGATTCTTAACCTATTTGAAGAAATCAGGTATGCTATTAATGATACTGCGGATTGTTTTGTTTCTTTAAACAACTGCAATCCCAAAATATGATACCATATTTCCTTCTGCCATGAAACAAGCCGCAGCTATGGTAGCTCATATGTCTGCCAAAGCTGCGGCTGTATGTTCTGATCATATAGCATAGGCCCGAAAGCTGCCTGTATTAAAGCTCAAAGAACGGAAATTCCGAAAATGCTGCATTTATCTGTACAGGTATTCGTCCCAAAATTCCTCCAGGCAGATGCCCTCTGAATGCATGATCTGTGCAGCTGCTATGCCCACATATCTGATATGCCAGGGTTCATATTCAATGCCGGTGACAAGTTCCTTGCCCTTAAGATAGCGCACTACAAAGCCATATTTATAGGAATTGTCGGCCAGCCACTGACCGGCAGCTGTATCACCAAAGCCCTCATCCAGAGAACTGTAGTTACTGCTGATGATGTCAAGAGCGATGCCTATCTCGTGCTCGGATGATCCGGGAAGAGTCACTGCCTGAGACGCCAGAGAATAGGAATCCATGTAATTGTAGCCCTGCTCCATATAGGATTCTACCTTGTTGTCAAAGAGCACTTCCTGCCTGGCATTACTGCGATAGGGCGAACATACTACAAGTTCTACTCCGTCGGAAGCGGCACTGTCAAACATCTCCTTCAAGGGAGCCACGATCCTCTCATCACACACCTTGCCGCCTCCGGATACAGAAGCTACTTTAAACTCATATCCCTGAGGTATGGGATGCTGCTTGTTGATCAGGATCAGCTTCCAGTCAGCAGGATCAAAGGTCACTTCATCAGCGGAGTTATCCACTTCTGATTCCTCGATATCATCACCGTGCTCATCTATGCCATCTGCAAAATCGCTGATATCCAGACGGTCGGCATCAGCAACTTCACCAAGGAGTTCTCCGTTATCATCATAGACCTCATCAGTAGAAGCTTTAGTCTCTGCCGCAGGAATAATGTCTGCAGCAGGTGCCACCTCATCATATATGCTGATACTAATATCATATACGGCGTCTAAGACGGCTTCGTCATCTGTCAGAACAACTCTCTCATTTTCAATAGGGGCTCCGATATCCCTGCGAACCGAATCAGTATCAAAGCTGATACCCAGATTGACGTCAGGATATGCAAAGGAACTGGCAAGAATAAAGAAGGCGCAGGAAAGAGACATAGCCAGAAGACGCTTCCTGTTCCTTGAAAAAAGGTCTGCAAAGGCAGTTACGATAACTACCAGAGTAACTGCAGCAACGCAAGGGTAGTACATTTTTTTGTGCTTTTTTACATATAAGCCTATCTGTTTAATGCATCGTTCTCTAACAGAAGGCTGTAATCCGTTATTATGCCTAGTCATTAGTCAAATGCTCCCAGATATTATTTTTACACCCTTTCGTATTATTATACACCATTTTTTCGTTTGGGTGTTTATGTAACGCGCGATATTGTTCAAAATACAAATATTCAGTATTCTAAAGAAATACAGCTTTGTTGTATAATAAAAAGACGCATATCCTAGCATGTTTTTAAATCGTTATATATAAAATAATCAAGATAACCCACCACCTTTAGGTGGTGGGAATATCTTGATTACGGGTGCGGGGTTATAAGCCCCGTACCCGTAGAACTGCGTCAGCAGTGATTTTATAACGAGCAAAAAGCGAAGCGTTTGCGAGTTTAACAATTCTTTATAGCTGGCAGCATATTCCCCTAAAACATGGCAAAGGGTAAATACATTTAAATAAATTTGCAGTTATCACGGAGGTCTATATGGCAGGTTCTGTTTTTGGCAATCAGATCAAAATATCAACTTTTGGTGAATCCCACGGCCCGGGCTTGGGTGTGGTAATAGATGGTTTCCCCGCAGGCATGGAGCTAAACGAAGAGGATATCCAGAAATACCTAGACAGAAGAAAGCCAGGCACATCTTCTCTCACAACGCCGCGCAAGGAGGACGACAAGGCAGAGATACTATCCGGAGTATTTGAGGGTAAGACTACCGGCTGTCCTATTGCCATCCTGATACGTAATACCTCCCAGAGATCCGGGGATTATTCCAAGATCGCAGATATATACCGCCCCGGGCACGCAGACTATACCTTTGATGCCAAATACGGTTTTAGAGATTACAGAGGTGGCGGAAGATCATCGGGAAGAGAGACCGCTGCAAGAGTGGCTGCAGGCGCTGTATGTGCCAAGCTCTTGTCGGGGATGGGCATTGATATCACAGCCTATGCAGCAGCTATAGGTCCTGTCACAGCAGATCTGTCTGTTATAGACAAAAAGACCATACTCTCCTGCCCCAGCTGCATGCCTGATCCCGCAGCTGACAAGAAAGCGGTAGAATATATTGAAAGCTGCAGACAGGACACAGATTCCTCAGGAGGAATAATAGAATGCAGGATCACAGGAGCACCTGCAGGTATTGGAGATCCCGTCTTTATGAAGCTGGACGCTCTTTTTGCAGGAGCACTCATGAGCATAGGTGCTGTTAAGGCGGTAGAGATAGGTGACGGCTGCGCGGTATCCGGCATGAGGGGGTCAGAGGACAATGACGGCTTTAGATATGACGAGGAAGGCAAGCTCTATAAGACCTCAAACCACGCAGGAGGCATAATGGGAGGCATCAGTGACGGCTCAGAGATCCTTCTTCGCTGCCATGTAAAACCAACTCCCTCAATTTCACTTCCTCAGAATACTGTGAGTAGAAATGGAAGCAATGAGAATATAGTGATCGGAGGGCGCCACGATCCTGTCATAGTACCCAGAGCTGTAGTTGTAGTAGAAGCAATGGCTGCAATAGTACTCCTGGACTCCATGCTGTCCAATATGACCTCAAAGGCCTCCAAAGTCATAGAATTCTACAGCAATGATCAGTGAGATCTATAGAAGATTAATTTTTACAAAATAGAAAAATATTCATTACAGCTCTTATTAAAAAGCCGGAAACTGCCGATATATACTGTGGTTTCCGGTTCTTTTTATTTTATAAAAAAAGGATCATTTTTATATTTCAAATATTTCATCGGTTCTATTTCATATCTGCAAGGAGGTCTTCATGAACAAGCTGGCATTAAAAACCAAAATCGTCATAGTTGTAGACATTCTGTTTGCTATAAGCATAGCAGCTGTACTATTCTTAAGTATCCGCCAGGCCAGGAGCAAGATCACTGAAGCCATGACCGAACAGTTTATCAACGAGGATAAACAGATTGCTCGTCAGGTTGAGATCATATTGGAAAATGGCGGGGACGTTGAAGCATTGCAGAGCTTTGTGACTGACCTTATCTCCAAGAACTCTCATATTGCTTATGCAGTTGTTGTGGACACAAATGTAGAAGCTATCGCACATAGCGATACCGAGAAGATTGGCAAATCCTATGCAGACGATACAAGTTATACAGTGCCTGCTTCTCAGCAGGGCGTGGTCATGACCAGCCAGTTCTGGGCAGATGTTCAAAAGGCCTGGACCTATGATGTAATGTATCCCATATACCAGGACGGCAAGCTCTTTGGTTCCATGGATGTGGGTATCTATAATTCAGGCGTGGATTCTGTTGTAAACGGACTTAAGAACGTATCCATTCCCATGGCTATTGCAGTCATTGTGATCATTTCCGTTGTCATCTTCCTAGTTATCAAATTCCTCTTTAACGTATTTGAAGACCTGATCGCATTCTGTAACGAGATTTCCAAGGGTAATCTTACAATAATGCTGGATAACAAGATATATAACAGAGAAGATGAGATCGGTAAGATCGCCAAATCCATGGCCAATATGAGAGACAGTCTAAAAGGACTCCTCATCAATACCAGCAATAGCTCCTCCAAGATAGAGAATATAGCAGACAAGCTCAACACCACTGCAGAGGAGACCAAGAGTAAATCCCTGGATATCGTTGATAAATCCGCAAACGTTACTGAGAGTACTGTCAACCAGAGTGATCTCACCAAGAGAAACGCCACCATGGTGGAGGAGATCACAAAGGGCATGGACAATATCGCAGAGAGTATCCAGCATATCACTGAGGACTCCTCCGCTACAGCCAAGGATGCAGAAGAAGGCAACCGTCAGCTCATGGAAACTGTAGAACAGATGAATGTAATAGATCAAAAAGTATCTGTTACCTATGACAAGATCCAGCAGCTATCCGATATGTCCGGTACTATCGAAGACGTAGTAAAGCTTATTGTGGATATTTCCGGTCAGACCAACCTCCTGGCACTCAACGCCTCCATCGAGGCTGCCAGAGCAGGCGAGCAGGGCAAGGGCTTTGCAGTTGTAGCAGGTGAAGTAGGTAAGCTGGCAGACGAATCAGGCGTTGCAGCTCAGAAGATTGCCAGCATCATCAATGACATCAGAAGCAGTATCCAGGAATCAGTTGCTCTCATGGATGAAGGCAATAAGTCAGTGCAGCAGGGTATCGAGCTTACCCAGAAGGCCAGAGATTCCTTTAGCGGTATCAAGGAGAGAATCGAGAATGTCACCCAGGATATCACCAATGTGGCTGCTGTAACCCAAGAAGTATCTGCCAGCACATCAAATCTCTGTGCATCTATGGACCAGATCGCAGATCTGGCTGAGACAGTAAACAGCGACACAGACGAAGTGAGCGGCATGGCCAAGGTACAGGAAGAAATGATGGATGAGATCTCAGGCGGCGTAGCATCCCTTCTTGATACAGTAGGAGGCCTTAAAGATTCACTTAGTGCATTCAAGCTGGACGAGACAGTGGTTTAAACGCACTGTGATCAATTTTCCCTATCAAAAGCTCTTGTTCAAAAAATATGACATGTCATGATCGCTGATCGCGAAAAAACTTTATACATGAATAAAAAATCCAGCCTCCTGGCATTGGGTCTATGGCCAAATGCCCGGAGGCCGGTTAATTATGTATGTGATTCTAAGTATTCTTCTGCATCTGCTACTGCAAAATCCAATCATCAAGAGGAAGCCAGTAGCCTTTCTCCTTAAGTTCTTCCTCGATTATATCCAAAGTTTTCTCATCATCTGCACTGATAATATGATAGTGGTAGCCACTGGTAGCAGAGCTTAGTGATTTGGACTTGCCGGATTTAATAGCATCCATAAACTCTTTTGCCTCACGGCGTGAGCTGACACCAAGGGGCGCCTCAAGGCGGTTGTAGTACCTATGATTGATAATGACATTCTCCGCCACTCCACCATTGTCCACAATGGTGAAAAGCTCATCAAGGATCTCGTCATCAGTGTGACAGCTCTTAATAATGCGCTTGCAGACCTTGGACTGACTGATAACATAGCCCCTGTTGGTGGAGGTAATGTCTATGCCGTTTGCTCTGATAAGGGCGATATCCGTCACCACAACCTGGCGGCTCACCATAAGCTCCTTTGCAAGAGCTGTTCCGGATAAAGGTTTATCAGATTTTTCTAACAGTTCAACTAATTTTAGTCTTCTAGCCTGTCCGTCCATAGCATCTCCCATTAAACGGCTCTTAAATTCTTCATAGAGATATCCAGGATCGGTGCTGAATGTGTCAGTGCACCGCTGGATACATAGTCAACTCCACTATCTATGATATTTGAAATATTCTCCCTGGTCACGTTACCGGAGCATTCTGTCTTTGCTCGTCCATCTATAATTTTAACAGCTTCCTTCATGGTCGCAAGGTCCATGTTATCCAGCATGATTATGTCAGCACCTGCCTCTACTGCTTCCCTGACCTGTTCAAGAGTCTCAGTCTCGATCTCGATCTTGCGAACAAATGGAGCATAAGCCTTTGCCATCTCAATAGCCTTTGTAATGGAGCCTGCTGCACCGATATGGTTATCCTTTAACAGGATGCCGTCTGACAGATTATAACGATGATTCTGGCCTCCGCCGCACTTTACAGCATACTTCTCAAAAATACGCATATTGGGGGTGGTCTTTCTGGTATCAAGGAGCACTGTCTTACTGCCGGACAAAAGGGCTGCCACCTGATGGGTATATGTAGCGATGCCACTCATTCTCTGAAGATAATTAAGAGCCACACGTTCTCCGGAAAGAAGGACACGAATATCGCCCTTTACCTTTGCCATGAGCTGCCCCTTCTTAACCTCATCCCCGTCCTTAACATATTTTTCAACCACGGTAGCTTCATCAAGAATCTTGAAAACCCTCTCATAAACATCCATACCACAGATGATGCCGTCCTGCTTGCAGATAAGCTCAACCTCTCCCGGCTGTGCGTCAGGCATTACAGAATTTGTAGACACATCCTCACTGGAAATATCCTCTCTAAGAGCCATCCTTATGAGCTCATCTGCGTTTAATGTCATTGTAATATTATTCATTATATCGCTTCCTTCCTGCGTCTTAAGTTTTCTTCCTTTTTGATCTCTCCCACCACCATGGCATGGTAATATTCCATAATAGAGGGCAGATCTTCATAGGCGTCTATATTTACAAGGTCACCAAAATCAATGGGCTGTTTGAATGAGGTGGTATTTGCTATATCTCTGGCAGCTCTTTTTGCAAATACCAGACTTTCCAACAGCGAATTGCTGGCCAGACGATTGCGTCCATGAACACCGTTGCAGCTGGTCTCACCCACAGCATAGAGCTGCTCCATGGTAGTCTTGCTGTCCCTGTCCACGTATATACCACCCATAAAATAGTGCTGGGCAGGCACCACAGGAACCCAGGTCTTAAGCGGATCATAGCCGGCTTCCTTGCAGCGCTTGTAAATATTGGGGAAATGACTTAGGATCTCTTCTTTTGGTATAGGCGAAAAATCAAGCCAGACATGTTCTGTCCCATCCTTTTCCATCTGCTCGTAAATAGCGCGGCTCACAACGTCCCTTGGCTGCAGCTCATCAGTAAATCTCTCGCCTGCCTTATTACGAAGGACTGCACCTTCTCCGCGGACAGATTCGGAGATCAAAAAGCTTCTTCCGCCCTGATTAGTAAAGAGCGTTGTGGGATGGATCTGAACGTAGTCGCAGTTTTGCAGCTTAACATTGTGATACATAGCAAGGGCCAGAGCATCACCGGATATATGGCGAAAGTTTGTAGAATGGGGATATACTCCTCCAAGGCCTCCGCAGGCAAGCACAGTCACATCACCCTGGATAGCTGTTGTCTTGCCGTCCAGATCAGCCACCACGATCCCGTAGCATACATTATCACGGCAAACCCAGTCTACCATTGTTGTGTAGGGCTTAAGAGTGATATTATCCCTCTCCTTTGCCCTGGCAAGGAGCTTACTTGTAATTTCCTTTCCCGTAACGTCCGCATGAAAGAGAATCCTGTTATTTGAGTGAGCCCCTTCCCTGGTAAAGACAAATTGCCCGTCTTTCTTCTCGAATTCAACGCCAAAGCTCTCCAGGTCATGGATCACATCCTGAGAACTTCTGATCATGATCTCCACAGACTCTTTTCTGTTTTCATAGTGACCTGCGCGCATTGTATCTTCAAAATATGCATCATAATCCGACTCATCTCTTAGCATACAAATGCCGCCCTGGGCCAAAAAGCTGTCGCAGCTATCCAGGGCCCACTTTGAGATCACAAGAATCCTTTTATCCCTTGGAAGACTAAGGGCACAATATAAACCTGCAACCCCGCTCCCAACTATGATCACATCATATTTTTTATCCATAATTTATACCGCCGCCAATTCCAGCATTTTTTTCAAAGGCTTTAATGATCTTTCTCTCTTGTCATCATCAACTTCAACTACGCCGCTTCCATCTCTGAGGCAATCACGGATCTTCTCCAGTGTGACCTTCTTCATGTTGGGGCATATCTGAGCGCCACCTGCAGAATAGAAAAGCTTGTCAGGATTCTTCTGTTCTAACTGGTAAAGCACACCAAGCTCTGTGCCGATTATGAACTCTTTCTTATCAGAGCTTGTTGCATGCTCTATGATCCCTGAAGTACTTCCTATGTAGTCAGCCATTTCCAGCACATCCAAAGTGCACTCGGGATGTACAAGGACTTCTGCCTCAGGATGTCTCTTCTTTGCATGCTTTATCATATCTGTTGTTATATTTTTATGCACATGGCAGAAGCCATCATTGAAGATGAAATTCTTCTCCGGAACCTTCTCTGCAATATATCTGCCAAGATTCTCGTCCGGAATAAAGTAGATATTCTTATTGGGAAGCTCCTTTACAATCTTAAGTGCATTGGCACTGGTGACGCAGACATCAGAATGCATCTTAAGCTCTGCTGTGGAATTGATATAGCAGGCAACAGCCACGTCTTCATATTCTTCGCGAACCTTCCTGATACGCTCCACATCAGCCATGTGTGCCATGGGACAATCAGCTGTGATATCGGGCATAAGTACTGTTTTGTCAGGATTAAGGATCTTTGCGGACTCTCCCATGAAGCTGACACCTGCAAAAACAATAGTACTCTCTTTGAGGTCTACAGCAACCTTTGCCAGATAGTAGCTGTCTCCAATATAGTCAGCGATCGCCTGCACATCGTCATTTACATAGTAATGAGCAAGGATCACTGCGTTTTTTTCCTTTTTTAACTTTTCAATCTCTTCTACCAGTGTCATAACCAATCTCCTTTTTTGTCATTGATGGCAGTATAGCATATGACTTTACCACTGACAAGACAGTTGTAAAAACAGATATTTTGCCACACCATAACTGTTCCCTCGATGCAAATGCTTGACTGGCGCTGCTGCAGAAGTTATTTTCCTCGTTCGCGGCACTCCAAATGGTGTTTTGCTAAATTCTTCAGAAGCCTTTTAAAGCGCGCCGCACTCGAAAGAACTCGCAGTGCCAGGGGTTGGGGGATGGTTGTTATTCAATGGTGCAAAATATAAAATAAGGATGTAGGAATTATAGCAAATAAAAATGCTGTAAAACCTACATCCTTATTTAGTATTTTAGCAACCATTGATACACTTTCATGAGGGAGGAGGTGTACCAGTGGAAAAAAATCTTAAAGGAGAACTGGCAGTAATGGATAGTCTTGATATCAAGCCAAACTATGCTGCCCTTGGTAGGAAATATGGCATGGATTGGAGGACTGTCAAAAAATATCATAACGGATACAAGGGCAAGCCCAAAACAAGAAATAAAGGCAGTAAACTTGATCAGTATAAAGACGAGATTTCGGATAAGCTGACCATCAGAAGATTAAC
>NZ_AUKE01000005.1 GCF_000424585.1 Butyrivibrio sp. MC2013
ATCGTTTATATCAGGGACTTCCTCGGACATGAGGATATTTCCACAACGATGATTTACAGCCGTGCTGACAACAGGCTTAAAAACGAAGCAATTAACAAGCTTGCGCCGAAGGTCACGGAGGATGCCGATTTTCAGGACTGGACAAAAGATCAGGATCTACTGTCATTCCTGAATTCTCTAAAGTAGGTGTGTTATGCCGAGTTATTGAAGCAAAGCCCCATGTTTCATTCATAGATTGATACTTTACTTGGCATAATAACTCGCTCGGCATAAGGTGGATTATGCCGAGCTCCACATAAAGATCCCTGAGGCACTCCCTTGGAGCCATTCTTTATTATGCTGCCATCCTTTTTCCCTACCAGCTTTCTCAGTTCATCTTTTGTCATTACAGGCTTGCCGCTTGCATTTAGCTCTTTTATCCCTTTTTTGCCATTTTCCAGGCCCTTCATTTCCAGGATCTTATCAAGTTCTACGTAGGAGTACCTGGTTACAGACTTGAATACGTTGTAATAGTCCTTGCTCAGATTCTCTACACCAAGCAGGGCTTTTAGCTGTTTCTTGAGATATGTATGGTCCAGATTGTCAAAGAAGTCTTTGAAATCCCCGATTATCACAAGGCAATCATCTTCTTTTCTTATAAAAGAAAATGCCTCATGTGCAAAATGGATATTATTCTTACCAAGATTATTTCTGTAAGCTACCGAGACGTCATTAAGACCATCCTTGATCACCCGTTCATTATATTTTTCATTTATAAGATGCGAATAATATCTATAGATCCAGCTGTCCATATGAGCTGCATACTTGATATTCCTTACCTTTGGCTCGCCAGCTTTGATAGCTCCGTTTTCATCTGTGAGCTTCCTTGTTTTCATCTCATAATGAATAAATGGATAAAAGGCATAGTGGGCCACATAATCAGGATCCTGTATCTTATCTAGACATGAATCCAGGGATACAGGGTAATCAAAGTGTGCATAGTGGGCAGGCTTCTTCTCTTCCCACTTCTTCACAAAATCATTATCAGCCATATTTTCTCCCTAAAAAGAGCAATACCCGCTGGTGGTGGCGGCAGTATGCCTAATTCACAGCGGGTATGTTTCTTCACTTCACCTTAGCGCCATAGCGCTATAAGTGAACTGCCTATGAAATTCTTAAGTGATAATTATTATATAATTATCAGAAAGGATCATATCGCAATGATATCACTATTCGCAATTGCGCTGCTATTAGCTTGCGTAATCTCATATAGTTTATACCATGTCCCGTGTGATCGCACACGCAGACTGTATAATATCATATTGACATTAACCTTCGCCTCTGACACCGGTGCTAGTCAGAGTAGATTATATAATACCACACCCTATTTTATTCATCCAATTTAGCGATTTATTTCAGTGATTTTCATTCCAGTAATCTACTGCCGCATCATAGGCATCATCCTCATCCTCGTAATCATCCTCAAATTCAAAGAAATCCTCATACCTGTCATTGGCAAAGTCAGTTGCATTGTTGTAATCGTAAACATCATACAGATCAAACTTTTTGGATGAAGCGGACTTGCTTCCTGTAGAAGCTTTGCTACCACTCGATGAAGCGCTAGAGCTACGGCTTCCTGAGTAAGAGCTACTACTTCCCTTGCCAGACTTCTTATATGAGCTTGTAATCTTGCCACTAGCTTTATATTTAGAGCTATTACCAAATTCAGCTTTCAGTTTTTTATAACGCTCTTCAGATGCACGGTGTGACAGTTCTGCCATTTTTAATGACCTTGCAATTTCTTTATCCAGTTCAGCAATACGGTCATAAAGCGCCTGATGTTCTTCGCAATATTCTTTACCTCTTAGCCTTTTCTCATCGCAATATTTACATAAATTGATACGCGGTGATACCACGTTGTTTATGGATATGACCCCATACATGACCACGCTCGCTATAAGAGTCCATTTCAAAACCACAAATATGTCGCTTCTTTTTTTCAGGCATTTTATTATTCTTTTAAATACGTTTTCCTTTTTCATAAGCTTCACCATCCCTGTACATGACTATCTGCCTGCAATCTGCAGATCAGCACTCCATAATACGTTTTTTTACAAAAGACTTTCTATTCTTTTGATCACAATCAATGATTATCATCCCAATAATCTTCGGCTGCATCATAAGCATCATCTTCATCCTCAAACTCGTCTTCAAAGTCATAGAATTCGTCATACTTATCATCTGCAAAAGACTTCGAGCTGCCATAGTCATGAACATCATAGGGATCATAATCCTTGGAAGAATACGACTTGCCAGCTGTAGAAGTCTTGCTGCCGCTACCAGATCCATCGTTGCTCTGACCCGCATTACTCTTTGAGCCCACTTTACCTGCTGCCCTGTGATAATTTGTCCTTCTGCCCGATCCGGTGCCCTCTTCTTCAGAACTCTCTTGTGATTGAGCCGCGCTTTTCCCTGCTTTATCCTCTTCTTTTTTGATCTTCTCATAGATGTCATATATTTCCTGATGTTCCCTGCAGTATTTTCTACCTATCAGCTTTCCCGCCTCGCAGCCGGGAAAATCGCACTTATTTATATACGGTGCCATGAGGCCATAAAAATACAGCCAACCACATATGCTTATGGCTATAATCAGCACCACCCACAAAGCACCAACTACATTTACTCCAAATACATTAAGCTTCAAAAGCCTGGAAAAGAAACTATCCTTTTTCATAATCTTCACCATCCCTGTACGTGACTGCTGCGATCATCTGACCGGAGCTTCCGTCCTTTATATAGGATAAATTACTCTCTTATGCGTCCAATAAAAAGTGCCAGCTTCTTTCAATAAATAAAGGGAGCTGTTGCCAGCTCCCATCTATCACGATCGCAACTGGCTGACTCATTGAGTCCCTATAGCTTTGTGTCGCCGGATCACTCCGGTTTTACCCATATATTCTTTTGTCAAATGCTATTAACTAATTTTATTATATTTTAGCAGCCACATTCAATACACAGTTACTTCTGCGTGATAGCCATGATATTTTGCCGCAAATTTATGCATTTAGTTTTGCATCTCCATTACTCTGTTCCCTTATTTCCAACTCCGAGATGTGTGATCCCAATTTGTTAAATATTCCGTATCTCTTGCTATACTGTCTACAATTGGAAGCAGCATAGTCTTAAGCACCCCCACAACCTCTTCCAGCTCTACATTCACCAATGCTTTTTTCTTTTTCAGAAATGCTTTCCACCTGCTTTGATGGATCTCACTTTCTAAGAAATCATCCGAAAATGCAAATATATCATCAAATCCAGTACCACGATGCTCAAAAGTTTCTCTGACCGCTTCCTTCAGTTCTATCCCATTAATGTCATATCGGCTGGCAAGTATGTAGATATCATAAAAATCCTTATATCTGCTATTTGCATCCCCCAAAGAAACAATAGCCTCAAACTTCTCGGATATAACCGATGAGATTGAATAGGCGTAAATCTGAGGCACTTCCATATCGAGCATCACTGGGAAATCCATCTTCACTCTTTCAGGATAAATGACATCACCAAATCCGATATCTATCGATACCGGGATCTTAGTCCTGTCCAAATATGCCATTATAGATATATTCACACCATGATATTCCTTAAACTCTGTGATATCCTTGACATCCAAAGTGTCTAGATCAAACCGTAGCGCATCATCACACTCAAAAGAAAATATGTTTTCAAAAATCTCCCTCATATCTTCCACATTATTCGGAATATTCTCTACTAGAAGGTCAATATCTCTTGTAGCCCTGGCAAACTCGCCATCGAATAGAGCATAGAGAAAAATACCGCCCTTAAGTGTAAAACGTTCCTTATATTCTGACATCGATAGTCTGTATACGGTTCTCTCCAACCCATACGCCGTCAGCGCTTCCTGAAATGTCTTTCCACTTGAAAAAGCCTGGTTCTTCAATCTATCTTTTACCGAAATTGCACTTATCATACGAGAACCTCCAGGTACTGCCGCATTACCTTATCGCATTTCATCAGCTCTGCATATTTTAGCAGTCGGTTCAGATTACGATCCTTTCTCTTTAGATAAGTCACAAGAATTTCCTTTGTTTCTTCAATACCGACCTTTTCTTTATAAAATACGATATCAACAACGGTCTTCTCTATATCATAAATCCGGAATTCATTCCCGCCTTCTTTAACCGTAGTAACTCCAAGATCATATCTGTTATCAGTATAATGATGAACACTCATCTGTGGCCAATCCGGCATAGTGGACACCTTCGCTTTCCTCGGAATAGCAACATCCACAGCATCTGGAATGAATGTCGTCAGATGATAATACACCGCTGCACTTAGCAGGCATATCACGCCTTTCGGTGCAAAAGCTTCCGCATAATAGAAGTCCGATTCCTCTCCGTGATATTCTGCATTCTCATAATATTTCTTATTCAGTTTTATAAGTTTTCCCTCATCGACAAGCTTACTGACCTTATACTGTGAAAAGCCTTTTTCCTTAAGCTCCTGCATGGAAAATATCTTCTGATCTTCAGGGAGCATTGTTGTGCATGCCATCTTTTCCACCTCAGCCTTATTTGGTTTATTTACGGCATTTTGATTCTTTGCCGAATTTCAATTAAATAATACAATCAAAAACCGCTGATTGTCAATCAAAATCTGAAGCGCCCCCAGCGCGCGTGCCACAGATCCGTTTCCATTCACAGCTATATCTCAATAAATTAAGGGAGCTGTCGCCAGCTCCCATCTATCACGTCATCAAAATACATTCCTTCATTCCTCACACTGCCTTCTGATCCAGCCTGTAAAGCCTTCAGGAAAGCGCTCATCATAAGGAGTCCCGTCCAGATAGATCAGGTTGGTCTGAACCTGTACGATGACGCAGTGCTGACCCATTTCAAATCCAAAATTCACAGATGCTACGCCTCCGTCGCCATTCTTCACCCACTCGGGAAAATACATCTCACATCCGGGCATGTCTTCCAGGTCCTTTAGTCTGGGTACAATATGTTCCGCAAAGCTGCACAGCTCATCCCTTTTGCCATGCATTACCAGCACTTTTACACCTAAGCCTCCAATGCGCATCAGTTCATCTCTATCAGGGATATAGCCGGAAGCAATTGGCACAGCTATATCAAACAGCTCTGTATAGTTTTCTGTCATCGCCCATGACATCCACCCACCGGAGGATCCGCCTATGATGGCTGTTTTTGACAGATTAGCTTTGAAATCTGCCTTAAGCTTCCTCACAAGATCTGCCAAAGGCTCAAAATACTCCGGAGACCAGGAGCCTTCCAGTTCACCATTCACCCACTTTTCATTTGCAAGTGGCACCAGGATAAACGCTCCGCCTCCAATCGACCTTTGATACTCCTCTGATGCAAACTGCTCTCCACCACTATGTCCCACGGTATTGATACCATCCGCACAGTTAAAGCCATGTATCCATACAAGAAGGGGATATTTACCACTTTTATCTGCCCCGTGATTCAAGGGATTGTAGAGATAGTATCTGATACGCCCTGTCTTTTCGCTGGGAAACTCATAGTACTCAAATCTATCAAAGTATTTTCCAAATTCATATGACTGCCTGTAGCTGATGGATTCACCAGGGTCTATATCCCCTGCCCAAGGAGGCAGGATATTCTCCTTTTTGTGTTCCGCATCCCATGTGGTTTCCTTGATCTCTCCCATATTTTCCCCTCGCTTTTATCTGTTTTTTCGCCTTTGTTATATCTTGTTATAGTCTATTATATCTTGTTATAGTCTATTATATCTTGTTATAGTCTGTTATATCTTGTTATAGTCTGTTATATTTTTGATTTTATGTTATATCTTGTTATAGTTTTTGGTCAATGAACGATACTGTCTTTGCGGTAGACATAAACAGCCCTCGGCGGTGGTATTCTTCATGGATCTCGCTGTTCTTGCTGTAGACATAAAACAGCCTTCGGCTGTGATCATTATCATGGATCCTGCGATTTCATGGCTGCGTAGACGAGACCAGCAGATCATGAGTGCCTATGCACGATATGATCTGCGCTTTGGGCTCGTCGCAGCGTCCAGCCATGCGAGCAGGATTTATGATAATATCACACCGAAGGCGTCCTTATACCACCGCCGAGGGCGTAATATTTCACCCCTTCACGGAGCCGATGAGTACACCTTTTATGAAGTATTTTTGGACGAAGGGGTACACCATGAGTATAGGCACCGTCGCCACCATCACCGTAGCGGCCTTCACCGTCTCACTGGAGATCGCTTCCTCCGCCCTGACTGAGATGCCGCTGGAGGACATGGCAGACTGGGCATTGGAGAGGATCTCCCTCAGGACCGCCTGTAATGACCAGTGATCCTTGGATATGATGTAGAGGATCGTAGAGAAATAGTCATTCCAATAGCCCACTGCTGTGAAGAGAGCTATGGTAGCCAGTACTGCCTTGGACAGGGGCATCACTATGCGAAAGAAGATAGTCAGGTCATTGGCCCCGTCTATCCTTGCAGATTCCTCAAGGCTGGCAGGAATGCCGGCAAAAGAGTTCTTTAATATAAAGATATTCCAGGCAGATAATAGTCCAGGCAGTATCAGCGCCCCGTAGCTGTCTATCAGATGCAGCTCCTTGACCAAGAGGTAATTGGGTATCATGCCTCCACCAAAGAGCATGGTAAAAAAGATCATTCCTATAAAGAACTTTCTCCCCGGCATATCTTTTTTGCTAAGAGGATATGCCAGCATAGCTGATACCAATACTCCCATGACAGTACCCACAAGGGTCACTATCACTGATACTCTAAAGCCCGTCCATACCGACTTATTCCTTAGTACCGACCAGTAAGACTTTAGATTCAGTCCCTTTGGCACTGCGAACATCCCGCCGCTTGCAGCCTTTACAGGATCAGAGAGAGAATACATCATTTCATGCCAGAAGGGATATATCATGATCAGGGACAGCAAGGTCAAGATCAGTATTATCACATAGTCTACCACGTCATATTTTCGTCTCATAGCTCCCCCTTACCATAGTCCGTCTTCTTCCAGCAGATGGGCCATCTTATTGGTGAATATGATCAGCGCCATGGATATCACTGATTTGAAGAGGCCTGCCGCCGTAGACATGGAATAATTGCTGCTCATGATACCGTTTCTGTACACATAAGTGTCTATGATATCCGCCACGTCATATACTCTGGGATTGTACAGGAGCAGTATCTGTTCAAAGCCCGCATTGAGTATCCCGCCCATATTCAGTATGAACATCACCACGATAGTGGACTTTAGCGCAGGCAGCGTGATATGCCAGATCTGTGCCAGCCTCCCTGCGCCGTCTACCATAGCCGCCTCGTATATAGTGGAGTCAATGGAGGATATAGCTGCGATATAGACTATGCTCCCCCAGCCTATTCCCTTGTATATATCCGTGATGACCAGGATACTGCGAAAATATTCTTTGCTTACAAGAAAGTCTATGCCCTTGCCGTCGTTAAAGAATTTCACTATCTCATTAATGAGTCCCGTATCCGGATGTAGGAACATGGATATCAGCCCTGCCAGTATGACCCAGGATATAAAGTGCGGCAGATATACTATGGTCTGGGTGATCTTCTTGAATTTCCTGCTCTTGACTTCATTAAGGAGCAGTGCCAGGATGATGGGCGCAGGAAAGCCCATCACCAGCTTGCACAGAGATATGATCACCGTATTTCGAAATACTGCCGGGAAGGAGAGGCCCAAAAAGAGCCTCCTGAACTGTTCCAGACCTACCCACTTACTCCCCCATATGCCCTTGTTGATACTAAAGTCCTGAAATGCTATCACTACGCCGTACATAGGTATGTAGCGGAATATGACAAAGTACAGTATCCCAGGTAGTATCAGCAGGTACAGATAACGATATTTCCACAGCTTTGCCATGATGTCACCCCTTTTGTCTGTTAGTGGAACCACTCCTGATATTTCTCGCTGAATTCCTGATAGCTCTTATCCTGCTCAGCATAGATCTGATTTGCTTCCTCTTCTATTTCTTTTCCCCCATGACTATAGAAGAGGTCCACATATTCATCAAAATCATCCACAGGTCTCTCGCCCATGATGATACCGTAGAAATACTCATCTCTAAGCTTTAAGAGCTCAGGGCTGTACTCTTTCCAGGCTTCGCCGCTCTGTCCCAGATCCACGCGGTAGTCAACGAAGGGAAGGGATGTCTCTTCAGCTCTTGCAAAGAGATCATTTACCTCCTTGCTGTTCTGGATATTGTAGGAATCCTTTCTGTTGACAAAGCCCGTGAAAGTGCTCAGTCCCATCTCGTTACGCTTGGTTTCATCTACAATGAAGTTCACCGCGCCATCTTCTGTAAGCTCATAGGTCTCGCCTTCTACGCCCCATTTATCCAGGATAAAGAATTCTCCGGATGCAATGCCGTCCATGATCTCCATGACTCTCTGAGGATTCTTGCAGTTCTTGGTGATAGCATAGCTGCACCAGCCCCTGCCATTTTCCCTCTCATCAGCTGCCCAGCCTGTAGGACCTTCGATAGGCTCTATGACCTCATACTTGCCATCCGGGTGATTCTGATAGAAGTTTTGCAGATACTGCTGTGAAGGATTGAGAGATACCAGATACCTGTAAAAAGAGCCTACCTTGCCCTCTGCAAAAAGTGTCTCACCTTCAGAAGCAGAGAATATAGAAGGCTCAAATACTCCCTTCTGGTACAGGTCTGCCATAAGAGCCAGGGCCTCTTTGACCTGAGGCTGAGTGGAGCCGTGGACTATGGTGCCATCATCAGCCTTTACAAAGTGATTCACATCAGCCTTATAGGAATAGATAAAGGGAGCCAGGAATTTCCAGTCGCCGCTATCTCCGCCAAAGCCGTAAGTATCATCCACGCCGTTGCCGTCAGGATCATCATTTACACAGGCCAGGAGATAATCCACGTATTCATCCATGGTCCTTGGTTCATCCATGCCCAGCTTGTCCAGCCAGTCCTTCCTCACAAAGGTACCCATGCAGCTGACCTCAGCTATATCGCCGGGGATACTGTAGATACTGCCATTTGTATAGGTGGAGAACATCTTCCTGTCATCATAGTAGGACAGGATATTGCTGTTATCGATATTCTGCAGCAGGGGTACCAGGTCTACCAATAGTCCGGATTCTACCCACTCTTCGTATTCCTCCTGCAGGCCGCTCCACCAGATGACATCGGGCCTTTGGGCATCATCGCTCATCAGGAGATTAACCTTGGTGTTCAGGTCTTCCCAGCCAGGTAGGAATACCAGCTCCACGTCGCAGTTAAACCTCTCCTCGATCTGATGCTCGATCCAGGTATCCTCTACCTTGGGTCCATTCATGATAGCTATGGAGAAGGATACTTTGCCGTCGTCTTCTGCACCTGCAGTGTCTGCTGCTGCCGTCTTCCCATCTTCTATCTTTTGACTATCTGCCGCTCCGCAGGCAGCCATGTTCATCGCCATAGCCGCTGACATCACAGCTGCCAGAGCTTTTTTTCCAATATTTGACCTCATCTTATTTTTCATAATGCCCCCTCTTATAACCCTTTCTCTTAGAACTGAAATCTTTCTCCGTCATATCCATACATGACAAGCTCCGATTCATCCACATGATCATCCATAAAATATCTGATCGCTATGTCTGCTGCCTCATCTATGGACAGGTTACCTTTCTCTGCCAACTTGCCGCCCATGTATGAGCGGATCCATCCCGGATGATAGAGCCTGAAGCTGTAGCCCTCGGGATGCAGGCGGTTGTAGATCAGCTTCACATACATATTTAATGCCGCTTTGGACATACAATAGCTGAAATTATCGTTCCTCCAGGCCTGGGTGATACTCCCTGCCTCCGAGGATACAAAGCACAATCTCCTGACATCACTTCCTTTCATCATTTGATAAAATATCTCAACCAAACGGACAGCTCCCAGGGAATTGATATTATATGTGCGCATCATATAATCGTAGTCAGATTCCATAGGCACTTCTCCGCTAAGTTTCCCATTAATGCCCGCATTGCTGATGATCATGTCAAGGCAGCCGCTCTCTTTGATACCTATTCCGGCCTCTGTTTCATCATCAGAGCCTGCGTTTATATATGAAATATCCCGAAGTATAATATCACCGGCCCTTTTCACACTCTCAGTATCGCTTACATCCAGTGGAATGATCTCCAGCTTCTTCCCGTGCTTTTCCTTAAGCTCATCCAGCTCTGTCCATTCAGGCATATATCGCCCTGCCCAGACATGGTGTCCCATTTCCAAGAGAATCCTTGTCATACCATATCCCAGTCCCCTGTCTGCTCCCGTAACCAGTATGTTCATAAGCTTATCCCCCTGTGATTAGTCATATTCTTTTTTATTAGTCATGATTTTGCCATTATCTGCGCATACAGTTTTCACGCAGTCACTAGCGACAAGAGTAGCGGAAAAATACATATCACCACGATGAGTCTGATTGTATGCATCACCACCACCGCTGATACATCACAGCCCATATCCGCTGCCAGCAGCGACGTTTCCTGTATTCCTCCGGGTGTCAGACATAAGAGGCTGGTCCTAAGGTCTATCTCAGAGATCATTGCCATTACCCGTCCGCAGATAAAGGTAAATATCAGCATCCCGGTCACCATACAGCATACAGGTACCGCCAGGCTTCCAAGTAATCCCAGGCTCTCTTTGTTCATCCTGCAGCCTATAAGAGCCCCCGTCAGAGACTGTATATAGAAGCGCCAGTCTTCAGGTATGTAGCCCCTTCCTGTCACTATATTCCAGGCAGCTCCAGCAAATACGCTCCCCACCATGTAACCTGCAGGCATTCCCAGCATCTCCAGGGCCAGCCCGCCTGCAAACGCTACTGCCAAAGTCATCAGGCAGTCCCCTCTTTTCCCCTTTTTAAGGCCGGCTTTACCCATAGAGCCCCCAGCGCATTCGTCTGCGCCGCTGCTCATAAGAGGCATTTTATTCACCATTCTTAGTAATGGGGGAAAGATCAGATATATGGCAAACATGCGAAAGAGCTGAAGAATTGATACTATCCTCATATCCGCTCCCAGATCCTCAGCAATCAGTGCCATGTCCGAGACTCCTCCCGGTGCTGTAGCAAGCAGAGCGGTGACAAGATTAATGTCAGATATATGATTAACAGCTGTCCCCGTGGTCAGATTCAGCAGGAGCATGGTCATCACCAGCACCAGTGCAGCCTTTATGATACTGCCTGCCTTTTGCAGTTCTCCCCTGCTGATGCCATGTCCCAGGAGAGCACCTCCCAGGACCTGCAGGCAGGGCTTAGTGACCTGCGGCAGAACTGCCGCTCCCAGGCTGCAGTTAAATATGCTCACAGCCAAGATCGAGCCCACCATGGCTCCTGATGGAAGCTTTAGTTTTTTGCCTGTATAGCTTCCAATGAGGCCCACCAGGATAGTTGCCGCGCAGCAAAAAGATGTCGTCACAGCCGCTCCCTTCTCATAGCTTTATCACCTGCATAGGCATCCCTGACCAGTAGGAATGCAGCCTGAACTGCTCCAGATGAGGCTTCTCCTCAAAATACATCCTGTATCCCATCTCCCCTGTCTCACAGGGAGGCCACTTGGGCAATAGCACATTCTCCGGATCCCCTGTTAGTATGAAGCTCATCCAAGTCTCATTCATAAGAAGGGAGTAGTTCATATCCTCCATGGCATATCCCCTTCCCGGAGCATCCTTTTCCGAATATCCAAAAATATAGGGCATCTCCGTAAAATGATAAGGTATGGTATTGCCTTCAAAGTTCCAAAGATAGGACCAGGTCCTGACTCCGTTATCAGCCAGGAGCTGTGTCAGGCGCAGTGTACCATTGCCATAGATAAACTCACTCTGCACATGGTCAAAGGCTTCCACAGGATCCTCTGTTTTGAGATACTCCTCATAAGCATCCATGGCATGTTTGGCATATAAGCCGTAGCACATCTTAAAGGCTTCTGCAGCCTCTTCCCTGCTCTTACCCCTGGCAGGGTCGCTGAAGTAGAGCTCCTTTCTGTTGTAGCCTATGAGGACTTCTATGCTGCCCAGCTTGCCTTCTCTTATATAATCCTCCGGGGACTCTGATATGGTTCTGCCATCCAGCACCGGTCCAAAGATATGTCCAAAGTTGATACGCTTGTAGGCCTTCTCCTGGGCCTTTATGATCTCTTCGCCGTCTATAGTCAGTATCCGGGAGGCTGTTGCCCTGGTCAGTCCCAGTTCTTCCAGGATAATCCTGGTCAGCTTTGATGCTGTCTGTGTATCTCTGATGCACTGACAGGCACCGCTTTGCAGGATTGCTCTTTTAAAGAGTCCCTTGGCTGCTGGTGTTACCATGAGATTGGCTACTGACTTTGCTCCTGCTGACTGTCCCATGAGGATCACCATATCAGGATCCCCGCCAAAGGCTGCTATATTCTCATGCACCCATTTAAGGGCCAGCAGTTGATCCAAAAGTCCCAGATTACCTGAGTCTGCATATTCCTCACCCAGATAATCCCTTAGATAGAGATATCCCAGAGCTCCCAGCCTGTAAGCCGGAGCCACCATAATAGCCTTCCTGTTCCTGATCAGATGTGGTCCGTCAAAAAAGCGATCCGAATTGGCACCCGAACAGTGCCCGCCTCCATGTATGTAAAAGATCACAGGAAGGCCGCCCTCCTTTAAAGCTCCTTCGTCAGCTGCCTGCTGCCCCGACTTTGACTTCTCTCTCGGGATCCATATGTTCAGATCAAGGCAGTCTTCAGAAAAGCCCAGATCATCACTATATTCCTGTTCTCCTGTCTGCAGGCTCCTCTTTCCAAAGTGGTCAGCCTTATAAATGCCCTCCCAGGGCTCAACAGCCACCGGCGGCTTGAACCTTAGCTCACCTACAGGTGCCTTGGCAAACGGGATACCCTTAAAGGCTATCATTCCATTTTCTTCATATCCTTCAATCCTTCCACAGGATGTATTTACTATAATATTTGCTTCCATTGCCCTCTCTTCTCCGGTCATTACCACTCAGATCCCCAACTCTTCCATTTATCAATTAAGCAAAATCTAAAATACAAAAACTTCAAATCCCTGACTGGTTCACTTTCCTCATGCAGTATCTATATATACCATTTATATAATTTGTATTCCTCTTGCTCATGAAACCATTATATTATTGATTACATATGTCGTCTAATATATAATTTATAATAGAATATATAACATAGATGTTATATATAAAATAATCAAGATAACCCACCACCTTTAGGTGGTGGAAATATCTTGATTACGGGTGCGGGGTTATAAGCCCCGTACCCGTAGAACTGCGTCAGCAGTGATTTTATAACGAGCAAAAAGCGAAGCGTTTGCGAGTTTAACCGAATATAAGACCCGGAAGCCGGAAGCTACTTTTGACAGCCGTAGCGTTATTTGTATTTTTAACCTTTTAGGGAGGAGCCCTTATGGAACTCTTACAGCTCAGATATTTTTGCGAGATAGCCAGACAGGAGAATATATCCAAGGCAGGTGAAGTCCTCCATGTATCCCAGCCTTCTCTTAGCCGCACCCTCTCCACATTGGAAGCGGAACTGGGGACCAGGCTTTTTGACAGAGAGGGCCGCAATATCCGCCTGAATCATAACGGCGAGATCTATTATCGCAATATCAGCAAAGCCCTGAATATGATCGACAATGCCAAAAATGAGCTCCTGGACTTTGGCAGCAACCCCTTCGGCCATCTGACCCTTATCATCCTGGCGGGTTCAAATATTGCCCCTGATATGCTGATCAATTTTCATAAGCTCTACCCCAACATCTCCCTGAATCTCAAGCAGCAGGCCACACACAATCTCCAGCAGGCCGGAGACTTTGACTTTGTGATATCAGCCACTCCCGGCAATTACAGGGGCCTTGTGAATATCAAGCTCCTGGAAGAGGACATAGTGATCGCTGCCCACAAGGACCACCCCCTTGCGCAAAAGAGCAGCATCAATCTTGCAGAAGCTGCTCCTTATCAATTCGTCACATATTCAATTGGCCCCAGCATCAGGCAGCTCACAGACCAGCTCTGCCTGCAGGCAGGCTTTGCCCCCAATATCATCCTGGAGAGCGATAGCCCCGGCACCTTCAAGAGCTTCGTCCAGTCGCAGATGGGCATCGCCCTGCTGCCTTACCAGACTCAGAAATCCTTTTTCAATTCACTGATCACTCCGGTACGCATCACCTCCCCGGAGTGCAAGCGCACCATCTTCCTCTCCTATCAGGAAGGCCATTACCTTGGCGACGCCGCCAGGATCTTCATGGATTTCTGCACCGACTTCTTCTCCAAGATTGGGTGATGATTTCATCTTTCTCTTAATACATTGTTGCAGGCGGTGATCAGCTTTCTGAGATCCTGGTACATCTCCCTGATATTCTCGGGATCGCCATTGCCTAAATAATCGTTATCATCTACAAGCGCATAATAGAAGTCGCTATTTCTTGTTCCACCTGATGTGTAATAGTCTTTGAGGGCAAAATACACTGCATACATATAGGGCAGATTGTTGTCAAAATTATTGCCGATATCTGTTCCAAAGCAGTATTCATTGCCATAACCGATATGATCACCCATCTCTCTGATCTCTTCCGGGATAGAGTCCTGTCCTATAGAAGACTGGACCCAGGTTCCAAGGGCCAGGGCTTCAGCGTGGATAGACCAGGGATTTACCACAGGATTTTCAGCACGAAATCTTTCCAGTATATCTTTTCTCACCATTCCCTTGAGAGGATCTGCATCCGCATAGGGATTCTCTACCCTGGCGATGGTTACTGTCTGTTTGCTTGATGTATCAATATAGTCGATACTGGTCTCTATCCTCCTGTAAGCCGTTCCCCAGGCAATGTCTTTATCAGGCACTACAGCCTGGGTATTTCTTATTATGCAAATGTGGTTATTTACAAGCTCGCACAGCTGCGTTTTTTCCTCTACATCGTGAAGGCCATCAGTGTTGAAGGGGTAATCTTCTGTCACCTTTACAAATCGTCCCCACTCTGCAAAGTATCCGGCATTTCCCTCTTCATCTATACCTGCTGTTCCTGTAACACCTTCCACATACATATAACGCCCAGTATTGTTTATCGTGTGCGACAGATTGGCAGCAGGAGTCATCATTCTGTCACCAAAATATATGGGCTGTCCCACAGGGATAGACTCTCTCAGACTGTTCTCCGTAGCGCACTGAGCATCATAAAATTTGCAGCCACCATAATTGCCATATGCGCCCTTCTTCAAGGACACCTGCAGATATACACATGCGTTATAGGTATGCAGCTGGTCCACCACAGGAGGAGCTGTCTGGAAATCCGATATTGCATCAAAATCTCCATAGATCATCTCCTTACCGGTTGCCAGATCATAGCCGGCAAAAGAGCCATAGTCGCAATCTTCGGACAAAGTCACGTAATAGAATGTGTCCTCAGTCAGGCCGGCATAATCATAGAGCTCTCGGCTGCTCTTAACTTCCACACTTTCACCCTTATCATCTATAAGGTAAAAATGCATTTT
This sequence comes from Butyrivibrio sp. MC2013, assembly GCF_000424585.1. Classification (GTDB taxonomy): domain Bacteria; phylum Bacillota; class Clostridia; order Lachnospirales; family Lachnospiraceae; genus Butyrivibrio. Next base: position 15,526 of record NZ_AUKE01000005.1, read on the forward strand.
GCCATCATCTTCTATTCCCCCTGTAACGACAAGATCACCTGAAGGAGACGAAGCATATACCCTGATTCCAGGCAGCTTTTCTCTATTACTGCCATCCAGAGACATTGCCTCTACGTACTCTTTTCCGGTGCTGTCTGTTTCAGACAATATAAGACGCCCACCTGATATCACAATAGGTCCTTTTGATGAATCCTCAAAAAGCTCAGTGGTTTCCATGCTCTCTGTATCCAAAGCTACGATACTGCAAGAACCATCCATGGTCAGGCTTTCATAATCTGCATTTGCCGCAGTTTCATTCATTGCTTTTTCGCTTGGTATCCTAAAGTAGAGCTTTTTATCAAATAATACAAAATGTCCACCGTTTCCGGGAACGGCTTTAGCTGCGTCCTTCTCATCATCAGCAAGATCTGCCTCCATGCCATCCTCAGCGATAGCTTCCACTCTGCTGATCCATTTCTTGTCGCAGCCTATGATCTCATCATCAGCATCACAGGTCACATTGTTAAGCCAGGTAAGACCTCTAAGGTCCAGAGTCTGGATGCCGCTTCCCTGTATACTGACCTCCTGGAGCTTAATGTTAGATGCAAGAACAAGCTCGGTCAATTTGTTGCAATCACTGCAAAATAACTGTCTCAGCTTTGGAACTGCTGTCAGATCCACTTCTTTGATATCGGTCTGACATATATCCAGAGTCTGAAGTTCGGGATTGCCTGAGAGATTGATATTCTGTACATTAGTTCCTGCCAGCTGCAGATTGGCCAGCTCCGGCAGCATAGATGTATCGACAGCTACTATATCTGTCTCTGAGCACTGGAGATATTTGAGCTTTGTATTGCCAGAGAGGTCCAGACTTGTAACAGCAGTGCCTTTAACTGATAATTTCGTCAGCTCCGTAAATGTCTCTATACCCTTTACAGAAGCTATATCCTTATACTTTCCATCCTCATCTGACCTCAGATTGATGGTCTGCACCGCAGCTATCTCTTCGTCACTGAGGCAGCCGTCCTTATCTGTGTCAAAATGTCCCGTTACATATTTACGAAAGAGTTCATCCGGGAAAAGAGCTGCATCAGCCTTTATGCCATTTCCCTCCTCTTTAGAATCAGACAGCTCTTCCTTGCTATCATCCTCTGTCTTAAAAGCTGCTTTATCCTGAGCATCCGATCCGGCAGGGCTCAAATTTGTGGCGCATCCCGTCATCAGCGTCAAAACAACTAACGCAGCTATTATTCTTTTCTTCATACATCTCCTCCATGCTTAGCATTTATCCTTTGATCACCTGTGAGCAAGCGCTACCATAAGCAATGCTCAAAAGCGACTCACTTATTATACAGATTTTCATCTCAAAATGTTGCAGTAATATCAGCAAAATAGATCAAAATAAAAGGAACTGTGAGATGATCACAGCTCCACTGAATATAGCTTTTAATCTGCATTTTGATCCGGGATCAGTTCTTTGATCAGCTGATCTCTATACGCCGAATCCCGTACTGCCTTTGAATAGTCTTCAAGTCTCCCATTCTCTTAGTTTTCGTTCATGCCAAATTCCCGGCTCATCAGCTTTCTTTTATAGCGGAGCTCTATGGCCTTTACTTCCTCGGCCGTCAACGTCTTTGGCAGTATCTGCAGTACAGAGAACCTGAATCTGTGATATCTGTCGGGATGATAGCAGATCAGCTTCCTCATCTGCTTGGTATTGCCCCGCTGGGTCTTCACATAGCAGGACCAGGTCTCAAGGAGCCCACCTTCATTGCCGTAGGCGGAGCCCACATACTGCATTCCGGTCTCTGTATCCATTATCAGATAAATGGCGTATATCGCGGAAAAGGCCGCATGCCATTCAGCGTATACAGCTTCGTTTTCTATGATCTCTTTGAGTTCATCATAACTGATGACCAGGTCTTCAAAGCCGGAAAATACCTTCTTCCTGTCAGCCCTAATGCTGACGATCTCCTTGTCATTTACAGCCCTTTGGTGCCACATTCTGGACTTGCCCCATTCTATGGTCAGCCTGTACTCATATTCCTTCAGGATGTCCTGGTGCTCCAGCTCGTAGATCAGATTTTCTCCGCAGTAGCGGTCTGCCTCAGCTTCAGGTAGTTTCTTTGCTGCCCTATTCCTGTCATCCGGCATTGCATCGCCAACACGATAGAGCGCATAGAACTGTGCCTTGCTGCCATTGCCGCCTATGAACACAGCCCAGTAGTCATATCCCTTGCTAAAGCCTTCCTTTTGATGACAGGTATACTCGTATATCATCCCCCTGTCATAGCATTCCTTAAAAACAGGGTCTGTCATGGGTAGACGTATGAGTTTGGTCTTCCTGGGGTCAATGCCTGCTTTTCTCAGAATGTCAATAAATGTTAACATATTCTTCCTCCGTGAAAAAATCTTCCTATGTATCCAATGCTTCGATTTCTCTTATCGGTCAAAAATGGCCGCTTCCTTATCCCTGCGCTGCGCTTATCACTAAGATCCTCTCTGGTTATCAGATCAGGGCGAAGGGATGAGTCTTGATAAGTATCCATTCCGCGGGGCATCCATAGCCAAATAGACGTCAGGAAGCTCCGCCTGCGGATCCTCAATTCCCACCCACAGTTCATAATCTTCTGTCAGATATTCTTCCGAAAGAACTGTATGACAGGTCGTCTCTTCCCCGCCGCAAAGGTGGGTCAGATCTACGTCCAGAGGATATTTCTCTATGATATTGCCGCCTGCGTCTGTCACATACAAGCATAGCTCCCTCTCCCAGTATATGGGTGCGCTAGCGGTATTCTTCACAGTCACACTCACTTTTCTATTCTTTCCATGCTTTGCTATGGACAAATGGGATATAGCATATCTGTAACCCACATGGTTTAAGAGGTCATATGCATTATTTGCATATGCAGCGTCGTCCTCATTTACCTCAGGCACCTTGGGACCTATAAAGGACATGTGACTATCCTCTATAAGGCGCAGAGTCCTCTCGTACTTACTCCCAAGCATCTCGCTCATAGGGATGCTGCTGGTAAATTCTCCGCCTACAGGAGCCTTCTTCCATATCTCAGGGCGTGGCAGGATAGCCGACCTTTCTCCTGTCTGATCATAATCTCCGCCGTGTTCTATCCAGTCCAGAAAAACCAGGGTATCTTCCTCCGCTCCTGTCATGTCATTGTACACACCTGCTGCCTCAGGCAGCTCAGCAAAGGGCCGCCTCATCAGAAGCCTTGCATGGGGAAAAGCTTCCAGATACGGTTCTACATACAGTCGCCTGATATCAATCAGAGGGATCCTGCTGATCCCTGCAGGATAATATACATGCCATTCTCCCCAGTGGCCCAGACTTCCCAGCTCCACATAGCTGACAAAATCATCAGCGCCAAAGTAGTCGCCCAAAGCTTTTATGGCTTTAGCATGATATTCTATGAGGACTTCATCATTGTAATCAGGAGAATAGCCCCTGCCATAGGTCATATCATAGTCCGTCCCGCTTATCTTCCCGGTCAGCCAGTCAGGCATATCTCTGTGAGGCTCTTTTCCAGGTATATCGCACACAAAGCGGAGGACGGCATGTCTGCCCTCCTCTTTCCACTTTGCTATATGGTTAGCCTTTGCTATCTCATCCAGTGCATATACACCTTCATAAGGCTCCAGCTCAGCCCAGGTGATATCTATATAGACCAGGCTGCTGTCTACTATATTCCTGTCATCATCGGCACATACCACGTAGCCGATGTAGGGATTGATGAGGATCTCATCGCTGTCATTATAATGAATCACATCGGTCCCTGTTAGAAATCTCCACAACACAATAGATGCTCCCAGTATGATAATTGTAAGTATGATCACTAAATACCTACCGGCCCTTTTATCTGACACTTATCCTTCCTCTTTGCGCAGATATCATCACGCAAGCGCAATTTTGCCTTATTGCAATGCACTCACGATCAATAACACCTCTTATCCGTGATATTCTCCGTTATACTGTATCAATGTTACATCTTTTACGCCATCGATATCCCTTATCTTCTCTTCAAAGGACAGGTCGTTTTTCCTGACAGCTACTTCCACAGCCAGCTCTGTCACTTCTTTCCTAAAGGTCCTGGACTTGATATAGTATTTGCTCTTACCAAAGGACTGCAGGATCTGATCTCCCGCCTTGTCGCCGGTGTAGTGGATGATAGCCACATAGATAGAACCTTCTGTCTGCTTATGATAGAATATGTGGATCACAATCAGCATGATCACAGAGCAGATCAGTGCCAGGACATACATATATGCTCCGGAAGTGATACCTACCGTGATAGCCCAAAACAGATACAAGAGATCCAGGGGATCCTTAATAGCTGTCCTGAATCTGACAATAGACAGCGCACCCACCATACCAAGGGATATCACGATATTGGTGCTGATGGCCAGGGTGATCATGCAGCTCATGATGGTCATGCCCACCAGTGTCACTGCAAAGCTCTTGGAGTAGATGACGCCTGCGTAATACTTCTTGTAGACCAGATAGATAAAGCATCCAAGTACTACGGCGAATATCAGTGCTATGGCGATCTGACCCACATCAAACTTGGTATAGAATTCCGACTCCAGAATAGATTTTTTGATAACGTCTCTTACGCTCATACTGATCCTCCATAATAACTCTCGTTAAACAGATATTGCGTCTTATCGCAGCACAGTACATATTTGGACACCGCCACCATTTCTCTGGACTTTGGCGGCAAAAGATCTCTTATCAGCTGGGGCAAAAACTCCGTATACTTTACTTCCATGACCAGATACCCGCTGTCAAGGACCCCCATGGTGGGAAGCTCCGGGTCAAATATGTCATAGGATAGTACAGCTGCCCTCACATCCCTGTCAAAGGTCACCCTCACCGTTCCCTCATCCATGATAAATGGTATCCTGTCATAATCCACTATAGTCCTGGGCCTTAGAAAATTGCTCACACATTCGTAATAGAATTCCTTTAAGAGCTTATTATCCTTTTCTAAGAGAAAATCATATTCACCATCAAGGATGGCCTCTGTTTCAGCCCGGGTCAAGCTTGCCGACTCCTTGAATATATAATTGCCTTCCTTCTTTTTTCTCTCCAGCTTGATCCCTTTGTCAGAGCAGTTATAGATCCTTATTCTGTATTTCCTGCGCGCATATATGCCCATGTATTTCTCTTCATAAGCACTGTTCCACACGTCGTCAAAATACAGGCTCCTGATCATATATCCATCCTCTGATGCATTTGGATCCAGCGTCATAAAGCCCCTTAGCCTTGCCATGATGGCAGCCATCTCAGGCTCGTTTATCAGATATTTGAGTTCGTGCCTGAACTGATTAACCTTGCCTGTCATGATCATTCCACCCTCTCGTACTCATAGATCTCATTGTCAGTACCTATGTAGAACTCCTTCACGCCATAGCACTTGTTGCCATTTATATCTACGTGATAATCAAAGGCTTCTGTGATATTGCCGTCTGTATCCTCTGCAGTTACCTTTACATAATAGGTCTTGCCCCCCTGAGGCATCTCGCATTCATAGCCCGGCCATATACCATCGTAGCGCTCTATCACATGATTCATGTATGGATCGTCGGATAGCTCCATATGATAGGTCACATCCTGCTGGGCAAAATCAAAGGACACATCCCAGGCAAAATGTATCTTGCCGCCTGAAGCAGTAGGTACACCTATAAAGAAAGGCATAGGCGCTTCTAATGTCTCAAGGTAATTGTCATAATAGAAATCCACAAGATCAGGAAGGGCATCAGCCACCTCATCATATCTCTCCGGTGTCAGAGGAGCATAGGTGACATCAGGGCTGGTAAATACATAAGGCTTTACCTTCTCTCTGTATTTGGTCACCTTCTTAGTGATATTTTCCTTGGACAGAGCGCCGCTTCTCAGATCATCTATCGCTTTATCCAGATCGGTCCTGAAAGCCTCAGATTTCAGGCATCTCGAAAAGAGTACATTGCCCCAGTAATTGCTCACACCTCTGCACCAGCCCGCATAGTCCACGTTGCCCCTGATCTCATCCTCATCGAACTGGAAGAAATCATCATTATCCCAGCAGATAAAGTACCAGCAGTCTTCATTAAGAGGGCTGTAAATATAGCAGTTCCTGCTCTGAGTATCGATATTACCTGTCAGTATCTCAAAGGCCAGCCAGTATAGGAGATTTTCCCTGTCAAAATGCTTTGCTATGACCGTTTCTATGTCCAGGGACATGTCATTGACATCATCCAGCATTGCTATGAGCTTTGCATTATTCTTTTCGCCCTTGATCTCCATCCTGTCAGTAAATAGGTCTTCATCATAGTCAGGATCATCCAGATTCTTGATAATGTCCTCTTCTCTAAAGAACTCAAAGAAATTGATCTTGTAGAGATAACCATTCTTATCAAGGCCGTGGGACTGCAATGCGCGTTTATTTAGCTGCTCTATCTGTGTATAAAGGCCATAGTCTTCAAAGAGAGCTTCTTCGCCGCTGCCACTGGTCTCATCCTTTACATACAGATGTACCAGATTGGTGCGAAGGCTCATAAGCTGCGGCACATCCTCCAGGAGTGAAAATCCCAGCATATTCCTGAACCTGAGGCCCTCAGCCATATGTTTGTTAAGGGCTATGGTCTTTTGATCATGCCAGAGGCCCACATTGTCATCCAGCTTGATCTTATAATTTTTTTGACTGTATCTGGTGGAGGTCTGGCCTCTTATCTGGACAGTAGCATTAGACGCAGTGCGCCCATAGCCCAGCTCGCCCTTCTTAGGCCCGTTTTCATCGCCCACCTGCAGGAGCGCTTCCACCTTGTACCTGTCTACATTCATCTCATCGTAGTCATAGGCAGAATAGTGATTTATCTCTTCCCAGCTGTGATCACTGTTTTCAGGTCCGTTTCCCCTTCTAACAGTGAGATACATGCAGACGACTCCTGTCTCATCATAGTCGTATAGGGTATCATTATCCCTTAGATGATCGGCTCCTATCTGCACCTTCTTGCGGGCCCTCGTATCCTCAGTGGCAGCTTCGTTTTCAACAGTCTCTTCTTCAGGCATAAGCTGCGGTGAGATGTATTCTGTATATATCCTGGAGCACAGGATCATAAGGACTGCCGCCAGCAGTATCAGCACTATAGACAGATCAGCTTTTTTCTTCATGACACGCCCTTTCTCTTCATAAGACTCTCACCCAGTCTCCCCCAGAAGCCCTGTCTGTTCTCTTTCATCAGGGGCTGAGTACTGAGTATGTGATAGGACAGCTTGCTCATATATTTGCGAAGCCTTAGCCAGCAGTAAAAGCAGTAGCATAGGCTCCCTAGAGCAAAGCCAAAGCCGTAGTATTTGACATCAATAAAGAGGGACAAAAGACAGGCTCCCGTAGTAGAAAAAGCAAATATAAGGGAAGCCCTCCTGGCTCCGTCATAGTCAATGAAATACAGCAGGATCAGCATCATAACATTGCCTATGGCATATACTCCGTAGCCTACGCATAGGATCCTGAAATACCCTTCCATCAGAGCATCAAAGCCCAGCGGGAGCTTGGTGAGTACTACCAGCCCCAGGGAGAGAGATATGGCCGTCATATAGAACTGCCTTCTGGCGGTATATGCCAGCTCATGGTCCAGTACCGTCATCATCTCTTCCTCGGCCTGCCTGATCTCAGTGATGGAGCCCGACCCGTTGAAGAGGTCATAATATTTCCTGTATTTTGGATAGAAATGCACCTCCACAGATGCCACAAAATTGATGCTGGTGATCAGTATGGTCAAAAATGCAAACATCGCTGCTATATCGTGCTTGGGCGCCGAGTAAAAGAGTCCGCCCACCTGGCCTCCAACCTTGCTAAACCACGCGATCACCAGATGGGAAAAAAGACCTATATCCATGGCTACGCTGATGATCATCAGATCCTTGTATTCGTCAAACCATGATAGGAATGCAAAATGGTGCCTACCCGAGCTCTTAAAATATCTAAAGAGCAATACCATATCCATGCATATCATGATCCCGTAGCCGCTGCAGGCAGATAAGAGAAGGGACTCTATGGATACGCCCACGAAGCGGCACAAGAGGTATGACAGACCTATGGCAAGCAGTGCTGCCAAGAGATAGGATACGAATATCCCCTTATAATCCTTGATTGCCGTCAGGTAGTTCATAAGTGTCCATACCAACAGGAGCTCTACAAAGAGTATGTACTCAATCACCATGAGGCTAAAGCTTATGCCCGAAAAGCCCAGGAATATGCCAAAGAATATGCTTCCCGAAGGGAGCATGATAATACACAGCCCCTCAAGTGAGGGCAGTATGTCGCCGTTCCTCTCCTGATAGAGCATATCTGCCACATATCTGGTCATCACCATGGAGAAGAGACCTGAATAAATAAGCGATGCAAGGAGAGCATAGGTGATCATGGATACCATCAGATCTCTGTCTGCCGGAACAAGGCCAAAAAACTGCCCCATATAGCTGATACTCAGAAGGAACAGCACGCCCAGTATCATAGGGCCTGTAGTTACAGCACCTGTATAACCATAGGCCTTTAATATAGCTATGACGCCTTTTTCTTTAAAAAGCCTCTTAAGCTCAAATCCTATTCCTGCCATATCCGCTCTCTTTCAATCAATGCTGCCGACAATGTCACAGCTGCCATCCAAATGGATTACCAGCCTTATAAACACTCCTCTTCAATCTCTTTATATATACTCATATAATTCTTCATCATGGACTCGTGGATATAATAGGTCCTGACTCTCTTTTGGCCCACTTCGCCCATTCTCAGGCGCCTGGCAAAGGATGAGCACATCCTCTCCATAGCCTCCGCCAAGGCTTCTCTGTGCATAGGCGGTACCAGATATCCTGCCTTGCCCAGCTTATCTCCTTCGCCGCCTTCTATGAGATCCCTGCAGCAGCCCACCTCCGTAGTCACCACAGGCCGCCTTGCGGCAAAGGATTCCAGTACGCTCAGGGGCTGACCTTCGGAAATGCTGGACAGCACTGTAAAGTCCAGCTTTTCCATATATTCGATCACGTTGACCTGCCCTGCAAAGATGCAATTCTTAAGCCCATAATTTTCTGCCAGATTGTAGCATTCCTGAGCATATTCCTCATCATCTGTGCCTCCCAGGATATGGAGCCTTACATTCGGCACTCTTCTCGTGAGCTCATAAAAGGCATAGATCAGAGTCTTGACATCTTTGATAGGCGCCAGCCTGATAACCGCTCCTATATCCACAATGCCGTCCTCCTCCTTAAGAGGGATAGAGCTGAACCTGTCGTAGAAGATACCATTGGCCACTACTCTTGTGACCTCCCTGGGAGCACCCAGCTCTATCTGGGTCTTTCTGGCATTGTTAAAAAGGCTCGTGATCCTGGCTGCCTTTTTATAGATAGCATCAGAGAGCATGTAAAAGAAGCTGATCCACTGCTTCTTAAAAGCCGGTATGACCCAGGTTGCCCTGATTATCTCTTCTTCTCTTTCTCTGGAATATATGCCATGCTCAGTGAGCATCACAGGCCTAGCTGTCTGATAAGCTGCAAGCACCGCCAGGAGCCCTCCGTAGCCTGTACATACTGTGTGATACATATCAGCTGCGGGCACCTCCATACTTAGGAGATATAGCACCGGCAGGAGCATGGATCTCATAGTGTGGAAGGTCTCTGCATATGCTACATATGGATACTTTTCCATACACAGAGCTGTCATGGTATCCAGGAAATCCTCGCTCATAAGTACGTCAAGAGGATTCATCTTCTTGTCCTGAAACATACTTACCAGCACGCCCCAATCAGGCCTTGCGCAGTCTATGAGCGCAGATACAGCCTCCTTTTCCTCGACTGTAAGTCGCACCTTTTTGCCAGCAGGAGCCATCTTTATAGCTGAGTCCAAAAAGACCTCATGAACCTCAAGGACATTATCAGCCAGCTCATACTTAAAGCGTCCCTTGTCCTTCTCATGGGCTCCGATCACCCAGAGCACATACTCTATGTCAGGTGAGGCCTTTATGTAATTGTGCATCCATGAGGAAACGCCGCCGTTGATATAGGGATAGCTTCCCTCCAGTATCATACATACTCTCATGATCACTTACCTTTTAGTATTGATCCTGACATTCTCATCCTTTACCCTGATCAGGTAGAGGTTACCAGCCAGCTGCACTACTTCCGCTCCCTTTATACCTGCAGATACGCCCTTATTGATCCTGACGATCATATAGGCATCATCTATAAGGCCGTCCAGATGCACGCTGCAGCCCTCATCATCATCTTCCTTTTCAACACACAGATTACTGTATCTCTGGACAGCTCCGGCAAAGCCTCTGCCTGTCACCTTCCTGATATCAGGGACTACTTCATCCAGGTAGTCCATATATCCGTTATAGCCTTCTTTTAATGTCTCCCAGCCTATGGCTGCACCTCTGTCCTCATCCAGAAGGTCATCGGGATGCATAAAGTGTGAGCTGACAAAATGCATATTCAGCTCGGAAAAGGCGGTCATCATCATGTAATCACCGATCTCGCAGCCTGATATGATCCTGGGAGCTTCTACCATTCCGTCTTCTTTTACTTCATATTCCTGAGGATAAGAATTTTCGCCGGGCAAATAGATACTGGCTATGGTCCTGATCCCCGGAAAAGAGCTGACAATAAGCTGCCTGCCTTCCTCAGACAATACATTGGACGGAGGCACATATACGCATGCTTCCTGGGACAGATACAGGCTCCCCACAAATCGGGTCACTTCCTCCATGGCCTTCTTCATTGCTTCAGCGCTTTCCCAGACCTTGTAGCCTTCGTCATATAGATATTCATAATCCGGTCCGCACAGAGGCTGATGATTGTAGCCGTGATAGCCTATCTCGCCGCCCCTGTTTAGGAGCATATTTCCAAAATAATAAAAATCCGCAGTACTGCCATTACTCTTTATATCTTCAGAGGTATCATCTTCATAGGTCTCTATGACCACTCCGGTAAGAGGAAAGCCGTGCTCTCCGGCAATCTTCAAGACATCCGGCCACCATACATAGGAGTAGAATTCGGCGGTATCCATCCTGTAATCCCTCATGATATATTCCGAATTGCCTGAGGGTACAGGTGAAGGAAAATCATCCAGATAAAAGTCTGCCGCATTGATCACAGGATATACGCACACATCCTCCAGCAGTGAATAAGCAGAGGCATATATTCCTCGGTAGGACTTCTCGCAATAGCCAAAGTTGCATACTACAAATCGTCCCTCACCATAATCACTGCTCCATATAAGAGGCACACTGTCATCTGCAGTGGACGCATAGACTTTGCAGGAGGATGATAAGGCTACCTCCATGGAGGATTCATAGGAGTCGTCTATCCTGTACACTCTCTGCCAGCCCAGCATAAAATCAGGCGAAGACTTAAAATCCGCAACATCATGAAAGCTGTAGGAATGCTCTATTATCCCCAGCTTGCTGGCGATAACATCAAGAGTGGTATCCTTTTCCATAGGCAGGCCAAACATGACCCTGCCGCCCTTATATACATAGCTTGTGAGGTCCAGTATCTTATCACCTATAGGCGAGAGGTTGACGCATCCTACCAGCACTGTCTTATAAGCTGCAAAATCAGGGATCTCGTCTGCCACTACATCCACTTCATCATAGGACACCCTCATGTCAATAAGGATCTGCTCAAACTGAAGCCTGGCTTCGATACTGTTGGTCTCAGAAGAATCCGTGATAAACAGGCAGGTCTTTTCTTCCTGCAGGGGCTTATTTCTGATAGCAGCAGACACAGGCAGTAGCTCTATACTGCTCCTTTTCACATCGTACCTGATGCCCATTCTCTCCACCAGAAGCAGTCCCATGATCACTATCATGCATATGAGAATACGTATAATTACCCGGAACCTTTTCTTCATCTCTGCTCCATTTCACGGTCTCTATGCCAAAAATCTATGATCTCTCGCATACGGCTGCTGATAAACTCTCCAGAGGATAATGCCTTGTCTATCATTTCATTTATGGATCTTACAGATCTGGTCTGGTAATAATATCTGAATCTGAGGATCCATATTTCTTCATCCATGCCATAAGCTTTTTCCATACGGCCAAGCACCTGGTCTGCAGCTGAGTATTCTCCTGCTCCCAGATAGCTTCCCACCAGCGCCATATAATCTTCGTAAGCAGGTGCCAGGTCTATCTTTCTGGCCAGGAGCTGATGATAGATATTCCTCTGTATCTCCAGGGCCTGGCCCTGTCCTGTACCGCTTTCCAAAAAGCGGCCAAGATAAGCTATATACTCTCCTATGAGCTCTATATCATCAGGAGCCTCAGCATATCTGATGCTGTATTCCTGCAGGCCCAGCTCGTATTCCTTTGACAGCTCAGCCATGGCCGTTGTGGCATAATGCACTACTTCCGCATCTTCGTTCATCCTGGCCTGATTCAGTATATGGGTATACTTGCCCGTATCTGACATAAGTACGTCCATGATCACAGAACGCCTGGTACTGGCATCATCCATGATAAGGGCATCTTCCAGGGGTACCACCAGGCTCCCTTCCGCTTCCGGCATGGGAATCCTGTTCTGGTCAGCATCGGGGCTGCTCATGGCTTCCAGGTCTCCACCGGCCTTGCCGCTTTCCCCGGTCACAATGATGAAGTGGATCATAAGAGCGCACAATGCCCCAAAAAGAGGTATGAACAGCACTATGACCATCATCTCCTTCTCTATCTTCAAGACTTTCAGATATGACAACAAGAGGAATATGGCCACTATAAGCAAATGGATGATCAGAATATCAATTCCAAGGCTCATATGATCTAGACTCCTATTCCATCTACAACCTTTATCTTAAGACCCAGCTTCTCAAATCTGTCCAGGATGATACTCTGGCTCTCGGCATCAGCCTGTGCTGCCAGAAGATAGATGTTGCCATCTTCTCCCAGTCCTATCAGGTCATTATTTCTGACCCTGGTAGATAGAAGCTCGTCCATCTCGCTGACACTCCTGCCCTCGCTCTCTATCTTGAAGAGCCTAAAGCTGGTCCTCTGGTTCTCTGCCAGATCATGGACTATGGTCAGCTGATCTACAAAGTATCTGTCATTAACAATATTGGTTCCTTCTATATAGATATCTCTGGTGATAGCCTTCTCATACTCCCAGGCTTTGACTATAAAGTTCTCCATCAGGCCTGTAAGGATCTTGATGAGATTGACATAATAGGTACCCGTCTGATTGAACCTGGCATTATAGATCATGACCAGTACAGACACATTGCCCTCATTGATTATGCCTGCCACATATGAAGGCTTATTCTCCTCCATGGCCCTGTTAAACCAGACTTCACCTGTCCTGATAGTATCCAGCACCTCTCCGTAATCATCAAGGCTAATGGATTTTCGAAGCTTCCCGCCCAGCTTGCCGGAGCACACCTCCAGCCTTGCAAACCTGGCGTTGCCATCATTGATGGTATAGATAGCGACAAACCTGTTATCCAGGATATCCTCAAGTACAGGAATGGACTCAGCAAAAATACGCTCAGGTACAGTGGTACTGAGCCTTTTGACCACATCAAAGATCCTGCCAAAGCCATCTCTGCTGCCGATCAGGTCCTTCTTGTAGCGGTTCTTGTAATCCATAGCCTCGTTATAGAGCTGAGTGATAAAATCCACCCTGTCTGTCAGGCTCTCATTTTGTTTTCTGATAATATCCAGCTCTTCATCCTTCTTTTGCCTCGCATATCCGCACACCGCTCCCGCTATCAAAAGGAGAATAAAGGGCAGCCAGTTACCGGGATCATAGAATAGGAGAATGGCATTTGTACCATTTTGATAATAGGCATATATCAGGGACAGGCATTCGATCACAGCTGATAAGATACCCATATTGGTACCATATACGCTGGCCATGACCACTACAAAGAGCAGCCTGTAGTCCACCATTCTGAATTGGACAGTATTGGTAGATATACGGACCAAAAACTCCGTGAGTGCTGCGCCCAGTACCAGCTCTATGAGCATCATGCTCCTGCTCTTTAAGTGGAGCTTTGACCTGATCTTCTCCTTCAGGTCAGGCTTTACCAGATTCAGGGATCTGTACTCCTCATAATGCTCATCAAGATTATCCAGAACATCCACCTTGGCAAACCAGGCGTACTTTTTCCTGGCTGTATCGCTCTCTTCTATGTCAGTGATATGCTCAGAATTATCCTTATATGTGACCCTGGCCTTTGGATATTTATCCGTAATAAATTCACTGACCTTCTTAAAGCTGGTATGGGCATTGGCCTCCAGGATCACAGACCTATCTGCGCTATCCCATTTATCAAATAGCCTGTAAAGAAAATCTGCCAGATCGGACATCTCAATAAAATGTCCCACGGAATCCTCAAGGCACGGAAAAGTAAACTCACCCTCCATCTCCAGTGAGTTAAAGACTTTAAACCAGAAATCCCTCTTCACTCTGCCGCTGGCAAGAAAAGGAATATATATGATCTTCATCTCAATATCAGACTTGCTGCCATAATATGAGATCAGCTCTTCAGAAGTCCCAAGGATAATATCCTTGCCCCTCTTTTCCCTGTCCAAAACCAGGTCAGATCCCACATAGACAAACTGTTTGATATCAGAGCCAATGCAGAGCTTCAAAAAATCCCTGAGCTGCTCCGCTTCATTGCCCCTCTCACCCTGGTAAGTGACAAAGTCAGAAATATAGACCGCCCTTTCAAATGAGTACGTTGAAAAGAGTTCCCCAAACCTCTCATCAGAACTCTCTGCCCGAAACCATTTGATATTCTCACTCTTGGCATCATTAACATCCCTGCCACAGACCACCAGGTTGCCGTCACCAAAGGCATCCCTAAGGAGCTCTTTTGTCCAATACGCAGTATTACCGGTAACAATAGTATCCATAACATCCTTTCATGCCGGCGCGATCCCATCCCGCCGGCACATAATGATCCATAGTGCCATATAGTCTTTTATCGGTATAAGCCCGCCCTTTTGCCACCCCCTTAAAATATTTGTATTGGTATATTGGTGTATTGGTGTATTGCCCTTCGCGTTAATATGATCATGAATCCGGCTCGCAGGGCAAAGGGAATATACATTTGCCGGCTTACCGACAAAAATAAAGAGTGGGGCTGTCTATGAAATGTCTGCGAAACACAAAAACCGAGCTTCGAAAAGCCCGGCATTTGCTGTAAAAATAGTTTATGCAACTAAACAAAATCTTTCTTGAACGGATAACCAGCGATTACGAAACTCACCTGTTTTATTTAAGATACCCTGCTTCTTCCAGAAGCTTTTTCATAAAACCGGTGTATTCCTGGAGTGCATCCTCGCAGGGGCCCATCATCTCTTTGTTGAGATCGATGGCCTCTTTTGAGTCCTTGATCCTGTCAAAGGTGTCCTTATCCCTGAAAAATCTGGCGTAATTAACTTTTGACGGATCGATGGCGTGTAAAGATCTGGCTGCTGACAGGACAAGCTTGTTCTCTTTATTGAAAAGACCTCCTGCTGCCTTGGGGTAGATGATAATATCCCAGTTCTCCGTAGCCGGAAGCACGACATACTCGAGTTCTCCGCTGCTCTTTCTCCTGGTTCCAAACTCGGACATGTTCTCCCTGTCCCAGTGCTCCTCCATGAACTTAAGCACATCTTCAAGTGTCATTGTCTTGTTGATTACAATCGTCTGTCTACCCTTCATAACAATTCCTCTCTTTCATTTTCGATGAACAGAATCTGTATGAACAAGATATCCATATAAAAATCAGCTTTTCCTGTAATCATTATACCGTGAATTCACCCACTCCAACAACAAAACCAGACTACCCGAAAAGTTCTTAACCCCTGTGACAGATCAGGGATTAAAGATTGCTTTCCCGCGCCTGTCAAGGACTTTCTTAAGTATATATCCCAGGATGCAGATACTGATGATCTCTCCGATACCCACTGTTACCACCAGGAACCAATACGCATCCTCTGCTCCATAAGCATAGATCAGTACCACAGGTACTACCAGCATATTAGCGATAACGGGAGGCAGTGTAAAGATAAACCTGGTCTTTCTAAGATAGTAGGTACCAATAGCTCCAACGAGAGTAGCAAGGCTGCCAAAGATAATATCCCAGATGGCACATGCATTTATGATGTTGGAAATGAGGCATCCCACGAAGAGCCCGGGGATAGCTGCAGGTGTGAATACAGGCAGGATGCAGAGAGCTTCGGAGAATCTGACCTGTATAGCTCCGTTGGCAAGGCCCATTATATTGGCCAGCCAGGTCAGTATCACATAGAGGGCTGCGACCATTGCGCCCTGAGTAAGCCGTTTAATGTTATTACTATTCATATCTTTTTCTCTCGCTCCTTTATATCGTGGCCTACGTTGTGACCGTTATTCTCATCCCATTCGTCAAAAATATCAACTGCAGGATTCTCCATAAGCTCCCGGTAGAGCTCGCTATCATAGAAAGCCCTGATAGCTGCTTCGTCTCTTGCCGGTCCACCTGCTACTGATGTATATATGCTCAGATTGATCCTGTCAAAATGCTCAAGGCCTATGGCTATATCAGCCCTTAGCTGTTCCATGCTCTGACCTTCCATGCCATAGATCAGATTGATCCAGCTGTAATACTTTGCCAGATCCCCGGGTGTCACATGAGGGAGGCCCTTACGAAGGACGTCCTCTCTGATATGCTCATCAAAGGTCTCCACGCCGCATCTAAAGATCACATCTATACCATATTGTCCGAAGAAGTCTACAAAAAAGTGATTGCTCTCTCTATAGATATAGTGGCCTTCCAGGATCACACTGGTGATACCTCTCATTTTGCAGGTCTCCCTGATATAACAGAGCGTGGTAAAGGGAAGCTCTGTATAGGATGCCGAGCAGGTCACGTCAAGACATTTCACTCCTGCACTTGTCCCCTTGACCTCTTCCAGGACCTTTTTATTTACTGTATCACAGGCCAGGACTGAAGATGACTTATCCTCCTGGTAATCGCAGAATGCGCATTTCCCCCAGGAGCAGCCCAGAGATACCAGTAGTACATTTTCTCTCTTTAATGAGCTCTTATTATCAAGCTGATATCTTACAAGATCGTGTATCATATATTACCTCATGCTCAGGCTACATTTTCAAGGCCGTCTTCTGCCTCTTCATCATCCTTTTCAAGGAGGATACCGCTTCTGCCCTTAGAGGCCTTGGCCAGATAGAGGAAGGGAGTATCTGATACAGCGATGATCATCTCGATAACAGAGCCTGCTATAGCTGCCTCCAGGCAATAGCTAAGGGGAAAGGTCCCTGCAAAAGCCATGATGGTAAAGCCAAAGTTCTCAGAACAGTTGCAAAGAATGGTAGATACGTTATTTCTAAACCACATATATTTGCCGCCTGTCCTTAACTTGAGCTTCTGATAGAGGAGCACGTCGCACCAGTTAGAGAGGAGGAACATCACTCCGGAAGCAGTAGTGATCCTGATGGACATAGCAAAGAGAGTCTGCATGCCTGCATCCACCACGTCGTATTCGTTAGGCACAAAGAGCGCTGTGAAGCGGGCAAAAAGAATATAGGCAATCAGTGCCGCAGCTGAGAGCTTGACAGCATTCTTGCCTGACTTATAACCATATTTCTCATTAAGGATATCTGTTGCAAGATAGGTGGAAGCAAACATTACATTGCCCATACCCATGGACACACCGGCGATATCGATCTGCTTGGACACCTGGATGTTGGCAAAAACAACTGCAAGAGCCATCCAGCCATAAAGACCATATTTACCAAAGAGCTTCTCAAGAACTACTACTCCCGAAAAGCATACAATAAGCTGCAGGATTCCCAAAAATAAATTCATTACTCTAACCTCTTTCTATAAATAGTACGGGACAGGTTAGAAATAATGCAAACGTTATAATACAAAAATTGCTCTGCGCACATTTACGCAGAGCAATCAGAATAGACATAGTATTTCTAATCAGCCCTGGTTTTGTTTAACGACAGGATGGTGCAAACGAACTGTCGAACCCTTGATCACACATTTAACAGCGACCTTAGGATATTTATCATTTTATTTAATCAGCTAGTACACTTTACTCTCTTTAAACTGCATTGTCAACTGTTCATATTGATCACGTGCCCTGCATGGCTGCTTACTCGCTACCAAATATTGACAGCAGGCGTGGCTGCAGGAGGCTATTTTACAAAGTGAGCATTTACTTCAAATGGCAGTTTTACTTATTCTTCATAAGCAGCCTTTTAGCGCCCACGAGAAAACTGTCTGAGCAGGGCAGGGAGTGAGATCAAGCCCATTCAATGGTCATTTGACGGCTTGCCGGCAAATAAAGAGAATGTAATGCCACTCTCAGGCTTGCCTGAAAGAGTGGTATTATATTCTCTTTAATTAAGGTCGCAAAGCGAGCTTAATGACCATTGAAGACTAGTATCTTCCCTTCCCCTGCCCCGGCGAGTTTTTTCGAGTGCAGCGCATTATTAAAAGGCTGCAATGAAGAATTTAGTAAAACGCCATTTGAAGTACCGCGAACGTGGAAAATAACTTCTGCAGCCACGCCGTACTAAGCAATATCAGCGAGTAACAGTTTGCCGCACACCTTTATATTCCTCTGAAGGCAAATTCGAAGGTCATGTCACGCCCCTTCGGGAGGAGAAATTCATCATGTACCCTGCTGCCCCAGCTGTCATCTCCGCCTACTCCCATCTGGGCGGCAGCGCAGCGGATCCATGTATGATGGATAGGCGGCAGTTCATAGGGATGGCCTGCAGCATCGATCTCTTCAGGTGACCAGGGCAGCGCTGACACGTTCATGGCATCTCCTGCCAGCATGAGGCCCCGTCCCCTCTTATCTGTCACTCTGGCCCAGCGTACTCCCATCTTGTTGCCGCTTTCCTGAGGGACCAGATATGGCGCAAAGGCGTCCCTGACCTTCTGGCTGTATATACCAAGTCTTGCCCCCTGCATCCTGTCTGCGTAGCATTCATCGGGTCCCAGACCATACCAGGAGATATTATCATAATCCGCAGGCATCCTGAGTATCATGCCATACTCAGGCATATCAGGCAGGGCTTTGTTTGCTTTCATACTCTCCCTTACTCTGATAGTGCCATCTGCATATACCGTATAGGTTACTTCCACTCTTCCCTCAGGGGATGATGGCAATACGTATGCATATGTCACCTCCACCTTGTGATCATCTTCCCTGATCTTGGGGAAATATCCTTTTGGCTGATCATATGCCGCGTAGCTTCCTGCCAGCTTCCACTGTCCATATCTCTGGGGCATCCTGTTACCTGTATCATTCTGAACAGCAGGCCTCCAGAAATTGACACCCGGCATTTTGTCAAATAGCTCTACTCCTGCATATCTGTAGGAACTAAGGCCTCCGTACTGATGATTAAAGAGCACCTCAAAGTCCCTTCCCCTGACGCCCAGGTTAAAGGCGCCTTTTACGATCTCCATAGGTGCCAGGGTGAGATTATCATCATCTGCTCCGCAGCTGTATATCAGTTCGTTGCCGGCGTATGAATGCTGCAGGTCAGGGCTGTAGCGTCCGCTCATATCAAGAGCCCTTCCTATAGCATCTCTCCTGTCAGCTGCGGGATAGAGTGAAAACGCTGCCTGGCCAAAGGATACCTCGTGACCCCTCTTTGCCCAGCTTGTATCCTCTTTTAACCTGAAGGATACTGTGACAGTATATTCTCCCATATTGTAGACAGATATATCCTCAGGGAGCCTTAGAGGGAGGCTGAACTTTTTTTCTTCAAAGGGCGCAATGTCTGTATCCATATTTACTTTTTCTATTTCTCTTCCTTCCTTTTCCAGGATGACTATGCAGTCGTACTCTCCTGTGGAAGTAAAGAGATTCCTGTTTCTGACAAGGGCTGTCAGGGCAGCCTTATCATTCTTGTCACAATTAATTTCTATTTCTATATTTCTATAATTGTATTTAACAGCCTGCATCTTGGGAGAGGACTTCCTGTCTGCACTAAAGGCAATCCCGTTTCCTGAGAAATCATAGTCGCAGGGCCTGTCTCCAAAGTCTCCGCCGTAGCCCTCGTACTCCCTGCCATACCTGTCTTTGACAGTAATAGCCTGGTCGATATAATCCCAGATAAAACCGCCCTGGTAGAGCTCATCCCTGTATGCCAGCTGTGTATACTTGTCCATAGCACCACAGGAATTGCCCATGGCATGGGTATATTCGCAACAGATATAGGGCTTGTCCCTGTGCCTCGTCAGATATTTCTCTATCTCATCTGCGTGGGTATACATCCTGCTCTCTATATCACTGGTATCATTATATCTCCTGTCAGAGCTGATACCTTCATAGTGTACAGGCCTTGCAGGATCCAGCTCTTTAAAGCGCCTGCTCATCTCATAAGGAATTAGGCCGCCTGATGACTCATTGCCTATGGACCATATCAGGATAGATGGATGATTCTTGTCCCTGTGATAGCAGGAATCTACCCTGTCCAGCATCAGTGCCTTCCAGTCCTGCCTGTCTCCGGGCACTTTAAAGGGGTCGCCTATTCCATTCTTTGCTGCCATATCCATGGCGCCGTGGCTCTCCATATTATTCTCTGCGATGAGATAGAGACCGTAGCGGTCGCAGAGGTCATAGAGGTAGGAGATGTCAGGATAGTGACTGGTCCTGATAGCATTGATATTATTGCGCTTCATGTTGATGATATCCTGCTCCACCTCATCAGCGCTGATAGCCCTGCCTCTGAGAGCGCTAAAATCGTGCCTGTTGGCTCCTTTGAACACGATCCTCTTACAATTTAGCTGCATGATACCGTCTTTGATCTCAAAGCTCCTGATGCCCACATTTATCCTGCTGCACTCCAGGATCGCGGCGTCCATATCTTCGATATCTATGAATAAGTCATAGAGCTCAGGCTTCTCAGCACTCCAAAGGGCAGGATCTGACAGCTCCAAAACGCTGCTTACTTCCTGCTCATCTCCTATTATCTCTTCTATATCCATGACCTGACTGGCTGCAAGCTCTCCGTGATATTTCAGGCTGTATTTTATCCTGCAGGGGATAGCTGCCTGGAGGGAGCTGAGTATGCTGACCCTGGCACTGCCCCGGGCAGAGTCATAGGCAGTCCTCACAGTAATATCCCTTAGATGGACCTTGGGACAGGCATAAAGATACACCGACCTGTATAGCCCTGAGAAGCGAAAGAAGTCCTGGTCCTCAGTCCAGCTGCCGCTGCAGAATCTGATGACCCTGACAGAGAGCTTATTTTCACCTTCCAGAAGGTATGGTGTGAGCTCAAATTCCGCAGGATCAAAGCTGTTCTCGCTATATCCCACATATGAACCGTTGAGCCATACTATGACGCAGCTCTCAGCTCCCTGGAAGGATATGAACACTCTCTTGTCCTTCATATTTTCAGGAAGGTTAAAATATTTTACATAACTTGCCACAGGATTAAATAGCTGCGGTATGGCTCCCGGCTCCACATTCTCATGACCGTCCCATGGATACTGAATATTCACATACTGCGGATTCCCATAGCCCTCCATCTGGATGTGAGAAGGTACCCTGATGCTGTCCCAGCCGTGGCAGTCATGATCCAGCCTCCAAAAGCCTTCAACTGCTTCCCCTATACTCCTTGCATAAGAGAATTTCCATACCCCGTCCAGGCTGTATCTGTAGCTGCTAACACCCAGAGCCATTTCCTGTCTGTTTGCAAAGCATACATGGTCAGAATGGGCCTTTTGCCTGTTCTCCTCGTAGAAGCTGCAATCTGACAGCTTTGCGTAGTCAAAATTATCCATTTTTGTTTTCCCCCTAAATTTGTAACCCTTATTAGTAACCCTTTTCTATTAGCAATATGATGATGCAGCCTGATCACTCTGTACGCAGCGCCTCGATGGGATCCAGCCTTGCCGCTCTCCTGGCAGGATAGATACCAAAGAAGAGTCCGATGGACGTGGAGATGACTACCACCACCGCCACCAGTAGCGGATTGACTACAAATTCAAAATCAATAAGTGTGCATATGGTATAAGACAGGGTCAGCCCCAGGATAATGCCTATGATTCCCCCTGTAAATGTGAGTATGGAAGCCTCTGCCAAAAACTGTGTGAGTATGGAGGATGTCCTGGCACCCAAAGATTTCCTGATGCCTATCTCCCTGGTCCTCTCGGTAACTGACACAGTCATGATATTCATGACACCGATGCCTCCCACCAGAAGCGATATTGCAGCGATGATAGCTACTACCGCCGTGATGATGCTCAGTATAGTATCAGTAGTCTGATCAAAGCCGTAGCCCGATGATACCTTTACAGCATTCTCCCCCCTAAGTCCCGTAACATTCTCAACTACCGCACGGGTCTGGGCCAGCACCTTGTCTTTGTCCTCGCTGTCCAGATAAATAGAGAAGCTGTCTACAAATTCATCCAGGCTAAAGCCGTAGGCATCCGCCATAGTAGTATAGGGTATGGATGCCATGAGAGTAGGTTCATCCCCGTAACTGGCATAGGCAGTATCCATGGAATTGTCCTTGCGTATGCCTATTACAGTAAGCTCTGTCTCTTCACCGTATGAATCCAGGGTCACGGTCCTTCCCACTGCATCCTCATAACCGAATATGATATTGGCTGCTGACTGGCTCAGCACTATCACGCCTTTGCCATCATCCACATCTGCCTTAGTCAGAAATCTGCCGTGCTCCATAGTCACAGAGCCGGATAGCTCAGGAGCAGGCGTAGAGCCTGTAACGAAGGCGTCATACTCTTTTTGCCCCGCCACAAAATAGCCGCCAAACTGTAGTTCCGGCGATATGCCCATAATGTCACTGATATTTGACTCTATAATGTCCAGTTCTTCCTTACTAAAGGTCTTTTCGGTCTTTGTGGTATCCAGGGAGACCGAGATTGTAGTAGCTCCAATGGAATCCATCTCGCCATTGACCGTAGCCTTCATACCATCACCTATGATCAGGACAGTCAGCACAGCTGATATACCGATTATGATACCCAGCATGGTCAGAAAGGATCGTCCCTTATTATTACGTATGCTGGATATAGCACTTTTTATATATTCAATATACATTGATATGCTCCGTTATTGCTATTTGCTCACCAGTAATGCATCATCTTCTACCTTGTATCCTGACTATATATACCCCGCCCTATAGTCTTAGCGCATCTATCGGCTTCATCCTGGCAGCCTTTCTGGCTGGATACAGTCCAAAGAAGAGTCCTATGAGTATGGAGAAAAGGGCTGCTCCAACTACCGATACGGGAGTGATGATCACATCAAAGCCTATGGCGCTGCAGATAAAAAATGCCATGACTATTCCCAGGATAATTCCCACTATGCCTCCCAGCAAGGTCAGTATAGCCGCCTCTGCAAGGAACTGCGCCATGATGGCTCCTGTCCTTGCACCAATTGACTTTCTGATACCTATTTCCCTGGTCCTTTCTGCAACAGATACCAGCATGATGTTCATTACGCCTATGCCCCCTACCACCAGTGATATCACAGATACCAGGAGCAAAAAGTCTGTGGCATAGCCCAGTATACTATCCAGCTGCTCGGATATATCCGCCATACTGTATGCGGTGATGGCATTGGTGCCCCTAAGCCCGTGGGCATTCAGAAGGAGATTCTTGGCCTCTTCCACCCTGTCAGAGAGAATAGACTGGTCTGCAAAAAGAAGGAGCGTCCCCATGTTATCCACATTGTAATCAAAGTCTGCGCCAAGAGCTGTGTAGGGAATCTCAATATTGGCATAATAGTCCTGGCCTTCCATGAGAAAAGAGTACATCTCATTCATATTTTCCCTGATGCCTACTACCTTATAGCTAGCAGTCTTGCCCCATACTGTTATATCCAGCTCCATGCCAATGGCATTTTCTGTACCAAAGATCTTTTTGGCATCATCCTGGAGCATGACACATACCCTCTGGGCACTGTCCACCTGCTGCCTGGTAAAATACTGTCCCATTTTGATACCGTTACTCATGGCATTCTCATATATCTGTGAGACGCCTACAACATTAGCGTTGTACGTATCTCTTTTGGCAGATACCTTGCCATAGGCACTTATACCGGGAGATATACCATCTATATCAGGCAGAGCAGCCTCCAGCATCTCAATATCGTCACGTGAAAGCGTCTGGGAGGACTTGCTGCCGTCCACATATATCTGACCATAATTACCTGCTATATCATTGAGCTGACTGGTCACAAAAGAAGACATGCCATTTCCCAGGGCCACTACAGCTATAACAGCCGCAATACCTATAACGATACCCAGCATGGTCATAAGAGTCCTGTAGCCATTACCGATTATATGTTTAATTGCATTTTTAATATATTCGCCGAATTGTCCCATAGTATCCTGACTTGTATCATATGGTATTTATTGATTCATATCCTCACTGCTTGTTTCTTCCTTTATCTGTACTGCAGTACCCTCTGCAAGCTCATCATAGTTACCTGTGATGATCTCATCCCCTACTTCCAGTCCGTCTATGATCTGAGCCTGGGTACTGGATGCTATTCCTATTGTCACATTTTTTCTCTTTACAAGACCGTTATCCACTATGAGTACATAATCGCCCTCGGAATCTGTCTGTACATATTCATAGGGCAGTACAAGTGTATTATCAGCCTTCTGGGCATGTATCTTATTACTTGCTTCGATCCCCAGGATGATATCAGAGTCAGGGTTGGAGATGGTGATAGTGGTATCTACTACAGCCACGCCGTTGGTATTCTTGGTAGCTGTGCCGGAGATCTTGGATATGCTTCCACTATATTCCTTGCCTCCGATAGTGATATCTACCTGCTGCCCAAGCGCTATCTTGGGGAGGTCACTTTTGGATATCTGCACGGATACTTCCACATTGTCTGTACTCTCCAGGGTAATAGTCCTTCCGCCTGCAGTCACAGTACCGCCTTCCACTATATCCACTCCTGTCACTACAGCATTGAAATCTGCCTTAACACCTTCCATTGCCTTCTCAAGCTTTGCTATTGTATCTTCCTGATTCAAAGTGGTGGATTCCATCTGAGCCTTGGTGGAAGCTGCATTGTCAGGATTGACATAAGTGCTTCCCTGAGCTGACTTGGCAGATGTCAGGTGCGCTTTTTCGTCACTTAGATCTTCGATCTGTCTATCCCATGCTATGATCTCAGGGTCATTGGTCTTGGCATAAGCCACATCTATTTTGGCTTCCTGAGTCTGGAGATAAAGCTCCTCTCCGTCATCGTCCTTTCTATCGGTGGCACGATAGCCTTCTGCGCTGTCACTGACGCCGTTTTCGTTATAATCCATCAGGACCTTGTCCAGATCGTTTAAGGTCTGCTGGATCCTGTTTTGCTTTTCCTCTTTGAGATGCTGTATATTCTCTATCTCCACATCTATGGCATCCAGCCTGTCCTGTATCTGGGCTGCTGTCATACCCTGTCCATATCTGAGCTCCTCTGTTACTGTGGGGCTCTTGTCATAGATAGCCTTGTAACCACTCTCAGCCTGCTTGATAGCCAGCTCTGCAGTCTGCTTGCTCAGGTTCAGCGCGTCAGTGTCATAGCTGTAGAGGATCTCCCCCGCTGCTATCTTATCTCCCACTTTGACATTCACCTCTGCTATGGGAGCAGTCACATCAGAAAAATAGCTCTTTGACTCGGCACTTCGTACTGTACCTGACACCGACAGGATATTCTCAATTGATCCCAAAGCTGCCGCCTGGGTCTCCACTTCTATGATCTGCTGCTTTGGTCCCCTTATCCCGGACCATACCATATAGCCCCCGACCAGCACAGCCAGTCCCAGCACTATATATCTTTTCTTGAACTTCTTTTTGGGCTTTGGTGCTATCTCATCCGCCTCATAATCTTCATAAACAGGTGCAGTGTTCTCATTATTTGTCACCTGTGCTGATTGTGTATCAGCTTTTTGGGTATTGATAGTCTGATCCTTAGTTGTTTCTTTTTCTTTATTTGCGCTCTGGTTTATGCTAGCTTCTTTTTCATTATTGCTGCTCTTGTTTACGATTGTGTCTTTCCCTTCCATATAGTCCTCCGCTTATGTCGTGATCATGCTCAGTTCATTAGAATAGTCATATGTATCTGATTTTCTAGCTGCTCTGCTGATAATCCGGGTTCATGATATCGCTTACGATGCGCCCGTCTGATATGGTGATGATTCTCCTCGCCTGTCTGGCAATACCGGGATCGTGGGTGATGATAATGACTGTGCGCCCCTCCCGGTAGAGCCTCTTGATAATGTTTATGATCTCCTTGCTGGATCCTGAATCCAGGTTACCCGTGGGCTCGTCTGCCAGTAGTATAGGCGGTGCCTGAGCTATAGCTCTTGCTATAGCCACTCTCTGCTGCTGACCACCGGACATCTCGCTGGGCTTGTGGTCCATACGATTAGCCAGTCCCACACTGGCAAGGGCTTTTTTTGAGAGCTTGTCCCTTTCTTTTTTGCCCACTCCCCTGTATATCAGCGGCAGCTCCACATTTTCCAGAGCTGTAAGAGACGGTATCAGATTAAAGCCCTGAAAGATAAAGCCAATCTCTCTATTTCGCACATCCGACTGCTCATCGTCAGTCATATGAGACACATCCTGCCCATGCAGGAAATATTTACCACTTGTAGGGGTATCAAGACATCCAAGCATATTCATAAGTGTAGACTTGCCCGAGCCTGACTGGCCGATGATGGCTACAAACTCGCCCTCGCCGATGATCAGACTCACATGATCCAGAGCCCTGACCTCATTTTCCCCCGGGTTATACACCTTGCATACATCCCTTATTTCTACCAGTTTCTTCATTACAGATGAATTCTCCCTTTATCATGCCTGTGACTGTAGCTGTAGATATACTTAGAAGATTACTTATCTTAATATTATTACTATGAGAAATATATCAAATTAACAACCAAAATATCATTTTTAGTGCATAAACGCATAGCTGTGATCAAGCAGTAACATCTATATAATGCATAACTGCGCCACTGCATCTAAACAGTTACATTTTATTACTTTTCCACTGTGAAGTAAAATTAAAAGAAAGTAAAAAACATGTAAAAAATCCAGCACCAGAGCCATTTTGCGGCGGGGGCGGCACTCCATGATCGCATTCACTCATAAAAGAAGCTATTGCATCATCAGCAGGTGCAACAGCTTCTTTATATACATATGCATTATAATAATATACTTTTAATAAATATACTGCAATAACAGAGAATTAGAGGTCATAATCCTGTTCCAAGAGCTCATTTACTCCTACTGATATCCAGGATCTCATCAAGGATATTTTGGGTAGTAGCCATATCCTCTTCGCAGGCACGGCTTATCTCTATGCTGGACTGGGCAGAAGCTGCCACTTCATCCATATTTGTGCGTTCCGCCGTCTACGTTTCAGATCAGGTCAAAACAAAAAACTGATAGACAGCGGCTTATAAGATCAAGCCACTGCCTATCAGTCTGTGCATGTAGCCTCAAATGCATTCTCGGTCACAAGGTTCTCATGACTCTTTCGTGACTCCCGTCACTCCATCATCCGGCTTATGATGGCAGCTACCGCCTTGATATTCTCCCTGTCCATTTGCTTGTAATCAATATTCTTGCCTGTCAGGGCATTCTCATATTCAGAGAGTGCATCCAGCTCATCCCAGGGGATCAGGCAGGCATGGCGCTTATTTACAGTATCCTTGCAAATGCGTACGCTATGATCCTCTTTGTATCTCTCAGCCCTCTCCTGCCTCTCTTCATTACTCATAGCCTGATAGCCCATGGAATAATGAAAAGCCATCCAGCGCAGATGCTCTGACTTTGCCAGATTCTCCATAAGCTCGCCATCTATACTGCCAAGGCTATTACTATCAAGCCCCAGGCGCTTAAAGAGGCAGGATAGATAATCGGCACTGGCACTGCAGCTCATGCGGCTGAAATAATCGCAGCTCTTCCACTGCTCATCTACAGAGCCTTCACCGTAGTAGTAATGGTTGATCTCTTTGGCCAGGGCATCCAGATGATTGCCATAGATGATGTCCTTGTCATAGACTCCCGTAGTCACACATATATCTCTTCTGTGATTACGGACTATCCTGTCACTGTAGCACTGATATACAGGGAGGTCTGCGCCGCAGCTCTCCAGCACGTCTATTATGCCGTAGCTGATATCCCTGCTAAGGTCAGGACTTCCCACAGCTACAGTTATCAGGCTAAGACTATCTGCATGCTGCCTGATATATTCTGTCAGCTTCCTGCTCCTGCCGTCTGCAGCTTCAAATTCTATATCATAAGCGTTTATCAGTCCCGGGTAGCGGCTGCGAAAGAAGCCGTCCGTCCTCTCGCATGCAGGGTCAAAGATCCGTACATGAAACGAGCTCCCCTCAAACTGCCCGGAGGCCACAAGCCTTCTGAGTATCTCCTGTCCTATATTGCCAAAGCCCACCATCAGGATATCCACATCTCCCAAGGCTCTGCCCTTATCATCAAAGGCCACGGTATCAGAGAGAGGATAGCTGCGAGTCAGGAGCCTTGCTGATAGCTCTTCCCTCTTGTATACCCTGACATCACCATATCCATAATGGTCAGGAGCTGCCTGAAGCTCCGCCCCCAGCATAGCTGATCTGGCAAAGAGCACCAGCTCAGTGTTATCAGAAGCTATACCTGTTTCCTCAAGGCTCCCCAACATCCCGGCAGCATAGCTATAATTAGCTTCATCATCATCAGAAATGGCACTGACCCTGATCCTGCCGGTACCTGCCCTGACAGATAGCCTCTTTAGAAAAGCAGGCGTCGCTCCCATGGCATCCGGGTCATCATATACAAGGGCTCCTGTGCGACTCACAAAGCTGTCCGATATCTGCCCCTTACCTACAAATACCAGAGATACACGCCTGCCGGCTATAAGGGAGGCTCCCAGCCCTATGGTATTGTCATCTATGCCATATATCAGCTCTATATCACGGAATCGCAGGAGCCAGGTGCGAAAGCCCCTGACTATATCCTTTCCTATAGCCAGTACCAATGCACTGACCACAGAATAGTATGCAAAGAAATGCACCAGCCAGTAAAAAACCGATGTAAAGATATTGTCACCCACAACGCCAACAAAGGAATCATGAGCGCCATCTCCCGCATTGCCAAACATACGGCCCACATGTACCACCGTGCGCAGCACCGCTATTACAGGCATATCCCTGAACTGGTCGGCATCTATGGAGCCGTAGATGATAAGGCCGCCTCCTATGGCTATCAGAAAGGATATCCCGGTCCACTTTTTCACATGCCTGGTGTCCACAGTAAACCATATGATCAGTGCCAGAAATACAGCAGCTGCGATTAGTATGATCATCAGATTGCTCATATAGACCCTCTCCCCTTTATATCTCTGTCAGAGTAGATGCCGGCGCCTTCAAATACAGCACCTTCTGACTCATTTATCAACTAATTAAGTCCGTATTTTTGCTTTACTCCAAAAGACGGCTCATGATCTCCCAGATAATCATCTGCCATGCTCTGTAGACCTGCTATATCTACAAAGGGCATACTGTAATAATTCAGATCAGGATCCATCATTATAAACTTGCCTTCTTCATCGCATACTATATAGGCGCACTCACATATGATCTTCATATCACTGTCAAGGATATAGGACAGACTTCTGCCGCCCGCGTCGCCGCTTATGATATAGCTGCCTGTGACACTGCTATAGCGAAAGCTGTCTGCCATCTCCAGCCAGGTGTCATAGGAGGATATAGATGCACCGGTGGCAGCATCAAGGATACGCAGTGTATGATCTGTGCATATCACCAGGATATTGCTGCCATCATCAGAATAATACACACGGTCCACCAGCCTGAGATCCACATCGTAGCTATCACTGTCTGTAAAGACATCCTCAGGCAGGCGCTCATCTGCCATTGCCCATTCATACTCACCATCTGCAGCCTCTGCCAGAGGGCTGATGTCAGCCGAATATCTCACCGCATAAGAGGCTTCATTATATATGCAGTAGAGGTCGCCGCCCAGATACTCCGCGTCAGTGACCTTCTCAGCAGGTGCTGCCGCATACCAGGAGTCCGTATACTCACCCTGCATATAGCTGTCGCAGGCATATATCGCTCCGTCAGCTGTGAGTATATACAGCTCCTCGTTTGCCGCCCAGCACTCTATGATCACCTGATTATAGGACCAGAGTTTTAAGAGCTCTCCCTTAAGCTGATCTATCACCAGTACGTCCTGAGCCCCGCGGAAAAAGAGCTGGTCTCCTGCGTCTACAAATTCTCCGCCTGTTACATCTATATCATCTGCGTCAAACTCCCAGAGCTGCCTGTTATCAGACAGGTCTGTGGCAGTGATATGAGCAGTCATGCCTCCATTTTCCATATCATGTATAGTAGAAGCTGTATAGAGGATATCACCCTTAAGATAGGCTATAGGCTCTGAATCGTCCCTATCTGCATAGATACCTGTCACCGTCCCGTCACTTCCATCTATGATCAGGATATTATGCTCGCCATCTCCCTGAAAGCTGGCAGCCATGCGCTCTCCATCAAAGACAATAGCAGTAAGCGCATGGCTGTCCGTCTGAAAATGCTTGCTCAGATCCGTTTCAAATACTGTCTCTCCGTTCCCACCTATACGGCAGAGCCTGCTATCAGTCCCATATGCTATAAGGCATTCTCCCTCATCGGGACAATAAAAGCTGGAAAACTCGGGAAGCTCTATTTCTTCTTTCTCACCGGTCCCTATATCATATGTGGCACTCTCCTCGCCGTCTGTATATACTATGAGCTCATTAGAAGCAAAGGCGCAGTCTATACTATCTGAGTGGGCAGAAATGATATCAATGACTTCTCCACTTTCTCCGTCGCAGAGATATGCCTTTTGGCCTGCCTTTATAAGCACATGCTCCCTGTCCGGGGATACGCAGAAATAATATAGCCAGGAATCCGCATCATAGCTGCATGCTGGGGCGTAGTCCCTTGAGAGCTTGTATATTCCCATATCTTTATAAAGAGCTTTGACAGCTTCGGCATTATAGCCGCTCTCTATGTCAGATGGCAGGACATTTCTCACTGCATATGCAGCATCTTTTCTCCGCCCATCCTCATAGAGATGATCGGAGGCTATAGCCATTGAGGATGCATAACTGTTTTGCAGCTCATCATACTGCCTGCTGATGGTCACATTCTGCCTGCTGATCTTCACCAGCATCACTGTGGCAAAGATGGCAAAAGCAAGGACTGCGGCTCCAATACTTCCAAATATGGCAGTCAGCCTCCTCATCCTCTGCTCTCTGTGGCGCTGCCTGAGGTCATCATAATTCAGCCCGAATATGGCTGCGCAGAGCCTCATCACAGCTGTGTCCATGGCCTTTAATACTTCCCTTTTGCTCTCTCCTCTCACATCAGCTGCCAGGGGCTCTATCTCCCGCCTCACCCTGACTATCCTGCCATCATCACCTCTAGTCTCCACTTCGTCGTAGCAGAGGATCTCCGGAAAAGAAGCTGCAGGCTCATCCTCAGCCAGCACCACCAGAATATGGTCCCTGGGATGACTCTGCAAAAAAACCTCGATCTCCTTCATGCACCAGCGAGACTCCGGGTACCTGGGCGTACATATGGTGATCAGGTAGTCAGAGTTAAGGAGAGCCTTGCTGATGGGATCTGAGAGATTGTCGGACAGGGGCAGCTCATCCACATCGCGAAAGACTCTTTCTATTTTCTTTTTGCCATTTAACACTTTGGGAATAACAGATTTGGGGAGCCTGAAATTCTCAAGCTTCCTGTGCAGATTCTCAGCTACAAAGCTGTCAAACTCATTATGTCTGTAGCTGATAAACGCATCGTAATGAAGATCATTCCGATCAGACATAACCGCTCCTTAATAGTGGGTAGATAGATGCACTTCTATGTCATGTATACATGGATGTATTCTGACATTATGTCATATGTGTGTTTTTTTACATAATAAGTATACTGTCTACCGCATATATATGGAAGCGTAATTTTGCTTCAAATGTTCACTAATTTTAGTAATTTATAAGCGCTGCTGCATAAGTATTTTCCTCATATGCAGCAGCGCTATTATAATTCTCAATTATGTGCGGAACCGATGCCCTTGCTTTCTGCAAAGTAGTCGCGCTTACGGCGGTCATTGCCCGTCTTTCTGTAGTATTCTGACTTGGCGGCGTACATTGCAAGGTCGGCCTTTCGTACCAGCCCCTCTGCATTGAGGCCCTTGTTGTCACCTGAGATGGCATAGCCCACTGCCATGGTCAGCTTCTGTCCTCCGGAACCTGTCCATTTAGCCGATTCTGCATGCAGCTTATCCAGCAGTCCCTTGGCGGTATCTTCGCCATGCCCCCTGGCTACTACTACAAACTCATCGCCGCCTACTCTGTAACATCTGGCATCGCCAAATACGCTCTGTATACACCTTGCCGCCTGGATGATCACTTCGTCTCCGCCTTTATGTCCCAAACTGTCATTGATCTGCTTGAGGCCATTGACATCCACAGAATATACCAGGAGATCATCAGGCACAGAGCCGTGCTCAGACAAGGAGCTCAGATCCCTTGAATACGCATATCTGCTCATAGCTCCCGTCATGGCATCTGTCAGAAGGATACGCTGCTGTTCTTCTATATAATTGTCCACATTCATCTGCGAGAATTCGGAATAGTGTATGAAGAGGAGAGCTGCACCAATGGTCATGCCCAGATATTCGGTCCTGACATTGTCACCCAGCTCCTGCATGATGATGCCCAGCATGACTATGGCCATGATGGTATACAGAGATACCCTGTTTTGTTTCCTGTAGGACATGCCATACAAGGTAAACTGTGCAATGATCACAGCATATACCGTGAAACATACCAAGAAATAGAACCTGAACATAGGTCCGTGAATATAGTGATGATTCTCATCCACCAGGAGCATCCAGCCACCAGGGACTGCGATGAGCTGAAAGATCGTATTGATCAGGATGATCACTACTACAGCCTTTTGCCAATGATTCCTCAGCTGTATCTGCACCACAAGAGCGCCCCCTGCCATGGGGGTAAAGATATAATCGGCGCACTTGGCCACTTTCAGCATCCAGATGGGCATATCAGTCCTGCCGTCCAGCTGCACGCCGCACCACTCTGCCATAGCCGCAATTGCCAGTATGATATAGGTCGCATAGAGGAGCTTTTTGGCATCAGGCTGAATATGTTCATTTTTATTGATCAGGATGCACAGTACTGCCAGTGTCATCCAGCATATGATCATTATTGATGTATAAAAACTAAACATGCAAGATTCCCATTTCTTTAAGGCTGCCCGCACAACGCTGTCAGAACCTGTAAAAAAGGGCATTACCATAAGTTTTATGTCATTTGCATCCCTTAGTCGTCTATTCTTTTATCGGCATCAGACTTAGTAGCAATGAGCATATTTTAAGAGATAAATTTATAAAAAACTGCCAAAAGTACTTGACAAATATATTTAAAGAATTATAATTGCTAACAGTATTAGCAATTGCATTAGCATTGCAGAAAGGATCTGAGGATGGACTATCGTAAGCTTGCTGAAGAATTTATGGAAATGCGCACCAGCATGCCCAGGACTCGTATCACAAGAGATGTGGATGACTACTCTCGCGGCGAACTCATGGCACTAAACTACATAGCTGCCAGCAGGGAACTGGTACACCCCAAGGATCTGAGCAAGGCCCTTATGCTTACCACAGCAAGAGTAGCTGCCATGCTGGGCTCCATGGAGAAGAAGGGCCTGATAAAGCGCCTTGCAGATGACAGCGACAGCAGACAGATCGTAGTGACCATCACAGAAGAGGGCCGCAGGCTCGTTGCTATCCAGAAGGAGAGAATGCTGGAGAGGATGACAGCCATGCTGGAGTATCTGGGTGAAGAGGATGCTGAGGCTTATGTTCGCATTC
This sequence comes from Butyrivibrio sp. MC2013, assembly GCF_000424585.1. Taxonomy (GTDB): domain Bacteria; phylum Bacillota; class Clostridia; order Lachnospirales; family Lachnospiraceae; genus Butyrivibrio. The sequence continues at coordinate 49,443 of NZ_AUKE01000005.1, forward strand.
ACAGAAAGCTCATGAGATCAAGCCTCTTTTGGATGTAAAATTTTTTGCCCATTTAGCTAATACTATTAGCAATATAGTTAGCAATCCTGCATTCATATGATGCCAAAAGCTATTTTCAGCACCCGGATCATATTATCAGGATCAGTGAAAGGAGAAAGCCATGGATAAGAATACACCCATCATCAAGATCAGGAATTTCACCAAAAAATACGGAGATCATATCGCTGTAGACAATATATCTTTTGATATATTCCCGGGAGAGATCTTCGGCTTCGGCTGCGCTTTTATTGTCCCTGATATCCGGCAATCAGGCGACATTTCAGATGATCAGCATGTTTGTCATGATGCCCATGATATATCTGTCAAGAGCTTATCTGCCCATTACAGCTCTGCCCCGCATCCTGCTCCCCATAGTCTACATCAATCCCCTTACATACCTCACTGCCGCCTTTAGATACGTGACTCTTGGTATGCACGGGATGAACAGGGACTATCTCATATCCCAGGGAGTGGCCATATCTGCAGGGCCTGTGACCATCATGCCTATATACAGCTGGATCGTAGTAGTACTGATAGGCACTGTCATATTTATAGCCTGCGTCAAAAAATTTGATAAAGTCGATATGTCATCATAATAGAACGCTGTTCCTATATAAAGTGAGTTGCAGAGAGTGACAATATTCAAAATACCGGGCGAAGTACTACTTCGCCCGGTATGATTTCATACACACTACTCCACAATACAATATTCCAGGTAATCGTCTACATTGATTTCTATTATTTTATCCGGTACTATTTCATGATGACATACCCACTGCGTTCCCATAGCATGGGAGAATTTATCTTTATCCAACAGGTATATATATCCTTTCCCACCATAGTTGGGGTGGCAGTTCCTAAACAACATTTTATTTCCATATTGCGGAAGCATTATGCGCTCAGCATCTTTATTTTCCTCCACACATCCTAATGCAAAGCAAGTAGCCATTATCTTGCTACTCGTAGCATAAACAGCATACTGACATCCGGATTCAAAACCTGTATCATATGCCTGGCTTGGCACAAGCTTGTCCACCTTAACAGGGCTTCCATGATACAAATATTCTTTATTCATATTTTTTCTCATCATCACATTTATGACATCCTATTAGTCTTGATGCATCAAAAAGTTATATTTTCAATTATAATAATCCAAAATATAATAATCCTTGTTTGATAGTCATACGCCAGTTATATATCAGAAATATCTGTACCATTTTCTTTATTACATATCAATTGCATCCCTCAATATTTGAAGTTTAGTCTTTATCTTTATATCATATTTTTTTGCAAGACTCTTGATCCACACCGTATCTTCTTTCCTATACGGATCGATAAAAAATCTCCTAATAAACTTCGAAAGCTGGCTTCTAAAGCTCCAATTCAGATCCGAGGCTGAATTGATATCATCAAAGGCCCTTACTGTCTGATTTTCATCGGCCTGTCCTATAAGAAATCTTATGATCAGAAGATCTGCAAATGTAAAAGGCATAATATCATCTTCAAATTGAAGAAGCGACATATACGGCCCGCCCTGTTTTGTATCATTTGTAACTAGTGAATACGCTCCCAAAGTCTGAGCTAGGGAAATAGCATACACCTCACAAAGGTCTCCAGGGCCATAAAGATATCTATTTTCCTTTACATTGTTTTCAAAAATCTTAAAAACGGCCATATCCTTTAGCTTCTGATCTGAGTATATTTCCAATTTACCTGAACGTATATCATTATCCAAGGAGTTAAGAATGTCTTTTCCATGATTCTCAAGCTCTATACTACGTATCTGTTCATAAATGAAAACACCTTCGTCAAAAAGTTCAAACAGAATATTTTGATGGCCTCCTCGATAAAGATGAATTATTACATTTGTATCCAAAGAGGCTCTCAATCTTCTAAACCTCCCATCAATTCATCCAGGTCTACTTGCATCTCAGAGGGTTCGATCACACGATCAATTACATCCTCAAAAGTGAGTTTGTAATATGACAGTACCTTCTCTAAAGTCTCTCTGGGAACTGCATTATGATTGTAATTATAAATAACATATTCTATGTATTCATAAGGCAAATATATCTCTTCACTGCAAATGTTCAGCTTTGCATTGCCTCCTATACTCCTAAGCAGATTACCCACACGTGTAATATTTCGCTCTGTATCGAGCTGAATTCTTTTATTTGAATCTATTAGACTCAGACTCTCCAATCTATTCAGCACCATTTCATAGCTTACATTGAACTCAGACATCATCCTTGCTATATCCATAGCTGAAATACTATTCTTTTCAAAGTCAGGTAATTCCAAATCAATAAACTTATCTATCTCATCTACCGGCATCAATAGACAAGCCGCAAAATAATTGGCCTCTCGTTCTCTTTCATCATCACTTCTATCTGCTATAGTCATTGAATCATCTATAAAGGATTTAACATCATTCAAATGTAATACAACATGACCAATTTCATGTGCAAGCGTAAAAATCTCTCTAGACAATCTACTGCTACTGTTTGTATATACTATTATGTCGTTGTCTTTTTTTAGGGCAAAACCAAGGTCTGCGCTGTCTCCCATAGGGTATCGAACCAGCTTGTATCCACATCGTTCGCACTCCTTAAACAAGTCGATTATTCCATATCTTCCAACCTTACATTTTTCTCTAAAAGCATCAGCAATAATACGGATCTGCCTCTTCCGGTTATCTAGCATTTAACTTCCCCCCTATTCCATATTTCTATGCTGAAGTTTTTCATACATATGTTTATTAGCATAAAAGAGATCCAACATATCAAATATCATTTCAGAGGAAGCATCTTCTGAACCATATCTATATTGTGCAGAAGGAGTTTCATCCAGCACGCGAGTAATATCCCCGACATTCACATCCAGCACCGATGCAACTTTCGTAAGAACATCCAAAGTAATGCTATTTGCCCCATTTTCGATTCGGGCGTATTTCTGCCTGCTCACTCCAATCTGATCAGCGACTTGTTCCTGAGTAAAGTTCTTAGCACATCGTAAAGCCTTGATTCGGCTGCCTAATAACTCATTCATGCCAATCCCTCCATTTCAACAAAAATATTTCTACCTTAATTGTATCATTTTCGAAACAAGCGTCAATATAATATGTTATATTTTTGTGACATTGCTGTAGCCATATGTTATGTCTGCGTTACACTCAAGAAATCTACGTTATCTTCCGCAAAAGTCATATGATGGCTCTATTTCTTGCTCACTAACGAGATGAATATGCTGGGCAAAGATCATAGTCCTCTGCCCAGCATATTCATTATCTCCCGATCATTTTCCAAAAGGTCATAGAGACCATCCTCGGAGAGCACTCCCCTCTTTATATCAGCAGGAATCTCCCCTATCTCATCAGCTGCAAAATCGTCCTTCCACTGCCGGCCGGAATAATAGCGTTCAAGCTTTTTCACCCCCGGCTGCAGACCCTTATAGTATTCTATAGCCTTATACAATGAATCCTGTGCCTGCAAGACATCATCATAGAGTTTCTCCATATCGGATATACGCTTGAAATTCTTTGATCCTGTCATATAGGGCTCCTTTGATCAATCTAGATGAGATGCGAATACAATTATATTATGAATTATTATAATTTCAATTATAATTATTCATGCAACTGGGAAACAATCATCTTAATTGTATTATCATTCTTAATTTATTTACACTCATGGAATGTTATACTTCGTCTTTGCTTCAACAATTTTCAAATATTCATCATACCAATCAGTGTTTCCAGGGACAATTCTATATCCTGTAGCACATTTTTTGCACCTAGGAAGCTTACAAACTTGAAAAAAATTCACAGGGACTAGTGTTGTTCCACTACACTTAGAATTCATATGTAACACTCGTGGATTTCTTTGAGATACATATACAGTGAAATCACCATAAATCCCTTTATTGCTATTCAAAGTACAAGGAAAACCGTTTTTTATAAACATGCCTTTAGGCACTTTTACGAGTGAGATAGGATCCTTGTAAGAATATAGTTCGAAAAACAGGTTTGGATCTTGATCATCTAATTTTTTATCGGTTGATTGTTTTATATCATCCTTTATTTTATTCTTTTCAAGAGATTTCCGGTCATTTGTTTCATCTTTGTCTTTAAACAAAGCAACTATCCTTACACTAGTCCAAAGCAGAATACCTGCTAATATTATTACATAATATGTATTCGTTTTATTATTCTCTTCAGATTTTGTAGATAAAGATTTCTCTTCAATTTTCCCCTCTTCCTTAGTTTTAATTACTTCCCCGGAATCTTTATCAGTAGAAAGCGACTTTGTTGGAGAGCTTTTCTTCTGAGATACAGACGGACGACTCCTGTTTCCGCTTGATGAGCCACCTTGGCTTTTTTCCATCTTCTCATGTAAAGGTTCTGACCCATCATATATAGGAGGATCACAATCTAGACAAGGATTATATCCCTTTATTATCACCGCTTCATATAAAGTAATCTCATAATCACTACGTAAATGATAACAATCTTCTCTGTGATAACACTTCCCCGTTGCTGTGATATGGACTATAGTACCTCCATTATCCGCACGGACTTCTATAGAGTAAATTACAAAAGACACTATAATTATAAAAAAAGTAAAAAATAATACTTGTTTAACGCCTCGCATAACAGGAATTCTTTTTTTAGGAATCATTATCATCACCACATATACTTATGCTTTTATCTTTAAATAGCCTCATAAATCAAACGATAGTTGTAAATAATAATATTAAAACAATCCATTGGCCATTCTGCACGAATGATATATAATAGAGTATACAGATTAACAATATATCGTTCTTTAGAGGATTCAACATGATTATAAAATATCCTGAAGATATCTACCCCAAAGAAGTTCTCGTAAAAGCAGCATATCATTTTTTGGATAAGGTGTATATTCATATTGACAAAGAAGGAACGAACTATATAGTAAACATAAAAGAAAAAAGTAGCAACTCCACTATCTCTGCGGATGATTTTGATAATGAAATGATAGCGCAAAGTGCACGATACATTATTTCACAACGAACAAAAAATATACGTGAAATCACATTAGGAAGAGCTTTAGCTTCAACCATCATAGAGAATCCCTCCATCAACAATGAGGCAGACAATTTTGATAATATTGAAGAAATACTAAAGGATTGGTTTGAAGATGAACAATGAAATCCAGCTGCTCAAAAGTTTTTTTGATTACACTAAAATATCAGCTGCTCAAGCAGCTTATGAAGATATTGCAAAAATTAAAATATCTGAGACCGAACAATATTATTTATGTGTAGTACTGTCATCGATCTATGAACCAATGCAAGTTTTATGTGAATTTGAAAACTACATTATAGGATTAATGAATACATGATTATTTGGCCATTATTATCTGTAATACTTGCACATGTTCTAGGTATCATCGCATCCATAACAGATATAAAATACAACCGCATCACCAACAGTATTTTATTGCTATTTGGTACATTGGGGGTGTGTCTTACATTTATCCAATACATTCTAAAAACAAATCTTTTATGGGAGGCTTATTTATTTAATTTATCATTAGTGTTCGTTTTTTCAATCACATTGTATATTTTACATATTTGGGCAGCTGGAGACAGCAAGCTTCTAATCATCCTAGGAATTTTAATTCCTGGCAATTACTGTATGTTATTTGGCCGAATAATACCTTGGAGCATAATCGTAGTCTCGCTAAGTTTTTCTATAAGTTTTTTATATTTATTCGTAGAATCGATATGGATGTTTATAAATCATAAAGGCTCGTTTTCTATTCAAAATGTCAAAAACAAGATTCAACAGTTTATTCAATCATATATCATAAATATGATTTATATTTCATTAGCAATCAAAATAGAAACACTTTTTTTCAGAGAGTGGATTGATCATTACGAATGGGCCATTTTAGCTATCAACTTAAGTTTTATACTTCTTATATCCTCATTAAAGATCACTCAAAATAAAGTCTTTGTAATCGGAGTATTGTTGTTTTCAATTATATTATCGCCAATAACAAATGTTTGGTTTTTCAGCCATAACCGATTGCAGTACTTTATCATAATAAGCATTATTATGATAATCAAAATAATAATCAGCGAATACAATTATACCACTATTCCTACTTCCGAAGTCAAAAAAGGAATGATTATATCAAGCTTTTCATCAATAGTAATGTCAAATTCAAAAATTAAAGGATTGCCACAAATATCACACGAGGACATGAGAAGCAGATTAACGCAAGAAGAAGCTGATGCAATAATACAATGGGGTAAAACTAAAGGCAGTCTCAAGACAATTCAAATTGTCCGCAAGATGCCTTTTGCTATTTTTATCTTTTTGGGACTTCTTATCTATTCCACTATATGGGGGATTAGTAATTGAATACTTCAATACTTGGCTTTAATGGAAAAAATAATATATACAAGATATCATTCAGCAGTAACACCAATGTTATAAGTCCTTCTTATAATGTTCTTTTAGTATCAGGAACCCATATAGTCATTCCACATGAGCAGCTTCGTTTTGAGACTGACTACAATAGTTATTCAATTCTAAACGAGTTAGGAGAAGGTGCGTGCATAGAACTAGATACGCACGGAAAAATCTGCAGTACTTTTGGAAAAAACAACGATAACACTTTGTATATCACTGATAAATGCAATTCAAACTGCATAATGTGTCCAATGGCGGAGCCTGCACGCAAAAATGGACAATCAACACCATTTGAAATACTAGATGAGTTGATAGAGTATATGCCTTGCAACATGGAGCATTTAACAATAACTGGGGGTGAGCCTTTTTATATCAGAGAAAAAATGTTTGATATACTAACAAAATTAAAGTCAGGAAATAAGGCACACTCATATTTATTATTGTCAAATGGTCGTATATTTGCAAATCAGAACTATTGTCACATGCTAGCCGGAAGTGTCCCTGAAGATTTCCTAGTTGGCATACCGCTACACGGTCCAAATCCTGTAATTCATGACACAATCACCCAAACCCCAGGTAGTTTTGAACAAACAACAAATGGAATTAAGAATTTGTTATCAACTCAAATGATGTCGGTTGAAATCAGAATTGTTGTAAACAAAATCAACGCCCCATACCTTTTAGAACTAGCTCATTTTATAATTCTTAATTTTCCTTCAATACACAGCATCAAATTCATGGGTATGGAAATGCTAGGAAATGCAATTATTAATTCAGACAAAGTATGGATAGATTATAAAGATGCTTTTTTATACATTAAACCAGCTATTAATCTTCTTATATCAAACGCCATAGATGTTGCTATTTATAATTTCCCGCTTTGCTTTGTTGACCGCCCATACTGGCACATATGCATGAATAGTATAACAAAACACAAAATCAAGTATTCAACGTTTTGTAATGATTGCATCGAAAAAAAAGCGTGTGGAGGAATGTTCACTGGAACAGATAAATATTTATCTGATAAAGTGCAACCAATAACATTATGATCAATTATTTCAATTTTAAAAGATTTGAAAATGATTACCTTATTACTAATGATTTTGGGCGATATAGCTTTGTTGATTTACCTACCCTCAAAAAGCTTATACAAGGAAATGAACATGAAATTTCAGATAGCGCTATCCAAAGACTCTCTACGGATTTCTTTATTATTGACGAACCGAGGCAAAGTTATCTTGAAAAAAGCATTCCACATATACGAGATATAAAAAATCACCTTCTTCAACCTACCAGTCTGTTTATTTTTGTATTAACCAATACGTGCAATCTCAACTGCGTATATTGCCAAGCCCAATCAGAGAATAGCGCCATCAAAGGATCAATGACAGAAGAAATTGCTGAAATGGGTGCAGAAATAGTACTACAATCCCCATCTCCATCTATTAATATCGAATTTCAAGGTGGAGAACCCCTAATCAACTTCCATATAATTAAAAAAATCATCGATTATGTCGATACAAACAATAGTAACAAAAATATTACTTATAGCCTTGTCTCCAATTTGTCACTGTTAACTGACGAAATAGCTGATTACCTTGCAGATCACAAGGTTCAAGTTTCTGTCTCATTGGACGGAAATGAATTTATACATGACAGCAATCGTCCTTTTCGTTTAGGAGGAGGTAGTTTCGCAACCGTTCAAAAAGGTATTGAAAAGCTAAGAGCGCGTAATCTAAACATAGGAGCAATTCAAACCACAACCAAATTGAGCTTGACTTATCCAGAAGAAATTGTCGATTCATATATTCAACTTGGTTTTAACAGTATTTTTATACGCCCACTTACCAGACTGGGATATGCAAAAGACCACTGGGATACGATCGGTTATTCTCCTGAGGAATTTGTTTCGTTTTATAAGAAATCATTAGACCACATATTAAAATGCAACTCCAGTAAAATGGTATTCAGCGAAGGACACGCCACTATTTTCTTAAATAAAATACTACATCATTATTCCAATAACTATATGGAACTTAGATCACCATGCGGTGCATCAGTTGGACAGTTAGCTATCTACTATGATGGAAACATATATACGTGTGACGAAGGAAGAATGGTCGCTGAGATGGGAGATAACACCTTTAAATTGGGTACTGTTTTCACTTCAGATTACGACAATTTAATGGATAGCAATGTAACCAAAGCAGTGTGTACAGCAAGTTGCCTTGAATCTATTCCGGAATGCTGTGATTGCGTATATCAACCATTTTGTGGAGTATGTCCAGTAATAAATTATGCGCTTGAAGATGATTTATTCCCAAAGATTCCACATGGCAGTAGATGTTCCATTTACTCCGGTATGTTAGATTGCATTTTTAGTATTCTTCACAAAAAAGATGCTGAAACAATTGATATCTTAGAAAGGTGGTTACAATGAAAGATGAATCAAAATTCCCTAAAATAGGAAGAAGCATTGAAAACTATTTATTTGACGAGGAAGGAAATATATCTAGAAATAAAATACTTGCAGTAGGCTCTTTAGTTATTCTGCTAAGTGTACTATATTCGATGGATGCATTTGCTGCTCATCGTTCGCACTCCTCACATAGATCGCACAGTTCTCATTCATCTGGTACAAGATACAGTAGCAGCCACTCCTCACATGTTTCACACCAATCTCACCAATCTCACGTATCTGGTTCAGGACACAATTCAGCTCACAACAATGTAGCTCCGTCAACAACCACAACTACAACTGGAGGAACATCTTCATCCGTAGGTAATAATTCACCCTCAACTGTAAAAGCCGCAATTGTTAGTGCATTGGATGCTTTTCCTTCTACATCTGGATGGGATAGTATTTTCAATGCAACTTATTATGCTGAGCATAATGCTGACGTTGTAAATGTAGTAGGAAATACCTCCGAAGCGCTATTAAAGCATTTCAAAGATTACGGAATGGCTGAAGGACGGCAAGGATGTGCAGAATTTAACGTTGAATACTACAAAGGTAATTATGCAGATTTAGTAAAGGCCTTTGGAACAGATCTGAAACAGTATTACATCCATTATAAAGATACAGGAAAAGCTGAAGGACGAGTAGGATATACAAAACTCCAATAAATAAGGTCACAAGATAAGCCTTAGCAAAAGCTAGGGCTTATCTTGTTTAGTATATCAATGATACATAATATATATTTTTGCATCCGAAGCAAAATAGTCTGAAGAATCGAAGGAATTATCTCCATCAATAGATATACTATCTATTGTGTTTTCTTTGTTAATCAGCCATCCTGCATCATCCAAATCAATGGGCATAATATTAGTAAAGCCAGCGCTTTCTAATTGCAGGATAACTACCTGATAATCTTTTCCTTTAATATCATCTGATGACTGGCCTATTTTTATCATTCCTGCTTCAATAGATTTTCTCGCATCTAATTCATCTTTTAAAAATAAAGCAGCGCCAAAAACGACTAATAATCCATATAATGCAACTACAATTTTGAATTCGGTATGTTTTCGTTGATTATCCCTATCTTTTCTGCGCTCCAATTCAACAGCCGCATCATCTGTATATCTTTCGTGAATATTGATATTGTGCGTTATTGTGTTCTCGGTATCATCCAGAAGAAATTGTCCTCCACAAAAAGGACAATATATATTCTTTTTTCCATTAATATTCATATCTATATTAGCGCCACATAACGGGCATTTGATATTAGATATCCTCATAACACACCCCTTATTATACCTATTGCTCAATAAGATATCAGATAAATATCGAGGAATTCCAACTCACCATTCATACACTTGTAAAAACAAAAATATATCTTTGTTTCAAGCTATCTCTGTAGATACGGTAGCCTTAACCACGCAGAATGTTATATTGCTTTTTCTTGACTCTCTATATATGTTGAGTCACTTCTAGCCATTCCGATAATACAATGAACTATTGATACTGAAACTATTATCCCGTTTTGGTTGAATGATTTTTGGCCTTTTTTCATGACAGTTTTCCTCTAGAATGGGAACAGATCTTTGCAGAAAGATCTTTTACCATTTTAAATAATCAATATTCACTATTCATATCGGACTCAGATATTATTTTAATTATTCATTTTCATATAAAAAGAAGCAGTAACATCTTACTGCTTCTTGGCAACCAACAGTATTACCTCTATTAATGACACCTTTTACATGGTGTAAAACCATTTTCCTCCGCACGTTCAAGAGTAACCTGCATTGGTCCATCCATATTACTACAGGTAGATTTGGAGTGATATTTTTTTCCGCCCTTTGTTGGAATCCAGACCAAATTGCCTTCTGTATCTCCCTCGTCAGGAACAGTTACATGTACAGAAGGCTCACTGTTCTCAGAAGATCCTGCTGCCATGCTCACTTCCTCACTATCACTTGAAGCCGGAGCCACCTCCTGAACAAATGCCTTTTCCTCTGTCAATAGGCTCCCCTTTACAAAACCATCTTCTCCATTGTAATCAATCCTATACCACCCATTATCAACTTTTCCAGTTATAACAACCTCATCGTTTTGAATTACTGTACCAATTTTCTTATCATCTTGATCGGGACCACTTCTGACATTAGCAGTAGTGGCTACATACATTATCATACTCAATTCAGATATACTGTATTCGGGTTCAGGTATAACCTCATCATCTTCTTGTAATATATCCTCAGTTTGAGCATTTAATTCAGTTGAATCTTCAGCATCAGATTCGGTATCTTCTATCAGAATTAGCCCTTCTTCCGAATCGTTTTCCTCTAAATCATCTGTATTTGACTCTTCCTCCGTCTGACTATCATTCAGAATTGATTTTGTAGATTCATCAGCGATTTCATCGCTTACACTTTCAGTCTGCTCTGAAACAAGTTCGCTGTTAGTAGTTTCAACATCAGAAGCATCAACATCTCCACACCCCAATAGCGACAATACGAGCATTGCTACTAGTCCTAAAGTTATTTTTTTCCTCATCTTAATAAGCCTTCTTTCTTGATCAATTTTCTTCTTTGAACAAACACTACTCACCATTTCTTATGGATTGCATCTCTTGCAAGGTGTATACCCTTGCTTTACAAGGTCATCCCTGCTGCCGTCATAATATAGCTTATTCTTTTCTTTCATATCATTTACGCTTCCGCAGCTTGCGTAATGAAATTTCTTTGTATTCTTATTAGCTACATAGCTAGTCTGGGTATTCGATTTAGTTTTTTCAGACTTTGTTTCTTCAACAGCTGACTGTTTTCGCTCAACAGCTTCAACTACATAGTTCTCATCAAGCTTATTGCTTCCATCTTTATAATTGATCAGCACTCCAGGCTGAACATTGTAACAAAAGACGTTAAAAGATACCCCTTTTCCGGAATCTTCTACAGATAAAGCTTCAATTTGTACTCCAGAGCATAGCAGATTATCCTTTTCATAATATGGCGTAACCCTATAAAGCACATGATTACCTGTATTCTTAACATAGTCTGCAACTATGTTCTCATAAGGCAACATTCCGTCTATATTAAAATATCTGGTGCCTGTTATAAGATTCTTCTCATTTGCGTTTTCGCCCGTCAATTGGAAGCCTATCAAATGGCACCTATTGTAGAGATATGGCGGTTCAGAGTCAACAATCCCTGGATACTTATTCTGATTCCATCCTGTAGGCTTCACCATCCCGATAGACCCACGTTTCTCTGTTGGCATCAAATCTGTCCCAATACATGCAGTAGCCTGAGTGCATCTTCCCAGTTTATCAAGCTCCCCGTACGTTTCATACGACTCGCTAATGATCTCTTTCTTGGCAAAAGATGGAATATTCTTATTTATCTGAACAGCTGGTATCCCGCTATATGTCGGAATACTATTAGATGCACAAGCAGAGGAACCTGACATAATAAGTACAACAGAGATACTAACAACAAGAGTCAGTATCCTTGTTAATAATCTGTTTTTTGCTCTATTAAACACCTTCATTCTGTCCTCCTTGACTATCATTTCTCAGTCATACAAAAAAGACACTGCAGTCGCAATGTCTCTTGTGAAAATTGCAACTGGCTGACTCATGCGAGTCCCTATAGCATTGTGTCGCCGGATCACTCCGGTTTTACCAACGTATTCTATTAGGTTCCATTGTATTATCCCAATAGTATTTCGTCAAATACTCTGGTTTTTTTAGTGTAATAACTCTATTCTTTCAACTATTAAATCAGTATTTTTACATCCTTATGATATTTGTATCACCACTACATGAAGCCAACAAATATATAATAGACATTTCACACCCAAAAGATAGTATCATATATTTATAAACGTATTGGCAAGGAGATATGAAAACTATATTTGGAGGTTTTATGCGCAAACAAATATTTAAAATCATTGAAATTGCTAATGAGGATGATAAGATAAGTTCTTTATATGACGCAGTTATGCTTTTGGCAATAATAATAAGCATTGTCCCACTTGGCATTAAGCAATCTTTAACTGTATTTTTTTATACAGATATGATTACAACTACCATTTTCATAATTGATTATTTTCTCAGACTTATTACAGCAGACTACAAGTTAAATGAAAAGTCTGCAATTGCATTCGTAAAATATCCCTTCACTCCATGGGCAATAGTAGATCTCATCTCTATTCTGCCAACATTAACAGTACTAAATCCTGGTTTTAAACTCTTCCGTTTACTTCGTATTGTAAGAACTCTACGTGTTCTGAGAGTGTTCAAAGCCTTTAGGTACTCAAAAAGCATTAAAATAATCGCAAGAGTAATTCAGAATTCTCGTGGGCCTTTGATTGCTGTTTGTACTCTTGCAATCTGTTACATTCTCATATCTGCGCTAGTAATATTCAATGTAGAAGCTGATTCTTTTGATACACTTTTTGATGCTGTTTACTGGGCCACAGTGTCACTTACTACTGTAGGCTATGGAGACATTTATCCCATCACTACCGCCGGACGCATAATAACCATGATTTCTTCTATGTTTGGAATCGCTGTTGTTGCCCTTCCTGCTGGAGTTATTACAGCAGGGTATTTAGAAGCACTTACTGAAAGCAAAAAAGATACTGCCCCTACATCAAATAAAGATTAGCTTCTCCGGCTGATATTATGATACCTCTATAACGGCTAACAACAATGATTTCTATAATCCGTTATTACTTTGAACACCTTTATCCATCAAGTGAATTCCAATCAAGAAATATTATCTATAGTAAGAGCCGGATAGGATAGTTATCTATTCCGGTTCTATGCACTATTTCCCGCAATACTCTTCGATTGCTCTGCATACAAATACAGCAGTACCGTCTCCGCCCATCTTATCTATGTTCTCTGTAAACTCTCCTCCTGCTGCATACATCTTTCCAAGGCCTAAAAGCACCTCATCAGAACACTTATAGAAATGGTCCGTAATAAACTCCTGTAACTTTTTAACCTGGCCTTGTACCTTTTCAGATGTAGGCTCCTCTTCCTTCATAGAGCCAAATTCTTCAAAGACCTTCGAAAAGTCTGCCATTATACTTTGTTCGTCCTGTTTCGTGCGGCCCTTGCCTTTATCTTCAAATTCCTTATATTCCTGTGTGCTTCCCCACTGTTATTTTGCTCTCTTTGCGTATTCATCTGTGTATTAGTATGAACCAGATTGCGTTGCAGATTTGCATTGCAATTATGTATTGCAAATAATATAATATGGATATGGAAGAACTAATATTTGAATGGGACGAAGAGAAAGAACAAAAGAATATCAAGAAACATAAAATTGACTTTTCTACTGCAGCACATGTATTTTCAGATAACTGTCGTTTAGAAATGTATGATGGAAAGCATAGTGATAATGAAGACCGCTACAAGGTTATTGGGTCCATAAATGGCCACCTGATGATCATAGTTGTTTCATACACTATGAGGAATAATGACAAAGTGATCCGGATGATATCCGCAAGAAAAGCTGAAAAGGAAGAGAGGGAAGAATATTATGGCAACTATTAGAAAAAAAATAGATGTATCTGCAGAACTAACATCCGAGCAATTGAATATGCTAAAAGAAGCCGAAAATACCGAATATGTATTCGACAAAGATAATCCGATTCTTTCCAAGGAAGAGCTTGCTCGGTTTAGAAGAGTCTCGGATCTTATCAAAGAAGAGCGTGAAAACAACCAGAAGCAGAATGTCACACTGAGATTATCTCCTAGAGCATTGCGAAAAGCAAAATCATTTGGCAAGGGATACACTAGCATTTTAGCAAAGATTATAGAAAAGGCTTTAGATAATCCTGAACTTACAGAGTTGCTGATGAAATAACTCAACAATGGGAGTGTCATACCAATTAGTATGGCACTCCTTTATTTATGCATAATGCAAGCTATTATTTACAATAATAGCCCCTTCAAAACTCCTTCTTCTCCACTATCCTCACGCTGCACAAATAGGAGATCCCGGTTAAGATAGCGGCTCCTGCGAATACAAGGAGTATGGATGCTGCTACCGGGAGCCCGTCCAAAGCTTTGGCCACTGCTGCCAAGGGATTTACAGAAGACTTTATTACTGAGCTTCCTGCCATTACCACAACTACGATCGCGCCAAAGAGTACCGCCAGGGCGAGCCTGCCCTTTTCTGTGCCGAAATAGAGCTGAAGAGGGATCATGATCGCAGCCACCATATATATGCAGGGCACCACAGTGACAAGCATAGGGATCTCGCCAAGGCCCGCGCCATTATTACGGATCAGATCCAATATCCCATATACCAGTATTCCAAAGACCCATGCGCCAATGGCCATGATCAGATTGAAGAGATACTTTTCCCTCACATAAGTCCTCCTATCGAAGGGCATGGTAAAGATAAAGGCCATTCCATTGTCATACTCATCATAGCTGATCGTGCTGGTAGCGATGATCATAGCCAGCATTGTGACATAGGACACCACAAAAGAGCCCTTCATTGACAATCCCATAAACAGTGCCATGAGCAGGAATATGGCTATTGTCTGCTTTCTCACCAGTGTCAGTCTCAGATCTTTTTCTATAAGTCCGCGCATCTTAATTACCTCCAGTCATCATCAGTATCAGATCATCTATACCACTATTCTCAATGACTATACCCGGATTATTCTCAGCATAGTAATGCTTCTCATTGGTAAAACAGCTATAACCAAAGCTGTCCTTCCTGCTGCGGAGGATGTAGCTCTTATCCAGCTGCTCATATGCTTCTTCGCTCACCTTGAGCACTCCGTAGTTATCCAGGATCGCATCGGTATCCTCATGAAGGACCACCTTCCCGTCATGGATCAGATAGATATCATCGCAGAGCCCCTCCAGGTCAGAGGATATATGAGAGCTGATGAGCACCGAGCGCTTATCATCCTCCCTAAGATAGTTCCTGATCATATCCAGTATATCGTTGCGCGCTTCCACATCCAGTCCCGCCGTAGGCTCGTCCATCACCAGGAGCTGCGCCCCATGACTCATGGCGATCAGAGCTCTTAGCTTGGCCCTCATACCTGTGGAGTATTCCTTGATCTGCTTATTCATAGGAAGCCCCTGCGCCTTGCAGCTATTTGTAAAAAAAGCTTCATCAAAAGCAGGATACATCTTCTTCAAGATGCAAATGATATCCCTTATGCTCAGGAGCATGCTAAAGCCGGAATCGGATAATGAGACTCCGATCTTTTCCTTGTCCCTGCTGCTAAGCCTCTCCGCCTCCACGCCGTTTATGGTGACATGGCCTCCATCGGGCTTTATAAGTCCCAGTATTGATTTGATGGTGGTGCTCTTACCTGCGCCGTTCTTGCCTACTATTCCGGTGACCCTGCCGTCAGCTATCTCCATAGACAGCTCCAGTTTGAAATTCCCATAATTCTTTACAAGATTCTCAACCTTTACCATCAGTATTCCTCCAATATGATCTTCACGATCTCCATAATATCTTCTTTGCTAAAGCCTACAGAACCGGCCTTCCTGATCGCAGCCGCAAAGTCATCCTCCACAGTCTTTCTCCTGGCCTCCATCGCCAGGGACTTATCAGTAGCAGCTACATAGGTACCTTTGCCATGTACCGTTACGACAAAGCCCTCTTCCTCCAGCTTGTCATAAGCCTTCTTCACAGTCAGGGCACTGATCCTGAGCTCTCCGGACAGTGCCCTGACAGAAGGAAGTGCTTCGCCCTCTGCCAGCTCGCCGCTTATGATCTCATTCTTCACCTGATCCATAAGCTGCTCATATATAGGAACCATAGAGTTGTTATTTAAAATGATATGCATGTCATTGTCCTCCACAAACAGCATATAACAGTATAGAACTGTTGTCAACTGTTATATGCTGTTATATGTAAAAAACCGGAGAATGCATTTACCGCATTCTCCGGTTTTTATGATCCAGTCATCATATAAGAGCGATCACATGGATCACATATATTCAGACCACTTTCCTTCTATATTTTCTGCTGATAAGATCTGCTGCCCACGTCTTATGCCTTAGCTGCAGCTCCGGACAGTATTGCCTCCACCTCTTGCCTCTTCTCATAGAGTACACAGCCGCCGTTGTGATCATCCGCCAGAACATCTCCCTCTCTAAGGGCTCTAAAGAGCCTGGAGTTCATAGCTTCTCTAAGGGAAGTATCCCTTACATTGATATCCGAATAAGGTGAAAAGGGACAGGGCTCAGCTCCTCCATGGGAATTGATATGAAAGAAGCCCCTGCCTGCAGCTATGCAGCCGCCGGAGCTCTTCTCATCTCCGGGGAAGGATACGAATACCATCTCAGGATGCTCTGCTCTCAGCCTCATGATCTCCTGCTTTAAATACTCGCGCTCTTCTTCTCCGGGAGCCAGCTCTCTCGCATCATCTGTAACAGGGACGAATTCTACGTATATCACAGCCTTGCAGCCTCTTGAGGACAGACCGCCTATAAAGTCCTCTGAAGATACGTCCCTTAGATTCTCAGTAGTCACAGTAACCGATGTGCCATAGATAAGGCCGCGCCTGTTAAGCTCGTCCATATTGCTGATGAGCTTATCATATATGCCCTCGCCTCGTCTGTGATCTGTTGCTTCTCTGCCGCCCTCGATACTCATGATTGGGATAAGATTCCTGCATTTGTCAAAGGTCTCAAAATACTTCTCTCCCATATATGTACCGTTGGTAAAGATAGGAAAGAGAATATCCTGTCTCTTGCCTGCTGCCTCTATGACGCCTCTTCTAAGGAGCGGTTCTCCGCCTGCCAGCAGGATAAAGCTCACGCCAAGGTCCCCGGCCTCCTCGAAAATATCCAGCCAGTCTTCATCGCTAAGCTGCCTTACAGGCTCTGTGTCCACCGTTGCATTATTACATCTGGAATAGCAGCCTGCGCAGTGAAGGTTGCAGCTGCTGGTGATGCTGGCTATGAGGAAGGGAGGGATATGCTCACCTTCTTTTTCAAGAGCTGCCCTCTTTGCGGATGCAACCTTTGATGCAAGGGCAAACCTGGCCATATAGGCGCTTTCCCTGGGGTTCTTAAGGGTAGCCTTGATGGCATCCGCCACCACTCGCTCAACACCCTTTGTCATATATTTCTGAATATCAAATTCCTTATCCATTACTGCTCATCCTTTTTTCTATTCTTGAGCCAGAAGTGACTGGCAGGCGCCTGGGGCATGGGCTCGCCCTTGATCAGAGCCTTGATCACCCTCCTGTGTATACCAAGGAGTGCACCCAGACAAAAAGCTATAATAAGCGCCAAGATCTTCATAAAACCTCCATACATTATATTTTGTACTATCGTATTGTTAGCAATCTGTGCTACCTATTATACTCCTTCCCGTTATAAAATCAAGTTATACAGATAGCAGACGCTTATGTTTAATAAATTTTTAATAGTAAGCAAAGAGTAGTATGCCAATATGCGAGGTGACATATGCTGCTATATCATACAGGTTTTGATGAGATCAGAGATGTAGACCTTCACAGAGGAAGAGCCAATGCCGACTTCGGGCAGGGCTTTTATCTCACAGATAACAGGGATTTTTCCATGCGCTGGGCCAGAGAGAGAAAGGGCAAGAAGACCCTCCTTAATATATACGAGCTTGACATAGACAGCTCCCTCCTTATCAAAGATTTTGACAGGGACGAGAGCTGGTTCTCCTACATTTATGCCAATCGCAGAGCCATGCCGGATAGCTTATCAGAATATGACATCATCAGAGGCCCCATAGCCTGCGATACTATTTATGATGTTATGGGTATCACCACCAGCGGCCTACTGACCAAAGAGGTCTCCCTAAAGCTCCTCATGCTGGGGCCCATCTACAGGCAGATCGTGATCAAGACTGACCGCGCTTTGGAGCATCTTCGCTTCATCAGGTCAGAGCTCATAACGAGCGAGGCTATCGCTCTTGCCAGGCAGCTTGTAGCAAGTGAGGAAGAGACTTATCAGGAAGAGTTTGCACGTGTGCTTGAAGAGGCAGAGTTCACAAAGTCTGACTCACCGCCAGTGCAAAAGATGCAAGATTAATGATCAGCGAAAATACCGCAAATACTATCTCTATAGGAACAACCGCAAAGCTGTCTTCCCAGAGTTTCTCTCTTATACTCTGCGTTTGATCATAATTACCATTCTCATCAAGCTTCATGGCAGTTTTCATTTTCCAAGCCTCTACAATACGATTAAGGAAAGCCTTGGGAAGCAGAAATATAATTATCGGCGAGATAAGGCAAGGTAATCCCGCGCAAAAAAGCATAATGTACAGATATAGTCTACTCTCTTCTTCAAAGTGTCCTCCAAGTCCTATACACGATAATAGAAGGAGTACATAAATCATAGCTATCACAAAGAATGATGCACTTACTCTGGTAGCCAGACTCACAAGAATCCTGAATTCCGTTGTAATAGACGGCTTATATTCGTTGTATGGCAATTCGTTTGCCTTTTTTGACAATTGTCTGACGAAGAAAGCAAAAAGCAAGCTATGATAGTAAGACATATAATTCAGAAAGAATCCTACAGTAATGAGTACAGCTATTACTGTAGGCCACGTAAAAGCTATGGCCGGAGCGCCGGAAATGATCCCTATAATATATTTAAAACAGCAATATCCCAGCTTATCAGCACAAATTAGTATCACCACGAAGTTACCCCACCAAGCAAAGATGTAAAGGAACTTAAATATAAGCCTGAAAAAATTCCATTTCGCAGGGAGCGCAGACAATTTCCAATTCTGTATTTCCGCATGAACCTGGGAATAAGCCTCGCTGGTATTAAAAAAAGATTGCGGATTCAGTTTATTAAAAGCTTCTGTTTTTTTGCCATTGAGATAAAACCATCCGTGGATCATTAAAAGGCTCAGAAAGAGCATACAAAAGTACCTTGTACCCTCATAATTACTCTTCCCGCCAAAAGGGGGAATACCGACTATAAGATCCTTGACAAACAAGGTCACAAGAAGGACATAACAAGTCATAAAGCCAAGGCATATCACATTGTTAACACCCTTTCTAGAGATATTTAAAGTAATGTTTTTTTCCATAGTTATGCCCTCCTTTTGAGACTAAATTTGCGCACAAAAATAGCAGTGCGAGTTACTGTATCATTAACTCCACTGCAAAATAGGGCCGGAAAGAAACACACTCACAGGCTGTTAAATATTTGGTGGAGTCAATCTCCTTATTAATTTTTCATAGAATTGCTTGCTATCCATTTTTAATCCTTTTTATATATTAATCCCTTAACAAAAGGCTCTTTTGACTGAATACAATTTATCACGAATACCTTGCAAAAACAACACAAAAAGCGCTTAATTATTACACAATATTTCTATATCAATTTTATATATAATCACAGTATTGCTAATTTAGAAAGAATTTATTATAGTATTACTTTGCCCTCAAAAATCCAATCTGTTTTTTCGCATAATAAACTCAATAGATGAAAATTTTCATATGTTATTTAGCCTTGTAAAGGCAGCACCAAAAACTAGACTTGTTGTATAATTATAGAGACAAAATCACACTGCATGCCCTGTTATGATTTGCAGTTCAATTAATTATTCCGGAGGTTTCTTATGGCAACACAGAAATGGTGGCAGAAAAGCGTAGTATATCAGATTTATCCCAGAAGTTTTCAGGACAGCAATGGAGATGGTATTGGTGATCTCCCCGGCATCACAAAGAGACTCCCTTATATCGCACAGCTGGGGGCTGACGTGATATGGCTCTCTCCCATATATGCATCTCCCAATGATGATAATGGCTACGATATCAGTGATTATCAGGCGATCATGCCTGAATTTGGTACTATGGATGATTTTGACCAGATGTTGGAGACAGCTCACAGCCTGGGGCTCAAGATCGTAATGGATCTGGTGGTCAATCATACCTCAGATGAACATAATTGGTTCAAAGAATCAAGAAAATCCAAAGACAATCCCTACAGGGATTACTATATCTGGCGTGATCCCAAACCCGGCATGAAGGGTGGCGAACCCGGTGCAGAGCCCAATAACTGGGGCTCATGCTTTGGCGGCAGTGCCTGGGAATATGATGAGACAACAGGTCAGTACTATCTGCATCTCTTCTCAAAGAAGCAGCCTGACCTCAACTGGGACAATCCCAAGGTCAGAGACGAGGTCTTCTCCATGATGACCTGGTGGCTGGACAAGGGCGTAAACGGCTTCCGTATGGACGTTATAAGCCTGATCTCCAAGCCCGAAGGACTGCCTGATGGTGTAGCAGGACCCACCGGCTTTGCAGGCCTTGATATCTGTGCTACAGGCCCTCACCTTCACGAATATCTCAGAGAGATGAACAAGCGCGTCCTGTCCAAATATGACACTATCACCGTAGGCGAATGCCCCGGCGTATCCGTTGAGGAAGCCAGGAACTATGCCTCCCTTGATGGCTCAGAGCTCAACATGATCTTCCATTTTGAGCACATGTCCACAGAGTTTAATACTCCTGCAGGCCGTTATGCCCTTAGCAAGGTAGAGCTCCCGCCTCTCAAGGCAGTCCTTGATAAATGGGAACAGGGCCTTGAAGGCTACGCATGGAACTCCCTCTACTGGAACAACCATGACCAGCCCCGTGCCGTATCCAGATTTGGCAATGACAGCGACGAGTACAGAGAGCTCAGCGCCAAGATGCTGGGCACCTGCCTCCATATGATGAAGGGTACTCCCTATGTATACGAAGGTGAAGAGCTGGGCATGACCAATTGTCCATGGAACAGCCTGGATGAGATCAATGATATCGACTCACTGAATAATGTGCGTCAGAACATAGCAAAGGGACTGATACGCGAGGAAGATGCCATCGAGATCATGCGCAGACAGAGCCGCGACAATGCCAGGACTCCCATGCAGTGGGATGATAGTGCAAATGGCGGCTTCACCACAGGTACTCCCTGGCTCCGCGTCAATCCAAACTATGTCTCTATCAATGCCAAGGAAGAGGTCGCCCGCCAGTCCTCAGTATTCCACTATTACAGAAGGCTCATAGAACTTCGCAAGAAGAGCGAGCTCATAGTACAGGGCGACTTCAGGATGCTCCTGCCTGACAGCAAAGAGATCTTTGCCTATATGAGGACTCTTGGAGAAGAAAAGCTCCTTGTAGCCTGCAACTTCACAGACAAGGACGTCTCATTCACACTTCCTGATGAATTTGAAGACGGAAGACGCATCATCGGCAACTATGAAGACGAGCCAGATAGCGGCGCGCTCCGTCCCTATGAAGCAGTAGCTATTCTGATCTGATAGAGGCTGCATATTACTAAATAGATCCAATATCCCCAAAGAACACCATACCTTAAAAGCAGCTCATCGCGCTCCTCAGTTCTCAAAGAGATAATCTTTCGAGATTTAAAAAGAATTTACAAACCTCAGAAACTCAGTGTTTCTGGGGTTTTTCTTTTATCTATAATTGTATTCAGTTGTGGTGAAACGCAGAAAATTTTGTACCGTAAACAGCGAGTAAACAGCAGGTAGACAGCAAAATTATCAAGTCTTAGATTTTATTTATTGCTTCTACCAGAGACTGGATATCAAGGTGTGTGTACACTTTCTCTGTCAGAGACATTGCTCCGGAGTGTCCTACGATTTTCTTGATCATTGTAGGATCCACATGAGCTTCCGCCAGCATTGATATGCAGGTGTGCCTAGTATCATGAGGATTGTGCTCCATCCCAAGGTTTTCTATTAGTGGTGTCCAGTAGCTGTCTTTATAGTTCCTGTAGGTGAATTTTTTGTTGTCATCTGTGTGAAGAAGGTACTCACAATCAGAGGATTCATACCAGGCTTTGTAGAATGGGAGAACCTTATCTGCTATAGGAACCTTTCTGATACCATTTTCAGTTTTACTTAGTATCACATCGAAATACTGTTCTTCGAGATGCACATTATTCTTTTCCAAATCCAGTAGTTCAGATATTCTACAGCCGTTATAAATCAGCATCAGTACTGTCTGGTAGAACGGATCATCCTTAAGTTCCCATAACCTGTCAATCTCAGCTTTTGAAAAGATATCTCTCTCAACCTTATTTGGATTTTTGTCCTTATACTTGAGGATATCTACAAATTCGGAATAGTCCTTGTTACAGATATCGTTCTTAAGGGCGTAATCGTAAAGCTGATTGAAAAGGACTTTGAGCTTACGGAGTGTAGGATAATTCTTTCCGCAGGTATCAATGACATTCTGAAGCTCTGCCAGCCTTATATCTCTAAAAGTTTTATTGTAAAGGGTGCCACATACGTTATATGAGGCTGTATACCCATGCACGTTGGATTTTGAGATGGTAGGATACTTTGCTTCAGACCAGGCATTATATACGTCTGTGAATGTCATTTTGGCTGCTTTTGTATCAAATGGATTCTGATGATAATCTGATAGCATTTGCAAGCCTTCCTGCTTGGTTTCAGCATATCCTATGACATTGTACGTCTGCTTTTTGGTACCTTTTTCCGGATCAATGGTCCATCCGGTGGTTACTCTTACCATATAGGGCTTTCTGCGTTTCCCGGACATTTTCATAACACTTCCATATCCGTTTGGTAATTTCAAATAATATCGACCTCCTTTGATGCTCAGGTAATTTATGAAAAAGGGGATAGTCCCTTAATCACCTTTCTTATCGGGCAATGCAACATTTGCGTAGTATGCTAGTTCTGTTTCAAACCAGTGATTAAATCTATCTTCATTTGATAGGCCTTGTTCAAGGCTTTCTCGTTCATCTGCGTATCTTTCCAGAAAAAGGCAGAGATCTGCGTTGTTTTCTGCTATTTCATCGTTTCCCATGAATTTAAGGCTACAGCTCCACTCTTCAGTTTTGGGCGGGCGATTTACGTCTATATTGAAGTGAAGACCTGCTTTTTTATTTAATTCGTTTAGAACATAGAGGACATCTGAGAGAGTATCTAAAGTGATGTTCTTCTTCTGATATCCAATAAGTTCTGCCGGGGAGATATTAAGAATATTTGCAATCTCATTCAGTATACCTATTGAAGGTTCTATTTCACCGCTTTCATATTTCTGTACGGTACGCATAGTTTTGCCTAGCCTGTTAGCCAACTCAGTCTGACTGAGGTGCTGAGCTTTTCGGGCCTGCTTAATTCTATTTCCAATATCAGATCCATTGTTCATTGTACTGACCTCCTTGTGTGAATTGTAACATGTAGCAATACGAATTGCAAGAACGTAATACGAATTTAAAATACATATTTTGTGTTGACAAATGAACTACTAAGACGTATTATCAAAATACGAACTGATAATTCGTACTTTAAAAGGGAGGAGGTGAAAAGTATGGAAGACAAAAAGTTATATGTAGAACTACCAAGATTTACCGGTAGAAATGTTCCTATAGCCGAGGTCGCTGAGGCAATGCACAAAGATGCGCAGTTTGTAAGAATTGGAATCCAACAGGGAATATTCAAATTTGGATATGCCATGAAGAAAGAGAATTCCAGTGAATACAACTACTATTGTCCAGATAGAAAGGTGTGGGAAGAGATTGGATACTTTAGTCCAGAAGCAGTCTAAAAAGAAAAAACTCTCTTGCTGGTAACAAGAGAGTAAATGAAAAGCCGGAGCTTTTGTGAATTCGATTAAATAAAGTATAGCAAGGGTTCCGGCCAAGTTCAACAAAAAAGTAAGATTGGAGGAATCTAAATGGAAACAAGCAAACCAGAATTAAAGCTTATCCAGATGTCAGATGTAGAAGCTGAAGAAGTTTCCTGGCTATGGTATCCGTTTATACCATATGGAAAGCTTACCATCATTCAGGGAGATCCCGGGGATGGAAAAACAACTTTTGTACTAAATGCAGCAGCGAAGTTATCAAAAGGAATTTCGTTAGATACAGGTCTGCAGAGTGAGGAACCAATAAACATCATATATCAGACAGCAGAAGACGGACTGGCTGATACGGTAAAGCCAAGACTTGAAGGTGCCGGGGCTGACTGCTCCAAAATCCATGTGATAGATGAGAGTGATAAATCGCTATCAATGGTAGATGAGAGAGTTGAACAGGCAATCATAAGGACTGGAGCAAAACTTTTGATTATGGATCCACTACAGGCATATCTCGGAGGCGGAATGGATATGAATAGAGCTAACGAAGCAAGAGATATGACTAAGAAGCTGGGAGCTCTGGCGGAGAAGTATAAATGTGCAATCATCCTAATCGGACACATGAACAAAGCTTCCGGAAACAAGGCAGCTTATCGAGGGATGGGATCAATTGACTTCTACGCAGTAGCAAGAAGTGTCCTGCTGGTAGGAAGGATAGAAGGAGAACCGGAACTAAGGGCAATAGTCCAAATAAAGAACAACTTAGCAGCATTTGGACATTCAAAGGCTTTCAGATTATCAGAAAAGGGATTCGAGTGGATTGGAGATTATGAAATAACCGCAGACGAAGTTCTCGGAGGAATTGCACCGAAAGCGAATAAGCAGGAAAAGGCGATAGCTCTTCTGAGAGAATTGGCTGAAGACCATAATATGATCCCAAGTAACGAGGCAGTAGAACTGGCTAAAGAAGAGGATATATCAAAAAGAACTCTGGAGATAGCCAAAAATGAACTTGGGATAAAAGCCAGGAGAATCAACAATACCTGGTACTGGATATTGAAAGAGAACGAATGATAATCAAGACCGCAACAATGTAAGGTATCTGAAGTTACACTCTTAAGATTGCAAGGTTGTAAAAAGATAAAGACACTGCATTGTTGCGGACTAGAAGAAAGGGACGAATGAAAAACGTACAGATATCACAAGAATTATTTATAAGGCTGGTACGATTACTGGTCTTTGAGTTTGACGAAGATACTAATCTGATCAAAAAAGAACTTGAAGACAAGATGGAAAAACTAGTGAGGCATGAAATCTATTCAAAGTTCAAGACAGCACCCACAGAAGAGGAGAGGGAAAAAGCTCGTCAGGACTACCTCGATATGGTGGGAATGCACAGGGATTTTAGATGGTGATTTCCCTTGATGGTTTGAACGGGAGCGTGACACGCTCCGGTAATAATCAGCCAAGGAATGAATGGTTTGGCAGGCGAGCGGAGCGAGCTTCCCCATAACGTGTCGTTATGGGTAACCCCCTATGGATAATGACATTACACATCATTATCCGGGGGCTCTCCGAGGGGCCTGCCGGCGGCAAAAAAATATTACGAAAGGAGTTTGTTTATGATAACAGTGACATTTCACATTTCATGTAAGAAGCATTCGCTCACTAAAACGCGAGATGTGGTTTCGGTGAGCAAACACAATCTTCGATTATTTCAAAGCGAAGAGTATAACGAAGAAATGATCGAAGTGGAAGTCGGGAGTGAAGTAAATGTTCTCGATGATGTAAAAGAGATTTATGAAAGGGAATTCTCTGAGGCACTTGCGGAATACAACAAAGGTAAAAGAAGTGACAGACAGATTCCTGACTATCTGGAGTATGTATCCGAAAGTAAAAAGAGTGATGTGGCTACGGAGGTAATTCTCCAAGTAGGGGATAAGGAATTCTGGGCAGATAAGACGAGAGAGCAGTGGAATGCAATGAAGCCACTCTTGAGAGATCAGCTTGAATATGTAAAAGAGATAGTTCCGGAATTCAAAATCGCATCGGCGGTAACACACTTGGATGAGGATTCACCTCATATGCACGTAGTAGGAGTTCCGGTAGCAACAGGATACAAACGAGGACTAAGCAAACAGGTGGCAAAAACAAAAGCGTTTGATCAGGAGAGACTAGAAAAAATACAAGATCTAATGCACGATTTTGTAGAGCATCAGATGATAGACCACCCGGAGATCTTTGGAGATGAAACCTTAAAGCCAAAGGAAAAAGGAAGGAATAGCGACTTCTCAAAAGAATTCTACTTAAGGCTAAAGCAGCAAGAATATGAAAAGCTGGAAGATAAGTGCCAGGAGAAGGAGACACAGATTGAAGCTCTGGACGGAACGGCTAAAGAAATGAAGGAGGACATTGAAAGCACAGTTAACCAATATGTGGACTCAGTGGTAAATACAGAAATGAAAAAGGAATTCATGAGATACGCAACACTCGAAAATCCTAAAACCACACTGGGAAAACTAGTCTCGAAAGCCTTCAGAACATTCAAGGAATGGTGGGATAAGACCAAGAAGCCTGAGGTAGCTGAAAAGGCTAAAACAAGCATTTTGCAAAAGCTAAGAGAAAGCCAGACGATAGTTGATCAGAGGAAGGAGCAGCAAAGTCCAAATCTTAATAGGAATAATCTAAGACCTGAGAGATGAATAACTGATAGTGCAATAGGCAGGGGCGTGAAAACGCCCTTGTTTTATGCACATAATATTGAACAGGATGGGTATTGGATACGCTGGTTTTATGAATGACAACAGAGAGTGCAAAATCTCATGTCCGGTTCTTCTGGTTTCTGATCAGGAGAAATGCGGATGTAAGCTTCTTGAAAAGTTTGATATTACACAGCCGACTCTCTCTCATCACATGAAGATACTTGTGGATTCGGGCTTGGTTAAAGACAGGAAAGAAGGTAAGTGGCACTACTATTCAATAAACACGGACATCATGAAGGAATTCTGTGGTTTTATAAAAACTCTCTGTAATGAAACCACCGGCAAGTGCTGTAAGGGAGAACCGTAATGTGGAACTTTATTCAGACTCAGGTCTTTACCATATCCCCATTACATGTTGCATCACAAGGCTTACAACTGTTATTCCGCCCCAGCAACAGCCACCAAGCAGTATCGGCTTTCCACCGGATTTAATGAGCTTGACCACGTTGCTGTTCAGGCCTATAGCAGCCATGGCCATTATGATAAAGAACTTGCTAAGTTCTTTAAGAGGTTTAAAAATATCCGAAGGTACTCCCATTCCCAAGCAAAGTGTTGTGATAATTGAAGCAAGAACAAAGAACACTATGAACATCGGGAATGCTCTCCTGAAGCTAAAACCGTTGGTGGTGCTTCCATCCTTTTTTGCTTCCTTTGCTCTCAGATAAGCAAGAACCAGTGTAATCGGAATGATTGCTAATGTCCTTGTAAGCTTCACTGTAACTGCCTTGTCCAAAGTCTGACTACCCAGGTTCCACATGCTGTCCCAGGTTGATGCAGCTGCAGTGACGGAAGAAGTATCATTAACTGCAGATCCCGCAAAAATACCGAAAGCCTCTCCTGTTGTGATATCAAAACCTATAAGCTTTCCCAGCGAAGGAAAAAGAAGTGCTGCCAGCACGTTAAAGAAAAATATCACAGAAATTGCCTGTGCCACTTCATCATCATCCGCATCAATGACAGGAGCCGTAGCTGCTATTGCTGAGCCGCCGCATATTGATGAGCCAACTCCGATAAGAGTAGCTGTGTTTCCTTTGATATTCATAACCTTATGAAGAATCCATGATAGGATAAGCGATGTTGAAATCGTGCAGATAATTATAGGAAGTGACTGTTTTCCGGTCTGAAGAACGACCGAAAGATTCATACCAAATCCAAGGAGGACAACAGCCGCCTGCAGAATTATCTTTGATGTAAACTTTATTCCATCAGCCGCCTTCCCCTTGTCATTCCAGAACAGGGCTATTATCATGCCCAGAATGATTGCAATCACCGCTCCGCCAACGACAGGGAAACGCTTTCCCAGGAGCCATGAAGGAACTGCAATAGTGAAGCATACGATTATTCCCAAATAATTCTTTTTCAAAAAATCCATCTCAAGACCTCTCTCACTTTCTAATCTGTTATTTCGCAGGTCTTATTATATTCTGTCTTTTGAAAAAGATAAAATTATATATTATTATGTAACCATAAATATTTTTTATTGTTATGGAGAACTGATTATGCTGGATTTCAGAATAGATACTTTCCTCTGCGTTTGCAGACACCTCAATTTCACCAAGGCGGCTAAGGAGCTGAATATTACTCAGCCCGCTGTTTCTCAACACATACATCATCTTGAAAATGAATACGGGACAAAGCTGTTTACTCAGGATGGAAAAAAACTTTTTCTAACTGACAACGGAAAACTCCTGTATAAAAAAATGAATCAGATAAAAAATGATGATGAAAGTCTCAAAGAAATACTTTCACAGAATAACCATGGCTTAAAAGACATCTCTTTTGGTGTCACCATGACCATAGGAGAATACATAATTGCTGATCCGATCAGTGATTACATAAAAAATCACCCGGATACTAATCTTAAGATTACATTTGGCAACACATCGGAGCTTCTTAAAAAACTCTCCGAGGGGGTTATAGATTTTGCACTTGTAGAAGGATATTTTCCTGAAAATGATTATGAAACGCTGCTTTTTAGCAAAGAAGAGTTCGTTTCTGTCTGTTCGGCAAAGCACTCTTTCACTCAGAAACCGCGCGTGATAAAAGATCTCTTTCCCGAGCGAATTCTTATAAGAGAACCCGGTTCAGGAACGCGCAATATATTAGAAAGAGCTCTTGCCTTGAACAATTACTCTACAAGTGATTTTAGGAATTTTATCCAGGTGGAGAACATGCATGCCATAATAAGCCTTATTGAAAAAGACTGTGGCATCACCTTTTTATATAAAGCAGCGGTTGCATCCGGACTGCAGTCCGGATATCTGAAAACAATCCCCCTTGACGACTTTAGGGTAAAACATGATTTTACCTTCATCTGGCCAAAAGATACTGTTTTCAGTGAAGAGATCCGTGCAATATGTGAGGAAATCCTACCGATGGCATAAACATTTTAGTAAAATGAATAACGATAAGCATACCTATTCTTAAAAAAGCATTTAATGAGGAAGAGATGACCGCACTTGCATCATGGGACATATCAGATCTATGGGCGAACTGGCAGGGCGCATGTATCAATAGTGGAAGCATCTGGTTTAGGGATGTGGATACTGAAAAGAAAGAGTTTAAGATCGTTTCATTGTTTGATCTTAGAGAGGCTGGAGGAGAAATAACGGATTAATTAGAGCTGTGGGTACATTGTGAACCTTTGGTTTAAGTCCCGTGTGCTCCGCTAAGAAAGATATATCGGAAGATAATAACTTCAACTCTACTCTCCGTAGGTACCATCATTAGAAAAACTGATTTACAATCTATGCATGGAGGTGAGAACGAAAATGAACCAATATGTTACAGGTGCAGTTATTAAGGAATTGCGAGAAAAGAACAAGATGACACAGCTTCAGCTGGCAGAAAGGCTGGGAGTAACTGACAAAAGTATCTCAAAATGGGAAAACCTGAGAGGATTGCCGGATATTACTCTGCTGGAGCCTATAGCGAAGGCATTTAAGATTTCAGTTACAGAGCTG
Source organism: Butyrivibrio sp. MC2013 (assembly GCF_000424585.1). Taxonomy (GTDB): domain Bacteria; phylum Bacillota; class Clostridia; order Lachnospirales; family Lachnospiraceae; genus Butyrivibrio. Next base: position 79,716 of record NZ_AUKE01000005.1, read on the forward strand.
ATATCGGGTAATACCATTCACAATGCGAATGTATCCGCAAATATGCTGCGGTCGAAGTTCTATGTTTGTCCAATCTGCGGTAATGTGATACACAGTATGGGGGAGGCGGCTATCCATTGTCACGGTATCCAGCTCATGCCTTTAGAGGCGGAACCAACAGATGAGCGTCACATGGTCTTTATCGAGCGTGTTGAAGATGAATATTATGTGCGTATCGATCACAGCATGACAAAGGAGCATTATATTTCGTTTGTGGCGGCGGCTTCATCCGATGATATGCAGATGGTGAAGCTCTATCCGGAAGGGAGCGCTGAAGCACGGTTTAAGATCAGGGGAGTCAGAAGGATATTCTTCTACTGCAACCGTGACGGCCTGTTTTTGATCGATCCGGTAAAGGGGATTGATGACAAGGAAAGCGGTTATGATGATTCTCAAGAGAGAAGAGAACTGGAAAAGGCTGCAGATATGCTGTTTGGATAGTGTGACGGAGGCCGGATTATGAAGAAATGGTTTGACGAAGAGTATGAATTTACCGTAGAGGTTGTGGGATTCCTTCGAGGGGATCATACTGAGCGATATTGCAGAAACGGAGAAGAAATCGACGATAAGTATACCTGCACATATGGCTGTCCTGTGAATCAAGATGGATACGGTATATGTTCTAAGACAATGATGATGCTTTATCCGTTGATGGAAGCAATACGGAGCGGCGGTGATTGGAGAATACATCATCTATTATCGTGGAAAAGTAGTCGGTGGCATTTATGATGACCGTTTTCTTGTGAAGCCTGTAAAGTCTGCTGTGAAAATGATGCCGGAAGTCGGTCTGGAACTTCCATACGAGGGAGCGAAGGAGATGCTCCTTGTCGATAATGTTGAGAACAAAGAGTTTCTTCGCAATCTGTTAGAGGCGATGTATGAAGAGCTACCTGCTCCAAAGAAAAAGAAGTGAGCTATAGTAAGGAAAATTTGAAGATAATCTTACAAAAGACAGACAAAGATTTAATGAGTAGAAAATAAAATAAGAGTATTATTTTTGATCGCAGTTATTAAAGTTGCCACCAGCAGCATACAGTAGCCCTGAGCTTTCTACCGTACGCAGCAGGTAAACAGCAACTCGTCCTAGAAATGCCACAAACACAGCACTTAAGGCAATGAAAAAGTTCTCAAAGAGATAATTATCGCAAAATAACGAGGCACTTCCGTTAATGGGAGGGGAAGTTGACAGAGAAGAATGAGGTAGGGCAAAAAATAATCTTGCTTTATCTGATAATATGTTTATAATAATGATTGCACTCAATTATATTTGTATCGATATATAGGGAATTATTATTATGAACGATTTTTTGGAACTGTGCAAAAACAGAAGAAGTGTCAGATCTTTTGATGGCAAGCTACCCGACAGCAATATACTCGATGAACTAAAGAGCTTTGCCTCAAAAATAGCCAATCCATATGGCGTCAAGGTCAGATTTGTATTCCTTGATGCCAAAGAGCATGATCTATCAAGCCCTGTTCTCTCAGGAGACAGATACTATGTGACCGCAGTTGTAGATAAGGTAGAGCACTCAGATGAAGCTTTTGGCTATAGCTTTGAAAAGCTCCTGATGCACGCCCACGAGCTGGGACTGGGTACAGTATGGATCGGTGGCACCATGCCAAGAGATAAGTTTGAAAAGGCATCTGATCTTGCAGATGGCGAGATTATGCCCTGCGTAAGTCCACTGGGCATTACAGCCGGCAAAATGTCTGTAAAAGAAATCCTGATGAGAAAGGGAGTCAAGGCTGACAGCCGTCTGCCCTTTGACAAGCTCTTCTTTACCGGCGATTTCTCAACTCCTCTTACAGAGGACAGGGCAAAAGAGCTTGGCATCTACAAGGCCCTGGAAGCTGTAAGACTTGCACCTTCAGCTGTAAACAAACAGCCCTGGAGGGTCATTGCTGACGATCACAAGGCTGTCTTCTATGTTAAGCATGATAAAGGCTTTTCAACTCCATCGTATGACCTGCAGGTCATAGACCTTGGGATTGCTATGTACCACTTTGAGGCCCAAATGGCCACAGAAGGTGTTACCCCTCTTCTGACAAGATATGACCACCATCCCCAGGCTCCATCGGGTATGGACTATATTGCTACTTATAGTTATTAAAGATTTATACCATCTATATAAGATAATGCAGGTGCCAAAATACTCTTTTTGACACCTGCATTATTATGTTTACGGACACATAAGGATACACATCCTTATCTTCTGAACCACACGCCTGTTTGCTTATTTTTGACTGGTCAGCATATCGTAGGTCACGCCGTATTTCCTCGCGATGTCATCGGCATATGACCTGCCTTCCGGAGGAGCTACCTTTACTTCATAGGATCTCTCTTCGCCCTTGTTCAGAACGACCAGTGATGCTGCCTTGCAGCGACCTGCGCCTTCATTGATCTCGTCTAGGTCATAGGCCAGCTTGTGCATATGGGTGTTATAGATGGTCCTCACACCCTTGCCTATGATAGCTTTTACGCAGTCCTTGGCAATATAGTATCCCTCTTCAAAAGAGGTGGTGGAAAAGGTCTCATTTAAGAGGAGTAGGCTCTTGTCCGTAGACTCCTCATATATCTCCTTAAATCTCTTACACTCTTCTCCCAGTCTTCCCAGATCCAGAGTCTTGTCCTCATCTGCTGGAAAATGAGTATAGATACCATCTACAGGCTTGTAGCAAAAACGGCTGCCGGGCACATATATGCCGCCCTGCGCCATAAAGAAGAGCTGGCCCACTGCCTGTGTGATAGTAGTCTTGCCGCCTCTGTTGGCACCTGTCAGGATATATATCCACTTATCATCCTCAAACTGCAAGTTATTGGCAACCACATCTCCTGCCAAGGTACCATCCTCCAGGAGTTTGAGATTATAGATGCCCTCAGCCTCCATGCCTTTATCAGAGGCATTATCTTCCATTACCTCAGCCTTGGTGAAGGCAAAGCCTTTGGATGAGAATTTCTCGATATACTCAGCCCATCTGATATAGTAGATAAATTCCGGCATCAGATCTGTGATGTCGGTGATAGTGAACATGGTATATTTGCCCAGGACTTCCTTCAGATGCTTGACAGTCTTGCTCAGCATCCTGCCTGCGATCTCGTCCATGTAATTGGTGACACGTCTCTCGCTGTCCTCTGCAGAAGAGATAGCCCTGATACCCATAAGTGCCTGGGGACTAAGGGGAGGGAAAATGAAGTTTACCTGAGGGGAGCCTGAGCCCTTGGCAGTAAACTGCTCATATTTTAACTTGCCATCCCATTCTGTTCCCTTATGTACACCCTCTCCTCCGGTGATCTTGTCCAGAAAGTGACCTACAACAGGAGACTTGGTAAAGGGCTTGTTGTTTATGGATATGACGCCTATTCCGGAAGCCTCAAAGCGTTCATTTACATTGATGCCTACAGTCACGCTCTTGATATTTCTGGTATCTGACTTTAGCTCAGCAATATCCTTCTTTAGATCTGCCAGAGCATTATCATGATATACACGGTCCACATAGGTCCTCAGCCTCAAAAGGCCCTCAGATCTAATCTCAGTATCCGACAGGCACTTATAGATAGCTTCTATGCATTCGATATAATCCTTCATCTCATCCAGCCTGTGCATGAGATCCCAGATCCCCGGCTCCTTGGTATGGTCTCTCTTAAAGCTGCCATACTCTTTGAGGAAGTTGATCTTATCAAGAAGCTCTAAAAGCTCCTCTCTCATCTTCTTATTTTGGTAGAGGTCGTCAAATACATCGGCTCTGTAACCCGCATTATAGGGATCATCACTCATCAACTTCATGACATTCATGATATAGACCTGCTCATTTTCCTTATGAGAGAGCCCCTTTATCACGCTGTCCATGCCTATATCATGTACTGCTACGTCGCTGAGCTTTTTATAGTCCAGCTTTTTATCCGGGAATAACAGACTTATGTTGTCACTCATTTACATATCTCCTTTATATAGAACCTGTCCATGGTAGCGTGGACTACCTGACGAGGCCTTTCTATTTCTCTATAACCCATCTTCTCATAGAGGTGCAGGGCTTCTTCCAGATTGGAATGAGTCTCCAGGTAGATCCTCTTATATCCAATCTCCAGAGCCTTATCTTCTATGAGGCGCATCAGCTTACAGCCAAGGCCTCTCCCCTTGGCACTATCAGCCAGATAGAGCTTTTGGAGCTCTGCGCATTGGTCAAAATAGTCAATCTCAGCAATACCTGCTCCGCCTATGACTCTTCCATCATCATCCTCAAGGATATAGTAGAAGCTCCCGGACGCATCTTTAAGATAATAGCTGCTCAGATGGTCCAGGCATTCATCAAAATACGCTGTTCCCTGGATATCCAGCTTATAAGCCTTGAGATTATCCCTTATGATCTGCGCTATAGCCTTATCATCCTTCTCAGATATAGGTCTTGTCAGCATATATGCCCCCATAATCTTCCAAAGCCCGCCTGCTGCTGGCCTTGTATGATTTTGTCATAAATAGAATATTATTTTAAAAACCTCTAAAGTTTTGTTATTGCCTTCCGATATAGAAAGTGACGGTGGAAGGACTCCTCCCCCCAATAACCCTTTTCCTTCCATCAGTCCTCTTTTAACCCTGCGGACCTCCCATCTGCAGGGTTTTCTTTTTTTCTGTAAACAGAAAAAAAGAAATGTGATTTGCCATTATAAATTGCCTTCGGCAATGGGCAAATCACTTGCCACATCTACCTATCGGGGCATAACTGCGCAGCGGAGTGCGCAGTTTGCCATTGTTAATAGATTTAATCCAGAAATGTAATTTGCCAATTAAAATTGCCTTCATTTTTTTGTTTTGCGCACTGCAGCCTCAGCCACGTGACGGGCCAGTACTGCTGTTGTAACAGAGCCTACCCCCGCAGGTACAGGGCTGATAGCAGCCACTATTTCCGATACCTTGTCAAAGTCTACATCGCCTACCAGCTTTTCCTTGGCATGGCTATAGTTGATGCCCACATCTATCACAGTCTGGCCTTCGCTAAAGTATTCACTGCCCAGAAATTCTGCCTTTCCAAGAGCTGCAACCACTATATCTGCGCCTCTTGTAACAGAGGGCATATCAGCGGTCCTGCTGTGGCATACTGTCACAGTAGCATTCTCTTTCATCAGGAGCATGGATACAGGCTTACCTATAACCAGGCTCCTTCCTACTACTGTCACCCTGCTGCCGCCCAGCGATGCGCCGTAGTGCCTGAGCATATGTATCACTGCTTCTGCAGTACAGGGGGCAAAACCGCTGCCGCTTCCCGAATAAATGTATGACATTGAGCCGGGAGTGATACCGTCCACATCTTTGGCAGGAAGCAGGCTCTCACATGCCTCTTTCTCATCCAGCTGCGAAGGCAGAGGTCTGAACATCAAGACTCCGTGTACAGACTCATCTTTATTTAGCTTCTTCACAGCAGCCATCAGATCTGCCTGGCTGCAATCTGCAGGCAATAGGACCTTCTCTACTTCTATGCCCAGCTTCTCGCACCTTTTTACTGCGCCTCTCTCATAAGCAAGATCATCGCTTCGCTCTCCTACTCTCAGGATGGCAAGCTTTGACTTTTGGCCCTTTTTAGCCGCCTCATTTACCAGCTTTTGAGTCTCTATATCCATGGCATCTGCCACGGGCTTTCCCTTTAATATTTCAGCCATTTTCCTTCCTCCCATCAGCCTGACTTTAACCTGTAAGCAGGTTTAAAGTGCAGCTTCGCACCTTCTATCCTTATCAGGATCTAATCTTTTCTGTTACTCTCTCTGCTATCTTGTCTGCTCTTGCCACATAGTCTGCAAGTATGGCATCTGCTTCTGCTTCCAGCTTCTCTGCCAGTGCCCTGTCCTTTAATGAACCTGTATTGATAAATACGTTGAGGCTGCTGCTCTTTAATGCGCTCGATGCCAAGGCAGCGCCGCAGCCCACATCTGATATCATAAGGGGAGAGCCGATCTCTTCCATTCTCTCAAGGAGCTCTACGCTTCTCTTTATTGCTCTGAGCATTTCCATGGGAGCTTCAAGGGCATCTATGGTTGCCTTTTCCAGAGCTTCTCCTCTTCCGGGAGCATCAGCGGGGATGGCATAAGCCTTGGACAGAGGTTCAAAGCCGTCTGCGTCCTTTTGTATAAGGTCAAGGAGCCCCTTGCGGAGCTTATCACACTCATCAAGTATAGCCTTTAGTTCCTCGTCATAGGCTGCATATTTCTTTTTGCCATATGTATAATTGGCTGACATGGAGCAAAGAGCTGCTCCAAGAGCACCTACAAGAGCTGCTGCGCCGCCGCCGCCCGGGACCGGCACCTTAGCCGCAAGCTGCATAGAGAATTCATCAACCGTCATATTTGTGATCTTTTCCATGAGAAATCAGTCCCCCTTAGCTTAACACGATAGACATTTTAGGAATATTATAGCCGCAGAGCCACTAACATACAATTACCAAAACTCTTTTGACCCTCGCCCCGGCAGATAGTATGATGGGAAAGGGGGAAAGAATATGTGCTCAGGACTATTATCTTTTGGAGAAATTACAGATAGTGATCATAATGACAGCAGCAGGGATCTAAGGCCGGTATCCCGGATAAGCAATAGCAGCGGCGGTCCGGATGTGGAGATCTCAGGCTCTGCCCTTAAGGTAATGGCTATGCTTGTGATGCTCATAGACCATATAGCTGTGGGGATACTGCTGTATCTCTATTCCAAAAGGCGCCTGGACCTTGTTCCCTTTGTGGACGACAGCAATATAGAAGATGTCTATATATCTCTCCGCGCCATAGGACGCACTGCATTTCCCATTTTTGCTTTCCTTCTTGTAGAAGGCTTTGTCCATACCAGCAGCAGGCTCAGATATCTGATCAGTCTTTTGACCTTTTCTCTGATCTCCGAGCCCTTTTTTGACCTAGCATTAAATAGCCGATACGATGGGACAAGGTCCGGCTTTTGGGATTATTATTTTGACCACAAGGAGGCCTTTGACACTGATTCCAACATCTATTTCACATTGGCGCTGGGTCTTATTATCATATGGTGTACTGAGTTTATCTCAGATCGCCTTCCTGACATCAGACAGGCCTTTGCTCTTTCTCTCATACCCCTGGCAGTTCTTTCTACTGTGGCATATTTGATACACAGTGATTACAGTTTTTTTGGTACTATATTTATCTATATACTCTACATGTTAAGACATGACAGAATAGTCCAGGCAACTGCCTCCTATATCTTCCTTGCCATAGCTATGTTCGAAGGCCTTGAACTCTGGTCCTTTCCTGCCTTTTTCCTTATGACTTTCTACAAAGGAAAAAGAGGCTTTATCAGCCGCAGGCTGAAATACCTCTTTTACTTTTTCTATCCTATGCATTTATTCCTGATCATAGCAGCCAGATGTGCTCTGGCCACTCTGATCTAACTATTGTCATTTTCTCCAGGTGTGCCTGCTGCCCAGGATGAGTATGGGCATGAGCTCAAGTCTTCCTGCCAGCATATCGAATATCAGAACTATCTTGGAAGCCCAGGTAAAATCATGGAAGCCTCCGGCAGGTCCTACCAGATTAAGTCCGGGACCTACATTGTTGAGAGTAGCTGCAACCGCTGTCAGGTTGGTCTCAAAATCAAATCTCTCCATATCTATCACACTGATAGATTCAAAGAAAGCTACCAACAGGAAGGATATGAGAAATACCATAACATATATTGCAAGATAAGCACTTACACTCCTGACTGTATCCTCTTCTACCACATGTCCATCCATGTTGACCTTGTGGACACTCTTGGGATGGATAGCCCTGTGGATCTCATTGCGGGCATTCTTGACCAGTATCACTATCCTGGATATCTTGAAGCCACCGCCTGTGGATCCTGCGCAGGCTCCCACAAAGGTCAATATTATGATCAGGGTCCTGGAGAACTGTGGCCAACCGTTATAATCAATGGACGCAAATCCTGTAGTGGTCATTATGGAAGTAACAGTAAAGAGCGAGTGATGAAAGGCTTCTCCAAAAGCATCAAATATCCCTGCCCTCATGGCATTCCAGGAGATAAGCAGAGCGGATGCAAAGATAGTCATGAGATAGAATCTCATCTCATCGCAGTTCCAGGCTTCCTTCCATTTCCTCTTAAGAAGGAAATAGTAGACGCTGAAGTTGATACCGCACATAGCCATAAACACTGTAATGATGGTCCTTGAGGCTACCGAATAGACTCCGCAGCTTGCAGGATATAATCCAAAGCCACCTGTTCCTACAGTGGAGAAGGTAACGCAGAGCGCCTCGTACAATGACAATCCGCTGATCATAAGGAGTATAGTCTCAGTCACAGTGATGCCTATGTATATCCCATAGAGGATCTTGGCAGTATCCTTGACTTTGGGCACATATTTGCCCACTGTAGGTCCCGGGCTTTCAGCCCTCATCAGGTGCATGGAGTAGCCACCTGTCATAGGCATGATAGTAAGGAGGAATACCAGTATTCCCATGCCTCCTACCCAGTGGGTAAAGCATCTCCAGAACTGGATACCATGTCCCAGCACGGAAGGGTCAGTCATGATAGTAGATCCTGTAGTAGTAAATCCCGATACAGTCTCAAATACCGAATCAAGGTAATTATCTGTAGAGCCTGTCAGGCTAAAGGGTATGGCACCAATAAGACTAAAGATGATCCATGCAAAGGCTGTGATCACCAGACCTTCTCTAGCATAGAAAGCCTTACCTTCTGTCTTGCCCTTGATAGCTGTTACATATCCGATCAATATACATACTGCTGCGACAGCTGCAAAAATTGCTGCATCTATCCATTCTCTGTAATAAAGACACACCAGCAGCGGAGGCACAAGTAGTGCACCCATCAGGCGTATCAGTCTCAGCAATACGTACTTAATAGCATCATAATTCATGTCGCCTCCATTACTGAGCCCTGTCCAGTATATCTTCTATTTCATCAAAGCCCATATGAGTAGTCAGTATGATCACGGAATCACCTGCCTGGATCCTGGATGAACCTGTGGGCATGATGATATCTCCCTCGTGATTGATGCAGGCGATTAGTACGCCTTTTTTGATCTTTAGCTCTGCAAGGGGGATACCGGTGACGGGACTGCCTGCAGGGATCACAAATTCTATGGCTTCCACTCTCTCACCATACATACGATAGAGAGATTCTATCTGCTGGGAACCCAGTGAATTGGTCATGCCGCGGACATACTGCAATATCTTCTCGGCAGTGATATTTCTGGGATTGAGCACACTTCCCACATCCAGTGTACCTATGAGCTCGTTGTAGCCGGGCCTGTGTACTCTGATGATCCTCTTGGCCCTGGTCACGGTAGCTGCATAGAGTGAGAGCATGATATTCTCTTCATCCACACCGGTGAGTACCACAAAGGATTCTGTACCTGCCAGATTTTCCTCCAGGAGCTCATTTCTGTCGGTTCCGTCCGCCTCTATAACAACTGCTTCCGGCAGAGCTGCAGCCAGCTCGTCGCATCTGGCCGGATCGTTTTCGAATATCTTTACATTGATCCCATAGGATAAGAGCATCTGCGCCAGATAGAAACAGGTCTGGCCGCCTCCCACTATGGTAGCGGAATGCACTCCTGCAGTAGGCTTACCCATCATGCGGAAAAAGGCGATCATCTTCCTGGGTGTACCTATTACAGATATCTCATCCTTGTCATGTAATATAAAAGATCCATCGGGGATAAATACATCTTCCCCTCTCTTTACCATACCTATAAGAACAGGCAGATTCATCTCCTTGTTGATATCCTTAAGGCTCCTGTTGCAGAGCTTGGAATCTTCGGAGACTGTCATCCTGACAAGCTCAGCCTTGCCCTTGGCAAAGGTCTCTATCTTATTTGCAGATGGGAACTTTAAGAGCCTGGCTGCTTCGCTGGCCAGTGCATACTCGGGATTGATGACCATGGACAGTCCCAGTTCATCCTTGATAAAGCCAATCTCCTTGGCATATTCATGGCCTCTGACCCTGGCAATAGTGTTGCACTTGCCGGCCTTTCTGGCTATAAGACAGCTCAGAAGATTCCTTTCGTCAGAATCTGTTACGGCTATCATCAGGTCTGCAGTTTCTATCCCCGCATCCTTGAGAATAGAAAAGCTTACGCCGTTTCCAACAATACCCATGACATCCAGACGGTTGACCACCTTTTTTACTACATCACTGTCCTCTTCGATCACGGTGATATTGTGGCCTTCCTTGCTCAGCGCTTCTGTGAGAGTCCTTCCCACGTTACCGCACCCTACGATAATGATCTGCATCTTGTCCTCCATGCCAAACGCTGTGGTTTAGCATTTTTTTAGATTTGTTAATGCCGCATTCATTGTAATTTAGCCTGTTCATGTATAAAATGACATAGTATACAGAAACAATGCTTTTAATAGCGCATTTATCCGAAGTTCTATTTTAACATATTCGGACAAAGTCTGCTATTGGTATACCTTTTGCTTGGATTTTTTATAGACGCGAGGCAATTAGACTTATGAATTTCAGGAACACACTTTACAATTTACGCAACAATTTTATAAGGGCGATGCAGGGCAGATATATCATGTACGGCTTTGACAGCCTGTCACGTTTTCTTTTCACAGGGATCGTGATACTCATGTTTGCCAATTTCATCATCAGGTCCTCTATAGTAGATGTGCTGGAGCTGATCCTCTTTCTCTATGCATATTTCAGACTCTTTAGCAAGAACATATCCAAGAGATACAGGGAAAATGAGCTCTTTGTAAGCTATAAGCAGCGCTTGCTCCCCGGCATAGACAAGTCCAAAAGGCAGATATCACAGGCCATGCATTATCATATCTACAAATGCCCTGACTGCGGGCAGAAGATCCGCATCCCCAGGGGCAAAGGAAAGATCATGGTCCGCTGTCCCAGGTGCAGGCATGAATTCCGTAAATTCTCCTAAAGCAGGGCTATCATCATGTTTGGATATATCACTGTGAACAAACCAGAGCTGCGCTTCAAGGATTACGATCTCTACAGAGCCTATTACTGCGGATTCTGCAGGATGCTAAAGGCCGACTACGGCCTGAGCGGTCAGGCTACTCTCACCTACGATCTGACTTTTCTGATCATGCTCCTTTCAGGGCTCTATGAGCCTATTGAGGAGACCGGGCGTACACACTGCGTCGTCCATCCCATCATCAAACAGGATACCAGGACCAATGAATTCTCCCGCTACGCTGCGGATATGAATGTACTCCTTGCTTATTACAAATGCATGGATGACTGGAAGGATGAAAAAAAAGCGGGCAAGCTCCTATATTCAGAGCTTTTAAGATCTGCTGTCAAAAAGGCTAAGAGCCGTCATCCCGATAAAGCCGCCATCATAAGAGAAGGCCTGACACGGATCAATGAACTGGAAGAAGCGTCCAGGATCTCGGGCGATCACTTAAGTTACAGCGACGAAGAAACAGACAAGGTCTCCGGGCTCTTTGGCGAGATCTTTGGAGAGATCTTCTGTTACAAGGATGACGAATGGGCTCCCACCCTTCGGAGGCTCGGCTTCTACCTGGGTAAATTCATCTATATACTGGATGCCTGGGACGATGTGGAAAAGGACATCAAAAAGGGCTGTTACAATCCCCTGGAACCCCTTTGGCGCAGCAGCCCATCCTACTTTGATGACCACTGCAGCACTTTGCTGACCATGATGATCTCCGAAGCCTGCAAAGCCTTTGAGCTGCTGCCGGTGATCAAAAACGCAGAGCTTATCAGGAACATCCTCTATTCAGGAGTATGGACATCCTATAATCAGATACATGCCAAGCGTTCACAGCGCCTGGCAAAAGCAGTCAAAGATAAGGAGGATCAGACCAATGTCGGATCCATATAAGATACTGGGGGTGACTTCCTCTGCTACAGACGATGAGGTCAAAAAGGCCTACAGGACATTATCCAGAAAATACCACCCGGATACCAATGTTAATAATCCCAATAAAGAAAAGGCCGAGGAGCTCTTCAAACTGGTACAGCAGGCCTATGAACAGATCATGAGAGAACGCAGCGAGCGCTCATCCTATGGAGGAAGCGGCAGATATGACTACGGCTCCTTTGGCGATTTTGCATCCTCCTTTGGAGGCTATGGCCATAGCGGCAGCGGATACTCTTCCTCATACGGTTCCCAGAGCAGCTCTGCAGGAGAAGACGATGAAGACAGCCTGCATATGAGAGCAGCTGCAAACTTTATCAGGAGCAGGCAGTTTGCTCAGGCACTAAACCTCCTGTCCTCTATCTCCAACAAGACAGCTCTTTGGTATTACTACTCAGCCATTGCCAACAGCGGAGCCGGCAATAACCTCACCGCTCTAAACCACGCCCGCACCGCTTCAGAGATGGAACCCTACAATGCGGAATACAGAGAACTGGTAAGCAGACTCTCCTCCGGCGGCGATTGGTACAACCGCCAGAGCACCTTCTACGGCTACCCCGTTACAGGCTCCGTGGACTGCGGCAGGCTCTGCTGCACTCTCATGGTATGTAATGCATGCATGGGCGGCGGAGTACCTATTCTCTGCTGTTAAGCCGATATACAAAATGTATGTAATTGTATGTATTATTAGATTAGCCTTCAGAAACACGCATTTACTGCGTGTTTCGTGAGAACATGTTGCTGGCAAATAGGCCCAGCGGCCCTAGCCGCTCTCAAATGGCCTATTTGCATACATTCTTGGATGTTTTATCCAAGAATGTATGCTATATCCGGGTACATACATTATTGCTCCAAACATGATGTTTGACATGTCGATATACATCCTTACCCTATCGACATGTGGTTCATAGGAAGTGTGGCATCTATGTTAAATTATCTTGTAGTGTATGCAAGCACAAGCGGAAATACCGAAAAGATCGCCCGGGAAATATTTAACGCACTTCCCGGCAGCGATAACGATAAAAAGATCATCAATGTAAGAGAGTGGACAGGACAACTAAAAGCCCATACTTACTTTATTGGCTACTGGGCCAATTGCGGCACCTGCAGCATGGAGGTCATAGACCTTATCTCTTCTCTCCACGATTCCAATGTGGCTTTTTTTGGCACCTGCGGCCTGGGCGGTGATGAGAATCATTACCGCAAGCTGGAGCAGGCAGGACTTGCCTGGCTGTCTTCTGATAATCACTATCTGGGCTCCTACTTTTGTCAGGGGCGCATGGTCCCCGACATACGAGAAAAATACGAGAGCTACCGCTGCAAGATCACAGACGAGCAGTATCAGGCTCTCATTGACAACTACGAAAAAGCCAAGACCCACCCCGACCGCCAGGACCTCCTGCGGGCCAACGTCTTTGCATCTGACATTGCATCATCCCTTCCCAGGTGATGGAGATAGGACGGCCGGGATAAATGCACATTGACCAAAGGGACGCTCTCGCTCCACTTCGCTTCGCAGCGGTACTAATGCCGCAAAATACGCGGCATAAGTGCCGGCGAGCGAAGAGGCCCTTTGGGTCAAAAGTGCATTTATCCCGGCCTGTTTTATTGCCATTAGAGGGAGGGATAATACAACATCTAACGGGATGGTATATGTATTCCTTGCGAAATTTCAAATCGTCTCGCCCCCTAAGGCTGGGGATAAAAAAGGGAAGCCGAAATTCGCCTTTGACGATGGGGCCTCTGCGCTCGCCGGTCCTTATGCCGCGTTTTGTGCGGCATTAGTACCGCTGCGAAGCGCAGTGGAGCGAAAGCGTCCCCAAAGTCAATGCGAATTTCGGCTTTCCGTATTTTTCTTCCCCACCTTAGAATTCCTGTGCAAGCTCCAGGGTGTGGTTTCTGTTAAGTTCGTTGCAGACCTCAATAAATCTGTCAAGGGGTACATTCTGTACCTGCTTATTGGAGCCGCGCACGTTGATAGATACAGTGCCTTCTGCAGCTTCCCTGTCACCGATTACCAGGATATAGGGATCCTTGTAATTCTTGAACTTCTTGATCTTCTCCTTCATGTTGGTATCGGAGAAGTCTGCCTCTACGTCGATGTGGTTGGCTGTCAGCGCATCTACAACCTTCTGAGCGTATTCATTGTGCTCCTCACGGATCGGAACAACGCCTACCTGATAAGGGCAGAGCCAGAAGGGGAATATACCCTTGAAGTTCTCGATAATGATTCCAATGAATCTCTCCAGTGATCCGTAGATAGCTCTGTGGAGTACTACAGGCTGCTTTAATGTACCGTCCTTATCCTGATATGTAAGCTCAAAGTTATGAGGAAGCTGGAAATCAAGCTGTACAGTTCCGCACTGCCACTCTCTTCCCAGAGCATCCTTGATCTGAAGGTCGATCTTAGGTCCATAGAATGCTCCATCGCCTTCATTTATTTCATAGCCGCCTTCGCCGTACTTCTGATCCAGGATAGCCTTCAGTGCAGCCTCAGCCTTGTTCCATACTTCAATATCACCCATATAATCATCAGGTCTTGTAGAGAACTCAGCTCTGTAAGTTACACCAAATGTCTTGTAGATCTCATCTGCGATGCTGATGATGTCCATGATCTCATCCTTGATCTGATCCTCTGTTACGAAGGTATGGTCATCATCCTGACGGAACTCCTGTACTCTGAAGAGTCCGTTCATCTGTCCGGATTTCTCCTTACGATGGAGCACATCATATTCGCTGAAGCGGATAGGCAGCTCTTTGTATGAGTGCAGTGTTCTCTTGTAGGTCATCATTGCATTAGGACAGTTCATGGGCTTAGCTGCCATGGTATCTACTGTCTCAATGGAGAATGCTGCTGCGCTGTCATCGGAAGAGATAGTATCTGTTGCACTTGTGCCATCTGTTACGCCGGGTACCAGGAACATGTTATTTACATAGTGAGCCCAGTGTCCGCTGATGAGCCAGAGCTTCTTGTTATTGATAAGAGGAGCGGATATCTCCTGATAGTGATGAGCTTCCTGGATCTCTCTGGAGTACTTCAGGAGCTTCTGATACATCCTCCAGCCTCTGGGCAGCCAGTAAGGCATACCGGGAGCTGTCTCGTTGAACATAAAGAGCTCAAGTTCAGGACCTATTTTCTTGTGGTCTCTCTCCAGTGCTTCCTGGATGAGCTTAAGGTGTTCCTTGAGCTGATTCTTATCCGGGAATGCATATACATAGATCCTCTGTAGCTGATCCCTGTTCTCATCGCCTCTCCAGTATGCACTGGATACAGCCTTGATCTTAAATGCTGCATTCATCAGTTCCTGAGCATTTTCTACGTGAGGTCCTCTGCAGAGGTCGATGAAGTCATCACCTGTATTATATGTAGTGATAGTCTCATCTTCAGGCAGGTCCTCTATAAGCTCCACCTTGAATCTCTGATCCTTGAAGATCTCCAGGGCTTCTGCCTTTGATACTTCCTTCCTTACGAAGTCTTCCCTTCTCTTTAGGATCTCCCTCATCTTATCTTCAATGGTCTTGAAATCATCTGTAGATACTGCTCTGGGAAGCTCAAAATCATAATAGAAACCGTCAGCGATCTGAGGTCCTATAGCAATCTGAACATTTTCCTTACCAAAAATCTCCATTACAGCCTTAGCAAGAACATGTGCCAGGGAATGTCTGTAGACTTCCAAATACTGCTCTTTATCCATTTTTCCTCCTTCTTTGCCTGTGGCAATCCTTTGAAACTGCAGGTTCGATCTTACGGATCCCGGTTGAATGATCTGTATACGGCACAGATTGCCTGCCGGTCCTCCGACACAAAAAACGTCCCCTGCGTTAATAACAACGCAAGGGACGTGTAAGCGCGGTTCCACCCTTGTTGCCATCATAATATGATGACCACTTAATTATGATCGTAACGTGATCAGCGTGCTCTATTAAAGCCTCTCAGAGGTGGTCTTCAAACAGTTCAGGATATGCTGCTCTCAGCAAGGCTCATAGCCTGCAGCACTCTCTGGAATACCATTCCTGTCCTACTGTCCTCATCAACGATTTAAATATGATGACGTAAGAGTCAGTAGATATTTCTGACACCTACATCTATTATCAGACAGATAATATATCTGCCAACTGTTATGAAAAGTTTAGCCTATAACTTTGGCTGATGTCAATAGCATCAGTCCTTATTCCTGCCGTGGCACTTCTTGTACTTCTTGCCGGATCCACAGGGGCAGGGATCGTTGGGATAGATCTTGGGAGCATTTACTACAGTACGGGAGTTCTTCTGCTCCTTGTAGAGCTCTTTTCTCTTATCCTCATCGAAGATGTCATTCCACTGCTCCAGGCCATAGAGCCAGTCAGCTTCAGCGGCTACCATGTTCTTGTAGAGCAGCTCTTTGTCAAATACCAGGTTAACCTGTGTATCCTCTTCCATCTCATCGATATCATTGGGAGCCTTGAGCGACTCCTGGATACCATCAAGGAAGCCTGTCATTGTCATTATATCTACCTGATACTTGTCAGCCAGTTCCTTGACTGTACCTTTAACTTCTTCATCAGGATTGGTCAGAAGCTGAGCATAGATATCTTTTTCCTTCTGAAAATAAGCAGTCCATAATCTCTGCAGATCGCCCTTATTGGCAGTCTCAGAGTAAGCCATGTCTCTCCACTGTTTAAGTAGTGCCATAATAATAATCTCCGTATTTATATAATTTTTGCGTCTGATTAACTACAGACCAAATTATCATACTCTATTTAATGGTAAATTTCAATGCACCTTGTTTTGAGCTCCAGCTTAAAGCTTTCAACAAAAATGACGCAATGAAATTGTGTAAATGTTACAGAATAATTACAGTTTTATTGCCATATAGAAAAGCTTATGCTATAGTATGATACGAATGTGCCGTAAATAGGCGCATTTACATGTTTATCAGGGACAAAAGCAGCGCCGATGCTGCTTGGGTAGGCAGTCATCATCAGGCGCAGGATGCTATCCTGAGTATTGCTCAGGATGTGCAAAGGGGTTTTTAGAAAGCAGGGTGTTTTATGTCCAGAGACAAGCAGCCGCGTAAACACAGACGTAAGCGGCACTATACTTTTATGATCATTTCCGGCGATTCTGACCGGAATACACAAAAGCTACATTTGAATGCACTGGCGACTCAGGTGCTGGCTTTCTCACTTTTTGCCATATTGGTGGCAGTCGTATGCTATATCACCTTTGTTACAGTGAGATACAGAGACCTCAAGGCGGACAAGGCAGCTCTTGAACAGAGTCTGGATGAAGCCAATGCTCAGATCTCAACAATGGCAGACGATTACTCTGCTCTCAGCTCTGAAAAGGAAGAGCTTCAGGCATCCGCTGATCAGATCAGTAAAGCCTTTATCGATCTGTCAAAGGAAAAGGATGAGTATCTGGCAGCTCAGGATACGCAGGCCATGCCTACCGGATTTCCTCTGGCCACCCAGTCCAGCTACGAGCTCAGAAAGGATGATACCTCATCTGACAGCAAGGATAATGCAGAGGAAGGCAACTATCTTCTCTTCTTTAAGCTGGGTAAAGAGTCAATCCTGGTATCAACCGGCGACGGCGTTGTGACTACTATTACAGCTGATTCCAAATACGGTAAATCCATCTCTATCGACCACGGCAACGGATACGTGAGTATCTTCAGATGCAGCGGCAGCGTCCTTGTTAAGGAAGGCAGCGCTGTAAGCAGAGGCACCAGTCTCCTGCTCACTAATGATGAATGCACACTGGGATATCAGATCACCAGGGACGGTGAGTATGTTAATCCCGAAGATTTGATAGAGATCAACGGATAAATGAAGCATCCTGCAGGAATATGCACAGGAATGACTATCGCAGAGCATAGTAAGTTCATATGCGGAAAGGATCAAATATGTTTGGCATCAAAAACAAACCTGCACCAATCAGCAACTATGAAACCGAAGCCCAGAAGGTAGTGACTCTCATCGGTGAAGGCGCTGTCTGCGACGGACCTTTTTCAGCCAGAGATACTACAAGAATAGACGGCACCATCAACGGCACCGTCCGTATCGAAGGAAGTCTCATCATAGGCCAGGCCGGCAAAATAAACGGCAATGTAACTGCACAGAATGTATTCGTAGCAGGCGAAATAATAGGCAACGTAGACTGCGCAGCCGGCAAGCTGGATATCAGCGATACAGGAAGACTTACAGGTGATATTACCTGCAGGAGCATCGTAATTGATGAAAACGCTGTATTCTCCGGCAAGTGCACCATGACAAGTGATGCTCCTTCAGCTCAGACAGCTAAGGAAAGGTCAGTAGGTTCCAAGGACGCCGAGTAAGCCTCAAAAGCAAAAAGGGAGCTATGAAAAATGAAAGATCATTTCTTCATAGCTCCTCTTATATTTATATGCTTATATGATCCTATTGGAACCTCTCAGTTCCAGGTCTTCTCAAAGACTATCTATGCGGTCAGTTCTATATCTTATCAAAAACCAGCGGACCTATCAGTCCTGAATCCTCTCAAAGACCATCTCATATCCGTCATCACCATAGTTCAGTGACCTGTTAACACGGCTGATGGTAGCTGTGGAAGCACCGGTCTTCTCAGCAATCTCCAGATATGTTTTGTGGTCTCTGAGCATGGATGCCACCTCAAACCTCTGAGAAAGGCTCAAAAGCTCATTTACAGTACACAGATCCTCAAAGAAATTGTAGCACTCTTCCTTATTCTGCAGACAGAGTACAGCTTCAAACAAATGGTCAACAGAATCTGTATGTATTTTCTTATTCATTGAGATTAACCCTCCAATTTGGATAATAAGGAGCAAACAATTGTATCATATTATTTCGTTACTGCTTCACTCCATAAGCATTTTAACATGTTAAAGTCTAAAAGTAAAGAATATAGGCATTTTTCGCCAATTGTCAGCCTTTTTTCACTAAACAGTTTGTATGTTATATATAAAATCGTCTTTACTTTTACTTTTCTTTGTGATAACCTAAGCTTGTTGGTTATAACTATATATTGGCTATAGACGGTATATCGTTTGACACAACATCAGAGTTAATTTTTTATTTATCCAGTGGAGGTATTACAATGAACAAAGGTACAGTTAAGTGGTTCAACAATCAGAAGGGTTATGGTTTCATCTCGGAAGTTTGACAGTCCAGCCTCATAAATCTTAGTTCATTATACCCCTCAATCCCGCATAAAGACTGATATTTCAGTCTTATTTTTTTGTCAAATTTTATCACTTTATATGTGGCTATATGTAGCTATATATGGTATAATAAGGGTTGGAGGATATCAGTATGAAACTAACAGTAAGCAAATCCAAAAATTCTGCATCATTCTATGTTCAGAAAACTATCCGAAAGTCAAACGGCTCTGTCACAACTGTTACCGTAGAAAAGCTTGGCAACCTTGATGAAGTAAAGGCAAAAGCCAAAGGGCAGGATCCTTACGCCTGGGCACAGGAATACGTAAATGAACTCAACCGCAGGGAGTATGAAGAACAGAAGGAAATAATCCTCAGCTATGCACCTTCCAAACTCATCAAAAAGAACGAGCAGAAAACATTCAACTGCGGATATCTCTTCCTCCAGGACATCTACTACAGCCTGGGCCTTGATAAGATTTGTAGTAAGATATCTTCTCGTCACCTTTTTGAGTATGACCTAAACGACATACTTTCCAAACTTGTATACACAAGAGTGATCTTCCCGTCATCAAAGCTGTCATCCAACAAGCTTGCGGCATCATTCATTGAACAGCCATCATTTGAACTTCATGATATTTACCGTGCTCTTTCCATCCTCGCCGAGGAGAACGACTTTATACAGGCTGAGCTCTACAAGAACAGCCAGAAAGTATTAGAACGCAGAAGTGACGTACTGTATTACGACTGCACAAACTATTTCTTTGAGCTTGAAGAAGCAGACGATTTAAGGAAATATGGCAAATCCAAGCAGCATCAGCCACTGCCAATCGTCGGAATGGGACTGTTTATGGATTATGATGGAATTCCTCTTGCATTTGACATATATCCTGGAAATAAGAATGAGCAACCTACTCTAAAGCCTCTTGAAAAGAAGATTCTTAAGGACTATGGACTTGATCAGATCATTGTTTGCACAGATGCTGGATTGTCCTCCAAAAGCAATCGAAAATTCAATGACAAATCCATCAACGGTGAGCGCCTGAGAAGCTTTATTACAACACAGTCTGTCAAGCAGCTTCCGGAACACCTCAAAGAGTTTGCTCTTGACCCTTCCGGCTGGCACATCATTGGAGACGCTACTATTTACAACATCGAAGAGATTGATGAGTCTGAGTTCTACGATAAGATTTTCTACAAAGACAGATGGATAAAAGAAGATCTTTCAGGAAGAAAAATAAGACAGGGAGCAAAGCCTCTAGAGCAGCACCTTATAGTCTCCTACTCTCCCAAATACAAAATCTATCAGCGTAAGATCAGGCAGGGGCAAGTAGACAGGGCAACAGCTATTATCAACAGCGGAAAATATAAACAGCGTCCCAAGAATCAGAATGATCCACACAGATTTATCGGAAAGGAAGTCATGACTGAAGATGGCGAGGCATGTACAAAAGAAGTTCCATATCTCAAGACAGACATCATAGCTGAAGAAGAAAAATATGATGGATTCTACGCAGTTTGTACCAATCTTGATGACATGAATGTTGCTGAAGTGATACACATCAATAAGAAACGCTGGGAAATAGAAGAATGCTTCCGGATAATGAAAACCGAGTTCAAGGCAAGACCCGTTTACCTTCAACGGGAAGACAGGATAAAAGCGCATTTCCTGACCTGCTTTATATCACTCTTCATATACAGACTGCTTGAAAAAAGATTGGGCGAACAGTATACCTGCGAAGATATAGTCCACACCCTCAGGGACATGAACATGTACCGCCCCGGAGAAAAACGTGGATATATCCCATCATACACAAGAACAAACCTGACAGATGCGCTTCATGAGACCGCTGGATTCCGCACAGACTATGAGATTCTTACTGACCTAAGCATGAAGAAAGTCATCCGTGAATCCAAGAAAAAGTAATAATATATAGCTACACTTTTACCAAAAAATAATGCGAGGTTTCCGCATAATTACTGCGGTTCCTCGCATTTAGACTGTCAAAGATGGGATTTTAACATGTTAAAGTCTAAAAGTAAAGAATATAGGCATTTTTCGCCAATTGTCAGCCTTTTTTCACTAAACAGTTTGTATGTTATATATAAAATCGTCTTTACTTTTACTTTTCTTTGTGATAACCTAAGCTTGTTGGTTATAACTATATATTGGCTATAGACGGTATATCGTTTGACACAACATCAGAGTTAATTTTTTATTTATCCAGTGGAGGTATTACAATGAACAAAGGTACAGTTAAGTGGTTCAACAATCAGAAGGGTTATGGTTTCATCTCTGATGAAGCTGGAAACGATGTATTCGTTCACTATTCAGGACTCAACATGGAAGGCTTCAAGTCTCTTGACGAAGGCGCTTCTGTAGAGTATGACGTAATCCAGGGCGAAAAAGGACCTCAGGCAGTTAACGTAAACAAGCTTTGATTTATCCAAAAGCTTCATAGTACCAGTTGGAGGATGATCAAGGGCATCCAACCTATAGTAAGGATGTAAGCTTTCATTAAGGTCCGCCTTAACATAAAGCATGATTGATTTATTTTACTCCTAAATAAACCGGAGCGGTTTTACCGCTCCGGTTTTCTGTTTTATCTTATGCTCTCTGTAGCCTCTATTACTTTTTCCATAGAAAGTGGTCCACCGAATATATCAAGTGCGGATCCCACCGTCACGTCTATCCTTCCCTGTCCTATATCCCCAAGCTTATGGATATCCTCTATGCTGTGGACACCGCCTGCATAGGTGATGGGTTTACGCGCCCAGGCTCCAAGGATAGCTGCCACAGACTCTGATATGCCCTTCTGCATACCTTCCACGTCTGCTGCATGCACCAGGAACTCATCGCAATACGAGGACAACTCATCCAGCGTAGCAGTATTCATCACTGTATCTGTCATCTTCTGCCAGCGGTCTGTCACTATATAATACTCGCCGTCCTTCTCCTTACAGGAGAGGTCCAGGACCAGGTGCTCTCTGCCCACGGCGCTCAGCATCCTGTCAAGGCGCGCCATATCTATATGTCCGTCTCTAAATACATATGAGGTAACTATCACATGAGAAGCGCCTGCATTTAAGAGTTCTTCCGCATTCTCAGGATTCACGCCGCCTCCTGCCTGCAGAAAGCCGGGATGTGCAGAGAGAGCAAGCTCCATCTGTCTCCTGCTCTCTTCATAATAGGGACTTCCCTCATGATTTAAGAGGATCACATGTCCGCCCCTTAGTCCTTTTTCATAATAGAGGTCGCTGTAATAGGCACCGTCCCTGTCTGATACATAATTATCCCTTGCATAATCTGCATCATCCTTAAGGCTTCCGCCTACAATCTGCTTTACATTGCCGTTATGTATGTCTATACAGGGCCTGAAACGCATACCGCCGCTCCTTATCTATATTCAGCCGCCTATCACATCTGACATATCATAGATACCGGCAGCTTTACCGGCCAGGTACTTGGCAGCTTCCAGAGCGCCCTTACCAAATATACCTCTTGAATATGCCCTGTGAGAGAAGGTGATGACTTCATCCATTCCGGCGAAGATCACATCATGATCGCCTACAATAGTTCCGCCTCTTACAGACGAGATACCGATCTCCTTATGAGGTCTCTTCTCTCTTCTTGCTGAACGGTCATATACAAATTCATAGTCTCCGCCTGCGCCCTCATTGATCGCCTCTGCAAGAGACAGTGCTGTACCACTGGGGGCATCCAGTTTCTGATTATGATGCTTTTCCACTATCTCCATATCAAAGCCTGCGGCTGAAAGGGTAGCTGCAGCTTCCTTTAATACCCTCATGAGTACGTTGACACCCACTGACATATTGGCAGATCGAAGGATTGCGATCTTTCCTGCTGTTTCCTTCATATGGGAGAGCTGCTCATCAGAAAGTCCTGTGGTGCACAGTACCAGGGGCAGATTTTTCTCAGCACAGGTATCCAGAACCTTATCTGTAATAGCTGCTGTGGAGAAGTCTATTACTACGTCAGCTTCTTCTTTTACTTCTTCCAGACTGCTGTAGAAGGGGATCTTCACACCCTCTTTTCTGATAACATCTACAGCTGCCACTATCTCTACATTCTCATCATTTTCGGCAAGGGATGCGATCACCTGTCCCATCCTGCCACTGTAACCGTTCATGATCACTCTTACCATGGTTGTCTCCTTAGTAATAAACAAATTGGCTTCTAGATCTATTTTAATCTGCTCACCTGATCTTATTCCAGTTGGTCGTGGTCAATGAGGGCTCAACTTATGAAATCTTCTTGATCCCAAAGTCATCCATTGCCTTCTGAAGCTGAGCAGCATGCTCGTCACTTATCTTTGTAAGGGGCAGACGAAGGGGACCTGCATTAAAGCCCAGATTTGTGATAGCCTGCTTTACAGGGATAGGATTGACCTCTGAGAAGAGAGCCTTGATAAGAGGCACTGCATCCAGCTGGATCTTCCTGGCTCCTGCAAAATCACCAGCCAGTGCCAGAGCACACATCTCATGAGTCTGCCTGGGAGCTATGTTGGCCAGTACAGAAATAACGCCTACTCCGCCCAGTGACATAAGAGGCACTACCTCTTCGTCGTTACCTGAATATACATCGATGTCGCTGCATATATGCATCAGCTCAGCAGCTGCTGCAAGATTACCTGTAGCATCCTTGATGCCTACGATATTCTTCTTGTGCTCTACCAGATATGCAGCTGTTGCAGGCTGGATATTGCAGCCTGTCCTGCTGGGTACATTGTACATGATGATCGGTATGGATACCGCATCAGCAATAGCAGAGAAATGAGCGATCAGACCTTCCTGTGTAGCCTTGTTATAATAAGGAGTCACGCACAAAAGGGCGTCAGCTCCGTAGCTCTCAGCCTCCTTGGACAGATTAACGGCAGTCATGGTGCAATTAGAGCCTGTGCCGGCAATAACAGGGATCCTGTGAGCTACCTTATCGATACAGTGCTTGACAACCTGCATATGCTCTTCTTCTGACATAGTAGCAGCTTCACCTGTGGTGCCGCATACTATGATCGCATCTGTACCCTCAGCGATCTGAAACTCGATCAGTCTGTCAAACTCCTCATAATTAACAGAACCATCCTCGTAAAAAGGTGTTGCGATTGCTACTCCCGAACCCTTAAAAACTGCCATAACTTCCTCCTTTTGGCTTTTGCCTTGTAAAAAAACACGTAAAAAAAATGAGCACCAACGCGCTCATCCATCAAAATCCACTTCTGCAATGATTTTCCGGATAGCGCACCATCAAAAAATACGATGACAGTCATACACCTTTTAGATGTATGCCCAAGAACCCGAATCACAGCAATTCGGACCTTTCGGCGCATTTTCCTTTCAGTCTTTCTCTATTACCGCTGCAGCATCAAAAGACTTACTGATAAAACACGCAACCTCTATCTCTAAGCAATGTCATCATATCACCCGTATGATGAGAGTGTCAACACATTAAAATGCATTCGCACATTTTCCCATCAGCCGGGCAATAATTATGATCAAAGCCGCTCCAAAGCAGTATCATTACCTATCCTCTCAGGATCCGGGAAACTGCCTGTCCGCAGCATCTGCTCCTTTCTATATATGCAGGCATGATATCTTCAAGATGTGTTTTGATCTCATCCCTGTGGCTATCCAGCCATTTATAGCCTTCTATAAGCTGCCTGGGGTCCTCAAGCTCCTGCACAGGAAGGACATAGTCCTTTTCCCTGCCAAAGAGGTCTCTTGCTATGCCCCTGGCCTTAACAGAATAACCGATGACAAGAGTAGGCACACAGGATGAATATGCTGCTATAGTAGCATGAGTCCTGGCACCTATAAAGAGCTTTAGTCTCCTGATATAGCCCTTTAGCTCAGGCGCTGTGTGATCGCCAAGAAGGATCACCCTGCCTGTATCATAGAAACGGTTATAGAGCTTCTCCAAAGGGATCATGTCATTACTCCTGTCCCAAACCACGTGAGGGATCAGGGCAATCGCACTATCCGTATTCTCTATAAGATACTCTATAAGGCCCTCATAGCAGCTAAGGGCTGTATCCTTGTCCCTGGCATAATCACCGATAAGGGGACTGAGATTAAGGCCTATGGTATTAGCCTCTTTCCAGCCTTCAGGCAGAGGAAGCTCGCTATAGAACATGGTAAAAGCAGGATCGGGTATGAGTTCTACCTTATCCCTTGTAAGCCCTGCATCAAGAAGGGCATTGTAGGTGATGCTCTCTCTGGCAAATATCTTCTCGTAGCGCTGCATATCCTTTACGATATCCGCCCTTTTCACAAGTGAAGGCTCCACGCTGCAGCCAAGGAGAATGGTCTTTATCCCCCTCTTTGTCAGCATGGAATTAGCCAGCATGATATCCTCCACCATACTCTCATAGCAGTATGTATCTCCTCCTATGGATATAGCAAGGTCCGGAGCATATTCCAGCATGTCCCTGAATCTGTATCTGAGAAAGGATTCCTTATCTCCGCTTATCTTCCTGTAAATATAATAGAGGACATGGGCCCAAAAATGCCTGTCCATGTGCTGCTCTTCCTTAAAGACGCACTTATCCTCGGTCATATAGATCAGGTCTTCATTTCTGTCATTGGTCATGACAAGGGGCCTGCCTTTATGACCGCCTTCATACAGAAGGTCTGTAAGCGACCGCACAATGGCTTCACAGCCGTGGTTACCGCTTCCTGCATGCATATAAAGAGCTATCTTACCATCTTCCATATCTGTCACCTTAACAGTTCACATTATCCAGCCGATAAATCCTCGTGGCAGGTGTTTATAAACAGCAGCCAAGCCGCTTATAAAAGCCAGTCCTGAACATTAACGATAATAGCATAATCAGGCGTTTTTGTGTATATTGAATCTTGCACAGGGTAATAACTCGTGCTATACTTCTTTAGTTTCAACGGTAAATTGTGAACAAGATATATTTTTTAAGGAGAAAAGAATGGTTCAGACAAGAGATGATGTCAGAAATATCGCTATAATAGCCCACGTAGACCATGGTAAAACAACACTTGTTGATGCACTTCTGCGCCAGAGCGGAATATTCAGAGAGAATCAGGAAGTGCAGGAGCGTGTAATGGACTCCAATGATATCGAGCGTGAGCGCGGTATCACCATCATGTCCAAGAATACAGCCATTGAATATAACAATATCAAGATCAATATCATCGACACTCCCGGCCATGCTGATTTTGGCGGCGAGGTTGAGCGAGTACTCAAGATGGTAAACGGCGTAGTACTGGTAGTAGACGCATTTGAAGGTCCCATGCCTCAGACCAAGTTCGTACTGAGAAAAGCTATGGAGCTGCAGCTCCCTGTTGTATGCTGCATCAACAAGATTGACCGTCCCGAGGCACGTCCCACAGAAGTAATTGATGAGGTACTTGAGCTTCTCATGGACCTGGGTGCCAACGACGAGCAGCTGGATTGCCCCTTTGTATTTGCTTCCGCAAGAGCAGGCGTAGCTTCCATGAGCGCCGAGGAGCAGGGCAAGGATATGAAGCCCCTCCTGGATACCATCATCGATTACATTCCTGCACCTTCGGGAGATCCCGATGCAAATACACAGATGCTGATCTCCACCATCGACTACAATGAATTTGTAGGTCGTATCGGTGTAGGCAAGATCGACAACGGCAAGGTCAGGGTCAATGATCAGGTGACTATCATCAACCACCACGATCCCGCCCGCAAGATCACTACCAAGATCACCAAGCTCTACGAGTTTGACGGTCTGAATAAGGTAGAAGTTGCTGAAGCTTCCATGGGTGCTATAGTAGCTATATCAGGTATCAGTGATCTCAAGATCGGTGACACACTTTGCTCCCCTGAGAATCCTGTAGCTATCCCCTTCCAGAAGATTTCAGAGCCTACCATCAGCATGAACTTTATCGTTAATGACTCTCCTCTGGCAGGAAGAGAAGGCAAATATGTTACTTCCAGACAGGTAAGAGACAGACTTTACAAAGAGCTCAACACAGACGTATCCCTTAGAGTAGAGGACACTGAATCCACAGATACCATCAAGGTATCAGGAAGAGGTGAGCTCCATCTGTCAGTCCTGATCGAGAACATGCGCCGTGAGGGATACGAATTTGCAGTATCCAAGGCAGAAGTTATCTACAAGACCGATGAGAACGGCAAGAAGCTGGAGCCCATGGAGAAGTGCTATGTAGACGTTCCCGAAGAATTCTCCGGAACAGTCATCTCCAAGCTCTCTGAGAGAAAGGGTGAACTTGTCAACATGGGTACAGCCAACGGCGGTTACTCACGTCTGGAGTTCAACATCCCTTCAAGAGGACTGATCGGTTATCGTAACGACTTTATGACTGATACCAAGGGTAACGGTATCATGAATACAGAATATCAGGGATATGCGCCTTATAAGGGAGATATCTCCTACAGAAAGCAGGGCAGCCTCATAGCCTTTGAGACAGGCGAAGCTGTTACCTACGGTCTCTTCAATGCCCAGGAGAGAGGTACTCTCTTCGTAAAGCCCGGTGACAAGGTATATTCCGGCATGGTCATCGGCTCCAGCGGCAAGAGCGAAGATATCGAGGTAAATGTCTGCAAGACAAAGCACCTGACCAACACACGTACATCCTCTTCAGACGAGGCTCTGCGCCTTGTTCCTCCGAAGATCATGTCACTGGAAGAAGCTATCGAATTCATCGATACAGATGAGCTTTTGGAAGTTACTCCCGAGACTCTCCGTGTAAGAAAGAGGATCCTGGATCCCACACTGAGAAAGAGAGCAGGTATTGCTGCCAAGATGAAGGCCCAGAACAGCTGATCAATAGCGATAATCAAATAATATTTGATTCCCCTAAAGTAGACAACGGAAATATCCAAAGTCTCCTTTAGGGGGATTTTTTTGCAAAAAACAGCGCCCAAGGAATATATTACCTTGAGCGCTGTTTTTATGTCTTTATTATATGACGTAAGGGTCAAAAGGAACTTTCTGTATCCCGCTTACGGATTAGGAGGAGTCTCCTGTGGAGCTGTTTCCTCCTGCGGAGCCTCAAGACCCACAGACGGATCTTCTGCAGAAGGCTCTCCTATAGATGCAGGAGCTTCAGCAGGAGGTGCTTCAGGAGCTGCTGCTCCGCCCTGACTAAGTCTGTTCACCAGTTCCTGATTCTGCTGTACCAGTATCTCCTGGGCATTTGGCTGAGCAAAGAAATTAGCATCATGAGGACACATATCTCCCACAGGAAGCACAGGATTCTGACCTGCAGCCGGATCTCCTGTTGTACCGGAGCCCTGCCTTAATACGTCAGGTTCCGCAGGAACTACTGTCATGACCTGCTGCACCTTGAAAGGACACAAATCTGTTGCCAGGTGTCCGGAATAGTTGCAGATAGTCTGGAAGATGTGTACATTACAGCTCTCTGTAGGTACAGTTCCAACTTCAAAATACTCGGTCTTAAGAGTACCATCGCAGACTCCCGGAGTGGGTAATAAGCCCGAATCCTTACATACAGTCGCTGTGGTGATACCCTCAGGGACTTTAAATTGGGCTGAAGGGAGATCCTCGTGGACCTTCTCCATTACCCCTCTCCAAAGCCTCTGAGCCAGTTTGGAATCTGAGAGCTTCTCATTGTTGTCATAGCCGGCCCATACGGAAGCTGTATAGTAGTTGGTAAATCCGCAAAGCCATACGTCTATATTATTGGTGGTAGTACCGGTCTTGGCAGCTATATCAGTACCGCCAAAATTCACATTGGCACCGGTACCGCTGGTCACAACATCCTTCATGGCACTGGTCAAAAGGAATGCTGTTGTAGGCTTAAGGACCTGCTCACCATTTGTAGCTGTATTGTCCAGGATCACATTGCCGTCATGATCCAATATCCTGGTATAGAGCTTGGGCTTAATATATACACCGCCATTAGCAATGGTGGAATATGCCGCATTGATCTCAATATTGGTCACGCCCTTGGTAATACCACCAAGACACAGGGTCTGCTGGATATCCGAGAATATCTTGCCATTGATCTCCTGTCTCTCTACCAGGCTTGTGAAATGGAACTTGTCCCTGAGATAGTCAAAGCCCAGCTGAGGTGTAATAAGAGTCATGAGCTTGACAGTGACTACGTTCATGGAATCCCTGATACCATCCCTTAGTGAAGAGAGGCCTCTATAGCCTGTCTTGTACCAGTTTCTCACAGGAGTACCATTGGTATAGTTAAAGGGTGCGTCATTGATAGTAGTAGCCAGGGTATATCCTGCGCTGTCCAGAGCAGGAGCATAGGCTGCCAATACCTTAAAGGCTGATCCGGGCTGACGATATGCATTCGTTGCTCTGTTCAGAGTCCTGCTGGCTGTCTTGGCGCCTCTTCCACCTTCCATAGCTACGATATAACCGGTCTTTTGATCTTCTATTGTCAGAGATACCTGGGGCTGAGGTGTCAGAGTATATTTCTCGTCATATACTTTATCACCCTCTTCCAAGAGGGAAGCCTTGTACTCTTCTATCTTTTCCTCTGCACTCTCCTTGGATGAGAAGGTCAGATCAAAGGTTGGATCAGTCTGCCTGAAATAGGTCTCCAACAGCTCGTCGCTATAATTGGCATATTCACCGTTGGCCTTCTGGATAGTAACTGCATAATCAAGTAGCCATGTGGTATCTGCAGGATAATTGGATTCATCCTGAAATACAGTATCTGCTATGCCCTGAATAGTGGGATCCTGAGTGGAATATATCTTAAGGCCGCCGCTGTAGAGAAGTGTATAAGCCTGGTTCTCCGTATAACCGGCTTCAACCAGATCCTCCAGTACATCATCTGTGAGTGCATCTACAAAATAAGAATTAATGGAATCATCCACTATCTCGGAATCGATGACCTGGATCCTGGAATATACATCATCAGCCAGGGCCTCATCCCTCTGCGTCTGGCTGATATAGCCCTGCTTGTACATGTTATTGAGGACCTTGCTGCGCCTCTCCGCATTCTTCTCAGGATGGGTAATAGGATTAAACCTGGAAGGATTCTGAGTTATAGCAGCTATGACAGCACATTCCGACAGATTCAGATTGGTAACTGACTTATTAAAATATCTAAGGGATGCAGCCTGCACTCCCAGTGTATTCTGACCCAGGTTAATGGTATTCATGTAATTGAGCAGGATATCATTTTTGCTCATGGACTTCTCAAGCTGCACTGCCAGATACTGCTCCTGGATCTTACGCTTAAACTTGGCAGCAAGGGTATTTTCCTCGGTCCATCCCGTAAATACATTATTCTTGAGAAGCTGCTGGGTAATAGTGGATGCACCCTCAGAGAAATTACGTGAGGTCACTGCCACATATCCTGCTCTGATGATACCCTGGATATCTATTCCGTTATGATCATAGAAACGCTCATCCTCTATAGCTACAAAGGCGTGAGCCAGATTCTCGGGAATCATGTCCCAGGATACGGGTATCCTGTTGGAGTCCGTAGATACAAGCTTGGCTATCTGATTGCCCTCTGCGTCATATACAAAGGTAGAAAAGCCTGAAGGTGTAACATCGATATTACCTATATCCGGTGCAGAATCCACGATGCCCTGAAAGGCTCCGAATACCGCGCCTGCTCCTATAACGATCGCTCCCACTATGAGTACGAGAACGACCTTTACAAACAGGACAGCAAACTTTTTCCCCCATCTGCCGGTCCCGTTTCTAAGATCCGCCTCCTGCTTGCGGACCCCATTCTTACCATAATTCATATAATCTTTCCTCCATGCATCAGCATGACCTTATAAACTTACCTCCATGCTTCATGCCTTGCTCTGCGCTTTATGCATGAAGTCGGTTTCACAAAAATCATCTAACTATTATAGCAAAACTGTTTTAATAGGTAAACCTTCGCAGAAATCTTGATTTTAGGAGCCTAAAGGCTCATTATGTTGGTATGGATAATAATATGAACAATAATTCAACAAGACGCATAATAGTAAAGAGCGGGCGCGGAGAATATGAGGAAAAGAAGTCCCGTTTCATTGGTCAGGCTTTTGCCATCTCTTCAAGCTCTGAGGCAGAAGAGATAATAGAACGTATCTCAAAAGAATACTGGGATGCCAGGCACAACTGCTACGCATATGTGCTGGGCGAAAGAAATGAGATCACCAGGTGCAGCGACAACGGAGAGCCCTCAGGGACTGCAGGAAGGCCTATACTGGACGTCCTTACTACGTCAGGATTATCCGACGCCCTTATCATAGTGACCAGGTATTTTGGAGGCACACTTCTGGGTACAGGGGGCCTGGTAAGAGCATATACAGCTGCAGCCAAAGCTTCCCTGGAGGATGCAGATGTTGCAGAGCTCAAAATAGGGGTCATATTACAGGTAACCATAGCCTACAGCTTCCTGGACAAGATCCAGCACAGCCTGTCTCAAATGGGTCTGGAGCTGTCAAATCCCGTATATGGAGCAGATGTATCCTTTGATGTGACTGTGACCACAGACAAAGCGGATGAGCTGGAAAAGACTATCACAGGCATCACAGGAGGCAGGGCCATGATAGTAAAGGGCAAGGAAGACTACTACCCGGTCTGATATCCAGGGACATATATTATTAGGCTTGAAATATCAGTTCAATAATCTTAAAATATAATGGATTTATGTGATCATTAACAATAAAGGAGGGCATATTATATGGCATGCTTTTTGGCACCCACCACAGAAGCGGTAGTTACTACCGTTATCACTAAGGCTGTAGAAAGCAAAGAAAAAGCTACAGGCAATTCTTCCAAGTCAATTATTCCCCTGTCAACCAAGCTCCACTGGCTCAACAGACTTCTTGCAGGCGGTTCCGTACTTCTTGCATTTGAGCATGTATGGCACGGCGAAGTAACACCCTGGTTCCCTTTCCTGACTGCAGCTTCCAATGCAGCAGATACAGCAGAAATGCTCAAGGAACTCTCAACAGTTGGCGTTTCCATGGCTGCTCTGATCACAGTTGTATGGGGCGTTATGTGTGTAGCTGCAGAAGCTATTGTACGCCGTAGTTCAGATAATACGGCATCGGAGGAAAACTAAATGACACTTCTTATATCAGTATTTGCAGCAGTTATTTCAACAGCACTTTGGTACAAGTCTCTTCCTTCAAATGAGATGAGGCTGGGCACACTTTGCTGGCTCTATTGGGGCGCTTCCCTGATGTGGCTGGTTGATGCGATCTTTGAGTATACAGAACTTGGCGCAGAGTATTTTACTCCTGCAGCAGCAGATATGCTCAATGATACTTTCCTTGGCCTGACCGTTGTAGCCCTGGGTATGGTAATCTGGATCGTAAGACTTCTGATCGCTGATCCTAAGGGAGTATTAAAGAAAGTGATCCTTGCTACAAAGACAGCATCCTCACACTGATATACCTGGTATTATTTACCCGGACCTTTTGGTCCGGGTTTTTTGTGCAAAAACATTGATTATAACGATGCATAGAAAAGAGGATCATACCAGAAAAAAAGAAAAAGCTCAAAGCTTTGAAGATTCAAAGCTTTGAGCTATATACGAGCTGCTAACGGGACTCGGACCCGTGACCTCCGCCTTACCAAGGCGACGCTCTACCGACTGAGCCATAGCAGCATCTGAGCTGTGAGAGATTTGGTAATAGAGCATCTCTCGAGCCACGAAAGTTATTATACTAGGAGATACCTTTATTGTCAACGCTTCAAAGCATAATAACTATAGTTACTCAGACAATTCTTCCATAAGGTATCTGTAGATACCGCTGCTCCTGTCCTTCCATTTATCACACATCACTTCTGCCATTGATTTGTCAGGTACCATCATCCTGATGTCTATGAGAGTACTGTTCATCTCTTTAGCTGTCAGATGGATCTCATAGGTGCCATCCATGCACCTGCCGTAATCAGATAATATCAGAGCTTCATCTCTGATATTGATGCGGTTCTCCTTGAGATACAGATCTATCTGTTCCCTGATACCCGGGTCCATCTTGGTTCCAAAGAAGTCAAGCGCCTCTTCTCCCGCAGGAGTAAGCTCCAGGTAAGTCCTGTTTCTTACTTTCTTTTCCTCTATAAGTTTCTGATCTCCCAGTTCTCCAAAGGCTTCCTGTAATGTCATGAAGGTCGTATACTCATTACCCAGTATGAAATCGAATATCTGGGATTTGCTAAGCGCAACCTCGGAGCGTCTGAGCATATATAATACTATGATCTTGTATAAGGTAAGATACTGTGATGCCAACTTTCGCCCTTCCCTATTTTATCTCTAAAACAATAATGATCCTTAGCTTATTAGTTATTTTGATCCTCTTCCTGGTCAGTCCGGGACTTTTCGAGCCTCTTTGCTTCTTCCTTTTTCAGGAATTTCATATGCTCTCTGATCTTGACCTCATAACCATTACCCGAAGGAGAATAGAACTCACGGCCATTGAGCTCGTAGGGCAGATACTGCTGCCTGACGTAATCATTTGGATAATCATGAGCATACTTGTAACCTATCCCGTGGCCAAGCTTTGATGCCGACTTGTAATGGGCATCCTGAAGATGAGGGGGTATGGGCAGATTGCCGCTCTTACCCACTTCACCAAGCGCATCGTCAACAGCACATATGGAGCTGTTGCTCTTAGGGGCTGTCGCCAGATATGACGCTGCCTGAGCCAGTGCGATCCTGGCCTCAGGCATGCCCAGTCTCTCCACAGCAAGGGAGGCTGCCACAGCAACCTGGATCCCCTGGGGATCTGCATTGCCTATATCCTCAGATGCCAGCACCATCAGCCTTCTGGCTATGAATTTGGGATCTTCACCTGCACTGAGCATCCTGGCCAGATAATATACAGCCGCATCAGGGTCAGAGCCTCTCACGCTTTTGATAAAAGCGGATATGGTGTCATAATGATTGTCCCCGTCCTTGTCATAACGCACAGCCTTGCGCTGGATACATTCCTGAGCCACATCCATGGTGATATGGACCAGGCCATCCTCCGACCTGTCTGTGGTCATAACAGCCAGTTCTATGGCATTGAGAGCATGACGGGCATCTCCGTCAGCCATATCTGCAAGAAAATCTGCAGCATCATCGTCTATCTGAGCATTATAAGCTCCCATACCCTTCTCACTGTCATAAACAGCTCGGATTATGAGCTTTCTCACATCCTCTGCAGTCAGGGGCTTAAGTTCAAATATAGATGACCTGGACAAAAGAGCTCCGTTTACTTCAAAATACGGATTCTCCGTAGTGGCTCCAATAAGGGTCAGGGTACCATCCTCCACAAACGGAAGGAGGTAGTCCTGTTGACCTTTATTAAAACGATGTATCTCATCTATAAAAAGTATAGTCTTTTTCTGATACATCCCTGCCCGCTCTTTGGCAGCTGCCACCACTTCTTCCATGTCCTTTTTGCCCGCTACTGTGGCATTGATCTGGACGAATTCGGAACTAGTAGTCCCTGCGATCACCCTGGCCAGGGTAGTCTTGCCGGTACCGGGAGGTCCATAGAGTATGATGGAGCCCAGCTTATCAGCCTTAATCGCCCTGTATAAGAGCTTGTCTCTGCCTATGATATGCTCCTGACCCACGACTTCATCAAGACTGGTCGGCCTCATTCTGGCTGCAAGAGGGGACTCCTTTTCATTATTTAGAGATCTTGCGTATTCAAAGAGATCCATGTCAAACCTTTATGCTTCGTATCCTCTGGACTTGATCACATTAACAACACTATCTACCAGGTTTCTGCAGGTTTCCTTGTCTTCTGCTTCTACCATTACACGTACTACAGGCTCTGTACCGGATTCACGTACAAGGATACGTCCTGTCTTGCCCAGCTCTTTGGCTACTGATTCAACCTTGGCCTTGACTTCAGGATCATTCTGAGCTGCAGCCTTATCCGTCACTCTGATATTCTCCAGAACCTGAGGATAGATCACGAGTGGAGAGCAGAGCTCTGACATCTTCTTCTTGCGTGCCAACATCACTTCCATCATCTTGATAGATGTGAGGATACCATCACCTGTGGTGGCATATTTGCTGAATATGATATGACCGGACTGCTCTCCGCCCAGGATGCAGTTGTGCTCGTTCATATATTCATATACATACTTGTCTCCAACAGCTGTCTTGGCATATTCAATACCTGCCTCGTCAAATGCCTTGTAGAGACCAAAGTTGGACATAACAGTGGTAACAACAGTATTATTTACCAGCTCGCCCTTGTCCTTCATATACTTGCCATATACATAGAGGATATGGTCACCGGAGACTACCTTGCCGTTCTCATCCACGCACAGACACCTGTCTGCGTCGCCGTCATATGCAAAGCCGATATCCAGGCCTTTCTCCACTACCATCTTCTGCAGATTCTCAATATGGGTAGAGCCTACGCCGTTATTGATATTGGTGCCGTTGGGTTCTACGCCCATCTCGATCGTGGTAGCGCCAAGAGCATCGAATACAGACTTGGCTATATTCCAGGATGCGCCGTTGGCACAGTCAAGACCTACCTTGATACCCTTGAAGCTGTAAAGACCAAGAGAGATCAGATATCCGATATAGCGATTTCTACCGGATACATAGTCTACTGTACATCCAATAGCATCCTTGGTCGCAAAGGGGATCTCTTCCCACTTCTTGCCAAATACTTCAAGATGTCCGTCTATATAATCCTCAACCAGAGAAATGGTCTCTTCGTCCATCTTCTCTCCGTTGCCATTGATCAGCTTGATACCGTTATCATAAAAAGGATTGTGGCTGGCAGTGATCATGACACCGCAGTCAAACTCATCAACTCTTGCTACATAAGCAACTGATGGAGTGGTTGTAACATGAAGAAGATATGCATCTGCTCCGGATGCTACAAGGCCTCCTACCAGGCTGTACTCAAACATATAGCTGGAACGTCTTGTATCCTTACCGATGACGATCCTGGGAGCGGAGGTGTCACCCTTTTGTCTCTTGAGTTCACCATAGTACCAGCCCAGAAATCTTCCCACTGTGTATGCATGATCTGCTGTGAGGCCCACATTAGCTTCTCCTCTGAAGCCGTCAGTTCCAAAATATCTTCCCATCTCGTTACCTTCCTTTCGAAATTCTTTGACTGTATAATTCTATCACATTTTGACTTTTACCGTTGTCATAACTATAATTAATTTAACTGACAACTTAGCACCCATCGGAGCCTTGTCAATGAAACGTGTAATGACTGCCAATCTTCTGCCCGGAATGGTCCTGGCAGAGAATGTTTACACATATAACAACGACCAGCTGATCCTTCCCAAAGGGTCTGTACTTGATGACAAGTCCATTGCCAAGCTGGAATTCTATTCTACCATCAATGTCCTTGTAGAAGAACCCATAAACAACGAAATACCTGCAGAGAGCGGTAGCCTGGGAGATCTGTCTTATTCTCAAAGGCTCAGGCAGACTGCGCAGTTCAAGCAGTTCAAGGCCGACTTTGAAAATGCAGCAGGGGGCTTTGAAAAGAACATCAACAATGTGGTCAAAAACAATGCACCCATCGATGTCAATCAGTTGACATCCCCTGTATTTGAACTGATAGAGACCACCAACGGTCCCTCCAATGTTTTTGACATGATGCACTCACTGCGACAATATGACGACGCCACCTACACACACTGCATCAATGTGGCTCTTATATCCAACATCCTGGGGCAATGGCTGCGTATGCCTGAAAAGGAGATACGCACCCTGACCACAGCAGGCCTTCTCCATGATATAGGCAAGCTTGTCATCCCGGAGAAGATCATCACAAAGCCTGCCAGGCTTACTCAATACGAATATACCATTGTCCAGACCCATCCCCAGGAAGGCTATAAGATCCTGAAGGATACTGATCTTGACAATCATATCAAAAATGCCTGCCTCATGCATCATGAAAGATGTGACGGAACAGGCTATCCTCTGCATCTCAAGGCTCCTCAGATAGACCCATATGCCAAGATTGTAGCTATAGCTGATGTCTATGATGCTATGACCAGTGCCCGCGTCTACAGAGGTCCCCTGTGTCCTTTTGTGGCCATATCTCTTTTTGAGAACGAGGGCCTGCAAAAGTACGACACCGGAGCTATCATGACCTTTTTGACCAACATCGTCAATACCTACCTCCTTAACAGAGTAAGGCTCAACAACGGTATTGAGGGTGATATCGTATTTATCAACAGAGACCACCTCTCCAAGCCCACTATACGCGCCGGAGAAAAATATATAGATCTTACCCAGACCCCCGATCTCTATATCGAGGCCATTGTGTAATATAATTACTGCAGCTGGTCAGACTTGTAAAGGAAGAATATGAACAGTAAACGAATATATGCTCTAGACATTGCAAAAGCCATCTCAATATACCTGGTCGTCCTGGCACACCTGCTCCGGGACGGCCCTTATTTTGCATATATAGTACCGGCTACGATACCCGTATTTTTTATACTGTCTGGTGTAAGCTACAGACCTTCCGGGTCCTTTCCCGCATTCCTTTCCAAAAAGGCAAGGGCCCTGATAAAGCCCTATCTCTTTGCCGGCATCATCAGTATATGCATCTACCGCATAATGGGAAGCTTTGCAGGAGATATGCTCCGCGAAGGCGGCGGCGAAAAAAGCTTTATGAGCAATATCCTGGAGCTTGTCTATGCCAATGCCAAGCATGATCATATGAAATGGAATAATTCCCTTTGGTTTTTGCCCTGCTTTTTTGTATTACTTATAATAGCAGAAATATATGAGAGATATATACTCCCACTTATATGTTCAAATAAGGAGAGTCTTATGGCTATAGTCTCAAGGCTGATCTTCTCCTTTTTGACATCAGGGCTAGCCTTTATCCTCTCAGGCTTTGTGACAGATCTCAGGCTCCCCTGGCATATCGAAGGTGCTCTTTATGCCATGCCCTTCTTCCAAATTGGCATCATACTTCGCCCCTACATATACAGGATGACAGGTAAGGGCTCATCAGATGAGGAAGGAGCTCCCTCTTCTTTAGGCAGTACAGATCCTTCCGGCAAAGCTGATCAGGGCAGAGCCCTCCTATCAGCTTCCATAAGCTTTATCTTCTTTTTTGCCATAGGCATATTCCTTGGACTTATAAACGGCGAGACCAGCGCCAGGACAGATGAATACGGCCTTTATCCTGCTCTATATTATTTTAGCGGCATCTCCTTTGCCATATCCTTCATATCTTTTGGAAGCATAATAAAAGACAGGATACCTGACATCAGCTTCGTGGGAAGAAATACGCTTCCCGTACTACTGTGGAACAAGTTTCCTGTCCTTCTGATACAGCTGGCAGTGCCGGGCTTTCTGTCTCTGATAAGAGATCCCGGAAGTCCCATAGCCCTTATGGGCTGTCTCCTGCCTGCTATTATTGTCATCATGGCTTGTCTTGTATTTGACAGCATATTAAAGGCTGCCTTAGAGCTCCTGACAAGGAGTATTATTTCCTTTTCAGGCTCCCGTAAATAAAGATATATAAGCCGGGAGATATGAGAAAGAGCAGAGTCTTGACCTTGTAGCCAATGTCCAGGGCCGCAAAGGTTCCTTTGGTCATCAGGCTGTCTGTTACTGCAGCTCTTATGCCATCTATATATTCTCTCTTCCTGTCGGCAAGGGATGCCGGAATGGCATATAGCTTGCCTGCCACTATTATGGCTGCCATGATCCTGATCACCGATAGCCTGACAAAGGTGTCATCAGAAAAGCAGTCCTTTCTCTCCTTCATGACTTCATAGGCCATCCTCCAGGACCTGATCTGGTCCATGTCAGAAGCCTTAAAGGGCGAGAGCATAGCTCCATTCTCATTGATAGTATATTCATAGCTTCCTGCAGGGATGGCGCCTATAAGCCTCTCATCTCCTATGGCCATAGCTATATCAAGGAGCATGAGCATGTCTTCTCCTATAGCCATGCCTTCTGTAAACCACTTGCCACCTATAAGCTCATCTATCTTATCTCTAAGGTATATCTTGCCCCAGACATGATTATCACGCTCAAGAAGAGCCCGCCTGATATATTCATATCCTGTCATCCTGGCATATATCTCAGATCCTGCTATCTTGCTGCATTTACTCACGTCTCCCCTATCGCTCAAGGCCATAGACGCATTATCATCTCTCATG
Organism: Butyrivibrio sp. MC2013; assembly: GCF_000424585.1. Lineage (GTDB taxonomy): Bacteria > Bacillota > Clostridia > Lachnospirales > Lachnospiraceae > Butyrivibrio. The sequence continues at coordinate 118,861 of NZ_AUKE01000005.1, forward strand.
GTCACCATGTAATAGCCGTCCAGGATAGCCGTATGCAATCTTAAGAGATAATCCTCCAAGGGCCCATCATCCACGTCCGCAAATACGACAAAACGGCCTGCTGAAGCAGCAAGGCCTGTATTTCTGGCGGCTGATACACCCCTGTTAGGGGTATGTATCACCTTGATATCATATGGTTTTTCCAAAGAAGTCAGCTTATCCAGAGTAGCTGCAGTTCCATCCGTAGATCCGTCATCTACCAGGATCAGCTCAAAGTCTTCAAAAATCTGACTGTCAACGGCTCTGATGCAGTCCTGCAAATAAGCCTCGGCATTATAGATAGGGATTATCAGGGATATCTCTCTATTATCCATAGTCATTATCCATAGTCACGAATCACAGTCATGAATCACATTATAAAAGCTATCCAGCCTTTTTGGCTTTAGTTTCTAAAGAGCTCAGCCCACCATTCTCCCAGTTCATTGAGGCCTGCTCTGTGATCCCCCAGATCCTCAAGGAGCTTCATCCTGGGTTCCACGCCGGGGACCTTTTGGAGCATCCTCTCCTCTATCCCTCTGTCCACTGTGATCACCCTGTCAGCACGTCTGGCAGATGAATAAAAGCGCCTCATAAGCTCCGGATGAGGGAGACTGTCACCGGGGCTCAAATGTGCAAAGAGGAGACTTGTCTGAGAGCCGTTATATCTCACAGGGAGTCTGCCGCTTGGGTAAAAGACCCTGTCACATTCCAGCTTTGGAGCCATGGCAGCCACGCCAAAGGTCTCCCAGTAGAAGAGATACCTGCTGTCTGTAGGATCTCCGTCCATAAGCAGGAAGCTGGTACCATCCACATCCAGATCCTCCTGGTTGCTCTCGTTGCCCAGGATCATGATATGGTGTTCCAGATCCCTCTTCTTGTTCTCAAGTCCAAGATAAGCCACCAGAGACTTTACAAGAGCATACAGCTCTTCGTTATCCGGATCCTCTTTGATCAGTTTAAAACAATCAATCGCTAAATTCATAACTTCTTTACGATGCTCCGCTGCCCTTAAGTACTACTGCTACAGTCTTGAATAGGATCTCCAGATCCAGTCCCAGAGACCAGTTATCGATGTACTGAAGGTCGAGCTTTACTATCTCATCAAAATCCTCTATATCGCTTCTTCCGCTGACCTGCCACATGCCTGTAAGGCCGGGTGTCATACTGATACGGCGTCTGTAATATTCATTGTACTGCTCAAACTCATTTTCGGTGGGTGGTCTGGTTCCCACCAGGCTCATATCGCCCTTAAGGATATTGAGGAACTGAGGGAACTCATCAATGGAAGTCTTACGGATAAAGGCACCAACCCTGGTGATCCTGGGATCGTTTTTGATCTTGAACATCAGGCCTTCCATCTCATTCTGGGCTTCCAGCTCTTTTTTGCGTTCCTCAGCATCTATATACATGGATCTGAACTTATAGATCTTGAATCTTCTTCCGTTTCTGCCGATCCTGGTCTGTGAGAAAAAGATCGGTCCGGGAGAATCAAGCTTAATTGCTATGCCCACAAATATTGTCAATATTCCGGTGAAGATAACACCAACAAGTCCGCCCAGTATATCTACCAGTCTCTTGATGATCAGAGCCCTGTATCTGCCTGTTCCCTTTGAATAGGAGATAACGCTGTAGCCGCCTATCATGCCTACAGAGGTCTTGCCGCTGACGCCAGGAAGCTCTACGCAGTAGTGTACTGTCACACCCATGTCTCCAAAAGCGTTGATAACGTCTGCAAGAGATGTCTGGGATATATCAGGAGTATAGATAAATACTTCGTCCAAAGGCATAGTGGTAACAGTATCTATAAGTCCTTCTCTGTCTGATATCACAGATACTCCTCTTATCACCTGCCCCTTCATATCCTTGTCCAGACATACAGCACCAACGATGGCATAATTGATATCTATATGATGCTGCATATGGCGGATAGTCTTTTCCAGATCCTTTTCCCCAGCCAGGATCAGTATCTTCACAGCTGTGTCGGCATTTTTCCAATATGCTCCAAGTCCGTTTCTCAGGAAATGGTGTACCAGCACTGTGAATATATAATCCAGAAGTATGAAATAGAACATTACAAGTCTGGAGAATATACTTCCGATATTCAGCAGGTAGTTAATGACCATGGTCGATAAAATGATCACTATCTCATATTTCAGGACTGCCAGTGTTTCCTGAGGAAAGCGCCTCTTCATGTAATCCCTGTTGTAATCTGCCACAAAGGAATAGATCGTGCAGGTCAGGATCATGATAAAGCAGACCAGGAAGTGAAGTGTCCTGTCATGCATGCTGTTGAAATTGCCCCATCTGATATATGTGGCTGCTATGAAACTCAAGAATATAACAAGGCAGTCCAATATCCAGAGCAGGTATTTTACTGAATACTCATTTTTACCGTTCATACTACTCCTCCCTAAAACACTTCCCCATATACTTATTCCCCTATATCATGCAGGATCCCTGAGTCTCTTAAACAGGTATCCCAGCCTGATCTTCTTGTCATAGAGCTTATGCACACGCATAAGTCTCAGGTACTCTCTGCGTACAAGGTTTTTGTGGCTCTTGCAGTAATTGGTCATCTGACCGGCGCTGATACCTATGGACACCAGAGGCTTTTTGCTGCATACCATCTGGCCTGGTCCTTGTCCCTTACTTGTAAGTACCTTCAGATACCAGTCCATATCTATGAGCCATCGAAGCTTATTATCAAATCTGCAGCCCCTGTCACGTATTATAACAGCAGATGGGGCTCCAATGGTATTACCAAGATATAAATCTTTTGAATCTTTTGATATGATCTCCAGATCGCGGTCCGAGATATGCCTGGAAAATCTGCTCTCCGGAGATACCTGCCAGGTCCCTGAAAAGGCAAGGTCCGCATCCGGATTATCATCCAGCATTTTAACAAAAGTCCCAAGACTCTCTTCGTCAGTAAAGAAGTCGTCGTGGAGCATCATCTTGATATAGCTCCCGCCTGCTCTCTCAAGAGCTGCATTCCAATTATCTCCGGGGCGCCCTGTAGACTCATGCTTTATATATATGAGCTGCTCTATATTGTCTTTGTATCTGTCTGCCAGCCTCCTGCAGCTATCATCCGACGAATCATCGGAGATTATCACCTCATAGTCCCTGTAGCTCTGAATGACTATGGAATCCATAAGGCGCTCAAGGCCTGCAGGATCATTATAGGCAGGTATACATATTGATACTTTGGCATTCTTAACAGACATAATGGGTTACCTTCTTAAAAGGACATGGCCTGCGTGACGGAGCTTTCTGTAAGCCCTCTCATACCATGCAGGATCATGGAACCTTGGATATACACTGTTCCTGCCTGCCCACTTATGAAAAGCAAAGGGCACTACTCCTTCTGTCTCAGGAGTCTCATTTTCCATTGACAGATGGGCTGCAAGCTCAGGAGGCGCAAAGCGCATTCCGGCTTCCTCCAGCTCCTTGTGATGATGACAGCATAAAAAGCCGTCTTCATTGTACCAGCCTTCAAAGCTCTCCCAGGGCAATCCCATAAGTGCAGGAGCCTCAAGTAGTCTCCTTGACCTGATGCCCACGCTGTTGCCCACTCTCATGAGCCTGCCGTCAGGATCCCTGTAGGTCACCTTGTCATCTTCCGGAGGTATAGGCCATGGAGCACCTATATAATCATAGTCCAAAAATTCATCCCTCCAGGATGAAGGATTGACCACAAAGCCGTCGTAATGGACCAGCATGCAATAGTCAGTGTTGATATACTTATACAATTCGTATATCATATCATAATTAAATTTGTCGATGTTATCCAGCTTGTCAATCTTGCCAAATCTAATGGATGAGGGCAGATAAAAGGGCTTTTTGTGTGTCACAAGAACAGCATCACCAAAGTCCACCCCTCTCATGCTGTATTCCATAGCCTTAACAGTGGCCTTTACCTTGACACTGGTAAGGGCACATAAGGTCACATTTGGAAGCTGGAGCTTTCCGTTTTTATACTCAGCCATATTCTTCCCATTTATTGTTCAAGGCCTATGCGTCTCATCACATGATGCCAGGCCTTTCTGATAAAGCGTCCTGCAGTGAGGTCCAGCCTTGCCAGGAGCTTTTTTGCTGCTGTGATCCTGGGCATTACCAGATAATCATATTCATCCAGATGCTCCAGAAGATAACGGGGATATCTGCCATCCACCTCGTTCCACTCAAACCTGGCATTTCTGCCAAGAAGATCTTCCGAGAGGATCAGATGATCCATAGTCTCAGCCAGTATCTCTCTCTCATTGTATTCCTGATGGGCCGCCGCCTTAATCTTGACGCCTATGCGCTTTGCTGCATTGGTCTCGTGATGACCGCCCATATAACCAAAGTGCCAACCACCGTCAGCCACTCTTACACTCCTTGGATCTGTCACAGGGACCTGATCCCTAAGCCTTACTATACCGTCCTTTGGAATCTGCCTGATAGAAGTGATCTTGGTACCCAGCCACTTCCTGTCTCCATCAGCTATCTCAGGAAAATCTCCCGCTGTTGCAAGGAGCCTTCCCGATACTTCCATCATATTGATAAAAGCATAGTAATTATCCTGGGCCAGGTGGTATACCTTGCCGGGATCAAAGCTCTCTATGATCTTCTCCAATACCTCAGGCCTTGGGATCTCGTCGCAGTCACTGAGCATGATGATGTCAGTGTCCGTGGCATCCTTAAGTCCTTCTATCAGGTGATTTTTCTGGAAGACATCCCTTTCAAAGGTAGTTATGTCTCTGGGATTCTCATCTACCACTATATAAGTGATCTTGTGGAGAAATTCCCTGAACATATCCTTGTGGGCTTCAAATACCAGCTTCTTTGGCTCTCCCGAAAAAGTAGTGGTAGCCTCCTCTATAACGAAGCGGTCCACATATGGATCCAGAACATTTAACCTGAGCTTTAATATATCCAGTTCATTAAAAAAGGGTATGCAATCGTATACCATATGCCTATAACCTTCCAACGAGCCCGCTCTCATCCGGCCATTTTGCAAGGGGAAGCCGGAAAGACAGATCGGGGAAATTTATTGATCCTTGTAAACAGCTTCCCATTCTTCATAAGGGATAGCCCTGATGGAGTCTACTCCAAAATAATCTTCATACTGCACATTGATCCAAAAGTCAGGATCATCTGTAAGCTCCATCTCATAAGCGCAGCTATAATGGTTATCAAAGTCAGGATGAAACTGTGCCACAGTGATATCATCACTTCCAGCGGCCTTCTGCTCCAGGATGTATGCCACTCTCTCATCATAATCTCTGCGGATCCTCATGAGCATAACGCCGCAGTCTATAAGATCAAATATGAGATAGATGCTAAGAGCCGCCGCACATACAGCGTAGATAAAGGTCAGCATACTGCCAAGCGCCTTCTCCAGCACTTCTCCCGAGACCTTTTCACCAACGCTCTCCTTCATAAGAGCACAGCTGTCTTCATAATTCTCAGCCTCCCTGAGATTATCAGACAGGCCCTGGATGCAGGCGATCAATAGGAATATACCTGCGCCAAAGATAGCTCTTACCTGAGGGAGCGCTGTTGCTATCAGCACATAGAGAGTAGCAAAATACAGTGCAAAGAAGGTCAGCCTGTTGCGAAGGGCAATAACCAGTCTTGTAAGCTCCAGGTGCCCCTCTCTTCTGTATATATACATAACTGTCCAAAGGACTGTTGCAGCAAAGATTGCCAGCAGTATCAGAAATTCATCTCTGTTATAAAGCGTCAGCTTCTGGAACCTGGCAATATACTTGGCAAGTCCGCTGTAATTCTCTTCTGCAAAGCTCCCTCTGAGCCTGGCTCCGGGAGAAAGTACCATAAAGGCAAGACCTACCACATTACCTGCAAATGCACTGTAATGATAAGCAGGGATCACCCTTTTCGACCACTTCCTGTAGCCATAGAGGATGATGAGAAAAAGAGCTGCCGCTCCTGATGTATTCTCATTGCACCAGCCTGCTGCCCAGCCAAAGAAGAATGCTCCTATAATGAGAGGCAGTGAAGCCTTGCGGTCTGCTGCAAGGAGATCTCTCATCCAGGTCATAAAGCCCAGGATGATCACGGCTCCCCAAAGATAAGTCATAGTGCCTGCCATCCAGAGCATGGTCTGAGCCATATTAACTGAGAATATCCACAGTCCCAGCTGTACCAGGAGCATCACAAAAGGATCCCACCTGTCACGCCTTCTCACATTCATATATACAAGAAAAGACAGCAGCATAAACATACAGCTGTTGATGATCTTGAATATCCACTGGGGCAGGCAGAGCATAAACCTAAAGAATATAAAGGTCACAGTCCTGCTGTTCCATGTCATGTACTGCTGATACTCCTGCTTAAAGAGATCAAGGACTGACTTTGCCTCCCTTACCTGGGATCCATAGCTCATATCATCCGAGATAAGAGGCGTAAAGAAGTTAAACATGAGTATAAATACAAAGGAGATCAACGCTATGACTGCCACAGCAGTAAAGCGCACATCATGCTTATTTGCCCTGCCTCTTTGCAAGGCTTTATTATCCATATTTTCAGTCCTGACTTTCATTATTATCCGGAACCTCCATGCCAAATAAATACAAGGCCGCTATGGGCAACAGGATATTCCTGCCTATATAAACAGATACAAAGTGAGCTTCAGCAATAGTATATATGCTCACAAGTGTGATCAATATCAAAGCAGCCCCGTCCCTCATCTTCATAGCCCTTATCATTATAAAGAGTATGACAAGGCATATTACAGCAGCCGGGATCATGCCATACCAATAGGCCAGCCTGCACCAGCCCATATCAAAATAATAGTCTGTATCTCTACCTGCAAAGAGCTTCCAGCTCTCATATGCTCCGGGATGGGCATCCCAGTTCCAGTAGAGATTCTTGATCCTGCCTGTGAGGAGCCTGTCTGCAAACTGTACATAAGGATGCTCCTCTCTCCAGGTATATCTGCTGACTCTGGCAGACCATATGGAGAAGCCTATGCTGAATATGTATCCAAGGGTCCCAATTATATAAGGGATGATATTAGCAGCCAGTGCAGGGACATATCTTAGAAGAGAGAATACGATAACCGCAAGAGTCCCTATGATCATAGCTGTATCGCAGCCTGTCAGCAAATAAAAAGAGAGATTAGCTGCAAATACCAGAAGATAATGATACCATTTCATATCCCTATAGTACAAATACAGGAAGAGAAGTATCAACACCATGAGCATGCAGTGAAAGGCATTGGCATCACCCATGCCAAAGCAGTAACGCTTTATACCTTCTCCCGAGATATTGCTGATGCCTCCGTATATACCTGTCAGAGACAGGATCATAATAAGGCCCGTGCCGCACAGCGTCTCATAAAAATAAGTCTTTAAGACCCTCCTGAGATCCAGCCCTGTCATAGCAGCTGTAAACATAAAAAAGCGCAGGAGCTCATTTCTTCCGGAAAAGAAATAATCCGTCCCGCCTAATATGATCAAAAAGACAAAGAAAAGAAAAGCTTTCCTGTCAAAGCTATTTATACCAAGAAGGACCACGGCGCATGCCATCAGAAATGTAAGTCTGAATACATAACTGGGCCAGGGAAAGAGGAAGTTGCTCTTATCCACTATCACAAGGCCTATCTCCAATGTCAGCATCAGAAAAAACAGTATCTCCCTGATCCTGACTATTTCCGGTCTTTGCAGATATGACGCTGCCCACCCTAAAGCTCTTATATTATTCTTATCATCATAGGCAGCAGCCATATGCTCCCGTCTCCTCAATCATCATTATCATGCCGCCCGGCGTATCAGCCCAAGTCGCCTCATAAGGCTCAGCCTGATCCTGCCTGCAAACCATGTGTAATATACCATTTTGGCTCCAAGCATACCGATCTTATATTTTATGCCCTCAGGCTTATGTCCCAGCTCTGAATAAAATCTGTTTTTACTCTTATATTCTTCCAGTTCTCTCCTGCATTCATCAGCGGTGAATATCCTGCCCTTCCTGTCCTGATAATTGAGGAAGCTGTAGATATTCTGCTCTGAAGCCCAATAACCGTCTGACAGATTATATCTGGCCCAGTATTTGGGAGCTATGACGTATCGAAGTGTGTCACTGGTCATCACAGGAAAAAGAGCAAAGGATGAATTGGATAATATGAGATATCTGGCATTCTTGACAGCCACATAGTCACCTGCCATATCAAAGTGGTATGCAGGGATCTCAGGCAGTACCTTGGCTGCTGCCTCGGTATCATCTGTCACTATCATAAATTCCATATCAGGATTTAATGCCCTCATGTTCTTCATAGCCCTGAGCCAGTAGCTCCTGGGCAAAAAGAGCTCGGGAGATGAACTATACTCTCCTCCCCTCATATTAAGGATGCAGAGATTGTCCCTGGTGTATTCATGACTGTCATATTCATCTTTGACCTTAAGCCAGTCCCTGATCTCATCCCTGTGAGCAGCAAAATAGCTCTCCGCCTGAAGATTGCCCCTAAGAAGTGTATTATCCTCCACTTCCATAATGGACATATCAGCGCCGCTGACATATATGCCTCTTGTCATATCTGCCCCCGAGCTGGCCTTATAGAGCCTATCCTCAGCGTCATTCCAGATAGTCATCCCTTGACGCTCATCATCCGTCAGCTCACGGCCTGTATCTATATCCATGAAATACATGCCCTTCCTGGAATGGATATTATTGCCAAACTGCTCGGGATTATAAAGGCCAAACTCACAGCCTCTGTCAAGAGCCACGGCCCTGGCAGTCACATATGCAAAGAGCTGGTTGCCCAGCCCCTGACCTTCTATCAATTCAGTAGCTATCATATATCATATCCTTAGTGGACGATATGTTTGCCGTCCAGCGTGGTCTCCACTATCTTCTCGTTGGACACCTCATAGATTATATCACATTTCTCTATGGTATTAAGACGGTGGGCTATGATGATCATGGTCTTCCTGCCGTGGAAGCTGTTGACCGCTTCCATGACAGCTGCCTCTGTCTCATTATCAAGAGCAGATGTAGCTTCATCAAATACCAGAATCTCGGGATTATGATAGAGAGCTCTTGCTATGCCTATCCTCTGACGCTGTCCGCCGGAGAGCCTTACGCCTCTGTCACCTATCTTGGTATCAAGACCCTCGGGAAGGGATCTGACAAATTCATCAAGCTGAGCTTCCCTCAGCACTTCCCATATCCTGTCTTCATTTATCTCATCCGCCTCTATACCAAAGGCTATATTTTCACGAATACTTTCATCTATAAGATATATACTCTGGGGGATATATCCTATCTGAGCCAGCCAGGAGCCATAATTAGAGAAGATATTCCTGCCATCACAGGTGATCTGGCCTGTCTGGGCATGGAGGAGTCCCAGGAGTATGTCTACCACAGTGGACTTACCGGCACCTGATGTTCCCATGATGCCCACTGACTTGCCCTTAGGGATCAGCATATCTGCATCCGAGAAGATATTCTTGTCCGCATCGGGATAGTGGAAGGTGATATGCTCCATCCTGATCTCATGATCCAGCTTCAGAGCCGGTCCTTCTGCTAAGTGGTGTACCGCTTTCATCTCAGTATCAAACTTCATGGATTCTGTCAGATTCTCAAATACATAATCCAGACTAGGCTGAGAATAAGCAATCTCTGTGATATAGGTATTGATCCTGTTGACACCGGGCATGACCCTCATAGCAGCAAGGCCAAAGGCTGTCAGCTGAGGTATGAGCTTGGTCACATTATTGCCCATGATCACATTAAAGCCTATAAAGGCTATGACACTGACCATGAACACAGTCTCTATCATATAGCGGGGCAGAGCGTTGAGCACCGCATAATTTCTGGATATGGCAGCTCCTATGAGTCCACTCTCATAATAATTTCTGATAAAAAAGTCTTCTCTGTTTAATACTTTAACATCCTTGAGACCATAAATAGCCTGGAGTCTCCACTTGGCGATCCTGGACTGTATAGCCTGGTTTTTGCTGCCCATTTTCTGAGCTCTGGGCTTGATGAGAAAGGTATTGATAAGGGTGAGAAGCCCCAGCACTACTACAATAAAGGTAGCCATCTGCCAGTTAACTAGCAGCAGCACTATAGCAAGAAGTACTGCTACTACCAGCTCTGTTGCCAGCTGAAGTAGCGCCATGACAAGGGCAAAAACGTGAGGGATATCGCTATCAGTGATACGAAAGACTGTGGGGATATCCGCACCAAGATAATATTCATAAGGGCGGTTAAGGAATTCCCTCATAACCCTGGAGATCATCTGATTACGCCCATATACAGCAAAAGAATTCTGACATGCTGCCAAAAAGAGCAGGAAAACATTCTTGACTATAAAGAGTATGATCAGAGCTGCAAGCAAAAAGATGATCACAGAGCGGTCATCATTTAGTCCAAAAAAGGCCATAAGCCCCCTGACAAAAGGGAACTTCTCCGAAGCTGCTTCAATCCCGCTGTGGAGAGTGACAGGGTCTATGATGGCTGTAACAACAGGCACTATCATGGATACTCCAAGAGTCTCAAATACACCTCCTATGAGGATGAGCACCGCAAGGCCCACTGCCTGCTTTTTTTGCTTTTTATCAAATATATATCTGAGCTTGTGTATGATCGAGCCTGAAGCTCTCTTTTCCTTACTGCTCTTTGTGTTAGTACTGTTCATTTTTTACTCCTAAGTGGCAAAATTACGTAGTCATTCAGATCCATAAAGATGTTATATAATATGGGACTTATGAGAAAGAGGCGGTTTCTGAGCTTATCTCCCTTTTTGCTCTCCGGAAGGGAATATATATCTTCAAAGGACTGCCTGCTCTCTTCTATCACGCTTCTAAGCTGCTCCATCTTGATCTTCTTATCAGTATCAGATGATCTTCTTTCTCTCGTATATAAGAGGAGCAGTTTCTTATATACCATATACTCATGTATAAGTGCAAGCCCGTCAGTCCCCGCCTGCCTCAGCACCCTGTCTCTCTCCCTGTATGCAGGGATCTGGTGCGTGAATATCTGGGAGGGCACACCCTGGTTCATGATGCTGCCCTTTCTGTCCACAATGTAATAATAGAGCCTGTCTTTTAGGACTACGCCCCTCTTAAGGCCCGCAAGGAGCCTTGTGGTATATACTATGTCCTCATAATAGCCCTTAGGGAATCTCAGCTCTCCTGCAGTCTCACGGCGGTAGAGCTTATTCCAGGCGCAGTTCCTCACAGGATAATCCTCCGGCTCACTGACAAGGTGATAGAGGAGTTCATCCCTGTCCATAAGAGCATGTGTGGATATAAGGCGCTCTGCTACAGCCCCTTTAGAAAGGCTGCCCGCAGACCTCTTATTCCATATATCCCAGCCCTCCTGTTCAGATACTTCCATATATGAAGTAACAACGATATCAGCATCATACTCAAGATAGGCCGCCATCATCTTCATGTAGATATCAGGACTTACAAAGTCATCTCCGTCCACAAAGGCATAAAAAGCGCCCTTTGCCCTCTCCATAGCATAATCTCTTGCAAGCCCCAGGCCCTGATTCTCTGTATGGAATACCCTGATCCTGTCATCCTCCAGGGCCAGCCTGTCGCAAATAGCAGGCGAAGAATCAGTGGAGCCGTCATCTACCACAAGGATCTCCAGATTCTTGTAAGTCTGCTGCATGATGGATCTGATGCAGCGCTCTATATATTGTTCTATATTGTAGCAGGCCACTATTACCGATATGCATTCACCTTTGCCTTCGGGAATAGGGGCAAGCTCACCATCTATGATCTTGCGCATGCCTTTCTCCAAATAATACTTATCTTGCCGGCACCTTCTCCATCCAGTCAGAATAGATGTCCGACATATCCTTATTATTGATCCATTTATGAGGTGCCAGAGTGACTCCTCCCCTCTCTCCAAGGTAGGCTCCCCACCAGGAATAAGAGGAATTGGCTATGATATGATTCCTGCACAGAGACATCAAAAAGAATTCCTTCAGATCCCTGTTTTCACCGCTTTCTGATACAAATACAACGCCGTCAAGGCTGCCATATCTCTCCCTGCACCAGTCTATATCATTTGAAAAGAATATATACCTTGGCTTATCTATCCTGCCTGCCATTATCTCCATGGCTTTGTCATAATAGCTTTCTGTACATATGCCGCCATAGGTCTTTGCTACGCCCGGCCAGAGATAATCGCCTCTCCTTATATGTACGCTTACAGCAGCAGGATCACAGACTGCTTTCAAAAGATCAGGGTCTGACAGGGCAATGATATCATCCCTTCGCCCAAGGATCTCTGTCTTTAGGCTCTCTCTGATATCTTCCCCTTCAAAATATTTTTCAGACTGAAAGAAGCCGTCCAGATACACATCATCCAGGTCTTTTATACGAGCCGAATAATTGCCGTCTGCAGGCTCAAAATAGTCCTTGGACTTCCTGCCAAATATCTTACGCCTGATCCTGTGATAGGGATCCATATAGGCATCCCTCATAGCACGAACTTCGTCATCTGTAGCACTGACAACATCCAGACCCAGCTTGTCCAATAAAGGGACTCTTTGCTTGTCCGTCTGCATCCTGGAGACCTCATCTATTTTCACTTGTCGGCCCATGGCCAGAAGGCTCTTGTAAAGGGCGTATATAAACAGCTGATTACCCAGGCCTCCCTGTAATTTGATTATTATCATCTCTTATCCTGTTCCCTTATGATACAGTATCCCGATTTAGTTTATGATCCCGTTAAAATCATAGCCTTGATAGTAGCTCTCCAGATCGTCATAATAGCTGTCAACATTTTCCTTAGTTAGTCTTCCCTCGCCCTCTGCCATCATTCCCATGAGCCTGTCATTTATATGATCCAGATAGTGGAGAGAGTCCCTGTAATTATCCAGATCTCCCGTAATATCTGTCCTGTCATCAAAAGCATAAAGCTCTATATTGTCATATTGAAGGATGAGGTACGCAGCCAGCTTGTAGCTCTCAATGTCCTTTATAAGATCCCCGGCTTCATACTCGCCGCCCCACCATACGCAGCTATAGGGCGGGAAAAAGTATATAAAGCGGGTATCAGGATATTTCCCGGCAGCAGCTGTGATATTCTGCTCTACAGTCTCTGTGATATTCCTTATATCTTCATCTGTCAGATGGGGAAGTTCTGCAGGCTCATCAAAATGCTCTCTTCCTGCAAGTACAGCTTCGCGCCCCCTGGCAGCTCCTTCCATCCAGTTGGAGTACTCATCAAAGCCTGTCACGCCGCCCCGGGCGCCCATAAGAGACTTTATGATCATAGGCAGGGCATAGCCTGCAATGACTGTACCGTTTAGGAGGTAATTCACATCATTAAATATATTATCATCATAGAGATAATCGGGATATGTACCCAGGTCCTGTCTGTCAGAGTCCTTTGGAAGACGCAGATAGTTGCCGTCTATGCCCCTTATCACAGTCTTTATATCATGGGTCCCAAGAGCCAGCTCCACATTATCGCCGATCTCTCTGTACATTGCTCCGGAATAGCACACCTTGATAAAATCTCCGCCCCAAAGCTCCTCCGCAAGAGAGGCCTTGAAATTCTGGGTCATGCTGGTTCCTGTGATCAGGCTGTCATATTCAAAGTGTCTGGTGATACCGTCGTTTTGATATCTCTCATTATCCAGGCGGTAGTACAGGCCGGGAAGAGGCGCATGATAATGAAAGAAGGGATCAATGGCATAGGAAATAAAGCCTGTGAGCAGGAGCACTGCAAGCAGGATTGATATAAGCGATATGACCCATTTGCGGCTGCTGATCTTCTTCAATGGTTTTTCTTCCTTTTACTAAAAGTTAAAATACAAAAAAGCCGTAACACTGGACATTTTCAAAATGCACACTGTCAATATTATAAGACAGGCTGTCAAACCAAGGGGGCTGTTCTTAAACTGCCTGCGCTGACTGTTCTCAGGAATAAGGCACAATAAGAGGCATAGAGCAAGGGCAGCGTATGTGCATAGCATATATACATCCATATCGCTGTAGGACATGCCTATGGCTGACAGAACTGTGCGGAGCCTGGGGATACGAAATACCATGGCTATCTCCTCATGCATTACCCAGTACCTGAGCCTGAAAGCCTTGCCCATCATATAAGCCCAGTCAGCTATGGACCCAGCCCTGAAGAGGAGCCAGAGACTGCTCACTGTCAGGAAGGTGAGGATCCATCTGATAAAGGCCGGTAGCCTGTCATAGATACGGGCAAATATCCTGTGGAGGACCTGGAAGACTCCATGCAGCAGCCCCCAAAGCACAAAGGTCATGCTGGCGCCGTGCCAAAGACCGCTAAGGAGAAATACGATGATCATGTTCAGATAAGTCCTGGCCTTGCCCTTCCTGGAACCTCCCAGGGGAAAATAGAGATATTTTCTAAAGAAAGAGGTAAGCGTCATATGCCATCTCTTCCAAAAATCAGAAATAGACAGAGCCTTGTAGGGCGAATCAAAGTTGACCGGAAGCTCTATGCCAAATAGAAGAGATACTCCCGATGCCATATCGCAGTAGCCGCTAAAGTCAAAATATATCTGAAAGCTGTAAGCTATCATCACAGCCCATACATCAAGAGAATAAAGACCATGCACATCCAGCATGCCCAGATCCACAGCCTTGCCAAGAGTATCCGCTATGAGCATCTTCTTGCCAAGACCTATACTAAAGAGACCAAGTCCTCTGGAAGCCTTATCCCAGTCATAGGCAGCAGGAGCGGGGCGCCTTATCTCAGCTTTAAGATCAGACCAGAGGCTGATGGGGCCCTGGATCAGCTTTGGAAAATAGCTGATATAAAGGGCATACTCTCCAAATGTCACATCATCCGTCTCTCCTCTATAGCTGTCCACCAAAAAGGCTATCTGGGAAAAGGTGTAAAAGCTGATGCCTAGAGGGAGCATGATCTTAAATACCGGAATATCTACTCCCGTTATGCTCCCTGCTATATCTCTAAAAAAATTCATATACTTAAAGTATATAAGGAGGGCTATATTAATAGCGACTCCCCCTGTCAGGAGCCTTGCAGCCCCTTTGGGCCTGATCTCTGACCTGGCCTTTCTGATCATACGTACAAATGCGTAATTGACCAGTATAGTACCCATAAGGAGAAGGAGATAATATGCGGAAGCATAGCCGTAGAAAATAAGGCTTGCCAGCAGTAGCCATACGCGGCTCTGTCCGGGCATTTTCCTGCCGATGACCCTCCATACAGCCAGTGCAAGCGGCAAAAAAAGGAGGATAAAAATATATGAATTAAAGATCATAGATGTTGATAAAACCTCTACTTCTTATCAGTTATTACTTAAAATATCCTTTGCTATAAACTCTGTGGCAAATATGCTGTTTAATAAAGCTGTTTTATCTCTCATACTTTCTCAGCCACTGGTTAAATACCAGCATATGCCATATTTGAGGATTCCAATTACCGGTCCTTAGATAATCCCTCCAAATACCCATAGCTGCATCAGCATCCATGTAACCTGCATTCCTTATGAAGGTCTCGTCCATGAGGCTGTCAGCCCAGCTTCTAAGATCTCCGTCCCTTAGCCATTTGCCGATGGGTATGGAGAAGCCCTTCTTGGGCCTGTTTGTAACTTCAGGGGGCACATACTCTGACAAAAGCTGCCTGAGGATGAGCTTACCTGTATCTCCCTTTCTCAGATACTGCCCGGGAAGACTCCAGGCAAATTCCATAAGGTCCCTGTCAAGAAGCGGCACCCTGCTCTCCAGAGATACTGCCATGGCTGTCCTGTCCACCTTGACCAGTATATCATCCGGATGATACATGGACATATCTATGAGTCTGGCCTCTGTGATCACATCTCCAAGGCCTGCTGCCCGTATGGATCCTGCATATAAAGGCGCTTTGCCATCTCCGTTATAAAGAGCTCTGCCAAGGCCCATAGGATCCATCTTGCGCATATGAAGATCTCTCTCATCTATGGCTTGCAAAAAGGAGCCTTTGGCCTTCCAGACATCAGAACCTCTGCCAAGGCTGGCCTCTGCGAGACTCCCCAGAGGACGCCTTATGATATAAGGCAGGCGTGATATGCTATTCCAGGTATGCTCTGCAGAGCCATAGGATAAATAGCCTCCAAAGAGCTCATCTCCCGCATCACCTGATAGTGATACTGTCACATGCTGCCTGGTAAGCTTGCTCACCAGATATGTGGGTATCTGGGAGGAATCCCCAAAGGGCTCTCCAAATATGTCAGGGATCATGGGGATCACAGCCCTGGCATCCTTATCATCTATATCCATCCTGGTATGATCAGTGCCCAGTATAGCTGCGATCTCACCTGCTATCTCAGCTTCATTGTAGCGGGGATCGTTCATACCTATGGTAAAAGTCCTGACCCTGGCGGGAGAGACCTCCTGCATAAGGGATACTATGGTGGGAGAATCTATTCCTGCTGACAGGAAGGCGCCAAGAGGAACATCTGATATCATCTGACCTCTTATAGCCTCTTTTAACAAGCGTTTTGTCTCCAGGACAGCCTCGTCCATGCTGCCCCTGAAGGGATTTTGCCTTCCCCTTCTTGCAGCCTCCTCCATTGACCAGTATATCCTGTATATATGCCCCGGCCCTTCGCTTAGATAATGCTCTATCTCACTATCAGAAGCAGCATCCACTACCTTGTGCTCAAAAAAGCAAGCGCCGGATCTGTTATGCCCATAATAGCTCTCAAGATCCCCATCCGCTACAGGATCAAAATAGTCAAAAGGCTCCCTGATAGTAAGTATGGTACCTGGCAGGAGCTTGTATATATTCTCATATATGCTGTAGGGAGCAGGAATATAGCCGTGGCTAAAATAAACAGGAAGTATATCCCTGCAGATCCTGTTATTAAAGCCCTCAATCTCCCTGAAGCAGGCGATATTGGATGCAAAAGCAAAGCAGCCTCCCATGCAAAAGCCGTAGTAAAGAGGCTTTTCACCTGCCCTATCTCTGGCCAGGGAAAGTACATGCTCCTTTCTGTCATACAGAGCTATGGCAAACATGCCCTTGCAGAATCTCAGGGTATCATAGAGGCCGTAAGCTTCTGCAGCCTCCAAGAGAACCTCTGTATCAGACTCAGATCGAAAATCCGATGCCTTCATATATCCGTCTGATATCAGCTTGTCTTTGAGCTCATCAGAGTTGTATATCTCACCGTTGTATACCATGACGAATCTGCCGCTGGCAGATACCATGGGCTGGGCACCACTTTCAGACAGATCTCTGATAGCCAGGCGTCTGTGTCCAAGGAAGATATTCATCTCCTCATCCTGCCAGATGCCGCCTGCATCAGGTCCTCTGTCTTTCATTCTCTCATTCATTGCGGCAATGGCCCTTAGTCCGTCGCCTTTATAACCTATCAGTCCTGCTATTCCGCACATAATGTCCCTGCTTTGTATCTGATGTCACTGTCATGATATGAGCACTATCAGGATCTCATAAATGACAGCAGATAATCTTCCCATTGTCTGTTAATAGTATCAGGCATGAATCGCTCGCGTATCTTAATTGCGTGCTCAGACAGCCTCTGGCGGTAATCTCCATCTGATAATAGCCTGTCCATAGCCTCTGCCATGGCATCGTCATCTCTGACTCCTACCAGGATGCCATTTTCGCCATTTTCTATGATCTCAGAAGGGCCATAGGGGCAATTGGTGGATATGGATGCCAGTCCCAGGCTCATGGCTTCTATCAGTGAATTGGGCAGGCCCTCGGTATCCGATGAGAGCACAAATACTGCCGCATCGTATATCCTGTCAGCAACGCCGCTTACCTGGCCCTTCATGTCTACCCGGTCCTTTATGCCCAGCTGTAGTGCCAGGTCCTCCAGCTTATTTTTTAAGGGGCCATCTCCGTATATCTCCAGCTTCCAGTCAGGATATCTGTCATGGACCTTTGCAAAAGATCTTATGATCATAGCCTGGTTCTTGTTCTCATCTATCCTGCCAACCACACATATCCTGTGCTGTCTCTCTCCCTTATAAGGCTGTCTCATAAATGCAGGATTCAGGGAATTGGGAAGGATAACGGACTTTTTCCTGATATTTGCAGGAAAATATTCTGACGCTCCCCTGGTCTGCAGGACCACGCCTTCCGTCATGGCAAAGGTCAGCTTCATGGACATATCCATGGCTCTTCCTGCATACTCCCTGGCAGGCCTTGCCCTGACAGATACTACGCAGGGGATGTGAAGCCCTCTTGAAGTGAGAATAGCCATGATATTATTCTTGCCTATAAATGACAGTATCAGGTCGGGAGAGAGCTTTTTCCATATGGATCTGAGCTTATTATATCTGGTCATAAAAGCCCCTGCCCTTCCGGGAATCGCACTTTCACGGTCCGGTGATCCTGCGCCTTTTAAGAGGCCGTTTTCATCAGCAGCAGAAAAAACTCTCATAATGCCGTCTTTTTTGCCACCGTTTAAGTCTATATAAGCCAGCCCTCTTCCTTCTGTCAAAAGAACGGGTATTATATCGGTATCTGTTTTATCATGATCAGAAAAAGCCTTTGAGACACTGCAGGTGCTATCCCCTGCAAAGGAGCCTCTCACCTGCTTCCAGGCAGCATCAGGGACCTCATACTCATCTGTGTCCAGATAACTGGTCACCAGTGTCACCTTGTAGCCTCTGCCATAAAAGTACTCTGCAAGATTGACCATGACTCTTTCAGCTCCCCCTTTTCTTAGGGAGCCTATATACATAGCTATATGCCTCCGGCTTTTACTGTCCCTTTTTTGATTCAAGCTTTTATCCATTTCTCATACCATTTCTGGAAGACATAATAAGACCATACTACACCTGAGTAATTGGCCCCGCTTCCTGCTCCCTTGTCGCCCTTTTCCAGGAATGCCCCTATAAAGCTCCTTGAAGGCCCGGCATTAAAGAGTCCCTGCTGCCGGATAAAAGTCTCATCCGAAAATGATAAGAGCTCTTCCTTAAGAGGGCCCCTTAGCCATGCATCAAGGGGTACGGAAAAGCCCTTCTTGGGTCTCTCCATAAGCTCCCTTGGCAGATAATCCCAGGTGATATCTCTAAGGATATACTTCTTGATCCCATCCCTGTATTTAAAGCTGTGAGGCAGCCTGAAGGAATACTCCATCACCTCGGTGTCCATGATAGGGCACCTGCCCTCCAGGGAATAATACATGGTGGACCTGTCCACCTTGGTAAGTATATCTTCAGGCAGATATGTATCCATATCAAGGAGCATACGCCTTATCTGCCAGTTACCTACATCATAACTGTCTTCTACAGGATATTTGGCAGGAAGAGAATCCGCTCTTCCTGCCAGCCTTTCGGCAGCTCTCACGTATTCCATGGAAGATAGCTGGGTCTTGGTGAGGGGATCCCTATTGGAAGCTATGGCCCTGACTTTAAAGGGCAGGCGGTCAAGAAGGCTCTTATCCCCAAGCTTTATATGATCTGTAAGAGCTGCAATACCTCCAAGGCCGTCCAGCTTCTGAGCTGCCAGGAGCTTGTCATATATATTATATCCGCAAAAGAACTCATCCCCCGCATCTCCGGACAGAACCACAGTCACATCACGCCTTGCCACTTCTGCCACCAGCATACCCGGTATCTGGGAGCTGTCTGCAAAGGGCTCGTCATAGCATTCTGCCAGCTTGCCAACCTGATCCAGCATGTCCTGCCCACCGATAATGACTTCTGTATGCCTGCAGCCCAGATGATCGGCTACTGCCCTTGCAAAGGGCGCCTCATTATATGCTTCATCTTCAAAGCCTATACTAAAGGTCTTAACAGGCTCCGGAGATATCTCCGATGCTATGGCTGTGATAAGAGATGAGTCATAGCCTCCTGACAAAAAGGAGCCAATGGGCACATCAGCGATCATCCTCCTGCGGGTGGCATCTCTTAAAAGGTCCCTTAGATGAGCCTTGGCCGTATCATAATCACTGACCACATCCCCTGACAAAGCTCCATAACGTTCTCTCACAGACCAGTATTTATGCTGCTGCATACTGCCATATCTGAATCTGATATAGCTTCCTGCTTCAAGCTTATAGACATCCTTAAATATACTGTCAGGAGCATTAATATACTGCTGATACAGATACCTGGTCAGTACCCTGCTGTCTATATCCCCCTTAAATGTGGGCCAGAGCATGATAGGCGATAGCTGGGACGCAAATACTATGCCGCCATCTTCCAGATAATAGTACAGAGGCTTTTTGCCTATCCTGTCCCTGATAAGATAGAGGCTGTCATCCTCCCTGTCAAAGAGTGCTATGGCAAACATCCCATGGATATGGGATATCATATCTATGCCCCATTTAAGATAGGCTGCCAGTATCACCTCAGTGTCACAAGTAGACCTGAAGGGGTAATCAGACAGCTCTTCTCTAAGTTCTATAAAATTGTATATTTCTCCGTTAAAGACAATGCTAAGCCTGCCATCTGCTGAATCCATAGGCTGATGTCCAAGCTCTGAGAGGTCCTGTATGGACAGCCTCCTCTGAGCCAGTCCCAGCTCATAGTCTTCCTTTATGGCCTGCTGAAATACTCCGCTGTCATTAGGCCCCCTTCTTACCATGGAGTCGTTCATAACGCGAAGTCTGTCTTTGTCTATTCTCTTCTTAGTGATATATCCGCATATTCCGCACATTGATCTTACCGTTTTGATATCTATATGCCTTCAGATCTGCTCCCTGACACACCACAAACGAAAGGGGATCTTCCCGGCATTATTTCGCAAGCACCTTGTCTATAAAAGTCTTCCACTTATCCGCAATGATATCCATATCCGCAGCCTGTCTTATCTTCATGGCATTTCTCCCCAGCATCATTGAGAGCTTGTCATCTGATATGATCCTAATGAGCCTGTCTGCCATACGCTCAGCATCGCCCACAGGCACGAGAAAGCCGTTTTCTCCGTCATGAATAAGCTCTGCGGGTCCTCCGCAGGGACAGTCTGTAGATACGCAGGGGATACCCATAGCCATGGCTTCCATGAGGGAATTGGGCAGGCCCTCATAATCAGACGAGAGCGCAAAGGCTGCTGCATCTGATATGGTACTGTCAAGGCTTTGGCAGCTGCCCATAAGCTCTACGCATTCTGTAAGCCCCAGCTCTTCTACCCTTTTAAGGAGCATATCTCTTACTCCCGCGTCTCCGTCAGGACCGTATATCTCCAGCCTGTAGTCAGGATATGACTTATGGACTATGGCAAATGCCCTGATGAGCATATCCTGGTTCTTTTGATGGGCCAGCCTTGCCACGTTTACTATTCTCCTTGTCCTGCTCTCAGGATAAGTGGTATCCATATATTTATCATTCAGAGGATTTAATATGACTTCAGACTTATTCCCCAACTCTTTTCTAAAAAAGGCTGCAGCCTCCCTGGTCTGAAAGACTCCTCCTGCTGCCCTCTTCATATATATAGCTGTCAATATCCGGTCCGGGAGCGAAGCAAAATCCGTAGCAGGATCATTTCTGACTGATATTATAACAGGTACAGAGCTTCCTGTGGCAGCCATAAGGGACCTGTAGATGGAGCCGTGCATAAAGGCTATAAGGACATCGGGCTTCTCATCCCTGATAAAATCCTTAAGATGCCTGATACGAGCCAGGTATCTGCCCAGTCTCCCCTTCTTGTCATCATCCGCAGTAAGGCCCACGTCTACTCTTCTGACCTTATCACTTACCCTGTATTCTTCATCTGCCTGCCACTCTGTGGCAAGGACTATGTCATCTCCCATAGAGCTAAAGCGCTCAGCAAGACCTGCTACTACTCTTTCTGCGCCGCCCAGTCCCAGAGAATTGATATGAAATGCTATTTTCATAGTGATCGCTGCTTACTCCATTCATTGTTTTTAAAGAGCATAGGCAATAAGAAGACGCAGTGTATTCTCAGCGCCGTCTCTGTGGCTTCTCTCATAACCATGGGATGCGTACACTCCTGCACCTATAAGACCATGTCTAAGATCAGAGCCTGAGCGCAGCGTAGCTTCCACATCACTGCCATAGTGAGGATAGACATCGATAGCATAGTCTGCTCCGGACTTTTTGGCAGCAGCCACAAGACCCTCTACCACAGGGTAGCTGTAAGGTCCTCCGCTGTCCTTGGCACAAATGGATACCTGTTTTTCACTGCAGCCAAGGCCGTCGCCCACGCAGCCCATATCTACTGAAATAGCTTCGGTGCAGCCTTCAGGTACGCTTCCGCTTCCGCCATGACCTACTTCTTCAAATACTGTGATATGAGCATATAAAGCTCTGCTTGGTCTTATCTTCTTGTCACTGATATACTTGGCAAGGCCCAGCAGGATGCCCACGCTGAGCTTGTCATCCAAAAATCTGGACTTGATATAGCCTGACTTTGTGACCCTTACGCAGGGCTCAAAACAGACAATGTCGCCCACTGATATGCCAAGCTTTCTTGTATCATCAGCGTTTTTTACATCTTCATCCAGAACCACCTCGCAGCTATCCCAGGTCCTCTTGGTATCGTTATATTCGCCGTTTACATGTATTGAAGCATTAGCCAGCTGGAAGGTCCCTTCGTAGATACCATCAAATTTGGTCACTACTCTTACATTCTCAGTCTCCGCATTATTGGGATTCATCCCTCCCAGATTAGTGAGCTTTAGTCTTCCGTTGCCCTTAATAGTGGAAACCATGGCACCAAGAGTATCTGTATGTGCTTCCAAAAGGAGTCCGTTGTCCTTATCCCCTCCTGTGAGATCTACAATCACGCCGCCTTTATTAGTGCGCTTTGTCTCAAAGCCAAGAGCAGCAAATTCCTTTTCTACCCAGGCAGCAGCTTCTTCTGTATAGCCTGTAGGTGAATCAATATTTAATAGCTCGCAGGTCTTTTCTACTATAAAATCCGTGTATTTTGTAAGTGATATCTTTTTCATATATTACCCTCCCTTAAAAATCAGCATGTTGCCGGCTGCATGTGTATCATCTCACTTTGTCAGTGATATTCTATATCCTAAGCACAGTGCTAATATCCCTTATATAACTCTCTGCAGAAAAGGCCCTGACTCTCTCCCTTCCGGAAACAGCTGCCCTATCTCTCTTAACAGGATCAGAGAGCATCTCTGTCATAGCCTTGCATAGCATGCGGTCATCATCAGTGATATGACAAGGATCCATATCGGCTTCGTGATCCATATCCGGGATCAATATGCCTCCCATACCATGTACAGGCTCTCCTATCCTGGATGCCGCGTCCCCATCAGGAATCAGGATCTCCCTGGGTCCTGTCTCGCAGTCAGCTGCCACTACAGGTATGCCAAGAGCCATAGCTTCCAGCATGGCACCGGGGAAGCCCTCGTGATTTGAAGATAATACATATAGAGCGCATCCCCTCTCATAGGCAAAGGGATTCTTCTTAAGTCCTGTAAATACCACTCTATCCTCAAGACCCAGTTCTAAAGAGAGCTTCTCGTATGCAGCAAAATCGCCGCTTCCTATGATCATCAGCTTATAGCTTTTATCCTCCAATAAAGAGAATGCCTTGATCAGATGCCAATAGCCCTTCTGATCATCCTCTCTTCCCACAGTGACTATCACATGCTCCCTGTCTTCAAAGGGATGATCTGTTACAGGCTCCATAGACCTTTTGCTAATATCCTCTATATCCACCGGATTATAGACAGTGACAGCCTTATCACTGTGGTAGTCTGATCTGATACGCTCTGTCATGGCTTTTGATACAGATATGAGCGCGTCGCTTCTTTTGCAAAAGAGCTTCATGGTCCTTTGATTATCCAGTATAATGCCCCCGTGGATGCCGGATACTATCCTGTCTCCCACACCTGTCAGGCAGTTGATAATGCTGGCAGACTCCCCAAAGCTGTAGGTGACATCTATATGTCTTTCTTTCTTGATCTGCCTGACCTTTCGAACTCGCCGCATTATATTAAGGACCTTGGCGAGCCTGCCGGGTCTTGCGCCAAGGTCTATATTGATCAGCTCCAGTCCTGAAGTATCGTAATGGATCTGATAGTCATCAAATATTAAAAGGCTGACATTTGCCTTATCTTTTAAAAGTCTGGCGGTTGCTACGCATACCGCTTCGTGTCCCCCCTGCCAGAGCCTGGGAACTATTAGTAGTACGTTTTTCACCGGGGAACCATCCCTTCTCATAAAAATATGTCATGCATTCAGCCTGACTGCGTACATCAAAGCCTGCTTTCTCTATGGTCCTGATGATAGTGGGAGATGTGACCGCCCTGTCAAGACAGGCAAGGCCCGTCCTATTCTCCATGGCTATATCTTCAGGAGCCTCCTTATGATGATCAGTTGGTAATAGCGTTCCCGCAAGGCTCTCCGGCACCAGGTCATCAAGTATTTTCAAAGCCCAGTTTCTGGGAGAGTCTTCTATGGACATATGACTCACAAGGCTGGTCAGTTCTACCTCTCTTGTGATAGTATCCGATATCAGGCACTGCAGTCCTGCTGCCTGAGCCTCTACAACGGTACCCGGTAGTCCCTCATACAATGAAGGAAAGCAGAAATAATCCATAGCCTGATAGTATCTCTCTGCCTCTCTCTGATTACCCATAAAGAGGATCCTGCTGCTCATTCCCAGCTCTGCAGCCAGCTCCCTGGCCTGATCCATAAGAGGTCCTTCGCCCAGGAGCATCAATCTTAAGGGAAGTCCATGAAGGAGCAGATACCTGCCTCTATCATCCTCCATGATCAGCTTCACCAGTTCTGCAAATACCCTGATGAGAAAGCTGTGATTCTTGGCTTCATGGAAACGTCCCACATGGCCTATGACAATGGCATTCTCTATGCCAAGCCTTCTCCTGACCATGCTTCTGGTAGCCTCATCATATTTAAAGCGAAGTACATCTATTGCATTGGGAATGATCTTAACAAATCCACTGTCTACCTGCTCGTCTCCGTAGACACGTCTGCCTGCGGCATCAGATACCGCAAGATAATAATCAGCCACTCCCTCTTTCTTAAAGGGAGCTCTGGCAATATCCGTAAGCCTGCCCTTGATACCGGGGTCCACACCTGCACTCCTGACATGGGCACAGGTTGTGCGCACGCCATTCTCCTTGGCGATAGGCAGATAGATAGCAGCAGAGCTGGTAATATGCCCCTGGACTGTCTGCCAGCTGCCTTTATGCTCTTCAAAAAAGCGCTTTACAGCCGCCTTATACACAGGGGTATTGACCATGGTATAACGGGGGATGGCATATATCCTGCCTCCCAGCTTTCTGATCTCGTCATCAAAATAGCCCTTGCCGCGTACCTTTAAGAGTTCATCACTGCTAAGCGCTTCCTGGCCTTTACCCTGGGGCGACTGATGGACCAGAAAATCAAACTGGACCCTGTCCCTGTCTATGGTCCTGTAGAGGTCCATGATCCTGCTCTCTGCGCCGCCAAGGCCCTTCATTGGGCCAAAAACGTGGAGCACTCTTATGGGCTCATTGCCTATGGGATATCTTATGTAGCTCTCTGAAGGGATATCGGTGTTAGTCATATCTTCCTCTCGGGATCTGCCT
Source organism: Butyrivibrio sp. MC2013 (assembly GCF_000424585.1). Taxonomy (GTDB): domain Bacteria; phylum Bacillota; class Clostridia; order Lachnospirales; family Lachnospiraceae; genus Butyrivibrio. The sequence continues at coordinate 144,335 of NZ_AUKE01000005.1, forward strand.
GTTATTTTCTGCGGATCAGTCTGATCATGTCTGAAGCTGTGCGTTTGCTAAGGGCCATGAGGTACTCTCTTAGTCTGTAACAGGCACCTGCCTTCACAGGGCTAAGATCAGATAGTTCTCTGTAAGGCACACATTTACCCTCTTTAATGATCCTCTTATAGCTCTCATATTCCTTGTCAGTCATGGTATTGGCATGAACTACAAAGGTCACTATGCCATCCCTTTTTGACTTAAGGCTCCTGCTCTTCTTATAGGAAATAGGATAAAAGGTGATTTTCTTGTAGCTGTAAGGCCTGTCCCCAAAGCCATCTGTAATGACCTTAAAGCCGTTATCACTAAGGGCTCTTAAGGTATTATGATCATAACTGTGGGAGGGAGCCATAAATATATCTGTCTCTATCCCGTGGTCAGAGAGTATCTTCCTCCCATCAGATATCATGCTGCATTGCATATCATAAGGAAGCCCTGCAAATTCGGATTTGCGGTTAAGAGGAAAGATGCCTCCTTTATCCGTTGTATAGATATGGGTATGCCCATGCATGGCTATAGTAAAGCCGTCCTTACTAAGCCCTTTTATCACATCCCAAAAGTCCTCTCTGGGCGGGTCTATGGACAGCTTCTCATCCCTGTTATCAGGGACCACTCCCAAAAGAGCTGTGAGACCATGCTCCTTTAGAAGGCCGGTAAAGTTTAGAAATTTGTCCCAGTCCATATCAGGACTGATATCATCCATTCTAATGGCTATCTTCATACAGCTCTATGCCTTTCGAGGGTGTATTATTCTGCATTAAAGAGCTTCTTGTACCAATCGATGGCAAGGGCGATGCCTGCCTTGAAATCATAAGAAGGATCGTAGCCAAGATTTGCTCTGGCTTTGGAAATATCAGCATTGGAATCTCTGATATCTCCCGCTCTTGCAGGTCCGTATATAGGCTCCACGTCAAGTCCCAGTGCCTCGCAGATATCATTATATACGTCTATGAGGTACTCTCTGCCGCCTGCTCCGATATTGTACATCTGGCCTGCTGCCTCTTCAGAAGCCAGGCAGGCTCTGAGGTTACCCTCTATTACGTTATCTATGTATGTGAAGTCCCTGCTCTGACGTCCGTCACCGTTGATAGTGGGGCGCTCGCCTGAGAGGAGCTGCTTGATAAACTTAGGAATAACAGCAGCATAGGCTCCGTTAGGATCCTGCCTGCGTCCGAATACATTAAAATATGACAAGCCGTAGGTATTAAGGCCATAGAGCTTCTTGTAGAGCATGCCGTATTTCTCGTTGGTCTGCTTGGTCAGAGCATAGGGTGATAAGGGATTACCCTCTTCATCCTCTCTCTTTGGAAGCTTTGTGGAATCCCCATACACAGAAGATGAGCAGGCATATGCAAAGCGCTTTACACCATTTTGTCTGGCAGCTTCCATCATATTGAGGGTACCCCTGATATTGATCTCTTCATAGAGAAGGGGCATCTCGATAGAGCGGGGAACTGAGCCCCATGCAGCCTCATGACATACATAATCTACGCCCTCACAGGCTCTCATGCAGCTGTCCAGATCTCTGATATCTTCCTGTATAAATGTAAAGTTGGGATTATCCATAAAGGGCTGGATATTCTCAATATGTCCTGTTGAAAGGTTGTCCAATACCCTTACCTTCACACCCTTATCAAGCAGTGCCTCGGTAATATTGGAACCAATAAAGCCTGCGCCTCCTGTTACAAGAAAAGTGCTTCCTTCAGGGAAGCTAAGCTGTTCATAACCCATTTTACTAATGCGATCCGGCCTCTGAAATATAAAGGGGGATCCTTCCTTTCTTCCGGCATATCCCGGTTATTATCAATCACTTGATTTGTAATGATCCAAGTGTCAAAAACTACTATTAATACTCACATCATATTAATCTATGCCGCTCTATTAGTCAAATAATCAGCATATTAAAAAGAGGGAGTCCGCACGAATACGCGGACTCCCTTGGGGAAGGAGGTTATAAACTTTAGTGCATTATCCCCTAAGTTTTTTAATGAAATAGAAGCCTGCGCCGCCAGCTGCTGCAAGGCCTGCTGCCACAAGGGTCAGGATAAGACCTGCAGGTGCGCCGCCATTATTACCATCATCTGTATCAGCTGCAAGAGCTGTTTTAGCATCTGTGATAGTCACTTCTTCTTCCTTTGTTTCTTCGACAGCTCCTTCTACAGGCTCTTCCTCTGTCTCTTCAGTAGCAGCTGATTCTTCAGAAGGCTCTCCTGCTTCTGCAAGCAGATCTTCTTCTGTTTCATTATCTTCTGTCACTTCCTCTGCCTCTTTAGTAACTTCATCATCAGCTGTTGCTGCTTTTGTCTTATTAGAAGCAGTGCTTACTGCAGACCTGCCTGCTGTAGCCTTGCGGTTAGAAGCAAGTACCGCGGAACTGCTATTAGTTGCAGAAACTCCACCTACAGATGCTGCCAAGGCAGCGGGTGCTGCGGTTCCCTGGGCGGGACTTGTCTGTCCTGCAGATACCTGACTTCCACCACCGGGCCCTCTTACATTACCTGCATCTGAAGAGCCGCCTTCCTTGTTGTCACCTGTACCTTCATCACCACTGCCTGTCTCTTCGCCCGGGGCTGTCTCCTTGCGTATCAGCTCAGTTCCCTTATTGGCATCATAAACAATAGTCAGAGCTCCTGTAGTAGCCATGCTCACATTCTGTGACTCTGTAAGCTTGCCATCTACGTAGATATCTACATCATAGTTTCCTGCTGAGAGGCAGTCTGTCATACGATAACTATTTATAGATGTCTGCACCATATTGACAGTCTCATCCCCGATACTTGCTGTAACCATCGCCTTACCAGCTTCTGCCTCATATGTGCTGCCATCTGCCAGCTTGTAGCTTACAGGAGCTGCATTTATAGAATCAAACCATTCTCCTGTCACAGAGTTTACAAAGAGTACAAAGGTATCTGTCTCTTTGTCGGATGCAGGGAATGTAACGTTTGCATTCTCTGAAGGTACTTCGCCGTTACTCCACACGCCGTCAAAATTGATCTTGAACTGATAGGGCACAGCAGTTTCAGGCACAGTATATGTAAATGTACGCTTGAATACGCCGCCGCCTATATAATCCAGCCTTGAGAGAGCATTGTTCTGATCCCAGCCGCCAAACTCCTTGAACTCCTCAATACCTGTCCTGCTAAAGAAATTGCCGGTCCAGTTGGCTTTCTTCTTGATATCCTGTACAGGATTACCGTTCACATCATAGTGAACATCCTTGCCTGTTACGATCTTGTCCTTATCTGCAAAATAGCGGATGATTACTTCCTCGGAAGAAGCGCTTATGCTGCAGCTCCTCTCTGCGATAGCTTCTCCGTTTGCAAGGATCTCAAGCTTATTGTCACCTGCTGTAAGAAGAGCTGTAGCCTCGTACATATTTCCATCATAGAGAGCCATATCAGAGATTCGTTCCCCTACTCTCACCTGAAGGTGATCTCCTGCAAAAGCCTTTACTACTACTTCTTCAGGCTCCTGGGGCTCTGGCTGAGGCTCCTTATCCTCACTGCCTGGCTCTTCTGTTCCGGGCTCCTCGGTGCCGGGATCTACCACTTCACCGCCTTCACCGGGCTCCTCTTCAGGTCTTTGATAATAAGCCTCTATCTCAAACATGCTCACATAGGTTCCTGAGAAAGAGGATACATGTACTCTCAGATATCTGCCTTCTGCCGCCTCATATTTCAGATCGATGGGATCCGTGGAGAGGCTCTCGCCGCTTGCTACTACTCTATAGCCGCTCTCATATTCATCTGATACTTCAACGGTAAATACGCATTTCTCGGTATTAACATATGTACCTGTACCACCAAAATACAGTATTACTTCATCTGTCATGGTGCTCTTGCCAAAGTCAACAGCATACCAGATATCAGGATCTTCCTCATGGGATACGAGGAAGGAAGTGTAGCTGCCATCTGTAAGATTACCTACATTTCTGGCACCTATCCCTCTTGTAGAGCCTCGTCCGTTGGAAGATGCACTGCCCTGCTTGCCCTTAGCCAGGTTGGTATTGCCATCCATACCTCTGCCTTCAAGATCAGGAACATTAGTTAGATCCTTATATATTCCGGCATATTTCAGCGCTGTCTCTTCTATGAGATTCACGGTAGCTGCATCATAGGCTACCTTATTATTTCTGTAATCATCGCTTTCAACCAGGGATGCCAGTACCTCCTTGTCCTCTGCTGAGAAATTAAAGGCACTGTCCCTGCCGGTGATAGTGTAATAAATAGTGCTGGCTGAGATCAGACTGGCCAGATCGTTGCCATGTACGTTATCACCTTTTCTATACCATTTCTTATTCTTGTCAAAATAGAGCTCATAGTAAGCTTCACCTGCAGCTGCAAGCTTTGCTCCATAATCTTTTGCCACAGCTACATAGGCATTTGTCACATTTGTCTGGCCGCTCTTTAAGATATCCTCATTTGCCCAGGGCATATATAAGAGAAGCTGCGGATGATTAGGCGCTTCCTCTATCCAGGGATAGAAGGCTTCCACGCCCTGACGCAGGAGGCTCTCTGAAAAGCCTGAGGACTTCTCCTGCAATATCACATAATCATAATTTCCATTTACTACGGCATCCCTGCTGCTCTCCTTCAAGATATCAGCCTGGTCAAAAAGAGACGCTCCCATCTGAGTCCTGGTATCAATATGCGCTGATACACCGCCTAGCTCAAAGAGCTTTGTCAGCTTACCTGCTACGTCATTGTATCTGGTCAGACTGTTACCCACCATAAGTATCCTGATGGAAGAATCGTCATTGGCCATGAGCTTAACAGCCTCTACGCCTGCATTCTCTGCCTTTGCTCCAACAGCTGTCTCAGAAACGTCCTGAGCTTTCTCTCCATTTGCAGCATTTTCTGCACTCTCTGATCCAGCTGCATCTAAGGCATCTTCTTCGTCCGCATCTTTTACTACGTTCTCAGAATCAGCTGCTGTCTCGGCTCCTACCGATGCAATCACATCCTGCTCATCAGCATCCACCATCACAGCATCTTCTGACTGCTCATCTGCATTAGAAGCTTCTGATTCTATTTCTTCTAATGCCTTGTCATCAAGGTCACTACCAAACTCTGCGATATCAAGCTGCAGTGCCTCCTCAAGATCAGTTACCGGTTCTGCTGCATTTGAAGCTATGGATCCATAGCCAAGTGCGCTTGTTGCTACAAGGACTGCCGCCAGCAATCCCGCTAATAGGTTTTTATTCTTCCTCTCCCCCATAAGCTTTTGCATCTCCTTTTCATAATGTGCTTAACCCTTTGTTACTCCCAGCCGAAGCTGTCATATAAAAGTATAAAAAATGGGGGATTTGATGAAAAATATCAAATACTATATAATCTTATATATAAATCTATATATGCTATGTGGGGGAGAGCTTAGATGAATCTGTTGGAATTAAGATATTTCAGAACTGCCGCAAAACTTGAAAACTTCTCAAAGACCGCCGAGCACCATCTCATACCTCAGTCTGCTGTCAGCATCACTATCAAGAAGCTGGAGCAGGAGCTGGGCTGCAGCCTCTTTGACAGGAGCGGCAAATCCATAAGATTAAATGATAACGGCAGGCGCTTTTTGGAAACAGTCGATCATGCCCTGAGCATCCTGGATGAAGGCATAAACGCCCTGAGGGAGCCCCAGGTTAAAGGCATAGGCATCAATATCCAAAGCGGCATCCACTTTATGACCTATCTGGTTCCCGACTTTGAAAAGCAGAATCCCGGCATCAGAATTTTCTTTCTCCAGGGATATTCTGCCAATCAAAAAGAAGCTGATTTTACCTTTTTTCAGCTTCCCATTGATGATGATAAATATGAACATGTATTTCTTATGGATGATGAGATAATGGCTGCTGTTCCCAAAAAGCATCCCCTTGCTTCAAAGAAGATCCTGGATCTCTCATTGCTGACATCGGAGCATTTCATCGCCTACGATCCCGGAAACAGGCTAAGGATATTTACAGATTCCCTCTGTAGGGAGGCAGGCTTTGAGCCTGTCATCGCCTTTGAGACCGGAGATATGAAGAGCCTCAGGTCCATGATAGAAGCCGGACTTGGTATATCCCTGGTACCTTCTGCTTCCTGGCGTCAGAGCCTCTCCGGACACGCCCGTCTCATCCCTCTAAAGAGCCATCCCATGCGCACCCTGGTCCTGGCTTATCCAAAGGGCAAGGTACTCAGTCCCGAAGAAGAGCTATTTTTGGACTATACCTGCAAGTGGTTTCATAACCTCACCGGCAAGGACGGGGAGCAATAATAGCATCGGTATAAGATCCGTGAGGAAATAGCTGTAACGGAAATCATTGGATACAGGAGTAGCTATCATGACAGTGCCCATGATAAAGAGGGGAAGAAGTGCTATGAGCGCATGATCTCTGCTTTCCTTTCGTCTAAGGCAAGCCGCAAATGATAATAGGAGCAGGTAAAAGGCTGTGCCCATACAGAAAAAATGACTGTAAATAGGCATCAGATCCCCCAGCTTCAAAGCTATCTCCTTGACCTTGATAAGGAGCTTGCCTGGAAGGCCATAGATCAGCCACTTCTGGCCAAGGCCCAGAGGGTTATCACATATGCCCTCTCCATAGGCTACGGTATATCCATTATCATCTTCAGGATTATCCGGGAACCAGTATCCACAGGTCATATCCCTGTACGCCTTAATATATTCAAAGGGATATGTAAGGCCCGTTTCTATAAAGGCATGGATACATTGAGATCGTCTGTCTGTGAGGACCTCAGGGTGTCCTGCTCTTACCAGTTCCTTGATATTATCAGCAAAGCCCGGAACATAGAGCCTGTCTATGAGGCTGATATCCATCATGCTCTCTGCAAGCTGTCGCGTCTCAGCTGTCAGCTCCTTACCATCATATATCACCCTGGCAAATAGCTGAAGGGGAATAGCCAGATTTTCCACAATGTCAGGCCCCGGAGTCTCTACTCCTTCTCCATTGGCATTAGGTATGAAATAATATCTCACAGGAAGGACCAGGATAAGGGCCAGGCCCCAGGCTGCCATGAGAAGGCCTATGGTCTTTCTCACAGCCTTTCCTTTGCGAAGCTTTATTATTCCCCATATCAGGAGCACGGGGAGCATTGCGATCATGGCAAATCTTCCATTGGATCTAAAGAGATTAACACCTGCAAAGGACAGGCAGTGGATAATAAGGTCCCTGATAAATGAAGCTCTGTTATAGTCTGTACCGCCCTTAGTAGCAGTGCTTTCATCATGGCTCGTTGCAGCAACATCGCCAGAAGCTGCAATGCTGACTTGTGACAAGAGTCTGAAAAGACTGCTGGCATATAGTAGTACAAGCCCTGCAAAGAAAATATCCTTCCACATACTCACAGCAAAAACAGCCTGGAATGGCAACAGCGCAAAAAAGGCAATAGAAAGGATGACAAAGATCCTGCGCACTCTATACTGATATATAGTCATAATAAAGTATGAGTAAATAAGAGCCATCATCAACATCTGAAAGAAGGTATATAAAGCAACGCCTTCCATAAGTGAAGCCCCAAATCCCTCTGAGATGCGGATAAAAAGGCCTATGATAAAGGTATGTGCCATAGGATGATGGTTGGAATAGGGCTTTACACCTATTGCCTGCTCTATCTGATTGATACTGTCCGGTGTGAGGATACCGGGATATTCATAGAGATATATTGGAAGATAGCAGATGATGATAATAACAAAGGATATGAGGAAAACTTTCGCCGAGCTGTTTATCAACTTCTTCTTTGCCCTGAGATGGCCTGTTTTTGAGCCTTCTTTTTCCTTAGCGCTGTTATCTTCATTATCTATATCCCGGGTGCGTTCATATATAAAGAAGTCTCTATTCCCATAGAATTTAAATATGCTTTTAACGCAACGATCAAAGAGGAAATATAAACCGCAAAAGCTGATAAGGATCACAACAGCCTTAAAGAGAATGTTGTCGTAAGAGGCAGACAGGCTCTCGCCCTTATAGAAAACATAAAGAAAACTATACAGAGCAGAAAGTATGTGGCTAGAAGCATATCCCTTCCTACCCGCATAGCTGTCGGAAGCTCTTATAAGAAGCACAAAGGCTGCATATAAAGGAAGCAGCAGGATGTTGGCTGCTCCAAGATCAGTAATGAGCGCTACTGCCCATACCATGATAAAAGCTATTATGTACACATAATAAGAGACAGACCGCAAAGAGCTGTCCGCCTCCCCATTTTCAGTCTCGATTATGGGATCTTGTCCGAACTTTATTCTCTTCATGATCTGTCTCCGTTAATTATACGAGGAAGTTATAGCCTCCAATATTCGTATTCAGGCGCTGTATAATCCTTCCTGTCGTAGATGCCCTTCAGATCCAGGAATATCCTGGTCTTGTTGGAAGCATTAAAGAAGGATGCGATCTTCTCTCTTGTATAAGGTACGAATTCCTTGTGAGCTACTGCCACGATCACAGCATCCATATCCTTAACATCATCCATACTGTTGAACTTGATGCCATAAAGGCGCTCTGCTTCATCAGCATCCGCCTCAGGATCTACAACAACAGGAGTAATACCATACTCCAAAAGCTCATTATAGATATCGATAACCTTGGTATTTCTGGTGTCAGGGCAGTTCTCCTTGAAGGTGAAGCCCAGGATAGCTACTTTGGCACCCTTAACAGCAATATCTCCTGCGATCAGCTTCTTGACACAGGACTCAGCAATATACTTGCCCATGTCATCATTGATCCTTCTGCCGGAGAGGATAATCTGTGAATGATATCCCAGCTGCTCAGCCTTATATGTGAGGTAGTAAGGATCAACGCCAATGCAGTGTCCGCCTACGAGACCGGGCTGGAAAGAAAGGAAATTCCACTTGGTACCTGCTGCCTTCAGCACTGCCTGAGTATCTATACCCATACGGTTAAAGATCATGGACAGCTCATTCATGAATGCGATATTGATGTCACGCTGGCTGTTCTCAATAACCTTTGCAGCTTCTGCAGTCTTGATATTCTCTGCCTTATATACACCTGCCAGTGCAACCAGTGAATAAACCTTGGCTACCTGGTCAAGAGTCTCCTCATCCATACCGGATACAATCTTTACGATTGTATCAAGTCTGTGTACCTTATCGCCGGGATTGATCCTCTCAGGTGAATAGCCCACCTTGAAATCAACTCCGCACTTAAGTCCGGACTCCTCTTCAAGAATAGGAACACATATATCTTCTGTAACGCCGGGATATACGGTTGACTCATATACTACAATCGAACCCTTAGTGAGATACTTACCAAGAGTACGGCTTGCTCCTTCTACCGGAGTAAGATCAGGTGTATGATCATCATTTACAGGTGTAGGTACTGCAACTATATGGAACTTGCACTCCCTGAGTTTTTCAGGATCAGCTGTGAATTCTACTGATGTCTCCTTTATGGCATCATCACCAACTTCTCTGGTGGGATCTATACCCTGCTTGTAGAGCTCAACCTTGGCTGCATTAAAATCATAGCCTACAACCTTAATCTTCTTGGCATAAGCAACCGCAATAGGCATACCTACATAGCCAAGGCCTACAAGTGACAGTTTCTCTTCGCCGGACAGAAGTTTCTCATATAAGTCCATTGTAATTATCCTCCGTATTATACGTATCTCCTCAAAAATGACCGTTATATATTATGAGGTAGGTGTCAAAAGTTCCTTTTGACACCTTATGACTAACGGATTGTTCCGTTTCTTCGAAACTCTCACAATCCTAAAACATTCGCAAATCCGCACTACGTGCTACTTTGCTCATGTTTTGCGGGTCATAAATTCATATTCGATTTCGAGCAAGCTCGAATCGAAATGACTTTTGACCCTTATTTCATATTATCCCAGTCACAATTATTTATCTTAAGACATGCAGGGGATTAAGTCAAACAAAGTAATAAATCATGACATTGATTTGACAAAATGCATCCATGCATTCATGACATTGATTTGACAAAATCCTCCAGCTTGAAGGTCATCAGTTCTTTATCAGAGAGTGCTGCCAGATCCTCTGCAATCCTGTCAGCCTGCCTGGTCATGGCCTTTTCAAAAAGGTTCCTGACCATTCTGCCGTTTCCAAAATTCCTATCCTTGTGAGCGCACTTGTCTTCAAAGGCCTTGTAAAGGTACTGCCTGCAGCTGTCATCCAGAATAAAGCTGTTCTCCTCGCAAAGAGATTCCATGATAGCCAGCAGTTCCCCTGCATCGTAATCTTTAAATTCTATGAATTTATTAAATCTGGAGCGGAGCCCCGGATTGGAATTAATAAAATCTCCCATAAGCTCCGTATAGCCGGCGACTATGACAATGAGGTCCTCTCTGTTATCTTCCATGGCCTTCAGGATGGTATCTATGGCTTCCTGGCCGTAGTCCTGCTCGCCCTTGACCAGAGTGTAAGCTTCATCTATAAAGAGTATGCCCCCCTTGGCTTCTTCGATCTTCTCCTGGGTCTTGATGGCAGTCTGACCCACATAGCCTGCAACAAGGCCTGCCCTGTCCACTTCCACAAGATGGCCCCTAGACAACACTCCAAGGTCATGATATATGGCAGCCAGAGTCCTGGCCACTGTGGTCTTGCCTGTTCCGGGATTACCGGAAAAGACCAGGTGCATAGACATCTCAGGCTGTCTGATACCCTTTTCCTTCCTGATCTTGCGTACACGGATGAGATTAATAAGAGATGATACCTCAGATTTCACAGCAGAGAGTCCTATCATTTTATAAAGACTCTCTATGCTTTCCTGCTTATCATCTGCTTTATCTACAGCCTCAAACGATGGCTTATCTTTGCTTTCTATGGCACTTGCCCCAGCACTTGTCTTCGAAAGCTCTTTTCCGGCGTATTCCCTAAGCCCCATAAGGAAGCTTGACATGCCACGTATCTCACGCTCATCCAGCCTTACATCAGCTCCTATAAGAGCGTTTCCCATAGCTTCAAATACATCTATATACATTTTATAGCGGGGATAGACCTTGCTGCCGGGCTTTAGCTTTTTTGCATCATCCCTCACCAGATAGCTAAAGGAATAAGGTATCTCGGACATAAAGTCAGGATCTTTATTCTGCAAAAGAAGAGCATCCGCTTCAGTCCATTCTGCTTCCAGCAGCTCATTTATCAGTTTAAGCTCATTCTTATCGATCTTACCATCTGCAGATGCCAGACCGGTCAGGTAACGAAAGATCTCATAGTCAAACCATTCCAGATTGGAATCTTTTGGATCCTCCTGCCTGGCTCCCAGCCTGCCGCTGTCCATAAGCCTGTATTCGCTCTTTAATATCTTTATCTTCTCTATGACATCCTTATCCATCTCATCCTCCGGGAAAGGCTATATCAGACAGCATTCCTATAAATAACCTTAACAGCTTCTGTATCAAGAGGCCTGATCCTCGACAGGCAGACAGTGCCCTTCATTGTCGCATCCATTGCCAGGGCTTCAATATCATCATCGCTTACCTTGAGCCCCAGCTCTGTAAGGCTTACAGGCATCCCTATGCTCTTAAAATATGCCACAGTCTCATCTATAGCCATGGTTGCAGCCTTGTCATCATCCCCTTCTACAATGCCCCAGACCTTCCTGCCAAAGCCTGCAAATCTGGGCAGAGTATCCTTGTAGAGCTCCTTTGCCCAGGAGCCCCAGACTGCAGAGAGAGAGGCTCCATGGGTAACATCGTAGCGTGCAGATAGAGCATGTCCCAACTTGTGAACAGAGAAATCCTTGCCTCTTCCGCATTCTGTAAGATTATTATGTGACAGGCTTGATGCCCAGAAAACCTCACTCATAGCGTCATAGTCGGAAGGATCGTCAACTATCTTTTTGCCATTTCTGATGACTGTGCGAAGGAGTCCCTCTGCAATCTCATCTGTCATCTCGCAGTGACTATCAGGGATAAAATATCTCTCCATGGTATGCATCATGATATCAGTCACGCCTGCTGCCAGCTGCCAATGCGGTAAAGTCATGCCAAGAGCTGGATCCACTATGGCAAATCTGCATCTGTTAAAGTCAGTATTGATGCCTGCCTTTTTGCCTATGGCTTCATTGGTCAGGACTGCTGAATCGCTCATCTCGCTTCCTGCTGCCGCAATAGTCAGCACAGCTCCCACAGGAAGTGATCTGACAAGAGGCTCCCTGCGGGTCCAGAGATCCCAAAGCTCCTTGTCTGGATTAGCAGCTCCGTGGGCTATAGCTTTGGCTGTATCAATGGCACTACCGCCTCCTATAGCTATTATCATATCAGCTTCAAAAGAAAGGGCCTCTTTTACGCCGTTCACCGCATGCTCAAGGGTGGGATTAGGCTTGGCACCTCCATATTCTTTATAAGAGACTCCGGCTGCTTCCAGCGACTTTTCAACCCTTTCCAAAAGTCCGCTTTTAACCACGCTTCCCTTACCATATACCAGGAGAGCTCGCCTTCCGTATTTGACAGCAGTTTCGCCTGTCCCATCTTCAACATCTCTTCCAAATATGACCTCTGTAGGTGCATAGAATCTAAAATTATCCATGATATACCTCGCTTTACAATAGCAAACCTCACCCGGACAATCCCAACATGTTGATATAGATCCGGATTCAAAATCCCGGCTGCAGATCATTTTTTTACGTATTCTATAATACCATTTATAAGCTATGGGATAAAAGGAAAATGCCGCATTGGCAAGATGCGGCATTTCAGGTAGGAGATTTTTTAATGACTATATATGTGATTTGTTAGTTCCATCTAACAAAGATGATGTTAGCATAGACTAACTCATTCCGTCAAGTCTTTTCTTTACTTATTTTTTTTTTTAACTCCCTACTTATCATCAGTATCGTAAGGTAGCTGCTGCAGAAGGCATAAAATTATTGAGCGCCCAGTATCCTGCGAGCGTTTTCCACGCGGTCGGCAGAAGGAGCCATAGTACCTTCAAGGCTATAGGGGATTCCCAGCTCCTTCCATTTGTAAGCTCCCAGATTGTGATAGGGTAATACTTCTACCTTTTCCACACCGGATAAGCTTCTTATAAACTCAGCTGTCTTCTCCAGAGCATTATCGTCATCTGTAATACCGGGCACCAGAACATGCCTTATCCAGATCTTCTTGCCATTATCAGACAGAAAGCGCAGGCAGTCCAGTATATTGCTGTTATCTTTGCCTGTGAGATCTCTGTGGGCTGCCGGGTCGATATGCTTGATATCAAAGAGAAAGAGATCAGTGAGCTCTATCAGCCTACTAAACTTCTCCATAAAGGCCTCGTCCCTGCTAAAGGGCTCTCCCGCAGTATCAAGACAGGTATTGATCCCCCTCTTATGAGCCTCCTCAAAGAGCTCTATGAGAAAGTCTATCTGAAGCAGAGCTTCTCCTCCGCTTACCGTAATGCCGCCGTCTTCGCCCCAGTATGAACGATATCTCTCTGCCTTATCAAGCAGCTCTGATGGTTCATAGTAGCTTACAGAATCTGTCTCCATAGCCCAGGTATCTGCATTATGGCAATACCTGCAGCGCATCCTGCATCCCTGCAGGAATATGATAAATCTCACTCCCGGGCCATCAGAAGCCCCAAAAGTCTCTATGGAATGAACTGCTCCTTTGATCATCCTTTTTGCCTTTTCCTTTTCACATAAATAGCCAGGGACAGTAGCGTCCCAAATGTTCAATAACTATTAAAAAGAAGCGGGCATCAATATATTGACACCCACTTCTTCTATAATTCATAAGATCAAAGAGATTCGTGGCAGGTACGTGCAATAACGTCAAGCTGCTGCTCTTTGGTCAGGTTGATAAACTTAACTGCATATCCTGATACACGGATAGTGAAATTAGCATATTCAGGCTTATCGGGATGCTCCATAGCATCGATGAGCTTCTCACGACCGAATACGTTTACATTGAGGTGGTGTGCACCCTTCTCAAAATAGCCGTCCAGAACATTAACCAGTCTCTCAGCTCTCTCCTTGTCATTGTGGCCAAGAGCAGAAGGATTCATGGTCTGAGTATTGGAGATACCATCAAGTGACCACTCATATGGAACCTTGGCAACTGAGTTAAGAGATGCCAGAAGTCCGTTCTCCTCTGCGCCGTAGCTGGGTGATGCTCCGGGAGCAAAAGATGTATATGCAGCACGTCCATCAGGTGTAGCACCGGTTGCCTTACCATAAACAACGTTGGAAGTAATGGTAAGGATGGATGTGGTAGGCTCTGAATCACGGTATGTGTGATGCTTTCTGATCTTGGTCATGAAAGTCTTAAGGAGCCATACACCGATCTCATCAGCTCTGTCATCATCGTTACCGTACTTAGGGAAGTCTCCCTCTACCTTGTAATCAACTGCCAGGCCGTTCTCATCACGGATCACGCGAACCTTGGCATATTTAATAGCTGACAGTGAATCGATAACGTGTGAGAAGCCTGCGATACCTGTAGCAAAGGTACGTCTTACATCTGTATCGATAAGAGCCATCTCAGCTGCTTCATAATAGTATTTATCATGCATGTACTGGATCAGGTTCAGGATGTTCACATAGAGTCCTGCCAGCCAGTCAAGCATCAGATCGTACTTTGCGATCACTTCATCATAGTCCAGATACTCAGAAGTGATAGGAGCATATGCGGGACCTACCTGCATGTGCTTGCCGCTCTTATCTGTGAACTTCTCATCCACACCACCATTGATAGCATAGAGAAGTGCCTTGGCAAGGTTAGCTCTTGCTCCGAAGAACTGCATCTCCTTACCTGTCTGTGTAGCGGATACGCAGCAGCAGATGCTGTAGTCATCGCCCCATACAGGACGCATAACATCGTCGTTCTCATACTGTATAGAGGATGTCAGTACAGAGATGCGAGCTGCATACTTCTTGAAGTTAAGAGGCAGTCTCTTGGAATAAAGAACTGTCAGGTTGGGTTCGGGAGCAGGTCCCATGTTCTCCAGGGTGTGAAGGAAACGATAGTCATTCTTGGTGATCATATGACGGCCGTCTCCGCCCAGGCCTGCAACCTCAAGAGTAGCCCATACAGGATCTCCTGAGAAAAGGTTGTTGTATGAAGGGATACGTGCAAACTTGACCATACGCAGCTTCATAACAAAGTGATCGATAAGCTCCTGAGCCTCAGCCTCTGTAAGTGTGCCTTCATTCAGGTCACGCTGGATATAGATATCAAGGAAAGTAGATACGCGGCCTACTGACATAGCTGCGCCGTTCTGGGTCTTGATAGCTGCCAGGTATCCAAAGTACATCCACTGAACAGCTTCCTTTGCATTGCTTGCAGGAGCACTGATGTCATAACCGTATACCTTGGCCATCTCCTTCATGCCCTTAAGAGCACGAATCTGTTCTGAGATCTCTTCTCTCTGACGGATAACATTATCTGTCATAGTGCCATCGCCGCAATTGTTATAATCATCAACCTTCTTGGCAATGAGATGGTCGATACCATAAAGAGCTACTCTTCTGTAATCGCCTACAATTCTTCCACGTCCGTATGTATCCGGAAGACCTGTTACGATATGGCTGTGGCGAGCTGCTCTCATCTCAGGAGTGTATGCATCAAATACTGCCTGGTTGTGTGTCTTGTGATATTCTGTAAAGATCTTGTGGAACTTGGGATTAACCTCATAACCGTATGTAGATGCAGCTTCTTCTGCCATCTTGATACCGCCGTAAGGCATGAAAGCTCTCTTAAGAGGCTTGTCTGTCTGAAGACCTACGATCTGTTCCAGATCCTTGGTCTCTTCATCGATATATCCGGGTCCGTAAGCAGTAAGTCCCGATACGATCTCTGTCTCGCACTCCAGTACTCCGCCCTTTTCTCTCTCCATCTTCTGGAGCTGCTGAAGCTTGTCCCAGAGAACATTTGTAGCATTAGTGGGCTCAGCCAGGAAGGACTCATCGCCTTCATACTGAGTGTAGTTGAGCTGGATGAAATCTCTGACATTGATGTCACCGATCCAGTGTCCGGGATTAAAACTGCGCCATTCTTTTTTCATTCTTACCTCCATATTGAGCATCTGGCTCTATATAAAAACACGTTATATCTTTTCGTGTTTCCAAACCAAAACTGCCGCGGATAATATATCACGCGTATATAAACAGTGTCAATTATAAGACCCTACAAACTTACCAACTTTTCGCAATAATAACAAGCAATTTGCACAAATAACCAAAAGATAAAAAAATCCAAAAGCCTTGTCCCACAGTATTTGTAAGACATAGGCTCTTGGATCCTTTTGGATGCGCTGCATCCGTATATAATAATTTTTCTCTGTTATTTACTCCTCCGGGCTGTCAGAAGCTGCAGTCTTATCAAAAAGATCATCACTTGTCAGCTTCATCATATCCTCGGGTGCAGGGTTCTCCATGGAGGCTATCCTGCTCGCCTGATTGGTTATGATCTCTTCAAAGATATTACGGACTTCACGTGCATTGGCAAAATTATCAGGATTTGCCAGCATGCGGGCCATGATCATTTCCCTGACATGATTTCTGGCATCATCGTCTATTGTATAGTCGTATTTACTACAGTTCATATCAAAAATGGACATTAGTTCGTCTGTAGAATAATCAGGAAACTCTATATACTTGTTAAAGCGGCTCTTGAGACCCGGATTGGAATTTATGAATTTCTCCATAGGTCCTGTATAGCCTGCCACAATGACCACCAGGTCATCCCTGTGATCCTCCATGGCTTTCAGGATTGTATCTATAGCTTCCTGACCAAAGGCGTCGTCCTTTTGAGCCAGGGCATAGGCTTCATCTATGAAGAGGACGCCTCCCATAGCCTTTCCTATCATTTCCTGGGTCTTGATGGCTGTTTGTCCAACATAGCCTGCTACCAGACCGGACCTGTCTGTCTCTATAAGCTGACCGCCTGACAGGACACCTATCTGCTTATAGAGCTTTGCAATGATCCTGGCTACAGTAGTCTTACCTGTTCCGGGATTACCTGTAAATACAAGGTGAAGTGACACTGGAACAGATTTAAGTCCCGCATCCTGTCTGGACTTCTGGACTTTTACAAAAGCAGTGAGTTCTTTGACATCAGCCTTGATCTTCTCAAGTCCTATAAGCTTGTCCAGTGTCTCCATGGGATCTTCTTCAGGTTCCTTGGGACGGGCAGCTTCCTGCTCCTCTTCTTCTGCTTTCTCCTCTTTACTGCCTGTATTGATATCCTTTATGGATGATATTCCCTCGCCGGGAGCAGTGCCCACCTTCCTGTTGAATTCATCAAGAGCCGCTTTGGCATCCTCAAGAGGATCTGCAGGGCCGGTCATTTCGACGCCCTTGGATGATAGGCCATCTCCAAAGGTAAGAGGTCCGTTTTCTGAGTGATCCTCTTTTGAGGATGAGGGCTTGCCTCCGCCAAAAAAGTCTCCATAAACGTCTCCAAGAAGATTTCTCTGCATATTTTGGATCTGATCCAGTATCTCTTCGCTTCTGTCTTTCTTCACAAGTCCCCCTCTGTGCATGGCACAAACAATCCCTGATCGGTCATCTGTAGCAGCTTTTGCTATAGTCCGGTCTCATGTCAGATCTGGAAGATCATAAGAGACAGTTTGCCAAATATGATCTCTGTTATGATCATCTCATTTGCTTCTTTTTCAGCTGGGCTGATCTTTGTCAGCTCCGGCATACCAAGGATCTTTTCCTTGTAAACGAGAGCTTTGCCGCCCTTCTTTTCTTCCCTGATCATGCATCTGGCCTTGACCTTTAGATGCTTTAAAGTCCTGTAAGCTTCGCTCTCCCTGTCCATGTAATAAAAATGACTCTCCAGACTGGTAGAGCTATCTATGCCATCTATCAGATACTTTCTGATAATGGCTCCCAGCTTAAAAGGTATCAGTGGAGATTCAAGCAACTCATTATAACTGAGCCTGGAGCCTATATAATAGTGCTCCAGGTCCTGCATTACATATTTATAGTCCTGACTGTCGTATACTGTCATATTACTTGTGATAGAGCTTCTGGCTCTCATAGTGTGCTTCACAGGTCAGATTGATGCCCAGCTTCTTGAACACATTCTCATCTACCTGAGAAAGGATAACTGATGAATGAGCTTCCAGGCCATGGAGCATAGGCACACATTCCAGAGCCTTGCGGGAGTCCTCATTATTGACTGCTGTAACAGACAGTGCGATCAGTATCTCATTAAGGTGCAGAAGCGATGAATTGTCCTTAAGGCAGTCACACTTCATCTTCATGATAGGCTCTATGAAGTCAGCGGGGATCAGCTGTACTTCATCGCTGATACCTGCCAGATATTTAAGTGCATTAAGGAGCAGAGCAGATGAAGCGCCCAGAAGGGGGCTGGTCCTGCCTGTCAGGATCTTGCCATCTGCCATTTCCATTGCAGCTGCAGGATTACCTGTCTGCTCGGCTTTGATATTGGCAGCTGATACCACCGGTCTGTCTGCTGTGGATATGCCTGCCTTCTTCATGAGCAGCTCTATCTTGCGCACAGGTTCAGGGCCTGCATTGCCCTTTCTAAGCTCGCACTGAGCTGCGTAGAATCTTCTGATTATCTCCTGATTAGCTGCAGCTCTTACTATCTCATCGTCAAAGATACATTTACCGGCCATATTAACGCCCATGTCTGTAGGAGACTTGTAGGGTGAAGTACCGGAAATCTTCTCAAACATAGCATTCAGGACAGGGAATACTTCAATGTCCCTGTTATAGTTTACAGTAGTCTCTCCATATGCTTCCAGATGGAAGGGATCGATCATGTTCACATCATCCAGGTCTGCTGTAGCAGCTTCGTATGCAAGATTAACAGGATGATTAAGAGGCAGGTTCCAGATAGGGAAGGTCTCAAACTTGGCATAGCCTGCCTTTATGCCTCTCTTATTCTCATGATAGAGCTGAGACAGACATGTAGCCATCTTACCACTTCCGGGACCGGGAGCAGTGATCACCACAAGGGGATGAGTAGTTTCGATATAATCATTACGTCCAAAGCCCTCATCACTTACTATAAGAGATATATCTGAAGGATAGTTCTCTATTGGATAGTGACGATATACCTTAAGCCCCAGGGTCTTGAGCTTCTTTTCATAGGCAATGGCTGAAGGCTGCTCTGCAAAGCGGGTCAATACTACAGAACCCACATACAGTCCCTCTTCACGAAAAGCATCAACAAGGCGCAGCAGGTCCATGTCGTAGGTAATGCCCAGATCGCCTCTGACCTTATTCTTTTCTATATCCGCAGCATTGATAGCTATGACTATCTCTGCCTGGTCTCTAAGCTCCTTGAGCATATTGATCTTGGAATCAGGCTGAAAACCGGGCAGTACTCTTGATGCATGGTAATCATCAAAAAGCTTGCCTCCAAATTCCATGTAGAGCTTACCGCCAAACTCACCGATCCTGCTGCGGATCTGCTCTGACTGCATTTTTAAATACTGATCATTATCAAAACCTACCTTAAACACCGACTGCCTCCCTGAATTATTACTGTAACTGTTTACAATTATATTCTTTGCTTTTTTACGGAGTTAATTTTATCAGATTCTGAAGCTATGACAAGCCCCCGTTTACAGATATTTGTAATCCGAAACGAGGGCGCCAGTTTCAAACTATATCAGCTGCTTTGACCATCTGCCGGGCCCTGATCGGGCATATTTGCCGGGCCGGTCTGATCTGCTCCTTGCATCTGTCCTGTAGGATAATTCATAGTCGGCATAGCATTGACCTGGGGGTTCATTACAGGAGCTGCCTGCTGCAAGGTGCCCGGAGCAGGCATAATATTTCTCTGCTTCCTGGCTGCCCTTTTGACGATCAGCCTGATGATCAAAAATACAATGAGGCCAAATATAATGAGCAGGATGAAGATAGGCAGATTTACTACCAGGAAGATAGCCAGTTCCTTAAAGAAATAACCTATTCCAACCACATTGTCCATAAAGCCCTGGCCCATGCGCTCAAGGGTTGTAAGCTCTCTTGTGACTGTGAGCTCTTCTTCCTTTTTCTCTGATATGGACATGTTGACAGTGCTGTAGTCCACCTGGTTATCCATGGTGCGGAGCCTTGACTCAATGGAATTGAGCTGATAACGGACATCTGTCAGCTGGCTCTGGATAGCCATGATGTCTTCCATAGTCTCAGCCTTTTCCATAAGGCTCTTAAGCGCTGCTTCCTCGGTCTGCAGTGCCTCCTTATGAGCCTTGGTGTCATAATATTCAAGGGTAACATCCTGTACGTTACTGGAGTTACGTGTTATATTTATCCCTTTTTCTATATCATCAAGAAAGTTATTGAGCTTCTTTTCAGGTATCCTGATGGTAAAATCAGCACTGCGAAGATCCACATACCTGCCATTATAGTAGTTGTTGGATACATATACATTGCTGCTCTCAATATAGCCGCCCAGCTCATTTGTCTTGGTGTTTATTTTTTCAAGAGTGGCATCAAAATCTGTTGTCTCGCCGTCTATATAAACATTGGTGATCAGCTTTCTGGAATTATCCGCTTTCTGAGTGCTGCCGCTGTCATCAGCAGTTTTGGCTTCCGCATAGCTCTCATCATATTCCTCCGCTTCCATATCAGCAGATTCATATCCGTTATATGCATCAAAACCATAAGCCGCTTCCTCGGCCATCGGGGCTTCAGCAGCAGACTCGCCTTTAGAATAAGACGATGACGCACTCCCACAAGCGCTAAGAGATAATGCTGCAGATAAGATAACAAAACATGAGATCATTTTTTTCTTTATCATGAACGCCTCCTTTGTAAATCCTACTGAATATATAATACCAAAAATTCATTTGCGATGTGGGTGTCATAGAGAGTTTTTAACACCATTTCATATAATTATATCTAAACAGTATACCTTAACTATCCGATAGACTTATTGTAGCTTTTCTTTGCTATGCCCTTAAATTCCGTGTTCTACCATGATCCGCGGGCAAATTAAGGCAATCTCAATGCATGGAGGAATATATGAACCTTAATGGTATCATTTCAGCATCTCCCGAAGCCATGGCAGACAAGTCCGTCAGAGGCAAGGTATTCGTTGTCTTTAACAATCTTGTAGTCAGAGTACTGATCTGTTTTATAGGGATCATAGCGACCGTTGCCTTCATAGTGATGGGCATACGTTCTTCTAATACCATTCTCCTTGTACTGGGAGGGGTATCCTGCGCTATTGTGATCCTGGTATTTGCCACCAGCATCATCTTCATGATCAAATCCTCAATGATACTGGCAGACAGCATAGTGATCCCGGTGGAAAGCGCTAACAAAGCTGCCAGGAGCATGGCTGAGGGCAGCTTTGATATAGAGCTGGAATACAGGGGAAATGACGAACTGGGAGAACTTTCCCACAATGTACGCAAATCAGCCAGGACTATATCCGCTATCATCAGCGATCTGAGAGCTACTCTTGAGAGGATGGCTACAGGAGATTTCTCCTGCGGTACCAGACAGCCCCAGCTGTATATAGAAGATTATAAAGAGATCAAAGATGCTTTGGATGATATATCTTTAAGGCTTTCAACTACACTATCCAAAGTCAGGGATTCCTCCTATGAGGTATCAAAGGGAGCTACGGATCTGTCCCAGGGAGCATCACTCCTGGCAGAAGGCGCCTCGGACCAGGCATCTGCCATTGATCAGCTCACCTACTCTGTAGATACCATGACAGAGCAGACCAGAAATGTGGCCATAGCAGCAGAGCAGACTGTAGAGATGGCGCTGAAGGTCAAAGAGGACGTAGATACCTCGGCAAGGAAGATGCATCTGGTAACAGATGCCATGACCAGGATCACAGAAGCATCAAGGGAAATAGAGCTGGTCACCAACTCCATAGAAGCCATAGCCAAGCAGACCCAGCTCCTGGCACTCAATGCATCAATAGAAGCAGCAAGAGCAGGCGATGCAGGCAAAGGCTTTGCAGTAGTTGCTGAAGAGATCAGCCAGCTGGCAACCCAGTCTACCGAAGCGGCCAAGAATACTCACCAGCTCATCAGCGATACCATGGACGAGATTGAAAACGGTAACGCCGTAGTGGAAGAGACCAAGGCCGCCCTGGAGCAGGTAGTGGAATCTGTAAATGATGTATCCGAGATGATGAACCAGTCCGGTATCATGGCTCAGGAGCAGGTAGACAATATGGATCTGCTCACAAACGGCATCAGCCAGATATCCGGAGTAGTAAAGAGCAACACCGAAACAGCCCAGCAGTCCAGCGCAGTATCCCAGCAGCTGGCCGGCGAGTCCGAAAGTCTGGAAAATCTACTGGAATCCTTCAGGGTCAGAAATTGAATTCTGACCCTTTTATTTGCTTATGTCGTGGAATATGTCCTTAAGAGCAGGATATAGCCTTCTGTAATTTCTGTACTTTTCTTCATACAGGGCTGCAAGCTCAGGATCAGGATTTTCACTCCCTGTAACTCTCACAAGCTCCGCCACAGCCTGCCTTACACTTTCATACTCTCCGCAGCCTACTGCTGCAAGGATAGCGCCGCCATATCCCGGTCCCTGCTCGGTCTCAGGTATGGTAAGTGTGATATTCATCACATTGGTAAATATTTTTCTCCAAAGGGGGCTTTGCGCACCGCCTCCGCAGATCATGCTGGATCTCACATTGACGCCCATGGCTCTTGCAGCTTCCAGGGAATCTCTCATACCAAATGCCACGCCTTCCAGTACAGCCTGGGTCATATCAGCTCTGGTACTGTCCATAGTCATTCCTATAAAGCAGCTCCTGGCCAGGGGATCATTATGGGGTGCCCTCTCTCCCATGAGATAGGGCAGATAATATACGTGTCCACGCCCAAGCTTATCAGGAGTGATATCCTTTTGCTGGCTGGCATAATCTTTGGTACCTATGATCTCATCCATCCACCACTTATTGCAGGATGCAGCAGAGAGCATGCAGCCCATAAGATGATAATATCCGTCCGCATGGGCAAAGGCATGAAGGGAATTGCCGCTGTCTGTACTAAATTCATCAGAAGATATAAAGATAGTGCCAGATGTACCCAGAGATATATTGCAGGCTCCGTTGCCGCATACTCCGGTACCCACTGCAGCTGCCGCGTTATCTCCTGCTCCCGCACATACCTTTACATTATCAGGTAGGCCAAGGCGGCTTGCCAGCTCCTTCCTGACTGTTCCCACTATCTCATAGCTCTCATAGAGCCTTGGGAGCTGCTCTTCCCTTACATGGCAGATCTCCAGCATCCTGCTGCTCCATTTCCTGCCCTTTACATCCAAAAGGAGCATGCCCGAAGCATCTGAATAATCTGTGGAAAATACTCCGGTCAGCATGTAATTGATATAATCCTTGGGCAGCATGATCTTACTTATCCTGGCAAAAAGCTCAGGCTCATGCTTTTCCATCCAGAGGAGCTTGGGCGCTGTAAAGCCGGCAAAGGCTATATTTCCTGTATACTCGGAGAGCTTGTCTCTGCCAATGACATCATTGAGATAATCAGTTTCTTCTCCTGTCCTTCCGTCATTCCAGAGGATCGCAGGGCGCAGCACATTATCATCCTCATCAAGGACTACCAGGCCGTGCATCTGGCCGCCGGCGCCTATTCCTGCAATCTGTGCTGCGTCACAATCTGCTATCAGCTCTTTTATACCATCTTCAACTGCCTCTATCCATTTTGCCGGATCCTGCTCAGACCAACCGGGATGAGGGAAGATAAGAGGATATTCTCTGGATACGATCTTACAGATCTTACCCTTTTCATCCATAAGAAGAAGCTTCACAGCAGATGTTCCAAGATCGATTCCGATATACAGCATGCCATACCTCCTTTTTAATCCAGAATCTGATATTCAATAGGTACCATATCGTGAAAAAGCCAGGTCTGATAAGGAAGGATCCTCACTCCGTCCGCAGGCGCCTGTCTGAAAATAAAGATCAGGAAATATGCTATGCAGGCCAGAGTCACCAGGATCCTAAGGACTCCTTTTCTTTTGCCTGCGCCTGCCGCCAGTATGATGTCCGGGATAATGAATATCTGGCTGATGGTCAGATAGTAGCCTATCCTGGAGATCACAGGGAGAAAGCTTCCAAAGACATATAAAAGCAGCGCCAGTATATTGAGTTTAAGATAAAAGATATCTCTCTTTGATCCGGAGAGATCATTTCTAAAGACAAAAAACAGCAATATGACCATAGCGCACCTTGCTATGGATATAAGGCTGGTACCTCCTGTAAGAAAATCTGTATTTTCATACGTAGGATATACTATGAGAAAGAGCTTTAGATACAGATCCTTAAGGAACAGGGAAGATATGACAGCGCAAAGGCCTGCGACCTTGATATACTTATTCCATTTTATATTGCATAGCGGATATAATACCAAAACAAGCAGGATGGATTTATGAAAAAGGCTGCCTGCAAGTATCATCAGGACAAATGCCGGATAATCCCCTTTTAATATCAGATACATGGCGTATACGGAAGCGGCCAGTGCCAGATAATATCTCATGGTAGAAAGGGACTGGAAATAGTAGGTAAGCGTCATGAACATAAAGAAGGTCCAGCCAAAGGAGGCTGAGAGCTTCCTGATGGCCAATAAAAAGAGTGCTATGGTGGCAAATCCATAGCAGGCAAAGACGAGAAGGAAATTTTCATAGCCGCTGATAAAATATATAAATCTGGTAAGGTAATTAAACCCCGCCTCAGTAGGTACATAGGCATGAACATTTGCCAGATGCATAAAATTGACATATCTGGCATAGTCATTGCCAACATTGATCCTGAGAGCAGAGATTCCAAAAAGAGTCACAAAAATACTGACCATACAGATCAGATTGATCACCTGCTGCCTGCTGACACCTGTATAGACATATACTCCATTTCTCTTCATTTCTGAGGATATAAGATCAGTATCCTCATCTCTGACAAGGGCTCCAAGATAGATTGTCACCGCTGTGATCAGCAAATAGATTAGCATTGCCCTTTTTCCTCACCTTTTTTTGCAACTTTTGATGCCGGAGCATAGGAGCTTGTAGCATTCTCCAAAACTCTTGTCCTTGCACATAGATGACCTGCGCTTAAATATAAATCTAAATCCCATAATGGCAGCAAGTCTTCCGTAGAGATAATGATAGAGCACTCCTCTGTCAAAGAAGAACTTGTCGGTATATCCTTCAAACCAGGTGGATTTCCTAGGTATCTCCCTTCCCAGTGTGATATCAGTGTGGTATACTTTGATACCCTTTTTCAGACAGTCCATAAGAAAGAGGGAATCCTCTCCATTGGAATACTTTGCGCCGCCTCCAAAGAGCTGGGAGAACATAACTCCGCTCTCCAGGAGCCTGTCCCTTCTCACTGCGATACTGTATGCAGGATATCTGCCGCAATTGTACCATCTGACTCTGTCGTAGCTGGTATTGTAATAAGTCTCTCTTCCTTCTGACTGCCTGATATTAAAGAGGAGCATGTCAGCTTCAGGATGCTCATTAAAAGCAGCCAGTACATCTCTGTCATAGCCCTCTCTGTATTTAATGTCCTCATCTGCAAATAGCAGTATGTCACCCCGGGAATGAAGGATACCTATATTCCTTGATTTGCCCACACCTCTCTCATCGCAGTGGAAGCACTGTATATCATTGCCCTTGTAAACATAAGTGGAATAGGCAAACTCATGGCACTGATTGACAATAATGGCTCTGCAGTTAACATTCATGGCCGCAGCAAGAGTTGTAACATTCTGATCTACTGCTGCAATGAGCATTTCCAGTTCCTTAGTCTTATCAATAGAATTCATATCCGTATTATCCTGCATACTATTTCGCCTCACTGCTCATACCATAATAACGTCTAAGAAAAGTCATATCTGCTCCTGTGATCACTATTCCCAGAACAGGGCAGTTATGTCTATAGAGCTGGGACAAAGTATGCTCGGTAAGACTAGCAACATTGTCACCAAAGCCTATTGCCAGGACCACTCCGTCTGAAGCTCCTATCTTGCGATAATTATCAGGGTCTTCGCCGGGAAGTGACATTGCCTGCAAACTGCTCGCTCCGGGAAGGAGCTTCCTGTCATTTAATATATTTACTATCCTCTCGCCCTCTTCAAGGCTTCCTAAAGCCTGTAGCGCTATAAGTCCTGCCTCACTGCTCTTATCAAGCGCAGCAGCAAGTCCTGCCCTTAGCTCATTGCTCCAGCTATCCCCGTCTCCGCGGGAAGTGATAAGGCCCAGCACAGGCAGATGGTACCTTTTCTCAAAGTCTTCCGGCACATAGAGCCTGTCATTTGTAGCTGCCAGTAAAAGTCCACATATGATAAGAGCTATAGTTGCCAGTACAGCTCCTGTGATCACTGCTGTCCAGGTCCTGTCAGTAACACGGATAAGCTCTGCGCTGTCATCTTCAGACAACAGTTCAATGGATGTAAACTCTTTTCTGCTGTCTCCATAATTTAACAAGGCCAAGTCCACAGCCTTCAGGATCTTCAGACTAAGCTGCGGATCCCTGTGCTTGCAGACAATCTCCAAAAGCCTGATATCAGATGGGATAGATGCCGTGATGGACTCCTCTGTCTCCTTTCTGGTGATCCCGGATACAGAGCCCGGTGTCATAGAGCCGGGAGCCAGCTCTGATACGCCCTGGCTCATGAGTTCGTCCATGACATCTATCATGATCTCATCTGTAGTAACAAGCTCATTCCATGTATATCCATTGTAATAATTATATACATCACCGCTCTCATCAATGGCAAAGTTCAGATACAGCTTGGAGCTTGCCTCATATTCTCTGGCAGGAGCCCAGACCACATGCAGGCAAAAATACAGCAAAAAGCCGGCTACTGCGCCGGCTATGATAGCTGCCGGCAAAAGGTAAGCTTTTCTAAACAGTCTTAGATAAAAGCATCTCAGATTCAGGACTTCATCTCTGTGCCCCGTGTCTTGTCGAAACTGCACGTCCCCTACCTCCCGGCTCTCACTGCTCGTTATCACGAGCCTCTTTTTTCATTGCTGTGATCTGATCCTCGTCCACACCCTCTGTTGCATCAGGTGTAAAGAGTATCTTAAGTGTAAGGAGCATCAGCTTGATATCCATCCATACAGAATAATTTTCTATATATGTAAGATCAAGCTTTAGCTTGTCATATGGCGTAGTATTGTATTTGCCATATACCTGAGCATATCCGGCAAGCCCTGCTTTGACATTCATGCGGTATGCAAACTCAGGCATCTCTTCCATATATCCCTTGATGATTTCAGGTCTCTCAGGCCTTGGTCCTATAAAAGACATATCCCCTTTTAATATGTTAAAGAGCTGGGGAAGCTCGTCAAATCTTATTCTGCGAATAACACGTCCCACCGGCGTGATCCTGGAATCATTCTTGGATGCGAGCCTGGCTACTCCGTCCTTCTCAGCATTGATATACATGCTCCTGAACTTCAGGATCTCAAACTCCCTTCGGCCCTCCGTGCATCTTACCTGCTTGTAGAGCACAGGCCCTCTGTCACAGAGAAATACACTTATGGCAGTTATGAGCATAAGAGGAGAAAATAAAACGATCAGGATCAGCGAGCATACTACGTCAATGAGCCTCTTAAGGAAACGCTGTTCAACCTTAAGTGAGTATTCCCTGACGAGGAGTACCGGCGTATCAAAGAGGTGGAGCTGATCTGCACCCTTAAGGAGCACATCACTGATCTTGGGCATGATATACATCCTGATACGATTCTCATAGCAGAACTTCACCAGGTCATTACGCCTTGCGGTAGGTATATCCCATATGATCACTCCGCCGTATTCACTGCTTAGGCATTCCTTCTTTAATTCTTCCACTGAAGAAGAGATATTCATCCTTTTGACTATCTTAAAGCGGTCAGCCCTTGAGCCAAATTTTCTCTCAATGTCATCTGTGGGATGATCTCCTGATATCAATAAGAGCGGCCTGGGGCTCTGTACAAAGCTCCTGTAAAAGATATCAGACAGATAGGTCCAACAAAAAGCAAATACAAGCTCCCAAAAAAGGATCTTCATCATGGGACCTGCAGATACCAGCCAGTTCCTCATAAGTGAGAGCTGCATGTATGTGATCACATTTACGATCAGGATGGTAAAGATCTGTGACAGGAACACATCAAGGGGCTTGTTGTAACCTACTCTCAAACTTCCATAGGTCCTGGCAAAAAAGAAAAGCAGCATAAAATATATGAGCAGTACTACTATATGTCCATTAGTCTGGAATTTAAGACCATAGCCCAGGTTATAGCCATCCTGGCTGATACGGGGGCCGGACAATTCCGGATAATAGCTCTTAAACCAGAACCAGGCATAGATCCCGGTTTCCAAAACAAGCTGTATAAGCCCCAATAAAAGTGTAATGATCCTCTTGGCGGACTCTGAATAATGTTTTTTATTCATATCCTCCCCTCCCCGGCAGCAGCAGAGCCATATGACAAGACTCCGTACTTCCTCTTATTGCATTTATTTGATCTGATAATCCTATAATTCATCTTTGACTATATATACCGGCCTGTTCTTTACTTCCAAATAGGTCTTGGACAGATACTGTCCCACCACTCCCAGGCAAAAGAGCTGTATGCCGCTGACCATAAATATTATACATACCTCAGAAGGCCAGCCGCTGGTAGGATCTCCGAATACCAAAGTCTTGACTATTATCACTATAATACCAAGGAAAGCCAGCAGGCAGAATATAACGCCCAGCACTGACGCTATGGCAAGAGGCACTGTCGAAAAGGCTATTATGCCATCAAGTGCATATACAAAGAGCTTCCAGAAGGACCACTTGGTCTCTCCCTTCCTACGCTCAACATTTTCAAATTCAAGCCATTTGGTCTCAAAGCCTACCCAGCCAAATATACCCTTGGAGAAGCGGTTATACTCGCCCATGGACAGCACAGCATCCCTAAAGCGCCTGGTCATCAGGCGATAGTCTCTGGCTCCGTCCACAATATCAGCATTGGACAGCTTGTTTATCAGGTGATAAAAACGTCTGGCAAAAAAACTCCTGATAGGCGGCTCGCCCTTTCTGTTCACTCTCCTGGTAGCTACGCTGTCATATTCTCCGCTCATTATATAGGAGAACATCTCCGGGAGAAGAGAGGGAGGGTCCTGAAGATCCACATCCATGATCACTATATAATCACCATTGGCATAATTAAGGCCTGCCAATATGCCCGCTTCCTTGCCAAAGTTCCTGGAGAAGCTTACAAGGCGCACCCTGTCATCCCTGTCCTTTAGTTTTTTGACTTCGCTTACGGTAGCGTCTTTTGAACCATCATCAATAAACAGAAGCTCAAAGTCCACATCATTGCCATGGAAATAAGCCTCTGTCTTCATCAGTTCATCATAAAAATCCGAAATATTCTGTTCTTCATTAAAACAGGGAACCACTACTGTTAATAATTCCATAACACCCCCTGAATATGAATAGATACTCTTTATCCTATAATAACATAGTTATCACAATCTTCGCTTGCTGGCATAATAAGCCCATCCCAGAAGATGGACACATGAGGATAAGAGTCCCAGTCCCGCTATCTGCCTGTAGAGCCCCCAGATCCTTTTTACAGCCTTTAATTTGTTGGAAGAAAGAGAAGCAGCCGGTCTCCTGTATATAGTCAGTACCTCATTAAGGCCATGTGCTGTCACGCCCTTTTGCATTACCTTCCACCAGGTTGCTGTATCTTCGCTCTCTATAAGAGGCATATGGATATCCTCTTTTGACAGCTTGTCTGTATCAAAGATCACAGTTGAAGTGAAGATTATAGTGCGATACAAAGCCTCTTTGTACACAAAATCAAGGGGCACATTTACGATCTTGCCTGTAGGCCTTGCATTTTCATCTCCAAATTCATAGGCAGTAAAGCTAAAAGCATAGTCACCCTTTCTCATAAAGTCCAGCTGCTTCTCCAGCTTATCTGCCAGCCATACATCATCGGCATCCAGGAAGGCTATATATCTGCCCCTTGCTGCGTCTATGCCGCTGTTCCTGGCAGCCGCAGTCTTCTCATTGCGCTCCTTGGCTATGAGCCGTATGGATCCCTCCGGGAGACTAGTCTCCCTAATGCATCTGTTTATGATAGAGACACTGTCATCAGCAGAGCAGTCATCCACCAGGATCAATTCAAAATTCCTAAAGGTCTGACGCTCCACCATGTGTATGGTATCTTCTATGTAATCCCGGGCATTATATACAGGCACAACAATACTAACAAGAGGTTCCATCTTGATCCTCCGCCCTCAGCTATCAGCGTTCTGCTCTCATAGGATTATTGAGGAAGTCCTGATAAGTAAGCCTGATACCTTCTTCCAGTTCTGTGTGATATTTCCAACCAAGTGCAGTAGCCTTGGATACATCCAGAAGCTTTCTGGGTGTGCCGTTGGGCTTAGTGCTGTCCCAAAGGATCTTTCCTTCATATCCTACAACCTTGGCAACCAGCTCTGTCAGCTCTTTGATAGTCAGTTCTTTGCCTGTGCCGGCATTTACTGTCTCGTTGCCTGAATAGTTGTTCATAAGGAATACGCAGAGCTCAGCCAGATCATCCACATAGAGGAATTCTCTAAGAGGTGAACCATCGCCCCAGCATGTCACTTCTGACAGGCCAGCCTCCTTGGCCTCATGGAAACGACGTATAAGTGCAGGCAGTACATGACTGTGTGTGGGATGATAATTGTCATTGGGTCCATAGAGATTGGTAGGCATTACAGATATATAATCTGTGCCGTACTGCTTGTTAAGATATTCGCAGTACTTAAGGCCTGATATCTTGGCAAGTGCATAGGCCTCATTGGTCTTCTCAAGCTCTGATGTCAGAAGGCAGTTCTCCTTCATAGGCTGAGGTGCCATCCTGGGATAAATGCATGAGGATCCAAGAAACTCCAGCTTCTTGCAGCCATTCTTCCATGCTGCATTGATCACATTCATCTCCAGGACCATATTGTCATACATAAAGTCTGCCAGAGCCTCGGAATTACCCATGATACCGCCTACCTTGGCTGCTGCCAAAAATACATATTCCGGCTTTTCTGCGGCAAAAAACTCTTCCACCTGATCCTGTCTGATCAGGTCCAGCTCCTTATGAGTCCTGGTGATAATATTGTTATATCCCTGTCTGTTAAGCTCTCTTACAATTGCAGAGCCCACCATTCCGCGGTGGCCTGCTACATAAATCTTTGCATTTTTGTCCATCATTTTGATCGCTTCCTCTTTATCAATAATATCAATTCGTCTTTATATTACTTGTCGATACCCTTTTCAAGGAACTCTTCAAGATTAAATTCAACTCTTTCATTGGCCCGCTCTACTGCCACCTTGGCCATATCATGCTCTACCATGATACGTACCAGTTCTTCAAAGGAAGTGGTCTGAGGATTCCAGTGAAGCTTTTCCTTGGCCTTAGTAGGATCGCCCCAGAGATTGACTACATCCGTAGGTCTGTAAAAATCAGGTGATACCTCGATCAGTACCTTGCCTGTTGCCTTGTCATAGCCCTTCTCATCAGCGCCTTCACCCTTGAATTCCAGTTCAATGCCTGCATAGTGAAATGCCAGCTGGGCAAACTCTCTTACAGAATGCTGCACGCCTGTTGCTATTACAAAATCCTCGGGCTTGTCATTCTGGAGTATGAGCCACATACACTCTACATAATCCTTGGCATAGCCCCAGTCCCTAAGAGATGAGAGATTACCCAGGTATAGCTTGTCCTGCTTGCCCTGAGCAATCCTGGAAGCAGCCAGTGTGATCTTACGTGTAACAAAGGTCTCTCCTCTGCGCTCTGACTCATGATTAAAGAGTATGCCTGAGCAGCAGAACATGTTATATGCTTCTCTGTATTCCTTGACGATCCAGTAGCCATACAGCTTGGCTACAGCATAAGGACTATAGGGGTGGAAAGGTGTATTCTCATTCTGAGGTACCTCTTCTACCTTACCGTAGAGCTCTGAGGTTGAAGCCTGGTATATACGGCAGCTGTCAGCCAGACCGCACTGCCTTACAGCTTCCAGTACTCTCAGCACACCTGTTGCATCCACATCCGCTGTAAACTCAGGTGAATCAAAGGATACCTGAACGTGTGACTGAGCAGCCAGGTTATATATCTCGTCAGGCCTTACCTTGGATACAACTCCCAGTATGCTCATGGAATCGCCCAGATCACCATAGTGAAGATGGAAATTAGGCTTACCCTCCAAATGAGCGATACGCTCTCTATAATCAACGGAAGACCTTCTGATGATGCCATGGACATCATAGCCCTTCTCCATGAGAAACTCTGCAAGATAGGATCCATCCTGACCGGTAATACCTGTTATAAGTGCCTTCTTAGCCATTTCTTTACCCTTTCAATCATTTAAAATATTTTAACAAGGTGAGTTCCCGGGATTTGAAGACATTCATTCCTCAAAAACAAATACCCTCCTCAAAATATACAACGTCTGTATCATACCACAATCAGCCAAAATAATGAAATCACCTTCTTATAAAACCGGACGAAAGGTCATCTCCCATTAATGACACATTGGGTCTGTAAGGAGTAGACGGGAAAGGTTCATAGCCTGTCCTGTCACCCTCCGCAGCATAATAGAGCCTTACGCCTCCCTCTTCCACATACTCTGTATCAAAGGATGCATAATCCTGCTGACAGACAAGATAAGACAGGTCAGTCCCCTGAATGTCATTTATTGTAAAAGCAGTCATCTTCCAGATAAGGAAGCATCCAAGGAGCATGAGCAGTATCCTCCTGGAGTTTTTCACAGGTCCTGCCACATAATGTATGGCATTGATCGACCTTCCCAGTATGAGCACCAGGGGGAGCCAGAGATATACCGGGCCGTATCTGGCAAGAGGCGCTGAAAAAAGCCAGAAGAAAAGTGCTATATATGCAATGGTCTGAGCATACAGATAATCAACAAAGCTGGCTCTTCTTCTCTTGGACAGAAATACTACCTTGGAAAAAGAATGGTCTGTTTCATCCTTGATACTGCTTAGGATCTTATAGGAATCCAGTCTGGTAAGCTTGGAAGTCTGCTGCTTTTGAGCTATACCTATCTTCCTGTTCATATAGTAAAAATATGCACCCATAGAGATCATAAAGATCAGTGCGATAATATCTCCTATAAATGCCATCTTATCAACAAGCCCAAGACCCTTAAACCAAACAGGAAACCACTGACCAGGATGCATATTATATAGAGACGGATCAGTAAAACCCCTTCCGTATACCCTGATCTCCCTTGAGTCCAAAATGGCCACTTCCTTTGGAATCTTCCAGGGCAGATCAAAGAGATCTATAGCTGTCAC
Organism: Butyrivibrio sp. MC2013; assembly: GCF_000424585.1. Taxonomy (GTDB): domain Bacteria; phylum Bacillota; class Clostridia; order Lachnospirales; family Lachnospiraceae; genus Butyrivibrio. The sequence continues at coordinate 177,575 of NZ_AUKE01000005.1, forward strand.
AGGATATATGAGCCAGCCCGAAAGGATCACGTTTCTGATAAAAAACGCAGCAGAAGCGACAAGTCCAAGAATTGTAAAAAAAGATATGACAAGCCCCTTACTGATCCTGCTGTCCTTTACTATCTTGTATATAGGACGGATAGCAAATAGTATCATGGGAGCAGCTGAGAGCTTGATCGTAATGGCATATACCGAAAGGACCGACAACATGGCATACGGATATATACTCCTCTCCCTTTCTCTGTTCAGCTCCAGCCATGCAATAAATATATAGAGCACCAGACACATTACAGGAAAATCTGATGCAGGAGAAATCACTTCATCTGCAATATTAAAGAGATAGTAAAGAGCTGCAAATCTCACTGCATCTGCAAGAGAAGGGTATCCCCTGATGATCATCCTTCTAAGGTCTACGCATTTCCAGCCAAGAAGCAGTGCAAAATAACCTGCCATAGTATGGAGAGAGCCTCCGCCCAACCATGAAAAGCTGTAGAGTGCCTGAAGAGGAAAAAAGGCACTGTTGTAAGCAAGTCTCTGATTAAAATTGCCAAGTCCCTTTACTGCGCCGTAGGTCTCATTCCAATGAATAGCCTGAGCATGATAGAGTCCCGTATCGTAATGCTCATATCCATGAGACACACAATAGGCCAAAAACACAAAGACTACGATGTATGCAAGATACTGCCATAAGGGCTGCTCTCTGAAATTAGTCCAGATATACTGCCTCATGAGATACAATCTGTGACCGTAGACAAGGTATGCAGACAAGGAAAGGATCACAAGTATGAGATTAGCCTGAAAAGATACTCCTCCAAAAAGAGACCAAAACTCTGCATATACACCGGCAATGACCAGTCCCGTTAGAAGATAGCTCTGTTTAAATCTGATATGGTAAGGTATGTTGCGCAAAAGGGCATCCCCCTTCTGCACCCTGACCCTTTGACGGGTCCTTTGCAAAAAAGTGATGCCTGTAAAAATGCGGTGGAATAGATATCCCAAAGCATAAGTTGTAAATATTACATATATCCAGCTTAAGGCTACTATGAGCATCGTTCTTCCCCTGAGAATCTACTGTTATTTCATCTCTTTGATATACTTGGCTATAGCATCGTGCCAGTCAGCAAAGCTGTAGTCACTTGTCAGCCTGAGCATATAATTGTCAAGGATGGAATATGCAGGTCTCTTCGCGGATTGAGGGTTCATCTCCATATAGCGCTGAGTGGAAACATGCTCAACTGTTGCATGGCATCCTGCCAGTCTGAAAATCTCATCAGTAAAATCAGCCCAGCTGCAGGAGCCCTCACAGGTTCCATGGAATAGTCCGTAATTATCTGTGGGAAGAAGATATCTGATAGCTCCTGCAAGCTCATAGGTACTGGTAGGGCTTCCCACCTGATCATCTACAACAGAGACCTTATCATGTGTCTCTGACAGCCTGAGCATGGTCTTTACAAAATTCTTGCCATCTCCGTAAAGCCATGCTGTCCTGATGGTAAAAAATCTGTCTGCAAAAGTTTCTACAAACTTCTCTCCTGCAAGCTTGGTCTTTCCGTAGGTGCTCACAGGACCTGTGGGATCAAATTCTGTATAGGGCTTATTGGCATCCCCTGTAAATACATAGTCTGTAGAGATATGTACCAGCTTGGCACCTGTATCTGTAGATGCTATAGCCAGGTTTCTTGGACCTATGGCATTGATCTTGTAGGACATATCCACGTCCTTTTCCTGTGCATCTACAGCCGTATATGCAGCACAGTTAATGATAGCATAGGGCTTCACCTCCCTTGCCAGCTTAAGGACCTTGTCCACATCGGTAATATCAAGGCTCTTTATATCACCTGCGTCCGCAATATCTGTTTTAACAAGTTCATACTCCCCTGCCAGCATGCCTGCTATCTGTCTTCCAAGCTGGCCATTGGCACCTGTTACGATTATCTTCTTATCCATTTCTTCTCCCCTGTTATAATTATCCTGCCTTATAGCTCGCCAAATCCGCTTCTGGCTGCCTCAAGCAGTTCATTCATAGCATCCTGTTCATCCTCACCATCGCATGTAAAAGTCACTTCATCCCCGCATCTTATGCATGCACCAAGGACGCTCAGTACACTCTTGGCATTTCCTGTTGTATTTCTGACTGCAAATGATATCTGGCACTTATGGTCCATAGCCACTTTGCAAAGTACCCCTGCAGGTTTTAAGTGAAGCCCCGTAGGGTTCTTAATGACTATCTTTTCTTTTAACATTTCCTGTAAATCTCCTCGTTTGCGGGTCATGGCCCGTTTGATTAAGGCTCCTCTTCTTCTTCATTATCCTCCAAAGAGGCGGGAGCCTTGACAGTTACCCTGACCTGTACATCTCTTTTTATCTCAACCCCTTGGGGAGGCGAGAAATGAAGACTTACCATGTAAGTTCCTGACTGCAGCTCCTCTCCCGCAGACAGTGAAGATGTAAGATCAGCAAGGTCTATCACAGCATTAAGCTGAGACGTGGACACATTCTCTATAGTATCCCCTAGTCCTTCTATAGTCACGCTATAGGTGGTAGGCATATTTCCATTGCCAAGAGTGACAGAATAATTCTCAGGTACATTGTCATAGGTCACATCACTGCTTGTGATATCCAGGTTCTTGCTGGACTTGGCAGCTATATCTACAACTACTGAAGCGATCCCGTTAAAGTCACTGTCACCAAAGGATATGCCGGCAGGCAGATATTGATCCAGAGATATAGTGGTCTTAAGGTCCGAAGTAAGGCCTGTAACATCAAGGGCATCCTGTACATCAACTTTATCGATCTTGGACAATGCAGAGCTCTTACCGGCGATGATCACAGATTCGGGATCACTCTCAACTATTCCGGTATGAATAAAGCCATCTGCAGGAGTACCTGTTACATGATAGGCGATAGGCACAGCCTTGGTCTGAAGGATGGTAACCGTAGCTCTGACAGTAGTCATATTCATGGTGATACCATCAGACCTCACCAGCTCTCCTTCAGCATCGTAGAGCTGTATGCTCACGTCTGTTCCAATATTAGAAGTAAAATTGGTCACATCAACATCCACAGATGCAGAAGTGATACGATCGATCACAGACTGAGGTCCGCTGATCCTGACCTGGTTCTGATCTGTAGTGATACTGCTGACTATATATCCTTCTGCCACCGTACCTGAAGTGGTAGAGCCAAGAGGCAATATCTTGGACGATCTGTTCTCTATGGACAGATATACATAATCACTGGTGGCAGTTACCGAATCTACTACGCCGCTTGACTTATTAACACTAAGCTCTATGGGCACACTACCGTTCTCATTCATTCTTTGAAAATCAGCTACCGCAGTAATGTTCTCTCTTGTAATAGTTTCTGTCACAGACCTGGGAGCCTTGATGGTAACGGTTCCTATGATATTGCTGTCATCAAGTACCTGGTACATCTCTCCTGCATCAGTTATCACAGAGGTATTCTTAAAAATCACCTCCACATTGGATATTCGTTTCACATCTACAGGATCATTGATGTTGGTACCAAAGAACCATATTAATACTGCCAGTACAAAAGAGGCCAGTTTGAATTTCCAGTTGTTGGTAAGGAATTTCAGGATTTTCATTGTGCTCCTGCCCTCCCTCTCAGGGCTAGTCTTCTCTTGCCCTGCTCAGCCTGCTTGTTCTGGATCTGTCTAAGTCTCTCGCCCAGTCTCTCAGAGTCTACAGCCTTCTCCAGATTTCCGGCATATGCAACAGAGATCTTGCCTGTTTCCTCTGAAACGATGATAGTCATGGAATCAGTCACCTCAGACACACCCACCCCTGCTCTGTGCCTGGTCCCCAGTTCCTTGCCTATGTCCATATTGTCAGACAGGGGCAGATAGCAGGTAGCTGCTGTGATCCTGTCTCCCCTGATCACAACTGCTCCATCATGGAGAGGAGTATTGTGTTCGAAAATATTGATAAGGAGCTGACTGGACACGATAGCATCTATCTCTATGCCGGTTCTTTCAAACTCCAGTAGTGAATTGTTCTGCTCTATTACTATCAAAGCTCCGGTCCTGACCTTACCCATTTCTACACAGGCCCTTGTGATCTCATCTATAGTCTTGTCAGAGAATCTTCCTTCATATCCTCTTGTATCAAAAGAGAAAAGAGCATTGATATAATTCCTTCTTCCAAGCTGCTCCAAAGCCCTTCTAAGCTCAGGCTGCAAAATGACAATAATAGCTATGACTGCGATGATGAACACATTCTTGACGATCCAGATGATCGTGTTCATGTTCAGCAGCCACGCAGCCAGTATAAAGACCGCTATTACAGCTATGCCTTTTAGGAGCGACCATATTTTGGTTTTCTTGGCCCATACCAGGATATGATAAAGAAGCACCGATATGATCAGTATCTCCGCTATATCCGTACCGCTGGCATGTGGCATACGAAGCGTTGGCATAGTAAAGTCCGCCAACCCAAACAGGTTAAAATTCATCGGCTTACTCTCTTCCTATCCTCTTTGCCCTGTTAACTGTTATACGGTATCTATTTCGTAATTTTAAATTTTCTCATCGGTAGAGCCGGTGCCTAAATTTGTTCCGGGTCTGTTCGCAGTCTGAGCTCTCCTTGGAGCCTCTGCTGTTCTTACTCCTGAAGATGCTCTGGCTGTTGTTCTTCCCTGAGGAGTTCTCTGAGTACCGGGCCTTGTCGCTGCATTCCTTGCCTTTGAGGGTGCGGCATAGGGGTTCCTTGCTCTTCCGGTAGGAGCCTGGCGGCGCCTCTGTGGAGCAGCAACGGACTTATCTGCCTCGCGGCTTGTCCCATCAGATCCAAGACTCTTTTCCAAATCTGTTCTCCTACGCTTCTTGCCTGCAGCAAAATTGTCAGATGAAGGCCTTACTCTTCTCTCATATACTACCCTTCTGGTATTACCGTCTACAGGAGACGAACTGTCTTCTGACGATGTCAGGTTAGCTCTGTTGATCTGCTTTACTCTTCTCTCCGGAGTGGGTACAGACACCTTGGGTACTGCCTTTACATAATAGTAATAATCATCATCTTCAAACTGTACATTCTCTACCCTGCTGTAATCAAGGTTAAATGTGAAGAATTCAAGTCCCTTGAGAAGAAGGGCTGCAAGTATGGTACCTATGATCACTCCGGGCGCGGACACATCAGCATTGTAGCTTGCAGATGCTATCAGCATTCCGATCATAAGTGTAATGGAGCCCACACCTATGGCTATGTCATGGCAGTGATCAACAGGAAGCCTTCTGATCACATAAACGATCACCAGTGTCACGGCAAATACAGCCGCGATAGCTATCATGGTATTATTGCCAAAAGCTCCGTCAATAACGGACTGAAGACGGGCAATGGTATCAGCTGCAGCTTCGTCTGCTGCAGCTTCTCTGAATGTTGCCACATTATCACTTATGAACTTCAGATAGTAGTGGATCACAGTACCAAATACTACTGTCACTACAGACGCAGGAGTGCCAAGAAGTCCCAGCCCAAGAGGCATCACATAGGGAAAGCCCATGGCAAAGCACAGAGGAGTCACTATGACAGCAGGTGCATCAGCAGGTGCAAATCTGTAGTAAAGAAGGAACATCAGGATAAAGATCAAAAAGCCTACTATAGCCGCCTCTCTGGACAATGCCCACAGATGTGCCAGCACAAAAAGAGCATCCATAACCACCAGAAAGGTAGCAGGAAGAATGGCGCACAAAAGAGAGCACATAAGCACAATAAGCGGGCTCATGAGTACGCCCTGATACCCCAGTTTGGAATTGATAGTCATGAGGCTGACAAGAGCCAGCAGAAATTTCCAGCCAAGGGAAATATAGAATTCATATTTAATGTAATAGGTCTGGATCGTTTGTTTTAAATCTAGTAAAGTGGTCATCTCGCTAATTAATCCCTCTCATACATTTTTCTGAGTTTTCTCAGGCCTTTATAGTATTTCTTCATTCTCTTACGCATTCTTGCATAACGGTGTGAAAAAACTATGTATGAAATAAAGCAATAGCCAACCACCGTAACTAAGTAAAAGAAAAGGACTGTCTTGCCAAGATCCAAAAAGCTGGCATTATAAAAATCACCTATCAGCCCTTCAAAATCAGATATCAAATACACCACGAACAGCACCCCGAAAGCTATCGTGGCGCTGATCGCTGATTTAACGACTTCGAAGCCGACATAGTCGCTTCGGAAATATTCATTTATCTTGGAATCTTTTCTGCCTTCACGCGTAGCGAAAGCGGCCATCCTGGTCATCAGAATGACTCTTTCTTCATCTACCATTTCATTCCCCCCGCGCCGAAGACAGGAGCAGGGTCAGGGATTAAAAGAAACGCATTCCGCCCTTGTCGTCTTTCGGCCTGGCTTTGATCTGGGGAGCTTCCTTCTTGAATGCATCAGTCAGGTTATTAGCAACCTTGCCCTTGCACTTGGCACAAAAACGGCCTGTTTCAATAAGCTCACCACAATTTTCACAGGTCAGCTTGATAGGTGAATCCTTGGAGAACATAAGTCTCTCCTGACGGATCCATTCCTTGATCTGACCCACTTTAACTTCATTTGCTTCTGAGATCTCCTTAAGGGTAGCAAGAGGATTCTCCTGTATATACGTTTTTACCTTTTGGAAATCATCTTCCATTCTCTTCCTGCAGTCGTCACATATCGGCGGTCCTGCCACATAATTGAACATCTTACCACATTTGGGACAGTTGCGTAAATTCATGTCAGCTTCCTCCTGCACTTTACCTTACTGCCTGCCATTATTTCATTGCGCAAACAGTAAGCACTTTACTCCCGCTGCCTTGGTTATCCTCCCCTAAATACTGCCTATAGCCAGAGTGATAACATAAACTTTGGATGCCCCTGCTTTTTTTAGCTCTTTGGCCAGTTCATTTACAGTGGCACCTGTAGTATAGATATCGTCAATTATAATAATTTTCTTTAATTTTACATCATTTCCTGACAGTTTAAAAGCCCCCGAGAGGTTCCTGCGTCTTCCTGCCGCAGTGAGCAGCTTTTGAGGAGCTGTATTTCTTACCCTCCGTGCAAGAGCTTCGCTGCAGGCTATGCCCGTTCTCTTTGAAAGAGCTCTTCCAAGAAGCGCCGCCTGATTATAGCCTCTTGTGCGCATGCGTCTTGCATGAAGGGGCACAGGAACAATAAGGTCTGCATCCAGTGAATCTATGCGTTCTCCCAGGCATCGGACCATATCCATGGCATATACATCTGCATATTCCCTTCTGCCTGCATACTTGAGCCTGTATATCCCCGGGGACACCGCTTTGTATACATAGAGGGAGTAGCCTTTGTCAAAATAGAAGTCTTTTCCTTTGCAGACCCTGCAATACTCATCATCCGAATAAAAAAGAGGCCTGCCACATTGGATGCAGGTGCTGTAGTTATCTGCATAATCCGCTTTATTTCTGCAGCTCTCATGGTAATAGAGCCCGGGGCGGAGCACCTCGTCGCAATAAGGGCACCTCCTGGGAAATAATAGCGAAACAGCCTTTTCGTACACAATCCTTGTGTGCTTGTTCATGTGAATCTGTAGAATCCTTTCTGCATTGTTCTAAAGCTACGTAATTTATCTGATATCACTCATCTTCAGAGCTACCGGCATATACTTCCCTGATCCTGTCGGATAGAGCCGTATATCTTGCAAGCTGGCTCTTGTTGGCGATCATCTCATCCACGGCCTGCCTGCTGCCCAGTATCACTACGCAGGACCTTGCTCTGGTCACTGCAGTATAGAGAAGATTCCTGTTCATCAGCATCTTAGGTCCTGACAGAAGGGGAATGATAACAGCAGGGTATTCACTTCCCTGGGATTTGTGGATAGTCGTTGCATAAGCCAGCTCCAGTTCATCCAGCTGTGAAAAAGTGTAGGTAACCCGTCTTCTCTCATCAAACTCTACGATCAGCTGATTGGCAGTGGGCGTAATACTTACTATAGTGCCCATATCCCCGTTAAAGACACCTGTCCCTGTCTCAATAGGGATATTGTATCTTCCCAGAATCTCCCAATCGGCCTGGTAATTGTTCTTGATCTGCATGACCTTATCTCCTTCCCTGAAGATACGATCACCGCTTGTGTACTCCTTCTTGGAAGGATCTGCTGGATTAAGATATTTCTGCAGGATGCTGTTGAGATTGTTGCAGCCAAGGGCTCCTTTTCTCATAGGCGTCAGGATCTGTATGTCCATAGGCGAGCAGTCCACATAGGACGGGAGCTTGTCTCTGATCAGCAGCACTGAGTTGCCACAGATGGAATTATAGTCCCCTCTTTCCAGAAAAAAGAAGTCTTTGCTCTTGTTATCCAGGCTGATATCCCGGCCCTCGTTGATCCTGTGGGCATTCATGACAATATCGCTCTCTTCAGCCTGCCTGAATATCTTGTTAAGGGTGATAGTAGGGAATACCCCGCTGGATATAAGATCCGACAGCACCTGTCCCGGTCCCACGCTGGGCAGCTGATAGGAATCGCCCACCAGTATAAGGTGCATCCCCGGGACCATAGCCTTTAAGAGAGCATGGAACAAATGTATATCCACCATGGACATCTCATCTATGATCACAACGTCTGCTTCAAGGGGATTATCCTGGTCCCTGTTAAACCTGGCGCTAGCCACCGAAGGATCATCGTCATCATCCCTGACGCCGCCTGCTATCTCCAGTAGCCTGTGGATAGTCCTGGACTCCCTGCCTGTAGCCTCCGTCATCCTCTTGGCCGCCCTTCCCGTAGGCGCAGCCAGCACTATATCCAGCCCCTCCTCCTCATAATAGCTGATAATGGCATTAATAGTGGTGGTCTTACCTGTACCGGGGCCACCAGTCAATATGAGGATGCCATTTCTGACGGATTCCATCACGGCTTTTCTCTGAAGGTCGTCAAGCTCAATGCCTTTCTCTTTTTCCAGAGATCTGATTCTCTCCATGCGCTTCTCGTAGCTGCCTGAGCCCTCTCTTACATGATCATGGATATTCAGATCCCTTAGCCTGTAAGCGCAGTCCTTCTCTTCTCTGTAAAAAGAAGATGTGTAGATTCTGTCATCCCCGGTATGCACAAGCTTTCGCAGCATCACCAGGTCGTCTATCATGGGCTCTATCCTCTCCGCTTCCACAGAAAGGAGCGAAGAAGCATAATTTACCAGCTTGTCCTTGGGCAGAAAAGTATGACCGTCCATGGCTGAGAGCTGCATGGAATAGATAATGCCGCTCCTGATCCTGAAATCACTGTCCACAGATATCCCCACCCTGGACGCGATCTCGTCAGCTGTGCGAAAGCCTATACCGCCTATATCCTCCGCCAGCTTGTAGGGGTTCTCCTTGAGTATGTTATATATTGATGCTCCGTATTTATTGAAGATCTTGACCGACATGGTCCCTGAAATGCCATAACGCTGCAGGAAGATCATCACATCCCGCATGTCCCGTTTCTCCTGCATCTGCTGTGCAACAGACTGGGCCTTTTTCATGCTGATGCCCTTGATCTCAGCCAGGCGCTCAGGCTCTATCTCGATGATCCTGAAGGTATCCTCCCCAAACTTTTTGACAATCCTCGCAGCCATAGCAGGGCCTATGCCCTTAATAGCTCCAGAGCCCAGATAACGCTCCATAGCCTGGGCATCCTCAGGTTCTACAACCCGATAGCTGCGTACCTTAACCTGCTCACCATAAGCAGGGTGAGATACGATCTCACCCTCTATTTCCAGCGTATCCCCAACATCTGCGTCTCTGAATGTGCCTACGCAGGTCATCTCTTCCCCATCGATGATCACGTTTGCTACGCCGTAACCGTTTTCTTCGTTTTTATAGACAAAATGGTCTATATACCCCTTAAAATTATCCATGTGTTACATTCTAATGACATGGAGCATAAAAGTCAAAACCGCTGGTATTCTATATTTACTGTTTAGATATAAAAAGCCCCCCAAAATCCACTGATATGAATATCACTGGGAAATACTCCCCGGATCTTCTCCCATATTACGCTTTAGATTCTCATAGAGCATTGCTGCCAGCCCCGTACTCTGAGTCTCACTTGTCTGAACTGCCAGACTCTGCAGGGTCTGGCTCTTAAAATAATCCACAAGAGAGTTGGAACTTGTCATGGACAGAGCATTGCTCATATCACTGTCATCTCTCTTAAAGGCATCCACGGTCCCCGACATCTCCTTGTAGACCTGCTCCAGAAAATATGCTTCAAATTCCTTGCAGGCATCCATCAGTTCCTCGTCTGTGGCATTTTTATCCGCAGTCTTACCCACAGTCTCCTGCATCTTTTTGCTGTACTCATTACCGATCATATAATTGGTATAAGCAGCCGAATTGATACCGTTTAATGAACTAAAATCTGCCATTAGAGTCCCCCCTATCATTATCTCTTAAGCTGATTTGCAGTCTGCATCATAGAATCTGTTGTGGTGATGGCTGTGGAGTTCATCTCATAGGCTCTCTGGGCCACGATCAGGTTGACCATCTCAGTAGCCACATTTACATTGGAACCTTCCAGATACCCTTGCCTGAGGATACTGCTGGTCAGATCCTCATTTTCAGCTTCATTCATGGCAGGTCCGCTGGCAGCGCTCACTGCCCAGCTGGTACTGCCAAGTCTCTCCAGGCCTCCGGGATTCTGGAACTGCCACAGACCTATCCTGTGTCCCACCTCCTGGGGTACGCCGTCTTCATCAGGATAATAAATGGTACCGTCTATACCTATGGTGATCTTATTGGATACTTCTCCGTTTTCCAGCCTGATCTCTTCGCCCTCGGTATTAAGTACAGGATTACCATCTGATGTGGTCAGCACCAGGCTCTCTCCATCGGGATCTCCAATAGCCCAGATAAAGTCACCGTTTCTGGTAAATACCTGGCGTCCGTCAGCATCATTATAAGAGAAGAAGCCATCTCCGCTTATAGCCACAGCGCTGGTACTGGGATTATCAAGTAGCGATCCCTGGGAAAAATACTGAGTCAGAGCTGCAGTCCTGACGCCCAGTCCCACCTGACTGGTAGTAGGCTTGGGATCACCATTGGCAGTTGTGGTCACCGTGTTCAGATTCTGATAGAGAAGGGACTTGAACTGCGCTCCCTGAGCCTTGAAACCTGTAGTGTTGACATTGGCCAGATTGTTGGCGATGGTATCAACATTTGTCTGCTGTGCATTCATGCCTGTTGCGGCTGACCATAAGCTTCTTACCATAATATAACCTCCTTGGAACCATGATACTGAGGTATCAAACTCTTTGATCTGTCAGTTGATCGATTGCTATCATCCTGTTTTAATGTTTCATATGTTTAAAGAGGAGCTTAGCCTCCTATCCTTCCTATCTGCTCTACTGCCTTGCCCAGCGTGTCATCGGCCGTCTGGATAAGTGTTGCAGCAGCTTCATAATGCCTCTGTATATTGATGATATTTACCATCTCATCTACTACGGACACATTGGACTGTTCCAAAAAGCCCTGGACTATCACCGCATTTGGAGCAGTGGTCCTCACAGCTTCAACCGTTGGCTCGTAGAGATTTTCTCCGTATTTTGCCAGGGTATCGTAGTCTTCAAAGTCAAATCGTCCGATTGTAGCTACCACCTCACCATCCTGGATGATCTCGCCGTGGGTATTGACCTGGGCATCCTTTGTAGGATCCACAACAATATGCTGATCCTCTGTATCCAGCACAAAATCTCCATCCTGGGTAACAAGCTCACCTGCTGCCGTAAGAGTAAGATTGCCGTCTCTTGTATACATTGTGGTCCTCTGACCTCTGATATGGTCAGCCACATTATCTGTTTTACTGGTGTAATCTATGGCGAAAAAGCCTTTGCCGGAGATAGCCAGATCCCAGGTATTATCGGTATTCTTCATTGGTCCTTCGGTCCAGTCGGTGTATTCTTCACCGATCCTGACTCCGGGCACAATGTAACCTTCTCTTCTGGGATAGGTTCCGGGCTCAGAAGTATCTTTGATCTTGAGGGCCAGCTGTTCTCTGAAGGTCTGCTGGCTTGAACCCTCTTTTTTGTAGGCCGTGGTATTGGCATTTGCCAGATTGTTGGTAGCCACGTCCATTCGGTGCTGTTCATTTATCATTGCCGTCCAGGCAGTGTAGAGTCCTTTTACCATAAAAAGAGCCTCCTCCTGAATGGGCTGCGTCTGCAGCCCGCATGATAAGGAATATTACCACCGGTAATGCTTATCATGCATAAACGCTGTATCTGTCAAGATACGCTTTTCAGAAGAAGGCTTAGTATTCTGACTCAGTATTATCTGTTTCTGGACTCAGAGAGGAATTCCACATATCTGCCGGTACCAATAGCAACCGCTGTCATGGGATCCTCGGCTGTCATAGTGTTGATGCCGGTCTTTGCAGAGATCAGGTCCTCAAGTCCTCTAAGGAGTGATCCGCCACCTGTCAGTACGATACCGCGTTCTGCGATATCAGCAGACAGTTCCGGAGGAGTCCTCTCAAGGACATCATGTATCTCCTTGATGATCTGATCTGTGCACTCTCTCAGTGCCTCTTCTGTTTCTTCGGAGCTGACCTTTACAGTCTTGGGAAGACCTGTTACCAGGTTCCTTCCTCGCACATCCATATAATCTGTTTCAGCACGGGGATATGCGCTTCCGATATGTATCTTGATATCCTCTGCGGTTCTGTCACCGATCAGAAGATTGTGCTTCTTTCTCATATACTTCACGATAGCTGTGTCAAAATCATCACCGGCTATCCTGACTGAAGCGGATACAACTGTGTATCCAAGGGATATAACTGCGATATCTGTGGTACCACCACCTATATCTACGATCATGTTGCCGCAGGGCTTTACAATATCAATACCTGCGCCAATAGCAGCTGCAAGAGGCTCCTCAATGATCTCAACGCTCTTGGCGCCTGCGATCAGAGCTGCATCCTCAACAGCCTTACGCTCTACCTCTGTAACCTCTGAAGGTACGCATACAGCGATAATGGGTCTTCTGAATACCCATCTTCCCAGAGCCTTGCGGATAAAGTGCTTCATCATCTGCTCGGTGATCTGGTAGTCACTGATAACACCTTCTCTCAAAGGGCGGACTGCAACAATGTTACCGGGGGTACGACCAAGCATCTGACGGGCATCCTCACCAAAAGCAAGGATCTTGTCAGTATCACGATTATAAGCAACTACTGAGGGTTCTTTAAGAACTACTCCTCTTCCTCTTACATATACCAGAATGCTGGCTGTACCTAAATCAATTCCTATATCTGAATATGACATGAATGTATCCTTTCAACTATCTTCATAGTAGTTTCTTCTGCGTATAATTCACACAGTATTATAAACTAAAGCAACTGATTTGGAAACACTCTTTATAAAATTTTCCCAAATCCCACCTGAAAAAATAGTTAATTTGCCATACTGCAGAGTCACAGGAATCAATTATCAATGTCCAAGTACGCCATCCATAGCATATATAATATCCCTATTCAGTTACTATATCGGTCCTATTGATAAATTACTTAAGAATAGGGGTAAGCAAATAAAAGCATCCCCCATGCAATTATTGCATCCAGACGGATAGCCCTCGGCTTATTGCCATAAAAAAAAGGACTCTGAAAGCCCAGAGTCCTTGATGTATCAAATTAAGCGTTTACTGCAGCCTTAAGAGCCTCAGCCTTGTCTGTCTTTTCCCAAGGGAGACTTAAATCGTTTCTGCCAAAGTGTCCATAGCTTGCTGTCTGCTTGTAAATGGGCCTTCTCAGATCCAGCATCTTGATGATGCCTGCAGGGCGAAGGTCAAATACCTTACGAACTGCCTCTGTGAGTGCTTCATCAGATACCTTGCCTGTACCAAAAGTGTCAACCAGGATAGATGTGGGCTGTGCTACGCCAATAGCGTAGGAGAGCTGGATCTCAGCCTTATCTGCAAGACCTGCTGCCACGATATTCTTGGCAACATAACGAGCTGCATAAGCACCGGAACGATCAACCTTGGTGCAATCCTTACCTGAGAATGCGCCGCCGCCGTGACGTGCAGCACCGCCATATGTGTCAACGATGATCTTACGGCCTGTCAGACCAGCATCACCCTGAGGTCCGCCGATAACGAAACGGCCTGTGGGATTGATATAGATCTTGGTATCAGCATCTACCATAGCAGGATCTACAATAGCATCGATCACATGCTTTCTGATATCCTCATGGATCTGCTCCTGAGTCACAGCTTCGTCATGCTGAGTGGATACTACGATAGCTTCCAGACGGATGGGTTTTCCATTCTCATCATATTCTACAGATACCTGGCTCTTGCCGTCAGCACGCAGGTAAGGCAGAGTGCCATTCTTACGAACCTCTGTCAGCTTCTTGGTCAGCTTGTGAGCAAGAGATGCCGCATAGGGCATATACTCCTCAGTCTCATTGGTAGCATAACCGAACATCATACCCTGATCTCCGGCACCGATAGCTTCGATCTGCTCATCTGTCATGTGGCTTTCTCTGGCTTCAAGAGCCTTGTCAACGCCCATGGCGATATCAGCAGACTGCTGGTCAAGAGCTACCAGAACTGCACATGTATTGCCATCGAAGCCCTTTCTGGAATCATCATAGCCGATCTCGCATACAGTCTTTCTTGCGATCGCAGCATAGTCAACATGAGCCTTGGTTGTGATCTCACCTGTTATAAGAATGAATCCTGTACATGCAGCTGTCTCACAAGCAACTCGGCTCATGGGATCCTGCTCCATGCAGGCATCAAGGATAGCATCAGAGATGTTATCGCAGATCTTATCCGGATGTCCTTCTGTTACTGATTCGGATGTAAAAATAAACTTGTCCATTATAATTACCTTTCCGCGCTGTGCGCATTAAAAAATCCGTTTGCAGAGCAAACGGACCTGATTTAAAGTTAATCAAATCCCCTTATTGCTCGAATCAAATGCTCAATACTCGCTCAGGTTGGCACCTTCCTTGATAAAGGGGTTGCCGTGGCTTCACAGGTCCTATGTACCTCCACCACTCTGAATAAGAGAATATTATCTGTATTCAATTGGGAAATGATCATACGCGTCTGAGATATGATTATCTCTTAACGTTCATCTTATAATACTATCTGATCTTGTATTAATCAAGAGGTAAAATATTTTTTTCAGTTCTCTTCCTTTATCTTCATGGTCAGGGAGATTCTCTGCTTCTTCACATCCACATCAAGCACCTGGACCTTGACCACATCCCCTACGCTCACTGCTTCAAGTGGATGCTTGATAAAGCGGCTTGTGATCTGGGATACATGTACCAAACCGTCCTGGTGGACACCTATATCTACAAAAGCACCGAAGTCTACGATATTGCGGACCGTGCCCTTAAGTACCATGCCGGGCTTTAAATCCTTCATATCCATAACGTCACTGCGAAGGATAGGAGCAGGCATACTTTCTCTGGGATCACGGCTGGGCTTTTCCAGCTCGGAGATGATATCTGTGAGGGTGATCTCACCAATGCCCAGCTCTTTTGCAAGAGCAGCCTTATCCTTTACTCTTCCCAAAAGAGTTCCTGTCTGCTTGGTCACAGCTGCATTATCAGAAGCTGCTCCCCGGACGGACTTTCGTTCATTTCCCTTAGCAGCCGAATTATCATCAGCTTCCAGTACCACTCCTCCAAGAGCTGCAGCAAGGGCCGCGCCCATGGCAGTTCCTGTATTTCTGACTACAAACTTATCCTTTGGCTTTTTCTTTGGAGCAGGTGAAGCCGCAGGCTTTGCACTGGTGCTCTTCATGGCCTGTTTCTGAGCGATCCTTACATCCTCCATGGTGATACCAAGAGTTTTCATAAGGCCAAGAGCAGCTTCATAGGATTCCGGATGTACCGAAGTATCATCCAGAGGATTCTCACCGTCGTGTATCCTCAGGAAGCCCGCGCACTGCTCATAAGCCTTGGGTCCCAGGCCCTTTACCCCAAGGAGATCCTTTCTGGAATTAAAGCGGCCATTCTTCTCACGATAATCCACAATATTTTTGGCAACGGTCTTGCTGATGCCGGATACATAAGTAAGAAGGGGAGCGGATGCGGTATTAAGGTCTACGCCCACCTTGTTTACACAGTCTTCTACCACGCCGCCTAAGGCTTCGCCCAGCTTCTTCTGGTTCATATCATGCTGGTACTGGCCTACTCCGATAGACTGAGGATCTATCTTTACAAGCTCGGCAAGAGGATCCTGGAGACGCCTTCCTATAGATGCAGCACTTCTCTGACCTACGTCAAAATTAGGGAACTCCTCAGTTGCCAGCTTGCTGGCTGAATATACGGAAGCTCCTGCTTCATTTACTATCACATACTGAACAGGCTTATCCAGTTCCTTTATCAGCTCAGCGATGACCTGCTCGGACTCTCTTGAAGCTGTGCCGTTGCCTACAGATATCAGGCTGATACCGTATTTATCAATGAGCTTTTTGACTTCCTTTTTGCTCTCTTCCACCTTGTTCTGGGGTGCTGTAGGGAAGATGACCTTGGTATCCAGGACCTTGCCTGTAGGATCCACTACAGCCAGCTTGCAGCCGGTACGGAATGCAGGATCCCAGCCAAGCACAGTCCTTCCGGCAATGGGAGGTTGCATCAATAGCTGCTGCAGGTTCTTGCCAAATACATCAATGGCAGAATCCTCAGCCTTCTCTGTCAGCTCATTTCTGATATCCCTCTCTATAGCAGGTGCAATGAGTCTGGAATAGGAATCGCTGCAAATCTCGCTGATAACAGGGCTGAGCGCTTCTTCTCCTGTGGGATTTAACTTCTTGTTCAGAAAAAGGAGTATCTGCTCCTCAGGTCCGTTTATCTTTACATTCAGGAATTTCTCTTTTTCACCACGGTTGATAGCCAATACCCTGTGACCCAGGATCTTTTTGACAGGCTCTTCATAAGCATAGTACTGTTCGTATACACTCTCCGCCTTCTCATCCTTGGCAACGGATACTATGATACCCTTGTCAAAGGTCTCATCTCTGACATAAGTCCTTACGTCAGCATCATCTGCCAGGTCTTCTGCCAGTATGTCTTCTGCACCCTTTATGGCATCCTTTACATTGGCTACCCTGTTTTCTTCGGGAGTAGCTTCGTCGTTATTGACATATTCAGCAGCCTTTGCCATAAGCTCATCAAGGCTGATAGCGCCGCTTCTTATGATGTCTGCCAGTCCCTCCAGGCCCTTGGCCCTGGCAACGCTGGCTCTTGTCTTTCTCTTGGGACGATAGGGCTGGTAGAGGTCGTCTACTGCCACCATTGTCTCGGCAGCTATGATCCTGGCCTTTAATTCATCAGTGAGCTTGCCCTGCTCTTCAATGGAAGCCAGGACGCTCTCCTTCTTTTCCTCCAGTCCTCTTAAGTACTTTAATCTCTCATCCAGGTCGCGAAGCTGCTCATCGTTAAGTGAGCCTGTCACCTCCTTACGGTATCTGGCAATAAAGGGAATAGTGCTGCCCTCATCTATCAGCTTGACTGCAGCTTCTACCTGCCATTTGCTGACCTTAAGTTCTTCTGTGATCTTCTGTAAAATGTCCATGTATCACTCCTTGTATTTCTCTTCTTGGATTCAAAAAAGTATCAGCAGCCTGCTATATAAACCCGCAGGAAAAAGATATGACAAATACTCCGCCCCCGGGCCTTGCTCAAAAAATAGTATCAGCTGCACTATAAAGAAAGCGGGAAGCCAGGGTGTGATCCCCGCTGCTGATCTGAATAAAGCTGTCACAAAACCTGACCAAATCAGCAGGTATATGACCATCAGCATATACAATAATAACTTGACAGGGCCATTCTCTGCAATCCCTGTGCCTTTTTCTCCAAAACCGGCGATCATCAGTATCACAAATCCGGAAATAGCAGGAAGTGTCACAAAAGCGGCTCTGTCCGCCAATAAAAAGAGTCTTCGCCTTAAAGGTGCCATATAGCGAGCTGCAAATGCAGCAGATCCTTTTTCGCCTGAAACACCTGCAGCAAGAGCCGCCATGGTGACCATGACCATCACAAGGCCCTCGAAAGGAAATACCCTATCATCTCCAGCTCTCTCTATTTCGACACCTTCCACAGTCTTATAATCCAAGGCAAAGACCTCATCACTTCCCAGGAGCTGATCGAATCTGCCACTGATAAGCTCTGAGAGCTCAGGATCATCTCTTCCAAAGAGCTCCTCATTCATAGATAATGTATACTCCTGCGCTGCGATCTCAAAGACCGTAGCCAAAAAGGTCTCAGAAGCCACAGCACTCCTGGCTGAATAGGATGAGGTCACAAGAGTTGCCAGTTCTGTTATCTCACATTCACTGATAATCCTGTCAAAATCTTCAGAAAGGATAAAACCGCAGTCTGCTCTTCCTGATGCCACCCCTTCTTTTAATTCCTCCGGGTCACTACACTCCTCAAAATCAAATACAGTTGCAGATCTCTTGCTCATATATAGGAGCTTATCTATAAGAAGACCTGAATAGTCCTGCATTTCCAAAGAGGCATATTTGGAAGAGGGGAGGTCTGATCCATTCTCATATTTTCCCTGATCATATATCAGGACCCTGCGCTGCATAGGTCCCGGCAGAGAGAGATAATAGATCATCAGGGCCGCTATTATGAGCATCAGCGTCATCACCCAGGTCAGTGGCTGTTGTATGCGATTTTTGAATAGAAGTATATATGTCTTCATGAATTCATCCGTCTCATCTGCATGAGTGCGCCTCCTATGAGTCCCGCAGCCCCTATCATAAGAGATACCACCACCGCAGTGCCCCCCGCTTCTCCCATAAGACCCAGGATCAGGCAGCTCCTCCAGGCCGTCATAAAGGAAATACGGGATAAGAGTTCAAAATGAGCAGGCAAAAAAGCTACCGGAAAGATAAGTCCCGACAATAGCATCATCAGTATATCTGCCAGCACAGTCACCATTATATTATTACGCTCATTAAGGGAGAGGCTGTAGATAAAGTGAAAGACTCCCGCCATAGAAAAGCTTGCGGCTATAAGCGCAGGGAGCATCCCAAAGCTCATAGTAAATTCGCTGCCAGAATAAACAATATGAGTCCTGCTTATAAGAAGGCCTGTCACCAGCCCTTCAAGGACCAAGACAGACGCCATCACCATCGTTCTGATAATGCTCCCGGCAACAGCTCCCGGCCCCCTAAGGGACAAGCTCCGCCTCAGGGCCAGATCCTGCGCACTGTATAAGCCTGCAAAGGATATGCCTGACAGGAATAGAAAAAAAGCCATAAATCCGGCCACAAAATATCCCGAAGGAGATAAGCCTCCGTAGACAGATACTCCTTCTGTACCCAGATAGTTCACACGTTTGAGGGCAAGAGACATCAGAAGGTCTGTTAAGGTCTCTTCCATATCAGCCCTGTCAACTATGAGAGGATAGCTGTATAGTCCAGCCTCAGTCACAGAATAGATCGCCGCTTCTCCTGTTCTGATAAGAGATACGCCGTTTGTAAGTTCCTCCCTAAAGGTATCTGTCAAAAGGTCTGTATGGGAAGGAAGGATAACTCTTGCAGGAGTATTGATGCCTGTCATCACATCGTGGATAAAGCCCTGCCCAAAGATAATAGCCGCTGCGATATCCCCGCTCTCTATAGCTGCCACAGCTCTGTCCTCTTCCATGTATACAATGTCGCATATTTCACTGACACTCTTCTGGGAGGCAATAAGCCTGGAGAAGGCCTTTAGAGACTTGCCCTCATCGCCCCCGGGCAGCACCATGGCTACCTCTATCCTTCCCTGCTCTGTGAGATGCTCCATAATACCAGTGATGGCATAAGACATGCCAAAAGTCACCGCCAGGGACATGATAAGGGCCAGGCTCATCCTACAGAGCTGTATGAGTACTCTTTTGTATTCAATTCGTATATATCTTGCAAGCATAGCGTCGGCTCCGTTTATTCCCAGTATATCTGTATATATCAGACATATATAGGCTCAGTAGTTTCTTCATAGCCTTATCTTACAGGCCGCAAGATCCCATCTTCCATAAGATATACCCTGCTGCTCTCTGCTATCTCCGCTTCATCATGGGTAGATGCGATGATGATACCGTTTCCGCGGATAAAAGACTGCATCCAGTCCCTTATCTCCTTTTTGTAATAAATATCAAGAGAAGATGTGGGCTCGTCCATGATAAGGACAGGGGGTCTTCCGGCGCAGGCGCAGGCTATGGCAGTACGCCGCTTCATGCCTCCGGATAGAGTTGATACCTTTTGGCCCAGGATAGGCTCAAGGTCAAACTCCCTTATTATCTCCCTGTAATCCTCTCCCTTGTCCTTCATCCAAAGGCTCAGATTATCCTTGACAGTCAGCTCATCAAGCAGGGGATCATCCTGGGGCAAAAAGCCTGTATATTTGCTAAAGAGCCTCCTGTCAGACGACGCCTCCCTTCCCCAGAAGGTCACTCTGCCCTTCTGCATGGGATCTACCCCCGCAAGGATACGAAGAAGAGTAGACTTGCCGCAGCCATTCCTGCCTATGATAGCTACCATCTCCCCGGGGCGGGCATTAAAACTCACACCCCTAAGGACCGCCTTTCTCCCATATGATCTAGTTATATGCCCTACCTCCAGCATTTACTCTCCTTCCACGCAGGCCGTAAACAAATCTAACAACAGTTAAAAACCCGAGGTCATTCATAGCACCTCGGGTAAAATGGCCTGATCAATCAAATACGTCTTCTCCAAACCTGACTTTCAGATAGGCCTTTATGGCTTCCACGCACTTCTCAAAGCCCAATCTTCCGGAATTCAGGCACAGGTCATAGTTACGGGCATCTTCCCATTTTTCGCCTGTATAGTACTCATAGTAATCAGCCCTGTATTTATCTACTTTCTCAATATATTTCTCCAGCTCTCTGCCCCTCATGGGCTGCTTTTTGGCAGCCTGCTCCATGAGGAAATCATGGGGAGCATGAACAAATACACTGGCCACGTTGTCATAATCCCTAAGGACATAATCCGCACATCTGCCTACTATTACGCAAGGCTCAGTTTCTGCCAGCTTTTTGACTATCTCAGCCTGATAATTGAAGAGGTTCTTGTCAGATGTAAAATCTTCACTTTCAGGCTTTAGGAGCTGACCCTTATATATGCTCTTCTTTACCTTGCGGACCAGGGGATTGGTAGCTTTGACATTTTCATCCGCCTGTACGAAGAGCTGCTCGCTGATACCTGACTCGTCTGAAGCCAGCTTCATCAGCTCTTTGTCATAATAATGGATACCCAGATCCTCGGCCAGCATTTCTCCAACAGTCCTGCCGCCGCTTCCATACTGCCTGGCAATGGTCACTACAATCTTTTTCATACGATCATTCTCCCAAATATGCCTTTCTTACAGCTTCATTATGCAGCAGGTCCGATGCCTTGCCTTCCATGGATATGCTGCCGGTTTCCAGAACATACGCCCTGTCGGCTATGGATAGAGCCTTCTTGGCATTCTGTTCTACTAAAAGGACTGTGGTACCATCCTTGTGAACGCTCTCAATAATATCGAATATCTCATTGACCAGGAGCGGAGACAGACCCATGGAGGGTTCATCCATCAGGATGATATCAGGATGAGACATGAGGGCTCTGCCCATAGCCAGCATCTGCTGCTCTCCTCCTGACAAGGTACCTGCCAGCTGGTTCTGACGCTCTGAAAGCCTTGGGAACCTGTCATATATCTGAGCAAGAGTATCTGCGATCTCCTTCTTGTCAGTCCTGGTAAAAGCTCCAAGTGCAAGATTCTGCGCCACTGTCATATCTGCAAATACGCGCCTTCCTTCAGGCACCTGAGCCATTCCCATGGATACGATCTCATGTCCGGGGATCTTGCTGATATCCTTATCCTTGTAGATAATAGATCCGCTTCCTGCCTTTAAGAGACCTGCTATAGTATGGAGAGTGGTAGTCTTACCTGCGCCGTTAGCCCCTATAAGAGCTACGATCTCTCCCTTTTCTACCTTGAAGGATATCCCCTTCAAAGCCTGTATAACACCATAATATACCTTTAAATCACTGACTTCCAGTAATGCCATGTGAACCTCTTTCTCTTACTCTCCAATATAAGCCTTGATAACTTCAGGATCTTCCAGTACAGCCTTGGTCACGCCCTGCTTGAGCACACGGCCAAAGTTAAGCACTGTAAGCTTCTCGCATATACCGCTTACCAGCTTCATGTCATGCTCGATCAGAAGGATGGTCATACCAAACTTATCCCTGATAAGGGAAATTGTATCCATCAGCTCCGCAGTCTCGTTGGGGTTCATGCCCGCTGCAGGCTCGTCTAGCAAAAGAAGCTTTGGTGATGTAGCCATAGCCCTTGCGATCTCCAGCTTTCTCTGCTTACCATAGGGCAGATTGGAAGCCATGATATCCCACTCCCCATCCAGGGAAAAGACTTTGAGCAGCTCCATGGATCTGTCCCTGATCTCCTTTTCAACCTTGTGATATTTGGGTGTATGAAGAATGGAGTCCAGTGTGGAATACATGCAGCCTTCTATATTCTGCAGACCTACTGCAACATTGTCGATAACAGGAAGTTCCTTGAACAATCTGATATTCTGAAAGGTTCTGGCAATGCCTGCCTTGTTGATATCAACAGTCTTTTTACCTGTGATATCCTCACCGTCAAGTCTGATGATACCCTCTGTGGGCTTGTACACACCTGTAAGAAGGTTAAATACCGTTGTCTTGCCTGCTCCGTTGGGACCTATCAGTCCGTAGAGCTCTCCCTTTTCAATTGAAAATGACAGATCATCAACGGCTCTAAGTCCGCCAAAGGAAATACTAAGATCATTTACTTCAAGGAGTGCCATTATGCTGCCTCCTTTCTAACAAATCTTCCAAATACTCTGCTTCTCCACTTTCTGGCTCCCGGTGCCCAGTTAAAGAGCATCATGGCTATAAGGACTATAGAATAGATGAGCATACGATATGCATTAAGTCCTCTGAGCATCTCAGGCAGCATGTAGAGAATACCGGCCGCAATAACGCTGCCTCTGATATTGCCTATTCCGCCCAGCACCACATATACCAGGATCAATATAGAGATATTGTAGCCAAAGTTACCGCTGGTAGCCTGAAGAGAGGATATATTATGTCCAAAGAGCACGCCTGCGGCTCCTGCAATAGCTGCGGAGATGGTAAAGGCCAGTATCTTGAACCTGGTGATGTCTATTCCTATAGACTCAGCAGCGATCCTGTTGTCCCTTATGGACATGATCGCACGTCCGTCCCTGCTCTTTATAAGATTCTGTACTATAAACAGGGTGATAAGCAGTACCAGCATGGCAATGGTAAAATTGGCATCTCTGGGAGTACCATTTATACCCATAGGTCCGTTGAGGATAGTGGTGCCCCCTGCATCCAGTCCCATAGCAGAAGCTGAGGTGAATGATGCGTGGAGTCCTCTTCCATCAAAGCCCAGATACACGGCATTGATGACATTCTTGATGATCTCGCCAAAAGCAAGAGTCACGATAGCAAGATAGTCACCGTTGAGCCTGAGTACGGGGATACCTATCAGGAAACCAAAAAGTGCCGCAAAGGCGATGCCAACTACAAAAGCAAGGAGGAATCTGATGCCTCCCGGCAATATATCCTTAACAAGATTAGAAAAAATAGCAGATGAGAAAGCTCCTATGCACATGAAACCTGCATGTCCAATAGAAAGCTCTCCAAGAATACCTACGCAGAGGTTAAGGCCTACGGCTGCAATGGCATAATATACCATAGGTACCAACAGACCCTTGATATGACTGCTCAGTACTCCTGCAGCCATAAGTATCTCTACGATTATATAAATAGCTATGACCATTATATAGGTCTTATGTTCTTTACTAAGTTTGATCTTCTTCATGGCCATCCCCCTTATACTTTTTCCTGGATCTTCTTGCCCAGGATTCCTGTAGGTCTGACAAGGAGAACGACTATAAGTACTCCAAATACAATAGCATCTGCCAGCTGAGATGAAATATAGCTGCGGCCCAGGATCTCAATGATACCCAATAGGATGCCGCCTATCATAGCTCCGGGAATAGAGCCTATTCCACCAAGAACAGCTGCAACAAAGGCCTTGATACCCGGCATAGCTCCTGTATAAGGAGTAAGTGTGGGATATGCGCTGCACTGCAGTGCTCCTGCTATAGCCGCAAGAGCTGAGCCTATGGCAAAGGTCATGGTAATAGTCTTATTGACATTGATACCCATCAGGGTAGCAGCGCCTCTATCCTGTGCTACAGCCAGCATAGCCTGACCGCTCTTTGTATTTCCAATAAACCATGTAAGGCATATCAGCACCAAAAGGCTGACAGCAATAGTTACGATTGTCACGCCCTGGATCCTCAGTGCCCCTATGCTGATACCTGACCAGGTAATAACAGGAGTAAATGACTTGGGATCGGAACCAAATATAAGAAGTGCCAGATTCTCAAGCAGATAGCTCACACCAATGGCAGTGATCAGAACGGCAAGAGGGGAACCTGCTTCGCGAAGAGGCCTGTATGCCACCCTCTCCGTGGTCACACCCACAAGTGTACAGATAACCGTAGCTGCAACTACTCCAAGGATCATCCCTGCCGGTGATCCGGACGTGGCAGATACTATGGAAAAAATAGCATAGCAGCCTACCATTATAAAATCGCCATGTGCGAAATTCAGCATCTTGGCAATGCCGTATACCATAGTGTAACCCAGGGCTATAATGGCATATACACTACCCAGACTGATGCCGCTTATCAAATATGTCAGGAAATTCATGAAAACTCTCCCCTTTCCCAAAAACCTTTATCTAACATTTTACCCCAAAGAAAATAATAATCCAACAATCGCAGATTAATTTCACTGCATAAACCATATATTCGCAAAGAGTTTCTTTAAAGCAAAAATAAAACCAAAGGCAGCCCGCCAAATCCATGACAGGCTGCCGATGATGTTATCAAGTTCAAACCGGGCCGGGTACAAATAAGGTAAACAGGCCCTTCGACTATGCCGAATCCAAACGGCATATTTACATATCTTTTGGAACGCAGCGACTAAAAGTCAGATCAATCTGCCAGTGTGTATACGCCGCCTGATATAACAACAGCCTTGGGCTCCTTGGTAGGCTCACCTGATGCATCCCACTTCATGCCTGAAGATGTAAGACCATCAACGCTGATCTCTACCATAGCACCCTTCATAGCCTCTGAAATATCACTAACTGACATGTCAGGCTTGATATCAGCCTTCTCTGCAGCTGCCTTGATAGCATATACTGCATCATAAGCATCTGCTGCAAACTGGTTGGGAACGATATCATGCTCTTCCTGGAACTTCTTAACAAAGTTCTGAGTCAGATCATCTTTAGCGTCAGCTGAGAAAGGTGTAAGGAGCATCAGTCCCTCTGCCAGTGAAGTATCAAAGTTCTCAACTCCAAGGATACCGTCCATGCCGTCACAGCCAAAGAAGATAGGACTAAAGCCCATTGTGTTGGCCTGCTGAAGGATCAGAGCTGCCTCTGAATAATAGATAGGAAGGAATACCAGCTCTGCGCCGCCGTCCATAGCCTTCTGGATCTGTACGGAGAAGTCTGTCTTGGAATCAGCTGTGAAAGCTTCCTGAGATACGATCTCAAGTCCCTGGTTAGCAGCCTCTGCTACAAATGTATCTGTGATACCTGATGAATATACGTCAGAGCTGTCATAGATAATACCAATCTTGGAAGCAACGCCATGGCTTCCGATGTACTCTGCAGATGCAGCTCCCTGAGCGGGATCGGAGAAGCATACACGGAATACGTTGTCATAGTTAACACAATCTGCTGCAGATCCTGAAGGTGTTATCTGGAACATATTGTCGTTGTGTGACTCTTCGGATACTGCGATGGAGCATGCACTTGTTGTAGAACCTACCAGGAACTGCATTCCCCAGTCCTTAAGGCTGTTGTATGCATTGACTGACTTCTGGTTATCCAGCTCGTCGTCCTCTGCCTGGAAAGCGATTTGAACGCCACCAATACCGCCGTTTGCATTGATCTCATCTACAGCGATCTTGGCGCCCCACTGAACAGCATTACCATAAGCTGCTGCACCGCCTGTAAAGGGTCCGATAACACCGATCTTAAAAGTATCTGAGCTGGCAGATTTTGATCCGCATCCTGCCAGTACCGCTGCTGTCATTACGACAGTCATTACCGCACTTACAAGTTTCTTCTTCATAATGAATCCCTCCTGAATAATGCATGTATTTGGATGCATGTATACAATTTAGAATAATTATGACATACTGTGACGCGTTGTCAAGTCAAAGTGATAAAATTGATCAAGTATGCTTTCCCCCTCCGTGCAAAACCCCGGTCGCTTGGACCGGGGCTTCGCACCTTATTGAAACTTATTCAACTACAGCTAAAGTGGAATGATCCACCTGCTATTTTGTTAGGGAGCAATTTATCACTCCTCGTCCTCTCTTCTGCGCTTTCCGATCAGTATAAGACTGATGGATATTCCTGCGCTGATAAGGATGATGATCCATCTGCGGAAGCTGTTAATGGAATCATCTGTCTGTACGTTTCTGCTTGCTCCAAGTACTGCGGGTTCATCTGTCACTGCAGGCTCTCTTCTTGCTCCAAGTACTGCAGGTACATCAGCTGCAAGAGGTGCAGGTGTAGGAGCTATAACGGTAGGAGGAGCAGGTGTAGGTGTAGGAACCGGTGTAGGTGTAGGAGGAGGAGTAGGTGTTGATACAGGATTGATCCTGAGTACTCCAAGCTTCTCTACTATCTTGTAGTTGGATGCCTTTGCAGTATCCCATGTAATGGTATAGGTATTGGGAGTTTTGCCTGCATTGGTAATGGTTCCTGTTGCCTTAACCTTTGCTATCTCGCCGTTCTGGAGACCGTTTAGACTAGCTTTATCATTGGTAAGAGGATTGCCATCATAATCCTTTGTTGCTGATCCGGTTGTTACGGTAAGAGGTGCAGGATTGATAATGAGGTTACCCATCTTGCCTTCTTCACTGCTCTCCTTGAATGTGAACTGGCCTGTCACATCATTGTTATCCTTGTCCACAACCTTGGCTTCTGAGAAATCCATTACCATCTTATAGATCGCAACGTCGGTTCCTTCGGTAGCTACTCTTACTCCTGTTACTGTATATGTAGGTCCGCCTGCAACAGGTGTGATAGGTGTAGCTGTTTCCTTGGTCATTGCACTTGCTGTGATGGCAATGAGCTTATTCAAAAGTCTCTTTGTCTGCTGTACAAATTCTCTTACAGGTGAAGGCTCTGCCTTGCACTCGAGACTAAAGTCAAAGTCTTTCTGGAGCAGTCCGTTATAAGTTACTTCTACTGTAGGTACGGAAGCTATTACTTCGAAAGGTGTGGTGCGGTTGGTAATGGTGAGATCACCTATGCTCTCATCAAGCTCGTAGTTGTCAGGATCCGCTGTTGTCCATTCGATAGTATAGTCATTCTTCTGTGTTCCTACATCTGTAATTGAACCTGTTGTGGTGATCTCTGCTATCTCACCATTCTTGAAATCAGGCTTTACATATCCTGCTGTTAGAGGAAGTCCGTCATATTCCTTCTCAGCTGACTTGGTAACGATTGTAAGAGGCGCTTTGGTAATTGTAAGATTACCGGGCTTATCTACAATCTTTGCAAAGTTACCGGTCTTATCAAGGCCATCTGCGTCGTAGATCCTGATCGATCCAGCAGCTATAGGGTTATTGCCTTCGCCGGATTCCTTAACATTGGTGATAGAGCCTTCTGTAACTGCCTTAACTGTTAATCCTTCAGGAAGACCTGTTACGTTTTCAATTTCGATCTCTTCACCTTCTTCTCCGGTTCTGAGAGGCAGTCCGTCGTACTCTTTATCAGCATTTGGTGCTGTTACTGTTACTTCCTTGCTATAAGGTGTTACTGTCAGATCCTTCTTCACTTCGATCAGCTTGTAGTTATCTTTATTTACACTACCCCAATCTACAATAAAGTCGTTGGTAACAGTGCCTACATCTGTGATGGTGCCTTTTATAGTGATCTCTATCTTCTCTTCATTTGCAAGGGTTACTGTAAAAGGCTTGTTCTCGTGATCATCCTTAATAGTCTGAAGACTATCAACTCCGCTTACCACGATATCTGCACCCTTTGTAAGAGGTGTTCCATCATATTCCTTTGTGCCTTCTACTGAGCTGACTGTAACTTCTCTTTCAGTAACTGTAAGCTTGCCTTTTGCCTTCTCGATATTGGTGTAGAAGCCGGTTACGTCTTCGCCATTAGCGTCCCTTATCACAAATCCGTCATCAACTATATTGTCACCTACGCCTGCATCTGTCTGGCTGCCGCTTGCTGTTGCCTCTACTGTATAGCCTTCAGGAAGTCCTGTTGCGCTTACAGGATTCTCCTCTGTACCGGGTGCCGTAAGGGCAGTTCCGTCGTATACCTTGCCATCGCTGGGAGCAGTCAGTACAATGAGTGTCTCGTCATCTATGAGTACTTCCAGTTCTCCGATAGAAACTGTCTGTACATCGTAGTTACCAGCCTCATAGTTACCAAAGTCAATATCTATGGTATTGTCGCTCTTACCAACTTTGGTCTGGCTGCCTTTAACTGTTACCTGAGCTGTTTCATCTCCTACAAGTGCTACTGTGGTAGCTGCACCTTCATGATCATCAGGGATGTCAAAAGGCTCGTTGCCTGCTACTGATACTGTTGCACCCTTGGTAAGAGGTGTGCCGTCATACTTCTTGGTACCGGGGTTGGTCTTGAGCTCTATGACTCTCTTCTTGATGGTAAGTGTTCCGTTCTGAGGATCTACTGTAAAGTTATCAGTCTTATCCTCGCCTGTTGCATCTTCTGTGATGGTATAGTCAATAATCTTATTATTGCCATCCTGAGTGTCTGCTACTTTGATAACAGGCATATCAGAGGATACTGTTGCCGAAATACTGAAGCCTTCAGGAAGTCCCAGTTCCGCAGGATCTGTTGTTTCAAGCTCGTTCTTTACAAGAGCTGTTCCGTCATAGGTCTTGTTGGCACTTGCTGCCTTAATGGTGATAGTATTAGTATTCTTGACTACGCTGAGCTCACCAAGATCTTCGCTGATAGAATAGTTCTTAGGATCTACTCCTTCGCCCCATTCAATTGTGTAGTCATTTTTTACAGGCTCTGTGGTGATCTCCTTAACCTTACCGGTTGCAGTCACTGTTGCCGTATCGCCATTTACCAGGCCTTCAATGCCTTTGCCTTCCTGATAGTCATGTTCCTGTCCATCATACTCAAATACATTGCTTCCTGTCTTAACAGTAACTGTTACAGGTTTGATGGTAAGTGTACCATCCTCGCTTGTGATATTTGAGAAGTTTGCTGTTACGTCGTTATCCTTCGCATCTCTGATAACATAACTCTTAACCTTGTTGTTTCCTGTTTCAGAGTCGGCTACATTGATGATATCTTTGTCTGTAGCAACTACTGCGTCTACATAGAGACCTGCAGGCAGGTTTTCGGGAGTTGTTGTTACCAGTTCAGGCTTTTCAAGCTTGCTGCCGTCATAATCTTTTTCATCACTGGCTGCCTGGATCACGATCGCGTCATCATTTGCAGTCACTTCAAGGGTTCCAAGCTCTTCTTTTATTGTATAGTTACTACTGTCTGTATCGCCCCAGTCAATGCTGTACTCATTATCTACAGGGCTGGGAGTTACATCCTTTACTACTGTAGTAGCTGTTACTGTAGCTGTTTCATTATTCTGAAGTCCTGCGATGCTTGCTTCAGGCCATGTGTGCTCCTGTCCGTCATATACAAAGCTATTAGTTCCTGTTGTAATAGTGACTTCTACAGGATTGATGGTAAGTGTACCTTCTTCGAAGCTTACAGTGTAGTAGCCGGGCAAGTCAGCGATCGCTGCCTGCTCATCTTCTGTAAGATAGCTCTTTGGTCCTTCTGATACCTTGGTAATGGAAGGAGCTGTGCCAAGGGCTGCGCTTATAGAATCAGCATCTGCATCAAGAGCGCCTTCTATAGTGTAGTTACCATCAAGGGCTGTTCCGTCATAATCCTTGTCAAGAGTATCTGCTGTGATCGTCAGAGGAAGTGTGTAATAGATTGTGATCTCATTGTTATCCTCTGATACTGTAACAGACTGAGAAGGATTATAGGAATCCACTGTCAGATCCTTTTCCTGATATTTGGTAACAGGAGCTGCTGTATATTCGGATCCGATAGTTGCAGATTCTGTAACATCATCACTGACCTTAGTAGTTGTTCCCTTCAGATAATGATGTACTGTTACATCCACCTTATTTAATATGAAATGTGCATAATAGGTATGAGCTTCATAGAATCCACTTGCATTCCTGTCAGGTACAAATTCTGCGTTTTCGCTAAGCCTGTCCTCTGAATCGTCAACAGACCAGTAATCAAACAGGTATGCATCAGATGCTGCTGTTGCTGTAGATCCTGCTGCTGTTCCGCTCTCCACCTTAACTGTTTCAGATTCAGGACTTACTGAGCCATATCCTGTGCTGTCTGCAGCAACTGCGTAGTTAATTGTTACTTCATCCTCTTCCCATACTGCAAAGAGATCTTCATAAGGCTGCTTCTCATCAGCTGCAACCTTAGTAGCTTCTTTGCCGTTTACGTCAGTGT
Organism: Butyrivibrio sp. MC2013; assembly: GCF_000424585.1. Classification (GTDB taxonomy): domain Bacteria; phylum Bacillota; class Clostridia; order Lachnospirales; family Lachnospiraceae; genus Butyrivibrio. The sequence goes on from NZ_AUKE01000005.1 coordinate 208,167, forward strand.
ATCCGTTTCCTGTCCATACCAGGAAATCAGCAGTTGTTCCGCCCTGAGCCTTGGTCCAGCCCTTAAATACATAGCCTTCTCTTGACTGAGCTCCGACAATATCTACTGCCTCGTTGATCTTGACAGGTGAATCCGAATGATAAAGAATTCCTTTACCTTCGTTTTCTGATCCGTAATTGCTGTACCAGTCAATATGAGTAGGAGTCTTCTCTTCTATATCCTTATAGACTGCTATCAGCTGAACGTCATAACTGTACTGATTACCTTCTACTACGTCTTCAGGAGCCACTACAGTATTCGATCCAAGAAGTGTAATCCTGGAATCACTCTTTTTGGCTATAAATGTAGCACCTGCAAGAACTGAAGTTTCAGTATCTACATATTCACTGCCATTCCATTTCTGAAGCTGCCAGTGATCAAATACCTTCTTCTCAGGAGGAGTCGGAGCTGCGCCTGCGCTGACAGAGGATCCGTCTACATAAAGGACATTGTCGCTGGGAGGATTTGTTCCTTCTCCTACATCATAGATGATTCCAATTCCTCTTGAACCAATAGTGATCTCACTCCACTTAGCATAGAGATTAAATTCCTTTGTGATCCAGAATCTGTCTACATCACCATTAGACGTAGCACCATTTCCCCATTTATCCATGGGATCAGTCATATGCTTGGTCTTGTCATAAGCTGTTGTCACTGTTGTCTCATTAAGAACAGTTGCTGCTGAGAATGCCTTATTACAGCCTTCATCAGTGTACCAGCCAAAGAATTCATAGCCTCTTCTCTGTCCTGTAGGAGCTGATATCTTGCCGCCATAGGATACACGGAAGTTCATATCCTGACTTTCAGATCCCCATGTAAGAGTAGTATCAGTACCTGCATTGGGATGCAGGAATACTCGGTACTGAACCTGACGCCATTTTGCATATACGGTAAGTCCGCCCTGAGGCATAGTAGAGAAAGTATATGCCTGAGTGCAGGCATCATCCAGATACCAGCCTTCAAATGCATATCCTGTTATAGCTTCAGGTACAAAATAATTATCTCCGTCCTTATTATAAGAAGTAATATCTGCGCCGTATGTAATGCCGTTAGCTTCGTGTAATTCTCCGCGGTTGTCCTCTGCTAAAGGATTATTATTGCCATCAACGTATGCTCCGTCGTAGTAGAGTATGGAGTACTCTAAGCGGTCAAAGTATACGTATAATCCACTATTTGCTATTGTAGAAGTCTGATATCCGGGAGTTCCGGGATTAGCATCATAGTAGTAGTTTCCATCATTATTCATCAGACTACCAACCTGATGCCAGCTGCTAGTGCTGTTTTCATTGTTCCATGCCACGCACTTGAATCCGTTATACTTATCAGACAGATGGAAACTATTTGCTGCAGTATTAACGGTATCAGAAATTGTATAACCGTTCTTTTCAGGATTTTGTTTCAGGAAATATATATGTTTACCTGATTCAATTTCCTTTGCATAGAAATTAACTGTTGTATTATTACTGGTAGGAATAAATGCATCGAGGAATGTTGTTCTGGTTCCTGAACCCTGATTCTGGTAATTATAACCTGAATACCAGTCATACTCATTTGGCCATGTATAGTTATTGGCTTCAAGAGTGGAAGCATACAGGCCGCTCATTGTAGTATAGAGATTCCAGTTCTGGTTATTGCTACGGGTATACCTTGTACCGGTATAAGTATGCCATCCGCCTGAGTAATATCTCCAAGTTGAACCGCTTCTTGTCAGCTGAACATACTGTCCGTCAACAAGGCCATACTGTGTACCGTTGTTAGCTGTAGTAGCAGTATATGCATAGCCATAGAGGTAGAAATTAAATGTTATATTATTACGATCATAATATACATTAACTACTGTATTTCCTTCAGGGGCAACTCTCTTAGTAGCCTGATCTGTATTCTTAAATGTAAAACCGGTCTCGCCCTTGTAGGTGCCGCCCTGTACTACGCCGGTGGTAGCATTAACTGCAGAAGGGGTAGATCCAACAGCAGCATTCTCAACAGTTACGGACTCTACAAAGTCATAACCGTCTCCTGCCACATTCTGTCTCCATATCAGTACTACATAATTAGCTCTGGCATTTGCCTGCCACTTTGCATAGACTGTAGTAGTCTCTGCTATGGTATGACCAAATTCAAATACTTCACCTGTAGGATCTGCACCAAGCTCAGAAGGTTCTCCGGTATACCAGTCTATAAAGGTATAACCGTTCCTTATCATATCCAGTAAGCCTTCATCACTGGTCACTTCTCCGGTCTTGATAAATCTGGGTGCGTTATAGGTTCCGCCCTTACCGTTTTCATTAAAGATAAGCCAGTGGCCTTCAGGGGCGGTAACTGAGAAAAGGATGTCTCCTGTAATGGTTATCACAGAATCATTTTCATAATAGTATCTCTGCTCACCGTCAACCACCTCTGACTGTGCTCCACTAGGATAGCCAACGATATTGCTCTTGCCATCAGATACGATCCAGCCTTCAAAATTGTGGCTGTCGTCTGTGATAAAGCCCATATTTACAGTATAGGAGGTGCTTGTCTCTGTAACAGGGATCTCTTTAACGTCAGTTCCCAGAGCTGTACCGTTCTGGTCAACGTAGGTAACTGTAAACTGTTTGAAGATAACAGCATAGTATGTAATACTGTCATCATCAGTAAGTCCTGCCACCTTGGACATCGCTGCTGTTCGTACATCTTCTATAGTAAGTGTAGGTGTAGAGGCTGTATAATTTTCTTCTGTTGTCCAGCCCTTAAATACCTGGCCATCAGCAAGATTGCCTGCGCCGGGATCATATATTATAGTAGCAACTTCCTCAGCTGTATCAGCTGCTTTTACATACATTGTATCGATCTCATTAGTGCCATTCATAAAAGTAACAGAGAGTCTTGGCACGTCACTACCAACTACGATGAATACTGAGAAATTGTTGACATCAAATGATGTAGCGGTAACAAGTTCTTCTCCATCTGTTACCTTTGTTGAAAGCTCAGCATCAGAGATCTCTTTTACTTCACCGTCGTGCTGATGGAGGACTGCAAAGTCTTCACCTTCCATAGCCTCTACCAGCTTCAGACTTACATGAACATATTTTGCATCAGCGGGCTGGATCTCTTCGCCCTTATATACGAACTTGATATCTACAGCCTTGGCGTCTGTAGCGTCTTCTTTTACTTCCTGAGCAAGAGCCAGAGCTCTCTGATCAGATACAGAACTGATAGCGATTCCTGTGCCTTCAGGGAAGAGGCCTTCCTCTGCTTCGACTGTAACAATGAGGTCTCCGTGTCTCTCGTTCCTTACAGAGATAGCAGGCATCTGTTCTACAGCTACAAAGTTTGCTGTGAAGGTGGCATCTTCCTCTATATCAGCAGGAACAAAAAGGGCTTCAGTTCCAACTTCGTTGCCGTCCTCATCTGTCCAGTTTGTAAATGTATACTTATCGTTCCAGGCAGTTGCAGTAGCACCTTCAAAAGCTGCATCTTCTTTATTAATATCTACTTCTTCTGAGGAGATAGATACTTTGCCGCCCTTAGTTGCTTTATAAGTAACCTTTACGATCTTCTCTTCTACTACAGGCTCCTCTTCTACTACGGGAGCGGGAGCAAAATTAGCAGTATAAGTAATGTCACCGGATACTATGGAAGGAACTATGGTAGCACTCTCGGATACCAGTTCCTCTCCAACTGTCCAGTTACTAAAGATGTAGCCATCAGAAGGGATAGCCGTTGAGCCTTCAATATGATACTCAGATGAGATATCTACTGTTTCGGATTCCAGACTAACAATTCCGCCTTCAGAAGCGGCGTAGCTGACTGTAGCATATACAGCTGCGGAAGCTTCTTCAGAAGGAGCTGCTTCTTCAGCAGGTGTTTCGGGAGCTGTTGCCTCTTCGGGTGCTGCAACTAAAGCTTCTTCATTATTCTCTTCGGGATTTGCGGAAGTTGTGTCATCAGATTCAGATGGCACATTGACAGATGCGCCTTCAGCAGGTGCCGGCGCTTCTTCGGATGCGGGTGCTTCCTCTTCAGGAGCTTCCACAGCAGGAGCTTCGGGAGCTTCTTCAGGAGCAGGAGCGGGAGCTTCATCGGAGGGAGCTTCAGGAGAGCTCATAACAGCCACAGGCTCCGCCTCTGCTACAGCAGGCTCGCTCTCTGCGACTTCTGCAACTACTTCCTGCTCTCCATCCTGAGCATGCACGTTAAGAGAAAAACCGTTTCCTCCTACCGTGGTTGCAGTGATCGCAAGTGATAACAGTACAGCTAGAAATCTTTTCACTTGTTTACTCATATCCATTCCTCCTATAGCCTTGTACGTTGAATAAGTTTGTACTTAATAAGGTTTGTATTTAATGGCTTTAGTAAGCCTTAAGGAAACTGGTTAATATGAATAATGTCTTACTTACAAGTCCAGCCGGTTCTGCTTCCGGCGATGTCTTTACGATCTATGCTGTTATCCCCTTTTTCTTTTTTTCTCCTCCGTTATCTTTTTCTGATCTTACGATCAGAGGATACCCCTCCTAATTTATACTATTCATATATTTACTTTATAATAAAAAACAAAACATCATCAAAACCATCACATTTTAAAATGGATTTGCAACATGTCATTATCGGGTATTATTTTGTCAAATACAGACAAGTTTTATACGCTTTTTCGATATTATTATTTTGAATGTCCATTCTATTACAAGCCTTGCAAACACTGCGTCACACCACTTTAATAAACTATATTGATTGTTAATCAAATCTTCTTTTTAATGTATCTCAGCAACAAAATAAACGTAATTACGATACTTTTGCACTCATCGTAATTACGTTTATTTTTTGCTTTATTAAAACGCTATGGCCTGTTATTTGTTATTTGCTGATCCTGATTTATCACGGCTTTTCAGCAGCGCTTTCTCCATATTTGCAAGGAGATTTTCTGTATTCTCAAGGAGCTGCCTCTTTTCTTCAGCAATTGCATCATTCTTTTTATATTTATATATGAAGAGTATCCTGCCGGTTGCCTTAAAGGCAAGAGCACCTTTATAGTAGTTTATAAGCTTGGGGATATTGTCGGACTTGTACTTGGCACCTCTGAGCACCTCAAAGCATATCTCTCCATCGCCGCCCTTTACTTCTCTCATATACAATCTGTGGGCAGAGCGCCTTATAAGAGCTGCACGCACCAGGTTATCAACAGATTCCGGAAGGTCTCCAAACCTGTCCCTGAGCTCGTCTCTCATATCGTCTGCTTCGCCGATGTTCTCTACCTCTGCTATTCTCTTGTATATCTCCAGCTTTTGCTCTTCATTGAGAATATATTCAGAAGGTATATAAGCATCTATATCCAGATCTACTGATGTATCAAAGTCTTCCTCGTAGTCACCAGCAATACCCTTCTTCCTGGCAACAGCTTCTGAGAGGAGCTTGCAGTACATATCATAGCCCACTGCCATCATATGCCCTGACTGTTTCCTGCCAAGAAGAGAGCCTGCGCCTCTGATCTCCAGGTCCCTCATTGCGATCTTAAATCCGCTGCCCAGATCTGTAAATTCCCTTATGGCAGAGAGTCTCTTCTCCGCATCCTCTTTGAGCATGCGGTTTTTCTTATACATAAGGAAGGCATAGGCCGATCTGTTGGATCTTCCCACTCGTCCCCTTAGCTGATAGAGCTGGGACAGCCCCATACGATCAGAATCTGAGATGATGATGGTATTGACATTTGGTATATCCAGGCCGGTCTCTATGATAGTAGTGGATACCAGCACATCGATCTCCCCGTCTATAAAGTCGTACATGATCTTTTCCAGCTCCTGCTCTGCCATCTGGCCGTGGGCAAAAGCCACATTTGCTTCAGGTACCAGCTTCCGGAGCCTGCCTGCAACATCAGCTATATCATTTACTCTGTTATAGACATAATAAACCTGACCTTTTCTGTTTAGTTCCCTGACAACGGCCTCTCTGACCATTTCTTCATTGTATTCACAGACAAAGGTCTGGATAGGTCTTCTCTCTCCCGGCGCTTCTTCCAATACGCTCATATCCCTGATTCCCACCAGGCTCATGTGAAGGGTCCTGGGAATAGGAGTAGCAGAGAGAGTCAGTACATCTACATTTTCTCTGATCTTCTTAATCTTTTCTTTATGGGTCACACCGAATCTCTGCTCTTCGTCTACTACGAGAAGGCCCAGATCCTTGTATTTCACATCCTTTGATAACAGCCTGTGGGTACCTATTATGATATCCACAAAGCCTTTTCTTAGATCTTCCAGGGTCTTTTTTTGTTCTCTGCTGCTCCTGAAACGCGAGAGGAGATCCACTCTTACAGGGAAGTCTTTCATTCTCTCACTGAAGGTATTGTAGTGCTGCTGAGCCAGAATGGTCGTGGGCACCAGGACTGCTACCTGCTTATTCTCCTGGACAGCCTTAAAGGCAGCTCTTATGGCTATCTCTGTTTTGCCAAAGCCCACATCTCCGCATACCAGTCTGTCCATGATCTTATCGGACTCCATATCAGCCTTGGTATCAGCTATAGCTGTCTCTTGATCCTCGGTCTCATCATAAGGGAAGGCATCCTCAAACTCCTGCTGCCAGACAGTATCCTTGCCAAAGGCATATCCTTTTGTCTCCTGTCTCTTCGCATAGAGCTCTACAAGGTCATCAGCCACCTCTTCAACAGCTTTCTTGACCTTATTCCTGGTCCTTGCCCAGTCGCTTCCTCCCAGCTTGTTGAGCTTTGGCTTATGCTCCTTTTCTTCATCGGAAGCTCCCGAAGCATACTTTTGAAGGACGTCGAAGCCCGTTGCCAGGACGTAAAGGTTGCCTCCATCTGCGTATTCCACTTTGACATAGTCCTTGATCACATGATCGGACTCTATCTTCTCTATGCCCCTGTATATGCCAAGGCCATGACTTTCATGTACCACATAATCTCCGGGATGGAGATCTGCCATAGAAGAGATTGCTTCTCCTGACAGACCTGATTTTTTTCTCTTCTTTTTCTTTTTGTGCTCTGTAAAGATATCGCTCTCTGCGATCACAGCAAACCTTATCTCGGGATACTCAAAGCCCTTGAGGATCCTGCCGTAATAGGTCATGATCTCCCCTTCTTCAAGGACTTTACCGGGATTCTCCGAAAAAGAGGCTACTATATCATTGTCTCTAAGATCCTCTACTATTCTCTTGGCCCTTGTCCTTGAGCCCGAGAGTATCAGCACTCTGTAGCCTCTCTTCTTATAGCTTTTAAGGTCCTTTACAAGAAGGTCAAAAGAATTATTATAAGGTGCTATGGTCTGTGCATGTATCTCAAAGCTTTCCCCGGGATCATAATGATTCTGCGCCGCAGGCATGGGTATGGTCTCAAGAAGAACCCTTCTGATGCTGCCCATCCTGGCTATTACCTCTTCTTCGCCAAAGAGCAGATCCATCTGCCCGGGAAGTATATAGCCCTGTGCAGCCCTGTTTTCCATGCTTTGGGCAAATTCCTGGAATACAGCCTCAGCCGAAGCCTGCACATGGGCGGGCTCATCTATAAAGATCATGGTCTGTCCTTTTTCAAAGAGGCCCAGGAAGGTCACCGGCTCTTTGACAAAATAGCGCAAAAAAGAGTCCATGCCGGACATATCATGGAATTCAAGAGCCTCGTCCTTTTTTTCTTTTATATATTTGCCAAGTCTTGCTGCTTCCTCAGTCTTAAACTCTGCACGAAGCTCATGGGCCCTCTTATCAGCTTCAGCATCGATCTTCTCAAAGCCTTCATAAAGCTCATCATCTGTGAGGATAAGCTCCGTAGCAGGATATACCTCAATAGACTCCAGCTTCTCCAGAGATCTCTGGGTCATGATATCAAAGGCTCTGATAGATTCCACATCATCTCCAAAGAGCTCTATCCTGTATGGATTCTCCTCGGTAAGGTCAAATACGTCCAGAATATCTCCCCTCACAGAGAACTGGCCAGGACCTTCAACCTGATAGCATTTCTCATATCCCATCCTTACCAACGCAGCAGATGCCTCCTTAAGATCAAGAGGATGACGCTTATCAATATACAGGATATTCTTTCTGATGATATCTATGGGGATCTGAGGACTCATAAGAGCCGCAAAGGTGGTAACAACAGTAACAGGCTTTCTCTCTATGAGGCGGCGCAGGGTCTTTATCCTCTCCCTGGTCAGGTCATTGGAGTGGACATCAGCCTGATAAAATATCAGATCTCTGGCAGGATATACCGACACATTCTTGTCATAGAATTTATAGCCCTCATAGATCTCCCTGACCTTCAGATCGGACTCCGTCACTATAATGCGGAAACGGACCTCTTTTCCCAGTCCGCTTATCAAATGGAGCTTTTGAGAATCCGAGCAGCCTACAACCTCAGCGCAGGCCAGAGGATTATCCAGGTATTTATTCAGCTTGTTAAATGCAGGCAGTTCCTGCAATGGCGCTTCTATTGCTCGCATCCTGTGATCAGCTCTCCTGTTTCTTTTTCCTGTTAAATCTGCTCATGGCAGCATCTGTGCCTTCATCAAGGATCACCTTCACAGCTTCTGCCACATTTTCTATAGCTTCTCTGACTTCTGCAGCATCATCAGGGTCAAATCTCCCAAGAACATGATCTGCAAGGTCCATCCCTTCAGGCTTTCTACCTACTCCCACTCGTATTCTGGTAAAAGCATCCGTACCACAGCAGGCGATTATGGACTTAAGACCATTATGCCCTCCGGCGCTTCCCTTGGGCCTGATCCTGATATTGCCCGGTTCCTGATCTATATCATCGGATATGACTATTAGATCATTCTCCGGACTGATCTTGTAATAGTGGCAGATGGGGCCTATGGCCTCACCGCTGAGGTTCATATATGTCAGGGGCTTCATGAGTATTACCTTGTGATCCCCTATCCTTCCTGTGCCATATGCAGCCTTAAAGCCAGTATGACTCAGTTCTATACCATACTTGTCGCACAGAGCATCTATAGCTGCAAAGCCTGCATTATGTCTTGTTCCGTTGTACTTTTTCTCGGGATTGCCGAGACCTGCGATGATTACCACTTCATTCTCCTTAATATCGATCTGCCTATCCTTTTTTCGGAAAAAAGGCAGCAAAATAATAGATTTAAACATAGCTTGAATAGTCCGCCATTTCATCAAGAACTGCCGCAAAAGCTTCAAGTCCCTTCTGGTCTTCAATAGAAAATCTTGAAAGCTCAGGGCTGTCAATATCCATCACTCCTACCAGTTTGCCGTCATGATGAAGAGGTATCACTATCTCTGAATTGGATGCACTGTCACAGGCAATATGTCCCTTGAATTCATGGACGTTTTCCACCCTTAAGGTCTCATCCTTATCAAAGGCAGTGCCGCATACGCCCCTTCCTACTGCTATCCTGATACATGCAGGCTTACCCTGAAAGGGTCCCAGTATCAGCGCGCCATCCTTTATTAGATAGAAGCCAGCCCAGTTAAGCCTGTCCATGCTTGCCATTATAAGCGCGCTTGCATTGGATAAAAGAGGTAGAAAATCACTTTCCTCTTTGGCAAATTCTCTAAGCTGCATTGTCATAAGTTCATAATCTGTTGTCATAACAATCCTTTCTTGCCCATCAGCGAGAGAGGATCCTGATCTATCCTCTCCCTGATAAAGCCAAGCTCGGCCTCATCAAGGCCGTAGAGCTCCGCGATCAATTGATTCATTTCATCATATATGCAGGCTGCCAAAGAAGGATCAGCCTCCCCTAGCTGACTTGCCATCATTTCAAGCCTATGCTGGATATCAGGCGCTGCTATAGGAATGGGAATAGCTTCTATCTGCGACCGGAGCACCTTAAGTGCCCTATAACTTTTTTCGTAATAGAACTCTGCCATTTCGCTATTGAGCACTGCACATATATAACGTATACTCATCCCTTCTATCCTTGGCAAAAGGATGTTACAGCTGTTCAGGGATAAAGTCATATTGTTATCATATGCAAAGACCAGATTTTTGGCAATAAATCTGTAGAGGAGCTTTTCTCCCGCCCTGTAATATTCTTCGGGGGCTGTCTGCTGAAAGAGCCCCCGCTCATATTTTATATAGCTTGTATCAGCACTGATGCTAAATCTGTATATATCCCTTCCCCTTAGCACTCTTTCAAAGCCGGGAGCGGGATCTTTACGTACATAGCCTGCATTATTGCCTGTAACGATACCAAGTGCAAAGTCCGCCTTGCCTTCAAGATACTCGCAGGGGCAAGCCCTCATCTTACCCAGGATCCTGTCTTCATCATCTCTTGTATGAAGATTAAAGGATTTCTTATCAAGCTCTCTGCAGACCAGGTAGCTCTCATCTTTTTTGCTCACATGGGTGCCGCAGGCAGCTTCAAAGGTCTCCGCCGTATCATCCTCCTTTGCAGCTCCCTTAAGTGCCTGTGTTTCATGACCTTTCCTGATAGTCATTATCACGCAGGGACACTGGACCTTACTGAATATATCCCCCAGGTAGCTAAGAGCTGTGACCCTGCCCTCACTAAGGATATATTCTCTGATAGCCTCATGGGCATTTACATATAACACAGCCTCCGGAAGGACAAAGGATAGCAAACATCCTTCCCTCATCCTCTTAAGTGATGCCTCCAGGAATATATCATATGACTCGGCAGTACTGCCTTTAACGCAGCTATAATTATCCCGCAATATATCCTTTTCTTTTTTACTATATGAATATCCCCAAGGTGGATTACCAATAATATATTTAATATCATCAAAATAGTCAGCAGATCCCGGATCATTTATATAATCCATCTGCCTGATATTGTCATACAATGGGCCAAGGTCATCCGGAAGATACCTTAGCGCCAGATTGATCCTGCACAGCGCGATGCTCACAGGGTCTATATCACAGGCTCTTATCATATCGGGAGAATAGCCCTTTGGCAGCCTTATGAGGAAATTGCCACTACCGCAGCATGGGTCCAGCACTTTTCCCATACCGCGATTATCAATATCCAGTCCTTCTATGAGCTTTCCTGCCACATCTGCAGGAGTATAATAAGCTCCCTTAGCCTTCCTGCTGCCCACATTTCTAAGAGACATATAGAGGAAGCCCGGGATATCCGCCCCTTCTATATAAGGAAAGCTCATATTCCAACCGCCAAAGCCGCAGTTTCCCCCTAAGACAGCTTCGCCGATTTCTCTGTCCTTGTTATCTCTGATAGCTTCATGCCCATCCTGCAGCTGCAAAAGATCTTCTATCAGAGCAGAATATATTCCCAGGACCTTGGGCCTGGTACGATAGTCACTAAGATTAAGCCCATCCCCCAGGCCCAGCCTGCTGCCAAAGATATTTACGCATGCATCAGCAAGAGCATATATCACATTTCCCTGAAAGTCTTCCAGCTCTTTTTCAAGGCTTTGCAAAAAGCCCTCTTCCAGACCCTCAGGCAAATATGATCTGTAGGTCAGCCTACCCTTTATATAATTCTTGTTTCTTCTGGACTTTAGCCTGGTACCCTTGTCAGATGAGAGCTCTTTTTGTATCAACAATGCATGCTCATAAGTAAAAACCGGCCTTCCCTTAACATAATGATCCGCACGCATCTTATCAAGCTTTAACCAGTTATTACCTGTAGCTGTTGAGATGGATATCATCTCACACAGCTCTTTAAGGCTCAGGACCTTGTCCTTTAGATCTTCCTTCATTTAACTATGACCCTTAACCCAATTTATGAAAATACCCCGAAGCCTTGCAGGAATCTGCATTGCCTCGGGGTACGTTACAGACGCACATTTACGCCAGGAAAGATGGCACCTCACCTTCTCCAACAGGAGCAGGCTCTGCAGCCGCAGTCTGGTCAGTGGTCTCTTCTGCTGCATCTTCTGCAGCAGCAGCCTTCTCATAGGCATCCAGGATCAGCTTCTGAATAGCCTGCCTGGTCTCTGAATTGATGGGATGAGCAATATCTCTGTACTCACCATCTGTTGATTTCTTTGAAGGCATCGCTATAAAGAGTCCCTTATCTCCCTCAATGACCTTGATATCATGAACCACAAATTCATTATCAAGTGTGATCGATACAACTGCCTTCATCTTGCCCTGCTTTAATACCTTACGCACGCGAACATCTGTAATTTTCATTTTGTAGCCCCCTCTAGGCGTTATTACTGATACTAGATGACGTACCTTTCATTATTCTCAACGATGACCTTGATACCATCTTCACCCTTGCAATAGGAGTTGGCCTGGATGGTACCGTGGCTTTCCACTATGCAGTTCTCAATGTGAGTATTGTCACCAATGTATACGTCGTTAAGGATAATGGAGTTCTTTATATAGCAGTTATTCCCAACAAAGGATTCTTTGAATATCAGCGAATCCTCTACTGTTCCGTTAATGATGCAGCCACTGGATATCAGGCTGTTCTTCACCTTGACCCCGACATTGTATTTTGCCGGCGGCAGGTCTATGACCTTGGTGCAGATATTCGGATATTCGGAGAAGAAATAATCTCTGACCTCAGGCTTTAAGAAATCCATGTTGGTCTTGTAATAATCTTCTATAGTAGCAATGTTAGCCCAGTAGTCCTTTATCTTATATCCGTATATCCTCTTCATATCCTTATATCTCACAAGGATATCTCTTACAAAATCAAACCTTTCTTCGCTTTCTGCCTTCTCGATGAGTTCGATCAGCTGCCTGCGTCGGATGACATATATTCCGCAGGATACTGTATGTGATTTGGCCACAACAGGCTTTTCCTCAAACTCCTCTATCCTGCTCTCTTCATTCATCCTGATGGTACCAAACCTGTCGGTATTTACATCCGAAGGCATGTCCTTACAAACAACAGTCACATCTGCCTGCTTAGAGATGTGATATTCCAGGAGCTTGTTGTAATCCATCTTGTATACCAGGTCACCTGATGTGATGATCACATAAGGTTCATGGCATCTCTTTAAGAAGTCCAGATTCTGGCCGATGGCATCTGCAGTTCCCCTGTACCAGCGAGAATTATTAGCTGTCTGGGTTGGGGTAAAAATAAACATGCCGCCCTGCTTACGACCAAAGTCCCACCATTTGGATGAAGACAGGTGCTGGTTGAGACTTCCTGCATTGTACTGTGTGATAACGCCCACTGTCTGCACATGAGAGTTTGACATATTGGAAAGTGCAAAGTCGATACTTCGATAATGACCGGCTATGGGCATAGCACATACCGCCCTCTTCTCTGAGAGCTCGCCCATCTTATTACTGTTACCGCCTGCAAGTATAATTCCGATAGCTCTCAAGTCTCATCACCTACCTTATCAAGAGTTTTGCCACTCTCCAGCCTTCCGCCCGGATAATCCTTGACAGTGGTAGGTCCATTGATCATTACATTCTTGCCCACGCTGACATTATCAGGGATCACCGATCTCTCACCTATTGTTACTAGTCCATCTCTGTAGATATCAGACCTTGTATCGTTGGGAACCTCATCACCGGAGCCAAGTGTAACACCGCTGCCAATCCTGCATTCCTCATCAATAATAGCTTTATCGATGTTGCAGTCCTGGCCGATCACACTGCCGTTCATGATGATGGAATGGCTCACTACCGTTCCCTTGCCTATAACGACACCTGAACCTATCACAGAGTTGTATACTTCACCGTATACTTCAGATCCTTCACCTATGATACTCCTCTCAACACTACTGTCGGGTCCTAGGTACTGGGGAGGCTGTATCTCATTCTTGGTGTAGATCTTCCAATATTCTTCATAAAGATTAAACTCCGGAACTATATCGATCAGTTCCATGTTAGCTTCCCAATAGGAAGTCAGTGTACCTACATCCTTCCAATAGGAATCAAACTCATAAGCACAAAGCTTTTGTCCCTTATTATGGCAATAAGGAATGATGTGCTTACCAAAATCAAGCCCCGACTGGTCTCTGTTAGTGATCAGAGCTTCCTTAAGTGCTTCCCAGCTGAATATATAGATACCCATGGACGCCAGGTTGGAACGGGGATTCTCAGGCTTCTCTTCAAAATCAATGATCTGATTCTGATCATCCGTGATCATGATACCGAATCTGCTGGCCTCTTCAATGGGCACAGGCATAACAGCGATAGTGACATCTGCATTGTTGGCCTTGTGGAAATCCAACATGGTCTCATAATCCATCTTGTATATATGGTCACCTGAAAGGATCAGAACATAATCAGGATGATAACTCTCCATATATTCCATGTTCTGATAGATAGCATTGGCAGTTCCTGTGTACCACTCACTGTTGCCGCTCTTCTCATATGGAGGCAAAACAGATACACCTCCGACATTTCTGTCGAGGTCCCAGGAAATACCTATGCCAATGTGGGAATTCAACTTCAAAGGTCTGTACTGCGTGAGTACGCCGACTGTATCAATACCCGAATTGATACAATTGCTGAGAGGAAAATCAATGATACGATATTTACCCCCAAAAGAAACAGCCGGTTTCGCCATTCTGGCCGTCAGAACGCCAAGTCTTGATCCCTGACCGCCCGCCAGCAGCATGGCTATCATTTCTTTTTTAATCATGTTGCCACCTCGCTATTGTTGTCTGAAATACTCTGATAGATGGAAAAATATGGCGTTTCCATATGAATTATAACACATTAATTGTTCTTTGACATCAGCACTATTCAGACTTATGATTATCTTTGTCAGATATATAAGAGTTTTACATTTAAATAAGAAGTTTTAACTATAAGAAAGGCAAAAATGATGAATAAAGAAATTTCTTTTTCCAATCCCGGAAGCGTTTATTTCTGTGGTATAGGCGGCATTTCCATGAGCGGACTGGCCATGATCTTATCCAGCAGAGGCTTTAAGGTATACGGTTCGGATTCAAGAAGCTCCGAAGTCACCGACAAGCTTATAGAGGAAGGAATCAGAGTATTCATCGGTCAGAGCGCGGATAACCTCACCGCAGTTTCTTCTATAGACTATTTTGTATATACCGCAGCTGTACACACCGATAATCCGGAGTACCAAAAAGCACTGGAAATGGGACTTAATATGATGACAAGGGCTGAGCTCCTTGGAAGGATCATGAAAGAGTTTCCTATTCCTGTTGCTGTTGCAGGTACCCACGGCAAGACTACCACTTCTTCTATGCTCTCCCAGATACTCCTGGAGGCGGATGCCGATCCTACATTGTCCATAGGAGGCATATTAAGTTCAATAGGTGGTAATACCAGGATAGGACACAGCCCTCTATTTGTTGCAGAGGCATGTGAATATACCAACAGCTTCCTTTCCTTCTTTCCAAAGATATCCATCATACTGGATATAGATGCCGATCATCTTGATTTCTTCAAGGATCTGCAGGACATCAGGAACTCCTTCAGGAAATTTGCGGGGCTCCTGCCTGACGACGGCACACTCATAATAGGAAAGGACATAGAAGACCTTGATGAGATAACAGATGGTCTTACCTGCAATATAGTGACCTTTGGCCTGGATACTGCATCAGATTATTATGCAGATAATATCAGCTACAACGATATGGCCATTCCCAGCTTTACCATACATGCCAAGGGGCATGCTGACAGAAGGGTCACTCTGAAGGTTCCAGGAAGGCACAATATACTAAACGCCCTTGCTGCTGCCGCAGCAGCTGACCTGTGCGGACAGGAAGAATATGTATCTCAGGGACTTGGCGCCTTCGAAGGCACCAACAGACGCTTCCAGTACAAGGGAGAGGTTGACGGACTGACCATCGTGGACGATTATGCCCATCACCCCACAGAGATCAGAGCCACCCTCGCTGCAGCATCAGCCTGCAACAAGAACAAGCTCTGGGTAGTATTCCAGCCCCATACCTATACCAGGACCCAGGCTCTTATGGATGAATTTGCCAATGCCCTGTGCCTGGCAGATGAAATAGTCCTGGCAGATATCTACGCAGCAAGAGAAACCGACGATCTGGGCATCTCATCCAGGACTCTTAAGGCAAGGATCGAGAGTTTGGGCCATTCCTGCCACTATGCTCCAAGTTTTGATGAGATTGAAAAATTTCTTTTGAAAAATTGCACTAAGGGTGACCTGTTGATAACGATGGGTGCCGGAGATGTATATAAAATCGGGGATCACCTCCTGGGCAAGTAACTTGTCCACTTTATCCACAAAAAGCTGTGGAGTTATACCATATTTTTTCCCCAAGTTTCACCCGTTATATTTTTGCCTTCAAAAGCCAATAATATAACGGGTTCATTTTTTTCTCCACACTATCCACCATTTCCACATGGATTGAGCAAAAGTTAACTGTATCCTCTCTATCACTTTCAAATCGTCGTTATGTCCATTTTATTCCAAAATACCCAATGCTATAATCTGAATTGTTCGTGAGGAAGGGGAGGAAAAAAGACATGATGGGGAAAGTCACTTTAAGTAATACTATGACAACAGGGGGCATGACAAGCGTCACTAACATTTTCATTGATCAGTACATGCCCGATGCAAACGATTCACAGATAAAGGTATATTTATATCTCCTCCGTATGCTGCAGGCAGGAGCGCCTACCAGCATCTCAGATATAGCAGACCGCTTCAATGATACCGAAAAGGATATCATGAGAGCTCTCAAATATTGGGAAAAGAAAGGCCTG
Source organism: Butyrivibrio sp. MC2013 (assembly GCF_000424585.1). Taxonomy (GTDB): domain Bacteria; phylum Bacillota; class Clostridia; order Lachnospirales; family Lachnospiraceae; genus Butyrivibrio. The sequence goes on from NZ_AUKE01000005.1 coordinate 224,770, forward strand.
ATCGGACTTGAATATGACGAAAACGGTCAGATGATCAGCGTCAGGCTTGAAGATATGCCCCAGGAGCCTGTAGTAAGAACAGCTTCCGCGCCTGTTAATTTCCAGACAGCCAGAGCAAGGGGAGCACGCAGGACCAGCACAGCAGCAGAAGAAAAAGAAAACAGCCAGCTGGTATTCCTGGCAGAGCAGTATTATCAGAGACTCTTATCCAAGGATGATGCAGACAAGCTCTATTACATCAAAGATGAACTGGGCTTCTCCGCAGAGCTTGAGGATTATCTGCTCCAGTACTGCGCAGAGCACGACAAGAGCAGCAAGAAAAGCTTTAAATTTGTAGAAAAGGTAGCCCTTGAATGGCACTCAAATAATATAACCACAGTTGCGGAAGCTGTATCATATGTAATGCACTATGATTCCAGCGTATATGCTGTAATGAGACAGCTGGGAATGAATTCCACTCCCGCTCCTGCAGAAGCAGCATTTATCAGCAAGTGGACAGGCGAAATGGGATTCTCAATGGATATAATCGGAGAAGCATGTGAGAGAACCGTTCTTTCAACTCAGAAGAACAGACTTCAGTATGCTGACCGTATACTCAGGTCCTGGTATGATTCCAAGGTCACAAGCCTTGAAGATGTTAAAAAGCTTGACGATGATCACAAAAAAGCCGGAAATTGTGGCAGGAGCAGAAACACCCGCAGCATGGGTCGCAGCGATTTTATGCAGAACAGCTATGATTTCGAACAGCTTGAAAAAGAGCTTGTAAAAAACTAAAGCGATCGGAGCACGAAAGTGGCACTTAGTAATTCACAATACGACCAGATAATGCATGAGTACGAGATAAGGCAGTTTAACAGCCGCCGCGAGAATGACAAGCGGCGGGAGTATGTTTACGCTCATATCCCGGGATACAAGGAACTGGAAGATGCAGTTTCTACCATCTCGGTTGAATTTGAGATAGAGAGGCTTAGGGGTGCAGACCGGGGCAAGGAAGTCCTTAGGAAAAAACTCGCGAGTAATGCTGCAGCCAGAAGGTCCCTTCTCGAGGAAGCAGGCTTGCCGTCAGACTATCTGATGCCGGTCTATGAATGTCCCGACTGCAAAGACACGGGATACATAGGCAATGAAAAATGTCACTGCTTTCAGCAGAAGATGATCTCACTTCTCTATGAGAAATCCAATCTGGAACTGTTGACTCAGCAGAACAACTTTTCGCTTTTGTCGGAAGGCTATTATGGAGGTGAGGACCTAAAACATTTTCAGGCAGCTGAAAAAATCTCACAATCGTTTATAAAAAATTTTGGAGAAGACTACCAAAATCTTTTCTTCTATGGTACAGTAGGTGTCGGCAAATCATTTTTGTCCATTTGCATTGCCAAAGAACTCCTGGACAGAGGTATTTCAGTAGTCTATTACAGCGCTGCTGATTTATTCAGACAACTGTCCGACCTGGCCTTTGACTACAATTCCAAGGCAGCCATGGAAAGTCTGAGTGAATGCCTTTTTAACTGTGAACTTCTGATCATTGATGATCTGGGCACAGAGCTTGAAAGCCGCTTTGTTAACTCTCAGCTCTTTACCATCCTCAATGAAAGGGATCTGCGCAGAAGGGCAAGCATTATTTCCACAAATCTGTCTTTATCCGATATACAAAACAGGTATCAGGACAGGATTTTTTCCAGACTGGTGAGCCACTTCCAATTGCTGAGGCTCTCGGGTCAGGATATCAGGCTGCAGAAGGCAAGGACATAACTACGAAATTGAAAGTGAGGTTTTTTCAAATGCCAAAGAGAGAAGAGAAACGAGATCTGACGACCATTCCCGTCGGTTCACTGGGTGTGATACCTCTTAAGGGTGTCAGGAAACTGGCCGAACAGGTGGACTATTATCTTGTTAAATGGAGAGCCGAGCGTGAAAACGAGCACAAGGGGAGTCTCGCTTTTTCAGGCTATGAGCGTCCATCCTATTTGCTGGACTGTGACCTGCCCAGATTCGGAACCGGTGAAGGCAAAGGTGTCATAAGGACTACTGTCCGCGGGGATGACATCTTCATATTGGTCGACGTAGTAAATTACAGTCTAACGTACAAACTTTTTGGCAGAGAGAACCATATGTCTCCTGACGATCATTATCAGGATCTCAAGAGAATAATCGCAGCTATAGGTGGTAAGGCACGTAGGATCACTGTCATCATGCCTTTCCTGTATGAGTCCCGTCAGCACAAGAGAAACGGACGTGAATCCCTCGACTGTGCTATTGCTCTTCAGGAGCTTACAGGCATGGGTGTTGATAATATCATTACCTTTGATGCTCACGATCCCAGAGTACAGAACGCTATACCCCTTAGCGGATTCGAGACCGTACGTACCACATATCAGTTCATCAAAGCCCTGCTTAGAAATGTAAGCGGCATGCAGATCGATTCGGATCACATGATGGTAATAAGCCCGGATGAGGGAGGCATGGGCCGTGCTATATATCTGGCAAGCGTACTTGGCCTGGATGTAGGCATGTTTTATAAGCGCCGCGACTATACACAGGTTGTTGACGGACGCAATCCTATTCTTTCACATGAGTTCCTTGGATCTTCTGTGGAAGGCAAGACAGTTATCATCATTGACGATATGATCTCTTCAGGCGAGAGCATGCTTGATGTTGCTCGTGAACTGAAGGATCGTAAGGCTAAGAGAATCTACGTATTCTCAACATTTGGTCTCTTTACATCCGGCCTTGACAAGTTTGACGAAGCTTATGAGAAGGGAGTAATCGACCGTATATTTACCACTAACCTGATCTACCAGACTCCTGAACTTCTGTCCAGAGAATGGTACATCAGCTGTGATATGAGTAAGTATATTGCTTATATCATAGATACCCTTAACCACGATGCATCCATCAGTGATCTTCTTAATCCTGTAGAGAGGATTCACTCCATCATCTCCCGCTACAATGCCGGAGAGCTTGAGGAGTATGCTACACTTAAGAACTGATAGAGCATCCAAAGGTCACTTTATATCTTTCGCACAAAAGTAAAACCGGGCAGCGGCTTATGCATAACGCAAGGCTGCTGCCCGTTCTAATTAATTTCTGATATAAGTTGTAAAATGATTACCGGCCGAAGATAACATAGATGCCGTATCCTTTCGCCCTGCTTTGAATACATTATCCGAAGGCTTGGAAGGATCAAACAGTACTATATTCTGCTGATTATATCCTATTATCAGGACTGATGAGCCATCACTTTTTCGGGCCAGTACCGGAATATCCTTATCTGCAAAATAGATCATAGCTTCCAGTTCGCATCCATCTGCAGGTAGAACTCTTGCTCCCGGAAGATTTCTCTCCAGTATCTCTTCCGCTGTCATTCCGTTTTCCATGAGCTGCTTAACATTAGCATTGATACCTTCATATTCCAGCATCACACGCAGGCAAACCTGGGTTGAATCCTCTGATGAAAAGTCTTCTTTTTCCACATCTCTGGTAATAGACATATTCTGATTACGAAGCTGTTGATCACCCAGATACCAGATATAGGAGCCTTCTGTATCCACGATCACTCCTCTCCTGTCATAAGCCAGGTCAAGAGCCTTGGCAAAGTCCGGTGTAATAAGTTCCACTTTACCCTTATCGTAAACCAGATAATTATATGCGGAAGAGATATCATCCTTTACATCCACCTCGCGGCTTCCCTCATAGATGATCTGTGAAGGATTCTGATACTTTATCCCCTTAACCTCGCTTTTAAAGAATATCACTGCAGCAGTCTCATAATCATCCATGGCCACAGTCTTTACAAAGTTACTTCCGCTTTCCTCTTCCAGGGTGCTCATTATCTGATCCGGAAGAGCAGGTTCATAGTATCCGCTTTCTTCGTTTTTGGAGCATCTCTCCAGCATCACCTGATTATCGCCCATTTCCGCAGAAGTCACATACAAAGGATCAGGCTTATAATCTTCCAGTATGTGTCCCTCTTCATCTCTTATCCTGATCGAATACATGGCATATACAGGATTGCCCATATGATCATTTATCACATCACTTTGTCTGACAACGCCATATACCAGATCATCCTGCATATAGCCAAGCAGGATCACCATCTCCCCTTCATCTGCATCCACATAGCTGATCTTCTGGCTTCCCAGATTCATGATCTGTATGCGTTTCCTGCCGCTATCTTCAGCAAAATCCTGCCAGGCGATTGTTTCGCCTGATGAGGATATTTCATAATTGCTGGAGAGCATCCCGCTTACCACTGATTCATAAGTCCTGTCCAGCAGATCTATGGAATAGAGGTCCGTACCAATGAGAGTATAGAAGCTGTTGCCGCTGCCTGCTGCCGTCAGGCATCTGGCAGAAGCCATTACCAGCTCTTCGCCCATATCCGAAGGAACAAATACCAGCTCTTCAACAGTATTGGTAGCAGAATCGTACCTGTACACATCTACTCCCACCATTCCCTCATGGATACCTCTGTTCATATACCCCGCTACGCTAAAGAGCACATTACCGCCTTCATCCACATTCAGGATCTCTATTTCATTATTTTGCAAAGTATATCTCTTGTCTGTGTGATCCTTGTCATAGAAGCCAAAGAGATATGCCAGCCTACTGTCAGCCATATTCAGCGCAAAAAGCCTGTCCTGTACCACAAAGGCTACCGCAGATCCGCCGTTTGATTCTTTGAGACGTATCTTATTTGGATCAGTTATGCTCAGAAAGAGCTGTCCCTGGGAATAATCAGAATCTTCAGCAAAAAGAGCATGATCCATACTTCTCTCATAACCAAGGAGATAGATTCTGTCACTGGTATACCTTATCCTGAAATACTCTTCTATATTGAAATGCTCATCCTGGTTCACTGTCACCTGATACTTTAAAAGAATATTAGCTGTCTGGTCGTGGAGGTCCAGTGTATAGATCTCAGGCTCAGTATGTGCTGTGACATTAAGATTCCCCCAGGTCAGCTGGGATATGGATGAATGGATATCCACCTTGGCAAGAGTCGTATTATCACCTTCGGAATTGGGCTCCATATATACTGCAAGGTCAGATGAATGGTTCTTGTCAAAGGTCATCTCTGAAAATTTCCTGACAAAATCAAGCTTCTCTCTGAAATAGTACCTATCATCGTCCTGGGTCCATACAAACCTGCTATACCATCTAACAGGTCTGTCCCCAACATCGGCAATAATGACCAGCATATATTCCCTGCCCGCTTCGATCAGATCCTTGACCTGAATAGAACAGCTTATTGAATCACCAATCTTCTGATAATCCTCTATTTGAGTACTCTCAACCAATGAGTTACCCTTTGGGCTTCTGACCTCAAACCTAAGATTGTCTGCTGTCTGTCCGTAGAGATCCATTACGAATTTCATTTCTCTTCCGGCACCAGCGGGAAATACATTCCCTCTCAGCGTCTGTGGATTCATCTCCCTTGTATAGCCATAGAGAGTTCCTATCCTCTGATTCTCATCCAGCATGGATACTGTGGGCAGACTGGCTTCACTCATCTGACCTGTTCTGTCTGTTTTGGGCTGATTGGATAATTTATTGATTATTATCAGACTGCTGATAAATACTACTATTACATATATGATCTTTATGATAGTTTTTTTCATATCTTTGGCCCATCCTTAGGGGTTAGCCGACGCTCATATCTTGCATTTTTCACTGATTTGGATTAAACTTTTTATAATTTAATCATCTATCATTCATTCAGAGTAGAGGGGGTGCCATGAACGCTCCGGCTCTTTATCGTAAAAGACTTATTCCAAGCGAATGCATAGCTCTTAAAGACGATCGTATCTTGTGCTGCAATGATGATCATATCATCACTTCCTGGAAAGCATTCTCCAGCAAAAGCTATCTGTCCAAGGGCTATTCCTGCTATTATCTCCATGAAGGCATAAAGCTCAGCAAATTTCTCAAAGAAGACGGTTCTTTTTCCAGATGGTATTTCGATATAGTATCTTATGAATGGTCTGCATCCAAAGACAGTCTCACTGTGGTGGATCTTCTCGCAGATGTTATTATTTTTCCTGATAACAGCATGCGTGTAATGGATCTGGATGAGCTTGCAAAAGCCATAGAGGATGACCTGATCAGCAAGAAGCAGACTATCCACTGCCTGGTATGCCTTGATTCTCTACTTAGAATGCTGCGCAAAAAAGGTATCAACGTTCTTGCCAGGCCCATTGAAGAAGCTATCGCCGCTGAGAAAGGAAAGAACTCTGATCAGTAGAAGATATGTCCGCCTATCTGAGTTCCTGTAAGTCCGGGGATCGGTGTCCTGAAATATACACAATTACCCACATTGGTAATGCCGCTCATAGCCTGATCGGCTGCCTGATAGCAGCTTTTTGTGGCTTTGTCCTCAGCCAGAGCGATAGCAAGTCTGCCGCTTCCCACAGGAGAAAACTGATGGGGCTGATATACCACACCCACTAACGTATCAGGATATACACTGGACAAGACTCTGTTGATGACAACGGAGCCTACCGCCAGCTGTCCTTCATATGGTTCACCGCCAGCTTCGCAATAGATAAGGTTGGCCAGAAGAGTCCTGTCCCCATCTGCAAAGCTTACTTCTGAAATATCTCTCCATTTGGAGGCCGCTGCCAGCTTGGATAACCTTATCTCTTCTTCAAGCTTGGCCTGCAGGGCCTTTATATCTTCATCTTTCTGAGCTATCTCATTTTCCTTGGCCTGTGCTTCAAGAGTAGCCGTATCTATCTGTGTGCTATAGCTTGAAATTGATGATCTTGTAGAGGATACCATCCCTGATACTTTAGACTGCTCAGCCTGCTTGCTGGCCTGGTATTCTTCCAGCTCGGCGTGCTCTGACTGAAGCTTGGCCTCCTCCTGAGTTATATATGAAACTGTTGTTCCGTATGAAACCAGCTGTTTTCTGTCATAGGCAGACAGTCTGGCAATATATTCACTGTTATTAAGAAAATCCCCGAAGCTGTCAGCTCCGATCAGCATTTCAAAGAGATCAAAAGATTGAGATTCATAAATAAAGCGAATCCTCTTCTTCATAGCCGCATACTGCGCTCTTTCAATCTCCTTCGCCTTTTGAAGATTCTCCTGCGTTTCCTGGATCTCAGACTCTTTATCCTTGATATTGGATTCAATAATAGCAAGAGTATCACTGACTGATTGCAGCTGATCATTGAGGTTACTAAGCTGCCCTTCCAGTCCTGACTTCGTATTACTCAGGTTATTGATATCTTCCTTTTTGTTCTCCAGTTCGTCCTTAAGCTGCTCCCTCTCATTTTTTGCATCTTCAAGTTCCTGCCTTGTTTTCTGCGTAGCGAGGACCTGCACTGTATTGTCAGATGCAGCAAATGCCAGCAGGGAAAGGGCAGCTGCAATAGCAGCCGCCTTCCTTATCTTAGGTCTTCTATTCATTTTCTTTCCTGCATGGTCATTAACTGATCTCATATTGATATCTTTATGACACGGCCCGATGCCGTGTACTGATAATAACGAACTCCCGCTGAATTGAACATTTTCTTGGATGCTTTGGTCGATGCCGAGCTGCTGTATTTATCACTGTCATAGATGACAGTCTTGATTCCTGCCTGTATTATAGCCTTGGCACATTCATTGCAAGGAAAAAGAGAAACATATAGCTTGGCTCCCTCCAAAGACCCGCCACGATAATTAAGAATAGCATTTAATTCCGAATGGGTTACATAGGGATATTTGGTTGAAAGCTCATCCTCTCCATCTCTCTCCCAGGGAAACTCTTCATCTGAACAACCACTGGGAAAGCCATTATAACCCATAGACAGGATCTTGTTATCCTGGCTCACTATACATGATCCCACCTGAGTATGGGGATCCTTGGATCTCATTCCCGAGAGCTTGGCAACCCCCATAAAGTATTCATCCCAGGAAATGTAATCTTCTCTCTTCATGCGGTCACCTCAATATTATTTGGTTCCGAATATTCTGTCTCCGGCATCACCCAGACCGGGAACGATGTAGCCGTGCTCATTAAGCTTCTCATCAACTGTACCTACGTAGAGGTCTACATCAGGATGAGCAGCCTTTATAGCTTCGATTCCCTCAGGAGCTGCGATGATGCAGAGGAAATGGATATGCTTGCATCCCTTGTCCTTGAGCATCTGAATAGCTGCAGCGGAAGATCCGCCTGTTGCAAGCATAGGATCTACTACGAATATCTCTCTTTCAGCTACGTCTCCGGGCAGCTTGCAGTAATATTCAACAGGCTTTAATGTCTCAGGATCACGGTAAAGGCCGATATGTCCAACTTTTGCAGCAGGGATCAGAGAGAGCATTCCGTCTACCATACCAAGGCCCGCTCTCAGGATCGGTACTACGCAGAGCTTTCTTCCCTTTAATTCCTGAACTATAGTAGTAGTAATAGGTGTCTCTATCTCAACATCCTGAAGCTCCAGATCTCTGGTAGCTTCATAGCAGATCAGCATTGCAATCTCACTTATGATCTGACGAAACTCGTTGGTTCCTGTTTCTTTTCTGCGGATATGACCTATCTTATGTTTGATAAGCGGGTGATCCATGATAACTACTTTTGACATTTTAATCCTCCTTTAATGAATTTATTCCATATCCATCAGCTGGGATATTCTTCTGGAGTGCTTCTCCAGCCCTGAAAATTCTGTATCAAGAAAAGTATCTACAATCTCATTTGCAAGAACAGGTCCTACAAAGCCGCCGCCCATAGCCAGCATATTGGAATCATTATGCTCTCTTGTAAGTCTTGCGGTACTGATCTCACTGCAAAGTGCGCATCTGATACCCTTAGTCTTATTTGCAACAATGGAAACACCGATTCCTGTTGTGCAGATCACGATACCCTTTTCGCATTCGCCTGAAGCCACAGCCTCTGCTGCCGCTCTGGCAAATTCAGGATAATCACAGGAATCCTCACTGTAGGTTCCAAAATCCTTAACCTCAAATCCTCGCTCCTCAAGATGCTTTATCACAGACATCTTAAGTGCATAGCCGCCATGGTCACTGCCAAGTGCTATCATTTCTTTACCTCCATTTGTAAAACTGTAAATTGGGATCAAACCCTGATAATGTGCTGTCCGGCCGCTTTTAACAGACGATTCATGATTGCCTGACCAATGCCGCTTGTATCAAAGGACTCTGAATAGATCACATCTGTCCCAAGATCATCAAATTCTCTCAGGATCATGAACAGCTGTCTTGCAACAGTCTCTTCATCCTCCTTGCTTCCTGCATCCATGATAGAATCAGCCTTATACATGGCTACGGTCTCATGACTGGCTATGACGCCGGTCCTAAGCCCCTTCTCTCTCGCAGCAGCCGTCTGCCCATTGATATATTCTACCACATCTTCAGGCTTTCCTTCTACTATTGTAAGATCTCCCTTGGGAGCATAATGCCTGTATTTCATTCCTGGAGCTTTGGGCTTTTCCTTAGAGGACGAATCTATGATGGTCTTGTCCACATCTATCTCCCCCAGGACATCTCTGAGCATATCCTCTGTGATATATCCGGGCCTTAGTATCATGGGCGTATCCACAGTCAGATCTACTATGGTAGATTCAAGGCCTATGCCAACAGCTCCTCCGTCGATTATCATATCCACTTTGCCATCCAGATCTTCGATACAGTATTTGGCAACTGTAGGAGAAGGTCTTCCGGATGCATTGGCACTGGGCGCGGCTACAAAGCCTCCTGCATACTCTATAAGCTTTGCTGCTATTTTATTACTGGGCATCCTGACAGCCACTGTCTCCAGGCCTCCGGTAGTCTGAAGAGGTATAAAAGGAGACTTTTTGATTATCATAGTAAGAGGTCCCGGCCAAAAAGCCTTTGCAAGCCTAAGAGCCGTTTCGGGCAACTCCTCTGTCAGCTCATATAGGTCCTCTGTCCTGTATATATGTACGATAAGTGGGTTGTCAGACGGCCTTCCCTTTGCTGCATATATTTTTCTGGATGACTCAGCATTTGCAGCATCTCCTCCAAGGCCATAGACAGTCTCAGTGGGAAATGCGACAAGCCCCCCTTCCCTCAGTATCCTGCCTGCTCTTTGAAGAGCAAGATCTGCGTCCTTATCTATATTATTTTCATCTATTTTTATTATCTCAGTATTCATATCATTAGTTCCTGTAATTATTAAGAGATCTTCATATTTCTATAGGTGTATCCTACGTCCAAAATAAGCCCCATTTAAAGAACGAGATCATCCCCCTGCATAGGATGCCATCTCTTCCCAAAAGGACGCATTCTCATATCCCAGTTTCCAAATGGCAGCGCCTGCTATGTCATTGACTTTCATGACACCAAGCCTTGCCCCCAGGGACTCCTTATCCTCAAACCAAATCTGTACTTTGGTCCCATCATTTTGCTCATACTCAGCATAATTCTGACAGTTTTCTTCATCCCATACCTTCTCCATCCCATGAGATGCAGCATATTCCTCGGCCCAGTCCATACCTCCCGCCTGGCTTGTCACCTGATTGTCACTGGTAGTGAACCAGATCCTGGTATATGTAGGCATGCCGTTTATGATCTTGGATGGTGCCACCTCTTCGATAGTATCCAGAATGCCATTCTCTACATAGGATATGGAAGCCACACTTCCAGCTTCGCTGCTGCCATCATAGTGCTCATCATATCCCATGATCACCAGATAATCACACACTGTTCCCAGTTCTTTTCTGTGGTAATAGCTGTTTCCAAAGGGAACAGGTACATCCACGGAAAGGACCTTGTAATCTTTTCTGCATGCTATGGAAAGCTCTCTGATAAATTCTATGTAATCTTCTCCGTTATCTTCTATTATCTGCTGAGCACTGTCTCCCACAAATTCCAGGTCCACATTAACGCCGTCTATATCGTGGGAATTAAGCTCTGACATTATATTATTTATAAGAGTGGTCCTGGAATCACGCCTTGCAAGAACTCTGCCTGTGCTTCCCGATGTCAAAAATTCCTGGTTATTAAAATTATCCAGTGCAGCCCATACCTTCATTCCTCTGTCATGAGCCTTTGCCACATACGAATCCTCTGCAAAGGATACAATAGCACCTTCATTATCAGACATCTGAAACCATGTAGGTGAAATGACGTTCAGGCTGGTTGCTCCTGCGACAACTGAGTCAAATGTATCATTGCCGGCCATCCCGGCTATCATATGCCAGCCAAGGATCACCTTGCGGTCCATGCTTATTGAGCTGTAATCAGTATCAGACAAAGGCATAGGCTCTGCTATATTTTCAGTCTGATAATCTGTTAGATGCTTCTTTTCCAGGTATCCGATAATCGATGTTGCGCTTTTGACTCTTGCCCAGTCATCCAGTTCTTCCAGTATCACTACCCTGTCACCAGCCTTTAATTCTTCCAATATAGGGCTCTTGATACCGCCTCTTAGTCTGATGGCTGTATCCTTTTTCAGGCCGGCAGTAGACTCTGTGGCCTCTTTTGTATATATCTGCAGCCTGTAAGGATCTGTGTACAGGCTGTAATCCATGCTGCTGTATTCCCTTACAAATTCAATGGCCAGATAGAGTTCATCTCCGATTTTCTTTACTATTTCAAATCCGTAGTCCATCTCACTTCCATTTTCGGACTGCGCGTTGCTGCTTCCGGGTGCAGCCCAGATGATCCTGTCAGCCATAGCATAGAGGACCTCGTCATCCTCACTGCTGTAATAGAATCTGTCATTGATAAGCTCCTGCACATCGGCAAAAGACATATATACATTTCCATCTATCATGCGTGCCCTGTTTTCAAGCAGTTCATCGCCCATAATGATCGGCACTTCATCTTCCTGTGTCATGCCGTAATATTCATATAAATTTGCTTTTTCTTTGCTGTACGCAAAATGTTCGATAACCATATTTCCCGCATATACTGCTCCCAGCAGCAAAATAAGGATGATCACTATGATCACAGGTATAGCTTTCTTCTTCATCGTTAACTCCTTGCCTAATACTTGGTCTTCATGACCATCCTTAATTCTAACACATACAAAGGAGTAAATGCATGTTTTCTCCTTCTTTGCACCAAGGCGGGACCCTCCTGCAAATTTTTCCAGTATGTTGTTGCTAGTAAGGAAGTGCCGGCACCAGCCATATATTCCTGGGCCAAGGCTCAACAATATATACATTCTTGGATAAAATATCCAAGAATGTATGCAAATAGGCCATTTGAGAGCGGCTAGGGCCGCTGGGCCTATTTGCCAGCTTCATGTTCTCACGAAACACGCAGTAAATGCGTGTTTCTGAAGCTTCATGTAATAACATCTACCAAAAGGACAATCTTCCGTGATATAAATCCTTTCTGCGCTATTTGCCAAAGCTCTTCCTATGAATATGAGACACCTTTCTGTATCTGATTAAAATAGATCAAATAGATTGGGAAAATATTGTGATTTAATAGAATCCCCCCGCAATGAGAAAGCATTGCACAAAATAGTTGTTTAATGATAGAGATATGGAAATTACATAGAGAAAGCACACATAAGGCGCTCTTTCAGGTACTGAAATATAAATGCAGAAAATATAAGCAGAGTGCGGACAACAACTCTCCAAAATAAGATCAAGCATTATAAAATAATCAGCTGAACATCCCGGCAGAAACACCGGAATCTCTTGTAGAAATATCTCTTAGAAAATAATCACCCCTTTCCGGATACGTAATCTGGAAAGGTATCTCACGAGAAATTATTATATATGACTGTTATTTATAATTCAAGTCATTTTTTCATAATAAAAAAATATTAATTTTGTATCTTAGTCTGCAATTATGAGTCCTTCCTACCGATACAAATAATGAATTTATCATACTCGTAAGTTGACACAAATGCAGCCAGAATGTATCATCAGCTATGTTCGGGCCCATTATAGGAAAGATGTCAACAATAGTTCCCGAATCGGATTTCACGGATGAATTCCTGCTAACATCTGCAGGAGGAAACGGAGGAACTGATATGAAAATCGAGAAAGTAAATGACCATCAGATCCGCTGCACACTTACCAAGGAAGATCTGGCAAGGCGTCAGCTCAAAGTAAGCGAGCTTGCTTATGGTACTGAGAAAGCACGCGAGCTTTTTCAGGAGATGATGGATCAAGCAAATACACGTTTTGGCTTTAACTCAGAAGATGTTCCACTTATGATAGAGGCTATTCCCATCAATTCTGAGTGCATTGTACTGGTCATCACTAAATCTGAAGACCCTGAAGAGCTTGATACACGCTTTTCCCAGTTCGGTCCTTCTGTTTCTGATGCAAACTCTTCATATGAGAATAATGAGACTGACTTTGCAGACAGCGCCTATGAAGACGAGGAAAGCGAAGTAATGGACCTCTTCCAAAAGCTCCAGGATGGTGATTTCTCGGGTTTTCTTGATGATGCTACAGAAAAACTCCAGAAGAAATCCTCCACAAGTTCAGGATCTTCCAAACTGTCTTATGACAAGTCCATGACAGTAAAGTGTTTCAGGCTAAATGCTATGCACGATGTACTGCAGCTGGTATCTGTAATCCCCTCAAATTATGAAGGAAGATCTACACTATTTAGAGATCCGGAATCAGGTTCCTATCTTCTGGCCCTCTATGGAGACCCTGACAACAGAGCCTATATCAATATGTGCAGGTTACTGGGAGAGTACTCTCACGAGGACAACACCATAAGGAGAAGTCCCGATTATCTTGAAGAGCACTTCCCTGTTATAATCGCAGGACATGCACTTCAAAAGCTTTCCGAAGCAGGATCTTTTTAAGAATCCCTTCCATGCAAGATATTTTATGGAGCTATCACGGCAGATGATCCATCGCCGGCGTAGCTCCTTTTATAATGCCTTAATTATTTTTATCAGTTAATGATCAAAAAAGGGGCATCCCATATGGGATGCCCCTGATAATGCTCTTACGAGATCATCTATTAGTTTGCAGGATCATACATCTCTGCCAGACGCTCCAGATATGTAAGGTGATCCTTAGCATTCTGTGCATTCTGTGCATAGTAGGAATCTGCATTTGCAGGATTAGCCTTTCTCAGTGACATGTAACGAACCTCGCCATCCAGGAATTCCTGGTAGTTCTCAGGCTTAGTCTTGTTGAAGTCAACTGTAAGCTTCTTGCCTTCTGCAGCAGGGTTGAATCTGAACAGATTCCAGTAACCGCACTCAACGGCTCTCTTCTCCTCAGTCATAACACCTGTCATACCGCCGTTAACCTTGATACCATGGTTGATACAAGGAGCATAGCAGATAACCAGTGAAGGACCCGGATAAGCCTCAGCCTCACGAAGAGCCTGCAGTGTCTGGTTCATGTTAGCACCCATAGCTACCTGAGCAACGTATACATAGCCATAGCTCATAGCGATGGAAGCAAGATCCTTCTGCTTGATAGCCTTACCACCGGCAGCAAACTGTGCTACAGCACCGATAGGTGTAGCCTTGGAAGCCTGTCCGCCTGTGTTAGAGTAAACCTCAGTGTTAACAACCAGAACGTTAATATCCTTACCGGAAGCCAGAACGTGATCCAGACCGCCGAAACCGATATCGAATGCCCATCCGTCACCACCGATGATCCACTGTGACTTCTTAGCTGCGAAATCCTTATTCTTCTTGATGAATGTAGCAGCTTCGCTGTTATCAGATGCGATAGACTCAAGCATCTCGTTTGTAGCAGCTGTATTTGTATCGCCATTAGCAAATGTATCAAGATACTTCTGAGCTGCAGCATTGCCTGCTTCTGCAAGCTTCTCAGCCTGCTCCTTAACCTCATCACGCAGAGCGTTCTGAGCAAGCAGCATACCGAAACCGAACTCAGCATTGTCCTCGAAGAGGGAGTTATCCCATGCAGGACCGTGACCTTCCTCGTTTACAGTGTAAGGAGTAGAAGGTGAGGAGTTACCCCAAATTGAAGTACATCCTGTAGCATTTGCAATATACATCCTGTCACCAAAGAGCTGTGTAGCCAGCTTGATGTAAGGTGTCTCACCGCAGCCTGCGCAAGCGCCTGAGAACTCAAGGAGAGGCTTGAGGAACTGAGTTCCCTTGATTGTGGATGTCTTGAAGTGCTCAGCAACATCCTTCTTGGTAGGAAGAGTTACTGCATAATCGAAGCCTTCCTGCTGCCACTGGTTCTTAGCAAGAGCACCCATAACAAGAGTAACCTTCTCCTGCATGTTGCCAGGACAGATATTTGCACAAGATCCGCATCCTGTACAGTCAAGAGCGGATACAGTGATACCAAACTTGTAGCCATCCATACCCTTAAGGTCAACCAGCTTCATATCCTTAGGAGCATTTGCTGCTTCTTCTGCTGTCATAGCTACAGGACGGATTGCTGCGTGAGGACATACCAAAGAACAGAATGTACACTGGATACACTTCTCAGGATTCCATTCAGGAACGTTAACAGCAATACCACGCTTCTCGAATGCAGATGATCCGGAAGGTGTAGAACCGTCTGTATAAGGAGCAACCTCAGAAACCTTCAGGTTGTTACCTTCCTGAGCGTTAACCTTGGACTGGATGTTGTTAACGAAATCGACAACGTCCTTACGATCACCCTTGGCAACTGTAAACTCAAGGCCTTCATCAACTCCATCCTTCCAGGATTCAGGAATCTCAACCTTGATCAGGTTCTTGGGATCTGCACCGGCATCAATAGCCTTCCAGTTCTTCTCAACGACATCCTGACCCTTACGGCCGTATGTCTTCTGAGCAGCATCCTTCATGAACTTGATAGCATCTTCCTTAGGAATGATCTCTGTAATAGTGAAGAATGCGGACTGAAGGATTGTATTGATCCTTGTAGGACCCATACCAACTTCTACACCGATCTTGGAACCATTCATGATATAGAAGTTGATCTTGTGATCATACATGTACTTCTTAACCTGGCCGGGAATCTCTTTCTCAAGATCTTCAACGGACCAAGGGCAGTTCAGCAGGAATGAGCCGCCATCTACGATCTCCTGTACCATGTTGAACTTACGGATATAAGAAGGATTGTGGCAAGCAACAAAGTTAGCTGTCTTGATCAGGTATGTTGACTTGATGGGCTTCTTACCGAATCTCAGGTGAGACATGGTAACACCACCGGACTTCTTGGAGTCATAGTCAAAATATGCCTGAGCATACATGTCTGTATTGTCACCGATGATCTTGATGGAGTTCTTGTTAGCACCTACAGTACCGTCTGCGCCAAGACCCCAGAACTTGCAGTTTGTGGTTCCCTCAGGAGTAGTAACAAGGGGAGCACCTGCATCCAGTGACAGATTAGTAACATCATCATTGATACCGATTGTGAATTCAGGCTTGGAATCGTTGTGGAATACAGCAACGATCTGGTTAGGAGTAGTATCCTTGGAACCAAGTCCGTAACGACCGCAGAATACAGGAACTGTCTCGAACTTAGTTCCCTTAAGTGCAGAGATAACATCAAGAGCAAGAGGCTCATGAAGTGATCCGGGCTCCTTTGTTCTGTCGAGAACTTCGATTCTCTTAACAGTTGCAGGAATAGCATCAACGAATGCCTTTGTAGCGAAAGGACGATACAGTCTTACCTTAACTACGCCGACCTTCTCACCCTGCTTCTCAAGGTAATCGATTGTCTCTTCAATAGTATCGTTAACAGAACCCATAGCAACGATAACTGTCTCAGCATCAGCTGCGCCGTAGTAATTAAAGAGCTTGTAGTCTGTACCGATCTTGGCATTGACCTTGTCCATAGCCTTCTGAACGATAGCAGGGATAGCATCGTATGCAGAGTTGCAAGACTCTCTGGTCTGGAAGAAGATATCAGGGTTCTGAGCAGATCCCATCTGACGAGGATGGTTAGGGTTCAGAGCGTTCTTCTTGAAATCATCAATAGCATCGAAATCAGCAAAGCTCTTCAGATCCTCATCTGACCATACTTCGATCTTCTGGATCTCGTGAGATGTACGGAATCCATCAAAGAAGTTGATGAAAGGAAGCTTGCCTTCGATAGCGGACATATATGCAACAGGTGTCAGGTCCATAACTTCCTGTACGGAAGATTCGCAAAGCATAGCAGCACCTGTCTGACGACATGCGTAAACATCGGAATGATCGCCGAAGATGTTGAGCGCGTGGCTGGCAACGCATCTTGCAGATACATTGAATACACCGGGAAGACGCTCACCGGCAACCTTGTAGAGATCGGGAATCATAAGAAGCAGACCCTGGGATGCAGTATATGTAGATGTGAGAGCACCTGCTACAAGTGCACCGTGTACAGCACCTGCTGCACCACTCTCTGCCTGCATTTCAGTAATCTGAACGCTGCGGCCGAAGATGTTCTTCTTTCCTGCCGTAGCCCATTCATCAACATGCTCTGGCATAACTGATGAAGGTGTGATAGGGTACATAGCGGCAACTTCTGTATACGCATATGAAGCGTATGCAGCTGCTTCGTTACCGTCCATGGTTTTCATGTTTCTTGCCATTTTTTTTCCTCCTACTTAGATATAGTATGATCTTTGGCATATTGATAGAAAAAGGTTCTTGCTTATACAATTGCCGTTTTCCACAACGAACTGATTAAGAAGCTTGCGCAATTTTTGCCACAAAAGCGCAAAAAATAAACAGCAGCCAAATATATTGCTGCACATATCATGGTAGCATTATGACAGATTAATGTCAATTACCGTAAGCCTTGCAAAGCCCGACATAAGCTAGTTTTTTACATGATTTTTTTCCTCTATCTGTCTCATTAAATATACCATTAAAAGACACGGATGATTAAATAACACATAACTTCTCTTGATAAAATATTCAAATTGATATAAACTATAAGCGGCAGATGAGGCCGATATATATTTTGTACCGGTCCATAATAGTTTTATTGATATAGGAAGGAGATTAAGACAATGGCATACGTTATTAGCGATTCCTGCATCAGCTGCGGTTCTTGTGCTGCACAGTGCCCTGTTTCCGCTATCTCTCAGGGAGATTCCCAGTACGAGATCGATGCAAACACATGTATCGATTGCGGTTCATGCGCTGCACAGTGCCCTGTTTCCGCTATCTCTCAGGGATAATTTCATAAACCTGATATGAACAGGTGAATTAAGCCCGGCAGATCATTCTGCCGGGCTTTTTATGTCTGCGCCCTCATAAGCTTGCTGCAAGCAAAGCATTATGAGGGCGCATAAAAATATTAATGCCTTTCAAGATTTGCAAATTTGGTAAACTTGGGCATCCAGAGCAGATCCACTGTTCCGATAGGGCCGTTTCTCTGCTTGGCTATAATGATCTCCGCAATTCCCTTTTTCTCAGAATCCTTATTATAGTAGTCATCTCTGTATATGAACATGACCATATCCGCATCCTGCTCGATAGCTCCGGATTCACGAAGGTCGGACATCATAGGTCTGTGGTCCGGTCTTTGTTCTACTGCTCGGGAAAGCTGTGACAGAGCTACAACAGGCACATTCAGTTCCCTGGCCAGAGCCTTGAGTGATCTTGATATTTCCGCAATCTCCTGCTGCCTGGATTCGGATCCCTTACCTCCGCTGGTCATCAGCTGAAGGTAATCTATGAATATGATCTTTAGATCATGCTCGATCTTATACTTTCTGCACTTGGACCTTAACTCCTGGACTGAGATACCGGGGGTATCATCTATTATCAGATTGGAGGCACCGATCATATCCGCACTGTCGATGAGCTGTTCCCATTCACCATCACTCATCTTACCTGTTCTAAGGCTCTGAGCTTCAACATGGGATTCCATCGCCAATAGTCTGTTGACCAGCTGCTCCTTACTCATTTCCAGCGAGAATATAGCACAGGTCTCACCTGATCTGAACGCCATATACTCTGCTATGTTAAGCGCAAATGCCGTCTTACCCATTGAAGGCCTGGCCGCTATCAGTATCAGATCCGAGGGCTGGAAGCCGGCAGTATCATAATCCAGATCCGTAAATCCCGTAGCTATGCCTGTTACCGCTCCGCCATTTTTACTGGCTGCTGCGATCTTGTTCAAAGCGTTGACAACTACATCCCTGATAGGCACATAGTCTCCGCCCTTCTTCTGCTGGACTACGTTGAATATATCCTTCTCAACATTTGCCAGTATAGTCTCCAGATTATCTGTTCCCTGGTAGCAATTACTGCTGGTAGTCTCACACACTTTGATAAGTTTTCGGAGCGTCGCCTTGGAGCTCACGATCTGAGAGTAGTATTTGACATTGGCAGAAGTAGGGACTCCCGATACCAGCCTGAGTATATATTCTGTCGATGAATACTCCGGCGGAACATTTTTCTCTAACAATCTCTCCTGAAGGGTGATCTGATCAACAGGTTTACCCTCTCTATTCAGTTCTGCAATAGTATCAAAAAAGACTCCCAGCTGCCTGTTATAGAAATCATCACCGGTGATATACTCCGTTGCAATCTCTATAGCCTCCACGTCCATGATCATGGCACCTACTACGGACTGCTCAGCTTCTTGGCTGTGTGGCGGGACTCTTTTAAGCATCAATTCTTCATCAGCCATACAAGATAAAACCCCTGACTTTTATTCTATCCAGCTTCTGCGATCACGCTTCGCTGATCTCAAGCTTTAATTTTCCTGTCACCTGAGGATGAAGCTTAACAGCCACTTCATATTCACCGCAGGTCTTGATGGCATCTGCCAGTACGATCTTTTTCTTGTCAATCTCCATATCATACTGGTCCTTGGCTGCCTGAGCGATTTCCTTGCTGGATATAGAACCAAAAGACTTGCCGCCCTCACCTGTCTTAAGTGTCAGCTTTAGGACCTTGCCATCCATATCTGCAGCAAAGGCTTTTGCTGCATCCAGCTTTTCCTGAGCCATTTTCTCCTCGTACTTTTTTTCCGCCTTAAGCTTGGACATATTGGCAGGAGTGGCTTCAACACCCAGTTTTTTCTTAAAGAGCATGTTGTTGGCATAACCATCACTTACATTTACAATATCTCCCTTTTTGCCAAGAGATTTAACATCATCCAATAAGATTACTTTCATTTGATCTCACCTTCCTCTATCATTTTATCTAGTGTTTCCTTAATGATGCCGATCGCCTCTGTCACTGTGATACTCTCCATCTGGCAACCGGCCACGGTCATATGTCCACCGCCGCCCAGTCTCTCCATGATCACCTGAACATTTACTTCATCTATAGACCTGGCGCTGACATAGACCGTATTCTGATAATGAGTACATACAAAGCTTGCCTTGATGCCCTTGATATTGAGCAGTTCATTAGCTGCCTGGGCGCCTATTACAGTAGGACTATCGATATCCTCACTGCTACAGGTGGAAATAGCATACACACCCTTGTATATCTCAGCCTGACTTACAGCATCAGCTTTTGCCTTGTATTCCTCAGCATTTTCCCGGAACAGCTTTCTCACCCTGATAACATCTGCACCGTGTCTTCGCAGAAAAGCTGCAGCTTCAAAGGTCCTGACACCGGTCTTTTGCATAAAGTTATTGGTATCTACTACTATTCCCGAATACATGCAGTCTGCCTCAAGAGAGGTCATCTTCACATCATCCCCGATATACTGAAGGATCTCAGATACCATTTCACAGGCTGATGACGCATAGGGCTCTACATACGAAAGAGTAGCATTCTCAATTGTCTCACTTCCCTGCCTGTGGTGGTCAAGAACTACTATATTCTTGCAGTTTCTCAAAAGTTCCGGGCAGTCAGTGATAGAGGGTCTGTTAACATCTACCACAATAAGGACTGTCTTCCTTCCCATCATCTCAATAGCCTGCTGGGAACCTACGATCATATCCTCGGAATATTCGCTGTTGGATTTGAAGAGATCCAATAAGGGCTTTATGGATGTGGTCACATCATTTAATACTATATGACAATTTTTCTCAAGAGATTTGGTAATACGATATATACCAATGGAAGCACCAAAGCTGTCCACATCTCCCATTCTGTGTCCCATGACCAGAACTGTATCATTGGCCATGATAATCTCTCTAAGGGCGTGAGCCTTCACTCTTGCTTTGACCCTGGTACTCTTCTCTACCTGCTGACTCTTGCCTCCGTAATATACAAGGTTATCAGGAGACTTCACTACTGCCTGATCTCCTCCTCGTCCAAGAGCCAGATCAATAGCAGTCCTTGCAAATTCATAATTCTGCGCATAAGACAGACCGTTAACACCTACGCCTATACTAAGAGTCACTCCCATCTCATTACCAATGCTCACATTCTTGACTTCATCAAGGATGTCAAATCTGGACTCCTGCAGCTGCTGCAAACTCTTCTTTGGCATGATGACAAAATACTTGTCCTTTTCCGTCTTGGTAACTATGCCGTTAGATCTTGCAATATACTTATTGATCTTCCTATCGATCAGAGCGATCAAGAGAGATCTCCTGACTTCCTCGACACTAGCCAGTGCTTCATCATAATTGTCAAGGTAGATAAGGCCCGATGCCAGAGACTGATCATCTATCTCCTGTACAGCCAGCTTCAGAGCAGTCTCATCAAAGAGATAGAGCATGATCAGATAGCCTTCATAATCATCGGTATCTATGATATCACTATTCCTTCCAATCTCAGAAAGAGGAATATGCCTCATCCTCAGTGAATAATTGGACTGACCATAGTCCAGATCCATCTGGACCTCCTCATCCGCTTCCATGGGGAATTTATCAACAGTCACAGTGGGAAAAAAGTTACTTATAGGCTTATGACAGCCCTTTTCCTCATGTATGATCTTCTCAAATTCTATGTTAGTCCACACAATCCTGCCGGTCTCATCAATAAGACAACTTGCAAGGTCCATCTCCCTTAGTAAAGTCTTCTGGATCTGACCATACTCAGTAGCAAAGCTGATAAGCTCGTTCATTATCAGCGGCCTCGTGCGGACATTCATCAGTATTACTACAATAGAATAGCATATTGAAAAAATAGCAAGAATAAGCCCTGCATGAAGACCACCAAAGGCAAATACGGCGATGTTCACAACCCACAGGAACATAGTAAGATAAGTAAAAACGGATAAGAAAGTCTTAAGACGCCCCTTAAGCCTGATTTTGCTTTTTTTCATAGAATTCCCCTCCACTCCTATCCTGCATTATACCATGTAATCCTCTAGCTTGCATTCCCCCAAATTTACGCTAAAAAAGACACTTCTTAGAATTATCTCTAAAAAGTGTCTTCAAAATCAATTATATGCCTTGCAGGAATTAGTCCTGTACGTAGGGCATGATCGCAAGGTGTCTTGCTCTCTTGATAGCAACAGTGATCTCTCTCTGGTGCTTAGCGCAGTTACCGGTGATCCTTCTGGGAAGAATCTTGCCGCTCTCAGAAATATACTTTCTAAGTGTAGCTGCATCCTTGAAATCAATTGCATGATCCTTACCGCAGAACACGCATACCTTTTTCCTTCTGTGCATGCCGCCCTTTCTGCGAGGTGCATCAGCTCTGTCCTTATTGAAAGCCATTTGATTGCCTCCTATTCGAATAATCAATTGAACGGCAAATCCTCATCGATTCCTTCAGGAATATTCATAAATCCATCAACTGCCGTTCCCTGACCAGCTGCAGGAGCAGATGAACCATTAGGAGCCTGATAATCAGAGCCACCATTTGAATTCTTACTCTCTGCGAATTCCTGATCTTCTACAACAACTTCTGTAGTATATACTTTGACACCATCTTTGTTGGTATAAGAGCCTGTCTGGATCCTGCCGGATACACAGATCTTGGTGCCCTTATGCAGATATTTCTCTGCAAATTCACCGGACTTGCCAAATGCAACACAGTTGATAAAATCAGCTGTCTGCTGGTCATCTCCCTGTCCCCTTCTGGCAAAACGTCTGTCGACCGCCAGTGAGTATCTTGCAATTGCAAGAGGTGTATCACCCTGGCTGTATCTAACCTCCGGATCTCTTGTTAAGCGTCCCATAAGTATAACTTTATTCATTTTAGTCCTCTTTCTTATGCCTCGTCGCTTCTAACGCATAAGTATCTGATGACATTGTCTACGATGCGAACACGGTGCTCGATCTCTGCGGGAGCAGTGGGCTCAGCATCAAAGTGAATGAAGTAGTAGAAACCTTCTGTCTGCTTCTCGATCTCGTAAGCAAGCTTCTTCTTACCCCAATCGTCGACATTTGTCACTGTACCGCCAAAACGCTCGATCAGTGCCTTGCACTTATCAACAGCGGCAGTCTTCTGCTCGTCATCAACACCTGCGCTGACAACAACGGCTAATTCGTACTTGTTCATGCTGTTTGTTACCTCCTTTTGGTCTCTGGCTTCTACTTGCATAAGCGGCTCGTCACCGCAGCAGAAGCAAGGAATTTATATCACGGAGTTTTATTCTAGCACAAGGTGTTATTTATTGCAAGTAATTTTTTATGCCTCCGTATTTTGTATGAAGTGAAAAGTTAAATTCCACTTCAAAGGGGTGAAAGTTGAATTTAGTCTTACACCAAATTCCACTTCATCTTACGTGGAATTTACTCTTACACTTAAGGCGGCGCTTCCTTCGATAACGAGTGAACATCCCTGTGAGCCAGAGCACCAAGATTCAGTTCTTTGGAGGAGGCCGAGGTCTGGGGCAGAGCCCCAGGTTATGTTCATGTATCAGTACAGAATGTAGTGTCTTTCCTGCGTACAATGGAGATTCGATAACGGTATGACTGTAACTCATGTTCAGTTCCCCGTTATCGGCGTAGACTTCGCGCGCAGGAAAGCGAGCCTGTCAATAGGACCGTGGAA